>NZ_CP115396.1:0-1259166 GCF_027625995.1 Hymenobacter yonginensis
CTTCCCGGGGCCTGGCGCGGGGGCAGCGGCGTTTATACGGGTTGCTGAAATAATACATCTTTGAAGTTTATGAGACGTCGTGCCACTGCTTATCTATTTATCGCCACGGCTCCGTTTGAGCATCTCTAGCAAACCTAGGATTCAGCTCAGGCTCCGAGCTGCTCTCTCAACTGTCAGGGTGGGCGGAGTGAGGGGGGGATCGGCAACTGGCAATACGGGCTATATAGGCCTGATAAGAGCGGCCCGACGGCTGGAAGAGCTGTTGTTCCAGATCCTTTGTCATGGGCCAGCTTATCGGCCGCAGCTTGAGTTGGCTAATCAGTAAGGCCACTTTGATATGCGGATGCGTGCGGCACTGCTTTACCTTGTGAGTGCCAGACGGCTTTTCAAGCGTGACCCTGTTGAGGTATGTATATTTTTGTATAGCTCTGGTTGTGGTGTTGCGTTAGCAATGATACCTTATCATGGAATACTGACTGTTATAGGAAAAAAAGAAGCCAGCCGCTGTACGCGGCTGGCTTCTTCTTGTATTGGCAGTACGGTTTTATTTCCCGGGGCCTGCTACTACTTCAATCATATCAGCGGGCGAAAGGTAGTGCTGGGATAGTGTGAGTAGCTTCTCGGCCGTTACCTGGTTTACCTGCTCGATGAAGTTGGAATAGTAGGTGGCAGGCAGGTTCAGGAAGACAATATTCTTGTATTTGTCGCACTGCTCGAACACGGTGCTGAGCTCATTGGCGAACTTGCCGGTCATGTAGTTTTTGACGGTCTGGAGTTCGTCTGCCGGGATAAGTTCGTTTTGCAGCACTTGGAGCTCATGGTGAACTTCGCGAATGGCAGCGTTGGCGCTATTGGCATTGACATCGGTGCCGATGACAAAGGACGTAGCATGCTCGCGGGGGCCGATGCTGGAGTAGATGCCGTAGGTGAAGCCCTTATCCTCGCGGATGTTCTTCATCAGGCGTGAGCCAAAGTAGCCGCCCAACACCTTCACGAGGACTTGCAGCTTGTGCGTATCGGGATGGGTGAGGGCGGGCCACGGCCGGCCGATGCGTAGGGCGGCCTGAATGCTGTCGGGCACCGTGACGTAGTCGTGGGCCGGCTGGTTGGCCAGGGGAAGCGTTTCTCTGGCAGACAGCGGCACAGCAGACGGTTGCGCGTTTCCCAGCAGGTCAGATACCAGATTCTGGTCGGCGGGCGCTACATCACCGCACAGAAACACCTCGGTTTTGTCCAGCGAGTAGTTGGCGCGATGAAAAGCCTGGAGGGCATCCTGCGCTACGGTGGCGAAAAGCTGCTCGTTGAAGGTGCTGCCGTAAGGGTGCGTGGCGCCGTAGAGGTTGTGGGAGAACCGTTCGGCGGCGAGGTAGCTGGTTTTCTGGCGCTCTACCCGCACGTTCTGGATGGTGCGGTTTTTAAGCAGCTCCAGCTCGGTGGCGGGGAAGGTGGGGTTGGTCAGTACATCCTGCACCAGCGGCAGCAGGCGCGGCAGGTGGCGCGTGAGGCAGTACAGGGTAAGGGTGGCGCGGTCGAAGCTTTGCTCGCACTCCAGGGAGGCGCCGTAGAAGGCTACTTCATCGGCAATCTGGCGGGCGGTGCGGGTGGTGGTGCCTTCGAGCAGCATGCGGGCCGTGAGCAGCGAGACGCCGGGCGCGGGCTCGTACCACTTGCCGGCGGGCACTACCACCTGCAGGCGAACCACAGGCTGGGCATCGTTGCGCATTACGTGCAGGCGCGCTCCGTTAGGGAGCGAAAACACGTCAGCCGCGGGCAGCGTTACGCTGGCCAGCGGCTGAACGGGAGGAGCGACTTGTCGGTCGAGCATCAGCAATAGAAAAGGGTTAGTTGACCGGGGAGCTGGAACCATCGCCAAAGGCCTGGTCGAGCTCGTTGAAATTGAAGTGGAGCGAAATGCGGATGGTTTGCGACAGAGGATTGGCGCGGGAGTTGGGCACCAGGTAGGCACCGTCTACCCCAAATACCTGGTAGCGGACACCCAAGCCAAAGCTCAGGTACTGCCGGTCGCCTTTCACGCGGGGCTCGTAGAAGTAGCCTACGCGGGCCATCAACAGATCGTTGTACGTGTATTCGGCGCCAGCCGAGAGGTTGACTTCGCGTAGCTCTTCGCGGAACCCGCCGGGAGCGTCACTGAATGAACCCAGTGCGGCCGCTACGATGCCTTTGTTGCGTCGGTCCAGGTTTTCAGCCCGGATGGTCTTCAACTGACCCGTTGTGTCGCCTTCCACATAGAAGGGAGTCGGCGTGAGCAGCTTGGCGCCGTCGACTGTAAGCGTGATTTTGTTGTAGGCGTCCAGCTCGCGGGTAAGGGCGAAACCAAGCTTCAGCCGCGTGGGCAGGAAGTCGGCCTGGGTGGCGCTGGTGTAAGTGATTTTGTTGCCGATGTTGGTGATGGTGGCCCCCAAACCCAGGTTGTAATCGGCGGCGCCGATAGACAGGTCCTTGTTGTAGTAGGCGCCCAGGTCGACAGCGGCGGCGTTGCCAGGACGCGAATCGGTGCCACTGCTGTTGCCGGTGAGGTTGGAGCGGATGTAGCGCGCGGCTACCCCAACGCCGAAGTTGTCGGTCAGTTTCTGACCGTAGGCCACACTGAAGGCATACTCTTTCGGGTTGTAGTCGCCTTTCGAGACGTTGAAATCGTCGCGGAAGGAGATGGTGCCGAGGTCGAAATACATCAGCGAAGCTGATATGGCCGAGCGGGCGCCAATTTTGGCGGTACCCGACAGATAGGCCAGGCCCATGTCGTCGGTGACGTTGCGCAGCCAGGGCGAGTACGACGGCGAGAAGCTGTACTTGGTGGTGACGAAGCCCAGCTTACCGGCATTGTGGTAGCCGGAGTTAGCATCTGGCGAGGTAGCTACGCCAGCTTCCCCGAGGGCCGCGGCACGCGAATCGGGGCTGATGGTCAGGATCGGAACAGCCGTGGTGAGCGTATTCGGTTCGGTTTGGGCCGCACCAATCAACGGCAGGCCGATAAATCCGGAAAGCAGCGCAAAACGCACAGACAGTTTCAATGGGGTCATACAGGAGAAAATGAGGAACGCGGAAAGGTAGGCGAAAATGCCAAAGGGTTAATTCAGAATAACCAGTTTTTCGAACTTGGTGGCCGTGGCTTGGTCTTTTTGCGACCGGACGCTCACCCGGTACACGTACACGCCGCGGGCCAGCTGGTCGTTGAATTCGTCGCGGCCGTTCCACGACAGCGACGGGTCAGAGAAGTTGGCCGGCACGTGCGACGCGCCGCCGCCCACCGTTGTTTGCAGCGTCCGGACGAGGCGGCCCGAGACGGTGAAAATCTGCACCTGCACGTCGAGGGCGTCTTCCGGACGATTGTGGTCAAAGTGGAAGGTGGTGGTGGTGGAGAACGGGTTGGGGTAGTTCAGGACGTGTTTCAGGGCCAGCTTGTCGGTGGAGGCGGCAATGAACTCTACGTCGCGGATGGCGGAGTTATTGTAGGTGTCCCAGGCTTTGAGGTGCAGCACGTGCGGGCCGGTAGTTAGGTCCTTGAACAAGTATTCCACCCGGCCGGCCTGGAAGCTGTCGACGCTGGCCACGTAGAACGAGTTGAGGATGGTGAGCTTGGTGGGGTCGTTGTCGAGGGTGGCCGTTATTTCGTGGCCGATGCCGGAGCCGGTGGTGTTGATGCCGCTTTCGTCGAAGAGGCGGGCAATGAGAGTAGTGGTATTGCCAGTAAGGCCCCCGAACACGAACTTCTCATTGTCCATGAACAGGCGGATGCGCGGCGGAATGGTATCGGTGCTGGCCGTGGTGGAAGCGCCGCCCACCGGTACCGCGCGGTAGCCGTGCGCATCTACGATGGCGCCCGAGCGGTTGGATGCATAGAGGCTCACTTTCCCCAGCCCCAGGCTGTAGTTGATGTCGCGGGGCACTACGAACTCTACTTTGAAGCGGCCGTTTGTGATGGTAGCCTGGCCGTCATAGATGATGTTTTCCTGCACCTGAACGGGTAGCGGAATGTCCAGCGGCGAAGTGGCCAGCGTGGTGATGGTGCTGGGCTTCTCATACACCGTAATCTGGGCGGTGCCGGAGAAGTTGGGGTTGAGCGAAGACGTGACGGCAGCCGTGTTGCGCACCGAGCCCGACAGCCGCACCCGCGACAGGGCCGTGAGTGGCTGGTTGTAGGTAGGGGTGAGGGCCACGCCGTTGATGGAGTCCAGCGTCATGGCCACATCGGGGCGGGCCAGCCGGATGCTGGGGTCGCCGAGCAGCACGTAGTTGCGGTTCAGCGGGTCGTTAGAGCCAATGAACTTGGAGTAGCGGGCGGCGTCGCCGATGCGGGTGGCCTGGCCGCTGCGTACCGACAGCACCGAGTCGAGCAAAGGTGTAATCAGCAGCGTGGAGCCGTAAACGAGGCGAGTAGTGGTGAACAAACCCATAGCGCCGCCTTCCACGTCGGTCAGGGTCAACTCGCCGGCCGAGGTTTTCTCGGGGTTGTCGTAGTAGCTGAAGTCGCAGGTGCCGGTGACCATGAACGTCTGGCGGCTCAGGTTGCGCAGGCGCAGCACCGATTCGCGGGTCAGGATTTTCTCGTCGGTGAGGGCATCGGGGCCGCCGTGGCCGTTGTAGTTGATAATCAGCGAGCCCTGCTCAAACGACTCATCCACGGCCCGCTCGGCGTCCGGCGACCGTTCGCCGTTGGCGTTGATCTGCGGGTACATATCGAGGTAGACCTTGCGGAAGTTGAAGGCCGGCTGCTGGCGGCTGATCTGGCTGATGAGCGGCTCGGCGTAGTCGCGAGGGTATGTGCTGCCATCCTGGTCGTCGGCCACGAAGGTGAGGCGGTTGCGCCACTTGCCCAGCGAAGGCCGCAAGTCGTAGTCCTTGAGCTTCTTCACCATCGCCGACGCCTGCGCGGTGGAGTTGGGCTCGCCCACCGGCGTGCGGATGGGCAGGCGGCCGACAGCTACGTCCATGATGCCGTTGGCGCCATAGGTTTCCGGCCACTCGCCTTCATTATCATCCAGCATCCCGAAGTAGTCATCGGAGCAGAACGTCTGGTCGCCGAAGCTATTGACGCGGGGCAGGATCTGCGCAAACGACTCGCGCGACTCGTAAGTGGGCACGTAGTTCTGCGCAATCCGGTCACCGCTGCCGGGCACGCGCTTGCTCCACCAATCGGGCAGGCTGGCGGTGTTGGTGAGGTTTGACGGTTTGGATTTGTAGTCGTAGGAAGCGTCGCCGAAGAGCAGTAGGTACTGATTGCGGCGCGGCGAATCGCGCTGGTCGTACACCATCTTCATCATGTCACGGATGGCCGACACATCCTGGCTGCCGCCGCCAAACTCGTTGTACACCTGCGTGGTGGTCACGACGGCCACTTTCAGGCCATCGTTGGTGCGGCGCCAGTCGGCCAGCTCCTGTGCCTGCGCCCGGAAGGCCGGGTAAGTCACAATCACCATGTCCAGGTCGCGGCCCGGGTTGAGGGTGCCGTGCAGATCCTGGTTGCTGACGCGACCGAAGCTGCGCGGGGCCGGAAATGAACCGGCCGGATCGAAGGCTACAAACTCGCGCAGCGAATCCGTAGGGGCCACAAACGTGCCGGCGCCGTTGAGAGCATAGGCGCGGGGCCGGCGTGGGTTGCTGACGTCCCAGACCTGAGTGGTGCCGTTGCCGCCAGCCAACGTAAAGGGCGTGACGCCACCGGCCCGCACGTTCTCAAACGAGCGGAACTCCAGTTGCGGGCCCGTAAGCCGTAGCGGCCGCCGGGCATTCACTTCCAGATAGTCGAGGTAGCCATCGGCCGAGGCGTCGGAGCTGGTGAAGGTGAGGCCCAGCCGCAGCGGCCCGCTGGTAGCGGTGGGAACGACCGTCTGGGTCTGCAGGCTGGTGGCGGCGTACTCGGGGTAGTCGCTACGCACGACGGCCGGAATGCTCTGCACCAGTGTAGCGGAGCCAACCGTAATGCGGAAAGCCTGGCTGCTGGTGGAGCGGCCGGCCAGGGAGGCCGTCACTTGCACCGGCGCGCCGGCTACCAGGTCAGACAGGTCGGTATCGAAGTTCTGGGCGGTGTTGCTGGAAGCAGTGAAGCCTTCGCCCAGCCACACCCGGCCCGATTTGGCCAGGTTTACGTACTCCCGCTCCCAAAACCAGCGGGCGGCGTACTGCGTGACAGCCGGGGCGTTGGCCGTACCCGCGGCGGGGGCGGCCGCCACGCGGCGGCCCGTGCGCGGGGCTGGGGCCACGGTCACGAAATAGTAGGCCGTATCGGAATAGATGTTCTGAATGTGGCGGAAGCGCTGGGCGCCGGCCGTGGGCTCGGGCTCCCACACGTGCGGGCCGCGGGCATAAAACAGGAAGTACTCGTTGGCGTCGAGGGTGGCGTTGGCGTCGCCGGAGAAGTACACGGCGTTTTCCACTAGGTCGTCGGGGCGGCGAGTGCTGATGGCCTGGGGCAGCAGGCCGGTGGCGTTGCCGTACACCTGCAGGCGGCTGGGGTCGAGGCTCTGCACATCAACACCCATGGCCGAGAGAGCAGCACGGTCGAGCTTGAAGATGCCGCTCCGGTCGACGCCTACTTTATACCAGGTGCCGGAGCGCAGCACCGAGTTAGCAGCATAGCGGATGCTTTGTCCGCGCTGGGCTACGGCCGGCGCCAGCGTGTAGCTGTACTCGAACGAAACCAGCTTCTCAGGCTGGCCCGACTGGGCGCTGCGCCGGATGGTGGGCAGCAGCACCAGCGTAACGGGCTGGCCTTTCTCGTTGCCGCTGAACTGTTGCGGCGTAGCGGTTGCGTCTTTGAAGTTCTTGAGCAGGGCGGCCTCGGCTGGTGTAAACGGCTCGTATACGGCTTTCTGCATCTGGCCCTCGGCTACGGTGCCGAGCACCGAAATAACGGTATAGGCCTGTACTACACCCCGACGGGGCTGCATCCCCACAAACGACGGGATGCGGTGCAGCTTCCCATCGGGGCCTACTACCTCGGCGGCGCCCTGCCAGGTGAGCTGGCGCGAAACCGAGCGGCGGCCGTCCTGTGCCTGCCCCGACTGGGCGAGCCCCAGCAGCAGCCAGCCGCAGACTACCAAGAAAGTAAAGTAGCGCATAGAGTTTTGGTCAATAGAGCGTTAACGCGTGGCAATCTGTGGCCCTGCAACAAGCCAGATCAGGCGCCGGTTCACTGCGGCGGGCCTGAAATGGATTAACTCTCCGGGTATGCAAATATTGTGATGCAGCAGCACAAAAATCAGCGGGCAGCCGGCCGCACCACCGACAGCAGCACGTAGAGCAGTACGATGAGCGGAACCGCCGCGGATTGCAGCCCCACCAGCAGCCCCACCGACAGCAACAAGAACACGAAACGCAGCGAATTGTCCTGCCAGGTGAGGTTTTTGAACTTCAGGGCGAACAGCGGAATTTCGGCCACCAGCAGGCCCGAGAGCAGCAGCGTAAGTCCCAGCAGCACCCATGGATTCAGAATCAACGCCGAAACGCCGAACGAGTCGTAGGTGAGGATGAGCGGCAAGGAGGCTACCACCAGCGTGCAGGCCGGCGTGGGCAGCCCGATGAACGAGTCGGACTGGCGGGTGTCGTTGTTGAACTTGGCCAGCCGCAGTGCCGAGAAGATGCTGATGGTGAAAGCCAGATAGGCCAGGCCCAGCGGCAGGCCGTACATGGGCAGCACCTGCTGCAGCAGCTTGAACAGAATGGCGCCCGGCACCACCCCAAACGACACCATGTCGGCCAGCGAATCCAGATCCTTGCCAATCGGCGACGATACGTGCAGCGCCCGCGCCACCAGCCCGTCGAGGAAGTCGGCTATGGCCGCAATGCCGATCAGGTAAGCCGCCAGCACCAGTGGCCGCCAGGTGTCCGCCGAGAAAATATACGAAGGTCCGCCGCCCTCAATCTGGGCTGGAGTCATGCCCAGGATAAAGGTCAGCGCCACGCAGCCGCACAACAGGTTCAGGCACGTCAGGGCGTTGGGAAGATGCTTTTTAATAGCCATGAAGGAAAGCCTAGCGCAAAAACGGATTGGAACGGCGCTCGGCGCCAATATTGGTAGCGGGGCCGTGGCCGGGGTATACTGTTACATCGTCGGGCAGCGTCAGCAGCTGGGTGCGGATGCTCTCAATCAGGGTGGCATGGTCGCCGCCAGGCAGGTCGGTGCGGCCGATGCTCTGCTGAAACAGCACGTCGCCGCCGATAACCACCTTGGTAGGGGCGTGGTAGAACACCACGTGGCCGGGGGCGTGGCCGGGCGCAAAGCGCACTTCCAACTCGGTGTCGCCGAAGCGCACGGGCGTGCCGGGCGTCAGGAAGCCGGTAGGCTCGGCGGGCGTGTAGTGCGGAAAGCCGTAGCTGGGCGCATAGGCCGGCACGGCCCGCAGCGTGGCCAGGTCGGCCTCATGAATCAGAAACGGCACCTTGTAAGTGTCCAGCACAAACTGGTTGCCGAATACGTGGTCGATGTGGCAGTGGGTGTTCAGCAGCAGCACCACCTGTAGCTGGTGGTCGGTGATGAACGCCTGCAAGGCAGCCTGCTCGGCCCGGTCGTAGCAACCGGGGTCTACCACCACGCACTGGCTGGTGGCATCATGAAGCAGGTAGGTATTCTCGGAAAAGGCGTTGAACGTAAACCCTGAAACGGTCATGCAAAAAGGAAAAAAGGACGCGCGTTGGAACTGCGTGGTAAGTTACGAGTCTTACTCCATTAAGAACGGCGCCGCCGCCCCCGCGCTACACGCTGGCGGCTGAGTACGGCGCGCTTCTGCTACCTTGCCTCCCATGACCGACTACGATTATCTGATATTGGGCCACGGCATTGCGGGCGCCACGCTGGCTTGGGAGCTGCGCCGCCGCGGCCGCCGCGTGCTGGTGCTCGATGCCCCCAACCCCAACTCGGCCTCCAACGTGGCCGCCGGCCTCATCAACCCGGTGGCCGGCAAGCGCTTTGCCCTGGCTTGGCGCGCCGACGAGATGATTACGGCCGCCGAGCAGCTCTACGGCGACATGGCTGCCCACTTTGGCGAGCAGTTTTTCGTGCAGCTGCCGGTCTGGAAGCTGTTTTCGTCGGTGGCGGAGCAGAACACCATGCTGGCCCGCAGCGCCGACCACCCGTGGCAGGATTTTGTGGAAGATGCCGGCGCGCCGCTGCCGCCGGTACCGGGCGTCCGCGACGAATTTGGGGGCCTGCGCATCCGGCGCGGCGGCTATCTGCGGCTGCGCGAGCTGCTGGCCGCTCTCACCGCCGAAAGCCTCGCCAACGGAACCCTGCAGCACGAAACTTTTGACTGGCAGCAGCTCGTTACCGGCCCGGCGGGCGTAACCTACGCCGGGCGGATACAGGCGCGGCATTTTATTTGCTGCGAAGGAGCCGCCGCGCTGCAGAATCCTTTTTTCAGCTGGCTGCCGCTCACGCCCAACCAGGGCGAGGTGCTGGATGTTGAGTGTCCGGGCCTCTCGGAGGCGCAGGTAATCAACAAAGGGGCCTACGTGGTGCCGCTCGGCGACGGGCAGTTCCGAGTGGGCGCCACCTACCGCTGGCCGCCCTTCGCCGAAGGCATCACGCCCGAGGCGACGCAGGAGCTCAGCCAGCGCCTGGCCGCCGCCGTCAGCCTGCCCTTTGGGGTGGTAGGGCAGCGGGCCGGCGTACGGCCGGCCGTGCGCGACCGGAAACCGCTGCTGGGGCGGCATCCGGAAACGCCGGAAGTGAGTATCTTCAATGGCTTCGGCTCGAAGGGCGTGCTGCTGGCTCCGCGGCTGGCCATCCTGCTGGCCGATTATCTGGAACACCCGGAGGCCGAGCTGTGGCCCGAGGTCAATATCCGGCGCTATCAGGCGTTGTATACCGCGGCCCCGTCGGCTGCGGGTTTTTCTTCCTAAGAACCCTCAGAGTGGCTGGTGCCCGGAGCGCGCCGGTGGCTTACTTACCGAATCGACTACTATATGAAGCACGTATCCTTTTTTCGGTGGCTGAAGTCGGCCCGACAGCTGGCGGTGGTAAGTGGGGCGTTGGTGCTGGCCGCCGCCGGCGCCACCCAGGCCCAGACCTCGCAGGAGGCGTTTGGGCGGGTGCGGATTCAGTATAAGGATTTCGACTGGCAGCTGCTGAGCACCCAGAACTTCAACATCTACTACTATGGTGGCGGCGACGTGAGTGCGCGCCGCGCCGCCGAGTACGCCGAGCAGGAACTGCAGCGTATCACTGGGCTGGTGGGGTACTATCCGTACTCGAAAACCACCGTGATGCTCTACAACTCGGTGAGTGACCTGCGCCAGAGCAACATCGGCCTCGACCAGGACAAGTACCAGACCGGCGGCGAAACCGACCTCACGCGCATGAGCAAGGTGCAGCTGGCCTTCCAGGGCCAGCAAACCCAGTTCAAGCGCGACCTGAGCTACCAGGTGACCCGCGTGCTGCTCAACGACATGATGTACGGTGGCTCGCTGAAGGAAGTCATCCAGAGCACCTACCTGCTGCAACTGCCCGACTGGTTTGTGGGCGGCGCCTCGGCCTACGCCTCCGAGGGCTGGAGCGTGGAAATGGACGACTACATGCGCGACATGACCCGCCAGTACGAGGGCAACCGCACGGCGCCGTTCTTTCTGCGCAACCCCCAGCTGGCCGGCCAGAGCGTCTGGAACTACATTGCCGAGCGCTACGGCTACGCCAGCATCCAGAACATTCTCAACCTCACGCGCATCACCCGCGACGTGGAAGTGGGCATCAGCTCCTCGCTGAATGTGCCATACAAGCTGTTTCTGAAAGACTGGCTGGCCTACTACCGCCAGCTCAACGCCCAGCCCCAAACGGCCTTCGTGGATCTGGACGAGGCCCGTGCCCTCACCGGCAGCAACCGCAAAAACATTCAGTATTCGGAGCCGGTGCTGAGCCCCAACGGGCAGCAGCTGGCCTACGTGAGCAACGACCGGGGCCGCTACCAAGTGCTGGTGGCCAACCGCGACGGCTCGGGCCGGCACACCGTGCACCGCGGCGGCTACAAAACCCCCGGCCAGCAGGTGGAAACCCGCCTGCCGGTGCTGGCTTGGCGCGGAAACGGCCAGGTGGCCGTGGCCGAAGTGCAGAAGGGCCTGATGAGCTTGCGCCTGCGTCCGGCCGACGGCGGGGCCTCTGGGCTGGTGGCCCGCTTCAAGGAAGCGTTGCCCTTTGTCGGCGACAAGGGCTCGTCTATTTTCGAGCCTTTTCAGCAGGTGCTGGGCTTGAGCTACTCGCCTGATGGCAAGTCGCTGGTGTTTACGGGCGTTTCGAACGGGCAGGGTGACCTGTACGTGCTGCGCGCCGGTAGCCGCCGCCCCGAGAAGCTCACCAACGACGTGTTCGATGACGTGGAACCGGTATTTCTGCCCGGCGGCAGCGCAATTGCCTTCAGCTCCAACCGCTGGCTGGACTCGGCCGGCACGGCGCGGGGCAGCTTCGGCGGCGTTGTTAATAACTACGACCTGTTTCTGTATCACCTCGATGGCCGCGCCCAGCCCGTGGAGCTGCTGGTGAGCACCATTTCCAATGAGCGCCTGCCCCGGGCCGTTTCCGACGACGAAATCCTATATCTGGGCGAGGAAAGTGGTATCCGCAGCGTGTATCGGTATTCGCTGCGCACCCGGCAGCGCACGCCGGTCAGCACGTTCCGTACCAACCTCAAGGGCTTCGACTACAACCCCGCTACCACTACGCTGGGCTTCGTGACCTCCGACCGGGCCCGCGACTTCGTGTATCTGTACCCGAGCTACCCGCTGCCCGACAACGTGGTGCTCTACAAAACGGCCCGGCAGGAAACGCTGGAAGACCGCTCGAAGC
Source organism: Hymenobacter yonginensis (assembly GCF_027625995.1). Lineage (NCBI taxonomy): Bacteria > Pseudomonadati > Bacteroidota > Cytophagia > Cytophagales > Hymenobacteraceae > Hymenobacter > Hymenobacter yonginensis. The sequence continues at coordinate 11,792 of NZ_CP115396.1, forward strand.
CCGCCCCGGTGAAAGCCGCGCCGGCTCCGGTTCCGGCGCCAACTCCGGCTTCTTCTGAAACGCCGGTAGAGCAGGCCGCCAGCCCGACGCGCAACACCAACACGCCCATCAACACCAGCGACTATCAGTTTGATGAGGACCTGCCCGCCAGCCGCACCGGCACCGCCACCCGGCGGACGCGCACGGCCCCAACCGTAGCCGCGCCAGTGGCCCAGGCCCCGCTGGCCGCTGCCCCCCAGGCCGCCAGCGGCCCGTTCCGTTACGATACGCGCTTCAACATCGACAACGTGGTGTCGTCGCTGTACTCTGATCCGCTGCTGGGGTTGGGTCTGATTGGGCAGGTGAACATGTCGGACCTGTTTGAAAACCACCGCATCCGGGCCGGCATCTTTGCCCTCACCGACCTGCGCACCAGCAACATCTTCGCCGAGTACACCAACCTCAAGCACCGCTACGACTGGAGCATCCGCTACGACAAGCAGGCCTACTTCTTCGACATTCAGGCCTTGGGTCGGGTGCGCTTCGGACGCCACGAAATTGCGCCCACCATTGCCTACCCGCTCACCCACAACCTGAGCGTACGCGGCGGCCCGCGCTTCGTGAATATCTCCAGCAGCCGTTTCGACGAGCTGTCGGGGGCCAATGACATCAACCGCAACTACCTGGGCGTGAACGGCGAGCTGGTGTTCGATAACGCCGTTTCGACGGGCGTGAATATGCTGGAAGGCACCCGCATGAAAATCGGGGTGCTGAAGCTCAACAGCTTCGACGGCAACAACCAGGACTTCGGCAAAATCTACGTGGACCTGCGCCACTACCAGAAAATCCACCGCCAGATCATCTGGGCCAACCGGGCCAGCTACGGGCAGTTTTTCGGGCAGAACAAGCAGCAGTTCCGCCTCGGCGGCATGGACAACTGGCTGAACTACGACTACCAGGACCAGCAACTGCTCACCAACACTTATGCCACGGCCGAGCCGTCGGATATCTTCTACCAGCAGTTCGTGACCAACCTGCGGGGCTTCAACTACAGTAAGCGGGTGGGCCCGCGCTACGTACTGTTCAACTCCGAGTTACGGGTGCCCATCGTGCAGTATCTGTCCAATAAGCCCATCTACTCCGGCTTCTTCCGCAACCTGCAGCTCACGGCCTTCGGCGACGCCGGCACGGCCTACTCCGGCAACAACCCCTTCAACGAAAACAACTCGTTTAACACGCAGGTGGTGGGCGGTAGCGGCAATGCCTTCACGGCCACGGTTATCAACTTCCGTAACCCTATGCTGATTGGCTACGGGTTCGGGATGCGGACCACGCTGCTGGGCTTCTACGGCAAGGCTGACCTCGCCTGGGGCCAGGAAGACTACGTGCAGAAGGGCCCCAAACTCTACCTCACCCTCGGCTACGACTTCTAGCAGAGAGTATAAAGCAGATAGTAGGTGGCGTAGATGCCTCGCCAATGGAACATTCCTGACGGATACTCACGGTATAAACATCCTACATCGAACACTGAGAAGCCACCCGGACAACCCGGGTGGCTTTTTTGCGTCGTTTAGATCTGGTTTTCTTTTTCAACTATCTGATCAGTAAGATGAAAAAACTCTACTTCCTGTTGGTGCTGGCTGGCTTGGCGGCGCCGGCACGTGCCCAATACAGCACGCCCGGCACTGGCCGGCGCTACACGCTCACGCAGTTGGCCGCGGCTTCTGGCAGCTACGTAACGCAGACGGCCGGCACCTGGACTATTACTGATACCATCCGGCTGGCTCCGCGTGATACGCTCAGCATCACCACCAACGAAACCATTAGGGTGGCCGACCGGGCGCTGGTGAGCGTGGACGGCGTGCTGAATATTGCGCCGCCCGATTCGGTAGTTTTCACGGCCCAGAACGCCACTGCGCCCTGGCTGGGCATGCAGCTGAGCGCTACTAGTGCCGGCTCGGTGCTGCGCCGCACTACCATAGAGCGCAGCGGCGGCGTGCGGGTGGTGGATGCATCCATTGAGGTGTCGGACTGCGTGTTTCGGCTGAACGTGTCGACGGTGGGTGGGCGCCTGACCAACAGTAGCGCGCTGGCGCTGTCCGGCAACCGGGCCTTGGTGCAGCGCAGCCGCTTTGTACGCAACGCCCGCGCCGGCATCAACTCGCCTTCCAACCGCCCAACTTCGCCTACCATCCAGAGCTGCATCTTCTGGCACAACGACACCGAAAACGGCAACTATCCGCAAATTAACCTCGGCACCGGCGACCCCGCCCAGCCGATTCTGATTGAGCGGTGCGTGGTGATTGGCAACCCCGCCACCAACATGGCCGGCGGTATTGGCGTGTCGAATTTGTTGGGCGGCGGCGGCATCACGCGGGCCATCATCCGGCGCAACGTGGTGCGCAACAACCGCTACGGCATTGCCGTCATCGGGTCGAGCATTGCCAGCTACGTGACGGGCAACTTGGTGGAAAACAACAACACCAACCCCAACGCCCAGACCGGCGGCAGCGGCCTCAACTTCCAGGGCAACCAAACCCAGACCGGCGTGGTGAGCCGCAACGTGCTAACCGGCAACCTCTGGGGCGTGACGCTGGTGCGCTCGGGCACGGCGGGCGGCCCGGCCATCAGCTTCGGCAACCCCACCGGCACCGACAGTACCGACGTCGGGCAGAACCGCCTAGTGGGCAACGGCAACGGCGGCCAGGTGTACGACTTCTACAACAACGGCCCCGACCCCGTCAACGCCAAAAACAACGACTGGGGCTCGGCCTCGGCCACGGTTATTGAAACTCACATCTTTCACCAGCCCGACCAGGCCACGCTGGGTGTCGTCACGTTCCAGCCGTTTCGGCAGCCGCTGGCTACCAGGGCCGCCACGCTGGCCGGCGTGCAGGTTTTCCCGAATCCGGCGCAGTCGGGGGCGGCTTTCCGCGTGCCCGGCCTTGAGCTGGTGCAGTTGGAGTTGCTCGATGCCCTGGGCCGTATGGTAGCCCAACTAGCCCAGCGCCCAACCAACGGCCAGGTAGTGCTGGACGTGCGTGCCATAGCGCCGGGGCTGTACGCGTACCGGCTGCGGCAGGGTGGGGGCGTGGCTACCGGCAAGCTGCTGGTAGACTAACCAAGCCCGCCTATTGAAAGCCCTGCGTGCCCCGCCTCCCTGAGTTGGGGCGCGCTTGTGTCAGGATGGGGCCTGCTAATCCGGGAGTTGGGTTGTATCTTTGCGGTCCTGTTCACCAGACCCGTTGCCGTGTTGCTCCTGCGTGAGATTTCAACGTTGATGATCAAAGACTTCCGCTTGGAGTGGCGGCAGCGCGCGGCCCTCAACGGCATGCTGCTCTACGTGGGCAGCACCGTCTTCGTCTGTTACCTGAGCTTTTCGGTACGGGGCGGCATTCCGCCCGCGCCGGCCTGGAATGCCCTGTTCTGGATCATCCTGCTGTTTTCGGCCGTGAATGCCGTGGCGAAGGGCTTCCTGCAGGAAAGCCGGGGCCGCATGCTCTACTATTACACCCTGGTACGCCCGCAGGCCGTGATTCTGGCCAAAATAGCCTACAACGCCCTGCTGCTGCTGGGTTTGGCGCTGGCCGGCCTCGGCCTCTACCTGCTGATTCTGGGCAACCCTGTGCAGAACGTGCCGCTGTTTGTGGCCAATGTGGCGCTGGGCGCGCTGGGCTTTGCCTCCACGCTCACGCTGGTGTCGGGCATTGCGGCCAAGGCCTCCAACAGCAACACGCTGATGGCCGTGCTGGGCTTCCCGCTCATGATTCCGATGCTGCTGCTGCTGATTAAGGTGTCCAAGAACGCGCTGGATGGTTTGGAGTTCGAGGCCAGCCAAAGCTCCCTGCTTACACTGCTGGCCCTGAACATGATAGTGGTGGCCGTGTCGTACGTGCTGTTTCCGTTTCTGTGGCGCTCCTGATGTAGTGCCTGGTGCTTAGGGCCTAGTGCTTAGGCCGTGAGCACCAAGTTGAAAAACCATTGTTTGCCCCAACTGACTGCTCATTTACCTGTTTACCTAGTGCTGCTCTTTCAAATTCTAGGCACTAAGCCCCAAGCCCTAAGCCCTAAACAAGCATGAAAAACAACTGGTGGAAAGGTCTGACGGTGCTGCTGCTGCTCTACACGGCGGTGGCGGGGCTGTTGGTGCCGGTGCCGCGGCTGGCCATTCTCAACGAAACCATCCGCAACCTCTACTTCCATGTGCCCATGTGGTTCGGGATGACATTCATCCTGATAGCCTCTGTGTACTACTCTATCCGCTACCTGCGCACGCCCACGCCGGAGCTGGATATTCGCTCGCACGAGTCGGCCCGCATCGGGATTCTGATGGGGATTGTGGGGCTGGCCACGGGAAGCATCTGGGCGCGCTACACCTGGGGCACCTGGTGGACCAACGACCCCAAGCTGAATGGCGCCGCCATTGCCATGCTCATCTACGGCGCTTATCTGGTGTTGCGCTCCTCGTTTACGGACGAGCAGCAGCGGGCCCGCATTTCGGCCATCTACAACATCTTCGCCTTTGCCACGGCCATGCCGCTGTTCTACATTCTGCCGCGCCTCACCGATTCTTTGCACCCCGGCGCGGGCGGCAACCCGGCCTTCGCCAAATACGACCTCGACAACGCCATGCGCGCCGTGTTCTACCCGGCCGTCATTGGCTGGACGCTGCTGGCCTTCTGGTTGGCGCAAGTGGCCAGCCGCATTTCCCTGCTTAAACTCAAGGTATATGAAAAACAGCTTGCGTAGCCTCCGTACGGGCTTTCTGCTGCTCCTGGCGCTGCTGCTGCCGGTGCTGCACGCCGCCGCCCAAACCGCCGACTCGCCCGAAATGGCCGATGCATTCCGCGCCGACGGTAAAATCTACGTGGTGGTAGCCGTCATAACGGTGGTGCTGGCGGGGCTGCTAGCCCTGCTGGTGTCCCTGGACCGCAAGGTGAGCCGCCTGGAGCGCGAGCTGAAAGACTAGCGGCCTGCAGGATTTCGCTGACATAAATCATTGCCGGCCGCGGGCATGCTGCGGACTTTTCCGGCTCCTTTTGTTGTTCTGACTGCCCCGGCCCCTATGGCCATCTGTTGCAACCCATGAAAAAAGCACACATCCTTGTCATTGCCGTCATTGCCGTGGCTATTGGCATCATCATGAGCGCCGCCGGCGACGCCAGCGTGTACGTTTCCTTCAAGGAAGCCCGCGAGCGGGCCTCGGAAGGCAACCTGACCAAAGTTCACGTGGTGGGCCGCCTCCCGCGCGACGGCCAGAAAAACATCCTGGGCCTGGAGTACAACCCCGTCCTCGACCCCAACTATTTCGCCTTCACGCTGGTTGATACCAACCGGATTGCCCAGCGCGTCATCTACTTCAACCCTAAGCCTCAGGACTTCGACAAGTCGGAGCAGGTGGTGATTACGGGCGCCATGCGCAAGGACATCTTCGTGGCCGACAAGATTCTGCTGAAGTGCCCTTCCAAGTACGTGGAGAAGGACATCAAGGGCGCCACGGCGGCCGTGAACTAGAAGGGAACAGCGCGTCATGCTGAGCTTGCTGAAGCATCTCTCCCGCTGACGTTGCCAGAGTAATTGATTACCACTGCAGGCGAGATGCTTCGGCAAGCTCAGCATGACAGTTAGCACCTAGAAGCAAATGCTAAATACTTTCATCGGCGACGCCGGGCACCTGAGCGTAATTGTGGCGTTTGTGGCAGCCACGGTAGCGGCCTATTCCTACTTCATGGCGGCCCGTGGTCGGGCCCTCGGCGACTCCGACGTAGCGTGGCTGCGCCTCGGGCGCGGGGCATTCATCGTGCACGGTGTGGCCGTAATGGCCGTTATCGGCTGTTTGTTCGGCATCATCCACGGGCACCGCTACGAGTATTACTATGCCTGGAGCCACTCCAGCAACCACCTGCCGGTGTACTACATGATTTCCTGCTTCTGGGAAGGACAGGAGGGCAGCTTCCTGCTCTGGATCTTCTGGCACGTGCTGCTGGGCTTTGCCATCATGCGCTGGAACAAGCTCTGGGAAGCGCCCGTCATGGCCGTGTTTGCAGGCGTGCAGCTGTTCCTGACCAGCATGATTCTGGGCGTGGTAACTGCCGGCGTGAAAATCGGCTCCTCGCCCTTCATTCTGCTCCGCGACTTCCTCGTGGATCTGCCCGTATTCAAGCTCAACCCCAACTTTGTGCCCGAAGACGGTACTGGCCTGAACGCCTTGCTGCAGAACTACTGGATGGTGATTCACCCGCCCACGCTGTTCCTGGGCTTTGCCCTGACGCTGGTGCCGTTTGCCTTCGCCATTGCTGGCCTCTGGAAAAACGAGCTGACCCGTTGGGTGAAGCCCGCGTTGCGCTGGAGCCTCTGGGGCGGCCTCGTGCTGGGCGTCGGCATCGTGATGGGCGCCTACTGGGCCTACGAAACGCTAAACTTCGGCGGCTACTGGAACTGGGACCCGGTGGAAAACGCCGTGTACATTCCGTGGCTGGTGCTGGTGGCCGGCATCCACGGGCTGGTGCTCTGGGATAAGCGCCGCACTGCCCTGCGCACCAGCTTCGTGCTAGTAGTAGCCACCTTCCTGCTGATTCTTTACGCCACCTTCCTCACCCGCTCGGGCGTGCTCGGTAACGCCTCCGTACACTCGTTTACCGACCTGGGCCTCTCGGGCCAGCTGATGATCTACCTCGGCGCCTTCGTGGTGCTGGCCATCGGGCTGTTGGTGTACCGCTGGAAATCCATTCCAATCTCCGAGAAGGAGCTGACCACTTACAACCCCGAGCTGTGGGTGTTCGTGGGCGCCACGGTGCTGTGCCTGGGTGCGTTCCAGGTGCTCGTGACCACCAGCATTCCGGTCTATAACGCCTTCCTGGGCTTCATCGGCATCAAGTCCAACCTGGCCCTGCCCGCCGACCAGATTGCCCACTACTCGAAAATCCAGCTCTGGATGGGCGTGGGCGTGGCGCTACTGTCGGGCCTAGCGCAGCTGATGTGGTGGCAGCGCAACGACAAAACCACGGTCATCAACGCCGTGGGTACGCCGCTGGTGCTCACCCTGCTCGGCTCGGCCCTCGTGATTCTGCTGCTGCGCTACAATGGCCACGAGATTCAACCCGCCTACATTGCTCTGCTCACGGCCGGCCTGTTTGGCGTGCTGGCCAACATCAGCACCATTGCTCAGCTGATTCTGCGCCGCGTGCAGCTCTCGGGCGGCGGCGTGGCCCACCTAGGCATTGCGCTGATGCTACTGGGCGTGTTGGGCTCGGCCGGCTACTCCAACATCGTATCCAAAAACGTGTCGGGTCTGGTGTACTCCAAGGAGTTTCCCGAAGACCTGAACCGCGACAACGTGCTGCTGTGGCGCAACGACTCGGCCCCAATGGGCCCGTATGACGTGAGCTACACCGGCCAGTACCTCGACGTGCCCGGCGTGCCCGGCTACGTCAACAAAGACCTGCTGTTCCGCACCGCCGACGAGTACAAAGCCCTGGCCCGCGCCGATATCAAGCGCGAAAACAAGGTGTACTACAAGGCCGGCGACACGGTGGAAATCCTGCCCGAAAACACCTACTACCGCGTCGAGTACAAAAACCGGGAGTCCGGTGAGGCCTTCACGCTCTACCCGCGCGCCCAGGTGAACGAGGAAATGGGCGGCCTGTTGGCCTCGCCAGACATCAAGAAATTCCTCGGCCACGACATCTACTCGCACATCAGCTCCGTGCCCGACCCCAGCAAGGAAAAGGACTGGAGCGAGGTGAAGGAAAGCCAGTTGGCTGTCGGCGACACTATCTTCCTCAACGACTACTTCGCCGTGTTCCGCGGTGTGGAGCCCGCCCAGCAAACCGCCGGTCTGGGCCTCGCCAAAGGCGACCTGGCCATCCAGGCCGACATGATGGTGTACGGCGAGAAAAAGCAGTACCATGTCCACCCCGTGTTCGTAGTGCGCAACAAGATGATTGGCCGCGTGCCCGACGAAATCGAGGACCTCGGCCTGCGCATTTCCATGAACACCGTAGACCCCACGGCCGGCAAGTTCACGTTCGGCGTGAGCACCACCCAGAAGGACTATATCATCCTGAAAGCGGTGGAAAAGCCCTTCATCAACCTGCTCTGGAGCGGCACGCTGCTCATGGCGCTGGGCTTCGGCCTGGCCCTGCGCAACCACGGCCGCCGCAAGCAGGCCGTGCCTGCTACCGCGCCCGCGCCAAGCCGGGCAACCTCCCGCCAGGCCCGCCCCGAAGCCGTGGCCTAGTAGCCACCCGATCAGCACAAAAAAACGCCCGGAAGCTGTCTGTTTCCGGGCGTTTTTTTGTGCTGTATCCCGGCGCAGGCATCCGCTTGCGGGTGCTGAGGTATGAGTAGGTGGATAAGCCAAGCAGCTACGGCGCCGCGTCTGCCCGGCTGCGATGGTGTGACGGGCAATGACCGCCGGGGCAGCCGGCCCGTGCAAGTCCACAAAAAAAGGGCAGCCATCAGGGCTGCCCTTTTCAAAAGCTGAACGAGAAGTTAACCTACTTGGTGATGGTCAGCTGGCGTACGGTGTAGTCGGCGCCGGTCTGCACCTTCAGCAGGTACATGCCGTTGGCGAGGCCTGAGAGGTTCACTTCGTTGGTGAAGTTGTCCTTCAGCGCAGCCGTGTGCACCGTCTGGCCCAGCATGTTCACCACGCTCACCTGCAGGTTGCCTTTGGCGTTGGCGCCGCGCACGTCCAGTTTCACCAGACCCGTAGATGGGTTAGGATACATGGAAATGGCGCGGTTCAGGGCTTCCGAGGTGCCCTGTACGATGGAAGTCTGGGCATCCAGCACGAAAGCACCGAGGTTACTGGGGGCGGCATCTACCAAGGTCCCTCCATTGGCTGCGAAAGGCGCAATAGTGAAGAAGGTGGCTAAGCGGGTCGGGTTTTCGGGCAGCGTAGCCATAGGAAAGTAGCGCGCGCCACCTGCCGGAGCCGCCGTCTGCACGAGGCCCACATAGAAGCCACCGGCCTGAGTGGCCACTGCCGTTTGCAGGGGTAGCGTCTTCAGCGTATTGATATCGGCAGTCTGCACTACGTAGTCAGCCGAGCGGCCCAGAACGGCGCCGTTGGCATCCACCACTACGCTGTACACGGTGCGGCCCACCGTGTTCGGGTCGGCAATGCCGGCGGCTACCGCCGTGATGGTGCGGGCTGTAGGCGTGGTGAATCTGGCTACGAAAGCGCCAGTGGTGGTGGCCGTGAAGCCTACGCTCAGATTGGGGTCGAACGGCGTGTTGTTGGCGTAGCTGAAGGTGCCAGCCGTCACAACCTGTGTGTACGTCTGCGTGTTGTTGTTATTGCTGCCATCAGCTGGCACCGATACAGCCAGCGTGTTGTTGCCGACGGTCGTCGGGGTGAAGGCGGTAAAGGTGACAACGGTTGAGGCGCCGACGGCCAGCGTTGGAATAATCTTCGCGTCGGTGAACGTATTGGCTCCCGTCACGCTGAGCGTTACCGGAACATTGGTAAGCGCCGAGGCACCGGTGTTGCGCACCACGGCCTGCACAGTCTGCGCGATGCTCGGCGTCTTGCCCAGGGCGTAGATGCTCAGAACGGCCGCGTCGTTGGCGGCAGCCTGGTTGAACGTATACGTACGCCCTGCGTCCGGCAATACGGAGCTACGCACGTTGTGGGCGTTGCCGGTGTAGTTGCCGGCCACAAAAGAGGCCAGCCCCCAGGCCTGCACCGAACCTTTGGTAACTAGCACCGACGTAGTGGCGGTGTTGTCGGAACCCTTGATGCCTACGGCCGCCGCTTTGAACCCATCGGGGCCCGGGCCGGCGGTGGCAGTGCCGTACACAAACTCCACGCGGTTAGACGTTTCGTACAGCTTCACCTGGAAGGAAATATTGGCGAACTGCTTGCCTGCGGGCAATTTGTCGCTCACATTTTTCCACTGGATGGTAGTTACACGCGAACCGGCCGCTCCCGTCGTGGCTACGCGGTATTCGGTGGTGGCGGTGCCTTCCAGGTCCAAGTTCAGTGGCAGGAGCAGGTTGGTTTCGGTTGCCGTGTTCAGCGGACCACCGGCGGCAGCCTGCGGATCGGTGTAGAAGAACGGGGCTGCCGGAGCAGTGGTACCCAGCTTCAGAAAACCGTTGGTGTTGAGTACGAAATCGGTAAACGCCGTGCCGTTGAAGTTGAACGTGAAGCCAATAGGCGTGGAAGCCGAGTTAGCGTCGTCGTTGTTTGGCGTAGTAATAACGGTGCCGCTCGTGCCCAGGTCGGTATAGGTGCCAGCCGAGTTGCTGGTGCCGAACAGGTTGTAATTCAGGGCTTGTGCCTGCGCCGCCGTGGTGCCGGCTAGGCCCAGCATAGCAGCCAGAGCCAGCTTGCGCCAGGGCGCAGTGTACGAATGTGTCATACGGGTAGAGGTGTTGGAAATGGTGAATGGGTAAAGTGGAGAAGACGATGAATATGCCCTTTAAACAATATTCAAGGGCAGTTCTTGAGCTTACAAGTTGATTACTTTTCCTGAGAACTACACAAGTCGTATCCGAAAAGCCATATTCCTGCCCGTACTTTACACCATTCAGCATCCTCCCTTTCTGCTCATGACTTCCGATCCGGCTCTATCTCTGCGTATTATGCTGCTGGGCGCGGGCCGGGTAGCCAGCCAGCTGGCACCCGCGCTGCGCCACGCCGGCCACCAGCTGGCCGGCATCTGGAGCCGTACGCCCGCTACCGCCGCCGCGCTGGCCGCCACCGTGCCCGGCACGCCCGCGCTGCTCACCCCCGATTTCACCGCCCTGCCCCCCGCCGACCTCTACCTGCTGGCCGTGCCCGATGCTGCCATTCCGGCGGTGCTGGCGCAGGCCCGCTTCCCGGCCGGGGCGCTGGTGGCCCATACTTCCGGTACCGTGCCGCTGAGTGTGTTCGAGGCGCTGCCGCACGTGGTGGGCGGCGTGTTCTACCCGCTCCAGACCTTCAGCGCCGGGCGCATCCTCGACTGGCGCGCCGTGCCGCTGTGCATAGAAGGGGCCACCCCCGCCGCGCAGGACTTGCTGCTGGCGTTGGGCCACACCCTGAGCGGCAGCGTGCAGGTGGTGGGCACGCCGCAGCGGCAGGCCATTCATATAGCGGCAGTGTTTGCCTGCAACTTCACCAACCACCTGCTGGGCATCAGCCACGCGCTGCTGGCGGAGCAGCAGCTGCCGCTGGCGCTGCTGGCCCCGCTGCTCCACGAAACCGTGGAAAAGGCCCTGGCCAACCCGCCCTTCACGGTGCAAACCGGCCCGGCTGCCCGGCACGATGCCCCCACGCTGGCCCGGCACCAGGCCGCCCTGACGGACTATCCGGCGTGGCTGGCGGTGTATAACGCCCTGACCAGCAGTATTCAAAAGCAGTTGGAGGCTCCGGCCGCAAACAACCAAGGGGGGATAGAGCTTTGAATCCGGTAGAGGCGTGCGTACCTTCGTGACTTCATTTTTTGCCTCGTCAGAAGATTTTTTTGTGAAAGCTGTCAACATCACCTTCCAATTTCAAGACGGCCAGCCCGAGCAGACCCACGTGGCCGCCGAAGGCGAGTCGGTGCTGGACGTGGCCCTCAACAACGGCATCCAGCTTCAGCACAACTGCGGCGGTGTCTGCGGCTGCAGCACCTGCCACGTCTATGTGCAGCGCGGCGAAGCCGACCTGCCCGAAATCAGCGACAAGGAGGAAGACTTCATCGACCGCGCCGTGAACCCACGCATCAACTCGCGCCTGGGCTGCCAGTGCGTGGTGCAGGCCAGCAGCCAGGATCTGGTGATCCTCATTCCGGCGCAAGAGTTCCTCGGACACTAATCTCAATGGGTGAATGGCGGCATGGCTAAACGGCTTGGTCGTTCAGACTCGCCATTTAGCCATGCCGCCATCCACCCATTCAACAACTTAACCAGTAAGAAGATGGCCCATTTCGAGCCCCCCATTCATTGGAACGACCACGAAGATGTGGCCATTGCCTTGTACGAAAAGTTCGGCGATGACTTCTCCGAAGCCAAAATCTACCGCATCCGCTTCACGGAACTGCTGGACTGGGTGCTGGAGCTGCCTAACTTCGAAGGTACCCGCGAGCAGGCCAACGAAGGCCACTTGGAGCAAATCCAGGCCAAGTGGGTGTACGAGTGGCGCGACAACCAGAAATAGGCCCCCTGCCTGTGCGGGCCGGCTTTTACCGTGTTGAAGCTGGCCCGCCGGCGTATTTGTTGCATTGCCTCCGTTCCTAGTTTCTGCCCCGAATTCTGCTGCTATGTCGCCAGACTTATCTGTTATTAAGGCGTTTATTCTTGATGTCGACGGTGTGCTGACGGATGGCACGCTGCTGGCCTTCAACTCCGGTGAGCAGGCCCGCGCCTTCCACATCCGCGACGGCTACGCCATCCGGCACGCGCTGCGGCAGGGCTACCGTATTGCCGTCATCTCGGGCCGCGAGGAAGAAGGTGTGCGCAAGCGCCTGGAGTCGCTGGACGTGCGCGACATGTACCTGGGTGTTGACGATAAGATGAAGATCTTCAACAACTACATCAACACCTACCGCCTCGATCCGGCGCACATCGCCTACATGGGCGACGACATGCCCGATCTGGAGGTGATGCGCCGCTGCGCCCTGGCCGCCTGCCCCGCCGATGCCGCCGCCGATGTGCGCGCCATCAGCTCGTATGTGTCGGCGCTGCCCGGCGGGCACGGGGCCGTACGGGAGCTGATTGAAGCCGTAATGAAAGAGCAAAAGACTTGGTAGCTAGCGGTCTAAGCTGGTTTTAGTGGGTTTTTGAAGCGGCTGTAGCTGCCCCGAAACGGGGTTGCGCTTTTCCGAATTACCTCTATCTTTACCCACTCATCCATTCAACATTTTCTTCTTTTTTCATGAAAACAGGAACCGTAAAATTCTTTAATGAGGCAAAGGGCTACGGCTTCATTACGGATGATGTAACGAAGGAAGATTTCTTCGTGCATATTACCGGCCTGAACGGCGGCCAGGTACAGCAAAACGACCGGGTGGAATTTGAGACGCAGGAAGGCCGCAAAGGCGTGAATGCCGTGAATGTGAAGAGAGTGTAGATTCCAGCTCCGACTTGCCTTTCAAGTATCCGGAAAGCCTCTCCTCAGCTGGAGAGGCTTTCTTTTTGCCAGTGCGGCCAGTTGTCGGGCGCGGGGCCAGCGCAAGGGCCCGGCTGTTGTAGTACTTCGTATGTTGCGTGCCCATGACTGTAGTTGTTCCTTTTTCGTCTGCTGAGGCGGCGCCCGAGCCTGTAGAGCCGCACGGCGGAACGGGGCTGCGGCCGGTGGCGCAGCTGATCCGGCTGCCCAATCTGCTGATGATGCTGCTGTGCCTGGCGCTGGTGCGGGCCGGACTGCTGCAACCCGCGCAGCCGCTCCGCACCCTGCTCGACTGGCGCTTTGGGGTGCTGGCCGTGGCGGCGCTCTGCGTGGCCGCCGCCGGCTACATCATCAACGACTACTACGACGTGAAGATTGACGCCATCAACCGCCCCGGCCGGCTGGTGGTGGGGCGCGTGGTGAACCGCCGCCGCGCCATGCTGGCCCACATGCTGCTGTCGGGAGTGGGAGTGGGGCTGAGCGGGCTGCTCTCGCCGCTGCTGGGCCTCGTGAACCTGGGCTCGGCGCTGCTGCTATGGGGCTACTCGGTGCGGTTTAAGCGGGTGGCGCTGGTGGGCAACGTCAGCATTGCCACGCTCACCGGGGCGCTGGTGCTGCTGCCGGAGCTGCAACTGCGTACCGGCGTGGCGAGCGTGTGGCAATATGCGCTGGCGGCGTTTCTGCTGACGGTGGTGCGTGAAATCGTGAAAGACGTGGAAGACATGCGCGGCGACGCTCAGCACGACTGCCACACGCTGCCCATCGTGTGGGGCGTGGCCCGCACCAAGTGGGTGGCCGGCCTGTTTCTGGCGGCGCTGGTGGCCCTTGTGGCCGGTGCCTGCGGCCACGCCCTTACGCATAGCCGTTTGGTGCTGGGCGGGTGGCTGCTGCTGGCGGTGCTGGGGCCGCTGCTGTGGCTGGGCCGCCTGCTGCTGCGCGCCGACCGGCGGCGGCATTTCGCGCAGCTCAGCTGTTGGTGCAAGGGCATTATGCTGGCCGGCGTGCTCTCGATGCTGCTGGTGGAGGTGCTGCGGTAAAACCGTAGGTGGCTCCCTTGCGTTAGCGCAATCAGACAGGCTGCCGGTATCCCGGATATTGGTTGAAAAGCAGCCTCCAAACCCATTTTCTTCCCTCTTTTCGAAGCTCTTTATGCGCTTTCTCTACATGCCGCTGGCACTGTGTCTGCTGGCCCGGCTTGGTAATGCCCAGGTAGCAACCGACAGCGTTTCGGCGCCTGCGCCCGGCCTCAGCCGCACCACTGCCGAAAAACCCAAGAAGTCGTTGTTCGCGCCCAGCGACAAGCCCAGCTTTATCCCAGTTCCCATTGCTTTCTATCAGCAGGAAACCGGTTTCGCGGCCGGCGCGGCCATTCTGCCGGTGTGGCGCTTCGGCACCGATACCACGGTGCGCAAGTCCAATGCCCGTCTGATTGCCTGGTATTCGCAGGAAAAGCAGAGCACCATCCAGCTGACGCACACCATCTTCACGCCCGGGGAGAAGTTCTTCTTCACCGGCGAGCTGAGCCGCTACGACCAGAAGCTGTTCTACTACGGCGTCGGCAACGATAACTCCAAGGATAACGAGTCGGACTTGGCCTACACGCTCATCATCTTCGATCAGAAGGCCATGAAGCGGGTGGCGCCCAACCTGTTTGCCGGTGTGCGCTACCGTTTCACCAACACCACCGACATCGAGCCCCAGGGCAACGCCGACAACGGCGGCACCAACTACTTCACCCGCGACCCGCGCATTTCGGCCCGCGAGCGACAGGACACCCGGATTTCAGGCGTAGGCCCGGCCGTATTGTTTGACGGCCGCGACAACGTGCTGGCAACCTACCGTGGCTCGTTCGTGGACGCGCACATGCTCTTCAACGGCGACGGTATCGGCTCCGACTACAAGTTCACGCGCTACCAGGTTGACGCCCGCCACTTCCGGCCGCTGTTTGGCTCCAACAACACCATTCTGGCCCTCAACTACCTCGGTTCGTTCCACTCCGGCACTGTGCCGTTCCGCGAGCTGGGCGGCCTGGGTGCCAACCTCGGCGGTGCCCTCTACAACAACGCCGGCCTGATGCGCGGCCTCTACGAAACCCGTTTCCGCGACCGGCAGATGATGACCTTCCAGGCTGAAATTCGGCAGAAACTGTTCTGGCGTATTGATGGGGCCGTATTCGCCGGGGCCGGCCAAGTGGGCTACAAGCTCTCCGACTACGCTTTCGACCAGACCCGCTACGCCGGGGGCGCCGGCCTGCGCTTCCGCTTCAACCGCCGCGACCGGCTCAACATCCGCCTGGACTATGCCGGCGGCACCGACACGGCTCCGAGCATCTACTTTGCCGTGGGTGAAGCTTTCTAGCTTATCCGGTTTCCTTTTGAAAAGCGTCTCTCAGCTTGCTGAGAGACGCTTTTTTTGTTGCAAGTGTATTGTTTTCAAGACTTAAGATGCGGTGCACGCCCAAATGCGGCCAGCAAGTCATCGTCTGGCTGGTGTTTGCGTAGAAGATGACCTGATGCCTACTGCCGCCTCATCTATATCGTCTTGCCCGGCGGTGCCAGCCAGCCCGGCTGCCGCCGGTTTGTGGCAGCATCTGGCGCCACCTGCCGCTACGTTGGCGGTCTGCGTCATTGTTCCGGCCAAAGATGAGGCTGGCCAGCTGCCCGAAACGCTGGCGGCGCTGGCCGCTCAGGTAGATGAGCACGGCCAGCCATTGCCCTACGACAGCTACGAAGTGCTGGTGCTGGCCAACAACTGCCACGACCATACCGCCGAGGTGGTGCGCAGTTTTGCGCGCCTGCACCCCCACATAGCGGTGCAGGTAGCAGAAGCCACGCTGGCCGCCCCCGAGGCTCACGTAGGCCGGGCCCGCCGCCTGCTCATGGACGAAGCCTGCCGCCGGCTCGAGCAAACCGCCGGCCCACGCGGCATCATTGCCAGCACCGACGCCGACACGCGCGTAGCCGCCACGTGGCTGGCTGCCACGCAGGCAGAGTTTGCCGCCGGCGCCGATGCCGTGGGCGGCCGGATTTATCCGGAAGCCGCTTCCGGGGAAATCTGTGTGCGGCGCACCCACCTGCTCGATGCCCGCTACCGCCTGCTTCGGGCCCGCCTCGAAACCCTGCTCGACCCCGACCCGGCTGATGGGTGGCCGCGCCATCATCAGCATTTCGGGGCCAGCCTGGCGCTTACTGTGGCTGCCTACCGCCAGGTGGGCGGGCTACCCGTGGTGCCGTATCTGGAGGATGAAGCCCTGTGGCAGGCCCTGCGCCGCCACGACCTGCGCCTACGCCACAGCCCCAAAGTGTGCGTGAGCACCTCCGGCCGGCACCAGGGCCGGGTGGCGGTAGGCTTGTCGTGGCAGCTGCGTGAATGGGCCAGCCTGCTCCGCCAGCAGCAGGAGCCGCTAGTGGAAAGCGGCGCCAGCCTGGTAGCCGACTGGCAGGCCCGCCGGCAGCTGCGGCAGCTGTGGACACACGCCCATTCCGCGCCTGCCCGTGCGCCCCACTGCGTGCAGCTGGCGGCGGCCCTGAGCGTACCCGCCGGCGCGCTGGCGCAGCAGGTAGCCGTATTTACTTCTTTCGGAGCGCTGTGGGAATGGGTGGTGCGCCATCGGGCCCGGTGGCGGCGGCAGCGTCTGGTGCCACTCTCGCAGGCCATTTTGGAGCTTCGACGGTTGTCAGAACGCTATGCGGCAGCGGCGGAAAGCCCGGCAGTGCATCTGCGGGCTGCTGTAAATCAGCGCTAGTTGCGGCTTAGCAGGTCGAGGCGGTACTGTTCGGCCCGGTGCCCGTGAACGTGCATCAGGGGGGCATTCGGGCCGGTTTGGGCCAGGAAGAAGTTGTGCACCTCATCACCGGTGAGGGGGTAGTCGTGCACGGGGGGCGTCCAGTGCACCAGCAGCAGGTGCCCGCCCGGCTGCAGCGCCGCCAGCAGCGCCGTGGCTACTCGCTCCAGATCGGGCAAGGCCCAATAATACCCGACTTCCGAAAGCACTACCAAGTCAAACTGACGGTCCGATGGAAAGCCGGCAGGCAGGGCCATTCGCTGAAATTCCACCTGCGGCAGATACGCGCACCGCTGCCGTGCCTGCTGCAAAGGCGCTTCCGCTACATCAATAGAGAGCAGATGCCGGCAGCGGGGCGCCAGCATTTCGGTGAGAACTCCCAACGAGCAGCCAACCTCAAAGCCGCTTTCATAGAGCCGTTCCGCAGGCAATGCCGCCAAGGTGTCGGCGTACTTGGCATGCTCGTAGGCGCTGGCCTCGAAGTTCCACGGGTCAGCATTAGCGTGGTACACCGCGTCGAAGTAGTCGGGCGGCAGCGTGGTGGGCTGGTTGGGATTCATAGCGGAGATAGGCGGAAAATGATGGGAGGTGCACGCTGAAGGTAAGGCAGTCAGCCTAAGGCCTGAGTTTGTGGAGCACAAGCTGCGTCAGCGTGGCGCTCTAGTGAGTTACTTCCACATAGGCTTCATACGGCTGCCGAAAATGCGCGAGCATGCTTTCGGCCAGCAGAAAGCCCGTGGGGTCGTCGTCAAACACGCCTGGTGCCAGCTGGGAGCGGTGCGCGGCAATGGCCCGGGTTTTCTGCGCCAGCACCGGCTCAATGGCTAGGCGCCAGCCGGTGGCTTCGCCGGATTGCGGCAGATCGGCCGGCGTGGCCCGTTCCCAGGCCCAGACCAGGTACTCGATCAGCCGGGGCGGCTGCGTGAGCTCGGCCAGCGAGGCCCGCACCAGCAAGCTGGTGGCGCGGTGGTCGGGGTGCGGGTCGCGGCGCCAGGGCACCAGCACCGTGGCCGGCCGGGTGCGCCGGAAAAAGGCGGTCAGCCGCTGCACGGCGGCCGCGCCGGCTGGCGTGTCGGGGGTGGGTACGGCCCCATCGGGCAACCCCAGCGGCAGCAGCATCTGCGGGCCCACGCCCAACTCGGCCAGGGCAGCCCGCAGCTCCTGCTCCCGAATTGCCTGTCGCTGCGGCGCCGGAAATTTCCGGGAGTTTGGGTGCGACATGGTGCCGTCGCTCACGAGGACGCACCACACCGGCAGCCCGGCGCGGGCCAGCAGCGCCAGCAGCCCGCCGCAGCCCAGGCTTTCGTCGTCGGGGTGCGGGGCTATGACGGCCGTAGACCCCAGGGAAGCCGCGTAGGAGGCAGACCGCAGCGGCAGGGCGCGGAAATCGAGGGCCATGGCGTCAGACATTCCACAGCTGGTAAGTGGGTTCGGGCCGGCTCAGTACGAAGCGGCCGACATCGGCCTGGGCCGCGTCGGGGGCGGGCTGGCGCAGGTAGTGGGTCAGGTCGCGGTGCAGGCGTTCGAAGGGCTCGGGCTGCAGCAGGCCGCGGGCCCCCACGCAGCGCTCGGCCAGCTGCAGCACCCGCAGGCAGATTTCTTCCACGGCCGTCCGCATCATGTTGGCATACGCTACCGTCGCCTCGGGGTCGGTTTCGGCGGTGGGGCGCGTGGCGTGGTCGGCGGCGCCACGCAGCCACAGGTTGCCCGACTCGATCAGCACGCCCATCTCGCCGAGGCGCTGGCGCTGATACGGGTCGTCGGTGCGGCCCAGCTGCTGCAGAAAGCGCCGGGTTTCATCGAACACGCCCTCCGCTCCACCCAACTGCACCGCCGCAAACCGGATAGCGCCGCCGCTGAACGTCGGCTGCTGATAGTAGGAGCCGGGCTCGCCCAGCAAGTCTTCCGGCCCGATTTCCAGCCCGGTGAAGTCGACGCGGAAGCTGGCCGAGGCGCGCATACCCAACGGGCGCCAGAAGCTGGCGTCCAGGGTCGGCTGCTGCGTGTCAGCCGGCAAGATCAGCATCTGCCAGCCGCCATCGGGCAGCGCCGCCGTCAGCAAAGGCCGCGTAACGTGGCCTGCGCCTGAGGCAAAGGTTTTGCTGCCCAGCAGGCGGTAGCGGCCGTCAGGCAAAGGCTCCAGCTTCACGCCATCGTGCGCCTCCGTATTCCAGACGCCAAACAGGTGGCCGGCCGCGGCGTCGGCGGCCCAGGCGGCTACCTGCCCGGGCCGGCCGAAACGCTGCAGCAGCTGCAGGGCATTCACGTGGCCTTCGTACACGCGCCCCACGGCCAGGTTGCCCCGCCCGATGTGGCGCAGTACCCGCAGCAGCGGCAGCGTCTGGCCAGGCTCGCCGAGGCCGGTACCACCCAGGCTGGCCGGCAGCGGCGCGTGCAGCAGGCCGGCTTCGCGCAGCCACCCGAACTCCTGCACGGGAAAGCCGCCCACCTGGTCGGAGGCTGGGGCCTGGGCCAGCAGGCGGGGCGCCAGGGCGGCGGCAACTTCGGGGGCCGGTGCCGTGGGCGCCGGTTGCGGCGGGCTGGTGAAGGAATCAGAAAACATAGAGGAACCGGGAAAAACTACACGTTTTTACTGCTAATCCCTCATTAAGTTCAAGCTGATTTCCCGGGCACAGTACGCGGCCTCAGGGACGGGTGGCAGGTGGCGAACCACCGCAGGCATTGTACAGGCTCACCAGCCGACGCAGATTGGCCTCGTCGAAGCGCCCGGTCACGGGGCCGGGCGCACAGGTGGCCAGCAGCCCCCCAAACACCTGCCGAAACGAGCCGGCTTGCACTAGGACCAGCGCATTATTCCCCTGTTCCAGGTAATAGAACGTGTTTTCGTAGCGGGTGCCGTTCAGGGCGCTGGCGTCGCTGTTGCGTATCTCGTAATCGAGGCGATACAGCGTGAGCGAGCCAACGGCCAAGGGCTGAAACAGCAGCCGCAGGGTGTCGCGGCCAACGACGGGCTGAAGCTTGCGCACCCGGTAGGTTTTGCCGGCCTGCAGGCCAGCGCCCCGCACGGTTTTGAGTGGATATAGTATGTCCGGGTCAGTGGGCTGCAGGCGAAACCGCAGGCTCATGCCCATGGTGCGGGCCGTAGGGGGCAGCACATAGCCCCGTACGGTGTCGCCGGCCAGGGAAACCACATAGCCGGGCTTATAGGGAGTGGCTTTCTGGGCGTGCAGCGGGGCAGGAGCCAGCAATGCACAGCCGCCAAAGAGAAGGAAGTATTTCATAAAGCACGGCTGTATGGTACAGGCAGCGGCAAGCGGCTTGGTTGCCAGGGTGGAGAGCTGCTAGGTTGCTACTTAAAACTCCACGCCCACCCGCACCGAAAGGCCATCGTAGGCGGCACCGTTCAGAAACTGGTCGTCGCGCAGCTCTTTGCCCCGCTCATACTGCACTTCCAGCACCGGCGTGAGCTTGCCGGCGCCCAGACGCGGCCGGAAGCCGGCGGTGAGCTGGCCGCCCAGCGTCAGCACCGAGCCGTTGTCGAACCGTTCGTCGGTTACGCGCTCAGCAACGGCGCGTGGCGAGAAGCTGCCGGGGTCAACCACAGAGCGCAGGGCATCGGAAACGAGGTGGCCCTGGCGGTGCAGGCCCGGCACTGCCCCGGCCCCCACGTAGAAGCCGTAGCCCGACTTTGCGCCCCATTGCACCCACACCGGCAGCTGCAGGGCCTGCACCTCAAACTCCGCGGCCAGCGCAAACTGCTGGCCGGCATTGGTGAAGCCAACCGGCACCACGTAGTCGGAGGCGTAGCGCGTGCGGCGCTTGCCGTACTGCAGCCCCGCCCCAAACGATACGGCCCGGCCGGGCCGCACGAGGCGGGCGTACACGGCCGCCTGCCAGTCGGTGAGCGGCTCGGCTTTGGAGCGGGCCAGGCGCGGCTCGTTGCCGATACTGAGCGTATGCCTAGCTGCCCCGGCCCGGACGCCCAGCAGCAGCTGGCTTTTGGGGGCCGGCTCGGGGGCCGGGCGCAGGTCGGTGGCAGGCAGGCCGGGGGCACAGCTGCTGTATGCCAGGGCCAGCTTCACCAGCGCGTCCTCCTCAAACTTGGTGCGCGGCAACTGCTCCAGGGCGGGCGCGCAGCCGGCAAACACCGACTGCAGCATGGGGCGGAAGTTGATCTGCTCCAGCACCAGCAGGCCGCTGGGGGCCGTTTCCATCAGGAAAAACTGTGTTTCGCGCTTGGTGTGCTCGAAGGCGGTGCCGGTGCTGGGCACCAGGTTGTAGTCGAGGCGGTAGAGGCGGGCGGCGCCGGTGGTTAGCTGCTGCACAAACACGCCGATTGAGTCGCGGGAGTCGCCCACGATGTGCGTAACCACCTGGGTGCGCCGCTGCAGTACCAGCTTGCGCCGCACCAGCCGCTGGCCGTTGTCTAGCTGCACCAGGCGCGTGGTGAGCGGCAGGTAGGCCTTGCCGGGAGTGGTGGTGCCGGCCGCCCGCAGCAGCACGCCGTTTTCCGACGGAAACCGGGTCAGCTCAATTTCGCCCCGCAGCGTATCGCCCTGCATGGTTACCAAGTATCCAGGTTTGTAGTTGGTGGCCGACTGGGCGAATCCCAGGGCTGAGGCCAGGCAGGCGCCGGCAAGCAGAAAAAGATGTTTCACTAAAACCAGAGGAATAAAATGGTAGCGAGCAGCCGCAAAGATATCGGCGCGGGCTGCCTCCACAATCCGCCCGGAAGAATTGGCCGCCGGACGCACATAATAATTCGGTAACACCGCTGCTTTCGCTGGCGGCCCTACCTTCGCGGCGCGTTTCACCCCTTCACCAACTTATTGCTACCATGTCGCAGCCCATTCGCTCCGCCCTCGTTTCTGTATATTATAAAGACCGCCTCGAACCATTGGTGGCGCTGCTCAAGCAGCACGGCGTCACGATTTACTCTACCGGCGGTACGCAGCAGTTCATTGAGGAGCAGGGCGCCGAGGTGATGGCTGTGGAGAGCCTGACGGGCTTTCCGGCCGTGTTTGGCGGCCGCGTGAAAACGCTGCACCCCAAAGTATTCGGCGGCATTCTGCAGCGCCGCCACGAGGCCGGCGACCAGCAGGAAGCCAGCCAGCACCAGATTCCGCCCATCGACCTGGTGATTGTGGACCTGTACCCGTTCGAGGAAACCGTAGCTTCCGGCGCGGCTGAGGCCGACGTTATCGAGAAGATTGACATCGGCGGCATCTCGCTGCTGCGCGCCGCCGCCAAAAACTTCCGCGACGTGCTGGTGGTGAGCTCCCGCGACCAATACGCGGCGGTAACCGAGCTGCTGACCCAGAAAAACTGCGCCACCGACCTCGACGACCGCCGCCACTACGCTGCCGCCGCCTTCGAGGCTACCTCGCACTACGACACCCAGATTTTCCGGTACATGGCCCAGGGCACGGAGCTGAGCGCCGCTGCCCTGAAGGTGAGCGAGAAGCCCGCCACCGCCCTGCGCTACGGCGAAAACCCGCACCAGGCCGGCACCTTCTACGGCGACCTGAACGCCCTCTTCGACCAACTCCACGGCAAGCAGCTCAGCTACAACAACCTCGTGGACGTGGATGCCGCCGTGCTGCTCATGCAGGAGTTCGACGCCCAGGGCCCGGCAGCCTGCGCCATCCTCAAGCACACCAACGCCTGCGGCATCGCCCAGGCCGACACGCTGCACACGGCCTACCTCAACGCTCTCAGCTGCGACCCGGTGTCAGCGTTCGGGGGCGTTATCATCGTAAACAAGCCCGTGGACGCCGCTACGGCCGAAGAGCTGAACAAGCTGTTTTTTGAGGTGCTGATTGCGCCGGAGTTTGAGGCCGACGCGCTGCCCATCCTACAAAGCAAGAAAAACCGCATTCTGCTGCGCCAGAAGCCGGTGCAGTTCCCGGCCAAGCAAATCAAAACCTTGCTCAACGGCGTGATTGAGCAAGACTTCGACCGCCAGGTGGAAGGCGCCGCCGAGTTCCGCACCGTAACCGAGTCGGCGCCGACAACCGACGAGGTGGCAGCGCTGGAATTCGCCCTCAAAGTGTGCAAGCATACCAAGAGCAACACCATCGTGCTGGCGCGGGCCGGCCAGCTGCTGGCGTCCGGCGTGGGCCAGACCTCGCGCGTAGATGCCCTGCGCCAAGCCATCGAGAAGGCCCGCAGCTTCGGCTTCGAGCTGCAGGGAGCCGTGATGGCCTCCGACGCTTTCTTCCCCTTCCCTGACTGCGTGGAAATTGCCGGCGAGGCGGGTATCCGGGCCGTGGTGCAGCCCGGCGGCTCCATCAAAGACCAGGACAGCATCGACGCCTGCAACCGCCTGGGCATGGCCATGGTGCTCACCGGCGTGCGCCACTTCAAGCACTAGCCTGACAAGTAGGCGCCTATAGTTCAACGGCGTCTGTGCTGAAACTGAAAACGCCCCGGCGTGGCTCTGGCCGCGGCGGGGCGTTTTGTGCGTAGCAGGCAGCTGCCGGCGGCCAGGAAACCGGAAAATACGGGCCGCCCGGCCTGCCCGGACAATCTGGGCGGGCCGGGCGGCGTTGGGGACGCCAGCCGCCGGATAACGGATTCCCTACGTGGGACGGATTAGGCGGCCTGCAGTTTCAGTTTGATAACACCAACCGTGGGGCTTCCCCGAAACTTGCTTACTTTTGCCCCCACTTTTTGTGCGGGTGCAAACGCCCCGTACTCATTCACTTGCCGCCGTTAACCAATGGGTTTCTTTAATTTCCTCACCAGCGATATTGCCATCGACCTGGGAACGGCCAATACGCTCATCATCCACAACGACAAAATCGTGGTGGACGAGCCGAGCATCATCGCCAAAGACCGCACAACCAATAAAGTAATTGCCGTGGGCCGGCAAGCGCAGCAAATGCACGAAAAGACCCACGACAATATCAAGACTATCCGCCCCCTGAAAGACGGCGTAATTGCCGACTTCCACGCCGCCGAGGAGATGATCAAAGGGATGATTAAGATGATTGACACCCGGACGCGGCTGTTTCAGCCGTCGCACCGCATGGTCATCTGCATTCCATCGGGTATCACCGAGGTAGAGAAGCGCGCTGTGCGTGACTCCGCCGAGCACGCCGGCGCCAAGGAAGTCTGGATGATTCAGGAGCCCATGGCCGCCGCCATCGGCATCGGTATCGACGTGGAGCAGCCCGTAGGCTCGATGATCATCGACATCGGGGGTGGTACCACCGAAATTGCGGTAATCGCCCTGTCGGGTATCGTCTGCGACCAGTCCATCAAGACGGCCGGTGACGTGTTCAACCAGGATATTCTCGACTATATGCGCCGCCAGCACAACCTGCTGATCGGGGAGCGTTCCGCGGAGCGCATCAAGATTGAAGTAGGCGCGGCCCTCACCGAGCTCGATGTGACGCCGCCCGACTTTGAAGTGCGCGGCCGCGACCTGATGACCGGCATTCCGAAGGTTATCAAGGTAACGTCGTCGGAAATTGCCATTGCCCTCGACAAGTCGGTGGCCAAGATTGAGGAAGCCGTGCTGAAGGCGCTGGAGATTTCGCCGCCCGAGCTGTCGGCCGACATCTACGAAAACGGCATTCACCTGACCGGCGGCGGCGCCCTGCTGCGCGGCCTCGACAAGCGCCTGGCCGCCAAAACCAAGCTGCCGATCCACATTGCCGAAGACCCGCTGCGCGCCGTGGTGCGCGGCACCGGCGCGGCCATCAAAAACATCCAGGCCTTCCGCAGCGTGCTGCTGACTTAATGGCTAAATGGCTGAATGGTTAAATGGTTGGTCGTTCCAGAGAAGTATCCGGAACAACCAACCATTTAACCATTCAGCCATTTAACACTTCAATCCATGCGTAATCTGCTCGCCTTTCTGTTTCGCTACCGGGGGATGCTCGTGTTTGCGTTGCTGGAGGTGGCCAGCTTGTACCTGCTGATTCGCAACAGCACTTACCAGCGGGCGGCGTTCTTTAACTCGGCCAATGCCTACGTCGGGCAGGTGCTCGACACCCGGACGCAGATTTACGATTACTTCCGGCTGGTGAGCATCAACCAGGGTTTGGTGCAGGAAAACGCCGCGCTGCGCCAGCAATTGTATCTGGCCGACGTGAGCCGCCGCGAGGCGCGCAGCCTGCCCGTGCAGCAGGACAGCGCCTCGCAGGCCCGCCTGGCCGGCCTTGCCTACCCCGACTCGCTGCTGCTGGGGCTGCGCCCGCTGCCCACCCGCAACCCCGACTACCCGCTGATTCCGGCCCGGGTGCTCAACAACACCCTGCGCCGCGTGGATAACTACCTGACCCTGAACGTGGGCACCCGGCAAGGGCTGCGGCCGGGCATGGGCGTGCTGGCCGCGGCCGGCATCGTGGGCCGGGTGAAGGTGGTGAGCGAAAACTACGCCACGGTAACCTCGCTGCTACACTCCAAAACCTTCATTTCGGCCAAGATTCTGCGCGACAACACGTTCGGCAGCATCCGCTGGCTCGGCGACGACCCCACGCACGCGCTGCTCGACAACATCCCGCGCCAGAACAAGCTGGTGCGCGGCGACACCGTCGTGACCTCGGGCTACAACGCGGTGTTCCCGGAAGGCGTGCTGGTGGGCACTATCGACGGCTTTGTGAAGGAGCCCGATAAGAACTTCTGGACGGTGCGGGTGCGGCTGGCCGTCAATTTCGCCAACTTAACCTACGTGTACGTGGTGAACCCAAGGCCCAAGGCCGAGCGGGATACGCTGGAACTGAAAGCGGGCATGAAGCCGGAAGGGGAGGAGCAGCCATGAAAGGAGTAGGTGCGCTGCTGATCCAAGTGCTGCGGTTTGGGTTCTACCTGGCCGTGCACATGCTGCTGGTGAGCAAGCTGGTGCTGTTTGATCTGGGCTGGTGCTTTTTCTACCTGGGCTTCCTGCTGTTTCTGCCCATCGGCACGCCCATTGTGCTGCAGCTGGTACTGGGCTTCGGCACGGGCCTGCTCATGGATATGTTCTACGACACCGGCGGCGTGCACGCAGCCTCGGCGGTGCTGCTGTGCTACCTGCGCCCCTGGGTGCTGCGCCTGCTCACCCCGCGCGACGGCTACGAGGCTCAGGACTCGGTGAACGTGCACCAGATGGGCGGGCAGTGGTTTCTGGTGTACATGGGCCTGCTGGTGGGGCTACACCACCTGGCATTTTTCCTGCTGGAGCTGGGCAGCTTCCGTTCGTTTGGCCTCACGCTGGCCAAGATTGTGGTCAGCACCCTGTTTACGGGCATCACGCTGCTGATTATCCAGCTGATTTTCTTCCCCACCAAGCGGCGCGGCAGGTAAGTAGTGGAGCAACAGCCCTTCATGCAGAGCCGCAGGCGAAGCATCTCGCGTGCTGACTCAGGAGTGCCATTGAGACGTCAGCATGCGAGATGCTTCGGCCTTGCTCTAGGCGCAACATGCTCTGCATGACGGGCTGGTGGCGCACTATTCCGCCCCATAAGTGTGTTATCTTTGTGAATCCGGCCCGTTGGCCGTAAGTGCTTTTCTCTCAGAACACACCGCTTTGCAATACCTAGAAGGGCGCCGGTTTGTGGTGCTGGCTATTTTTCTGGCCGTAGCCCTCACGTTTGGGGGCCGGCTTTTCTACATTCAGGTGCTGGATGGCAGCTACAAGCTGGCCGCCGACCGAAACACGCTGCAGCGCATCGTGCAGGTGCCCTACCGTGGCCTCATCTACGACCGTAAGGGCCAGCTGCTGGTGCAGAACATGCCCGTGTATGACCTGATGGTGGTACCGCGCGAAGTGAAGCAGCTGGATACAGCCCGCTTCTGCCAGCTGCTGCAGCTGCCGCTGGAAGAGGTGCGCCTGGGTTTGCAGACGGCCCGCGCCTACTCCCGCGTGAAGGCCTCGCCGCTGGTGCAAAACCTGAGCACGCCCGAGCTGGCCGCCATCCAGGACAACCTCATCGACTTCCCGGGCTTCAGCATCAAGGCCCGCATGGCGCGCTCCTACCGCACTGAAAACATGGCCCACGCTCTGGGCTACGTAGGCGCCATCACGCCGGCGTTTCTGGAAAAGGAAAAATACGCCAAGTACCTGCCCGGCGATTTTCTGGGCATTTCGGGGCTGGAGTCGTTTTATGAGCCGCAGATGATGGGGCGGCGCGGCGTGCAATACCGCATGGTGAACGTGCGCGGCATCGAGAAAGGCTCGTTCCGCGACGGCGAGTACGACACGCTGTCGGTGGCCGGGCAGGACCTGCACACCAGCATCGACATTGAGCTGCAGAAATACGGCGAGATGCTGATGCAGAACAAGCGCGGCTCCATCGTGGCCCTCGACCCCAAGACCGGCGAAATCCTGGCCATGGTGTCGGCGCCGGGCTTCGAGCCGTCGGTGCTGACTGGCAAGGGCATGGGCAACCGCTACATGGAGCTGCTGCAGGATACGGCCAAGCCGCTGTTCAACCGCCCGCTGATGGCCACTTACCCGCCCGGCTCGGTGTTCAAGCTAGTAAACGAGCTGGTGGCGCTGCAAATGGGCGTCGTGACGCCCAACACGCCGTTTGACTGCAACTGGAAGCTGGTGCGCTGCACCCACCGCCACGAGTACCCGCACAACGTCAGCATTGCCATCAAAAACAGCTGCAACCCCTATTTCTACCAGGTGATGCGCTCGGCCGTGCTGCGCGGGCGCTCCACCAACCGCTTCGAAGATGCCCGCCTGGGCTACAGTGAGTGGCGCCGGCAGGTGATGACCTTCGGGCTGGGCGACAAGCTGGGCGTGGACATCTCGCAGGAAAAGAAGGGCCTTATTCCGACTTCCGACTTCTACGACAAAGCCTACGGCTTCCACCGCTGGAACTTCCGCACCATCTATTCTCTCGCCATCGGGCAGGGCGAAATGGGTGTTACGGGTTTGCAGATGGCCAATATGCTGGCCATCATTGCCAACCGCGGCTACTACTACACGCCGCACTTCGTGAAAGGCATCGGCACGGGCGGCCCGCTGCCGCAGTATCGGCAGCGGCACGTCACGGCCGTCGATCCGCAGTACTTTGAATCCATTGTGCCGGGCATGCAGCAGGTGGTAGACGGGCGCGGCGGCACCGGCAACAATGCCTCGCTACTGGACGTGGGCATTTCGGTGGCCGGCAAGACAGGCACCGTGCAAAACCGCCACGGCGCCGACCACGCCACCTTCGCCGCCTTCGCGCCCGCCGAAGACCCCAAGATTGCCATTGCCGTGTTCATCGAAAACGCCGGCTTCGGGGGCTCCTCCGCCGCCCCTATGGCCGCCTTGATGATGGAGAAATACCTGCGTGGCGACGTGGCTCCCTGGCGCAAGCGCTGGGAAACCTGGCTGCAGCGCCCCGCCGAAAGCTTTATCCGAAAACACTAAGTCAATTAAAAAGAACGTCATGCTGAGCTTGCCGAAGCATCTCTACCGCTTCGTTGTAACGAATGAGTTACTAACGGTAGAGATGCTTCAGCAAGCTCAGCATGACAGCCGCCTTCTGAATTCATCATGTCCGCTTCACCAGCCAGATATTCGCGCAGCATCGATTGGGTTACCGTCGGGATTTATGCCCTGATGGTGCTGCTGGGCTGGGTGAGCGTGTACGCGGCCAGCTACTCGCCCGACGCGCCCACCGACGGCAGCCTGTTCGGCAACCTCAGCTTTCAGCAGCTGATGGTGTTCGACTGGTTCAAGCAGATTCTGTGGATCGGGACGGCCGTGGTGCTGATTGTGGTACTCGTCGTCATCGACTACAAGGCCTACGACACGTTTGCGTTTGTGCTCTACGGCGGCATGATTCTGCTGCTTATTGTCACGCCATTCATTGCCCGGCCCATTGGCGGGTCGCGCTCCTGGCTGGAGCTGGGGCCGATGCGGCTGCAGCCGGCCGAGTTTGCCAAGTTCGTGACGGCGCTGGCCGTGTCGAGGTACATGGCCAGTATCAACCTGCGTCAGCAGAACTTCCGCGACCAGGCCGTGCTGGCCGGCCTCACGCTGCTGCCGCCGCTCCTGATTCTGGCCGCCAACGAAACCGGGCAGGCGCTGGTGTTTGCCGCCTTCCTGCTGGCCTACTTCCGTGAGGGCATGTCGCCGCTGATTCTGGTAATTCTGGCCGCCGCCGCTATCATCCTGATTCTGGCGCTGCTGGTGCCCAAGCTGTGGCTGGTGGGCTTTTTTACGGTGGTGCTGGGTGCGGTGCTGGCCTTCAACAGCAAGGTGCTGCGCCACCACCTGCCCGTGACGATCAGCGTGTGGGCGGTGGTGATTGGGATGGTGTTTGGGGTGGATTTCTTCTTCAACAACGTGCTGCAGCCCCACCAGCGCAAGCGCATTGAGGTGCTCATCAACCCCTCGGCCGACCCGCTGGGCGTAGGCTGGAACGTCACGCAAAGCAAGATTGCCATCGGCTCGGGTGGGCTGGCCGGCAAGGGCTTCCTGCAGGGCACCCAAACCAAGTTCGACTTCGTGCCGGCGCAAAGCACCGACTTCATCTTCTGCACCATCGGCGAGGAATGGGGCTGGCTGGGCACGACTACGGTTATCGTGCTCTTTATGGCCCTGCTGGGGCGGATTGTGTATGTAGCGGAGCGCCAGAAATCGGTATTCGGGCGCACCTACGGCTACTGCGTGGCCAGCATCTTCTTTTTCCACTTCGCCATCAACGTGGGCATGACCATCGGGCTGGCGCCGGTGGTGGGCATTCCGCTGCCGCTGTTCAGCTACGGCGGCTCCTCGCTATGGTCGTTCACGGTGCTGCTCTTCATCCTGCTGGGCATCGACGCCTACCGCAAGCAGGACCTGGAGCGGTACTAAGCGGCTACACGTGTACCGCGAAGTTTCACTTCGCGAAGCGCGCACCGCCCGCACAGCCATGCTCTCATACCTTCTTGGCATATTGGTGGTCCGCGCTTCGCGAAGTGAAACTTCGCGGTAAATCATCTGAGGACCATACCCAGCTATGCACGAAGCAGGCGCTTCATGCTACTTTCGCCTGCAGATGCAGCCCCGTCAATCAGCTTTCAGCCCGCAGGCCCCGGCCACCCAGGAGTGGGCGGTAGTGCTGTTGCTTACGGCGTTGGCGTTGCTGCTGCCCACCCACAACTCCACACCCGACGCCTGGTATTACGCCGCCTGCGTGCGCCACGGCCACGAGCTGCTGCTGCCGCACCACCTGCTCTACAACGTGGTGGGCTGGCTCTGGCGGCAGCTGCTGCCCGCCTCGCTTGATACGCTGGCCGCCCTGAAAGCCCTGAACGCGCTGGCCTTTGGGGCCTGCCTACTGGTGCTGCGGAGCCTGCTGCGGCGCGTGAGCGGGCCGAGGACACCCGTGGCGGGCTGGCTGCTGCTGGCGGGCAGCTCGTTCGGGATGCTGCGCTTCGCCACCGAAAACGAAACCTACGTGCTGCCGCTGCTGCTTTCGTTGCTGGCCAGCCGCAGCTGGTGGCGCGCCGCCGCTGGCGAAACCGGCTGGCGCGGCTGGCTTTCGGCCGGGGCTTGGGCCGCCGGGGCGGCGCTGCTGCACCAGATTCATGCGTTTTGGTGGCTGGGGCTGCTGATTGGGGTGTTGTGGGCGCGGCCGGCGGGGCGGTGGGTGGCGACGGCCTGGTACAGTCTGCCGGCGCTGCTGGTGCCGCTGGCGTATGCGGCGGCGCTGCCGTCGTGGCAGCTGCCGTTCACGTTGCGGACTTTCTGGGAGTTTGTGTTTTATGAGCTCTACCACGGCCACGCCGGCGCCGCGCCTTCGGGCCGCACGCTGCTGCTGATGGGCGTGAGCGTGGTGCGCACTTTCGGGCAGCTGCACGGCAGCACGCTGGCGCTGCTGCAGCGCTGGCCGCTGCTGGCCGGCGTGGCGCTGCTGTGTGCGGGGCTGATGCTGGCGGCCATGTGGCAGCTGTGGCGCCGCCGCCGCATTGCGTCTGCCAACCTATCATCAGCTGATTTCGGGGATGAAAACAAGCCGGCAACGCTGGCTGCTGAAGCCACTCAAGCGGCCCCTCACCGCGCTTTCCGCCGCACGCACCTACTGATTCTGCTGCTGCACCTGTCCTGCGCGCTATGGGCGGCCGGCAACGCCGAGTTTCTGGTGATGCTGCCTTCTCTGCTGGCGCTGCTGCTGGTGCGGCAGCCCTGGCCGGCCCGGCCGCTGGCCCTGGCTGGTGGCGCGCTGCTGCTCTGGAACCTGACGTTCGGGCTGCTGCCGGCCCACCTGCTGCGTTTCACCGATACCGCGCCGCTACTGGCCCGCCTGGAGCGGGAGCCTACCGCCTGGTGGCTGCTGTCCGACCCCAACCTGGTGCTTAACCAGCTGCACTACCGCACCGGCCGGCCGGTGGGGCCACCCAACATCTTGCCGGCTCCGGCGCTGCTGGTGCAGCGGCCCGGCCAGTCGGCGGCCCGGCTGCGGGCGTGGCTGCGGCGCTGCCGGGCCGCCGGCCAGCCCGTGTACACCGACGCCCTGGACGGCCCGCGCCTGCTCGACCGCGCCCGCCTCACCCAAGGCGACGATGCCACCCAGCGCCAACTACTGCAGGGTTTCCGGCTGGTGCGCGTCGACTCGGCGGCTACGGCGTTTGGGTGGGTGTACCTGACGCAGGTGCAGTAGCGTAGGCATCCGCCTGTGCCCTTTTGGCACTGAAGGCCGGCAATTCAGCAGGAGCTTCGTCCTTACATCGTTTCACTACCAGCCTTGGCGGAAGGCGGCGTGCCATTGCGCAGCCACGGCTTGTGCGTGAGCACCAGCGCAAAGGCCACCCCGAAAACCGGCGCGCCGAGGTATCCCATGCGGCCCAGGTCGCCGGACAGAAACATGTGGGCCAGCACCACCGCCACCAGCCCGGCGGCCGGCCAGCCCAGCGAAGCCAGCCAGAGCCGCCGACCGCGCCAGCCCGCCAGCAGCGCCAGCCAGAAAAAGCCAAACACGCTGAACAGCTCGCCCGCGCCCTTCACCGAAAGCAGCCGTTTGAGCGAGTACACGAGGTTGTGCACGTGGTCCAGGGCGTTGCTCACGCTTTCCGCGGGCGGCGCGCCAATGCGGGCATCAATCCAGTAGCGCACTGCCAGAGCTATGGCGCCGCCCAGCGCCAGCCCGGCCAGCTGCTTCGGCCAGCTCAGCGCCGGCCGGCCGAACATCAGCAGCCACGGCACCAGAAACACAAACGACTCCTTGGCCAGCGGCCCCAGCAGCAGCACCGCCACCAGCGCCCCCGCCGACCGGGCCCGGGGCGCGTAAAAAGCCAGCGCAAACACCAGCATATACAGGCTGTCCACGAGGGGCAGGCCGGCTATGTATACGGCCCAGCGGCTGCACAGCACCGCCACCACGGCCAGCGCGGCGGCGCCCGGCGTAGCTTCGTAGAGCCGGCAGGTTTCAAAGACGACTACGCCCGTGGCCGCCAGCAGCGCCATGTTCACCAGGTAGAAGGCCAGCCGCAGCGGCCAGTCGGAAGTGGCGCGCTGGGGCCACACGCGGGCGTAAGCCCGCTCCAGTGGCCACGCCACGGCGGCCGCCACGGCCGGCACCAGCACCCGGTAGCGCCGCGTGATGCTCACACCCTCAAACTGCCCCCGCGCCATGCTTAGGTAGCTGCGCGTGTCCAGGGAGTGCGAGAAGTCATAATGCACGTACATCGTGTACGCGGGCCCGGCCAGCACCCCCAGCGCCAGCAGATACACCAGCATCAGCCGCCGCCAGCGCAGGAGAAGAGGGGAGAAGTCGGGCATAGACTAGGGAATTGTGGAGGGTAAAAAGAACGTCATTCTGAGCGGAGCGAGGAATCTCGCCGGTATAGTAATGTTACCATACCAGCGATATTCCTCGCTCCGCTCGGAATGACGTTCCTACATATAGTCTGAAATGGCCCTACGCGAACTTGCGGTCAATCAGCTTGAGCAGCTTGCTGACGTGCTCGTCTTTGCGGGTCCAGTCGTGGGTGCTGGCCAGGTCCTGCGTGACGTAGCGTTTGGCGCTGTCGGCGTCGGGCAGGGTGTCGAGGTGCTGGATGGCGGCGTGGTATTCCATGTTTTCGCCGCTGAAAAGCTCGTTGATGAAGCTGAAACGCTGATTGATGGAAATGGCCTCGCGCAGCGTTTCCACCTTCGGAGCCTGGTCGGCGAGGGTGGAGGCGGGGCGCTCCGGCCGCAGCGTTTCGCTGAGCGAGGTGGCCGCCGGTTGGCCGGCTTTCAGCTTCTCGTAGAGCGGCACGGCGGCCGGCTCAGCGCTGGCCGGCGCGGCGGGAGCTACACGTGGAGCTGCTGCCGGCACAGCCGGACTGGGCGCGGATACCGGTGCCGCAACCGGAGTGGGAGCCGGCACGGCCACTGGCGCAGGTACGGGAGGGACCACTGGGGCCGGAGCCGGCGGGGTAGCCACGGGCGGTGCTGGGGCAGCGGCCGGTGCCGGCGCTACCGACGGAGCCACTACCGGCTTGGCGGCTGGCACGGCCGCCGGCTTGCCGCGCAGCTCGTCTTCGGTGAGGGGCAGCAGCTCGTTGAACTCGGCCACCAGCTTGTTTAGCGGCTGATGGTGCTTGTAGTTGGCTTCCTGGTAGAGCGCAAACCGCTTGAGCAGGGTTTCCCGGTCGTGGGGCGTGCCGGCAGGCAGCGAGTCCAGAAAGTCCTGGTAAAACAGCTTGTCTACGTCGAGGTAGCGCAGGGCGTCGCGCAGCTGCTCGGGGGTGGCGGCGGGCTGGGTGCCCAGCAGCTTCTGCTCGAACGTGCCGGCCGGGTCGGGCAGCACGGCCAGCGTATCGGCTACGGCGCGGGCCAGCAGCGGCTCGAAAACGGGCCGCGCCAGCTTGATGCGCCTAGACAGCGTGTTCATGAACTGCGTGAGGGCCTGGCGCACGTCGTCGGCCTCGAAATCGAAGTAGGGGCTGCGTAGGCGCGCCATTTCCTGCGTCCACTGGGCCAGCAGCTGCTGCACCACAAACAGGTTCACCTGCCGGATGGGCGTGAAGCGCAGCACCGCCGGGCCGTCGAGGGTGGCCGTGGGGCGGGCGCCGAAGTGCTGGTCGCAGAGCTGAGCCGCCAGGCGGCGGCCGTATTGTTCGCGGAAGGCCGCGCTATCTTTGTCGTTCATCGAAAACACCTGATTCAGGCCAGAAAGTTAAGGAAAATGCCTACGCTCACCGTGCAAAACCTGCCTGCGGCTTCGGCCGTGCCCGTGCCCGCCGGCACCACGCTGCTCGCGGCCCTGCAAGCCGCCGGCCACGACTGGATGCATGCCTGCGGCGCCAAAGGCCGCTGCACCACCTGCCGCCTGCTCGTCACGAGCGGCCTCGAGGCCCTAACGCCGCCCACTGCCGCCGAGTTGCGCTACCGGGCCGCCGGCCGCCTGCTCGAAACCGAGCGCCTCACCTGCCAGGCCCGGCTGCCGGAAGGCCATATAACGGGCCGGGTGCCGGTGGCATTGCAGCTACCGCACGTGCACTATTCGGCAGAGTAGCTGAGCGCCTGACTGCCTGTTGAATACAAAATCCGCTATGAAAGTCTGCCGCCGAAGCGTGGTGGCTTCCGGCGCTAAAGTCGTAATTTGGGCTGTCGAATCAGGCCGCTTCACCGCCCCTCGGTGCTGGCTTGGCTGCCTGCTTTGAAACTCCGTCACCCCGTTACTTTCTACGAACTTGTTTATTGAACCCCGCGTCGGCAATGGCCGTGATGCCGCCCGCCGCGGCTGGATTGAAGTGGTG
Organism: Hymenobacter yonginensis; assembly: GCF_027625995.1. NCBI lineage: Bacteria > Pseudomonadati > Bacteroidota > Cytophagia > Cytophagales > Hymenobacteraceae > Hymenobacter > Hymenobacter yonginensis. Next base: position 46,261 of record NZ_CP115396.1, read on the forward strand.
TGCGGCTCCATGTTCTCGGGCAAAACCGAAGAGCTGATCCGGCGGCTGAACCGGGCCAAGATTGCCCGCCAGCACGTCGAAATCTTCAAGCCCGCCCTCGATACCCGCTACCACCAGGAAGACGTGGTGTCGCACAACGCCAACAGCATCCGGTCCACGCCGGTGCCGGTGGCGCAGGAAATCCTGCTGCTGGCCGGCGGCTGCGACGTGGTGGGCATCGACGAAGCCCAGTTTTTCGATGACAGTCTCGTGGATGTGTGCGTGCAGCTGGCCAACCGCGGCTCCCGCGTGATTGTGGCCGGCCTCGACATGGACTTTCTGGGCAAGCCCTTCGGCCCCATGCCCGCCCTGATGGCTGTGGCCGAGTACGTCACCAAGGTGCACGCCGTGTGCGTGTGCTGCGGCGAAATTGCCTCATACTCGTTCCGGATGGCGGCCTCCGAAGACAAGATCCTGCTCGGGGAAACCGACGTGTATGAGGCCCGCTGCCGCCCCTGTTTTCTGGACGGTATGCAGGACAAGGCCCTGCACGAAACCAGCACCACCCACAAGCACTAATTGCGCGCGGCAGGCGTTATGCAGCCGGTCATTTTCTTACTCGCTATCCTTGCGCCCATGATTCGTTTGCTACGCACGTTAGGTTTCGGTACGATGCTATTTGCCGGGCTGCTGGCGGCGCCACTTGCTGGACAGGCCCAGGGCGTGGGCTATGGCGACTGGCAGCTGCACCTGCCCACCAGCAACTCGCGGGTGCTGGCCGATGCCGGGCCCCGCATCTACGTGGCCGCCGAAAACGCCTTCTACTACTTCGACAAGGAAACCAGTACCACCACGGTGCTTTCGCGCCGCGACGGACTCAACGGCGTGGGCGTGCAAACCCTGGCCTACGACTCGTTGAGCCAGCAGCTGCTGGTGGCCTATCGCGACGCCAACCTCGACCTGCTCAGCCCCGACGGTGGCCGGGTGCGCAACGTCAGCGACATCCAGCGCAAGCAGCTGTCGGGCGCCAAAACCGTCAACCACATTCACTTCAACGGCGCTCGGGGCTACCTGGCCTGCGACTTTGGGCTGCTGGTGCTGGACATGAACCGGCTGGAGGTGCGCGACACCTACGTCAACATCGGGCCGCTGGGTGTGGCCGTGAAGGTGTACGCCAGCACCACCGTGGGCGGCTTCGTGTTTGCGGCCACCGACAAGGGCCTGCTGCGCGCCAGCCTGAGCGCCAACCTCGCCGACTTTCGCTCCTGGAACCTCGACGTGCCCGCGCCCGACGGCACGTTCCGCACGCTGGTCACGCACAACGGGCAGGTGCTGGCCGGCCGCAACTTCGGGGGGCTGCTGCGCTACCGCTCCGGCACCACCTGGGAGCCGGTGGCCACGGTCTACGCCGACCAGTACCGCAGCCTCACCTCGTCGCGCGCCGGTTTGCTTATCACTGATGGCCGCCAGGTGTCGCTGCTGAATACCGCCACCAATGCCCTCACGGTGCTGCGCAATGCCGCCGTGCCGGTGCCCATCAACGCCCTGCGCAGCCGCGACGGCGCCATCTACGTGGCCGACGAGCAGCGCGGCCTGCTCCGCACCACCGACCGTACCACGTTCGAGCAGTTCATGCCGAATGCGCCGCAGAGCAAGGAGGCCTTCGGGCTGCTGGCCGATGCGCGCCGGAACACCGTGGACGTGTTTACGGGCGGCTTTAATACGGCTTCCTACGTGCAGAGTGAGCAGTTTCAGGGCTTCTACGAGTTCAAGGACGGGCGCTGGACCAGCGTCACCAAAGAGGCCTACCCCAACCGCGCCGACTACCCCAATTTAAAGGACCTGACCCGCGGCGCCCGCACCCCCGACGGCACGCTCTACATCGGCAGCTACGGCGACGGGCTGCTGCGCTGGAAAGGCCCCGGCGACTTCAAGCAGTATACGCCCGCCAACAGCCCGCTGGTCAGCGCTATTCCTGGTGCGCCCTACACCCGCGTCACCGACGTGGCCGTGTCGGCCGAGGGCAACGTGTGGGTGGCCTCGCGCCACCCCGAGCAGCCGGGCCGCTCGGCCCTGCACGTGCTCAACCCCGCCACTGATACCTGGCGCACCGCACCGTTCTACCCCGGTTTCGACAACCTCGACCGGCTGGCCCTCGATGACTTCGGGGCGGTGTGGATGACGCAGGCCCGCAAGGGCGGCACCGGCCTGATGGCCTACGACGACGTGAACAAGGGCGTGCCCGTGTACTTCACGCAGGGCAATGGCCTGCCGTCCAACACCGTGTTTGCGCTGGCCAAGGACCGGCGCGGCGCCATCTGGGCCACCACCGACAAGGGCGTGGCCCTCATCGACGACCCCAGCTCGGCGTTTTCCACCCCCAACCCAGTCTTCACCACGCCGTTCCTGAACGGTTTCCCGACCCTGATTGAGGAAGTGGTGCGCTCCATTGCCATCGATGGAGCTAACCGCAAGTGGTTCGGCACCGACCGCGGCCTGTGGCTGTTCGACGAAAACGCCACCAAGATGCTGCTGCACTTCACCACCGAAAACAGCCCACTGCCCAGCAACCAGATTACGGACGTGGCCGTGAACGACAAAACCGGCGAGGTATTCGTGGCCACGCCGGGCGGCGTGGTGTCGTACCGCGGCTCGGCCACCATCACGGAGGGCGTGCCCAAGGACTGCGCCCAGGTGTCGCCGAACCCGGTGCGCACCAACTTCACGGGCCAGGTGGGCGTGTCGGGGCTGGCCAACAACGGCATCGTTAAAATCACGGACGTAACGGGCAAGCTCGTCTACCAGACCACCGCCACCGGCGGCACCGTCATCTGGAACCTGGCCGACTACAACGGCCGTAAGGTGCAGTCGGGTGTGTACCTGGTGCTCTCGTCGGATGCCGACGGCAAGAACGGCTGCGTAAGCAAAATCGCCGTAGTGGAGCAGTAATTCAATTGCTTAATTGTTGAATGGTTGGATGGCTGGTCGTTCTGATACATTGAACGACCAGCCATCCAACCATTCAGCCATTTAACCATTTACATTATGCTCATCAAAACCCGCGGCATCGTTCTGAGCTACATCAAGTACCGCGAAACCAGCATTATTGCGCGGGTGTACACCGAGCGGCTGGGGGTGCAGAGCTACGTGGTGAACGGGGTGCGCAAAGCCAAGCCGCCTGGCCGGATTGCCCTGTTTCAGCCCCTGACGCAGCTGGAGCTGGTGGCTTACACCTCGCGTACCGGCGGCCTCACGCGCCTCTCCGAGTTCCGCTGCGCCGAGCCCTACGCCCACATTCCGTACGACGTGCAGAAAAGCAGCGTGGCGCTGGTGCTGTCCGAAATCCTGAGCCACACGGTGAAGGAAGAAGAGGAAAACGAGCCCCTGTTTGCGTTTCTGCACGACAGCCTGCTGGCCTTCGATCAGCAGGAAAGCGGCACCGAAAACTTCACGCTCACGTTTCTGTTGGAACTGGCCCGCTACCTGGGCTTCGGGGCCGAGCGGGGCGAGGAAATTACCACGCAGGTGGCCTTTGGGACCACGTTGCCCACCAGCCAGAGCAGCGGCCCCGCCGTGCTGCGCCTGCAGGAGTTCGACCACTATTTCGATGAGCTGCTGCGCGACCCCGCACACGCCGCCATTCCCAACGGCCGCGTCCGCCGCGAGCTGCTGGCCGTGCTCATCCGCTACTACCAGCTCCACGTCGAGCACCTGGGCGAGGTTCGCTCCCTGGCCATCCTCTCGGAAGTGCTGGCCGAGTAAGGCGCCGCGCTGTCCTCCTCTGTCATTGCGAGCAGAGCGAAGCAATCCTTCCTCTCTGAGAGCGAAGCTACCCTAAGTGAAAAGCCCTCCGGCAGTAGGTTCGTAACCTATTGCCGGAGGGCTTTGCTGTCAGGAAATAGTCTGCCGCGAGAGGAAGGATTGCTTCGTCGTACCTCCTCGCAATGACAGGCTGCAGGCTGCTACTTCACGTCTAGCAGCTCCACGTCGAAGCGCAGGATGGAGTGGGGGGGGATGTCGGGGCCGGCGCCGCGGGGGCCGTAGGCCTGGGCCGAGGGGATGAGCAGGATGGCCTTGCTGCCCTTGGGCAGCAGCGGAATGGCCTGGTCCCAGCCCGGAATCACCTGCCCGACGCCAATCGGAAACTGGATGGGCTGGCCGCCGTTTTTCTCCGATGAGTCGAAGACCTTGCCGCTGAGCAGGGCGCCTTTGTAGAGCACCGAAACCGTCTGGCCTTTCACGGGCTTGGTGCCAGTGCCGGCTTTCGTGATGACGTAGTGCGTGCCGCCGGGCGTTTTCAGCAGCGTTAGCTTATTACGTACGGCGTAAGCCTGGATGGCGGCAATGTCTTTGGTCAGGCGCTGCGTGGCTTCGGCAGCTTCCTTTTTCTTGGCTTCCTCGGCCAGGCGAACCTGCTCGGCGCGGGCGCCTTCCGCCGTCAGAATCTTGTTGGCCTTCACGAGCATGACCAGCACGTTGCCGCCGGCGCGCACGGGCGGCGGCACCGGCTGCCGAAAAGACTTCTGAAATACCGAATCGGCCTGGAACCGGAACGTGGCCGAGTCGCCGGGCTGCAGCAAAGCCATGGCCTCTTCGATGCCGCCTTTGGTTTTCAGCTCCGGCAAGGGCAGTAGCAGGGCCGTGCGCAGCTGCCGGCGCGAGCTAAACAGCACCGAATCCTTGCCGGTCCGGTACTGCACATGCGCCGACAGCACCTTACCTATACGGCGGGCATAAGCCGTGTCGCCGGCTGCTACCACGTCGGTGCGGAGCGTGTAACGGCCGCTTTGCAGGCGGTAGATGCGGTACTCGAAGCCCGAAGGCGTGCGCCCGAACGGGGCCGGCGTGCCCTGCTGGGGCGTGGCGGCGGCCAGTCCCGGCAGCAGGAGCAGCAGTAAGCAATAAATCAAACGAGGCATAATTACGAAGAAAGAAAATGAAAGTGGCCCGGACTTCAGTCCGTAGCCCCACGGAAGTGCAGCACTGGTTCGGGCTACGGACTGAAGTCCGGGCCACAGCACTACCGGGCCGGCAGCAGCTCGATATCGAAGCGCAGGTCAGTATCGGGCGGAATCAGGTAGCGGGTGTCGTCGTCGGGCGAGCGGACGCCCTGGGCACCGTAGGCGAGGTGGGCCGGAATCCAGGCCCGCACGCGGCTGCCGGGGGGCAGTAGCCCCAACAGTTCGTCCCAGCCCCGGATAACCTCGCCGCGGCCTACGCGCAGGCGCAGCGGCTTGGCCGGGGCCAGCGTACTGTCAAACACCCGGCCATCGGGCAGAAAGCCCTGGTAGTATACCGCCACGCGGGTTGAAGGCGCGCCGCTGCCGGGCTGCAGCACCACGTAGCGCACGCCGCCGGTGGTAGAAAGGCTGTTGGCGGGCGGACTAGCGAGGCTGGAAAGCGAATCGGCGGTAGCCGGGCCCGTCTGGGCCCAGGCTACCGCCGAAATCAGCCAGCAACTCAGCAGCAGAATGCTTCGAATTGGGCGCATAGCGGAAGGAAAGTACTACCGTACGTCCAGGATTTCCATGTCGAAGAGAAGAGGCTCGTCGCCGGGAATGGTGCCGCTGCCAACTTGGCCGTAAGCCAGATAAGAAGGCACCAGCAGCAGTTTTCGGTCGCCTTTACGCATCTTCAGCAATGCCTGGTCCCAGCCTTTGATTACGCGGCCGGCGCCTACCGTTACCGGAATGCAGCCGCAGGGCGTACGGTTATCGGCCGAGTTGTCGAAGATGGTGCTTTCGTTGGTTTCGCGCAGAAAACGGCCAACGTACTTCACTTCGGCTTGCTTGCCGCTGGTGATGAGGGGGTTGGTGGCCGGGCCGTCGCTGAGCTTCACTAGGTACAGACCGTTGTTTTCGGCGTCGCTGAGGCGGGTGTACTGGTTCACGCCGTCGCCGGCCGTGATGTTTTTGCGCGTCAGGTACGCCTGAATCAAGGCGTCATCTTTCACCTTGTACTCGTTCTGGCGGTCTTCCTGCTGCTGGGCGTAATCCGTTTTGTTGCAGCCCGAAAGGGCTGGAGCGGCTACGGCCAGCACCAGAGCAGCTACGCGCACCAGCACCGAGTTTTTGAATCCGAGTTTCATATGCGTACGCAACTAAAAAAGGGTAAAAAGCCGCGGCCGAAGCCGGCCGCGGCCGGAAACTTTACTTCACGTCCACCAGCTCCACGTCGAAGCGCAGGGGCGCGTCGGCAGGAATGTCGGCACCGGCGCCGCGCTGCCCGTAGGCCAGCGACGACGGAATCAGCAGCGTGGCCTTGCTGCCTTTGGCCAGCAGCGGAATGGCCTTGTCCCAGCCCGGAATCACCTGGCCGACGCCAATCGGGAAGTCAATCGGCTTGTTGCCCATCTTCTCCGACGAGTCAAACACTTTGCCGTCCAGCAGCGAGCCTTTGTAGAGCACCGAAACCGTCTGGCCAGCCTTGGGCTTGGGGCCGGTGCCGGGCTTGGTCACCATATAGTACACGCCCGAAGCGTCTTTCTGCATGGTGAGGTTGTTTTTCTTCACGTAGTCCTGCAGAATCACGTCGTCCTTCTTCAGCTGCTCTTCGGCGTGGGCCGCCATTTTCTGCTGCTGCTCCATCATCATCTTCTGCTGATCGGCCTGAGCCTCCTCGCGGGTCTGCAGCTTCTGGGCCTTCACGAACATGGTCATGTACACGGGCTCCGTGCTCGGCTTGCCGTCTTTGCCGGCGGCCGGCTTCATGAACGGAGGCACCGGCTGGCGGAAGCTCTTGGCGAAGATGGTGTCCACGTTGAAGCGGAACACGCCCGAGTCGCCGGGCTGCAGCATCGACAGGGCCTCTTCTAAGCCGCCTTTCACCTTCAGATCCTGCAGCTCAATGCGCATCGGAATGCCCTGCTGCTTGCGCGAGTTGAACAGTACCGAGTCTTTGTACGAGCGGTATTCTACGTCCAGGGCCAGGATTTTGCCCAGGCGGTCCTTGTAGGTAGCGTCGCCGTCGGGGCCGATTTCACGGGCCGAGTACTTCGTGCCGCCGTCGTTTTTGAAAATCTTATACTCGATGCCTGTTTTGGTTTTGGCAAAGTCGCCGCCGCCCTTGTTGCAGGAAGCCAGGCCCAGGATGCCGGCCGCCAGGGCCAGGCTCAGAATGTTGCGATGCAATTGCATGAAGCAGAGAAGGGGTGAAAAGGAAATTTCAGGCAAGTTACGCGGAAGGTGGCGCAACTGCCAGCGGGGCCGTCACCAGTCGGTTTTGGTATTGAGGCAATAAAGAGAGGAAACGTTGCACGGTGGGCTCCAGCCGGTCGTGGCTGATGCCGCCGGCGGCGTTGTGGTGGCCGCCGCCCTGGAAATGGTCGCGCGAGAAGCTGCTCACCGAGAAGTCGCCCACCGAGCGGAACGAAATCTTGATGGCCTGCCCACGGTCGATGAGCACAGCGGCAAACACGATGCCCTCGATGCTGAGCGCAAAGTTGACGAGGCCTTCGGTGTCGCCGGTTTTGGAGTCGTATTCCTTGAGTTCGGCCTGGGTAATGGCAATGTAGGCCGTATTGTACTCGCGCAGCACCGTGAGCTTGTCTTTCAGCACGAAGCCCAGGAAGCGCAGCCGCTGCTCGGAGTGCGAGTCGTAGATGCGGCGGTGCACGTCGGAGAGGTTGATGCCGGCGTTGAGCAGCTCGGCAATAATCAGGTGCACGTTGCGCGAGGTGCTGGGGTGCCGGAACGAGCCCGTATCGGTCATGATGCCCGCGTACAGACACTCGCCGATGCCCTTGTCGATCAGGTCCTGGTCGCCCAGGTCGCGGATCACCTCAAACACCAGCTCGGCCGTGGCGGCGGCGCTGGAGTTGGAGTAGTCGAGGTCGGCAAAGGCCTCGGGCTCCTGGTGGTGGTCGATGAGCACCTTGGTGCCGGGGGCGTGGCGGATGTACTCGCCCATCTCGTTGATGCGGCCCAGGCAGGAGAAGTCCAGGCAGAACAGCACCTCGGCGGCGTTGATGATGTCGCGCACCTGGGCATCGTTTTCGCGGCGCTCATACACCACTACCTCCTCGTTGCCGGGCATCCAGGCCAGGAAGTTGGGGTAGTCGGAAGGCGTCACAACCGTCACGGAATGACCTTTTTTGCGCAGGTAGCCCGCCAGGCCCAGCGACGAGCCCAAGGCATCGGCGTCGGGCTTGTGGTGAGTGGTGATGAAGACCTGCCGGGGCTGCGACAGCAGCTCCTTTAACTCAGATATTGTGGACATTGCCTACGGGGTAGGTGACTGAATTTCGGTGGTTTAGGCCGCGTACAAAGGCGGCAAAAGTCGGAAATAATCCGGGTTCCAACAACATGGCCCCGGGTTTAGTGCGCCGAAGGTCGGAGGAAATAAGCGCAACTGCCGCAATCGGTGGGTGGCGCGCCGGCCAAATAGCGCGGCTGCGTCCGGCACGGTGGTTTTTGGGCGGGTTGGAGAGGGCCGTAAATGCGGCGCCCGGCGCCCCGATTATTTTTCGGGACCAAGCACATTTCGGCGCCGGCCACATTATTGCGGGCAAATCCCGCTACTTTTGTGGCCGCAAACGCTTTGGCGCTTTGCTGACCGCAATTTTCTTCACCCCTAACGATAAAGACCCAATGGCTACGAACCGCACGTTCACCATGATTAAGCCCGATGCCACCCAGGACAACCACATCGGTGGCATCCTGAGCATGATTGAGGAGGGCGGCTTCCGCATTGTTGCCCTGAAAAAAGTGCAGCTGACGGCTGAGCGCGCCGGCAAATTCTACGAAGTACACAAGGAGCGTCCTTTCTACAACGACCTGGTGTCGTACATGTCGTCGGGCCCCATCGTGGCGGCTATCCTGGAGAAGGATAACGCCGTAGCTGACTTCCGTACCCTCATCGGCGCTACCAACCCCGCCCAGGCCGCCGAAGGCACCATCCGGAAGAAGTACGCCAAGAGCATCGAAGCCAACGCCGTACACGGTTCCGACTCCGACGAAAACGCCCAGATCGAAGGCGACTTCTACTTCTCGGCTGACGAGCAGTTCTAAATCACAGATTTTGCAGATTAGCTGAATTACACAGATTACGAACAATCCGTAGCATAGTGTCATCCAGCTAACTCGTTTTTCTGGAATGGAATAACAACAAAAAACCCGCCCTGCGCACTGCAGAGCGGGTTTTTTGTTGTGCCAGAAACAGACTGGTTTTATACTGTTTTAATACTGGTGGCTGCAGCTGGCTACACTTCGGTGGCCAGCAGCGGCTCGGCGTGCTCGGTGGCGGCCACTTCCTGCGGGTTGTGCTTGTGCTTGAACAGCACCACAAACAGCACCGCAATAACGAGGGCGTAGGCGGCAAAGGCCAGCCAGATGCCGTGCCAGTCTTTGGTTTGGTCGGCGGGGTTGGTGAAGTAGTGCTCGATGACCAGGCCGCTGACGGAGCTGCCCAGCACGGCGCCAAAGCCGTTGGTCATCATCATGAACAGGCCCTGGGCGCTGGCCCGGATGCTGGAGGCCGTCTGGGTTTCCACGAACAGCGAGCCGGAGATGTTGAAGAAGTCGAAGGCCATGCCGTAGACGATGCACGACAGCACAATCAGCCAGATGCCGGGCTGGTCGGGCGTGCCGTAGGCCAGCAGGCCGAAGCGCAGCACCCAGGCAATCATGCTGAACAGCATCACCTGCTTGATGCCGAAGCGGCGCAAAAAGAACGGAATAGCCAGAATAAACAGCGTTTCCGACACCTGTGAGATGGACATGATGATAGCCGGGTACTTCACGGCAAACGTGTCTTTGTAGGCCGGTACCTTGTCGAAATCGTGCAGGAAGGTGTCGCCGTAGGCGTTGGTGAGCTGCAGGGCAGCACCCAGCAGCAGCGCGAACAGGAAGAAGGTGAGCATCTTGGTGTCGCGCAGCAAGGCAAACGACTTCAGGCCCAGCACATCCACCAGCGAGCGGCTGGGCGTGTCTTTGGCCGTGGGCGGGCAGGCGGGTAGCGTGAACGAGTAGATGCCCAGCGCAAACGCGGCGGCGGCAGCAATGTAGAACTGGTTGGCCGACTTCTCGAAGCCCAGCAGACTCACCGTCCACATGGCCACAATGAAGCCGATGGTGCCCCACACCCGGATGGGCGGGTAGTCCTTCACCACGTCCAGGCCCTGCCGCTTCAGCACCGAGTACGAGACGGCAATGCTGAGGGCCAGCGTGGGCATGTAGAAAATCATGTTCAGCAGAATCACCCAGAAAAAGGTGCCGGGGTCCGTGACGAGGGGCACCGTGCACAGCACCGCGCCGCCCAGAATATGCAGGACGCCGTAGAGCTTCTCGGCATTCACATACTTATCGGCAATGATGCCCATGATGGAGGGCATGAAGATGGAGGCAATGCCCATCGTGGAGAAGATGGCCCCAAACTGCGCGCCCGACCACTGCTTGGTCTGAAACCAGTACGCCCCGATGGTTATCAGCCACGAGCCCCAGATGAAAAACTGTAAAAAGCTCAGAATAGTGAGACGCAGCTTGGTACTCATGCAACTACTGGTGAGAAAAGTGGGGGGAACACAATTTGAAACCTAAAGATAGAGAAATCTATCCGGTGAAATGGGCCGTTGCCCGGGCGCTCCGCCCCGCCTGTAGCGGCTGCAGGCAGCCATGGCGCTGTTCCGGGCCAGCAAAAAGCCCCCCGGCCAGAGGGGCCGGGGGGCTTTGGAAATAAGCGCGAAGCGGGAAGGTGCTACGCCTGCGCCAGGGTAGGGTAGTCAGTGTAGCCCTGGTGGAAGCCCTCGGGGCCCGGGGCGTAGAACGTGCTCTGGTCGCCGGGGGTGAGGGGCGCGTGCTGCTCGAAGCGCTCGGCCAGGTCGGGGTTGCTGATGTAGTCGCGGCCAAAGGCTACGAGGTCAGCGCGGCCTTTTTGCAGCTCGGCTTCGGCCTGCTCGGCGTTGTAGCCGCCGCACAGGATGAGGGTGTTGGTGAACTTGGTGCGGAGGTTGTCGATGGTGGCGGCGCACTTCGGGTTCTCCTGGTTGATCAGGTGCAGATACACCAGATTGCGCTTCTGCAGCTCGGTGGCCAAGTACTCATATAGCGCGTCGATGTCGTCGGCGAGGGCCATGTCGTTGAACGTGCTCCAGGGCGAGAGGCGGATGCCGGTGCGCTCGGCCCCGATGGCAGCGACCGTAGCGTCGGCTACTTCCAGCACGAAGCGGGCGCGGTTTTCCAGGCTGCCCCCGTACTCGTCGGTGCGCTGGTTGCTGTGGGGGTTGAGGAACTGCTCGAGCAGGTAGCCGTTGGCAGCGTGCAGCTCCACGCCATCAAAACCAGCCTCAACAGCCAGCTTGGCCGCCTTCGCGAAATCCTGCACCAAGCCTTTTACTTCCTCGGTCGTGAGGGCGCGGGGCGTGGGCTGGGGCTGCATCTGCTGCTGGTCGGTCCACATGTCGCCGGCGGCGGCGATGGCTGAGGGAGCTACTACTTCGGTGCCTTCGGGCATGTTCAGGGGGTGCGATACCCGGCCGGTGTGCATAAACTGCACGAAAATCTTGCCGCCTTTGGCGTGCACGGCGTCGGTGGTCAGCTTCCAGCCAGCTACCTGCTCCTGGTTGAACAGGCCGGGAATGCGGGCGTAGCCCAAGCCGTTGGCCGAGGGCGAAGTGCCTTCGGTGATGATGAGGCCAGCCGTGGCACGCTGGGCGTAGTACTCGGCCACCAGCGAGCCGGGCACGTTGGCCAGCGAGCGGGCGCGCGTCATGGGCGCCATGGCGAGGTGGTTCTCAAGCGTGAGCGAGCCCAGCTGGGCCGAGGAAAGAAGTTTGGAAGCCATAGGGCGAAAAATCAATGTAGGTACATGAACTGCTCCTAAAGCGTTAACCAGTCGAAAAGGTTTTGCCAGGAGCAAAAGAATTGGTGAAGCCATCCGGCCGGCGCACAAAAAAGCCCCTGCCCGGGCGGGCAGAGGCTTCTTCAGCGGTTAACAGAAGCCAGAGGGAAACTAAGCGGCTTCGGCGAAGCGCTTGTTTACTTCGTCCCAGTTGATGGCGTTGTAGAAGGCGGCCACGTAGTCGGGGCGACGGTTCTGGTACTTGAGGTAGTAGGCGTGCTCCCACACGTCGAGGCCCAGCAGCGGCGTGCCTTTGATGCCGGTGTCGGGCATCAGCGGGTTGTCCTGGTTGGGCGTCGAGGAAATAGCCACCGAGCCGTCGGCCTGCTTGCACAGCCAGGCCCAGCCCGAGCCAAAGCGCATGGTAGCGGCCTTCGTGAATTCTTCCTTGAACTTCTCGTAGCTGCCGAATGCCTTGTTGATGGCTTCGCCTACGGCGCCGGTTGGCTCACCGCCGCCGTTCGGGCCGAGGATCTGCCAGAAGAAGGAGTGGTTCCAGTGGCCACCGCCGTTGTTGCGCACCGCGGCCGGAGCCGAGGCAATGTTCTGCATCAGGTCTTCGAGGCTCTTGCCTTCCAGCTCCGTGCCGGCTACGGCATTGTTGAGGTTGGTAACGTAAGCCTGATGGTGCTTGCTATGGTGGATTTCCATGGTCTGCGCATCAATGTGCGGCTCCAAGGCGGCGTAGTCGTAGGGCAGTTTGGGCAGTTCGAAAGCCATAATGCTAGGGGTTTTGGGGTGAAAAGGGGAGAGTTGAAAATCAGGCCGTCATGCTGAGCTTGCCGAAGCGTCTCTACCGCTGGTTAACTCAATCGTGAGAACGAAGCGGTAGAGATGCTTCGGCAAGCTCAGCATGACGTTCTTTGGTACGCGTACGACACTAAAACCGCCGCAGCCCGCATTGGGTTACGGCGGCGGCCAAAAGTAGCCTATTTCCGCTTTCGGGCGAAGAACTCGCGCATAAGGCTGCCGCACTCCTCGGCCAGCACGCCGGGCACCACCTCGGCTTTGGGGTGCAACAGCTGGCCGTGGCGACGGTAGCCGAATTTGGGCTCCTCGGCGCCGTACACCACGCGCCGCAGCTGGGCCCAGGCGGTGGCGCCGGCGCACATCACGCAGGGCTCCACGGTCACGTAGAGGGTGCAGTCGGTGAGGTATTTGTTGCCGAGGTGGTTGGCGGCGGCCGTCAGGGCCAGCATTTCGGCGTGGGCCGTCACGTCGCGCAGCTTCTCGGTCTGGTTGTAGGCCCGCGCAATAATCTGCCCATCGAGCACCACCACGGCCCCAATCGGAATTTCCTCCTCGTCAAACGCGTAGCGCGCCTGCTTCAGCGCCTCGCGCATGTAGTGGTCGTCGGAGTAGATGGAAAGGGGCATTCGGTGGAAATGAGAAAGAACGTCATGCAGAGGCGCAGCCGAAGCATCTCGCGTGCTGACGTTGTAATAGTAACTCAACGTCAGCACGCGAGATTCCTCGCTCCGCTCGGAATGACTTAGATTACTTCACTAGCGAGATGCTTCGGCTGCGCCTCTGCATGACGTTCTGGGTTACTTCATCACAATGCTGTTCATCACGGCGCGGGCGGTGGGCTGCCACTGCGGCTGCTCTTCGGCGGGGGCCACGAAGGTGAACACCGTGAGCTGGTCGCCGGTGATGGTGTACTGCACCATCTGGTAGCGGCGGATGGGAGCCAGGTTGCTGGTGCGGCGGGTGTCGGCCACCGTCGAGACGAACTCCAGGGCCACGAAGTCGCGCTTGTTGATGGTGCGGATGTCCTCGGACAGGAATTCCACCTTCGAGTACATGTTCTGGATGCTGGCCTTGTATATTTTGAGCAGCAGGGCGTAGTCGCGGCTGGTGAAGGTGCTGGGCTTCTGGGCCACGCTGAAATCGACGCGGCCGCTGCTGTTGCTGAACACGGCCAGCGGCTTGCGCGGCGAGGGGTACTTCACCGCAATGCCGTCGTCGGGCAGGGCCGAAAAGCCTTCAGGCACGCCCACCGTGAGGTTTTTGGTGATGGCGGTCTTCTTGAGTTTGGGCGCGGCAAAGGCGGCCAGCAGCAGCACCGCCAGCAGCAGCGGCGCCAAGCGCAGGAAACGAGCAGGGATTTTCATAGGGCGCAAAGGTACGACGGAACCCCCGCCGACGGCCGGCAGGGTACCAAAAGGCTCCGAAGTCACAACGACTCCGGAGCCAGAAAAAGGGGGATAAGCACTTGTCATTCCGACGTAGGAGGAATCTGAGTTAACGTCGTTGATACGGAGCTGACCCAGATTCCTCCTGCGTCGGAATGACAGTGCCTGCTAGCGGCGCTTCTTGGACACCGGCGCCGACGGATACTTGATGCGGACGCTCTTCCAGTACACGTAGTTGCCGGTTTTGGCCTCGATGAGGTAGGTGCCGGCCGGAATGCGGCCTAGGTCTACCGGCTCGCCGGTGTTGTTCTGCGGGTCAAGCGCCATGGTGTACACGGGCTGCTTTTTGTAGTTGGTCATCACCAGCGTGCCGGGCTTGGTGAACTGCTGCGTGAAGCTGAGCATGATGCTCTGGCCGCTGGAAGCCGGAAATACGTCGATGCCCGACAGCGTTTCCACGCGCTTGATGGGGCCATTCAGCACGACGGGCTCGGCGTCGGTCTTGGACTTGGTTTTAATCTCGGTCCCGTTGGCTTCGGATTTGGTTTTTACCTTGGTCTGGGCCTGGGCGGCCGAGAAGGAGAGGAGCGTGGCGGCCAGCGCGAGCAGTACAGGGCGTTTCATGGGAAGCAAAAAAAAGAGGAGTTGGAGCAGATGCAGAACGAGTATGGAGTGGCGGTTTGCATACTCCGTGCCGAACTTACTGCATCGGTACGCAAATGCCGCTGCAAGGGCTGAAATCAGCTGTTAACCCCAATTCAACCTGCCTTTTGTCACATGGCGGCCCACGAATTTCTCGCCTTCTCCTGATTTTACTGGTTACCTTCGCCCTTATTAGTATGGAGTATTAAGTACGGAGTAGTGAGGGTTTTTGCCCCCTGCCGCCAGTACCACACCGCTAGTCGGGTACTCGATACTATCTACTCAATACTCATTACCAGACAACATGCTCCGGACGCACACCTGCGGCGAACTTCGCCCCGAACACATTGGCCAAACCGTCACGCTCTGCGGCTGGGTGCAGCGCACCCGCGACAAAGGCGGCATTCTGTGGGTGGATCTGCGCGACCGGTACGGCCTCACGCAGTTGGCCCTGGAAGAAGGCGTGGAAACCGCCGAAGTGCGCGAGCAGGCCCGCCAGCTGGGCCGCGAGTTCGTGCTGTCGGTGACCGGCAAAGTGGCCGAGCGCCACTCCAAAAACGACAAAATGCCCACTGGCGGCATCGAAATCCGGGTGGAAAGCATCGAGGTGCTCAACCCCGCCAAGCTGCCGCCCTTCCTGATTGAGGACGACACCGACGGCGGCGACGACCTGCGGATGAAGTACCGCTACCTCGATTTGCGCCGCGCCCCCGTGCGCCAGAACCTGATGCTGCGCCACCGCGTGGCCCAGGCCACCCGCCGCTACCTCGACGGCCAGGAGTTCATCGAAGTGGAAACCCCGGTGCTCATCAAAAGCACGCCCGAAGGTGCCCGCGACTTCGTGGTGCCGTCCCGCATGAACCCCGGCGAGTTCTACGCCCTGCCCCAGAGCCCCCAGACCTTCAAGCAGCTGCTGATGGTGTCGGGCTTCGACCGGTATTTCCAGATTGTAAAGTGCTTCCGCGACGAGGACCTGCGCGCCGACCGCCAGCCTGAATTCACGCAGATTGACTGCGAAATGTCGTTTGTGGAGCAGGAAGATATCCTCAACACCTTCGAGGGGCTGGTGCAATACCTGTTCCGTGAGGTGAAGAGCCTGGAAATCGGCCAGCTACCCCGCATGACCTACGCCGATGCCATGCGCTACTACGGCAACGACAAGCCCGACACGCGCTTCGAGATGAAGTTTGTGGAGCTCAACGACGTGGCCAAGGGCCACAACTTCCCGGTGTTTGAGGCCGCCGGCCTGGTAGTGGGCATCTGCGCCACCGGCGCGGCCAGCTACACCCGCAAGCAGCTCGACGAGCTGACCGAGTACGTGAAGCGCCCGCAGATTGGCGCTACCGGCCTGGTGTACGCCCGCGTGGAAGCCGATGGCTCCGTAAAATCGTCGGTGGATAAGTTTTACTCCCAGGAGGCGCTGCAGCAGTGGAAAGCCGCCTTCAACGCTCAGCCCGGCGACCTGCTGCTCATCCTGGCCGGCGACCCAAACAAGACCCGCAAGGCCCTTTCGGAGCTGCGCCTGGAAATGGGCCAGCGCCTCGGCCTGCGCGACAAGGACACCTTCTCGGCGCTGTGGGTATTGGATTTCCCGCTGCTCGAGTACATCGAGGAGGAAGGCCGCTACTTCGCCATGCACCACCCCTTCACCTCGCCCAAGCCCGAGGACGTAGCACTGCTCGATAACCCCGATACCATTGGGGAAGTGCGCGCCAACGCTTACGACATGGTAATCAACGGTGTGGAAGTGGGCGGCGGCTCCATCCGCATCCACGACCGCGCGGTGCAGGCCCGCATGTTCAGCCTGCTGGGCTTCTCCGATGAAGAGGCCAAAGCGCAGTTCGGCTTCCTGCTCGACGCCTTCGAATACGGTGCGCCTCCGCACGGCGGCATTGCCTTCGGCTTCGACCGCCTCTGCAGCCTCTTCGGCGGCGCCGACTCTATCCGCGACTTCATCGCCTTCCCCAAAAACAACTCCGGCCGCGACGTCATGATTGACTCGCCCTCGCAGATTTCGGGCGCGCAGCTGAAGGAATTGAGCATCAAGACCGACGTGGTAGGGAAATAAGAAAGAGGTAGCCAGCAACCAAAAAAAGCGCCACTCCGGCTTGGAGTGGCGCTTTTGTTTGAGCAGCAAGGTGCAGGAAGCCTACAGCTTCACATCCTTCTTGTTGTCCTCCAGGTCCCGGTCTACTAGCTCGTGGTAGGGGTCGAGGGCGACGGAGGCGGGCTTTTTGTTCACGATGAACTGCAGCTGGTTTTTGCCGGCTACGAAGCGGCGCTTTTCCAGCACCAGCGGCGCGGCGGGCTGCTTGTCTTTGCCGGGCTCGGGGAAGACGGCCACGGGCAGGTAGTCGCGCAGGGGGGCGGGGCGCTGGTTGCCGAGGCTGTCGGCGTAGAGCTTGGCGCTTTGCACCGTCAGGTTCACCTGGTAGCGGCCGTCGGGGAGCTTTTTGGCGGTGGCGTCGGTCACGCGGTTGTCGTAGAGCGTGATGCGGTCGAACAGGTCGGTGAGCAGGTTCTGCAGCGAGTCGGGGGCGGCGCGGCGCAGGTAGCCGACAAACTCCGGCGAATTGGTGTAGGGCGGCTGCTGGTAGGCCACAGCCTGCACGTACTGCTTCAGGGCGCCGTTCAGCTTTGCTTCGCCGAGGTAGTCCTGCAGGGCGTACATGGTCACGGAGCCCTTGCCGTAGTGGATGTAGGTCTGGTTTTCGACCAGCGCCAGCGGCACTTCCTTCTTGCGCTCAACGGCCCGGCCGCCCAGATAGCGGTTCATGTCGATTTTCATCCAGCGCTCCATGGTAGACAAGCCGTAGCGCTTGCGGGCCACCATCAGGGCGCTGTACTCGGCCATGGCTTCGGCCATGAGGGTGCTGCCCTGCACGTTGCCCCCGATAACCTGGTGGGCCCACCACTGGTGCGCTACCTCGTGGGCCGTCACGTAGAACGGATAGTCGAGGCTTTCGGGGTCATTTTCATCCACTTTGGCAATGAAGCCGATGCTTTCCGAAAACGGCACCGTGTTGGCGAAGCTCTGCGCGAAGCTCTGGTAGCGCGGAAACTCTAGAATGCGCAGCTGCCGGTGCTGGTAGGGCGAGAAGTTGGCCGAGCAGTAGCTCAGGGCCTCTTTGGCGCCGGCGGCCATGCGCTTCAGGTTGTACTCGTGGCCGGGCTGGTAGTAGATTTCAATGGGCAGGGTGCGCCCGCCGGCGGTGTCAACCCACTTGTCGGTGTACTTCTGGTAGCGCGCCGACAGGAAGGTGTAGAAGTTGAGCATGGGCCGGTCCATCTTGTAGTGGAAGTAGCGGCGGCCGTCTTTAGTCCATTCTTTCTGCAGGTAGCCAGGGGCCATGGCCGTCTGGTCGGCGTCGGTGCTGACGGTGGTTTCAAACCGGATCCAGTCGGCGTCGTTACTGATGTAGGTGTTCTGGCGGGCCTTCAGGTCGTCGACGCGTGCCATGCGCGGCTTGGGCTGCAGGCCGTAGGTTTTGCGGTCTTTGTCGCTGCTCAGCTCGGCTTCTTCGCGGTAGCCCAGGCCCGGCAGGTAGCGGCTGTTGACGAACGTGCCGTTGTAGACGATATCGGTGTTGGAATCCGAGTTGGGGAAGCCGCACTCCTGGTACGCGAGGCGGAACGTGAGCGGCAGCGAGTCGCCGGGGGCCAGGGGCTGGGCCAGGCGGTAGAGGCGCAGCTGGAACGTGGTATCCTGCAGGGCCAGCGTGGCCTGTCCGGGGGCGCCCAGGCTGATGGCCTGCACGCGTGGGTTCAACTCGGCCGGCAAGCTTACCAGCACCGTATCGAGGGGCTGACTGTGCTTGTTGACCAGCATGTAGCGGCCCTCGAAGTGCACGGCGCGGGTGCCGGGGAAGATGTCGGTATTCACGCTCACGGCCACGATGCGCGGCTGGCGCACGTCCTTGAGGCGGCGGTAGAGCTGCTCGTAGCGCAGCTGCAGCTGCTCGTTCTGCTTGGCCGTGCGGTATTTGTTGAGCACGTTGGTGTTGTAGAAGATGTAGGCGCCGGCCCCGAGGCTGATGAGCAGGCCGGCGGCCAGGGTGGCGGTGCTGCCCGCGCCCCAGCGGCGGCGGGCTTCCCGCAGGCGGTTGCCGGCGTCGGTGCCGCGCACCCACAGCAGGTTACCGAGCAGCACAAACAGCAAAGCCACGCCCGCCCACAGCAGCTTGCTCCACCAGAAGGCCGGCAGGAAGTGGCCGTAGCCGTTCATGTCGGAGTAGGGGCCGGGGCCTGGGCCGCCGCCGTAGGCCAGCAGGCGGTGGCCCAGGCCGATGTCGGAGCGGAAGATGTTGGCCACGTAGTAGAGCACCACCACGAAAAAGCCCAGGTACTTGTTGTTGACGACCACCTGCGTGAGCATGGCCAGCACGCAGATCAGCAGCAGATACGGCAGCTGGTACAGAAACAGCGCCTGGAGGTAGAGCCCGATTTCGTAGTGGAAATAGCCTTTGAAGGTCTGAATCAGCAAACCCACTACCATCACCATCAGCAGCAGCACCACCTGCACCAGCCCCAGGGCGGCCAGCTTGCTCAGAAACGGCACCCACGAGGGCACCGGCACGGCGTCGGCAATCTGGGCCACGCGGGCTTCCCGCTCGCGCCACACCAGCTCACCGGAGTAGAAGATGATGATGGCCAGAAAGAACAGGAAAAACGAGCCGCTGGCCAGCGTCAGGACTTCGTGCGTGACGGGGTAGGTGGTGGTATCGAAGGTTTTGCCTACCTGCGACACCATGGCCAGCAGAAAAATCACGCCCGCGCCCACCAGCGCCGCGAAGTAGCGGTTGCGTACGATGCCCCGAAACTCCAGCTTGGTGAGACTCCACCACTGGCGCAGGTGCATGGCGCCGCTGAAATCCTGGTGCACCGTGGGCAGGCGCAGCGTAGCGCCGGCCGGAGCCAGCGCCGCTTCGGGCAAGGCCGCCGCGGTGGCTTTGCGGGTTTTCTTCGACACCTTCTCGGAGGCCAGGCTGGCAAACCGGAACCGCACGTAGCAGAATGCCAGCAGCCCGAACCCGATGGCCAGCCACACGGCGCGGTTGAGCAGCATAAACGAGCCGAGCGGCAGCAGCTGGGTGTTTTTCTCGGCGGCCGTCCAGTAGCGGGTGGTGAAGAACTGCGCGCCCAGCCCGAAGGCATCGAGGGCGGCGGCTAGGTATTCGTTTTTGAGGTCGGAGGTGTAGGCGCTGGAAATCAGATAGCCGATGAGCAGCGCCACAGCCCCGATGTAGGTGCTCAGGATGTTGCGCGTGAGCGTGGCCATGGTGAAGAAGATGGCCCCCGTAAACAGCAGGTTGGGCAACACAATCAGCACAAACGGCCACACGTAGCTGCCAGCCGGCGCCACGGCCAGAAACCGGTCGGGCTCCACGCCGGGCAGTATGCTACCCACGGCCGCGCCCACCAGAATGCCGCTGAACACCAGCACCGCAATCAGGTAGGAGCCCAGAAAGCGCCCGCCCAGGTAGCCCCACTTGCTGATGGGCTTGGTGTAGAACAGCGGGTGCGCCTGGTACTCGAAGTCGCGGTAGACGGGGTTACCCATCAGCGACGAGGCAATGATAATCCCGAACACGCTCAGCACGCTGATGATAAGGGTCAGTGAGTAGGGCGAGTTTATTTTCACCACCTGCCCGTCGCCGCCAAGCGCGATGCTGACACCGCCGCCAAACGCGCCGCCCGAAGCCGCCACCAGCAGCCCCGCCATTAAGGCCAGCAGCCCGAAGTAAATCCAGGTTGCGGGGCGCCGCAGCCGGTATTTCAGCTCAAAAAGAAGTATGGGAAGAAACATGTGTTTAGTAGTTAGAAGAGAGTGGTGAGTTGACTGAACGTCATGCAGAGGCGCAGCCGAAGCATCTCGCCCGAGTGGTAATTCTGTCATCCCGAGCAGCGCTGGGTATCTCGGCAGTGGGTAGCATCAGTTACCACACCTGCGAGATGCTTCGCTCCGCTCAGCATGACGGTTACCTGGGCATCGTCAGCACACTGCGAGATGCTGCGAGAAATAGCTGCCGCGCCGCTACTGCAAAGCCACTTTCAATTCTGAATTCTTGATTTCCGCGAAATACACGTCCTCCAGGTCGGGCTGCACGGCCTCGAATCCGCTGTCGGGGGCCGAGTCGGCCAGCACGTGCACCACGGTTTTGCCCGCGAACAGGCGCGAGCTGATGACGGTGTGGGCGGCCTGCAGGGCGGGCAGCTCGGTTTTCTCCACCAGCTTCTTCCAGACCTTGCCTTTTAGCTCGTTCATCACCGAGAGCGGGTCGCCGGTGAGCAGCACTTCGCCCTTGTTGATGATGGCCATGCTGCGGCACAGGTCGCTCACGTCTGACACAATGTGCGTGCTCAGAATCACAACGCGGTTTTCGCCAATTTCCGACAGCAGGTTGTGGAAGCGGTTGCGCTCGGCCGGGTCAAGGCCGGCCGTAGGCTCATCCACGATGATCAGGCGCGGGTTGCCGAGCAGGGCCTGGGCAATGCCGAAGCGCTGCTTCATGCCGCCGGAGTAGCCGCCCACGTGCTTTTTGCGCACCTCGTAGAGGTTGGTTTGCTGCAGCAGCGCCGCCACCGTTTCCTTGCGCTCCTTGCTGTTGCCGATGCCCTTGAGCACCGCGAAATGGTCGAGCAGCTCCTCGGCCGACACGCGCGGGTACACCCCAAACTCCTGCGGCAGGTAGCCCAGCACGCGGCGCACGGCCTCCTTGTCGCGCAGCACGTCAATGTCGTCGAGCCAGATGCTGCCCGTGTCGGCGTCCTGCAGCGTGGCAATGGTGCGCATCAGGCTGGATTTGCCGGCGCCGTTCGGGCCCAGCAGCCCAAACATGCCGTTGGGGATGGTGAGCGTGACGCCCTTGAGCGCCTGCGTGCCGTTGGGGTAGGTTTTGGTGAGGTTGCTGATGGTAAGCGCCATGGTGGAATAGGAAAGGAAGAGTGGAGAGTTCAGGCAGATGAATCGAAGGAAGGGCGCCGGCATTACAGCCGACCGCTAACCGGATGCCGAAACCACGGCAACGGTTGCCCGCTGTGGAGGGCTTCTGGCTCAAATATCTACAATCCCCTATTCTCAGTCCTGCTTTTTATGACGACCACGTTTTCTGCGTGACCAACGCCCGGTTTTTGCCTGCCAACGGCGTTGGTCATGTTTATGCGGGCCGGTGGGGGAGGGACCGTAGTTTTGCCCCATGACACTTTCTGTTTTTGTCCGCTCGCGGGCCCTGCGGCACGGGCTGGTCTGGGTGCTGGTGCTGGCGCTGATTGGGCTGCTGGCCGTGCTGGAGCCGGCCGGTGCACCCGAGAAGCTACGGCGCATGGCCGTGCTGCTGCCCGTAGCGGCTTTGGTGATTTATGCTCATTTCTGGGCGCTGCGGAACATGCTGGAGCAGCGCCACTATGCCTCCTATGCGGCTACTACCATCGGTATTCTGCTAAGCGGAGCCGCGCTGCTGGTGCTGCTCAACCAGCTGGCGCACGTGGTGCAGACGCGGCCCGGCGGCCACACCACGTTTGCCTATCTGCTGGGGCTGGCCGCGGGCAATCTGGTGCTGGCGACGGTGCTGGCCACGCTGCCGCACTACGTACGCCGCGGCGTGCTGAGCCACTACCAGATGCAGGAACTGCACGCCCGGCAGCTGGAAACCGAGCTGAGCTTGCTGAAAGCCCAGGTCAACCAGCACTTCCTGTTCAACACTCTCAACAACCTCTACGGCCTCAGCCTGGCCGCCCCCGACCAGATGCCGGAGGCCCTGCTGCAGCTGGCCGGCCTCATGCGCTACCAGCTCGACAGCTCCCGCCAGCACCTCGTGACCGTGGGCACCGAGGCCGAATACCTGGCCAACTACATCGGGCTGGAAAAGCTGCGCCTGCGGCAGAACACGCACGTTGACTTCACGGCAGACCTGCCGCACCCCGACCAGCCATTGGCCCCGCTGCTGCTGCTGCCGCTCGTAGAAAACTGCTTCAAGCACGCCATCGGCCCCAGCGGCGACAACACCATCCGCATCACGCTTAGCCAGACGCCCACCGGCCTCACCCTGCGCACCGAGAACAGCATTCCGCCCCACTTCAAGCCCACGCCCTCAGGCCTGGGGCTGCCGAATCTGCGGGCCCGGCTGGACCAGTTCTACCCCGGCCCGCGCCACCAGCTCACCCTCAACGCCACCGTCACCCACTACACCGCCGAGCTAAGGCTGCAGCTGTGAGGTTGAAAAAGAACGTCATGCAGAGCGCAGCCGGAGGCGAAGCATCTCGCCAGTGTGGTAAAGCCAAAATCACAGAACGATTGAGTTACCATTGCACGCGAGATGCTTCGCCTCCGGCTGCACTCTGCATGACGTTCTTTTGTCATCGTTTTTATCCCCGCCTAACCTATGAATGCTGCTGCCCCGCTGCGTTGCCTGCTCGTCGATGATGAGCCTTTGGCCCACACCGTGCTGCACGCCTACCTCGACCGGCTGCCCGGGCTGGCCACCTGGGCCGGCAGCTGCTACGGCGCCGTGGAGGCCCTGACGCTGCTGCGCACCACACCCGTTGACGTGCTTTTTCTGGACGTGGACATGCCCGAGCTGACCGGCCTGGAGCTGCTACGTGCCCTGCCGCAACCGCCGCAGGTGGTGCTGTGCACGGCCCACGCCACCCACGCGCTGGAAGCCTTCGACCTGGGCGTGGTGGACTACCTGCTGAAGCCCATCCGCTTCGAGCGGTTCGTGAAGACCGTCACCCGCCTGCACACGCTGCTGGCCGAACGCAGCCCGTCACCTACGCCAGCCGCCCCGGCTTCCCCGCCCGCTGCGGCTTCCCCGGCCCCCGACTCGTTTTTCCTGAAAACCGACGCCGGCACCGAACGGGTGCGGTTTTCGGAGCTGCTGTACGTGGAAGGCTACGGCAACTTCGTGAAATGCCACACGGCTGCGGGCCGCACGCTGCTCACGGCCGAAACCATGAAGCAGATGGAAAGCAGTCTGCCCGCCACCCAGTTCCTGCGCGTGCACAAGTCGTATCTGGTGAACATGACGTGCGTGGAGCGCCTGAGCGGCAACAGCCTGCACGTGGGCGGCCGCGAGGTGCCCGTAGGCAGCACGTTCCGCACCGACGTGCTCCGCCGCCTGCAGCTGCGCTGAGGGAAGGCGGAGCGGCAGTAGCGCGAACTTTGTAGTTCGCGCCCCCGCGCCGCTGAAACGGAAGCGTCCGAACGGCGCAGGTGCGCGAACTACAAAGGTCGCGCTACTATGCTGATTGGCAGGTTAAATGCAGAAAAGTACTGGCGTCGGTTCCGGGTAATTCGGTACATTCAGCCCACCTGGCTCGTCCCGACTTATGAAACGCCCCGCTGACTTCTGGCTTTTGCTATTTGGCCTGCTCGGCGTGCTCCTGCTGGCCGGTTTCGGCAGCCGGGCCCAATCCGCGTCTCTGCGGTTTCGCACCTTCACGGCCGCCGACGGGCTGGCCGAAAACAGCGTCTATAGCCTCGTGCAAGACCAGCGCGGCTTCCTGTGGGTGGGCACCCAGGACGGCCTCTGCCGCTACGACGGCGTCGGGTTTCGCACGTTCCGGGCCGATGCCCGCCGGCCCACCAGCCTGGCCAGCAACTTCGTGCTTTCGCTGTGCCTCGATCCGCAGGGGCAGGTGTGGGTGGGCACCGGCGGTGGCCTGTCGCGCTACAGCCCGCGCACCGGGCAGTTCCGCACCTACCGCGCCGAGCCCGGCGACTCCAGCGGCCTGACCAGCAACTTCATCCGGGTGGTGTACTGCGACCGGCAGGGGCGGGTGTGGGCCGGCTCCGAAGACGGCCTGCATCAGCTGAACCCTGCCGCGCGCCGTTTCGCCGTGTTCCGGCACGCGGCCGGGCCCGGCAGCAGCCTCCGGCGCAACTCCGTGCGGGCCCTCACCCAGGACCAGGCCGGCCAGCTGTGGGTGGGTACCGGCGAAGGCGTCGTCAGCCGCCTCGATAGTACCCGTCGCCTGCTGCTGCCCGACCCACGCCTGCCGGCCACGGGTGCCATCACCAGCCTCTGCCCCGACCGCCGCGGCGGGCTGTGGGTGGGCGCCGAGTCCGGGACGTTGGCCTACTTGCCCCCGGCCGGTGGGGCTGCCCGCTTTTTCCGGCCGGGCCCAGGAGCGAGCAACTTGCCGGCCGGCGGCATCCGTAGCCTGCTCACCGATCAGCAGAACACGCTGTGGGTGGGCACCAACGAAGGTCTATGCCGCTACGAGCCCGCCACCGGCACCTTTCGGCGCGCCGCGCACGAGCCGCTCAACCCATTCAGTCTGCCTGAAAACACGGTGCAGACTCTGCTGCAGGACCGCGCCGGGCTGTTGTGGGTGGGCACCGAAGCCGGCCTCAGTCAGACCGACCTGCGCGCCCGCGACTTTCGGCGGGTGCCCGCGCCTGCTGCACCTGCACCGGTGTGGGCCGTCACGTCGGATGCGGCGGGGCGCCTCTGGATTGGCACCGAAGACCAGGGCCTGCTGTGCTACGAGCCCAATACAGGCCGCTACCGCAGCTTCCGCCACAATCCGGCGCAGCCCGGCAGCCTGGCCCAGGACTTTGTGCGGGCGTTGAGCTTCGATGCCGCCGGCCACCTGTGGGTGGGCACCCAGAGCCAGGGCCTCGACTGCCTGGAGCCGGGCGGCACCGCGTTCCGCCACTACCGCCACGACCCCGCCAACCCCACCAGCCTCTCCGACGACTTCGTGCGCTCCGTGTACCAGGACCCCGCCGGGCAGCTGTGGGTGGGCACCGAGGGCGGCCTCAACCGCCTCAACGCCACTACCGGCCGCTTCACCACCTACCGCCACGACCCCGCCCGGGCCACCAGCCTGCCCAACAACTTTGTGCGCGTGACGCTGCAGGATGGCCGCGGCCGCCTGTGGGTGGGCACCGGCGGCGGCGGCCTCAGCTGCCTTGACCCCGCCACCGGCCGCTTCCGCACCTTCCGGGCCGATGGCCGCAACCCCCGCAGCCTGAGCAGCAACTTTGTGCGCTGTCTGCTGCTCGATGGGGCCGGCACGCTATGGGTGGGCACCGAAGGCGGCGGCTTCTGTCGCCTCGACGATGCCGAGCAGGGCAATTTCACCACTTTCCGCGAAGCCAGCGGCCTGCCCAACGATGTGGTGTATGGCATGCAGCACGACCGCCAGGGCCACCTGTGGCTGTCGACCAACAAGGGCATTGCGCGCTTCGACCCCAAAACCGGCCGGTTTTTCACGTTCGACGAGCGCGACGGCCTGCCCCAGGACGAGTTCAACGCCGGTGCCAGCCACCGCGGGGCCGATGGCCAGCTGTATTTCGGCGGGGCCAACGGCCTGGTGGCGTTTCTGCCCGCCGCCGTGCGCACCAACCCCGTGCCGCCGGCTGTGGTGCTCACCGAGCTGCGCAAGTTCAACCGCCCGGTGGAGCTGCCCGATACGTCCATCACGGAGCGGCGCGTGCTGCGCCTGGCCCCGCAGGACTACTTTTTCTCGCTGGAATTTGCGGCCCTTAACTTTCGCCAGCCCGACAAAAACCGCTACGCCTATCTGCTGGAAGGCTTCGACCAGGACTGGATTGAGGCCGGCCGCCGCCGCGAGGCCAACTACACCAACCTCGACCCCGGCACCTACACTTTCCGGGTGCGCGCCACCAACAACGACGGCGTCTGGAGCCCGCGCGGGGCCGCGCTCCGCATCATCGTCACGCCGCCCTGGTACCAGACGTGGTGGTTTCGGATCGGGCTGGGCTGGCTGGGGTTTGCGCTGCTGTTTGTGGCGTACCGGCTGCGGGTGGGGCACCTGCTCACGCTGGAGCGGGTGCGCCACAGCATCGCCCGCGACCTGCACGACGATATGGGCTCCACGCTCAGCAGCATTTCCATCCTGAGCCAGATTGCGCGCAACCACCAGCGCCAGCAGCGCCCCGAGCAGGCCGCGGCCCTGCTGGAGCAAATTGGCGACTCGTCGCGCCGCATGCTCGACGCCATGGACGACATCGTGTGGGCCATCAACCCCGCCCACGACGGCCTCGACGACGTGACGGCCCGCATGCGCAGCTTTGCCTCGGAGGTGCTGGAGGCGCGCGGCATCGAATTCACGTTTCGGGCCGAGCCTTCGGTGCAGGGCCTGAAGCTGGATATGCGCGCCCGCCGCGAGTTCTTCCTGCTTTTCAAGGAAGCCATAAACAACCTGGCCAAGTACGCGCAGTGCCAGCACGCCCGCATCCGGCTGGCCTACCAGCAGGGCCTGCTGCACCTCACCGTACAGGACGATGGCGTGGGCTTCGACCCCACCAGCCCCGCCCAGGGCAGCGGCAACGGCCTCACCAACATGCGCAGCCGAGCCGCCGCCCTGGCCGGCCACCTCACCATCGAAACCGCCCCCGGCAAAGGCACCACCCTGCACCTGAAAGTGCCGCTGAATGATTGATTTTTTGGTGGTGGGGTGATGAAGCCAGAACGTCATTCCGAGCGGAGCGAGGAATCTCGCCAGTATAGTACTCACCAGCAAACAGGCTCACCAAAAAAAACTCGTCTGTCTCCCCCTCTCCACGGGAGAGGGGGCCAGGAGGTGAGGCGAACGTCAGCACGCGAGATTCCTCGCTCCGCTCGGAATGACGTTCTTCTTTTACCTGTCACCTGTCACCTGTCACCTGTCACCTCATCACGATTCACCTCATCACCTCTTTTCACATCATCATGTAGGCGCATCTGGTGGCCACAACGTGTATATTAACCGAACTCTTACCACCTGCCGGCTCAGCGCCATGGAAAACAGCATCCGCGTTCTGATTTATGAAGACAATGCTGACCTACGCACCAGTCTGGGCCAATTGCTGGCCGGTTCGCCGGGGCTGACGCTGGCGGGCGCGCTCAGCAACTGCACCCAGGCCGAAGCCGACATGGAGCGCCTGCGGCCCGACGTGGTGCTCATGGACATCGACATGCCCGGCTGCACCGGCATTGAAGGCCTGCGCCGCATTAAGGCCGTAGCCCCGACCATCAACGTGGTGATGCTGACAGTGTTTGAGGAAAACGACCGGGTGTTTGCCGCCATCTGCGCCGGCGCCGACGGCTACCTGCTCAAGAAAACCCCGCCGGCGCGCATCATTGATGCCATCAGCGAGGTGCGGGCCGGGGGCGCCCCCATGACACCCGCCATTGCCCGGCAGGTGCTGCGCCTGTTCCCGAAAACGCCGCCCCGTCCCGTCTCCGACGAGTCGCCGGCCAACCTGAGCGCCCGCGAGCAGGAGATTCTGGGGCTGCTGGTGGAAGGCTATAGCTACAAGATGATTGCCGCCGACCGGGGCATCAGCATCGATACCGTCCGCTCGCACATCAAGAAAATCTACGAGAAGCTGCACGTGCGCTCCATGACCGAGGCCGTCAGCAAAGCCCTGCGCCAGGGCCTGACCTGAAACCAGCACCAACGGGCGGCTACATGATTGTGCGATTGACAACGGTGGCGGAAAAGCGCAATTTCAACCCGACCAACAACCCCGGCCCCGGTGTTTCCGCCGCAGGCATTCGGGGCTGGTTGGGTACCCAAATGCCTGCCAATATGCCACATACGCGTCCGCAGCTGCTTATTTGCCTGCTGGGTCTCTGGATCCGGCAGCGCCCGGCCCTGGCCTGACTCCGGGCCAGAGCTGAACCCAGACCCCACCGGCCAGCACTGCTGCCGCCCGGTGTGCTGCGGCCGATGCAGGCCGGCAGGTTCCCGTCGCCGACAGGTGCGCCGCTTCCCGGCGTCCTGCCGACGACGGCTCCGGAACACCGCAAAAATGGTGCATACGCGGCGGAAAAGCCTATATTCGGCATCCGTCTACTGTGTTATCCGCCTTGTGTATGCGTCTGCTCCGCGACCTGAAGCTCGATGAGGTATTTGTGCTCGACATCGAAACCGTGCCCTGCGTCGGCTGCCACGACGACCTGCACGACATGCTGAAGGAACTGTGGGAGCACAAATGCCACGCCCTGCGCCGCGAGAAAGGCTGGATTTCACACCACGACCATATTGCCCCGCTGCCCGACAACCTGCACGCCGCTACGCTGTTCGAGCAGGCCGGTATCTATGCTGAGTTTGGGCGGGTGGTGTGCATTTCGGTGGGCCGCTTCCGCTACACCCTCGACGGTGAGCTGCGCTTCAGCGTGAAGTCCTTCTATGGCCACGACGAGAAAGAGCTACTCCGGGAGTTCAGCGACGTTATCAGCCACCGGCCGCACTTCCGGCTGTGTGGGCACAATGGCAAGGAGTTCGATTTCCCGTATCTGTCGCGCCGCATGCTCATCAACGGCCTGGCGCTGCCGCCGCACCTCGATACGGCCGGCAAAAAGCCTTGGGAAGTGCCCCACCTCGACACCATGGAGCTGTGGAAGTTCGGCGACCGGAAGTCGTTTACGTCGCTGAGTCTGCTGGCCGCCATGTTCGGAATTCCCACGCCCAAAG
Source organism: Hymenobacter yonginensis (assembly GCF_027625995.1). Lineage (NCBI taxonomy): Bacteria > Pseudomonadati > Bacteroidota > Cytophagia > Cytophagales > Hymenobacteraceae > Hymenobacter > Hymenobacter yonginensis. The sequence continues at coordinate 75,282 of NZ_CP115396.1, forward strand.
ACGACATCCAGGGCAAAGACGTAGCCCGCGTGTACTACGAAGACAACGACCTGCCGCGCATTGCGCGCTATTGCCAGAAAGACATCATCACCACGGCCCGCCTGCTGCTCCGCTTCCGCGGCGACGAACCCTTTCCGGACGAGGCCGTGCAGTACGCCGAAGACCCTGCCACCGCCCTGCGCCGCGCCTGAGTCGTTCGAAAACAGCTTGGTCCATTAGTCAAATACTGAAGCGTCCCGAACTGAAGCTGGCTGGCTCCGGCATGTTCAAACATTACTCTTTGTGTAAAATAAATCAAATAAATAATTGAAATATTATAATTAAGATTTATCTTTTGGGTGAAGAAGGCTTTAGCGGGTAGGAAAAGATGGAAAACACACTCAATCAAACGGTACTGGACGCCTTTACCGACCAGGTAACTGATGACCTTGGCAGCCGCAATCAAGTGGCGGGGGCAGCCATTCGTAATGGCCTTAGCCATACGGTGCCGTTCTCACTCTACACGCTGCTCAACCGTGTGGAAGGCCCTTACGGCCCGGAAATATTCTGGCAGCTCAGCCGCGAGGCCTACGATGCCCACGTAACGGAACACCTGCCGGCCCTCGACCAGACTGGGTGGCAGAAGCGGGGCGAAGACCTGCTGCACGATTTGTTGGGCGACTCTTATACCAGCGTTTTACAAGAACAGTCCGCTGCCACCAACCTAGCGCCCGGCGTAGCGGCCCAGCTTCTGGGCTGCAGTACGGTGGCAGTCCTGGGCGTGGCCGGCGAGCATGCCCGCGAGCATAGCCTCGATCCGGTGGCGCTGGCCCTGTGGCTGCGGCAGGAGAAAGACCCGCTGCGGCGGGCGCTGCTCTCAGTGCCGCAGGCAGCTCCGGCGGGTGGCCTGGAAAAGCTGCCGATAGCACCGCCTGATCTGGCACCATATCCTGCCGCTGCCGCCTGGGCTACGGCGCCGGCCGGGCCAGCAGCAGGCCCCACCGCCCGCTGGCAGTGGGGCCTGCTGCTGCTGCTGGCGGTATTGCTGGGCTACCTATTCGGGCACGACCGGCTGGGCGCGCCTGCTGCGTCACTTGCCACTCCGGCTGCTGCAGTAACGCCAACACGGCCCGCGCCTTCTGCTGACACCAAACAGCCCGGCCGCTACGACGACGCCAGCGGCAACTATATCTACGACACCGGCCAGCCCATCATTCTGCGCCTGGCCGACGGCACTACCCAGAAAGTAGGGGCTAATTCCACTGAAAACCGCCTGTTTACCTTCCTCGCCGACCCCGCCATTCAGGTGGACTCCGTGAACCGCACCAAGGGCTGGATCAATTTCGACCGGGTGTACTTCGAGCCCGGTGCTACCACGCTCACCGACGAATCGTTCTTGCAGCTGCGTAATGTGGCCAGCATCCTCAAGACCTTCCCGACCTCGGTGGTGAAAATTGGAGGCTACACCGATAGCACCGGCAACCCGCTCAAAAACTTCCAGCTCAGCGAGGAGCGGGCCAAAACGGCCATGCTGGCCATGGCCGGCATGGGCATCGATATGAACCGGATTCAGGCCAAAGGCTATGGCGGCAAGTACTTCATCACGCCCAACACCACGCCCGAAGGCCGGGCCCTCAACCGCCGCATCAGCATCCGGGTGATTAAGAAGTGAGTATGGAGCGGTGGGTATTGAGTACTTAGTATGAAGTGCTGACCAAGTTCTTACTACTCAATACCAAGTACTCAACTCTTACTACTTAATAGTGCCGGGCGGGGTACGTTTGGCGGCTTCTGACTGGGCTAGCTCCAACGCCTTTCCTAGCACTGGGTCGCGCTGTTGCTGCATAGCAGATAGGGTGTTTTCTACCGTTACATCGGGCTGCACGCCCACGTCTTCCAGCAGCTGGCCGGTGGGCGTGGTGTAGCGCTGGTTCGACAGAGTTACCTCCAGGCCGTTGGCCAGCCGCAGGCTGTGCATATCGGAGAGCATACCTTTGGTGGCGGTGCCTATCTGCGTCACCTGGGGCAAACTGGTGAGGGCAATAGTCAGGTCCTCGGCGGCGCTGGCGGTCTGATCGGAGGTGAGCAGGATGACCGGGCCGGTGAAGCGCGGGCCGGCGGCGGGCGTTACATACACGGGCTGCGGCTCTGTGAACCGGTCGTAGCCGCCTGGCTGGCGCAGGGCTTTGTAGCTGGTCAGGACCCGTTCAGAGGCAAAATGGCCCGCCAATTCTACGCCGCTGTGGCCCCCACCGTCGTCGCGGACGTCCAGCAGCAGCACCTGGCAGCCACTCAGCTGCTTCAGCGCCTGCGAGAACAGCTTCTCCAGCCGCTGCTGGTCCTTCTTCTCCTGCGCGTCGGTGCCGATGGCTCCGCTGATATCGGCGAAGTTGCGGGTGAGGTGCAGGTAGCCTAGGTTGCCGCTGCGGCTGACGTAGAGCGGCTGTTTGCCTTTGAAATCAGGGCCGAGCCCTTTTAACGGGCCGAAGCCGGCTGCCTGCAACTGCTGCGTGGCCACCCGCCAGAAATCGGGTTGCACGGTCTTGAAGGTCTGCTTGAACGAGTTGCGGCGGCTTTCGCCCTTGAACAGGATGGTTTCGCCCCGGCTGATGGTGATGTGCCCATCGTGCAGCGGCGCCACCATGCGGCTGAGTATCTGCACCAGGGAATCCTGCGGCGTTTGGGCCGTGATACGGGGACGGTAGGCGCGGTAGGTAGCGTCCCAATCAACCTGCTTGAGCGGGAAAAAGGCGTACTGGTCGCGGAAGCCCTGCCAGAACTGCTCGAAGCTTTGCTCAGGTAAGCTGGAAGCGGCGGGCTGTTGGGCCGGAGCCGCAAAGGGGAACAACAGGCAAAGCAGAAAGCAAATGCGTTTCATAGCACAGATAAGAGCAGATGTGCGTGCAAGTAAAGCAAGTTGCCGGCAACTGTTCGTAGCGCAGTGCAGTGTGAAAACGGTGTAGAGACGCGACCCTTCGCGTCTCGTCGTTGAACGATGGGGAGTGCACGGACGCAATAACATCAGCAATGATGAGACGCAAAATATTGCGTCTCTACAACTCACGACGGAATATTCACCCGCATCACTGCGGAGGTAGCAATAAAAAAAGCGTCTCCGTCAGAGAGACAGAGACGCTTTTGCAGCTTATGGAAGCGTGGTGGCTTACAGCGCACCGGCCACCAGACCGGGCAGCACGCCCAGCAGCACCGTGAGGGCCGCCAGCAGCAGCAGCGCGCCAGCCTGGAACGTAGTCACGGGCACGGCTTCGGCGGTGGTGGCGTCGGTGTCGCGCATGTACATGGCAATGATGGGGCGCAGATAGTAATAGATGCTCACCATCGACATCACCACGGCAAATACCACGAGGCCGATGTAGCCATTCTCCACGGCGGCCGAAAACACGAAAAATTTACCGAAGAAACCACCCGTGAGCGGAATACCGGCCAGGCTCAGCATAGCTACCGTGAGTGAGAAAGCCAGCAGCGGGTTGGTTTTAGCCAGGCCGTTGAGGCCGTCGTAATCCTCGCGCTGGCGGGCATCAGCTACCAGCTTCAGTACTCCGAAGGCTGCCACCGTGGCTACCGAGTAAGCCAAAGAGTAGAACAGGATGCCGTTAGCCGAAGCACCTTCCAGCTGCCCGTTGAAGGCTACCAGGGCAATCAGTAGGTAGCCCGCGTGCGATACGCTGGAGTAGGCCAGCATGCGCTTGGCGCTGGTCTGGGCTACGGCGCCCACGTTGCCGATGAGCAGAGTGAGCACGCACATGGCGGTGAGGGTAGGCAGCCAGATGCCTTGGGCGTTGGCAGCCGGGAAGGCCTGCACCAGCAGCTTCAGGAAAGCGGCAAAACCAGCCGTCTTCACGATGGTGCTCATGAAGGCCGTAAAGAACGTAGGCGTACCCTCGTACACGTCGGGCGTCCAGAAGTGGAACGGGGCGGCCGAAACCTTGAAACCCATGCCAATGAACATCAGCAGCATGCCAATGTAGAGCATCGGGTGCAGCGTCTCGAAGCCGGGGGCGGGGTTCTGCACGGCGAAGCTGATTTTGCTCAGCTCGAAGGTGCCGGTAGCCCCGTACACCAGCGCCACGCCGAACAGCAGAATGCCAGTGAAGAACGCGCCCATCAGGAAATACTTGAGGGCGGCTTCGTTGGAGCGCAGGTTGCGCTTATCGGAACCGGCCAGCACGTACATGGCCACGCTCAGAATTTCGATGCCCAGGAACAGCATCAGCAGGTGGTTGTAGCTCACCAGCATGATAGCCCCTACCAGCGAAAACAGCAGCAGCGAGTAGTATTCAGCCAGGTTCGGCTCGCCGTCGAGCACGTACTTCTGGGAGAAGGGAATCAGCACCAGCGCCGTCAGCAGCACAATGCCCGTGAAAGCCACCGAGAAGTTGTCGATGGTGAGCATGCCGTTGAAGAACGACTGCGTGCTGCCCCAGTCGAGGAAGTTCACCGTCAGCACCCCGCCCAGGATGAGCATCATCACGGGCAGCAGCAGCCGGTTGGAGCGACGGAACCCGAGAAACAGGTTACCCAGGCCCAGAACGGAAAGTAGAATGATGGAATTCATTAGCAGAGAATGTAGTTGCCACGGGCTTGGCCGCAGACCACTAGCCGTTTAGCGTTTAACTACCTCGTTCAGAATGTTCATCACGCTGCCTTCCGACAGGTGCAGGAACGTGTTGGGGAACAGGCCAATCCAGAATACCAGCACGATGAGCGGCACCAGCAGGGCCAGCTCCGAGCCGGTGAGGTCGGTGAAGGTTTCGGTGAACGAGGAATCGGGGCCGAGCATCACGCGCTGGAACATGCGCAGCAGGTACACCGCGCCCAGAATGATGGTCACGCCGGCTACGGCACCCATCCAGTGGTTGAACTGGTACACGCCGCCCAGCAGCAGGAACTCGCCTACGAAGCCATTGGTGAGCGGCAGCGCCACCGTGCCCAGCAGCAGCACCAGGAAGCACACCGTCAGCACGGGCGCTTTACGGGTGAGGCCGCCCAGGTCGGCGATGTTGCGGGTGCCGGTACGGCGCTCAATGGCGTCGGCAATGAAGAACATACCTACCACGTTCACGCCGTGAGCCAGCATCTGAATGCTGGCACCCTGCAGACCCATCTGGGTGAGCGAGAACACGCCGGCAATCATCAAACCCACGTGGGATAGAGAGGAATAAGCAATCAGGCGCTTCACGTCCTGCTGACGGATGGCGATGATGGCGCCGTAGATGATGCCGATGATGGCCAGAATCAGTACCAAGTTCTGCCAGTAGTCAACGCCCATCGGTACCACCGGCAGCAGCCAGCGCATGCAGCCGTAGATACCCATTTTCAGCATAATGCCCGAGAGCAGCATGGTGGCCGGTGCCGGAGCCTCGGTGTAGGTGTCGGGCTGCCAGGTGTGGAAGGGGAAGATGGGCATCTTCACGGCGAAGGCCGCGAAAATCAGCCAGAACACCCACATCTGCGTATCGGCAGTCAGGTTCAGAGCGTAGAACGAGGCCAGGGCCGAGTTGTGAGCTGAGAGGCCGTCGGCCGAAGGACCAGTCTGGAAGTAGAGGTACACGAAGCCGGCCAGCATGAACAGCGAGCCGATGATGGTGTACAGGAAGAACTTGAACGTGACGCGCGCCCGGTTCACGCCGCCCCACACGCCAGCCAGGAAGTAAATTGGAATCAGGGCCACTTCCCACATGAAGTAGAACAGGAAGGCATCCTGGGCCGTGAACACGCCAATCAGACCGGTTTGCATGAACAGCACCAACGCGTAGAACACCGACTCATTCTCGAAGTTGCGGCGGAAGGCGCTCAACAGAATCACCGGCACCAGCACGGCCGTCAGCAGCACCAGCAAGAGGCTCAGCCCGTCCATGCCCACCGCGAAGTGGATGCCCGCCGAGGGAATCCAGTTCAGGTCGAAGCTGAATTGGCCGGAATTGTTGGCGTTGAACGTGAGGGCCGCGTAGGCCGCCAGCGCAAATTCAACCAGGGCCGCGCCCAGCGCCGGAACCCGGGCCGCACGGCCTTTGAAGAAGTGCAGCAGCAGGGCGGCCGCCACGGGCCAGAGTAGAAGAAGGACAGTCAGCATGCGTTATCTGGATGCGGATGAAGCCGGTGAAAAAGTCCGGTCCGGCCGTCAGTAGAATTAGAATTTCCCGAAGTTCAGCGCCATCACCAGCACGATACCTACCACCATCAGGATAAGGTAGGTTTCCACGGAGCCGGTTTGCACGTAGCGCAGGAGCTGGCCCCCGCCCATGGTCAGGCGGCCGAAGCCGTTCACAATGGGGTCGATGATGCCGTTTTCCACGTAGCGGAACAGGCCGCGCGAGAGCCACATGACGGGGCGCACGAACAGGGCGTTGTACAGCTCGTCGATGTAGTACTTATGGTAAATTAGGTTTTCAAGGAAGCCGCGCGACTCGCCGTCTTCCACTGGGCGCACCCCGCGGCTCACGTACTGCACGTAGGCCAGAATGATGCCCAGCACGCCTGCACCCACCGAGAGGCCGATGAGCATAAGCTCGGTGGCGTGGTCGGCGTGCACGCCGAAGGCAGCCGGGTTCAGCTGCTTGGAGTAAGTGAACAGCGGCGCGAGGTAGTTGGCCAGGTAGGCGTTTTCCTCACCCAGAAAGAAGGGGGCGTTCATGAAACCACCTACGGCGGCCAGAATAGCCAGCACGATGAGCGGCAGCGTCATGGAAGCCGGCGACTCGTGCAGGTGGTGCTTCTGCTCCTCGGTGCCGCGGAACTCGCCGAAGAAGGTGAGGAACAGCAGGCGGAACATATAGAAAGCCGTCAGGAAGGCCGTGAACAGGCCCACCGCGTACAGCACCTTGCTGTGCTCGAAGGCGTGCAGCAGGATTTCATCTTTTGAGAAGAAGCCCGAGAAGGGCGGGATGCCGGCAATGGCCAGGCAGCCTACGAAGAAGGTGATGAACGTAATGGGCAGTGACTTGCGCAGGCCGCCCATGCGGCGCATGTCCTGCTCGTTGCTCATGGCGTGAATCACGGAGCCCGCGCCCAGGAACATCAGCGCCTTGAAGAAAGCGTGCGTCAGGACGTGGAACAGGCTGGTGCTGTAGCCCATCACGCCCAGGGCCAGGAACATGTAGCCCAGCTGCGAAACGGTGGAGTAGGCCAGCACCTTCTTGATGTCGTTTTGGGCCAGGCCGATGGTGGCGGCAAACAGGGCCGTAGCCGCGCCGATGATGGCAATGACTTCGAGCGTATCGGGGGCCAGCGTGAACAGCACGTTGGCGCGCAGAATCATGTAGATACCGGCCGTTACCATGGTGGCGGCGTGAATCAGGGCCGAAACCGGGGTGGGGCCGGCCATGGCGTCGGGCAGCCAGGTGTAGAGTGGCAGCTGGGCCGATTTACCGGTAGCACCCACGAACAGCAGCAGCGTAATGGCCGTTACCACGCCCGTGCCAATCTGCAGGGTGCTGGCTTTCTGGAACACCTCGGCGTACTGCACCGAGTCGAAGGTCAGGTAAATCAGGAAGATGCCCAGCAGGAAGCCCAGGTCACCGACGCGGTTGATGATGAAGGCTTTCTTGGCGGCGTTGTTGTAGGCGGTGTTCTTGTTCCAGAAGCCGATGAGCAGATAGGAGCAGAGCCCCACGCCTTCCCAGCCGATGAACAGAATCACGAAGTTGGCGCCCAGCACCAGCACCAGCATGCTGAACACGAACAGGTTCAGGAAGCTGAAAAATTTGCCCACGTTCTCGTCGTGGTGCATGTAGCCGATGCTGTACACGTGAATCAGGAAACCCACGCCCGTCACGAGCAGCAGCATAATCAGGCTGAGCTGGTCGATCTGATAGCTGAAGGGAATCTGCATCGAGCCGACCGAAATCCAGTCGAACAGCGTGACGGTGTACTGGTACTGGAAGTTCAGGAACAGGAACACCGAAATGGCGAACGAGCCCAGCACCGCCAGGCTGCTGATGGCGCCGGCCACCGTGCCCGAAAGCTTCCGGTTGAGTAGCCCGTTAATCAAAAAGCCCAAAAACGGCAGCAGCGGAATAAGCACGTACAAAAACGTGGAGTACGGCGCGCCGGCAGCGGGGATTACAGTTTCTTGCATAAGTCAGGGACTTGGGGACTCAGGGATTTAGAGACTTGGACTGGTCAATGCCAAGTCCTCAAGTCCCTGTGTCCCTAAGGCCCTTACCTAGAATTTCAGGCGGTTGAGCAGATTAACGTCGGTGTTTTGCAGGTTCCGGTAGATCATCACGATAATGGCCAGGCCCACGGCCACTTCGGCGGCGGCCACGGCCATGATGAAGAACACGAAAATCTGCCCGTTGGGGTCGGCGCGGTAGGCCGAGAAGGCCGTCAGCAGCACGTTCACGGCGTTTAGCATCAGCTCCACGCACATGAAAATGATGATGGCGTTGCGCCGGGTAAGTACGCCCAGCACCCCGATGGAAAACAAAGCGGCGGCAAAGAAGACGTAGTACTGAAGCGGAACCGTTTGGATAACCTCGGGTATGTTCGGGTTCATGCGGAAGGGCTGACGGCGAAAAAGGATGCCTTACTTCAAGGAATGAGGTCAGGACAACTAGCCGGCAAAGGTATCCTGAAAATTGGAAAACGCCACCCTTTAAATTGACCTGTATGGTCATAGGCGGGCGCGAAGATTAGCTGCGCAGGTTGGCTACGGACCGGCATTTGCACCTTTTTGTGAATAGGTGCGGCGGTGCCCGCAGGCAAACCGTACTTTAGCATTTCCGCAACCCTACTCTTTCACCTATGAGTATTACCATTGGCAGCTTAGCTGAGCTGCAGCAGTACGAAGGCCAGGACCTCGGCACTACGCCCTGGCATATTATCACGCAGGAGCAAATCAACCAGTTTGCCGCCGCCACCCTCGATTTCCAGTGGATTCATACCGACCCCCAGCGCGCCGCCACCGAGTCGCCGTTCGGGGGCACCATTGCCCACGGCTACCTCACGCTGTCGTTGCTGCCCTACTTCTGGCACCAGCTGGTGCAGGTGGAAAACCTGAAAATGCAGGTGAACTACGAAATCAGTGAGTTCCGCTTCAACCAGGCAGTGGTAGTGGGCAGCGCCGTGCGCCTGCACGCCAAGCTGCTGGCCGTAAAAGACCTACGCGGTATTGCCAAAGCCAATATTGGCGTAACGATGGAAATCGAAGGCCAAAAAAAGCCTGCATACACCGGCGTTATTACGTTTCTGTACCACTTTTTGTAGGAGGAATTTTCCGATCAAACGTGTCATTCCGAGCGGAGCGAGGAATCTGGGTACAAACCGTTGTGGCGAGTTATCCAGATTCCTCGCTCCGCTCGGAATGACACGTTTAGACCAGCCCGATAAAATTTCCGCTCGCCAGTAAAGTATCTTCCGGCCTTCCACGTCTGTGTCAGCAGAATGGAAACCTTAGCTCTACCACTCGACGCTGCACGCATGACGGCCGGCCACCAGGACCTGCAGATACAGGAAGCCGTGCGCACCCAACGGAAGCGGCTGCTGGCGTTTATCCGCCGCCGCATCCCTAACGAGGCCGAGGCCGAAGACGTGCTGCAGGACGTGTTTGCCGAACTGGTGGAAAGCTACCGGCTGATGAAGCCCGTGGAGCAGGCCGCCGCCTGGCTGTTCCGGGTGGCCCGCAACAAAATCACCGACCTCTACCGCCGCAAAAAGCCCGTTTCGCTGGAAAACGAAATGGCCGCCTTTGCCGCCGACGGCGACGAAAACACCCTGCTGCTGGCCGACATCCTGCCCGCCGTAGACGACGCGCCCGAAAACCGCCTGCTGCGCGAAACCCTCATGGAAGCCCTCAGCGACGCCCTGGCCGAACTGCCCGCCGCCCAGCGCCAGGTCTTCATCTGGCACGAGCTGGAAGACAAAACCTTCCGCGAAATGGAGGAGGAAACCGGCGTCCCGCTCAAAACCCTGATTTCGCGCAAGCACTATGCCGTGCAGCATCTGCGCAAACGCCTCCGCACGCTCTATACCGAGTTGTTTACGGACTAACCAGTACGTCATGCTGAGCATGCCGAAGCATCTCGCGTGCTGACGTTGCAATGCTATTCTTACATCAGCACGCGAGATGCTTCGGCATGCTCAGCATGACACGCTTTTTTAACACCCAATTCCCATGAACCGCTCCTTCCGCCTGTTACACGGCCTCAAAATACTGCTCCTGATTACGCTGTTCCTGGCCGTGGCCGGCTACGTAACCATGCGCCTCTGGAACTGGCTGCTGCCCGACCTGTTCAACCTGCCCCTCATCAGCATCTGGCAGGCGCTGGGGCTGCTGGTGCTTTCGCGCATTCTGTTCGGGGGCTGGGGCGGCCGCGGCCACCGCGCCGGCTGGGCCCGCAAGCGCCGCCAATGGAAGCAGCAGATGGAAACCCGCCTGGAATGCCTCACACCCGAGGAAAAGGAGAAGTTCCGCCAGAAAATGGAAGGCGTCTGCACCGGCCCCGCCTGGATGCGCCGCCCCAGCCCGGAAACGGAGTAGGCGGTTTTGGATACGCAGCAAAGCAGCAGCGGCACCTGAGGAATCAGGTGCCGCTGCTGCTTTCACTCGATGATAAGGCCTAGTTGCTCATCAAACTGTGCTTGTTCCTCTTTGGTCATTCTATTGCGCATAAGCCGAATTGAATACCCTCCTATTAGCTTGCCAGCTTTCGTGTAGTTCCAATCGGTAATTGAGTCCTTGTGAATTGCTACTTGCTGGCCAAATTTTACTGCGGTAGTAAAGTCAGGCTCATTGTCTATGACTCCGAAAATAGAATCTCCACTGGCTTTCACATCTGTTAACCAGATATGCTCATTGGTGCCATCTGGAATCGGAAAGGCTGCCTTAACACCAAAATTGTAAGTAGTCGTATCGCCACTGGATAGAGCAGTCAAAAACTGATTTACTGTCTTACGGCTTTTGTGCATCGCTTCAGCCATTTCCGGGTCATCGGATTTGGCGAAATACATTTGCTTACTGGCATCCCAACCAGTTTCATTATCAGCAGACTGACAATTATTTAAAAGAAAAGCGGCCATCCCGAGAATCACTGCGTGATGTCTCGAAGATGGCCGCCGCTTAGCTAGGATCTTCACCTGAACTTCCGTTAGAAATTCCGCTCGCCTACTTCGCGCTTACCGAGCATTACAGCACCCACCATGGCTACCAGGAACAGCACGGAGGCCAACTCGAAGGGCAGCAGGTAATCGGTGTAGAGCTTCATGCCCAACTGGTCCACCATACCGATCTGCGAGTTGAACGCGGTGCCGGCTGCTACGCCGGTGGGCGTTACGTCTTTCAGGGCGGCTACGAGGATGAGCAGGAGGGAACCTCCGGCTACGGCCGCGGCAATCTTGGCCAGGGCCGGCTTGTGCGGCTCCGTGTCTACGTTCAGGTTCAGGAACATAATCACGAACAGGAACAGCACCATGATGGCACCGGCGTACACGATGATGTTCACGGCCGCCAGAAACTGCGCATTCAGCAGCAGGTAGTGCCCCGACAGCGAGAAGAACGTCAGAATCAGGAACAGCACGCTGTGCACCGGGTTTTTGGCAAACACCACCCCCAGCGCGCTCAGTAGCGCCACGAAGGTCAGAAAGAGGAAGATTGGGGACATGGAGAAGTGTATTTTGTCATTCCGAGCGGAGCGAGGAATCTGAATGGAACTGCTGAACAGAATAACTCAGATTCCTTGCTCTGCTCGGAATGACACGAGAATCATTACGCCTGCTGCAGCTTGCCGCGCAACGTGGTAGCCTGGTCGGCCGTGAGCTGGATGCCGCGCACGGAACGCTCGTCCGGCGATACGGGCTCCACTAGGCGGTCCTTGCCGTAGATGAACTCGTCCCGCTCGTAACGTGGCGGAGCCATCTTGTCGGGCTGGAGGTAGACGGCGGCTTTAGGGCAGGCTTCCTCGCAGAGGCCGCAGAAGATGCACCGCAGCATGTTGATTTCGTAGCTGATGGCGTACTTCTCCTCGCGGTAGAGGCCTTCTTCGCCCTTTTTCCGCTCGCCGGCCACCATCGTAATGGCTTCGGCGGGGCAGGCTACGGCACACAGGCCGCAGGCCGTGCACCGCTCCCGGCCCTGCTCGTCGCGCTTGAGCACGTGCAGGCCGCGGAACGTGTTGGAGAAGGGCCGCACCTCCTCGGGGTAGCGCACGGTGGCCTTCTTCATGAAGAAGTGGCGCATCGTGATGCTCAAACCCTGGAAGATGGCCGGCAGGTACGCCCGCTCGGCCAGCGTCATCGGCTTCTTTTCTAGCTTCTTGGCTCGGTTGGTGAGTTGCATATAGTCAGTTACGAAAACTGTCGGAATGATGGGCCGTCATGCAGAGCGCAGCGAAGCATCTCGCATGCGCCGCTAGCTGGTAGCACAACGTCAGCACGCGAGATGCTTCGCTGCGCTCTGCATAACAGACGCGGGTAATTGAAGGTACTTAAATCACCCCGAACAGGATGAGGCCACCGGTGAGGATGATGTTGAAGACGGCCAGCGGGATGAGGATGGTCCAGCCCAGACGCATCAGCTGATCGTAGCGGAAGCGCGGCAAAGTCCAGCGAATCCACATGAAGAAGAAGATGAAGGCGAAAATCTTCAGGAACAGGCCCACGGTACCCAGCAGCGTAATCAGGTTCTGGGCCGAAGCCAGCTCCCAGCCCTGGTTGCTCACGAACCAATCGCGCAGCTCGTACTGGAAGGGGAAGTTGAAGCCGCCGAAGTACAGCACGCTCATCACGGCCGACACCACGAAGATGTTCACATACTCCGAGAACAGGTACAAACCCAGCTTCATCGACGAATACTCGGTGTGGTAGCCGCCCACCAGCTCAGTTTCGCACTCGGGAAGGTCGAAGGGCGTGCGGTTGGTTTCGGCAAAGGCGCACACCAGGAAGATGATGAAGCCCAGCGGCTGTTTCACGATGTTCCAGACGTGCCACTCACCGGCTGCCGACTGCTGCAGCGTGATTTCGCGCAAGCTCAGCGTGCCCGAAATCATCAGCACGGCAATCAGGGCCATGCCCATGGCCAGCTCGTAGCTGATGTTCTGCGAAGCGGCGCGGATGGCGCCCAGCAGCGAGAACTTGTTGTTGGAGGCCCAGCCGCCAATCATCACGCCGTACACGCCCAGCGACACCACGCCGAACACCCACAGCATACCGATATTTACCTCAATGCCCTGCAGGAAGAACAGGTTGTTGCCGAAGTTCATGATGTTGCCGAACGGAATAACCGCCGACGACATCAGGGCCGTAATCATGGCCAGGCAGGGGCCGAACACGAACAGCGCCTTGTTGGCACCGCCGGGGAAGAATTCTTCCTTCGTGAACATCTTCACGGCATCGGCCAGCGGCTGCGCCAGGCCGTAGGGACCGGCGCGGTCGGGGCCCACACGGTCCTGCAGGAATGCGGCAATTACGCGTTCCGCGTAGGTGCAATACGTCGCAATCAGCAGCGAAAGCGCGAATACGACGAAGATGACAATGGATTGCCAGCCTAGTGCGGGTAGTTCAATCATATTATTTTGAGGTGTTAGCCTTAAGGACGTCTGTCATGCTGAGCTTGCCGAAGCATCTCTACCGGAGGTAATCAGTTAGTCCTGCAACGAAGCGGTAGAGATGCTTCGGCAAGCTCAGCATGACGTGCTGGGGTTAGCTACCGAGTTTCAGCGGTGGATTCTTTTCCAGGTCGCGCTGGGTGCTGGCGGGCAGGTCGGCTACTACCGATTGGTTGAGGACCGGCAACTCGTAGTGGTTGGCCGAAATAACCGAAGAACGGTCGATGTGGGCGGGGCCCTCGATGGTCCAGTCGGAAGTTTCCTTCTTCTCGAAGCGGCACTCGTTGCAGATCCACTCCTTCACTTCGCCGTACTGGTCCTTGCGGGCCGTGGTGCGCAGCACGTCGTTGCCTTTGTACCAGAGCACCACGTTGCCGGAGCACTTGGGGCAGTCACGGTGGGCATTCACGGGCTTCGTGAACCACACCCGAGACTTGAAGCGGAACGTCTTATCGGTGAGGGCGCCTACCGGGCACACGTCGATGACGTTGCCGGAGAAGTCGTTGTCGATGATGTTCTCGATGTAGGTGCCGATTTCGGCGGCGTCGCCGCGGCCTAGTACACCGTGCACGCGGTTGTCGGTAATCTGGTTGGCCGTGTACACGCAGCGGTAGCACAGGATGCAGCGCGTCATGTGCAGCTGAATCAGCGGGCCGATGTCGATTTTCTCGAAGGTGCGGCGCTCTTCCTGGTAGCGGGTGGTGCTCACGCCGTGCTCGAAGGCGAAGTTCTGCAGATCACACTCGCCGGCCTGGTCGCACACGGGGCAATCCAGGGGGTGGTTGATGAGCAGCATCTCCACGATGCCCTTGCGCACGTCCAGCACCTGCGGGTTGGTGGTGTTTTCCACCACCATGCCATCCTGCACCGGCGTTACGCACGAGGCCACCAGCTTGGGCATGGGGCGCGGGTCTTTGGCCGAGCCGGCCGCCACACGGACGAGGCAGGCGCGGCATTTACCGCCCGAGCCTTTCAGCGGGGTGTAGTAGCACATGGCCGGGGGCACGATGCTGCCGCCAATCTGGCGGGCCGCATTCAGGATGGTGGTTCCGTCCGGAACTTCCACCTCGATGCCGTCGAAAGTAATTTTAGCCATTGAAGTTATGTCGTCTTTAGGTCGTCATGCTGAGCGTAGCGCAGCGAAGTCGAAGCATCTCTACCGCAGTGGTAATTCAAATAACTCAACGAAGCGGTAGAGATGCTTCGGCAAGCGGACGCCAGATGAGGCATGACGTTCAGTTATACCAGCACAGTTCCGGCCCGGTACACCGCGCCGGGCTGGGCGGCTTCCTTGGCGTGGGTCACGTGCCACTCAAACTCGTGGCGGAAGTGGCGCACGGCGGCGGCAACGGGCCAGGCGGCAGCTTCACCGAGGGGGCAGATGGTATTGCCCTCGATTTGCTTGGCCACGCTCACCAGCAGGTCGATGTCCTCCATGTGGCCGTGGCCGTGCTCGAGGCGGTGCAGCACCTTCTCCATCCAGCCCGTACCCTCGCGGCAGGGCGAGCATTGCCCGCACGACTCGTGGTGGTAGAAGCGGCTGAAGTTCCAGGTGTTGCGCACGATGCAGGTCGTCTCGTCCATGGCAATAAAGCCACCCGAGCCCAGCATGGTGCCCGTCACGAAGCCGCCGTCGCTCAGCGACTCGTAGGTCATCAGGCGGTTTTCACCGGCGGCGGTTTTCAGGATCAGCTCCTTAGGCAGAATCGGCACCGACGAGCCACCGGCTACCACGGCCTTCAGGTCGCGGCCTTTCCAGATGCCGCCGCAGTACTCATCGGAGTAGATGAATTCCTCGACGGGCAAGCCCAGCTCAATTTCGTAGATGCCGGGCTTGTTGAGGTGGCCGCAGGCCGAAATCAGCTTGGTGCCGGTGCTCCGGCCCACCCCGATTTTGGCGTACTCGTCGCCGCCCTCGTTCACAATCACCGGCACGGCCGCAATGGATTCTACGTTGTTCACCACCGTGGGGCGGGCGTAGAGGCCCTGCACAGCCGGGAATGGGGGCTTATTGCGCGGGTTGCCGCGCTTGCCCTCCAGGCTTTCCAGCAGCGCGGTTTCCTCCCCGCAGATGTAGGCGCCACCGCCGGGGTGCACGTGCAGGTCCAGGTCGTAGCCCGAGCCCAGGATGTTTTTGCCCAGGAAACCGGCCGCGTAGGCCTCAGCAATGGCTTTTTCCAGGATGCGCAGCACGTACAACAACTCGCCGCGGATGTAGATGTACGAGGTGTTGGCGCCCAGCGCGTACGAGCTCGTAATCATGCCCTCGATGAGCAGGTGGGGCAGCTTCGACATCAGCTGGCGGTCCTTGAAGGTGCCCGGCTCCGATTCGTCGGCGTTGCAGACGAGGTAGCGCGGCACGCCCTCGGGCTTGGCCAGGAAGCTCCACTTCATGCCCGTGGGGAAGCCTGCGCCGCCGCGGCCCCGCAGGCCCGACTTCTTCACTTCTTCCACCACCTCATCGGGCGTCATCGTTTTCAGGGCCTTCTCCACCGAGCGGTAACCGCCGTGCTTGCGGTACACCTCCAGGGTGTCGATGCCTTCAACGTTAATATGTTCGGTCAGCAGTTTGCGTCCCATAGGTTCAGAGCTGAAAGACGTTAGTTGTTGGCCACTGCGTTCGGGAGGCCGGTTTCTTCCCAGGGCAGGGCGGGGCGGTGCACCTGGTTGCGCAACTCCGTGAGCATGGCGTCCACGGCTTCCGGGGTATCAAGCTGCTCGTAGTATTTCTCGCGGACCTGCACGATGGGGGCGAAGCCGCAGGCGGCCAGGCACTCCACTTCCTTCAGGGTGAACAGGCCATCTTCCGAAGCCGGACCGCCTACTTTGGCGCCCGTGATGCGCTCCAGATGGGCCGTCAACTCGTCGGAGCCGCGCAGCATGCAGGGGCCCGTGCGGCAGATTTCCAGCACGTGCTTGCCAACTGGCTTGAGGTTGAACATGGTGTAGAACGACGACACCTCGTACACCTCAATCGGGGCCACGCCCAGCACTTCGGCCACCAGATACTGCACTTCGGGGCTCACCCAGCCGCCAAATTCGGCCTGGGCAATGTGCAGCACCGGCAGCATGGCCGATTTGCGGCGCTCCTCCGGGTATTGCTTGCAGATGCGCGCAATTTCAGCCTGAGCGGCTTCGGAGAATTGCGGCTTGGTAGCAGTCGATTCCATATCAGTTGTATTCAGCAAAAAACTACGCGTCGAGCTCCCCGGCAATTACGTTCATCGACGACAGCGTCACGATGGCGTCGGAGAGGGTCTGGCCCACCACCATTTCGGTGTAGGCCTGGTAGTAGATGAAGCAGGGCCGGCGGAAGTGCAGGCGGTAGGGCGTGCGGCCGCCGTCGGACACGAGGTAGAAGCCCAACTCGCCGTTGCCGCCTTCCACCGAGTGGTAAACCTCGCCCACGGGAGCGTCAATCTCGCCCATCACAATCTTGAAGTGATAGATGAGGGCTTCCATGTTCTGGTACACGGCCTGCTTGGGCGGCAGGTAGAAGTGCGGCGCATCGGCGTGGTAGGGGCCTGCGGGCAGATTTTCCAGCGCCTGCGTGATGATGCGCAGGCTCTGCCAGATTTCCTCGTTGCGCACCATAAACCGGTCGTAGGTGTCGCCCTTGGTGCCCACCGGAATTTCAAACTCGAAGTCCTGGTAGCTGGAGTAGGGGTTCATCACCCGCACGTCGTAATCGACGCCGGCGGCGCGCAGGTTGGGGCCGGTGAAGCCGTAGTTGAGGGCGCGCTCGGCCGAAATGCCGCCCACGTCCACCACGCGGTCCATGAAGATGCGGTTGCGGTTGAACATCTTCTCGAACTCCGCCATCACGGCCGGGAAGGTCTTCAGCCAGGCGCGCAGCTTGGCAATGGCCACGTCGGAGAAGTCGCGCTCCATGCCGCCTACACGGCCCATGTTGGTGGTGAGGCGGGCGCCGCTTACTTCTTCGTAAATCTCGTACACCTTCTCCCGCTCATCCATGAGGTAGAGGAAGCCGGTGAAAGCGCCCGTATCCACGCCCAGAATGCCGTTGCAGATCAGGTGGTCGGTGATGCGGGCCAGTTCCATCAGGATAACCCGAATGTACTGGGCGCGCTTCGGAACTTCCACGCCGAGCAGCTTTTCCACCGTCATGTGCCAGCCCATGTTGTTGATGGGCGACGAACAGTAGTTCATGCGGTCCGTCAGGGGCGTAATCTGGTAGAAGGGCCGGCGCTCGGCAATCTTCTCGAAGGCGCGGTGGATGTAGCCGATAGTGGGCACACCCGCCACAATCCGCTCGCCGTCCATCTGCAGAATGTTCTGGAAGATGCCGTGGGTAGCGGGGTGCGTGGGGCCCAGGTTCAGCGTGGTGAGCTCCTGGTTGAAGTCGTTGACGGTCGGGGCCAGCGGGTTCAGCCGCGGCTCCTGCTCCCGGGCCGACTCAATGATTTTATGGGTGCCTTCCAGCGTGTCGTTTACTGCCATCTGGTTTGGTGCTTAGTGCTCAGTGCTTCGTGCTTAGTAATCAGGTCTGATTTTGTTGCCTATGCACCAAGCACAAGGCACTAAGCACTAAAAAACTATCGTCCGAAGAACAGGTCGGTTTTGTCTTCGCGGGTGCCGTCTTCCAGGGCGTATTCCTTGCGCATCGGGTGGTAGTCCATGTCCTCCACGTTGAGGATGCGCATGAGGTTGGGGTGGCCGGGGAAGATGATGCCGTAGAAATCGAAGGCCTCGCGCTCCATCCAGTTGGCGGTGGCGTAGAGGTCGGTCAGGGTCGGGGCAACCGGGTCGGCAATCGGGAAGAAGATCTTCAGCCGCAACCGGATGTTCTGGGTGAGGCTGTGCAGGTGGTACACCATGCCGAGTTCCTGACCGGGCCGGTCGGGGAAATGCATGCCGCACATCGTGGTCAGGAAGTTGAGCTGCAACTCCTCGTCCTTCTGCAGGCTTTCAATGATGTCGTGAATCCGCTCCCGGGTGGTGGTGGCGGTCAGCAGGCCGTAGGGCTCCTCCACATCGGTGAAGGCGTCGGCCCCGAACAGGCGGTGCAGCAGAGCCAGCAGCTGCGCGTTTTTCTGCGCGGCCGGGTCCTGGGCGGCAGCCTGTTCCTGAGCCGGGATGGATTCGTTCTGGTCAGCCATTTCTGAGTACTTAGTATTGAGTATTTGGTATTGAGTATTGAGCTGCCGACTATGAAAAGTCTAGCTACTCAATACCCAATACTTACTACTTACTTGATGTTGTACGACGCCAGCAGGGCCTGATACTCGGGCGAGTTGCGGCGGCGGAAGGATTCGTTTTTGGCCAGGTCCTGAATGCGCATCAGGCCGTCGAGCACCTGCTCGGGGCGGGGTGGGCAGCCGGGCACGTACACGTCCACCGGAATGATCCGGTCGATGCCCTGGAGCACGGAGTAGGTGTCAAAGATACCGCCCGAGGAGGCGCAGGCACCCATGGCCAGCACCCAGCGGGGCTCGGCCATCTGCTCGTACACCTGCTTCACGATGGGCGCCATCTTCTTGGCGATGGTGCCCATCACCATCAGCAGGTCGGCCTGCCGGGGCGAGAAGCTGGGACGCTCCGAGCCGAAGCGGGAGATGTCGTAGCGGGAGCCCATGGTGGCCATGAACTCGATGCCGCAGCAGGAGGTGGCGAAGGGCAGCGGCCAGAGTGAGTTGGCGCGGGCAATGCCCACCACTTTCTCCAGGGAGGTAGCAAAGAAGCCGGCGCCTTCGAGGCCGTCGGGCGCGTCTACCGTTTTGATTTCAGGAACTCGGGTATCCATGAGAGCAAGTCAGATTTGGGAAGCGGCGACGCTTCAGAAAGGCAACATCCGGCCGGGGCCAAAGGTTGCCGCCACCAGGGCTTAACGGGCTTCGTTCCAGCGTAGAACGCCTTTTTTGATAACGTAGGCGAAGCCAGCCATCAGCAAAGCCAGGAATACAATCATCTCGTAGAAGCCGGTGGTGCCCAGCTGGCGGAAGTTCACGGCCCAGGGGTACATGAAGATGACTTCCACGTCGAAGAGCACGAACAGGATAGCCGTGAGGAAGTATTTCACCGAAATCGGGGTGCGGGCGTTGCCCACCGACTCGATGCCGCACTCGAAGGCTTCATCCTTCACCACGCTCTTGCGGCGCGGGCCCAGCAGGTGAGACGTAATCATGGCGAAGGCCACGAAGGCCACGGCCAGCACAAACTGCACCACGATGGGCAGGAAATCCTGGGGCTGATATTGGGTCGGAACGGCGAGAAGCATAGGCTGCGACAAATAAACGCCGCGTAGAAACGGCATGGGAGGCAAAGGTAGGACCTAGCCGGTTGGGAACAAAGGTGAAATAGGAGGGTAGGGGAAAGGCGTATATTCACTCTATCCGCTAGATTCAGACGATGAAACCATTCTACGAGTCATTTGTGCCTGGGCAGCTGTATTCGGTACCCGAGTTCTTGGCGTTGGGACAGCAGGGCGAAGACCGGCACGAATTCTACGACGGGCAGGTCTGGCCTTTTCCGGCTGATACGCTGCGGCACAACCTGCTGGTGCAGAACTGCTCACTTCCTCTGTTTGTACAACGTAAACAATTTGGCCTCGACGTATTCAGTACCGGCATGATGCTGGAAGTGCTACCCGGTCGCTACTACACTTATCCCGACGTAATGCTATTAGATACCGCGCCGTATTCTGGCCAAGAATGCGTGTTGCAAAACCCACTGGTACTTATCGAAGTGCTGGACCCGCTGTGGGCAGAGTGTGACCAGGCATGGAAGTGCGCCCACTACCGCCACCTCGACTCGCTCCAACAGTATGTCCTGGTTTCACAAACGCAGCAGTTCGTGGAATCCTACCGGCGCACAGCGGCGGGAGAGTGGCGCTACGAGGCGTCTATAAAACCGGATGATATGTTGGTTATTGCTGATACTGGCTTGCAGTTGACGTTGCGGGAAATCTACGATGAGGTGGCAGTGCCGCTGTTGCAGCCGCAGCTTCCGGATATTCGCGAAACAATAAAATAACAGCCTAATGAGCGACCATAGCATTGCAATTGTACCACAGGTATCCAGTTACCCTAACAGAGTGGCGAAGGCAAAGGAACTGCTAAACTGGCTGGTTGAAGATGATATAGTTAAGCCTACGCTTACATCCTGTGTTTTAGGATTTGATGGGGGTTACGCAATATCAGGGGGTGCTGAGAAAGTAATTGGGTCGGCCAATAGACATACTTTTAGTTTAGATGTAAATGGACTTGAGATTATCACTGAAAGACACATCTTCGATACTGGTGGTAATGGAATAGAAGAAATTTACTGTCCGGCCTGTCAACAAAATCTGGCAGAAGAGGACTTGGGTTTTCTTGAGAACTGGTATGAGGGCAATCTAAATGACGTAGCTTGTCCAGTTTGCGACACTACGAATAGCATCCATCAGTTTCGGTTTACGCCTCAGTGGGGCTTCAGTGACTTGGGCTTCAAATTCTGGAACTGGCCTGACTTAACCGACGATTTTGTAAGCAAGTTTCAACAGAAGTTGGGTGTCAATGTCTCTGTCATTTATCAACGTATATGAATGCAAAAGGCCGCCCCGGTTTCACGGAGCGGCCTTTTGCATTCAAAACCAATCGGCCTACAGGCCCTTGTCCCGGTTCAGATCCTCCTTGGGCTCGGAGCCCAGGAAGGGGTAGCGGTAGTCTGTCACGGGCACGAAGGTTTCCTTGATGGCGCGCGGCGACACCCAACGCAGCAGGTTCAGCATGGAGCCGGCCTTGTCGTTGGTGCCGGAGGCGCGGGCGCCGCCGAAGGGCTGCTGGCCGACTACGGCGCCGGTGGGCTTGTCATTGATATAGAAGTTGCCGGCCGCGTGCACCAGCTTCTTCGAGGCGTGGTCGATGGCGTAGCGGTCCTGGGAGAAGATGGCGCCAGTGAGGGCGTAGGGCGAGGTCGTGTCTACCAGCTCCAGCACTTCTTCGAACTTGTCGGCGTCGTAGATGTGCACCGTTACCACGGGGCCGAACAGCTCCTCGCACATGGTCACGTACTTGGGGTCTTTGGTTACGATGACGGTGGGCTCGATGAAGTAGCCCTTCGACTTGTCGTAGCCGCCGCCGGCCACGATTTCGGCGTTGGCATCGGCCTTGGCGCCGTCGATGTACTTGGCCAGCTTATCGAAGGATTTCTCGTCGATAACGGCGTTGATGAAGTTGGAGAAGTCCTCCACGTCGCCCATCCGGAACGAGGCCAGGTCTTCCTTCACGTAGCCCAGGATTTCGTCGGCCAGGTTCGAGGGCAGGTACACCCGCGAGGCGGCCGAGCACTTCTGGCCCTGGTACTCAAACGCGCCCCGGCTGATGCCGACGGCCACGGCCTTAGCGTGGGCCGAGGGGTGGGCCAGGATGAAGTCCTTACCGCCGGTTTCACCCACGATGCGCGGGTAGCTCTTGTAGGAGGCAATGTTCTGGCCGATGGTCTTCCAGATGTTCTGGAACACGCCGGTGGAGCCGGTGAAGTGGATGCCGGCAAAGTCACGGTGCTTGAAGATGACCTCGCCAGCGGTGGGGCCGTCCACGTACACCAGGTTGATAACGCCGTCGGGCACGCCGGCTTCCTTAAACAGCTCCATCAGCACCTGGGCCGAGTAGATCTGGGTGTTGGCGGGCTTCCACACCACCACGTTGCCCATCATGGCCACCGAGGCGGGCAGGTTAGCGGCAATGGAGGTGAAGTTGAAAGGCGTGAGGGCAAACACGAAGCCTTCCAGCGGGCGGTGCTCCAGGCGGTTCCACATACCGGGCAGGCTCTCGGGCTGCTGCTGGTATATCTGCTGCATGAAGTGCACGTTGAACCGAAAAAAGTCGATCAGCTCACAGGCCGCGTCGATTTCGGCCTGAAAGGCGTTCTTGCTCTGGCCCAGCATGGTGGCCGCGTTGATGCGCGCCCGGTAGGGGCCGGCCAGCAGGTCGGCGGCTTTCAGGAAGATAGCGGCGCGGTGCTCCCAAGGCATTTCGGCCCACAGCGGGCGGGCGGCCAGAGCCGCGTCGATGGCCTGCGCTACGTGCGAGGCGTCGCCTTCGTGGAACTGGCCCAGCACGTGCTGGTGGTCGTGGGGCGGGGTAATATTCTGCTTCTTGCCGGTGCGGATTTCCTGGCCGCCGATGTGCATCGGAATGTCGCGCTGCTGCTGCTTGAGCTCCTTGAGGGTCTTGAGCAACTCAATACGCTCCGGCGAGTTGGGTGCGTAGCCCTTCACGGGCTCGTTGATCGGGGGCGGGACGTTGAAAAAGCCGTTGGCCATAATGAAGTGCTGGTTTGGCGTGATGGGTGGTGGGGAAGAGCAAAGGTAGAAAGCCCGGTCTTATTCGCGGTGGTACTGGCGCACGGAGTCCTGCTGTAGCTGCATCCAGTTGCTGTTATCGGTAACTACCCAATGGCCAGTCATCTTCTTTAGCTCATCGAGCTTTTTTCGACGGCGGTTTATCAGGTAGGCGGCGGGTAGCTGGGGTGCTGAAGGAGTGTATTGCAGCACGATGGTGTCGCCCATCAGCCGGAACTGGCCTTCTGCCTCAGCAGCGGGCAAGGATAAATGAAAGCCACCGTCTTTATATAGGTCCAAAGCCCAGATTCCGGCGAAGTTGTCAGAATAACCCGCTAAGATCCTTGGACGAACCGGAGTTGGCCAAAGCAGATAGGTGAGCAGAAAAAAAACACCGAGGAATAAGAGCTTTTTTCTCATACTCGAATAATAGCGTCAAAGTAATGGATGCTCAACGTGCCAGGGTGCATTAAAGGCAGTCGGGGCTACTCCGAGTTGCTGTAGTATATCATACAACTGCGCCTCGTCATTGGCATAGTAGGCCGCACTGCTCACGATGGCGAAATCCTCGTCTCCAGCTTCCGCATACTTCGCTAGAAGTGCCGTGTCAAACTCATTATCCGTGATGTAATAAAGGTGTGGCGGATGCGCGATTATACTACAAGTATTGATATTGGAATGAATGGCTACCCAACGTCTGAAGCCTGGCGCGGAAGAGGATGCTTCAGCAGCAATAGGTTGCCGAAGCATCTCAATACGATTCCAGACTTTGATTGGAATGCGTTCCATTACCAAAGTGTGTAATAAGCCTACAGACGCTGCAGCAGCGCCCGCACCTGCCATTCCAGGTCGGCAACGGAGCCCGTGTTGTGCAGGGTGAAGTCGAAATGGGTGTAGTGGTCGAGGGCGGTTTCGGAGGGGTGGTCGTCGTCGCGGGTGCCGTCGCCGCGCTGGTGGAGCGGGTCGCCTTCCACGCGCACCATCAAGCCGCCGCGGCTGCGGATGAGGTCGGCTTCATTGGGAAAGCGCACGTCCGGAATCAGGGTGTGCTGCTCGGCCGGTAGCTGCGAGAAAAACGCCTGCACCCAGATATCGGGCTCCCAGAGGCGCAGTGCTAATCCGACCTGCTGGAGCATCTCGCCGCGGGTGCGGCCGAAGGCAGGCAGCTTCTCGGCCTTTCCTTGCTGGGAGAAATACGGGGCCGTGCCCTCGCCGGCCAGTGCCGCACACACGGCTTTGATGGGCTCGCCCACCGAGCGGATATGCCAGCGCTGCTGGGGTTGCAACTGCTGCATGAGGCGGGCCACCGTGTCTTTACCACTGCCGCGCCGCCCCGAAAAACCGATTAGTCGTGTCATCGGGGGCAAAGGTATACTGCCTGTCATTCCGACGCAGGAGGAATCTGGGTGAAGGTATTGAGACAAGCTCACTCAGATTCCTCCTGCGTCGGAATGACAGGTGGCTACAGAATCTCCTTCAGCTCGCTCAGGGAGCTGATTTCGTAGGTAATCTGGTTGAAGTGGCGGCGTTTGGCGGGATTGAAGTACACCTGGTCGAGGCCGGCGTTGTAGGCTCCTAGCACGTCGCACTCCAGGTTGTCGCCAATCATGAGGCTTTCTGCGGCGTTAGCACCGGCGCGCTCCAGCGCGTGCTCGAAAATGCGGGTATCGGGCTTGAGGTGGCCGCAGCACTCCGACGTCACGATTTCCTCGAAATACTCTGTGAGCTGGGACGCATCGAGCTTGAGGTACTGGATGTCGCGGAAGCCATTGGTGATGAGGTGCAGGCGGTAGCCTTTGTCGCGCAGGTAATCCAGCACCTCGTAGGTGTACGGAAACACGGCCTTTTTCAGGGGCAGCAGGTCGGTGAACTGCTCCGAGATGCCCGCCGGCGAGTCTTCCTCCCGCAGCCCCAGTTGCACGAAGGTGCGCGGGAAGCGGGTGGCGCGCAACTGCTGCTGGTTGATTTTGCCGCCCTGGTACAGCCGCCACAGGCCGTGGTTGATATCAGAATACTCCTTAATAAACTTCTCCACCGACACCCCGTGCCGGCCGATGTTGTGCTCAGCGAACAGGTGGCGCAGGGTTTCATCGGCGTTGGTTTCAAAGTCCCACAGCGTATGGTCGAGGTCGAAGAAGAGGTGACGGTATTTCACTGGTGATGCGTAAGGAAGGTGATGAGGTGAATAGGGGAGGGGAGAACGTCATGCAGAGGCGCAGCCGAAGCATCTCGTTCGGATAGTAAGCAATAGCACCACAACGTCAGCGCGCGAGATGCTTCGCTCCGCTCTGCATGACGTTTAGGGAAATCAGTCGACCTGCAGCCGTTCCACAATCCGGCCTTCGCCCAGGTGCTCGTGCACGATGTCGGCGGCGTCTTTGGGACGGACGTTTCCGTACACGGTGCCTTCGGGGTGGATGATAAGGGCGGCGCCGGGGCCTTTCTTGCACTGCTTGCAGAGGTCGAGACAGTTGCAGGTTTGCACCCGCACTTTGCGCTTCTCGCCGCCGCTGAGCAGCTTTTTCAGGCCCTGCTTCTTGAGTTCGGATTTCAGGGCTTTCACGACATCCTTGCCCACCTCATCCTTCTGGGCAGTGCAAACAAACAGGCGGGTAACGGGCGCAACAGATTTCACTGGCAACAAATAGAAACGAAAAGATACCTCCCGAAAGTCCCGGGAAAAAATCAGCGTAAATATCTGCGCCACTCAGTGATTCCCGGTCCAGCGGCGGTTTTGCAGCTTATACGCGGCCAGCTCCCGGTTCGACCAGAGCGTCTGGTAAATCTTCTGGTCGTGTTGCAGCTGCTGGTCGCGCTCCATGTAGCCGAGTAGCTGCTGCACGAAGTCCAGGCCTTCATCTTTCAGATAATAGAATACCCAGTTGTCGAGGCGGCGGAAGCTGACCAGGCCGGCATTTTTGAGGAACGCTAATTGCCGGGAGGTTTTGGTCTGGGTGAAGTCCAGCACCTGTTCCAGGTCGGAGATGCACATTTCCTGGTTGCGCCAGAGCAGATGCAGAATTCGCACGCGGCTTTCGTCGCCGAAAGCTTTGAATAGTTGCTGGCCGAATGCAACGCTGAAGTGTTTGAGGCGCATCTTTAGACGAAGAAGTAGCAAAAGTGAACCGGAACCGGCCGGCGCGAATTTACCTCAAACCCGGTAGCGGCCCCCAAAAGTGCCGTATACTTGTAGTCTGTAATACCCTGTATGTCTGTAGTAGTTCGATTTTCTTTGCGGCTGGCCGCCTGTGTGCTGGTAATGCTGGCCTGCTGGCTGCTGCCGACTGCCGCCCGGGCCCAGGGCCAGCAGCGCGTGGTGCAGTTCACGGGCATCGTGGCCACCGGCGACTCGCTGCTGGGTGTGCCCGGCGCCACCGTGTTTGTGCCCAAAGCCGGCCGTGGCACCGCCACCAACGCCTACGGCTACTTCTCGCTGCCCGTGCTGGCCGGCGACAGCATTATCATCCGCAGCCTGGGCTACCGCAACCAGTACGTGGTGATTCCGCCCGACTACCCGCGCCAGAGCTACTCCGTGATTGTGCAGCTGCGCGAAGACGTGACCGTGCTGCCGGAGGTACGCATCTTCCCTTACGCCACCGAAAAGGCCTTCAAGGAAGCCTTCCTGGCCTTGCGCCTGCCCAAGGAGCGGGGTTCCAGCTCCGCCGAAAACCTCAACCAGGACATTCTGCGCCGCATCTTCAACAACGCCCCCGTCACGAGCATGGGCAACTACCGCCAGACCATGCAGATGCAGCAGCTGGAGCAACAGCGCCGCATGGGCATGGGCCCTTCGCAGTATTCCAACAACCCACTGCTCAATCCTTTCAGCTGGCTGCAGCTGATAAAGCAGGTGAAAGACGGTGAGTTCAAGAAGAAGGAAGGCGTCGATTACTAAGTTGGATGGAAAGCCCGTCCTGCCGAGCGGAGCGAATCACTTAGCCAGTCTAACTTCCCAAGCAAACACAAAGCCCCTGACGTCCGCACGGACGTCAGGGGCTTTGTGCTTCGTCAGGGCATAATGCTTTGGCTAGGTTGAATGCCGGGTGCTGCTCGCCACGACAGTGCCTGCTTCAACCCTATGACCCAATATTCAGTACAGCCACTGTTTGACCTTCGACTTTGCTATGGATACCAACCTGCCGCGTACTTCCCAACCTCGTATCGTGATTATCGGCTGCGGCTTTGCCGGGCTGCGGCTGGTCAAGGACCTGGCCGACGCGCCCGTGCAGGTGGTAGTCATTGACCGTAACAACTACCACAACTTCCAGCCCCTGCTCTACCAGGTAGCAACCGGGGCGCTGGAGGCCGACAGCATTGCCTACCCCATCCGCAAGATTTTCGCGGGTCAGCAGAACTTCTTCTACCGCATGGCCGACGTGCAGCGCGTAGACCCGGCCACCAACACGCTCACCACCAACATCGGCGACATCCGCTACGACCACTTGGTGGTGGCCACCGGCTCGCTCACCAATTTCTTCGGTCTCACCAGCATCGAGCAGAATGCCATGCAGATCAAGAGCGTGCCCAATGCCCTGAACCTGCGCAGCTACCTGTTTCAGAACTTCGAGAAGGCCATTCTCACCGAAGACCCCGCCCGCCGACAGGCCCTCATGAACGTGGTGGTGGTGGGCGGCGGCCCCACCGGCGTAGAAATCTGTGGCTCCCTGGCCGAGATGCGCAAGGACGTGCTGCCCAAGGACTACCCTGAACTCGACCTCAAGCAGATGGAAATCTACCTCGTGGAATCGGGCGGGGAGGTGCTGGGGCCGATGAGCAAGGACTCGCAGGTGCAGGCCAAGGGCTATCTGGAGGAAATGGGCATCCACGTGCGCCTCAACACCCAGGCCAAGCACTTCGAGGACGGCAAACTATACTACTCCGACACCGAATTTATCCGCACCGAAAACCTGATCTGGGCCGCCGGCGTGAACGGGGCGGCGCTGGAAGGTCTGCCCGAAGCCGCTGTAGCCCGCAACAAGCGTGTGAACGTGGACACGGTGAACCGCGTGCTGGGCTTCCAGAACGTGTACGCCATCGGCGACGTGGCCAACCTGGTGACGGAAGAAATGCCGCGCGGCTACCCGATGCTGGCGCCCGTGGCTATTCAGCAGGCCGAGCAGCTGGCCGACAACTTCAAACGGCTGCTGCGCGGCGAAACCCTCAAGCCGTTCAAGTACACCAACAAGGGCAGCATGGCCATTGTGGGCCGCAACCGCGCCGTGGTAGACCTGCCCGGCGACAAACACTTCGGCGGCTTCTTCGGGTGGCTCACCTGGCTATTTGTGCACCTGATGACGCTGGTGGGCTTCCGCAACAAAGTCGTGACGCTGGTGGGCTGGGCCATCAGCTACTTCAGTTCCGACAAGGCCCTGCGCCTCATCATCCGCCCCTACAAGCGCAACGACTTCAAAGCCGACAAAGGCCTGGCCACCGCCATCCACAACGCCGCCACGCCCCAATACAACCCCTCCGTACCCGCCCCCAACGCCCCGGTAGTGGGCGGCTAAAGAAAACGCAACGCAAAAATCCGTTTCGCGCCGAGCGAAGCGAGTAACCAGGTCTGCGCCAGTTGGCACCGTTCCGGCTACTTGCTTCACTCGTCGCGAAACGGATTTTTGCGTTACGCTGGCTGCAGCACCGCCAGCAGCTCCCGCACCTGGGCCGTGAGGCGGGCGGGCTCGTCGGTGTCGAGCAGGCGGGCATCGAGGCCGACGCAGGTGGCGCCGGCGGTTTTCCACTCCGTGAGGCTTTCGACGGTTGGCTGGATGCCGCCCGTGACCATGATAGGCACCTGGGGCAGCGGGCCGCGCAGAATGCCGAGGTAGGCGGGCGTGAGGTAAGCCGAGGGGAACAGCTTTACCAAGGTAGCGCCCAGGCGGTGGGCCTCATACACCTCGTTCAGCGTCTGGGCGCCTGGCAGCCAAGCCAGGTTGTAGCTGCGGCACACGGCGGCCACATCGGGGCTGCACACGGGCTGGATGATGAAGTCGGCGCCGGCCTCAATGAAGCGGCCGGCTTCCTCGGCCGTGAAGATGGTGCCCGCGCCCAGTAGCAGATCCGGGAAATCGGTTTCCACGAAACGCTGCAGCCGCTCGAAAATTTCCGGCGCCTGGGGGCCGCGGTTGGTGAACTCAAACAGCCGTACGCCGGCCGCGTGGCAGGCCGCCAGCACCCGCCGGGCGTAGTCTTCCTGAGCGTGGTAGAACACCGGAATCAGCGGGTGCTGGCGGGCTTGCGTGAGGGCGTGGGCGGCGGTAAAGCGGGGCATTTATGGTGGAATAATGGGTTGGTGGAGTGACGGATTGTCATCCTGAGCTTGCGAAGGATCTTGTTACGGTAGAACGGCCCGTTGGTACGGTAATCGTTCAGGTACAAGAAGGTCCTTCGCAGGCTCAGCATGACAATCCGCCACTCCACCAACTCATTATCCACCAGCTAAATGGCAAACTCGCTCAGCGCGCGGTAGACGTCATACACGTTTTTGTCGCCGCGGAAGGTTTTGCTGATGGGCTCGGTCTGGCCGCGCACCCAAATTTTTAGTTCGGCGTCGAGGTCGAAGTGGCCGGTGGTTTCCATCGAGAACCGCTCGATGCTGCGGTAGGGTAGGCTCAGGTACTCGCGCTTCTTGCCCGTTACGCCCTGCTTGTCTACCATGATCAGGCGCTTGGTGGTCAACACCATCAGGTCGCGCAGCACGGCGTAGGAGTTGCGCACGGTTTCGCCGGGCGAGAGCAGCTGGCTCAGCTCCAACTGAATTTCCTGGGCATCAGTTTCAGAAGCATTGCCCAGCAGGCCGTCGAGAAGTCCCATGAGAGTAGTGAAAAGTTGGAGTGGAAGATGGCGGTAAGCTAAAGAAAAGAGCCGGACTACGCTGTAGGCCGGCTCTTTTGCTATGTTCCTGAATAGGAAGAATGCGGAGGCTTAGTTGGTGCCGCCCGTGCTGCTGCCAGCGGGCTTCTGCTCCATCTTCTGCATTGAAGTCTGCTGCTGCTGCATGGGGTTGGGCTGCGTGCGCTGCTGCTGCTCAAACAGCTCGAAGCGGGAAGGAGCTGCCTGTTGCGGCCAGGCGTTGTTGCTCAGGTCGATGTCGGCGGTTTCCAGATTGGGGTCCAGCACAAAGCTCACCACGGGCTTTTCGGTGATGAACACCTTGGTTACCTCGGCGTTGTTTTTGCGCCAGATTTCGGCCGGAATCGTCATCTTTTCCTGTTTGCCGTCCTGGTAGGTCATCTGCACGATAACAGGCATCGTGAGGCCGCCCAGGTTCTTGAGGCTCACTTCGTAGAAGTTCAGGCCGGCGTTCAGGCGCTGCTGCTGCTCGGCACTCAGGCCTTTCACCATTTGCTGGTAGCGCTGCTTGTCGGCGTCGGTGGTGGCCAGCGGGTCGTAGGTGTTGTAGAAGTCCTTCAGCTCGGGCTTCTCGTCCACGAGGGTGCGCTTGATGTCCTGCAGGTTGCGCTGCTGCGACAGAGTTTGGGGCGCTTTGTTGATCATCTCACGCTTGCGCGCGTTTTCGATTTCCGGGTTCTTGGAGTCCACCGAGTACCACTTCACGCCCGTAATGGCCAGGTCGGAGGCGTCGGTGGTGTAGAACCAGCCGCGCCAGAACCAGTCGAGGTCGGTGCCGGAGGCGTCTTCCATGGTGCGGAAGAAGTCAGCGGGCGTGGGGTGCTTGTAGGCCCAGCGGCGGGCGTACTCCTTGAAGGCGTAGTCGAACAGCTCGCGGCCCAGAATGGTCTCGCGCAGGATGTTAAGGCCGGTAGCGGGCTTGGCGTAGGCGTTCGGCCCAAACTGCAGCACCGACTCCGAGTTGGTCATAATCGGGGTCTGCAGGTTTTTGCCGGTGCGCATGTAGTCCACAATGTTCTTGGGCTCGCCGCGGCGCGACGGGTAGTTCCGCTCCCATTCCTGCTCCGTGAGGTACTGCGTGAACGTGTTCAGGCCCTCGTCCATCCAGCTCCACTGGCGCTCATCCGAGTTAATGATCATCGGGAAGAAGTTGTGGCCCACCTCGTGAATAATCACCGAAATCATCCCGTATTTCCGGTCGGCCGAGTAGGTGCCGTCCTTCTCGGGGCGGCCGCCGTTGAAGCACAGCATCGGGTACTCCATGCCGCCCACCGGGCCGTGCACCGAAATAGCCACCGGATATTCGTAGTCGATGGTGTACTTGGAGTAGGTTTTGATGGTGTGCGCCACCACTTCTGTCGAGTACTTGCCCCACAGCGGGTTACCCTCCTTGGGGTAGTAGCTCATGCACATCACCGGCTTGCCTTTCTGCATGATGCCCATGGCATCCCAGATGAACTTGCGCGAGCTGGCCCAGGCAAAGTCGCGCACGTCCTTGGCGGCGTAGGTCCAGGTTTTGGTGCCTTTGGCGCGGCCGGTTTCGGCCTTTTCGGCTTCCTGCTGGCTCACGATGAGCACCGGCGTCTTGGCCGTTTTGGCTTTCTCGAGGCGCTGGCGCTGGGCGCTGGTCAGCACTTCGTTGGGGTTCTGCAGCACGCCGGTAGCGCCCACCACGTGGTCGGCGGGGGCGGTGATGCTCACGCGGTAGTCGCCGAAGGGCAGGGCGAATTCGCCGTTGCCGAGGAACTGCTTGTGCTGCCAGCCCTGGTTATCGGAGTACACAGCCATGCGTGGGTAGAACTGCGCAATTTCGTAGAGGTAGTTTTTGTCCTCGGCGAAATACTCGTAGCCGCTGCGCTGGTTGATTTTCAGCTGGTCGTTGATGTTGTAGCTCCACGAAATGCTGAACGTGACGGCCTGCTTAGGCCGCAGCGGCGTGGGCAGGTCCACGCGCATCATGGTGTGGTTGATGACGTAGGGCAGCGCCTTGCCGCCCTTCATCTTCACCTCCGAAATCTTGAACCCGCCCTCAAACTCGCTGCGCTGCAGATACTCCATCGCCTGGAACGGCATCCGGTCCTGGATCTGGCCCACCTGCGTGGCCGTGGTGATGGAGTTTTTGTCGAGGATGTTCTGGTCGAGCTGCACCCAGAGGTAGGTCAGCACGTCGGGCGAGAGGTTGGTGTAGGTGATGTCCTCGGAGCCCGTAATGGCCTGCTTCTCATCATCCAGCTTCACGCGGATATTGTAGTCGGCGCGCTGCTGCCAATAGTCGGTGCCGGGGGCGCCGGAGGCGGTGCGGTAGGAGTTGGGTGTGGGCAGCAGCGTTTCGAGCTGCGCAAATTTGTCGGTGCCCGAGTTGGTGTTTTGGGCCAGGGCCGGTGCTGCCAGCAGCAAGGCAAGCCCCGCCACCGGCAGGAAAGGTTTCAGCATAGTAGTCAAGCGCGGAAAAAGCAGAAAGCGAAGAAGGTAAATTTAGGCAAAATCAACGGCAGATTCGGCAAGGACGCCGCGGGCGGGCCAGTGTTGCACAAGGCGGCGTGGTGGGCTTGTGGATTGATGGATTGGTAATGCATAACCCACCACTCCACCAACCTGCCAGCCCACCACTCAACCCACCAATAGCACCAGCGCAATACCCATGGCCGCCCCACTGACCACCAGCAGCCAGTCGCGGCGCTGCACCCCAAAGCCGCGCAGCAGCAGCAGCCCCAGCAGCAAAATCAGGCTTACAATCAGCAGCTGGCCCAGCTCCACGCCCACATTGAAGGCCAGCAGCTCCAGCACCGGCCGGCTCTGTTGGCCCAGCAGCTCGCGCAGGTAGCTGGAAAAGCCCAGGCCATGAATCAGGCCGAATACCAGAGCCAGCAGGTTGGGCAGGGCCAGCACGGCGGGCTCGGGCCGGCTCACGCGGGCTAGGCGCGACTCGGTGCGGCCGGCTCGCGCCAGGTTCACGGCGCAGGTCAGCAGAATGGTTATCGGAATCAGCTTTTCCACCAGGCCGGAGCTGAAGCTCACGATCTGCAGCGTGGCCAGCGCCAGCGTAAGCGAATGGCCCAGCGTGAAGCTGGTAACCAACGCCAGCAGACGCCGCCAGTCGGCCAGCACGTAGGGGGCGCACAGCGCCAGCAGGAACACGAGGTGGTCGTAAGCCCGCAGGTTGAAAATGTGGAAGAAGCCGAGCTGAAGGTAGGTCTGAAACAGAGACGCCATGCCGCAAAGCTACACGAGTAGCTGAATATGGGCTATTTGCAACGACAGGCAAACAGGCCACCGCCGCTACAGCCCAATGGCAGAGTAGCAACGCTGGCCTGTAGGTAAGCGTGGTTGGGAAAAGGAATCAGGAAGCGAGGCAGGCGAAACAGCTTGGTCGGACACCTCCATCCCCGGCAGCGGGGGAATCCGGCAATGGAGGTGTCAGACAACGGGCAGGGGAAACCCAGAATTTATCTTAATTGTAATGTATTTAATAATTATTTGTAAATATATAAGAATTAATCGAGCGTGCAATACCTGCGCGCCGAAATTTTATCAGTTGGATTCACACGCCGTCAACCGGCCCCAATAACCGCGCTGGCGCAGGCACCAGCACGCCCTGCGGCAACTTCCCGACGGCGCGGCTACGCCTTTCTCCGGGCCGCTTGTGCAACGCCGGGGCCAGGGAGGCAGGAGTTTAGGGTGGGGCAGTAGTTTCTCAGGCAAAGTAGGATTTCAGTGCGGGCCGAATGGTATATTGCGGCATAGATTCGGTTTTATCACCTCTGCATTTATGTTATTTCGAGTATTGTGCATCAGCGCTCTGCTGCTGCCCTGCCTAGCGAAGGCCCAGGCCCCCATCAACCTGCCTTCCGAAACCTTCAAGCAGCAGCTGCGCAACCAGTACCTGCGCAACGACACCGCTCAGGCCATCATCAGCCTGTACAGCAAGCGCCAGGCGGGCGGCGTGAGCTGGATGGTGGGCGGCGCGCTGGCCGGGCTGCGGCTGGCTACCAGCGGCGGCCGCGAAGTAGCAAGCGGCCCCGGCTACACAGTTTCCCAGGAGGCACCTTCGGCCGGCGTGGTGCTGCTGGCGACGCTGCCGTTTGTGGGCTATGGCTTGGGCAAGCTGCTGCACTACGGCAACACCAACCTGGCTGCCCAACTCACGGCCTACGGGGCCGGGCAGCCGCTGCCGCGCAGCCTGCGCCGCAAGCTCAAGCCGCGCTTCTTCAGCACGCCCATCATTCAGTACACGCCGGTACCCGTCGCGCCGGCCAAGTAACGCTATGCGCGCTTTTCTACTCCTGTTGCTGCTGCTGGCTGGTGTGGCCGGTTATGCCCAGCAAGCACCCGCCGCACTATCCGGCGTTGCGCCCGTTGCTACCGCGCCTGCCGCCGCCACCCCTGCCGACTCCGGCGCGGTGCTGCTGTTCAACGGCTGGTACCTGCCCCGCTACGCCCCCAAAGCCACCGAGGCCGACACCACCGGGGCGCTGCTGAGCTTGTTCCGGAAACGCCGTTACGCCGGCTGGCTCTACACGCTGCCCTTCATTGCGGGCATGACGCTGGCCCTGCCCATTTCCTCCACCGACCGCTACGGCCAGACCACCGTGGCCGACGAAGCCATTTCGCCACCGCTGGGCGTGGCCCTGCTGGCGGGTACGGTGGTGGGCTTCATCACCCACGCCAGCAAGTTCAACAAAGCCCACTTGGTAGCCGTGGACAAAGCCTACGCGGCCGGCCAGCCCATTCCGGCCAAATACCGCAGCCAGCTCAACGCCAGCCATTTTCAGGAAGCCGCCTATCTGCGCGAGGCCTTGCGCCAGCAAATGGAGCGTGAGCAACTGCAGCGTCAGGCTGCGGAAGCTACTAACTAACGCTGGGGCAGCTCTGGTCTTCACTTCGCATAACCAAGAACCTGTTTGTGCGGCGTCAGGAGCGCTCCAGTATCGAAACAAAAAGCCGCGCCGATAAAGAATTAATTCTCCTATTTACCCTTTTCTACATGATTGCATACTTATTTCGAACCTGCGCTTTCACTGGCTTATTAGCACTCAGCGCTTTTTCATCGTTTGCCCAAACTACTCAACCAGTAGATTCATCTAAAGCCGTACAACGCTTATTTGACAAACGGCGCACCGGCAGCACCATTCTGGCATTGCCAGGTGGTTACTTTTTTGGCTACGGCGCCGTGGCTACTGCCCGAGGAATTGACGGCGCCCCAACTACGCTGGGATTAGGTGTAGTACTGTCGGCCGTTGCCATTGCGAAAAACGCGCGGTTTAGCAAAGCAAAGGAAGAAGCCATCCTGAGTGCTTATCAACAAGGCAAGCCTATTCCGAAGAATATCCTACGTCGTCTTAAGAAGAAACACTTTAACGCCTAGCCTTAACACACAAAAAGCCCCGCCGGCATAGTGCCGGCGGGGCTTTTTTATGACCGTCAGGCTCCCCTCTCCCTGAGGAGAGGGGCCAGGGGGGAGGTTACCCCACCGCCGGCATCTCCACGTTGTTGAAGCGGATGCCGCCGTCTTCCAGTACGGCTTCCACCACCGCGTCCTTGCTCACGCGGCCCGAGAGAATGTCTTTCGAAAGCTCGTTGAGCACCAGGCGCTGGATGACGCGCTTGAGCGGCCGGGCCCCGAAGGTGGGGTCGAAGCCCTGCTCACCGAGGAAGTCCAGCACTTCGTCGGAGGCGGCCAGGCGGATGCCGGCCTCTTCCAGGCGCTGCTGAATCTGGCGGAACTGGATGTCCACGATCTTGCGGATTTCCTTGCGCTTGAGCGGCTGGAACATCACGATTTCGTCGATGCGGTTCAGGAACTCGGGGCGCATGTGCTGCTTGAGGCGGTCCACCACTTCCTCGCGGGTGCGGTCCACCACTTCGTCGTGGTTGTACTCGTTCAGCTCCTTGAAATTCTGCTGAATGATGTCGGCCCCCGTGTTCGAGGTCATGATGATGATGGTGTTCTTGAAGTTCGCCACCCGGCCCTTGTTGTCGGTGAGGCGGCCGTCGTCGAGCACCTGCAGCAGGATGTTGAACACGTCGGGGTGGGCTTTTTCGATTTCATCGAGCAGCACCACCGAGTAGGGCTTGCGGCGCACGGCCTCGGTCAGCTGGCCGCCTTCGTCGTAGCCCACGTAGCCGGGAGGCGCCCCAATCAGGCGCGACACGGCGTGGCGCTCCTGAAACTCGCTCATATCGATGCGCACCATGGCGTTTTCATCGTTGAACAGGTACTCGGCCAGGGCCTTGGCCAGCTCGGTTTTGCCCACACCGGTCGTGCCCAGGAAAATAAACGAGCCGATGGGCCGTTTGGGGTCCTGCAGCCCGGCCCGGGAGCGGCGCACGGCGTCGGAAATGGCCGCAATGGCTTCCGATTGGCCGGCCACGCGCTTGCCTAGCTCGGCCTCCAGGTTCAGCAGTTTTTCGCGGTCCGACTGCAGCATCTTGCTCACCGGAATGCCGGTCCATTTGGCCACCACGTCGGCAATGTCCTCCTGGGTCACCACCTCCTGCAGCATCGAGCCGCCTTCCTTGCCTTTGTCGGCTTCGGCCAGGGCCTGCAGCTCCTTCAGCTTGGCTTCGGCTTCCTGAATTTTGCCGTAGCGCAGCTCGGCCACGCGGCCGTAGTCGCCCTGGCGCTCGGCCTGGTCGGCTTCCAGCTTGTAGCGCTCAATGTTCTCCTTTTCGGTCTGGATGCTGGTGAGGGCCGATTTCTCGTTTTCCCACTGGGCCTTCAGGTCGTCGCGGCGGGCCGAGAGGTCGGCAATGTCCTTGTTGAGCACGGCTTCCCGGTCGTGGTTTTCCTCGCGGCGGATGGCCTCGCGCTCAATTTCCAGCTGCATGATGCGACGCTGCACCTCGTCCAGCTCTACGGGCATGGAGTTCAGCTCGATGCGCAGCTTGGCGGCGGCCTCGTCCATCAGGTCGATGGCCTTATCGGGCAGAAACCGGTCGGTGATGTAGCGCGAACTAAGCTCTACGGCGGCAATAACGGCGTCGTCGGTGATGCGCACGCCGTGGTGCAGCTCGTACTTCTCTTTGATGCCGCGCATGATGCTGATGGCGTCCTCCACGGTGGGCTCGTCTACCATCACGGCCTGGAAGCGGCGCTCCAGGGCCTTGTCCTTCTCAATGTACTTCTGGTACTCCTTGAGCGTGGTGGCCCCGATGGCGTGCAGCTCGCCGCGGGCCAAAGCCGGCTTCAGCAGGTTGGCCGCGTCCATGGCGCCCTCGCCGCCCGCGCCGGCCCCGATGAGCGTGTGCATCTCGTCAATGAACAGGATAATCTGCCCATCCGAGTCGGTTACTTCCTTGATGACGGCCTTGAGGCGCTCCTCAAACTCGCCCTTGTACTTGGCCCCGGCAATGAGCAGACCCATGTCGAGGCTCATAATCACCTTGTCGCGCAGGTTTTCGGGCACGTCGCCGGCCACGATGCGCTGGGCCAGGCCCTCCACAATGGCGGTTTTGCCCACGCCCGGCTCGCCTAGCAGCACGGGGTTGTTCTTGGTGCGCCGGCTCAGAATCTGGAGCACCCGGCGGATTTCCTCGTCGCGGCCAATCACCGGGTCCATCTTGCCGGTGCGCACCTGCTCGTTGAGGTTGCGGGCGTAGCGGTTGAGGCTTTGGTACTGGTCCTCGGCCGACTGCGACGTGACCTTGCGGCCCCCGCGCAGCTCCAGAATGGCCGCTTTCAGGTCTTTCTCGTTGAAGCCGGCGTCCTTCATCAGGGTCGCCACGGCATCCTTACCACTGAGCAGCCCCAGCAGCAGGTGCTCCACCGACACGTATTCGTCCTGAAACTCCTTGAGGTAGCCGGTGGCGCGCTGCAGAGCGGCGGCGGTTTCGTTGGCGAGGTAGGGCGAGCCGCCGCTCACCTTGGGGTAGGCGGCCACCAGGGCATCGAGGCGGGGCGTGAGAATGTTGAGGTTGGCCCCCAGCTTCTTGGCCACAAACGACAGCACGTTCTCGTCGCTCTGGAACAGGCCCTTCAGCAGATGGCCGGTTTCAATGGCTTGCTGCTGGTTGGCGCCGGCAATTTCGGTGGCCTTCTGTACGGCCTCCTGCGCCTTGATGGTATAGTTATTAAAGTTCATGGTTGGCTTTCGTCGTAGGGTGAGACTTCGCAGTGGAAGGTTCTACGAGGAAGCTAGCAAACGGGGTGCGAGGATGGTTTTGCTGACTTTTTGGCTGAATTTTAAGAGTTTATAGTATGATTTATGTGCTATTTTGACAGTAATTTAAGAGTTTATAGGATACAAGAACGACGAAAGGATCTAGTTCTCACTAGATCCTTTCGTCGTTCTTGCCTATATAAATAAATTATTAGGTGGAAACTTTTGTTAAAATTAGATCACCAATTGTCTTTCTATCAGTCCAATACTGGCCTTCCAATATAGATTCATCTTCATTTATTCTAAGTATAACTGAGCCATAATGTATAGGACTCTTGGCTTTAACAGAGGCTTTAGGCTCGCTTCGGTAAGAGTACCATAGGTTTTTATATCCTCGTTCTAAGTCTATGTCAAGTGAAGATGCAGCACTATTACTTTTCATTTCTTTAGTCTCAATTTTTACATTAATATGAAACAATGACTGAGTAATAGTTGCTTTTGCATCTATTGGATCTGGAGTCTCTCCATTATCGTCTTGCCAACTTGATATGAGTTGACCTTCCCAAGTTCCTGACAAGTCAGGAACTTGTATTAGCCATCCTTTAAATATTTTCCATTTCCACATATACTTGATGAATAGTCCCCAGAATAATACATTAATTGATACGACAGAAGATATTTGGCCGAAATCTGAAACATCAAGCTGGCCTAATTTAAAACCATGATGATACCATATTAGTGCAAACCAGGTCGCAAGGGCTAGGCCAATAATTGCGAAGCCGAATGTTCTTAAGTCGTGTTTAATCATTTTTTGTGAATTCTGCGTATTCCCAAGCTGATTCTGCAAACTTTACTCCATCCTGAGCTGTCCACTTAGAATGTCCTCTGAATAGATATAGAAGTTCACTTACTTCTCCCCATTCAGAATACTTGCTTTCGTCAGTAAGGTTGGCGTGTAAAAACTGAAGTGATGCCCGAACTGCGTCGTAGTAGGTCGAATGATTTATAAGAGTTTCATTTGGTACATTCCATGCCAAACACTCAATGAAAAATGATGGCAACCTTTTATAACCAGAAACACCATCCATTTCTATATTTAGTGTTTTAAGTATTCTGGCGATCCTCTTGTATTGATGGCCTGTTGCTACATTCTTTGTTGTGCCATTTTCTATGTGATGCAGTGGAAAGTTGATTATTTTATCTCCCAATGTTGATCGAAATTCAACACCTGAATAGTAGCCGCCATTTTCTCTATACCGTCTGTGTTCATAGCATATTACGACGTCGGCATGAATGCGATAGGAATTTTCTATAACTACGACTGCCTTCTTTCCCACTTCAACGTTTTTCTCGCCAAACTTCGCTACCAATGCATTAATCACTTCTTGCTTGTAATCTGCATATTTGGGGCCTACTGCATCAGTTAGGCCGAATGTTTCATTGGATGAATTTGGAGGTAAGTGCGTAAAAAATACATCCATCAATCTTACACAAATGTCTATGTCACTTTCTGTTCTAACATTAGTATTATTTCTATAAGAACCTTGTAAGAATATTTCTATGTTTCTTTTTGCTAATTCCGTGTCGGCTTTTAATGCCTCCTTTACCATCCTTTCTGCATTGGCGCACCTTTTTTCCTCTGTTTCTGAAAGTGGTTGCCGCCATTGGTTAAGGCGGTTCTCCCATTCTGACTTGTTCATCGTGTTATATAGAAAAATGAGTTTACGGATTTGGCAACTTGGGACACAACAAAGCGCAAGAGGCACTTCGTTGCGCTCCGTTGCACTCAGAATGACAGGGATAGTTACCCCAGCTTCTCCAGCGTCTGGTCGTTGTCGCCTGTGCGCTTGCCGGGGCGGTCAATGATGAGGCGGGCGGCCTGGATGCGCTGGTAGAACTCGGGGGCGGAGCGGGCATACTTGCGCAGGCTGCGGTCGAGGCGGTCTTCGAGCAGGGTGGCCAATTGGGAGAACTTGTCTTTGATGGCGAGGCGGGCGGCTTTGGCTTCGCTGATTTGCTGGCGCGGGTCGTTTTTGCTGGTGCTGAAGGCGGCGAGGGTGTCGCGCAGCTCGGCGAGGCGCTCGGGGCTGACGCCGTAGTCGAGCAGGTGCTGGGCGGCGTCGGTGAGGGCGTTGGCGCGCAGGTTGAGGAGGGTGCCGTAGCTGTGGTTGGCCGAGGCCTGGAGGCCGGGGTCTTGCTGGGCGGTGGCGTAGGCGTACAGGTCGCCGGCTATTTCGCTGGCGCTGGTGGCCAGCTGCTCGCGGCGGTCGGTTTTGGCGGCGGTTTTGCCTTTGCTGGCGCGCTGGGTTTGCTGGCGCAGGGGGCCGAGGTCGTCGGTGAGCTGCTGGAGCTCGGCGAGGGTGTTTTGGAGGGCTTTGTCCTGCTGATAGGGGGTGGGGTCTTGCCGGAGGGCGAGCAGGGTGTTTTGGGCGGCGGTGAGCCGGTTGTCTTGTTTGGCGGTAAGCATTAGTAGTAGGGTATGAGGGTATGGGGGTAAGAGGGTATGATGGGGTAGAATAGGTGTGGGCGCGGGGATACTCAGCGTAAAGCTCAAGAATAGAAATATTCGGGAAGATTATAGGTATGCGGTGGGTAGAAAAGTGTGACCGGGCTTTGGACGACTAGGGCTATGCTTTGGACGGTTGGGGCCGGGCTTGGAAGAAGTGTGCCCACGCGTTGGACGAGTGCGGCCAGACTTTGGATGATGGGGGCTACGCTTTGGACGATTCGGGCCAGGCTTTGAGAACCTGTGACCGGGTTTTGGACAAGGAGGGCTGCGCTTTGGCGGAGTAAGGCCGGGCTGAGAGTGAGTGCGGCTATTGTTTGGTAGGGGCGCTGCTTTCGGGGGGAGGGTGCCGAGGCGTTTTGCGCTCAGTGTAGCCAACAGAAACGCCCCGAAACCAGCGTGGCTCCGGGGCGTTTCTGCTACGTTCAACCAGGCTTTTCTACGCCACCGGCCGGCCTTGCTCTTCACTGGCCCCCGCCGCCCGCCGAAACAGCAGCCCCGCCGCAACCCATAGGCCGGCAAAGACCGTGTTGAGTACAATCACCCACAGCACGCCCATCGTCAACTCCGGCTGCTTGATGAGCAGCGCCACGAACGGCACGGCGAACTGTGTAAGCGCGGCTCCGAACATGGCCTTGGCCATTCCTTGCGGCTGGAGTTTCGCTGCCACCGCTCCAATGAAGCCCACGGCCAGCACCACGCCGTAGAGCAGGTTCACGGGGTTGTCCTCGCTGCCGATGAAGCCCACGGCCAGGTTGCCCCACACCAGCAGCAGGGAAGCTGTTGCCGCTATTGCGGCAGCCAACTTATAGGCCATCGGGCGGCGCTGGCTGGCTACCAGCACGTACGTGAGGCCCGTACCAAACAACAGAGCACCGGCCACCACAAAATCCGAGAGAGTCCAGACGACTTCGCGGGTGAACTGCATGGCTACCAGCGGAATGGCGAGCAGGAGCATTGTGGTAAGTGTAATCCAGGTGAGGCTTTTGCGAAGGATCATGGTCAGGAGAGGTTTAGGTAGTACGGTTGTCAGGCGGCATTTGGGAACCATGGAATGACAAAGCTCTGCGAAGTATGCAAAAGAACTTTGTATTTCAAAGTGTAAGAACCAATAGTTGGCAGGATAGGGGTAAATAGCGTTGCAGAAGCGAATTATGAATCGGTTGGCCAACCACGGCCTTACCCTCGGCGGGCTACTCCGCCAACTCCCCGTTCTCGTGCAGCCAGTCGAAAATCAACTGGTCCACGGCCGACACCTGGGGGCGGTGGCGGTAGGTGAGCCAGACGATTTCCTCGATTTCGGTGGCGGGCTGTAGCTGGCCGGTATAGGTGGCGGCGTAGAGCGTCATCTGCACCAGTACCTCGGGCGCGTGGCCGTGGGCGGGGGCCGTGAACACGCCGCGCGGTTGCAGACTGGTCGCATCCAGCGTTACGGTCAGCTCCTCCCGGATTTCACGCAGCAGCGTATCGGCGTCGGTTTCGCCTGGCTCGCGCTTGCCGCCGGGCAGGTAGTACCGGTTTTTGCCCCGGCTGCGGGTGCTGAGGATGCGGCCATCGTGCAGGTGCAGCCAGGCAATCTTGTCGATGAGGGGCATGGGGCCTAAGGTAGGGCAGAACGAGGCGTGCAGCGGCTAGACGCGCTGCGGCAGGCGCTGCAGCAGGCCCTGGTAGAGGCGGTCCACGTCGGGCTTGCGGAACAGCTCGGTGCCGGGGTTCATGGTGGCGGCCGAGCCGCAGGCCACGCCCAGGCGGGCCGTTTCGGGCAGGCTCAGGCCGGTGCTGAGGCCGTATACCAGGCCCGCCACCATACTGTCGCCGGCGCCCACGGTGCTGCGCTTTTTCACGGCGGGAGCCGGCACGTGGTCCACGGCATCCT
The DNA here is from genome assembly GCF_027625995.1 of Hymenobacter yonginensis. Taxonomy (NCBI): domain Bacteria; kingdom Pseudomonadati; phylum Bacteroidota; class Cytophagia; order Cytophagales; family Hymenobacteraceae; genus Hymenobacter; species Hymenobacter yonginensis. The sequence goes on from NZ_CP115396.1 coordinate 117,436, forward strand.
TGGTAACCACGCAGGCGCCCTGCGGCCCCAGCGACACCACCACGATATCGGCCTGGCCCTCGCGCACCAGCTGCTGGGCGGCGGCGGCTACGGCTTCGTCGTCGAGCTCTTCCACGCCGGTCATCTTGCTCAGCTCGCCCACGTTGGGCTTGATCAGGTACACGCCTTCCTGCAAAATGCGCTGCAAAGCCGGGCCGGAGGTATCGGCAATGATGCGGGTGCCGGCCTGCTTGGCCCAGCGGGCTATTTCGGCCAGAAACTCCGGCTCCACACCGGGCGGCAAGCTGCCGCTAATGACCAGGAACTCGGGGACCTCGGGCAAGTTCCGCAGGGCCGCCAGCACCTGCTGCTGCTCGGTGGCGGTCAGCTCGGTGCCGGGCATGCCGAAGCGATACTGCTGGCCACTGGAAGCATCTACCACGATGAAATTTTCGCGGGTGCGGCTGGCTGTTTCCACGGCCAGCTGCTGCACCTGCTCCTGCGCTAGCAGCTCCTGCAGCAGCTGGCCGGTGGGCCCGCCGGCCGGAAACACCGCCACCGAGTCGGCCCCCAGCCGGCGCAGCGCCCGGCTCACGTTGATGCCGCCGCCACCGGGCTCGAACTTGGGCGCGGCGCAGCGCAGCTTCTGGTCGGGGATGATGTGGTCGGCGGTGGTGCTCTTATCAACGGTCGGGTTCAGGGTCAGCGTGACGATGTGGGCCATGGGAGTAAGGTAGCTGCGGCTTGGGCAGAGATGCCGTAAAGGAAAAGTAAAGCTAAAGATGCGGGAAGCAGACCAGAGCAACGAGGCGCTAGCGCCCAGAGTCAGGCCCGCCGGCAGCCGCCAGCGGCTTCGGGGCCAGCTGCCGCAGGAGCACCAGCAGCATGTGGTAGATTTCCTGCAGCTGGGCGGGATTGGTGAGGGCCTGCTCTTTGGTGAAGGTCAGGAGCGTGCCGGCCTGCGGCGCGGCCGGGTCGGCGGTAAGGTCGAGGCGCAGCTCTTGGTACTGCAGCAGCGTCTGGCGCACTACGGGGTCGGAAAGGAGCAGGGCGCGGAGCTGGTCGGGGTGGTTGGTGCTGACGATGTAGGCCGCGTTCAACTCCGGGTCGCCCAACTCTACGTCCTGCAAGCCCAGCAGCTTGCCCAGCTCGTGCACCCAGTCCTGCTCGTGCAGCGCGAAGTGCAGCGCCGTCTGGCCCGGCACCACGGCCCGAAACGTGGTGGTTTCGTAGCCGCTCTCAAAGCCGCCACCTAGGTCGATATTCAGCTCCAGCTGCACCTGGTAGCCGTTCTGGTGCAGCGTGGCCGTGTATTCCAGCAGGTCGGGGGTGCGGGCCATGTCGGCGGCTACTTGCTGCCACAGGGCGGTTTCGGTGTCAGCGGAGAAGGTAGGGGCAGTGTCCATGGCAGCAGGCAGAGAAGGGGTGTGGTAGTTGTACCGGCCAGAGCGTCGTCAGGTTGTTGAGGGGCTGGGCTGGTCAGAAGCGCAGGTACCTAACCGGTTGGGGTTGAATGTGTGGTGAATTTTCGGTAACTTCTAACCACCAGCGCATTAGCGCTGGTTTGCTGCCATGCTGACGAGAGAGAGAAGCCTGCTTACCCGGCTTACCCATCTGCCCTGGTGGGCCTACATTTTTCCCATAGTGGGCTTTTACCTGCTGGGCTGGGTGCTGCATTTAGTAGGTGTCATTCCTGGCCAATAGGCTGAGGCGGCCCGCCCACGGGTGCCATCGGCTACATCTGCAACCGGATGTGGGTGGGGCGCTGTGTGCCCGAACGTGCCCAACGGCATAGCGGCCCAACCTGCGGCGCAGGCCTGCGTTAGGAAGGGTATGAGCCGTGCATTCACCAAAGAAGACGATTCGCTGGAGGCGCCCATCGTGCCGCCCCGTGCCCCCCTGCCGCCCGGCATGGCCAACTACGTCACGCCCCGCGGGCTGGCTTTGCTGCGGGCCGAGCTGACCACGCTGGACGCGGCCCGCACCCGCGCCGAAGCCAACCGCGAAAACGACGCCGACCGTACCCGCCTGCTGTCCCTCTACAACGCCCAGCTCACGGCCCTCAACGCCCGGCTCGGCAGTGCCCGGCTGATAGACCCGCGGGCCCAGCCGCCCCAGGAAGTGCGGTTTGGCGCCACCGTAACGCTGCGCACCCGCAGCGGCGGCCGGCCCGGCACCGAGCGGCGCTTCACCATTGTCGGCGTAGACGAAGCCGACGTGGCCGAAGGCCGGCTGGCCTTTGTAGCGCCCATTGCCCGGGCGGTGCAGGGCGCGCAGCTGGGCCAGCTCGTAACGCTGCAGTTGGGCGGCCAGCAGGAAGAAGTGGAAGTAATCGGCATTTCCTACGACGACCTGGCGCTGCCGGCCGCCTAGCCGCAACGCGGGCCGCCGGCCATAGCTCAGCTGCTTCCGGATAAGCCCGTCGGGGCTTTCCGGCTGGCTTCATTTCTTTTACACGTCGTTTTAAGCCTCTTTCCTATGCGCCTTCGATTTCTACTCTGCTGCGGCCTGCTGCTGGCCGCGTCCGGCCTGCGGGCCCAGTCCACCATCACGGGCACCATCCGTTTCGGGGGCGCCGTGCGCGACTACCGCCTCTACGTGCCGCGGGCCTATACCGGAAACCAGGCGGTGCCGCTGCTGCTCAACCTGCACGGCTACGGCTCCAACAACCTAGAGCAGGAGCAGTACGGCGACTTCCGGGCCATTGCCGACACGGCCAATTTCCTGGTAGTGCACCCCAACGGTACCCTCGACGGTACCGGCAGCCGCTACTGGAACACGTTTACGCCCCCCGGCAGCGGCGGCCCCAACGACGTAGCGTTTCTAGCCGCCCTAATTGACACGCTCAGCGCCCGTTACCGCATTGACGCCAACCGCGTGTACAGCACCGGCATGAGCAACGGCGGCTTCATGAGCTACGAGCTGGCCTGCCAGCTGAGCGGCCGCATTGCCGCCATTGCGTCGGTTACGGGCAGCATGGTGGCCAGCCGGCAGGCGGTGTGCATGCCGGGGCGGGCGGTGCCCATCCTCGAAATCCACGGCACCGCCGACGGCACCGTGCCCTACAACGGCAACATTCTGTTCTTGCCCATCCCGACGCTGCTGGCCAGCTGGGTGCAGCGCAACGGCTGCAACCCCACGCCCATCATCACCCAGGTTCCCGACATCAACACCGCCGACGGCAGCACCGTGGAGCGGCAGCTATACACGGGCGGCCGCAACGGCAGCGTGGTGGAACACTACCGCGTCATCGGGGGCGGCCACACCTGGCCGGGCGCGCCGGTGAACATCGGCGTCACCAACCGCGACATCAACGCCAGCCGGGAAATCTGGCGGTTCCTGCGGCCCTACCGCCTGACCGGGCTGGTGGCTTCCACCAAACCCGAAACCTCCGGCCGGTTGTTGCAGCTGGCTCCCAACCCGGCGCAGGAGCTGGTTACGCTGCGCGCCGAAGCCGGCCAGCCGCTAACCCGGCTGCGCGTAACGGATGCGCTGGGCCGCGTGGTGCCGGCCACCTCGCGCCGCACTTCCGACGGCAGCCTGCAGCTGTCTACATCTGGCTGGGCGCCCGGCATCTACTGGGTGCAGGCCGAAGTAGCCGGGCAGCCGGTGGTGCGCAAGCTGGTGAAGGAGTAGGCGGCCTTGCTTCTTTGGCGGCGCAGGGATTTTACTCAGAACGTCATGCTGAGTTTACCGAAGCCTCTCTACTGCAACGATAATTCAACGAAGCGGTAGAGAGGCTTCGGCAAACTCAGCATGACGTTCAACTAGCGCTTCTCAATACCCGCGGGCCAACTGCACCAGGTTTTGCAGCGGCTGCTGGTGGCGCAGGCGGTGCAGGTTGTCGAGCAGGATTTCCACTTTGCCTTCGTCTTCGCGGGGCTGGCCGCCGCCGCTGTGCTGGGTGAGCAGCACATTGGGCAGGCTCCACAGCGGATTATCGGCAGGCAGCGGCTCCTGGGCCGTCACGTCGAGGACGGCGCCAGCCAGGCGGCCGGCTTGCAGGGCGGCCAGCAGTGCGGCTTCGTCGGTGGTGTTGCCGCGCCCGACGCTGGCGTAGAGGGCGTGGGCGGGCAGGGCCTGCATCATCTCGGTCGAGAAAAACTGGTCGGCGCTGCCGGGCAGGCAGTTGATTACCAGGTCGGTTTCGGGTAGTGCGGCCAGCAGGTCTTCGCGGGAGTGGAGCTGAGCCCGGGCGTCGGTGCGGGCCAGCAACTGTACGTGGCAGCGGAACCCCGCCAGCTGCTCGGCCACGGCCTGCCCGATGGCGCCACTGCCCAGAATCACCACCCGCTTGTCGCGCAGCAGGCCCACGCGGCCCCGGATGGGGCCGCCCACCCACTGCCGCCGGCTCTGCAGCACGGCCAGCTCCGGAATGGCGCGGTACCAGCCCAGAATGCCCGCCACGATGGTTTCGGCGCAGGGCCACGCGAAATAGTCGCCCACGTTGGCCACCAGAAACTCCACTCGTAGCTCCTGATACCGGTCGATACCGGCTGAGTCAATCTGCCAGAACTGCAGCGTGGCCGGCGCCCCGGCCGCAAACCACTCCGGCGGCGGATTGCCAAATACGACTTCGGCCTGTTGAAAAGCCGCCTGCTGCTGGCTTTCCGGTAGGTCCTGCCGGAAGGTGGGGTGGATGCCGGCGGGCAGCTGCTGGAGCAGTAGCTGCCGGGCCGGGTCGTTGAGCGTTGCGTACACGAAGAGTTGCATAGCGTGCTTGTTCTTGAAATCCTCTCTGCGGGTTGCAGTTGAGCTTGCAAATGCCCGCATTGTACCGGACACCGGCCGGGACGCGCCGGCCGATCAATCTGAAAAACCTGATAGCTTCGTAGGTCAGAATCCTCTCACACGTATCACGCTAGCTTTACATGCAAGACCTCACGCACAACCAGGTTCAGGACTACTACGGTCAGCAGCTGCGCACGCAGGACGACCTGCAAACCAATGCCTGCTGCACCGACGATATACCCGACGAGCACAAACGGATTCTGGCCCAACTGGAATCGGAAGTGCTGGAAAAATACTACGGCTGCGGCGTGGCCTTGCCGCCGCTGGTGGAAGGCTGCACCGTGCTTGACCTGGGCAGCGGCAGCGGCCGCGACGCCTATCTGCTGTCCAAGCTGGTGGGGCAGGAGGGCCACGTAATCGGGGTGGACATGACCGAGGAGCAGCTGGACGTGGCCCGCCGCCACATCGACACCCACACGGCGCGCTTTGGCTACTCGCGGCCCAACGTGGAGTTCCGCCACGGCTACATCGAAGACTTGTACTCGGCCGGCCTGCCCGATAACAGCGTGGACGTGGTGGTCAGCAACTGCGTGCTCAACCTCAGCACCGACAAGGAAGCCACCTACCGCGAGATTTTCCGGGTGCTGAAGCCCGGCGGCGAGCTGCACATTGCCGACGTATTCTCGGACCGCCGCGTGCCCGAAGTGCTGCGCCAGGACCCCGTGCTGTACGGCGAGTGCCTGAGCGGCGCGCTCTACATCGACGATTTCCGGCGCCTGCTGCAAAAGCTGGGCGTCGATGACTACCGCCTCACGGCCAGCCGCCGCCTCACCATCGGCAACCCCGAAATTGAGGCCAAAGTGGGCAACATCGGCTTCTACTCGCTCACGGTGCGGGCCTTCAAGCTAGCTCTTGAAGACCGGTGCGAAGACTACGGCCAGGTGGCCACCTACCTCGGTACCATCCCCGGCCACCCGCACGCCTTCGTCCTCGACGACCACCACCGCTTTGAAACCGGCCGCCCCATGCTGGTGTGCGGCAACACCGCCGACATGGTGGGCCAGACCCGCTACGGCGCGCACTTCCGCGTGCTGGGCAGCAAGGAGCAGCACTTCGGCCTGTTCCCGTGCGGCCCCACGGCCGCCGCGCCCGCCGGCACCGACGCCGCCGTGGCGTCCTGCGGCTGCTGACAGCGCCAGTCAAGGTGCCAGCTTGGCTTCCCTAAGCAAGTGGACCTATACCGATAGGCTGAGTGCTCAATATTCCTGTCTGATTACTAAAAAGGCCCCGTACCAATTGGTGCGGGGCCTTTTTGCTGACGTCGAATGTCAGGAAACTAGTCTTTCTTGGAGTACTGCCGGTAGCGGACCGGATCCTTTTTCTTGTCGCGCTTGCGGCCGATGATGGCCCCGCCTACGGCACCAGCTGCGCCGCCAATGATGGCACCTTTGCCCCGGTCGCCTTTACCGGCAATGACGGCGCCGGCCGCGGCACCCGTGCCGCCCCCGATGATGGCGCCTTTGCCTTTCCGGCTCATGCCAGACTGGGCAGCGGCGTCGGAAGCGGAAACTGTGCTGCCCAGCAGCAGAACGGCCGACAGCATGGCCGCATATAGTTTGATGGTCTTCATGTCAGTGGAATTTAGCAGTTGGGAAACTGAACTATGCCCCTGAAACGGCCGGTGGAATAATTGGGTTGTAAGCAGGCCATAATATTGCACATCAGGAGTATGACGGCCAGCCGGTAGCAAAAAAACACCCCGAGCCAGATGGCCCGGGGTGTTGGAAAATGCGTTGGCGGAGCTGGCTAGTTGCCGGGCGCCTGCGCGCCGGCCGGTACCGGCGCCGAGCCTACGGTGGCGGGCGTCTTCACGTACTTGTTCAGCCAGGAGTTCATCTCCCAGAGCATGTGCATGATGGACTCGCGGGCGGCGTAGCCGTGGCTTTCGGCGGGCAGCACTACGTAGCGCACGGTGGCGCCGTGGCCTTTCAGGGCGTTGTAGAACCGCTCACTCTGGATGGGGAAAGTGCCGGAGTTGTTGTCGGCCTCGCCATGAATCAGCAGAATGGGCGTCTTGATCTTGTTGGCGTAGTTGAACGGCGACATGGCATTGTACACCTCCGGGGCCTGCCAGTAGGTGCGCTCTTCGCCCTGGAAGCCGAACGGCGTGAGCGTGCGGTTGTAGGCGCCGCTGCGCGCAATGCCAGCCCGGAACAGGTTGGAGTGGGCCAGCAGGTTGGCCGTCATGAAGGCGCCGTAGCTGTGGCCCATCACGGCCACGCGCTTGGGGTCGACCACGCCCAGGCGCTGGCCTTCGTCGATGGCGGCTTTGGCCGAGGCCACCAGCTGCTCGGTGTAGGTGTCGTTGGGCTCCTTAGTGCCTTCACCCACAATCGGTATGCTGGTGCCCTGCAGCACGGCGTAGCCCTGCGTCACCCAGAACACCGGCGAGCCCCACGAGAGGCGCGTGAAGGTGTAGGGCGAGCCTTTCACCTGGCTGGCGTCTTTCTTATCCTTAAACTCCACGGGGTAGGCTTCCAGCAGCGTGGGCAGCGGGCCATCTTCCTTTTTGTAGGTGGGCGGCAGGTAGAGGTTGGCGGTCAGGTCGACGCCATCGGCGCGCTTGTACTTGAGCACCTGCTTTTTCAGGCCGCCGAGGCTGGCGTAGGGGTTGGCAAACTTGGTAAGCGGCGTGAGGCGGTTGCTGCGGGCGTCGCGCAGGAAGTAGTTGGGCGCGTCCGTCACCGACTCGCGGCGCGTAACGAGCTGGCGCTTGCTCTCGTCGAGGATGGCAATGGGCTGCTCGTAGAATGGGGCTTCGGAGCGCCACCAGCGCAGAATCTTCTTGGTACGCACGTTCATCTCGTCCACAAACGGCCGGTCGCCTTCCGGCGAGGCGCCGTTGCTGAACAAATAGATGGTGCTGCTGGTGGGGTCGGTGGCCAGCACCTGGCGGCCCAGGGCGTTGCGCTTCAGGTACGGCGTGCCGGGGTCGGTGTAGGTGTCCTGCGACGAGCGGTCGAACAGGACCGTGAGCGAGGTTTTGGTGGCCAGGTCCAGCGTCCAGGTGGTTTCGTGGCGGTCGGCCCAGCGGTAGCCCTGCACCAGCGCCAGCTTGTCGGTGCCCCAGTAGATGCCGGCGTAGCGCATGGGCAGCGCGGCCAGCTCCAGCGGCGCGCCCTCAAACGGGGCGGCCAGCGCAAACACTTTGTCGCGGATGGGGGCGGCCGTTTTAGGGTCGCCGCCGTCCTGGGCTTCCACCCAGAACACGGTGGCCGGGGCGTCTTCGCGCCAGCCGTGGGCCCGCGGGCCGGTAGGGGCCGCGTCGAAGCTGGTAGGCACGTTATCGGCCAGCGGCAGATCTTCCAGCGCCTTCACTACGGGCCCGTCGATGCTCAGAATGTCCACCCGCACCGGGAAGCTGCTCACGGGCAGGGTGTAGGAAAACGGCCGGTGGCGCGTCTTCACCAGCACGTAGCGGCCATTCGGCGAGGGCGAAGCCTGCTGAATGATGCCCGGCTCACCGAGCGGCTGCATGCGCCCATCGGTAGTCACGCGCACGGCCTGCGACAAGGCGAAGTACTGGAACTGCCGCTCGTCGGCGGGGTTTTTCAGCAGATCCTGGTAGGTGCGGGCGGCAGCGGTGCGGCCGCTGTTTTCCTGGATGGTGGGGCCGGTGGGCGCCACCGTGGCCGACGGCACCTCGCCGCGGCCGCCCACAATGGCGCGCGCAATCACAGCCTTGCTGTCAGACACCCACTCGTAGCTGGACCCAAATACGCCGTTCAAAAAGATGTTCGGCACCAGCCGGGCCGAGGCCGAGGCCACGTCGGCCAGCCACAGTTCTATGTGGTTGTTGGTGGTGTGGGTGAAGGCAATTTTGGTGTTGTCCGGCGACCAGGTGACTTCGCTGATGCGGGCATTGGCCGGCAAGCCCTGAATCAGCAGCTCCTTGCCGTCGGGCAGGCGCTTGAGGCGCAGCATGGTGGCGTACGTCACGCGGCTGGGCCCGTTGGTGCGCGGGTTGATGCGCAAGCCCGCCAGGCGCAGCTCCGGCTGCGAGAGGTCGGCGATGGTGGGCATATCCTGCACGTCGAGCTGCAGCATCCACTGGCCATCGGGCGAGATGCTCACGCGCGGCGTGGGCGGCGTTTCGGCCAGGGTGGCAATGGCTTTGGGCGGCAGCTGGTAGGGCAGATCCTGCGCCCGTGCGGCCAGGCTGGCCAGCGCCAGCGCAACAAAGAGAAGAGTTTGTTTCATATGAGTAAGCAGACGCAGACCAACGGATTCGTCGGCAAAAGTCGGTATTTAATCCCGGCTGAATAGCATAGGCGTATCATAATCTGTTGGTTGTGAGGGCACGGGCTGCTGTTAATAGCGAGTTCCGGCCGGCACGCCGCTCCAAAAACGCCATCAGAGCTTCATCCGCCCCCTCTGCAAGCCTGCTGACGACCAAGCCGGTAGCCCCAAACGCCACCGGCCCGACAACTGCAACGCTGCCGGGCCGGTGAGTATGGAAACGGCCTACGCCGCCAATAAGCGCCTAGTGATTGATAGGCGCTTCGATGACAATAAACTTGCTTTCCGCTTCGCAAACGATGTGCACGTCGGCGGTTTCCCACAAGCCCAGGCTTTCGCGCGGCGCCACGGCCTGGCCGTTCACGGTCAACTGGCCTTCGAGCAGAAAGATGAATACGCCCTTGTTAAGCGGGTTCAGCGCGTAGTCCACAGTCTGGCCGGCGTCGAAGAAGCCCAGCGAGAGTTTCGCGTTCTGGTTGATCCAGCAGTGGGCCGTGCCTTCCTCGTTGCTGACGATGGTGGTGAGGCGGTTGCGGCGCTTCTCGGCCGGGAAGTGGCGGCGCTGGTAGCGGGGCGTCACGTTCTGCAGCTTGGGCTCAATCCAGATCTGCAGGAAGTTCACCTCGTCGTCGCCGATGTTGTGTTCCTCGTGGCGCAGGCCGGTGCCGGCGCTCATGATCTGCACCCAGTCGGTGGAAACCTCCTCGGAGTAGCCCAGCGAATCCTTGTGATTCATGCGCCCGGCCAGCATCACCGAAATGATTTCCATGTTGGCGTGGGCATGCAGCCCGAAGCCGCCGCCCGGCTGCACAAAGTCGTCGTTGAAGACGCGCAGCAACCCGAAGCCGCTGCGGGCCGGGTTGGCGTAAGGCCCGAAGCTGAGTGAGAAGTTGCTCTGCAGCCAGCCGATATCTTTCAGGCCGCGGTCGGCGGCGGAAATGAGAATGTGTGGCATAATACTAGGCTGGTAGTTGACTATGGAAGGCAATTTCGCTTACGGGCTTGCGCTGGCGGGGCGCTTTCTCGCGGCTCAGGAACGGCTCCTCCAGCTGGTCGGCCTCACCGACGTAGCCTAGCGCCAGCATGGCCACTGGCTGCAACGACTCCGGAATCCGGAAGGCTTCGCGGGCCTTATTCGCATCGAAGCCTGCCATGAAGTGGCCGTGCAGATCCAGGGCCGTGGCTTCCAGGATCAGGTTGGCATTGGCCATGCCCAGGTCGTGGAGGGCGGCGCCGTTGGGGTTGCCGTTGTCGTAGTGCGTTTTCACCAGGGACAGGATAAGCACTGGGGCGTTTTTGGCCCAGGGTTGGTTGCCGGGCAGCAGGCAGTCTACCAGCTTCTGAAACGTTTCCTGGTCGGATTTGTGGGCGTAGATATAGCGCCAGGGCTGCTCGTTCATGGCGCTGGCAGCCCAGGCGGCGGCCTCAAACACCTGGTTCAGGGCGTCGGGCGCTACGGGCTGGCTGGTGAAGGAGCGCGGGCTCCAGCGCTTCCGAATCAGCTCGTGGACAGGGTAGGTGGTGGGGGCGTAACGCATAGTATCGCAGATGGTGCAGATGAAAAGGATGTTGCAAATGATGAGTAGCAGATGAAAAGGATATTGCGGATGGTGCAGGGAGCATCGATCCGCGACATCCTTTTCATCTGCATCATCTGCGACTTACAGGCTCATGGGTACGTCCATCAGCAGCAGGCGGGTGTTGCTGTCAGCCTGCACCGTGAAGGACGTGGTGTCCCAGATGCCGAAACCGTCGCGGGCGTGCAGGGCCTGGCCGTTGATGGTGGCGTCGCCTTCCAGCACGAATACGTAGACGCCGTTGCCGGAACGCTTCACCTGATAGTCGGCGCTGAAACCGGCGTCGAAATCGGCCAGATGGAACCAGGCATCCTGATGAATCCAGACGCCGGCATCATCGGGGTTGGGCGAGAGGACCTGTTGAAACTGGTTGTGGCGGTCGGCGGCCCGAAAGCTCAACTGGTCGTAGCGGGGTTGCACGCCGCGCTTGTTCGGAAACACCCAGATCTGCAGAAACTTCACTTCCTCGGTGCGGCTGTGGTTTTTCTCGCTGTGCGCGATGCCCGTGCCGGCGCTCATCACTTGCACGTCGCCGCTCTGGATGATGCCGTGGTTGCCGGCGTTATCCTTGTGCTCCAGCGTGCCGGCCAGCGGAATGCTGATGATTTCCATGTTGTCGTGCGGGTGGGCGCCAAAGCCCATGCCGGCGGCCACGGTGTCATCGTTGAGCACGCGCAGCACGCCAAAGTGCATCCGCTCCGGGTTCTGGTAGCCGGCAAAGCTGAACGTGTGGTAGGAGTTGAGCCAGCCGTGGCTGGCGTGGCCGCGGGAGCCGGCAGTGTGCAGGAGCGTTTGCATAATCGGGAAGTTGAAACGGGTCTGAAGGAAGCCGCAGAGTGCGGTTGGTGATGCAATATATGTACATACATCAATTGCTTCCTAAAAGTTTACTTCATTTCCGATATTCTGTTTGGAAGGGGAGAGGCGGTTGTCGCACAAACGGCGCGCTCGGGGCGCCTCACCCCCCGGCCCCCTCTCCGAAAAGGAGAGGGGGTGCCAGGCGAAGTCGGCTAGCGCATAAACACGACGGTGGCCGTGAGCCTTGGAATAGCCGCATAGCGGCGGCAGGTTCACCAATAGAACCTGCTGCCGCTACGTGGCTTTTGCTATCTGCCGTACTTTCTGCTACATCCCTGCCGCCGCTACGCGGCTGCTTGAAAAGGTGGTTCGGCTGCTGCAATGGAAATCACTCCGTAGCCCAGGACTTAAACTCCGGGCTACTGCCGCCTACTGCTTCTGCAGCTTGCGTGAGGCCAGCACGCGGCCCTGGCCGTCCAGCCATTGCACCAGGTACAGCCCCGGAGCCACGCCGGCCACCGATACTTCCGTTTCGGCGGTGGCAGCGGGGGCGGGCCATTGCCGGGCCACCTGGCCGCGGCTATCGAGCAGGCGCACGGTGCGGCTGCTGGCCGGGGGACCCAGCGTGAGGGTGGTGGCGGCGGGGTTGGGGTAGAGCGGGAGGGTGGCGGCTACGGCGGAACTGGCCGCCAGCGGCCGGCATTGCATGGTGGCTGTCAGGTAGCGCCACAGCTCGGTATCAAACGACGACACCGCCAGCCGCGAGTCGCCGGCCGACTTGCCCTGGCGCACCACCACCAGCCCCAGGCTGGGCACCACGTAGATTTTCTGGTCGTTTTTGCCGAGCGCCGCAATCAGGTCGGCGGGGGCCGTGGGGATGAGCGGGCCGTTGAAAACGAGCTGCAGGCCCGGCAGCATGTAGGAGGGCTGCCCGTTCAGCCACCAGAGGTAGCCGTAGCTGCGGTTCAAGCTCTGCGAAGGCGTGGTCATGCGGCGGAAATAGGCGGTGTCGCGCAGAATGGCGGTGCCGTTCCAGGTGCCGCGGGCCAGCGTGAGCAGCCCGAAGCGGGCCATATCGCGGGCCCGGCTGTAGTACACGTCGTTCACCCATAGCCCGCTCATGCCGATGCGGCTAGCCAGCTTCTGGTTGGTGTACTGATTGATGGTGAGGCCGCTGGCCTGGGCCACCACGTCCTGCAGCAACCGGTAGGGGCCGGTGTGGTAGGCCCAGCGCGTGCCGGCGTCGGCGCGGTAGAGCAGGCAGCCGGGGCTGGTGCTTTCGTTGTCGCAGGGCGGGGGCGGGGCGTCGTTGAGGCCGGTGCTCATCGTGAGCTGATGACGCACCGTGATGAGTGCCTGCTTGGCGGCCGGCGCCGACGTCCAGCTGCGGCCGAGGTAGCGGGAGGTGCTGTCCTGGAGCTGCAGCAGGCCCTCCTGCTGGGCCACGCCCACCAGCGTCGCCGTCAGCGACTTGCCCGCCGACGCCCAGTACCAGACGGAATCCTGGGTGAATGTGCCGTAGTAGCGCTCCACCACCAGCCGCCCGTCTTTCAGAACCACAAACGACTTGGTACCCTTGCGGCCCAGAAACGCCACCAGCGAATCGAGCTGGGGCTGGCACCAGCCCAGGCTCTGGGGCGTGATGGTGGCCCAGTTTCCGCTGGCGGGCGGAAAGTACAGGGGAGTTTGCTGCGCCCGGCCCGGCAGCACCGGCAGCAGCAACAGAATCAGCAGGAAGCGTAGAACGTGTTTCATAGGGCAACTACAAGTATAGCGGTTGCCAGATGGACGGCGAAACGGCGGCCGGGTTTAATGCGGCGCTACCGGCTCAGCACCAGCCCTTGGGTGTCGGGCGGGTCGGCAGTTACTGGCACAGAGTTGAGCTGGAAGCGGCGGCGCGTAAGCTGGGAGCAGGCACAGCAGCCTTTGCCTTCCTCAAAAGCCAGTTCGATATTCGTGACATCGTACTGGCGCTGCGCCGCCGGAACCAGCACTCGGTAGCTGTATTGATTGAAGCGCAGGCTGTTGCCGGGCCGAGGTGCAAACAGCCCATTTAAGGGCAGGTCAAAATCACGCGAATAAAAATTAAAAGAAGAATCGCGCTGGCGGCGTACAGTGTCGAGAGGCTGCTGATAGTTGTTGAGCGTATAGCGCACTACATACGCCGAGCGTACCTCCGCCCACCGGAATCCGCCATTTAGGCTGTCTGCGTCGAAACGCAAACCAAGGCCTTCCGCAATACATGAGTCGCAGTTTTTAGTGCCGCAGCAGCCGGCCAGTGCAGCGGTCAGCAGACCGGCAGTTATGAAGCGTAATAGCATAGGTAAGAGGAAGTAAAGGCGATTTAAACTTTTCAATAAGCCGCGCTACCAGAAACCACCTGCCGGTCCGACGGCGGCAGCCGTCCGACCGGTTGCCGCGTGCTGACGTTGTTTCTGCGGTGTCGTGGAGGTGGCGCTACCGGCAACCGGTCGGACGGCTGCCGCCGTCGGACTGGTGTTACCGGAGCGGCGCTACCGGCTCAGCACTGTGCCCGTGTAGGAAGTGCCGTCGGCGGTGATGGGGCGGCTGTTGAGGAAGTAGCGGCGGCGGGTATTATAGGAGCAGGGGCAGCAGCCAGTGCCTTCCTCGGTGCTGATTTCCAGGTTGCTGATGTCGAACTCGCGGTTGGCCAGCGGCACCACGATGCGGTAGCTGGAGCCCAAGAACTGCGCCGCCGTGCTGATTTTGCCCGCAAACAGCAGGTTCAGTACCACGTCGCGGTTGGAGTAGCCGAAGCCTTGGTAGATGTTCTGGAACTTCTGCCGGATGGTGTCGCGGGGCTGGGTGAAATCGGGGTTAGCGTAGCGCACCACGTAGGCCGAGGCCACCTCGGCCTGCCGGAAGCCGTTGCGCAGCGTGTCGGCATCGAGGCGAAACAGCACCAGCTCGTCGGCAAATGGGTCGCAGGTGTCGCAGTCGACGGTGCCGCAGCCGCAGCCGGCCAGGGTGGCGCTCAGCAGGCCGGCGGCCAGCAGGCGCAAGGAAAGCGGGCGGGAGGGTAGAAATGATAGCATAGGATAGCAAGAAGGGAATGAACACCGCGCAGTTGCATACAGCACCGTAATTTGCCGGCCCTGCAATATACCTATGCTGCCTTCAGAACCGATAGTGTCTCGCCTGGCGCCCACGCCCAGCGGCTTCCTGCACCTCGGCAACGCCGTCAACTTCACCCTCACCTGGCTGCTCACGCGCCAGGCCGGCGGCACGCTGCACCTGCGCATCGACGACCTGGACCGCGCCCGGTTCCGCCCCGTCTACCTCGACAACATCTTCCAGACAATCGAGTGGCTGGGTGTCGACTACGACGCAGGCCCCACCGGCCCCGCCGACTTCGAGCAGCACTACTCGCAGCGCCACCAGCTGCCCGCCTACGAGGCGGTGCTGCAGCAGCTGGCGCAGGTGCCCGGCCTGCTGCAGGCCAGTACCCGCTCCCGCACCGGGGCCACGCCCGCCGCTACCGTGCCGCTGCACACGCCCGAAGCCGCCTGGCGCGCCCAGGTACCGCCCGAAACGGAAATCAGCTTCCCGGATGCCGCCCAGGGCTCCACCACGGTGCCGCTGGGCTCCCTGATGCCCGATTTTGTGGTGCGCAAAAAAGACGGCGTCGCCGCCTATCAGGTGGCGTCGGTGGTGGATGATCTGCGGCTGGGCACCAACCTGCTAGTGCGCGGCCTCGACCTGCAGGCAAGCACCGCCGCCCAGCTCTGGCTGGCCCTGCAGCTGCCCGAAACCGCGCCGTTCAACGCCACCCGCATCCGGTTCCATCACCATGGCTTGCTGCTCGCGCCCGATGGGGAGAAGCTCTCGAAATCCACGCAGGCGGGTGGCTACGGCGGGATTGTGAACGAGGCCGCCGGTCCGCAGGTGGTGTACGAAGCCGTGGCTAGGATGCTGGGCTTGCCGCCCGGCCCGGTTGGCTCGTTGCCGGAACTGGCTGACAGGTGGCGGGAGGTGGTTGGTTGAACGATGAACTATCCGGCTGTCATGCAGAGGCGCAGCCGAAGCATCTCGCGTGCTGAGGTTTTGGAGGTAGATGTCATGCTGAGCTTGTCGAAGCATCTCGCGTGCTGACACAGGATTACCATTGTAACATCAGCACGCGAGATGCTTCGACAAGCTCAGCATGACGTTCTATTGCTACCAGCCTCTACCGCAACTCCTTCTTGAACTCCTCGGCCCAATGATCCGCCAGGCGGGTGGGTTCAGGGAGCTTGTAGCCGCGCAGGCAGGCCAGCGTGAGGCGGGTGGCGGTGGCCTGGTCGCAGCGGTGGCCGGGGCTCACGAACAGCGGCAGCACCTTGTCTTTGCTGCGGACAACTTCGCCCAGCAGCTCGCCGCTCCGGTCGGTGAGCGGGCTGAGGCTGCCGCGGGTGGGGGCCGGCTCCTGGAACGAGCCGGTCAGCTTCTGCTTGGCCACCCCGAACGTGGGCACATCCAGCATGACGCCGATGTGGGCCGCAATGCCCATGCGGCGCGGGTGCGCAATGCCGTGCCCATCCACCATGATGATGTCGGGCTTCTGGCGCAGCTTTTCGTAGGCCAGCAGCACGTTGGGCGCCTCCCGAAACGACAGCAGCCCCGGAATGTAGGGCAGCGTGACGGCGCTGGTGTGATACACCTTTTCCACCAGCTCCAGCGACGGAAATTGTAGCACCACAAACACCGACAGGATGGTGTCGGTCGTGGGAAACGATGAGTCGCAGCCGGCAATGAAGGCGGGCTCGCACTGCAGCGGTTCCTGGCGCACTTCGGCGCGCATCGTGTCCTGCAGCTGCGTCAGCTCCCTGACGATAAGCGGATCGGCGGGTGGGCCGGGCGGGCGGTAGTAGGCCATATGGTGGGGTGGCGGATGGGCGGGATGGTGGGGTAGTAGCGGAAACCGTTTACGCAGAACAGTGCCTGGCTGTAACGGTTGTCAATCGTCGTACGGGACTATGTACGCAACCGGGCAAGGTTCTGCGCGAGCTTTGGATGACAGCTTCTCGCCTAACTTCCTCAATCCGCCATTCCACTACTCCATCAACCCGCCAGCTACGCCCTCCAGCCGCTCACGCCACTGGGGGAAAAAGAGCAGCTGGATCTGGATGAGGGCCCAGGCCAGAATCATGGGCAGCACTTTCAGCTTGTAGGGGTCGAAGACACTTTCGCGCACCGAGGAAGGAAGCAGGTCGGTGGCCGAGAGCGTGGTAAGCAACGCCACCAGCACGAACAGCGGCAGCGCCAGCGGCGTGCTGCGGCGGTAGTACATCCACCAGAGCACGAAGCCCGCCACCGGAATGATGAACGTCGGCGACTCGGCCATCTGGTTGAACACCACCACGAAAATCAGGATGGCCGACACGTAGAGGCGGCGGTAGTCGGGGTGGCGCCAGAAACGCCAGTGCACCAGCGGCAGCAGCAGCAGCAGCAGCCCGGCCGCCTGCACCGGGCCTTTGGGCACGTTCAGGTTGAACCACGCATCGAGCAGCCCCATCAACGAGAGCTGCACCGCCGTAGCCGAGGCCCGCACGATGTCGAACCAGCCCTGGTAAATCATCAGAAAGTCGGCCCACGAGGTAACTAGCAGCGGCGAAAACGCCAGCGCCAGCCCAAACAGCGCCGACCACAGCACGCCCCGCACCAGCTGCGTGGGGTAGAACAGAAACAGCAGCCCGATACCGATGCCGTAGATTTTGATGAACAGTGCCAGCATCAGGCACAGTGCCGCCCAAGCCGTTTTCTGGTTTTCGAGGTTGATATACACCCACAGCATGAGGCCGACCAGCAGGCAGTTGGCCTGGCTGTTATGGAAGGCTGTCATGGCATCAATCAGCACCAACAGCAGAAACAGCATGCTACGGTTGGTATCCGGAAACAGGCGCCGGCCGGCCGTGTAGAGCACCACGCCGTTGAGCAGGTTCCAGCCCAGCAGCCCCAGCCAGTCGGGCAGCACCGCAAATACGCCCATAAACAGCGCAAACGTAGGGCTGTACTTGTAGGTGTCGTAGTAGTACTGCGGATATTCGAGGTAGAGGTCTTTGCCCTCCAGCAGGTTGAAAAACGGCTTCGCGAAGATGTAATAGTTGTTGATGGTACCCTTGAGGTAGTGCTGGGCCGTGACGATGACAATGAGCACCGTGTAGACCACAGCCACAAAACGAGGATTCAGCAACACGCGGGAGTAGCGGGCAGGCAGCATAGGCAGAAAGGAATAGGAGCGGCAAAAGTACACCGATTCGTGCCACGCTCCTGCTGGTAGCGGCACCTGGTTAACCTGAGGACCAGCTGAACGGCCGTAGCGCGAACTTTGTAGTTCGCGGCCCCGCGCCGTTGCGACGGATGTCCTTGCTGGCCGCGAACTGTAAAGCTCGCGCTACGGCCCGCTATCCGGTTCCATTCCAACCCCCGCCCGGGCTCCCGCGTTAGGAAAGCAGACAGTTTTACCTGTTTCCGCTATGTCCAAACCTGAACAACCTGCCCACACCGGCAGCGGCGCCTTTTTCGAGCGCCGCTACTGGGTGGACGTGCAGCACGCCCGCCAGCCGGCCGCCGAACTGCTCGACCACATTGAGAGCCACCTGCCCGACTTTTCGCCCGATCTGCTGGCCGAGTTCGAGAAATCCAAAGGCGCCGCCCATCGCCTGAGCGTCGGCGACGAGTTCGGCGTGAAAATCCTGGGCCCCTGGAACGGCGACGTGCGCGTCACCGACATCGGAGACGATTACTTCGAGCTGGCCACCCTGGAAAGCCACCCCGAGGCCGGCCGCATCTGCTTTTCGCTGAAGCCGCACGCCACGCTGCCCGACACACTGCGCTTTGAAATCCACTCCAAAGCCCGCTCCCGCGACGGGCTGGTGGCCTTCACCTACGACACGCTGGGCTTTGGCAAGAAAGTGCAGCAGCAAACCTGGGAAACCTTCTGCCAGCGCGTGGCCGACTACTGCGGCGGCCTGCAACTGGGCCCGGTGCAGGTAGAAACCATCCGGCAGGACGAATCTGGCACTGAAATCACGCACGATGCCTAAACCGGCCCCTCTCTACGAGCTGCAAAAGGCGCGGCTGGAATCGTATGCCCATGCCGGCTACAACTTCGACTACGCCCGCTTGAGCGAGTACACCCGCGCCAACGGCTGGAACGTGGACGACTACGAAACCGAGCTGCCCGCCGAGGCGCCTGGCCCGGCCGAAGCGCACGGTTCCTGGGCTGCTGCCCGCGAAGTGCTGCGTAACTACACGTTTCCGCCGCCCGGCCTCATCACCGGCATCTTCGTGCCCGACCAGCCATTGGAGCAGCGCGTGATGGTGCTGCGGGGGCAATTCCTGTTCTTCACGTTCTGGTTCGGCGTACGCATCGGCGGCGTTACGGACGAGACGCGCACCCTGCCCGACGGTTCCCGGGAGCAGGTATGGGGCTACAACTACCGCACGCTGGAAGGCCACTTCGAGCGGGGGCAGATTGAATTCACCGTCCACAAGCACCTGACCACCGGCCGGGTGCGCTTCCATATCCACGCCGTTTCGCAGACGGGCCGCATCCGCAACCCCTTCTACTGGCTCGGGTTCAAGCTGTTTGGCCGGATGCTGCAGGTGCGCTTCTCGCAGCAGTCGGTGCGGCGGCTGAAGGAGCAAGTGGAGGAGATGCTGCGCAAGGGCTGGACCTCGCCCGACGCCTCGGAAGCGCCGCCCATTCGCTCTACCACCGACCACACCAGCGCCCAGGAGCAGTTGGATGAAGCCACGTAGGCAGGTCAACTGGCACGTCATGCAGAGGCGCAGCCGAAGCATCTCGCCAGTGTAGTAATCAATGAGGCTACCACACGGGCGAGATGCTTCAGCTGCGCCTCTGCATGACGTTCTGGTAAAACGTGCTGATTTCTACGCTTCCTCTACCGGCTCACCGCCGTTAATCATGTCCGACGTAATGCCGGGCTCGTCGGTGACTTCGGCGCGGAACACGCCTACGATGTGGGCCACCACGAAGGCCAGCACCACATACATCGAGAATTCGTGGATTTCCTTCATCGTGTGCTCGATGCTGCGGAAGTTGTCTTCGAAGACCAGAATCATGCCCGTCACCACCATCACGGCCAGCACCACATAGAAGGCGCGGTAGCTGTAGCGCACCCACACGGCTTTGGTGGAGCCCGGCTCGCCGGCGGCTACGCGGCTTTTGAGGCGGGCCAGCTTGGCGGCGGTGCGCTGCCCGCCCCGCTGCCGGAAGCTCACCAGCACGCGGTAGGCCAGCAACACCGAAATGGTAATGCCAATCCAGATATGCCAGTCCCAGATGCGGTGCGCCACAATGCGCGTGAGGCCGCGCAGCTTGTCGGGCGCAATGGCCACGCCCTGGTCGGCCAGCACCTTGCTGAACTCCGGCGCCAGCGTCTTCACCTTCACGATGACGAACAGAAACAGAATGGTCATCAGTTGGGCCAGCACGAGGCCGGAATTGGCCCAGTGCCAGATGCGCAAACCCAGCGAATTACGTTTGGGGCCCGTGGCGTTGGGCGAAGAGTTAGGGGAAGAAGTCATCGTGTGGAATAAGAGAGGAACGGGAAGAGTAATGTGGCCCGTAATGTACACGCTTATGCCCGCACGCCCATACGCCTGGCGGCTTTTCTGCGGGGTTCCGTACCGCCTCCGCCCGGCTGGTAGCCTCCTCCGCAAAACTTTTCCGGCGCCATAGAGTTATAGCCTCTCGCACTTTTCTGCTTACTCACTTACCTGCCAAACCATGACTGCAGCCAAAGGCTACGCCGCTCACACGGTAAACGCTCCCCTTGCTCCCTTCGATTTTGAGCGCCGCGACGTCGGCCCGCACGACGTGCGCATTGAAATTATGTTCTGTGGCGTGTGCCACTCCGACGTGCATCAGGTGCGC
The DNA here is from genome assembly GCF_027625995.1 of Hymenobacter yonginensis. Taxonomy (NCBI): domain Bacteria; kingdom Pseudomonadati; phylum Bacteroidota; class Cytophagia; order Cytophagales; family Hymenobacteraceae; genus Hymenobacter; species Hymenobacter yonginensis. Next base: position 137,722 of record NZ_CP115396.1, read on the forward strand.
GACGAGTGGGGCGGCTCGATCTTCCCAATGGTGCCCGGCCACGAAATTGTGGGCCGCGTAACCGAAGTAGGTGCCCACGTAAAAGGCTTCAAAGCCGGCGACCTGGCCGGCGTGGGCTGCATGGTGGACTCCTGCCAGCACTGCGCCGAGTGCAACGACGGCCTGGAGCAGTACTGCGACAATGGCTTCACCGGTACCTACAACGCCATCGGTAAAGACGGCCAGCCTACTTACGGTGGCTATTCCAACAGCATTGTGGTAACGGAGAAATTCGTGCTGCATGTATCCGAAAAGCTGGATCTGGCCCGCGTGGCGCCGCTGCTGTGCGCTGGTATCACCACTTGGTCGCCGCTGCGCCAGTGGAACGCCAAGAAAGGCGACCGGGTAGCCGTAATGGGCCTCGGCGGTCTGGGCCACATGGCTGTGAAATTCGCCGCCGCTATGGGCTGCGAAGTAACTGTGCTCAGCACCTCGCCTTCCAAGGAAGAAGATGCCAAAGCTCTGGGTGCTCACAAATTCGTGGTTACCAAGGATCCTGAGGCCATGAAAGGCATCAGCAACTACTTCGACCTGATCATCAACACCGTGTCGGCCCCGATGGACCTGACGCCCTACGTGGCCAGCCTGCGCCTCGATGGTACGATGGTGCTGCTGGGCGTACCGCCAGAAGCGCCGCAGCTGCACGCCTTCAACCTCATTGCCAAGCGCCGTCGCATTGCCGGCTCGCTAATTGGTGGTATCCAGGAAACCCAGGAAATGCTGGATTTCTGCGCCGAGCACAACGTAATGAGCGACGTGGAAGTAATCCGCATGGACTACATCAACGAAGCCTACGAGCGGATGATGAAGTCCGACGTGAAGTACCGCTTCGTTATCGACCTGGCCACGATTTAACTGTCATTGCGAGCAGCGCGAAGCAATCCTTCCTCTCTTTGCCAGACACGTTAGATTAAGCAAAAAGCCCTCCGGCGTTAGAGTACTACTCTACTGCCGGAGGGCTTTTCGCTTAGGGCTGCTTTGCTCTCAGATAGGAAGGATTGCTTCGCTATGCTCGCAATGACAAGGGGTTTACTTGCGTGCAAACACGTACGGGTCTTCCTCTACGTAGTCGTTCACGCGCAGCTCCACAGTCTGCACCTTGCCATCGGCTACCACGAACTTGGCCGGCATCACCCCAAACACCAGGTCGGAGTAGGTGGCGCGGAATTCCTGGCCGTCCATGTAGTCGAGGGTAGCGGTGAGGCCGGGGTGGTTGGGGATGGTGATGAGCAGCTGCTTGCCTTTCTGGCTGATCTGGATGCGGCCGAACAGCGGGTTTTCGTACTCGCCTGTATAGGCGCTGAGTTGCAGCGGGGCTTTGGCTTTCTTGCTTACGCGGGCAGCCAGAGCGGCCGTGGGGTCGGGAGCGGTGCTTTGGCCGGCCTTGCGGCGGGCTAGGGCCTGGGCGCTGCGGTCTACGTAGGGCATGCCCAGGTAGCTGTCTAGCAGCTGGTAGCGCAGGGCCTCGAAGAAGCTCTGGTTGTCGTTGTTGGTGAGTACGGCAATGCCCAGGCCGGCTTCCGGTACGAAGCACACGTTGCTGACTTCGCCCGAGGCCCCGCCGGTGTGCCAGAACACCTGCCGGCCGTTGTAGTCGGCGGCCTCCACGCCCAGCCCGTAGGTGACGAAGTGCATGGGGTACAAGCCCGATTTGCGGCTGCTGATGATGGTGTTGGCGTCGCGGGTTTTGCGCAGCGCGGCCCAGGGCAGCACCTGCCGGCCCTCGTAGCGGCCACTATCCAGCTGGAAGCGGAGCCACTTGCCCAGGTCCGTGACGTTGGATACCATGCTGGCGCAGGGGGCCATATTGTCCCAGTTATCAAACGGTACCCGCGCCAGCGGCCCGAAGGTGTTGGAATAGGCGTAAGCAATGTTGGGCCGCTGCCCAAACCCGGCCGACGACACGAAGGTGCTGGTCATGCCCAGCGGTTGCAGCAGATTCTGCTGCACGTAGGTTTCCCAGCTGGTGCCGCCGGTGGTGGCCGGTATTACCTCGCCCGCCGCTACAAAGGCCGAGTTGGAGTAACCGTAGTCTTTGCGAAACTGGCGGGTGGGCTGCATCAGGCGCATGCGGCGCACAATTTCGGCCCGCTCCAGGTTGGACTTGAAGAAGGTGAAGTCGCCCTGAAACGTCTTGAAGCCCAGGTGGTGGCTCATCAGGTCGCGCACCGTTACCAGGCGCGAGGCGGTGGAATCGTAGAGACGGAAGTCGGGCAGGTACTTGGTCACGCGCTCATCCAACCCGATTTTGCCCTCCCCATCGAGCTTGGCCAGGGCCGTGCCGGTGAACAGCTTGGTGTTGGAGGCAATCATAAACAGCGTATTGGCGTCCACGGGTTCGGGCTTGCCTACCTGCCGCACGCCGTAGCCCTTTTGCACCACCACCTGCCCATCCTTCACTACCACCACCGCCAGCCCCGGCACGTCCCACTTCTGCATGCCGCGCCGGATGTAGCTGTCGAGGCTGTCGGTGATGAAGCGGTTGGGGGCGGGCGTCTGAGCCTGGGCGGCGGTGGCGAAAGCCAGGCTGGCGGCCAGCAGGCAGGGGCGGAGGAGGGTATGTGTCATTGAAGGAATAGAAAAGCAGGATTGGGCCTGCAATATGCCAGAATGCCGTTACTCCTTCTCCACCGGGTACTGAAACTCGCCTTCCAGCACGAAGCGGCGGCCGCCGCGGCCGGCCTCGCACACCTGGCAGCGGTAGGTGCCGCGCAGCCAGTGCCGCGTGGCATCCACACCCGTAACCACCACGAAACCCGTGTTCTGCCCGCACGATTTCGAGTAGGCGGCCACCTTGCCGAAGCGGTAGGAGGCGTCGCGGTTGCGGCCGCTCAGGATTTCCTGGAAGCTGTAGGTGCCCGCCTGAATGGGAAACCGGTCGATGATGATGGTCAGGCCCTCGCCGTCGGGGTCGTCGGCGCGCACCACGTTCAGGCGCAGGGCGCGGTCCTCGCTCAGGAAAAACCGGGAGCTGCTGGTATCGGCCTTCACGGCCTCGCCGTTGATGCGCAGCGTGAGCTGCCGAGCCGATTCGGGCAGGGCGGCGGGCCGTTTCGGGGCCAGGCTGAGCAGGGGCAGCAGCAGGAGTGGGAGCAGGCGGTTCATGGGCGGAGCAGGGCAAGAATCAGCCCAGAAGATACGCAATACCACTACCAGAACGTCATTCCGAGCGGAGCGAGGAATCTCGCGTGCTGACGTCGGGAGTACCACCACAACATCAGCACGCGAGATTCCTCGCTCCGCTCGGAATGACGATCTGATGAAAATGACGTGCCTTATTCGCGCCAGTCAGCTTACACCAGCGTGCGGCCGGGGTACTGCTCCAGCGCGGCGGCCAGGCAGTCCATGGCTTGGCCGATGACTTCCTGGTTGACTACGTAAGCCAGGCGCACCTGCTGGCGGCCCAGGCCGGGCGTGGCGTAGAAGCCCGAGGCCGGCGAAATCATCAGCGTCTGGCCGTGGTGGCTGAAGCTTTCGAGCAGCCACTGCGCAAACCGGTCGGCATCGTCTACGGGCAGGTGAGCAATGACGTAGAACGCGCCGCTGGGCGTGGGCACCTGCACGCCGGGCATCTCACGCAGGCGGCGCAGCATCAGGTCGCGGCGGGCCAGGTACTCGGCTTTGGTGTGGTCGAAGTAGGTGTCGGGCAGGTCGGCGGCGGCTTCGGCCAGCAGCTGGCCCAGGCCCGGCGGGCTCACCCGCAGCTGGGCCAGCTTGAAGAATACGTCGCGCAGGGCCCGGTTCTTGGTGACGATGGCCCCGATGCGCGCCCCGCAGGCGCTGTACCGCTTCGAGATGGTGTCGAGCAGCACGATGTGGTCGTCGGCGCCGTGCAGGTGCAGGGCGCTGGTGTACTCGGCGTCGTAGCAGAACTCGCGGTAAGCTTCGTCGGAGAGCAGATAGAGGTTGTGGCGCAAACACAGGTCCTTGAGCTGCTCCATTTCCTGGCGGCTATACACGTAGCCGGTGGGGTTGTTGGGGCTGCAGATCAGGATAGCCTTGGTGCGGGGCGTGATTTTGCGTTCGAACTCCGCGATGGGCGGCAGGGCGAAGTTGTCTTCCAGGCGGGCCGTCACGGCTACCACGTGGGTGCCAGTAGCCACCGCAAACGCCGAGTAGGGCCCGTAGAACGGCTCCGGGATAATCAGCTCGTCGCCGGGGTCGAGGCAGCCCAGCAGGGCAAACGAAATGGCCTCACTGCCGCCGGTCGTCACCAGCACGTCGTCGGCCACCACCGGTAACCCCAGGCGCTGGTAGTAGTCGGCCAGCTTGTGGCGGTAGCTGAGGTAGCCGGCCGTGGGGCTGTATTCCAGCACCCCGATGCTGGCCTGCTGCACGGCCGCCAGCATGGCCGGCGGGGTTTCGATATCGGGCTGGCCGATGTTGAGCGGGTGCACCACCAGGCCACGCTGGCGGGCGGCATCGGCGTAGGGCGTGAGTTTGCGGTACGGAGAAGCGGGCAGAGCTACGCCGCGCTGAGAAAGCTGAAGCATGGTCTTAAATATAGGCTAGCCCACGCAAAACCCGGCCAGTATCGGCGGAAAAACCCGCGTCCGGCCCCGCTGCACCCCAACCCGCGGCCCGCTTCGGCAGTTACAGCCCATATGAACTCTCCCGCGTCTCTCCCGGAACACTGGCTGCGTGGCCCGCTGCCGGGCTTCTCCCCGCTGCTGCAGCCCCTGGCCTACGCCCTGCTGCAGGCCCGCGACGAAGTAGCCACCGCCCTCCACCACTTCCCCGACCACCTGCTGGGCGCGCGGCCGGCCGGCGTGGCCTCGGTGGGGTTTCATCTACGCCACCTAGCCGGCGTGCTCAGCCGCATGCAGACCTACGCCGCCCGTCAGCCCCTCAGCGAAGAGCAGTTCCGCTACCTAGCCGCCGAAACTACGGATGATGCCGCCGCCAGCACCCCCGCGCTGCTGCGGCAGTTTGGAGAGGCCGTGGAGCAGATGCTGACTACGCTGCGCAGCACGCCGGAAGCCACGCTGCCGGAATTCCGGCCGGTGGGGCGGCAGGCCCTGCCCAGCACCGTGATGGGTTTGCTCACGCACGCCGCCGAGCACACCACGCGCCACACCGGCCAACTGCTGGTAACGGCCCGAGTGGTGCAGGCCGCCGAAGGGCATTCGTAACAAAAAAAGGGCTCCGCAATGGAGCCCTTTTTCGTGCGTGCTGCAGTTGATTCTGCTGGCAATAAACGCTAGTACATGGCGTCGATGCCGGTTTTGTCGCCGGCTGAGAGGCCGGTGCGCTGGATGTTGAAGGTCGAGCCGTCTTTCTTGGTGATGGTGGGCTGGCCGTTCGAGGAAAACGAGAACGAGCCGTACATCATGATGGAGCCGAAGTCGAGCACGCCGTAGTCGGTGCCGCCGTAACCCAGGCCCGAGTACTTGGTGAAGTTGCCTTCGTAGCCGGCCTGAATGTTCTGGGTGAGGATGTTCACATAGGTGTCCCGGTCGTTGCGGGTCTGCTCATGGAACAGGCCCAGTGCGTGCCCGATTTCGTGGATGGTGTTGCCCGTGGAGCAGCCCGAAGCCAGGTTGATGTACTGGCGGCTCCCGATCATGCCGATGTTGGAGGAGCAGCCCGAGCCCACCCGGAACGTCACGTAGTTGGTCTGGGTGGTGCGGGGCACGAAGCGGATAGGCGAGTTGGCCTGCCAGTGGGCAATGGCATCCGTCACCCGGGCCTGGTTGGGCAGGGCGGTATCAATGGTGTAGTACACCACGCCCGACGGCCAGCGGCCGGTGGTGCGGCCGGCGCTGCCGGGGCGGCCGGGGTCCTGGCTCTGGCTGGCTTCTACCTGCTCCTGCGTGAGCAGAATGTCGCCCTCGTATACTTTCTCGCCGTTGATTTCCTGGTAGCTGATGGGCTGGCCGCCCCATTCGCCTGCTTTGGCCGCGCCGGTCTGGCCGGGGTAGGCCTCTTCGGCTTTGGCATCCTGCGCCTGCTCCAGCTGGGCGGGCTGAGCGGCATTGTCTTGGTCCTTGTTGCAACCGATTAGCGAAATAGTGCTAAGTGCTACTGCGGCGGTTAGTCCGGAAAAAGAGTGTTTGCGCATTGTAAAGGAGGTTTGGTTGTGGATGGCCGGATAACGTGCATCGGAAAAGAAATATTCCCCTGACGCCGCGAAAAAATATCGTTCTGGGAATAATACCGCACCCCCTAACCAGCATAACCCACCTAACGGCCCGGCCGCACGCAAAACGGCGCCCCCGCCGCCGAACCTGCCAGATGAACGGCAAGTTTCAGCGGCGGGGGCGCCGGACGGGCTAGCCCGAAGAGGGAAACTACATCTTGGTCTTCGTCTTGTTGGTCTTCATTTTGCGCTTGTCGGAGGGGCGCATGGTGGCAGGGTCGGGGGCGCCGTAGTTGCCTTCGCGGGTACCGGTGCCAATTTGAGTTTCGATGGTGGCACCCTGGGGCTGGGTGGTGGTGGGGGCAGTGCGCTCCGGTACGCCGGAAGTGGCGGGGGCTCCGTAGTTGCCCTCACGGGTGCCGGTGCCGAGCTGGGTCTCGATGGTGGCACCCTGGCGCACGCCCGACGGCGACGTGGTGGTGGCGGGGGTGTTGGTGGTAGTGGGGGCCGGCGTGGTTTGGGCCTGCGAGGCGGTAGCTACACCGGCTACCAGCAGGGCTGCAAGAAACAGGGAAGATTTCATAATCTGGAAAGTCAAGGGATGGAATATGAGGGCTGTACGCGCCGGCCAAGCCGCCGGTTATCGTTGAGCTGGCCGGCGGCGCGGTGGGCAGGGAGCAGTAACTCCTGCCCTGGCAGCGTCTGGGGGCACTGACGCCGGTATTCCGTATCCTTGGGGCTATGGCTAAACAAGATTATGGCAATTGGGGGCTGCCCGCGCCGGCAGGGGCTACCGTGACGCAGTGCCAGCAGCAATTACTGCAACAGTTGAAAGGCGGCGGCGCGCTGTCATCCTCCGATAAGGAGGGCCACCGCACGCTGTGCTACTACCGGCAGGCGTTCCTGTTCGTGAGCGTGGGCGACGAGGGCACCCAGGTGCTGCACCTGCCCACCGACGAGCACCTGCTGACCTACGTGTGGCGCGACAGCCGCGGCAAGCTGGTGCTGCAGAATGGCCATTACCACTGGAACTACGATCTGACAGAGGCAAAAACCTTGGAGCGCTGGCAGGCGCTGGTGGCCCGTGTAAAGCCGTTCAGTGAAAGTCAGCAACGGTTTGTGGCCTTGGTGCTGCGCGACTTTGGGGCCCTGGGTCAGTAGCTAGCAGTGATTGGGTTGCTCTTGACAGGACAGCAACAAGGCACGTTTGCACTTGCATGAGTTCAGCGCAGCGTACGTGTACCGGCTCATGAAGCGAGTTTTCAACTCGCCCGCCAGAACCGCCAGATGCCGCGGGGCCGGATTGCCGCGTCGCGGCGGTGGAGGCACCGCCTCCATATCAGGGGCTGGCTATGAGTTATGATGTGCTAAACGCGCGTCAGGCGGGGCGCTCCGGCAGGGCTTGGCTACCTGCTGGGTGCTGATCCATGACCAGGAAGAGACAGCGCGCCGGGAACAGTTGGCACAGATTTTGGCACCGGATGGGAACTATTTTACCTTTTTCGTTTACCCCAATGAAACACGCCCTACTCCTCGCGCTATCTGCTACGGCCATACTGTTTTCGGCCTGTGCCAAAGACGACGACCTACCCGCACCTGCCGCTGCTCCAACTGCCCCCTCGCCCGTGGTGCCCCCCGTGGTGAATCCCGGCTACGTGCGGGTGGTCAACAACCTGGCCGTGCGCCCCGGCAGCAACGTGCAGCAGGGCGCCGTGCAGCTCCAAGTGGACTTTCAGTCGCTGGGGCCCGCTGCCGCCATTGCTACGGCATCACCCTACCAGGCGCTGTCGTCTGGCGAGCGGGCGGTGCAGGTGGCGCTGCCGGTCAGCTCCGGCTCCGGCTGGGTGTCGTTCAGCCGGCTGCCGATTGCCAAAGACCAGCGCTATTCCCTGTTCACGTATAGCAACGGCAGCCAGACGTCGGCGCGGGTAGTGCAGGAGGCGGCGCTGCCGGCTCCCGTGGCCGGCAAGGCCCAATTGCGGGTGCTCAACCTGGCCGCCGAATCCACGCCGGTGCGCATTGAGGAGTCGGCCGCGCCTGCTGCTCTCTACCCGGAAGTGGCCTGGGGCTCCATCACCGGCTATCAGGCCGTGGACGCCCGCGCCTACACGCTCTACGCTTCGCGCACCAACGGCAACTACGACCCGCTGTTCAACCAGGCCGTGACGCTGGTGCCCGGCAAAGCCTACACCCTGGTGCTGCGCGGCAGTAACTATCCTGATGTCGTAGCCCCCGAGAAACTGGCCTTCGACCTGATAGAGGACGAATAGTATCCACTTCCCCAAAACTGAAACAGGGCACCCACCGGGTGCCCTGTTTCAGTTTTGGGCGCTGGCACGAGTTTATCATAGCGTAACTCGTGACGACCCATATCATGAGGCTGTACCTTATCTGCCAGCACGATACTAAACGGGTGGCGTGTGATCTGTTTACCGCGTTGCGGCAGTGGAGGCACAGCCTCTACCTAATGGGCTGTCCATGAGTTACCCTTCGCTAAACTCGCGCCAGATGGAGGCAAGTGGAGCCAGCTGAACCGAAAAGCTACAAGATAAAGTTTCCACTAACTTTGAGAATAAATGTCAAAATAGTAACGATCGATCAGCAAATATGGCAAACTATTATGCCTTCAGGCTTATGCTATCTAAGCCAGCTCAAATGGATGCATTTGAACAAGAGTTATCTAAGCGGCAGCTATTGGAGCTCGCAATTTCTAGGATAAACGAAAGTCGCCTATTTGCATTCAATGCTAAAGGTAAAAGATATTTGATTTATTATCAAATTGAAATAAATGCTGGTACATATGCTCTGCAAATAGCGCGTGAGGATATAGTTTTAGAGCCTAAAGCAGGAGAAACGGGAATTACGAACCAACAGGATGTTATTTATCCATATAGTTATTTTATTGTAGATATTCCACGTCAAATATTATTGGTTCAAGAAAAATTTAGTTCTTTTAGGGATGTTGATTCTATAGTCAGTAGAGTGAAGGATTTTTTTGAAAAGACACTAGAGGATCAAAGAGTAACTGTAGCTATTGATGCTATTAGTTATGCGGAATATATCTGGACTGAAATTGAAAATGCTCAAGAATTATACTCTTTAGTACTGGACATAGATCCACCAAACTTCTTCGGGTCAAGGTTTAGAAGTAATATAGATATTCGTGAAGCATACGAGGAAACTAACTTTACAAAATTTAAGTTAATACTCTCAAATAAGTTTGGTCAATTAAGATTGAGAAGAGAGGAATTTGAAGAAATTATCAGAACTGTATCTTCCGGTGCTGGCAACTTTATCGTTAAATTACGTGATAGTTTAGGTAGAATAGTTAGTGTGGGAAATCACACTAGACCTAAAAGTGTAGAAATGCCGGAAGACCCTATTAACATCCCTCCAGATGTTCTTGAAGAAGAAATAGATCAAGCAGACAAATTGAACAATAACAGGCCGCTGTAGTGAAAAAAATGATTCAAAGCTTGGGGTTTATACTCTTCGGAGCCCTTTTTGCTTTGGGTGCCTTCGTGCTGGTGAATATACCTCAGATAAAATTCGCTGAAAGTGAGTTTCTCCTAGGGTATTTGGGTATATTTTTAGGCTTTGCTTTTTCTGTCGTGACATTTGTGATGACCCTCGTTGATAAGGGAAGGCAGAGGATTATAGATGCTAAGAATTACACTGAAGATGAAAAAAAAGAAAGTAAGAGTAGAATGAGTATGCTTATTAGTGAGTTAGAGGATATAATGATATTCTTATTTACTTCCTTTGTCATAGTTGTATTTATAATGATTTGGGAAGTTGTTGATATTTCTTTTATAAAAATTCCAGAAAATATGTGGTATTCCAAGGTTAGATTGCTCAAGGCTGTCAAATTTTCTATTTTTGGCTGGAGCGTATATGGTATATATGATCTTTTGATAGCCGCATTTAAAGTGAATGAGAGAGTTGAAAAAATAATTGAGCGTACAGAAATCACCAAGTAGTCAATTAATCATTGAAAAACCCCGCGTTGGCCGTAAGGCTGGCGCGGGGTTTTTCAATGATTAATTGACTACTGCCAAGCTATTACATCCGGGCGATAATCTCGTCGCCGAATTCCGAGCATTTCAGGAGCGTGGCGCCTTCCATCAGGCGTTCGAAGTCGTAGGTGACGCGCTTAGCGGCAATGGCGGCTTCGAGGCCTTTGTAGATGAGGGCGGCGGCTTCGTTCCAGCCCAGGTGCTCCAGCATCATGGCGCCGCTCAGAATCACGGAGCCAGGGTTCACCTTGTCCTGGTTGGCGTACTTGGGCGCCGTGCCGTGGGTAGCCTCGAAGATGGCGTGGCCGGTGAGGTAGTTGATGTTGGCGCCCGGCGCAATGCCGATACCGCCCACGATGGCGGCCAGCGCGTCGGAGATGTAGTCGCCGTTCAGGTTCAGGGTGGCCACCACCGAGTACTCGGCGGGGCGGAGCAGAATCTGCTGCAGGAAGGCATCGGCGATGCTGTCCTTGATCAGGATTTTGCCGCCGTCGAGGGCCGCTTTCTGCTGGGCGTCGGCCACTTCCTGGCCCTGCTTGGCCAGCACCTTGTCGTACTGGGCCCAGGTGTACACCTTGTCGCCGAATTCCTTTTCGGCCAGCTCGTAGCCCCAGGTTTTGAAGGCGCCCTCCGTGAACTTCATGATGTTGCCCTTGTGCACGATGGTCACCGAAGGCTTCTTGTGCTCGATGGCGTACTTGATGGCGGCGCGCACGAGGCGCTCGGTGCCTTCCTTGCTCACCGGCTTGATACCGAACGAGGAGGTTTCGGGGAAGCGGATTTTCTTCACGCCCATCTCATCCTGCAGAAATTCCAGCATTTTCTGGGCCTGCGGCGTGCCGTTCATGTACTCGATGCCGGCGTAGATGTCCTCGGTGTTTTCGCGGAAGATGACCATGTCGGTCAGCTCGGGGTGCTTCACGGGCGAAGGCACCCCGTCGAACCAGCGCACGGGGCGCACGCAGGCATACAGGTCCAGCTCCTGGCGCAGGGCCACGTTCAGGCTCCGGATGCCGCCGCCTACGGGCGTGGTCAGGGGGCCTTTGATGCCCACCAGGTACTCGCGGAACGCCTCCAGCGTGTCGTTGGGCAGCCAGTTGCCCGACTGCTTGAACGACTTCTCCCCGGCCATCACCTCTTTCCACACCAGCTTCTTCGACCCGCCGTAGGCCTTCTCCACTGCGGCATCGAATACGCGGACGGAAGCCGCCCAAATGTCCGGACCCGTACCGTCGCCCTCAATGAAAGGAATGGTCGGCTGGTCGGGCACATTGAGCTTGCCGTTTTTGATGGTGATTTTCTGTTCTGCCATTGTTGAAGGTACTTTGGGACTTAGGGTTTTAGTTGAGAAGGGCCGCTTTTCTGAACGTCATGCAGAGCGGAGCGAAGCATCTCGCCAGGACGGTATTACCACTCCGGCGTCAGCACGCGAGATGCTTCGCTGCGCTCTGCATGACGTTCAGCCGGCGTCAATACCCGAAAATTTCTTTCAGGGTAAGTTGCTGGACCTGGCCGTACTTGGCCAGCTCCTTGAAATTGAGGCGGTCTTTGGAGCCAATCACCAGAATGGTTTGGTTCTGGCCTTTCACGCGGGCCTGCTGAAACTTCTGCAGGTCCTGGAAGCTCATGTTAGGCGTCTGCTCATACACGTCGCGGCGCAGGTCGTAGTCGAGGCCGAGGCGGCGGGCGCGCTCGTAGCTGAGCAGGATGTCGGCCTTGGTGATGCGCTCTGTGGCGATGCTGTTGCGGATGGCGTTCTTAGCGATTTGCAGGTTGGCTTCGGCCACGGGCATGTCGTTGAGCAGCGTGTTCATGCCGGCCATGGCCTCGGGCAGCTTGTCGCTCTGGGTGCCGATGTAGCTGAGGTTGTAGCTGCTGCGGCCGGCCTTATCAGCATTGGCGTAGCGCGACGAGGCGGAGTAAGCCAGCGCCTTGCTCTCGCGCAGCTCCTGAAACACGATGCTGCCCATGCTGCCGCCGAAGTACTCGTTGTAGAGGCTGGTGGTCGGCACTAGGGCCTTGTCGTAGATGGTGCCTTTGGTCAGGAACAGGATTTCGGCCTGCACCATATTGTAGTCCACCCAGTACACCTTGCGCTGGTTCATGGCCTGCTCCGCGAAGTCCTTGGCCGCCGGGGTAGGGGTGAGCTTGGCCGGGCCGCGGTGCAAGGCGTTCAACGTCCAGATCAGTCCTCCTCCAATAACGCCATTCCCATTTGGGCGTGGATCTTGCCCTTTGTAAACAGCCAACGGTTCATTGGTTGCCGCCCGCGGCCCGTAGTACAGCACGCGGTGCTGGTAGGTCGGGATGGTTTTGATGGTGGCGGTGAGCTGCTCGGGTTTCAGGGCCTTCAGCTCTTTCTCGCTCAGCTGCGTGGTGAAGGGGTTTTTGGGGCCGTACTTGGCGAAATTTACCATGGCCTGGCTCAGAATCACCTGCTTGTTGAGCTTGGCATCCTGGCGCGACTTCAGCACGCCGGCCACCATGTTTTTGAGGGCCGCGGCATCGGGCTTGGGCGCGGCCAGCAGGCTTTCGAACAGCTGCAAAGCCGGCTCGAAGTTGCTGTCGAGGCCGGAAAGGCTGACGGTAGTGCGGTCCTGCCCGCTCTGCACCGCGAAGGAGCAGCCCAGCTTGTAGAACTCCTGCTGCAGCTGCGCGGCCGTGTATTTGTCGGTGCCCAGGTACTGCAAGTAGTCGGTGGCGAGGCCCAGCTTGGGGTCGTTGTTGGTGCCCAGGTCGAGCACGTAGAACAGGTTGAAGAGGTTGTTTTCGGTGTTGCGGGTGTAGTACACCGGCACGCCCGAGGCCAGCTTCACTTCCTGAATGTCCTTCTTGTAATCCACGAACACCGGCTGCAGCTCGGGGCTGCTCAGGCCGGTTACCTGCTTGTAGAAGTCGGAGGCCACTTCGCGGTTCACGGGCACCGGCGTAATGGCCGGCTTCACCACTTTCACGGCGTTGGCGTCTTTGCCGGTGCGCTTGTAGATGGCCGCGTAGCCGGGACCGTAGTACTGGTTGGCCACGCGCATCACCTCTTCCTTGGTGATGGTGCCGAAGTCGTTGATCTGCTTCAGGTAGTCCTTCCAGTCCGTGCGGGCCACGAAGGCGGCCACGAAGGCGCCGGCGCGGGACTCGTTGTTTTCGTAGCTTTTGGTGCGCTGCAGCTGCTCGTTGTTGATGATGGCTGGAATCAGCCAGTCGGGGAAGTCGCCCTTTTTCACCTTGTCGAGCTGGGCGAGCAGCAGGTCGCGCACCTCCTCCAGCTTCTGGCCCTGGCGGGGCGTGGCGTAGAGGATATGCGAGGAGTAATCGTTGTTGATGTCGGTGAACGAGGCCGCCTGCAGCACCTTCTGCTGCTGATTCAGGTTCAGGTCAATCAAACCAGCCTGGCCGTTGCTCAGCAGCTTGTCCACCATGCGCAGCACCAGCGCCTCGCGCGTAGTCGTGCCGGGGAAGCGGAAGCCGAGCATTACGTTTTCAGCGTCGGGGCCCACAATCTCCGTCACGAGAGGCGCCGTGATGGGCGCTTCTTGGGCGGGCGTGAAGGCCGGCACCGGCTTGCTTTGCAGCCGGCCGAAGTACTGGTCGATGACGCGGATGGTCTGGTCGTAATCCAGGTCGCCGCTCAGGCAGAGCGCCACGTTGTTGGGCACGTAGTACTTGTCGAAATACCGCTTAATCTCCGTGATGGACGGGTTCTGCAGGTGCTCGATGGTGCCGATGGTGGTCTGGGTGCCGTACTCGTGCTTCTGGTAGAGGCTCCGGTTCAGAGCCTCATACTCTTTGCTGAAGTCGTTGTCGAGGCCGCGGTTTTTCTCCTCGTACACGGCCTCCAGCTCGGTGTGGAACAGGCGCGGCACCATCTCGCCCAGTCGCTCGCTCTGGATGGCGGCCCACTTCTCCAGCTGGTTGCTCGGAATGTCTTCCTGATACACCGTCTGCTCCACCGAGGTGTAGGCGTTAGAGCCCTTGGCCCCGATGGCGCCCATTACCTTGTCGTACTCATTAGCCACGGCGTACTTGGCCGCCACGCTGGAAATCGAGTCGATCTGGTGGTAAGTGCGCTTGCGGGCGGCGGGGTCGTTGCGCTGGGCGCGGTATTGCTCGTAGAGGGCCTCAATCTTGGCCAGTTCCACTTTCTCGGCAGCCCAGTTCTGGGTGCCCAGCCGGGAGGTGCCTTTGAACACCATGTGCTCTAGGTAGTGCGCCAGGCCGGTAGCGGTGGCCGGGTCGTTCTTGGAGCCGGCGCGCACGGCCAGGTAAGTCTGGATGCGCGGGGCGTCGTCGTAGTCGGAGAGGTAAACGGTCAGGCCGTTATCCAGCGTGTAGATGCGGGCTTTCAGCGGGTCGCCTTCTACGGTCTGGTACTTGTACTCTTTCTGCTTGGGAGCTTCCGGGCTGGCGGCGGGGGTAGCGGTGGCTGCCGTGGTAGCGGGCTTGCTGGTCTGGCATTGGGTAAGACCGAGCGTGGCCAGGGCCGGAAGTAGAAACAGAAGCGGTTTTTTCACAGGAAGGCCAGCGCGGAAAGCAGAGCGGGAAGGAAATTAAGGAACCAAAGATAGGCGGCCCCCCCGGGAATAAAAAGCTCCGCCGCAGCCCTTCCGGCGCGAAGTGCGAAAAAATGCTTATGAGAATCACGGATTTCTCCGGATTAAACGGATTGGTCGGATTTTGTGGACGGTGCAGCCGGGGGGGGGCTACGAATTCCCCAAAGGGGTTCGTAGTACCACTATCGTTGCTGATGCCTGCACGATGGGTAGTCAGTGAGGGGCGTTCAACGATGGTTGGTTACCGATGGTCGTTCAACGATAGTGGTGCTGCGAACCCCTTTGGGGAATTCGTAGCACCACAACCGCCTAGCACAACCCGCTAAAATCCGTGAGCTAGTCTACGTCGAGGCCCAGCTTCTGCTTCATCTCGCTCAGCATTGGGTACTTCTCCATCAGGTAATCCATCTTGTCGGAGGAGGTGTAGAGCTTGCGGCCGGTTTCCACTCGCTCCACGATTTCCACCGTCACGTTCAGGCGCGGGTAGCCGGTGCGGCGGCGCAGCTCACCCAGAAACTCCGAGCGTAGCTCGTTGAACAGGTCTTCCTGCACCGGGTTATCCACGCGCAGCAGAATCATGTGCTGCTCGTTGGCCTGTACGGGGCGGTTGAGCAGGCTGTAGTGCATCATGCTGATGGGCTTGCGCTCCTCGGTCAGCTCCTTCCACACACGCTGTAGCACCTCGTCATTGATGGCGGGCAGGCCGGTGGTGGGGCCGCTGGGCTCGGCTTCGGTAGCGGCTTTGCCGGCGGCGGCTTTCTGCTCCATCTGGGCCTTCATGGCGCTTAGGCTACCCAGGCCGGGCAGCTTGGTGCCGAGGCCCAGCGGCTTGCCGGCCGGCGGCATACCGGGGCGGGGCGGGGGCATGGGCGCGGCCGTTACGGCCATCTGGCCCGGCTCGTGGCCGGCAATGCTGGGCGCCCCGATTTCCACGTGTGGCACGGTATCGCGCAACTGCCGGGTGGTGGGCACCTGGGTGGCCGTCTCGTCCTCGATGCTGGGCGTGTCGTGCAACTCCTCCACGCCGCTTTCCACCGGCACAATGGGCTCAGGGTCGGCGGGGGCGTGGGCTAGTTGTTCGTTGTTCGTTGTTCGTTGTTCGGTGGCTGGAGCGGCGCTGTACACAGCCGGAGCTTCGGCCGTACCGTCGGCCACTAGGCGGCCGTTAGCGGCGGGGGCGGCTGGTGCCAACGGCGGGGCCGATGTTGGCGCTGCTACCGGGGCGGGGGCTACGGCTGGGCTAGGGCTTTTTTTTTTCGCTTCGCCGTTGGCGGCTGGTGCGGCCGCGCCGCCCTGCAGGTCGCGTGCAAACTGCACGGCGCTGTTGAGGTAGGCCAGCTTCATCAGCGTGAGCTCCACGTGCAGGCGCTGGTTTTTGGCCTGCTTGAACTCCCGGTCGCAGAGGCTCACCAGGTTCAGGGCCGAGAGCAGGAAGGGCAGGGGAGCCGCCTGCGCCTGCTGCACGTAACGCGCCCGGATGTTGTCGGACACTTCCAGCAGCTGCACCGTCACGGGGTCCTTGCACACCAGCAGGCCGCGCAGATGCTCGGCCGCGCCCACCACAAAGTTGTGCAGGTCGAAACCCTGCTGCATCACCTCATCCAGCAACAGTAGCGTGGCGCTCAGGTTTTCGGTCAGCAGGGCGTCAATCAGCCGGAAATAGTACTCGTAGTCCAGAATGTGCAGGTTCTGCACCACGTCCTGGTAGCGCAGGTTCTGGCCCGAGAAGGTCACCATCTGGTCGAACATGCTCAGGGCGTCGCGCAGGCCGCCGTCGGCCTTCTGGGCCAGCAGGTGCAAAGCGTCGTCTTCGGCCTGAATCTGCTCCTGGGTGGCTACGTAGCGCAGGTGGTTGCGCATGTCGTCCACCTTGATGCGGTTGAAGTCGAAAATCTGACACCGCGACAGGATGGTGGGGATAATCTTGTGCCGCTCGGTGGTGGCCAAAATGAAGATGGCGTAGCTCGGCGGCTCCTCCAGCGTTTTCAGAAACGCGTTGAAGGCCGCATTCGAGAGCATGTGCACTTCGTCGATGATGTACACCTTGAAGCGGCCCTGCTGCGGGGCGTAGCGCACCTGCTCCACCAGACTGCGGATGTCCTCGACGGAGTTGTTGGAGGCTGCATCCAGCTCGTGCACGTTGAACGAGGCGTTTTCCTGGAAGGCCCGGCACGAGGAGCACTTGCCGCAGGCTTCCAGCTCGAAGGGCGTATTGTCGGGGTCCGGGGCCTGCAGCAGCGCGTCGGGCACGATGTCGGGCTGAGTTTTAATCAGCTCCGAAACCGGCCGGCTTTTGCGCACGTGCTCCTCCACAAACTCGCAGTTGATGGTTTTGGCCAGAATCCGGGCGCAGGTGGTTTTGCCCACGCCCCGGGGGCCGCAGAACAGAAACGCCTGGGCCAGATGCTGCGAGGCAATGGCGTTCTGCAAAGTGGTGGTTACGTGCTGCTGCCCCACCACGCTGCGAAACGTGGCCGGGCGGTACTTCCGGGCCGAAACAACAAAATTTTCCATACGAGCTACCGGCAAAGATACGCAACCGCCCGCCCGATTCCGCCCGACTGCCGCCACCGACTACCGGATTTGCTGCCGGATTGCAGCCGCCCGGCTAGTCACACGATGATGTGATTATGAGTATATTTAATAGAATTTATTTTCTATTTGTGCGCCGATCCGCAGCAGGTTATGAAATGCCTGCCAGGTACACTGCCTTTCCTTTGTGAAAGCAGTAACCAGCTGATTTGGTAGGATTTGGGGCAATGCAGCCGGCCCCGTGGTGAAGGTGCTGCTGACTGTTTTGTTTCCCCTACTCGTTTTTCCTATGAAACACCCCGTTCTGTTGCCGCTGCTGGGCGGCCTGCTGATGAGTACCGCCGCCCTGGCCCAGTCTTCCGTGCCCGCCGCGCCCACGGGGCCGGCTTCCGACACCTATTTCGGGGTGAAGGTGGACGACCCGTACCGCAACCTGGAAAACCTGCAAGACCCCGCCGTGGCTTCCTGGATGAAAGCCCAGAGCGAGTACGCGCGCCGCACCCTCGACGCCATTCCGGGCCGGCAGGGGCTGATTGATAAAATGGTGGAAATCGACAAGCGCAAGGCAGCCCGCGTAACCGACCTGCGCGTGGCCGACAACGACCGGTACTTCTACTACAAATCCCGCCCTCAGGACCAGCAGCCCAAGCTCTACTGCCGCGACGGGTATAAGGGCCAGGAAGTGCTGCTCTTCGACCCCGAAGCCTACGAAAAAGGCAAGGTGTACAACATCAACGGCTTTGCGCCCAGCCCCGACGGCTCCAAGGTGTCGTTCGGCATCAGTGAAAAGGGTTCGGAGTTGGGTAACACGCTGATTATGGATGTGAAGACTCGCAAGCTGTTCCCCGAGCAGATTCCGCTGAACCGGGGCGGCGGCGAGTGGCTGCCCGACAACCAGACCCTGGCCTACCTGCCCTACAACAACGGCGACCTGAAGGACATGGCCGCCCGCCAGAACACCCAGTGCCGCCTGCACCGCCTGGGCACGCCCGTAGCCCAGGATCAGGTTGTCTTCTCCAGCCAGCTCTACCCAAAGCTCGGCATCAAGCCCTCCGACTACCCCTACGCGGGCATTGACCGGGACACGAAGCAGGCCTATGGCTTCCTGTACTCCGTGGACCGCTACCTGAACGTGTTCTACGCCCCGGCGGCAACCCTCACCAAGCCCAATATCCCGTGGCAGCCCTTGTTCCGGCCTGCCGATGAAGTCACCAACTTCGTCACCGACGAGCAGCACATCTACTTCGTGACGTCGCGCAACACGCCCCGGCAGAAGCTCATGCGCATGCCCGCCGCCCGCCCCAACGTGGCCGCGGCCGAGGTGCTGGTGCCCGAAAGCGCCGACGAATCCATCATGGACGAGCAGCTGAAAACCACCAAGGACGGCGTGTATTTCGTGCGCAGCCGCAACGGGGTGGAGGCCCGGCTGTACTTCGTGCCCCGGGGCGGCAAAGCCGCGCAGGAGCTGAAGCTGCCCCGCGCCGCCGGCCGCATCGAGCTGACCAACAAAAACGCGCAGTCGTCGGACGTGTGGGTGACGCTGGGCGGCTGGACCACCGACCGGCAGCGCTACCGCTACAGCCCGGCCAGCCGGCAGTTCACGCCCGAGCCGCTGTCGTCGGAGGCGCAGTACCCGGAGTTTGCCGGGCTGGTGGTGGAGGAAGTGCTAGTGCCCTCGCACGACGGGGTGCAGGTGCCCCTGTCGTTGATTTACCCGAAAGGCCTGAAGCGCGACGCCTCGGCCCCGGTGCTGATGGTGGGCTACGGGGCGTATTCTGTTTCCATGGAGCCCACGTTTATGCCGCCGTTTTTGCTGTGGGCGCAGCAGGGTGGCATTCTGGCCTGCCCGCACGTGCGGGGCGGGGGCGAGCTGGGCGAGGCCTGGCATAAAGCCGGCCAGAAAGCCACCAAGCCCAACACCTGGAAAGACCTCATTGCCTGCGCCGAGTACCTGACCAAGAACAGCTACACCGCGCCCGGTAAAATTGCCATCAACGGCGGCAGCGCCGGCGGCATCCTCATCGGCCGGGCCATGACGGAGCGGCCCGACCTGTTTGCCGTCGCCATTCCGGAAGTGGGCTGCCTGAACCCTGTGCGCATGGAAAACTCGCCCAACGGCCCCGTCAACATCCCCGAGTTCGGCACCATGACCAAGGAAGATGAGGCCAAGGCCCTATTGGAAATGGACGCCTACCACCACCTCAAGCCCGGCACCCAGTACCCGGCCACTCTCGTCACGGCCGGCTTCAACGATCCGCGCGTCATTGCCTGGCAGCCGGCCAAGTTTGCGGCGCGCCTACAGGCCAGCAACGCCGGTAGCCGGCCCGTGCTGTTCTTCACCGACTACGAAGCCGGCCACGGCATGGGCGACTCCCGCCTCAAGCAGTTCGAAAGCATTGCCGACCTGATGGCCTTCGGCCTGTGGCAAACCGGCGCCCCCGCCTTCCAGCCCGATAAGGTGGCGGTGAAATAGCCGCCTGTCATTCCGACCGCAGGGAGGAATCTGAAACGCGGATTACCGGATTGCGAGGATTTCGGTCATTCAACATCTGTGTAATCTGAGCAATCTGCACAATCCGCGTTTCAGATTCCTCCCTGCGGTCGGCATAACAAAACGGAACATTTTCGGCCGTTGGCAACGTTTTCTTCCCGATGTGCGTACATTCGCACCCCGCTACCTCGGTGGCGGGCATGTTCTTTCTCAATTGGGGCCGACCGGAATTGACAGCTTGTGCATGTCGCGAGTAAGCGTGTCGGGAGTTGGATGAATCTCCCGTAAAAAAAGCCGTCCAAACAATAACTGGCGAGTATAGCTACGCCATGGCTGCCTAGTTTAGAACTACGCACTGCCATCGTCCCGCACCCGTATTCCTTCTCACGGGTGAGTTCGGGGCGTCGTAAGAGTTAGGATAGCGTAGGTGGCGCTGTGACGCCTGCGCGAAACTCAAACAGATAAGGGGAAATCAAGGGCCTGATGTGCGCCTGGTTTCCTTCGAAAATCCAAGCATAGATACACACGTAGAAAGCTCGACGCCTTCCTTGTCTGGACCAGGGTTCGAATCCCTGCGGCTCCACTGAAACCCGCCTTGCAGCTTGCAAGGCGGGTTTTTTGTTTTCGGACCCATGCCTTGGGCAGCAGCTACTGCCAGCAGCACTTCGGCGCACCCCCGACACCGGCCGCGGCGAAAAGTTGCGTGTGGGGCGAGGTAATAGCCGGAAATATTGCAGTCTTTGTTATCTTGCTGAGGCTATGAAACATGGGCTGACCTATTTGCTTCTGCTGTTATGCACGTTTGCCGCTGAGGCGGGCCGGCCCCCCGTAGCCACCGAACAGCGTGCTTCGCAGTTCCGCATTGCCAAGCTGCCTGCTGCGCTGCACGCTACCTGGCTGGGTATGCCCCGCCAGCAGTTCCGCAATCTGGTGCCCGAGCAGCGCCTTGGTGCGCCGTCTTCTATCAGCTACTTCAGCCGCTCCGACGAATCCCTGACGTTGGGGGGCTACCGCATCACCGGCGTCAGCTACGGCTTCTACAAAGACCAGCTGTGCTGCATTGAGGTGCGTGTGCTGGGCGAGGCCAACTGCCGGGGTATCCAAAATCTGCTGGCCAAAGCCTACGGGCCGGCCGCCACGGCCACGGGGCAGTACTGGCAAAACCCCCAGCTGCGCCTGCAGTACTCCGAAATGCCCAAAGGCTACGCCACGCTGCTGCTGGCCAGCCCCTCGTTGCTGGCACAGTTTCAGGCCGAGCAGCAGCCCCGCAACCAGGCCGTATAAGGCCGCTGCCCTGCAAGCATCACCCCATCAGATTCTGGCCCTGCGGTCAGAGTTTTTTGTTTTCGGCAGGGACAGCGGCCGGGCGCATCAGCTTCATTCAGGGGTGATAAATACTTGCTTATAGTACAGTTGTTTTATATATATAATGCTGAATATCAGAATTGTGCACGAGAAATAAGTAGGGCAAATCAAGTCGGGCGGGCCGGATGTCCGTATGAGAAGGTAGAGGGCGCAGCCTGCTGGCAGCGCCCATTACCTCCATCCGACTTGTCTTTCCTGATTATGAAAAAGTCCCTGTTTTTCGCTGCTTTCCTACTGACCACCGCCGTAGCGGCCAACGCCCAGGTTTCGCCCTCCGTGCCCCAGCGCGGCGGCACCATGAACCAGACCACCGTACCGGCCTCCACGCCTTCCAACCCCGGCACCCTAGACCAGCGCACTCCCACAACGACCAACCCCACGCAGATGGGCACCGGTACCATCGTAACGGACCAGCCAGCCACTATGCAGAACGGTACCATGCAAAATGGCACCATGCAGGACCGTACCATGAACACGCGTACCACCACTGTGCCCAACCCGGCCGCCACGCGCCGGCAGCGTACCAGCACGCGCCGCACCACTACCAACACTACCACCGTACCACCGCAGCGCTAATAGTAGCTCTGCCTGCTCATAAAAAAGGCCGCTCCTGTTCGGGAGCGGCCTTTCTTTTTTGCCTAGTAATGATGCCGGAATTAGCCTTCCAGCTTGCCGCCGGCTTGCAGCAGCAGGTCGCCAAGGTCGCGCAGGCCGGCCTGCAGGTCGGCGGGGGCGCTGGCTACGGCTTGGTTGGTCTGGGTGCCCAGCATGCTGAGCGAGCGGCCAATGGCGGCGGCATCGAGCGAGCCGCTGCTCAGCAGCGACTGCAGATTGCCGATTTCGCGGCCGATGTCCTGCAGGGCGGGCTCGCCGCTTTGCAGCAACTGCTGCTGCCAAGTTTCGGTGTTGTCGATGGCGGCGCTGACGGGGATGCCCGTGAGGCCGTTTTTTAGGGAGTGGACGGTAGCGTTGAGCAGGTCGTTGGCCATGGGAAGGGAAACAGTAACGAGGGAAGAAGGAGTAGCCGCGGCTGCCGGCTTAGGCCTGAGTGGCCGGGCCGGCGGCTGCTGACTTGCGGGGTTTACGGGATTTGGGCGCCGCCGGCTGACCGGCCGCTGGAAAGTTGGGAGCCACGTAGCCTGCCGGGGCCGCCGGCACCATCGACAGGTCGCGCAGGATGGTGCAGGCGCGGTGGGCACTGGCTTCCTTGTCCTTTATTTCCAGCATGATGTCGACATCAAGGCCCTGCAGCTGCTGCACAAACTCGCGGAACAGGTCTTCCTCGATGGCACCAACGTGCTTGCCTTTCCGCTCGCCTCTCGACTGGGAGCTGTAGTCCATCATCATCACCCCGTCGCGGGTGGGGTGCCAGGTGGCGGCGGCCAGGCGCAGGGCCTCGGCCATGGGCTCGCCGTGGTTGAGGCACTCGTGGTGGAAGTTGTCGAACAGGATGGGCAGGCCGGTGGCGGCGTGCAGCTGCAGGCAGTCCTGCAAACTGAAAAGCCGGTCGTCGTTTTCAACCACCACGCGCACCTGCACGGCCGGCGGCAGCGTGTGCCACACCGCAATGAAGCGGGCAATGGCGGCTTCCCGGTCGCCGTAGAGGCCGCCCAGATGGATCTGGAGCTTGGCCGTGCTGTCGAGCTCCATCAGATCCAGCATCGCGCCTTGGTAAACCAGCTCGGCAATGCTGCGCTGCACGATGTCGGGGTTGGGCGAGTTGAGCACTACAAACTGGTCGGGATGCAGCGAAATCCGCATGCCGTGGGCCTTGATGTAGTTGCCGATAGCGCGAAACTCGGCCGCGAAGTGCGTTTGCCAGGGAAACGTGTTGACGGCGTGCGAGGCAAACGGCACGATGTCGGAGCCGATGCGGAAGAACAGCAGGCCGTGGGCCACGTTGTACTCCAGAATGCGGCGCAGACACGCCAGATTGGACGCTACGGTTTCTACCAGCCGCTCCTCTGAATAAGAGGCCAGCCGGAACGTGGACGCCGAAGTGCATTCCAACGAGTTATTCATGCAGGGATACCCGATTTTCATCTTCGGGCTTACGGCAGGGCCGGTGGGCGGGTTGGTAACAGAACCAAGAAGCACCAAGACCGTCGTGCTTCGCTTTGCTCTGTGGGACAAGCCCTGCCATACCACCGCAGTGCTACTTCACCTCGTAGCCGCGGTTGTCCTTGAAGTTTTTGTTGTACTTGAGGCGGGCTTTGCGGGCCTGCTCGGCGGCTTCCTGGGCCCGGATTTCCTCCATCTTGCGGCGCTCCTGGCCGGCCCGCGAGAACTGCTCGTAGATCAGGCTGACGGGGCTGGCCAGGGTGGGGGCCACGGCCTTGGGCGCAAGGGTATCTACCGGGAACAGGGGGCGGGGGGCCGGCGGGCGCTTCACGGCGCTGGTGGGGGCGGTGCTTGGGCGCTTGATGTTGCGCAGGGCCCGGTTGATGGCGGCGCGGTCAGGGCGGCCTTCCGTCACGCGCACTTCGCCCAGCAGCACACTGTCGCGCACCATCATCACCTGCATCACCAGCTGCGAGAGGCCGGTGCCGCCCAGCGGTATGCGGCGCGTCCGGAAGCCCAGGGCCCGGAATACCAGCGTGTCGCGGTTGCCGGCATCCAAGCGGAAGTCGCCTTCCTGGTCGGCTACGGTGCCGCGGCCGGTGCCCTGCACAATAACGGCCGCGCCGGGAATAGTGCGGCCGGTGCCGGCTTCCAGCACCGAGCCCGAAATCCGGACCTGCGCCGTGGCAGCGCCGCAGAACAGCAGCACCAGCAGCAGGGCCCCGGTGCTGCCGGCCAGCAGGCGGCCCCAGGCGGTGCGCCGCAAAAACAACCGCAGCCAGCTGCGCAAATACTCAATCAAAACGCTCATCAACCAGAAATAAGGCCAGCAACCGGCAAGGTAGCCAACAACAGAGCCAAAAAAAGCCCGAACCGTTGCAGGTTCGGGCTTTGATAATGGTCAGCAAACCGTAATCGGCCAACTGAAGGTCTGCCCCGACGAACAGAACAAACCTTTATCAGCGTGGGCAGCCTGCCAAAACAGGCCGTAGGCCGATTATTCTGCTTTGGTTTTACCGTCTTCGGTTTTGGTCTTCATGGTGCCGTCGTCGCCGTCGACCTTCATTTTGTTGCCTTCAGCATCTTTGATCTTCACGTCGCCGTCGGCCGATACCTTCACCTTGCTGCCGTCGGCACCTTTGGTTTTGCCTTCTTCCATGCTCATCGAGCTGTTTGAAGCCGAAGCATCGGTGGTGCTTACTTCCGGCGTGCTGCTCATGTCATCCATGTACAGGTCGTCGCGGTAGTCCATGCGGCTGGTTTCGTAGGCCGAGTACTGGGTGGGGTCGGTGAATACCGACTTCATTTCAGTGTCGGCGTCCATGTAGGCGGTGCGCATAGCGGCAGCCATACCGGTGGTGTCGGTGGCGTACTGAGCCTGCAGCTCGCCGAGGCGCTTGCCGCGGTTGATGTACACAGTGCGCACCTTCTCGCGGGTGGCATCATCGAACTTCATCTTGGCGGCCATGGCAGCAGCAATCCGGTCGGCGCGCTGCTGGATGGCGTCGTCGGAATAGGCCGTGGTGGTGGTCGTGGTCGTCGTGGTGGTCATGCCATCCGTGGTGGTGGCCGTTTCGGTGGTCTTGTTGTCGGAGCACGAAGCCATCGTGAAGGCAGCCGCAGCCGAAAGCAGGAGCAGGGTCTTTTTCATTGTAGAGAGGGGTTGTGGAAAAGGGAGAGAGTAGGGTAGGAAAAATCCAATGGCGCGTATACGGTGCCATTGGAAATTCAGTTGCCGCCACCCATACTCACGCCGCCTTGCCCAGGATTTTATGCCTGATAAGGCTTCCTTTCGCTCCTGATTCAACTCTCTGATGAAGGCACCACCGCCCATCACAGCCGCGCCGTATCACGCGGCCGGGGTGACATATCCGGCGCCAACTGCTAATCAGTGGTGGACAGGTTGTTTGGGGGAGAGGCTGGTACCGGCGTGCGCGACGTGACATCCGTCTGAGGAACGGGCGACGCCGGCAGCTTGCCCACCGGCGAAAGCGCCTGCAGCTCCTGCTCGGTAGCTTCCTGCACGCGGCGGGTGGCGGGCAGCGTGGAAGCCGCCGGGCGGGGCCGGGCGGCAGGCACGTACGTTGCTGAGCGCGGTGTTTGGATGCGCGCAGCTACGTTCGTGTCAGTCTTGACCCTGGCTGGCAGTGGCTGTTCGAGCTGGGGCTGCCGGCCCCGGTAGGTGAGGGGGCCTTTGGCAGGAGGCGCGTACAGCGTGGTATCGATGGGCGCCGAGCTGCCGATGGACGAGGTGGAGCCGGGCACCGTGTTGCCGTAACAGCCGGCCAGCCCGATGGCTGCACTCAGCCACAACGGGCGCCAATGAACAGGCTTCATACAAGGAATACAAAGAAGGTTACGGCAGACGCGCCCTTCCGACATCCTGTTGTCGGTTGCCGGCCGTCTGCCGGGTAAAAAAACGCTTGGTGGCCGGGTTTGTTTGGCTTTTAGGCCCGGCGCAGCTCAAACACGGTGATTTCGGGCAGGAAGCCCACCCGGCCGGGGTAGCCGAGGTAGCCCAGGCCGGTGTTCACGTACAGGTACTGCTGGCCCTGCTTGTAGAGCCCGGCCCACTGCCGGTACACGTACTGCACGGGGCTCCACTTGAAGAAAGGCAGATTGACGCCGAACTGCATGCCGTGGGTGTGGCCCGACAGCGTCAGGTCCACGTCCGGAAACTCGGGCCGCACCTGCGCGTCCCAGTGCGAAGGGTCGTGCGAGAGCAGGATCTTGAACGGGGCCGATGGGTCGGCGGCGGCATGGGCCTTGGCCAGGTCGCCGTATTTGGGGAAGCGCATGGCCGCGCCCCAGTTCTGAATGCCCAGAATGGCAATTTTCTCGCCGTTGCGCTCGATGTGGTGGGCTTCATCGAGCAGCAGCTTCCAGCCGATTTTGGCGTGGTTGCCCTTGAGCCGGTCGAGGTTGGCGGCTTTGGCCGCGGCGCCGCCCTGCTCGGTCCAGTCCACATAGTCGGCGTAGTCGTGGTTGCCGAGGATGGAGAGCTTCTGCAGCTTGCTCTGGATCTGGGCCAGCGTGTCGATGTGGTCTTCCACCTCGGTAGCAATGTTGTTGACCAGGTCGCCAGTCATCACCACCAGGTCGGCGTTTTGCTGGTTGATGAGGGCCACGGCGCGCTGCAGCGGCTCGGTGGAGGCGAAGCTGCCGGTGTGCAGGTCGGAAATCTGCAGCAGCTTGAACCCGTCGAACGAGGTCGGCAGGTTGGGGAAGCGCAGCGTTACGCGCTTCACGCGGTAGTCGGTGGCACCTTTCAGCATACCCCAGGCCAGCGCCACAAACGGCACGGCGGCCGTCACGAGGGCAATTTTGCTCAGAAACTCACTGCGCGAAATGCCCGTGCCGGCCGCGCCGGCCGGCTGGCCCGAAAAGCGCTGGGCCAGGCTGCGGATGCCGCGCACCAGGTCTTCGGGGAACAGGAACAGCAGTACCACCACTTTGGCCAGCAGCAAGCCCAGCAGCATGCTGGTGAGGTAAGCCTTGTAGGGCGCGTGGCCCTGGGCCCGGGTGGCCATGGCCCAGATGGCAATGCCCCAGAGCAGCACCGTCAGGAGCCAGTAGAGGAAGTCGGCGGTTTTGCGCGTGACGGGAGAGGCGCTGTGCAGCGCCGTGCGGACGGCCTGGAAGCCATACCACTCGGCGGCCAGAAACAGCAGCAGAAACAGAATACCAGAAAGGGAACGAAGCATATCGGGGGTAGAAACTCGGCTGGCCGGAATTGGTTCAGTCGGCCAGCCTGCCAGGGCAGACGAAAGAACAGGGTTTTTACTTTACTTGCCGGCTCCCTGCAACCTCAGTGCCGTATGCAAGCCGTTGACAATCTGTCTGAAAATAAGCCGGCGCCGGAAGCCGCCGCTATGCCGTACGAAACCCCGGCCTCTTTCGGTATCAAGAGCTGGGCTGAGGAAGACCGGCCCCGCGAAAAGCTGATGCAGAAGGGCCGCGCGGCCCTTTCCGACGCCGAGCTGCTGGCCATTCTGCTGGGCTCGGGCACCGCCAAGCTCTCGGCCGTAGACGTGGCCAAGCTGGTGCTCAGCGCCGCTCAGAACGACCTCAACGCCCTGGCCCGCTTCTCGCTGAAGGAGCTGATGCGCCAAAAAGGCATTGGCGAGGCCAAGGCCATTACCATTATAGCGGCGCTGGAGCTAGGCCGCCGCCGCAAGGAGGCCGACGCCCCGGCCCGCACCACCATCACCTGCTCCCGCGACATCTACCGTGTGGTGCAGCCCCACCTGCAGGATCTGCCGCACGAAGAGTTCTGGGTGGTGCTCCTGAACCGGGCCAACGTGGTGATGCGCACCGTCAGCATCAGCCGCGGCGGGGTAGCCGGCACCGTCGCCGACCCGAAGCTGATTTTCAAGGAGGCGCTGGAGCAGCTGGCCAGTAGCGTGATTCTGGTGCACAACCACCCCAGCGGCAACCGCAACCCCAGCGCCGCCGACATTGCCCTCACCCGTAAGCTCAAGGAAGCCGGTCAGTTCCTCGACCTGCCCATCCTCGACCATCTGATTTACACCGACGCCGGCTACTTCAGCTTCGCCGACGAAGGCATGCTGTAAAACCAGCTAGCCCGATGTAGAGACGCAATATTTTGCGTCTCGTCGTTGCTGACGTTGTTTAACCGGCGCGGTTCCGGCCGTTCAATGACGAGACGCAAAATATTGCGTCTCTACACCTCCCTACTTGCGCATAATACCGAAACACCCCGCAGCCAGTACCTTTGCCGCCATGCGTATCAACCCCAAACTGCTCGTCGGCCTCGGCCTGCTGCTCGTAATCAGCTATTTCCTGCAGGACCTTGTCTTCAACGACGGCCAGTACGCCGCCCGCCTGCGCAAAGCCCGCAAGGAAAAGGACGACAGTTTCCGCCGCGTGAAAGGCTCACCGCTCAGCGAGGAACAGCGCAACACCTTCGACAGCCTGAACTACTACGCCGCCGACCCGGCCTACCGCTTCGAGGCGCAGCTGGAGCAGTTTCCGCAGCGCGACACCGTGGAGCTGCCCCTCACCACCGGCAAGGCCGACAAGTACCTGCGCTGGGGCCGGGCCAGCTTCATTTTGAGCAAGCAGGAATACAAGCTGACTTTGTTTCTGAAGGCCGACGGCAAGGATTCCACCCTGTTCATTCCGTTCACCGACCGCACCAACGGCCGCGGCAGCTACGGCGGCGGCCGTTACCTCGACGCCACCCGGCCCGCCGCCGGCGACACCGAAATCGTGCTCGACTTCAATGCCGCCTACAACCCGTTCTGCGCCTACAACGACGGTTTCGCCTGCCCCGTGCCACCCCAGGATAACCGCCTGGCCATAGACATTCCGGCCGGCGAGAAGGCCTACAAAGAATAAGGTAGCACGGACTTCAGTCCGTAGCTCGCCCTGCATTGCAGGCCTTGTTGCACGATGTGGAGAAGCTGCGGGCTGAAGTCCGCGCGACACTTTTCGGCCACTACGTCAATTCCGTACCTTTGCTGAACTGACGCATCCGCAACGGTGCCAATGCCCACGGGTATGAAGCCCTGGGCTAGTCAGCGTCCGGTGCTGAAACGCTCCGTAGCCCCGGGCTTCAGCCCTGGGCCGCGTGCGCCGCGGGCAATCAATCCTCAACGACTTACCATGAAAATATCCTACGACTGGCTCCGCACCCTGATTCCGACCGATAAACCCGCCGAGGAAATCGGCCAGCTCCTGACGGGCTCCGGGCTGGAAGTGGAAGGCATTGAGGAGCTGGAAAGCATTCCGGGCGGCCTGCGCGGCGTGGTGCTGGGCACGGTGCTCACCTGCGAAAAGCACCCCGACGCCGACAAGCTCAGCCTCACCACCGTGGACGTAGGCGACGGCCAGCCGCGCCAGATTGTGTGCGGCGCCGCCAACGTGCGCGCCGGCCTCAAAGTGGTGGTAGCCCTCGATGGCGCCACACTTTATCCGGCGCAGGGCGAGCCGTTCAAGATCAAGAAAAGCAAAATCCGCGGCGCGGCGTCTGAAGGTATGATCTGCGCCGAAGACGAAATCGGGCTGGGTACCTCGCACGCTGGCATCATGGAGCTGGACACCGACCTGCCCAACGGCACGCCCGCCG
The DNA here is from genome assembly GCF_027625995.1 of Hymenobacter yonginensis. Classification (NCBI taxonomy): domain Bacteria; kingdom Pseudomonadati; phylum Bacteroidota; class Cytophagia; order Cytophagales; family Hymenobacteraceae; genus Hymenobacter; species Hymenobacter yonginensis. Next base: position 166,943 of record NZ_CP115396.1, read on the forward strand.
CCGACTATTTCGGCCTGGGCTCCGACTCGGTGTTCGAAATCGGGCTGACTCCGAACCGCGCCGACGCGGCCTCGCACTACGGCGTGGCCCGCGAGCTGCGCGCTTTGCTGCGCCAGCCCTGCCAGCTGCCCGACCTCAGCCAGTTCAAAGCCCCCGCCGAGGCCACGCAGAACATCCAGGTGACGATTGAAGATATCGAAGCCAGCCCGCGCTACGCCGGTCTGCTGCTGGAAGGCGTGCAGGTAGGCCCCTCGCCGGAGTGGCTGCAGCGCCGATTGCGCAGCATCGGCCTCTCGCCCATCAACAACGTGGTGGACGTGACCAACTTCGTGCTCCACGAGCTGGGCCAGCCCCTGCACGCCTTCGACGCCGACCAGATTACCGGCAACCACATCCGGGTGAAGCGCGCCGAAGCCGGCGAGAAGTTCACCACCCTCGACGGCACCGAGCGCACGCTGCGCGCCGAAGACCTGGTAATTGCCGACGCCAATGGCACGCCGATGGCGCTGGCCGGCGTATTTGGCGGCAAAACTTCGGGCGTGAGCGACGCTACCACCCGCGTGTTCCTGGAAAGCGCCTACTTCCAGCCGGCGGCCGTGCGCAAAACCGGCCAGGTGCACCAGCTCAAAACCGACGCTTCCTTCCGCTTCGAGCGCGGCACCGACCCCAACATGGTGCTGATTGCCCTGAAACGGGCGGCGCTGCTGCTGCAGGAAGTGGCCGGCGCTACCATCGTGGCGCCCATCGTGGATGAGTACCCCACTGCCATCGGGCACACGCTGGTGCGGCTGCGGCTGCCGCGCGTGGAGAAGCTGGTGGGCCAGTTCATCGCGCCGGAGCGCATCCGCCAGATCCTCACCGACCTCGACATCCTCATCAGCGAGGAGCTAACCAATGAAGCCGGCCACACGGAGTGGATTCTGAGCGTGCCGCCGCACAAGGTGGACGTGACCCGCGAGGCTGATATCATCGAGGAAATCCTACGCATCTACGGCTACAACCACGTGGCTTTGCGGCCGCACAACTCGGCCACCTACCTGGCCAGCTTCCCCAACCCCGACCCCGAAATCATCCGCCAGAACACGGCGCGGCTGCTCAGCGGCCAGGGCTTCTCGGAAATCATCACCAACTCTATCACTAACTCGCTTTACTTCGAGAAGGAAGGCGAAACCGATGAGACGCTGGTGCGCCTGCTCAACTTCAACAGCGCCGACCTGAACGTGCTGCGCCCCAGCCTGCTGCCCAGCGGCCTGGAAGTGGTGCGCCACAACGTCAACCGTCGCCAGCGCGACCTGAAGCTCTACGAGTTCGGCAAAACCTACCACCTCAAGCCCGACGGCAGCTACGACGAGCGCAACAAGCTGGTGCTCTACCTGACCGGCAACACTGCGGCCGAAACCTGGCAGCAGAAATCCGAGAAAAGCAGCTTCCACCAGCTGGCCGGGGCCGTGCAGCAGGTGCTGGCGGCGCTGGGCTTCCCGGCGCCCACCTCGCAGCCGGTGCAGCACCCGCAACTGGCCGGCGGCCTCACGCTGCTGGCCCAGAACCAGCCCGTGGCCCAGCTCGGCGCCGTGTCGGGCGTGTGGCTGAAGAAGCTCGACGTGAGCCAGCCTGTGTGGTACGCCGAGCTGGACTGGGACTGGCTGATGCGCAAGTACAAGAACAGCCTCGTGGCCCGCGAGCTGCCCAAGTTCCCGGAGGTGCGCCGCGACCTGAGCGTGGTGGTGGATAAAACCGTCACCTTCGACCAGCTCCAGCAGATTGCCCGCCGCACCGAGAAGAAACTGCTGCAGCAGGTAAACGTGTTCGACGTGTACGAAGGCCCCAACCTGGGTGAAGGCAAGAAGAGCTACTCGGTCAGCTTCCTGCTCCAGGACAGCACCCAGACCCTCACCGACCAGGCCATCGACTCGGTGATGAACCGCCTCATCCAGCAGTTCGAGCAGCAGGCCGGGGCCCTGATTCGGAAGTAAACGCCTGTCATTCCGACGAAGGAGGAATCTGGGTGGAATCGGTAAAGCGGTTCTACTCAGATTCCTCCTTCGTCGGAATGACAAATGGTTTGGTGCGGAAGATTTACTCAAGCTGCCTAACTTCAACCCAAACAAAACCAAAAAAATGGCTTCCTCCCAGCAGCTTGCTCAACTAGACCGCCTGGAGCGGCAGGTGAACACCTTAGTGACTGCCTATCAGCAGTTGCGCGAGGAGCTGGCCGATGCCCAGACGACTGTGGAGCAGCTCCGGGCCGACGTGCGCGACCGGGAGCGGCAGCTCAAGGATTTCCACAATCAGGAGAATATCACTAAACTTGTCAATACCATAGCCGGCGAACCGGCCAATGTCAACGAGCTGAAACTGCGCCTCAACGAATACATCCGCGAAATAGATAAGTGCCTTGCCTATTTGAGGGAGTAACCTAACCATCACCGAACCCCACCCACGACTGCTCCCATGAGCGAACTATCCATCAAAATCCGCATTGCCGAACGGGACTACCCGATGCGCGTCGAGCCTCAGGACGAGGAGCGGCTCCGCATGGCCGGCCGCCTGCTAGGCGAGCGGATCAAGGAATTTCGCGAGCAATACGGCATTCAGGACAAGCAGGATCTGCTGGCCATGATTGCCTTGTCCACGATGGCTGACCGCCTGAAAGTCAGTAAGGAGAAAGATGGTACCGACACGGTTCTGACCGAGCGCCTCGCGCGCCTCGATGAGCTGCTGTCGGGAGTGGTGCTCGTCTGAAGATCCAGACGCCCGCACCTGCGTAGTAGTGCAGCTTGAAACCCCGGTGGCGCAAACGGCGCAACGGGGTTGTTTGGCATGTGGCCGTTTTGCGGGGTGTGGGTCTTCCTTCCCTCTCTTAATACCTTAGCCCATGTCCACCACTCTTTATATTGTTCTTGCCGCCGTGCTGGCCCTTGTGGTCGGCATCGTGGTGGGGCGCCTGCTGGCTGGCAAAACCAACCAGGACCACGAAGCCGAAGCCAAAACCCGCGCCCAGCAGCTGCTGGCTGAAGCGGAGCAGCAGGCCACCCGCACCCGCGACGAGCGGATCCAGCAGTCGAAAGACAAGTTCCGCACCCTCAAGCAGGAGTGGGAGCAGGAGAGCCGCCGCCAGAAGCAGGCCCTCGACCAGGAGCTGACCGAGCGCCGCGCCACCGTAGTGGAGCAGGAGCAGGCCATCAAGAAGCTCACCGACACCACCCAGCGCCAGCTGGAGCAGATCCAGCGCAAGGAAACCGAGCTGGACGCCACCCGCGAGCGAATCGAGACGCAGGCCCAGGCCCAGCGCGAGAAGCTGGAAGCGCAAGAAGAAAAGCGCAAGACTGTGCTGGAAAACCAGCTGGCCAAGCTGGAGCAGCGCGAGCAGGAAGTGGAAACCGAGCTGGAGCAGCGCACCCAGGAGCTCAACGAAAAGCAGCAGCACATTCTGCAGCAGCTGGAAGCCATTTCGGGTCTGACGGCCGCCGAAGCCCGCGAGCAGCTGGTGGAGTCGCTCAAGAACGAAGCCCAGATTCAGGCCAGCTCCTACATCAAGGACGTGGTGGCCCAGGCCAAGCTGTCGGCCACTAAAGACGCCAAGAAAGTGGTGCTGGAAACCATCCAGCGCACCGCCGCCGAGCACGCCATTGAGAACTGCGTGTCGGTATTCAACATCGAAAGCGACGACGTAAAAGGCAAAATTATCGGCCGCGAGGGCCGTAACATCCGGGCCCTGGAAGCCGCTACCGGCGTCGAAATCATCGTGGACGACACGCCCGAGGCCATCATCATCTCGGGCTTCGACCCGGTGCGCCGTGAGGTAGCCCGCCTGAGCTTGCACCTGCTGGTGAAGGACGGCCGCATTCACCCGGCCCGCATCGAGGAGATTGTGGCCAAAACCCGCAAGAACATCGACGAGGAAATCGTGGAAATCGGCGAGAAAACCATCATCGACCTGGGCATCCACGGCCTGCACCCCGAGCTGATCAAGATGGTGGGCCGGATGCGCTTCCGCTCTTCGTATGGCCAGAACCTGCTCCAGCACTCGCGCGAAGTAGCCAACCTCTGCGCCACCATGGCCGCCGAAATGGGCCTCGACGTGAAGAAAGCCAAGCGCGCCGGTCTGCTCCACGACATCGGCAAAGTAAGCACCGAGGAGCCCGAGCTACCCCACGCCATCCTGGGCATGGAAATGGCCAAGAAGTACAAAGAGCACCCCGACGTGGTAAACGCCATCGGCGCCCACCACGACGAAATTGAGATGACGGCCATGATTTCGCCGCTCGTGCAGGCCTGCGACGCCATTTCGGGCTCGCGCCCCGGTGCCCGCCGCGAGATGATGGAGAGCTACATCAAGCGCCTCAAGCAGTTGGAAGAAACCGCCAACGGCTTTAAAGGCGTGAATCAGTGCTTCGCCATCCAGGCCGGCCGCGAGCTGCGCGTGATGGTGGACGCCGAGAACGTAACCGACGAGCGCGCCTCGGAGCTGAGCTACGAAATTTCCCAGAAGATCGAGAAGGAAATGCAGTACCCCGGCCAGATCAAAATCACGGTTATCCGCGAAATGCGCGCCGTGGCCTACGCCAAGTAAGCAAGTAGCACAGGCTTCCGCCTGTGTTGATCAGGAAAAGAAAAAGCCCGCCGCAACAGCTGTTGCGGCGGGCTTTTTTATGCACGGCTAATCCGTGTATCTTACCCGCTGAATCTGTCTATGTGTTACTATATGAAGCCGTTATTGCTGCTTGCCGGAATCTGGTGCCTGAGCGGCTGCGCCGTGTACATGCCGATGCAGAACGCGGCGCCGGATATCCGGGCGCAGCATGAGGCGGAGGTGCGGGCCAGCACGTTTCTGAGTCGGGGCGAGGTGTCGGGGGCGTATTCGCCGCTGAAGCACGTGCTGGTGCGCGGCGCGTTCGGCAGCCGTTCCGACAACGACGACAGTACCTTCTGGCGAGGTCGGCAGTACGAGCTGGCGGCCGGCACTTACTGGGCCCCGCGCAACTGGACGCTGGGCGTGCTGGGCGGCTTTGGCCAGATCCGCAACCAGACCCGCTACCGCAACGACGGGCAGATCATCTTTCTAGGCGAGCCGGTGCAGCATGAGTTTAACGTGCGCGCCAACAAGCTGTTCGGCGAAGCCTATGCCCTATACGAGGTCAGCAACCGGTTTTCGCTGGGCGTCTCCTGCCGCAGCACCCGCCTCTATTTTACCCGGCTCACCGATGTTGGCCAGCCCATCGACCTGCGCCAGCTCACGCGTGCTGAGCCCATGCTGCTCATGCGCTTCGGCCTCGGCGACCCCTACCAGGGCGGGCGACCCGTGCAACTGCAGCTGTCGGTGGGCGGCACGGCCACCATGGGCTACGATGGGCGCCAGCCCGACCCCGACTACTCGCGCCGACAGCTGCGGCAGGCGCGCTCCTACGTGGCGCTGGGCATTGGGCTACTGCCGCACCGCGTGGCGGGGCTGTTTCGAAATTAACATAGAATTCTACGATTGATATGCCCGATAGTATTGATTTCAAGTATTCTGGGTGGGTTTCGAGGGTTGGTGTCGTAGGGTTGACCGTGTTGCTGAATGCCTGTTCCGTCTATGCACCGATGCAGCCGCACATGCCTATGACCCGCGCCGCAGGCCAGGCCGAAGCCCAACTAAACTGGCTTCCCACAAGCCGTTTCGATGCCAGCGCAGCTTACTCCCCATTGCGCTATATGGTGCTGACGGCCGCCGGCAGCTTCCGCCCCCGCGGTGGCTATGATACCACTTACTTCAACAGTCGGCAGTATGAAGTAGGTGTGGGTAGCTACTGGCCGGCCACCAACCGGCTATTGGTGAGTGGACTGCTTGGGGGCGGGCATTCTGTCAGTGAGCGTAGTTTCAGAGAGCCTAACATATTTTTCGGTTCGACAGATGAGCTGGCTGTCTATCAGGCTCGCTACCGTAAGCTGTTTGGGCAGCTTGGGGTGGCATATGAATGGGAGCGGGTGACGCTAGGCGCCACTTACCGGCTCACAAGCGTGGACTTCACAACTATCACCTACAATAGTCAAGCGCTGCCAATCGAGAATATGCTGCGTGGGGAGCCAATGCTTTTTCTGCGCGTAAATGGCCTCAGCGACCAGCAGCCAGCCTGGGCACAGCTACAAATGACTGTCGGGCTTTCAACTCCACTGGGCCAGGAACCTCTGAATGAGGGATTCAACGACCGACGGGTTCGTAACAGCGCCTTCACGGCCGGTATCGGAGTGGTTTTTTACCCGCACCGATTTGGTACTCATCGCCGCGAGGCTAAATAGCCGTGGCCCGCGCTTCCAGCCACGCCGTGGGCACGCCCTCGTGCTCAAATTCGCCCAGGTGCTGAAACCCGACTTTCGCCAGTATGGCGCGGGAGGCCAGATTCTGCATGTCGGCAATGGCGTAGAGTACCGGCTGCCGCAGCTCCTGGAAGCCATACGCCACCGAGGCGCGGGCCGCTTCCGTGGCGTAGCCGTGGCCCCAGTACCGCCGGATAAACCGGTACCCGACCTCGTAGAAGTCAACGTGGCCGTTGAGTGGCTCGCGGATCAGTTTCAGGCCGGCCCAGCCCAGAAATTCGCCGGTTTCCTTGAGCTCCACGGCCCAGCGGCCAATGCCGTTTTCCTGATACTGCCGCTGCACAAAGGCTATGGTTTCCTGGCTTTGCGCCAGCGTCAGCACGGGCCGGTTGCCGACGTAGCGTTGCACTTCCGGGTCGGAGTCCAACGTGAACATGCCAAGCGCGTCGGTGGGCTGCAGCTCACGCAGCAGCAGGCGGGGCGTTTCGGCGAAGGTGGTCATGGTAGTAGCAGGTTGGGAATTGGGCAGCCTGAATCTACCCAAAAGGCGAAAAGCTAATTCTTGCTGGCTTTTTCCAGGTTACGGTTCAGTCTTCTAAGCTCGATGAGCAGGGAGTCCTGTTTATTGCCGAGCAACTCTTGTAGCAGGCCGGCAGCTGGCAGCCGGCTGCTGTCGGCAGAAACAGGCACGGCCAGCAGGAGGGTGTCGTTTTGCCGTAGCGGCTGCGGGCTTCGGCCTGCTACTACCACGATGCTGCCAGTGCCCAACAAGCTGCGCTCCAGCTGAAAGCGGGAGTCTTTGGGTAGCACCACGTCTTTGGCAAGCTGCAGGCGCACCAGAATCAGGCTATCGGGCTCTATGCTTAGCCCGTCTACCATTCCTACCTTCAGGCCATTCCTTAGCACCGGCGAGTCGGTCGATAATCCCTCTGATTCCGTTGATTTCAGGTAGCAAACGGTGCCGGAAGTGCAGCCGTTCAGGCCGGTCAGCAGCCCACCAAAAAAGAGGAATCTTCGGAGCATAAGGATGGCAGTTAGGCAGGGCGAAGAAACGAAAATGCGGAAGAAGCCGAGGCTTCTTCCGCATTTTCTGCTGCTGGCAGCGCACCCGCTACTTCGGCTTGTCCAGCTTGGCAAACACGTTGTTCAGGCCCTCAGCCCAGCAGGGGTGGGCCAGCACCATGTTCTGCAGCTGCTGGTACTTGAGTTTGCCGGCCATCATTAGCTGAAACATGCTCATGATTTCGCCACCCTCGGCGCACAGCACCGTGGCGCCCAGCAGCCGGTCGTCGGGCCCCACGAGCACCTTCCAGAAGCCGGCGGTGCGGCCGGTTTCGCGGGCGCGGCCTATCGTGCTGACGGGCATGGTGGCCACGCGGTAGGCTATGCCTTCTTCTTTGGCCTGCTCCTCATTAAGGCCGATGCGGCCCAGCTGGGGCTCGGTGAACACGCAGTATGGCAGGGGTCGCTGCTTGGCCGAGCGCCATTTGCGGTGCAGCAGGCCGTCGCGCACCACGCGGTAGTCGTCGTAGCTGATGTGGGTGAACTGGGGGCCGCCGTGCACGTCGCCGAGGGCGTAGACGCCGCGCACGTTGGTTTCCAGGCGCTCATTCACCCGGATATAGCCTTTCTCATCAAGCTCGACGCCGGCCGTTTCCAGGCCTAACGTATCGGTGTTGGGCGTGCGGCCGGTGGCTACCAGCAGGTGCGAGCCGCGCAGGCGCCGCTCGCCGGAGCGGGTGTCGGCGGTGAGGGTAAAGGTGCCGTCGTGGTGGCTGACTTTGCGCACTTTGGCGCCCAGCACTACGTCCACGCCTTCCTGGGTCAGCACCTCCGTCAGGGCCTGGCACACGTCGTCGTCTTCGCGCTCCAGCAGCTGCGCGGCCGCCTCCACGATGGTGACTTTGCTGCCCAGGCGGCGGTAGAGTTGGCTGAACTCCAGCCCGATGTAGCCGCCGCCCAGAATCACGAGGTGTTCGGGCAATTCTTTCAGGTCGAGCAGCTGGGTGGTGGAAAGGTAGGGCAGGCCTTCCAGCCCGTCGATGTCGGGAATGGCTGCCCGCGTGCCGGTGTTGATGAACACCTTTTTGGCCTTCAGCTCCTGGATTTTGCCGTTTTCCAGCTCCACCTGCACCGTGCGCGGGCTGCTGAAAGCGGCGTGGCCATGCAGCACCGTAATGCCGGCCGTTTCCTTGGTGAGGTTGCTGCGTACGCCTTTGCGCATCTCTCCGATGATGACGTCTTTGCGGGCAATGACGGCGGCCATATCCACGGCGGGCTCCTGGCGGCCCAGGCCGTAGTCGTCGGCGGTGCGCAGCTGGTGGGCGCGCTCAGCCGAGGCCAGCATGGCCTTCACCGGCGAGCAGCCATAGTTGATGCAGGAGCCGCCGAGCTTGTTTTCCTCAACCAGAACCACTTTCCGGCCGGCTTTGGCCAGAGCCGTGGCCAGTGGGTTGCCGGCCTGTCCGGAGCCAATAATGAGTGCATCGTAGGAAGTATTGGGCATAAAGCACGAAGTTTGAAGGAGGGGCGACCCCGGAGAAGAAAAGAGTGGTGTACGCTCTACGCAACTGACCTGCCTGCGGCTACACAACGAAACTCTGCTCCGGGCGTTTTGTCACCGGTTTTTTCACTGGCTTCGGATTTATGCCTGCTTTGTTTCGCGCGTTCCTGATTCTGCTGCTGCCTCTGCTGGCCGGCTGCTCGTCGCTTTACTTTCCGCCGCCGCCGCAGGTGCCGCTGCTCACCCAGAAGGGCGAGTGGAGCGCCGGCCTGCACACCAACTTCAGCCAGAACACGGCCGTGCAGGGCGCCTACGCCGTGTCGGATCACCTAGGCGTGATGGCCTCCGCGTCCTTCCTGCACGCTGATAAGAAGCAGAGCTTCTTCGGCAATAAAAACAACCGCCAGACCGAAGACCACGACTTCGTGGAAGCCGGCCTGGGCTACTTCACCCGCCTGCGCCAGGACCGCCGGGTGCTGGAAATCTACGGCGGCGTGGGCATCGGGGCCACCAAGTACACCGAGTACAGCCGCGAAACCAACCTGCCCACCGAGCGCCGCGAGGGCACGCTCCACAAGTACTTCCTGCAGGCCAACTACACGTCCAAGGAAAAGAAAAGCTTCCACGTGCTCGGCCGCGACTGGCCCTTCAACTACGGCACGGCCATGCGCGCCAGCTACGTGCAAATCACCGATTTCCGCCTCAACGGCGTGGCCCGCGCCCCCGAGTACAACATCTTCTTCGAGCCCATCACCTACACCCGCATCGAGGTGCTGGGCCCGCTGCAGCTGCAGCTCATCAGCGGCAGCAATTTCGGCCTCATCCCCCGCAAATACGTGAAGGCCGCCAACTCCGTGTTCCAGCTGGGCATTGTGGTGAACGTGGGTGGGCAGAAAGGGGGGAAGTAGGCCCGATATGAAAGTAGCGCTGATACCCGCTTTGGAGATTTCGCCGCCCTCTATAGACTGGCAACTGGTGGGGCCACGCCCAATAGGTCACTTCTGGCAAAACCCGTTTGAGTGGGACAACTACCAAGCACGTGTCTTACAAGAAGCTGGACTTGCTGACCACAAGCGGATAATTCAAGGCAGCCATTTTTTAAGCCTCGACAGCTGGAGCTTGTCAGACTTAAAAAGCATCATCAGGTGGCATTTAGGGCCGGAAGGAAACGATACACCAGCCGCTGATTCCTGCGCCTTGTTTGGTGGTGGCGTGCTTTTCGTTGACGATAATCCCGTGTTGGTACCGCAATGCTGCAGCACATTAGCCGACTTGCACAGCTGGAGTACGCTATTGGAGCCGCAGTTTCAGTCAGGCTATTTCTGCCTTGAAGGTCATCCTTGTCCGAAGGCTACGCGCCAGGGGCACATATTGCGTATTACTTGTCACGACGAACACGAAGACTTTAATCAGCCTGCAAAGGCTGCGTTTTCGCTGGAAATAGCGGCACTGGCCACTGCCGTTTCTGCTGCCGAAGCAGCACTAGCCAGTTTCTGTGAGAAGGTAGATTTGCTGTCTGCTGAGTTTGGCGTGAAAAGGCTCTCAGATCATCTTGTTCGGGGCAGGTAAACCAAAAAAGAGCCCCGACTCGCGCCGGGGCTCTTTTACAAAAATCAGATAACGAACGATGTCGATCCAGCGAGCAGCAATTTCAGCCTCATCCCCCGCAAATACGTGAAGGCCGCCAACTCCGTGTTCCAGCTGGGCATCGTGGTGAACGTGGGCGGGCAGAGCGGGGGGAAATGAGTGGGCCGCAAATACTCAAACGGACGATTAGCGGTTTTCGAAGAATGCACTCAAAGGCCGCTTGAACAAGCCACTCGTCGTGCTCAGGTACACAGTGTCGCCGAGTTGAGCCAGGTCTGTGAAGTCGGCCCGGTTCAGGCCGTCGTTCTTCAGCTCCCTTACGCGCGGCGTGTTGCCCTGCCAGCGAAGCGTGTATAAGCTGTTGTTATCGATACCGTGCGTGATACCCACGATACTGTCGCCGACTGCGTGAAAGGTGCTGAGCACGAAGTAATTGGGAATACCAGTGCGTAGCTGCCAGGTTTGTGCGTCATCCGACGAGGTGAACACCCCGTTTTGCCCGGAATTGTTGATGGCGTACAGCACACCCTTGTGCTTGTAGAAGGAAGTAATGGCCGTGTTTGGCGACGTCAGAACCTGCTGGACCTGGCCGCTTTCACTGATTTTATACAAGCCATACGAAATGACGTTGACCAGAAAATAGTCGTCAACGGCCTCAATGGTATACGGCAGGGCCTGCGGAAGGGGTATGGTCAGAGTGCGTGAGCTGACGGTCACGGGGCCCGTTGGTACGCCCGACTCTAAGCTTAGGCGGCTCAGCACAAAGTGCAAGGCCTGGTCGCTGGGCGCTACCGAGTAGCCGACCAGCGAAATGTTGTTCGTGGTAATTGCGCCCAGCGCAAAATAGGGACTCGCCCGATTGTTGACGAACCTCATCGCCGTCGGATCGAGGCGGCGCAGGCTGATGTCGGCAGGCAGGTTATCGGGTGGGATGTGGGTAGTCGGGAAGGCCCGCAGAGTAATGTTGTCCTCGCCAACTGGCTTCAGGTAGAACCGCCCATTCATTGGAATGCGATTGGTGAGGTCATACGGTAACGGCTGGAGTGGCTGCCTGACCGCCGAGTAATAGCCCGGCCGGTTGGGTTGCGTTGCGCCGGGTAGGGGCATGAGCCGCCCCAGATACCCTAACTGCTGCAGATACAGTGAGGCCTCATCCTGAGTTATCTGAACGATGTTCTTCTGGCTGCCGGCAAGCTGCTTCACCTCCGCCCAGCTGTATGCTTTTTCCTGCACCACAACCTTCTCGACTTCTTTGGTGCAGGCAACGGTTGTCAGCAGGCTGATAGCTGACAAGACTTTCTCAATAGTGATGCGCATAGTGAAGTTTAAGGGGTATACAATCTGCCAAATTAAAGAAACAAATCATCAAAAAAAGAGCCCTGGCTTGTGCCAAGGCTCTTTTTTATAAAATCAGCTGTCGGTAATCGACTACTTGCCGCCCAGTACGCGCAGCATGGTGTCGCCGATTTCGGCAGGCGAATCCACCACGTGGATGCCGCACTCACGCATGATGGCCATTTTGGCAGCCGCTGTGTCGTCGGCACCGCCTACGATGGCACCGGCGTGGCCCATGCGGCGACCGGGAGGCGCGGTCTGGCCGGCAATGAAGCCTACTACGGGCTTCTTGTTGCCGGTTTCCTTGATCCAGCGAGCAGCTTCGGCTTCCATGCCGCCGCCGATTTCGCCGATCATCACGATGCCTTCAGTTTCGGGGTCGTTCATGAGCAGCTCAACCGCTTCTTTGGTGGTGGTGCCGATGATGGGGTCGCCGCCAATGCCGATGGCCGTGGTCTGGCCCAGGCCGGCTTTGGTGAGCTGGTCAACCGCTTCGTAGGTCAGGGTACCCGACTTGGAAACGATGCCGATTTTGCCTTTCGTGAAGATGAAGCCGGGCATGATGCCCACTTTGCACTCGCCGGCGGTCATCACGCCGGGGCAGTTCGGCCCGATCATGCGCAGACCTTCGCGGCCTTTCAGGTATTCCTTCACAGCAATCATGTCCTTGGTCGGGATGCCTTCGGTGATGGTGACAATCACTTTAATGCCCGCGTCGGCCGCTTCCATAATAGCGTCGGCAGCGAAAGCCGGGGGCACGAAGATGATGCTGGTGTCGGCGCCGGCCTGCTCTACGGCTTCGGCCACGGTGTTGAACACGGGACGGTCGAGGTGCATGGTGCCGCCTTTGCCGGGCGTTACGCCGCCTACCACGTTGGTGCCGTACTCAATCATCTGCTGCGCGTGGAACGAGCCTTCAGAGCCGGTAAAGCCCTGCACAATCACTTTAGAATCCTTGTTTACCAGAACACTCATTAGTAGAGGGAGTTAGAGGAGCTATTCGGTTGAGGGTGGGGTATTGGGTGGCCCATAAGGCAACCGGTGTGCAAAAGTAGCCTTTTTTAAGGCCGGGGCAAGGTGGTGGATGGGTGATTTGGCGGAGTGGTGGGGTGGGAGTGGTGCCACGAGTTGCCGAAGGCCTCGTGGTACCACTATCGTGGAACAGGACGCACCAGCAGCAGCAACGATAGTGGTACCACGACAAAAAAGTCGTGGTACCACTCCGGTCCTTGCCAACCCACCAACCCACCACTCTACTACTCCACCATCTTGCCCCGCCCGAAATCCGTACCTTTGCCCTCCGCTCTCCCCAAAATTCCCCTCTCACCTCTCACGCTCACCCATGTACCTGAATAACATCGTTGAGGCCATCGGCAACACGCCGCTGGTGAAGCTCAACCGCGTCGCCGACGGCATCAAAGGCACTGTCCTGGCCAAGGTGGAATACTTCAACCCCGGCAACTCGGTGAAAGACCGCATGGCCGTGAAAATGGTGGAAGATGCCGAGAAAGCCGGCCTGCTGAAGCCCGGCGGCACCATCATCGAAGGCACCAGCGGCAACACCGGCATGGGCCTGGCCCTGGCCGCCATTGCCAAAGGCTACAGCTGCATCTTCGTGATGAGCGACAAGCAAAGCAAGGAGAAGCAGGACATTCTGCGGGCCGTGGGCGCGCAGGTGGTGGTGTGCCCCGTAGATGTGGCCCCCGAAGATCCGCGCTCCTACTACTCGGTGGCCAAGCGCCTGAGCGAGGAAACGCCCAACTCGTTCTACCCCAATCAGTACGACAACATGTCGAACTCGGCGGCGCACTACGAGAGCACCGGCCCGGAACTGTGGAAACAGACCGAAGGCACCATCACGCACCTGGCCTGCGGCGTGGGCACGGGCGGCACCATCTGCGGCACGGCCAAGTACCTGAAGGAGCAGAACCCGGCCGTAGTGACCATCGGCCTGGATACCTACGGCTCGGTGTTCAAGAAATACAAGGAAACCGGCATCTTCGACGAAAACGAAATCTACCCGTACAAGACGGAAGGTATCGGCGAGGACATCCTGCCGAAAAACGTGGATTTCGACCTGATTGACCTCTTCATCAAGGTTACCGACCAGGATGCCGCCCTCATGACGCGCCGCCTGGCCAAGGAAGAAGGCCTGTTTGTGGGCTGGAGCTGCGGCTCGGCCGTGCACGGTGCCCTCGAGTACGCCCGCGAGCATCTGCAAGAAGGCGACACGATGGTGATTGTGCTGCCCGACCACGGCACGCGCTACCTCGGCAAAATCTACAACGACGACTGGATGCGTGCCCAGGGCTGGCTGTAAGGCTGCTTTGGGGCTGCATGGCCTGTTTTGTTAGTTCACTTTCCTGATTTCCGGCCATGCCAAAAAAGCTGCGTAGTGTGGTGTTGATTGACGACAACGAAACCACCATTTTCCTGAACAACCGTCTGCTGACCCGGCTGGAGGTGGCCGACAACGTCCTGACGTTTTCCCGCGCCGAACAAGCGTTTGACGCCCTCTGGGGGACGGAGACGACCGGCGCTCCTGCCCACGGCGTGCCCGAGCTGGTGTTTGTGGATCTGAAGATGCCCGGCATGGACGGCTTCGAGTTTCTGCAACGCTTCAACGAGCTGCCCGAACCCGTGCGCCAGCAAACTGTCCTTACCGTGCTGACCACCTCCATGCACGCCGCCGACACCGCCCGCGTGGCCCAGTACCCCAACATCGAGTACCTCTCGAAGCCCCTGACGGAAGAAAAGATGAGCAAGCTGCTGCAAAAGCGGTTTTAACCTCACCCCCTAGCCCCTCTCCTTGAGGAGAGGGGGGGACTAGACTTAGTAAAAAACAGAAAAGCCCACCGAAATGTCCGGTGGGCTTTTTTTAGGCTAGATTTTTAGAGTTGGTTTGCCCTCTCTTTTGGAGAGGGGGCTAGGGGGCGAGGTCACACCACGGCTTCCACAAACCGGAAGGCCTCGCCGTCGAACAGGCCTTTGTCGGATAGCTTGAGGCTGGGAATCACCAGCAGCGCCATAAACGACAGCGTCATGAACGGCGCCCCCAGCGGCGAGCCAAGCTCCCGCGACAGCGCGTCGATGGCGGCGTAGTCGGCGGCCACGCGGTAGCCGTCCTGGCCCGACATGAGGCCGGCCACGGGCAGCGGCAGCAGCAATTCCTCGCCGTCGGCGCCCACAGCGGCCAGGCCGCCTTTGGCTTCCATCACCAGGTTCACGGCCCGGGCAATGCTCTCGTCGTCGCAGCCTACGGCCGTGATGTTGTGCGAGTCGTGGCCTACGCTGCTGGCCAGAGCGCCGCGCTTCAGGCCAAAGCCCTGGATGAAGGCCACGGCCGGCGGCGCGGCGTGGTAGCGGTTCACTACGGTCAGCTTCAGGATGCCTTGCGCCACGTCGGGCACTACTAAGCCGTTTTCCACCCGGGCCGGCACATCGTGGCGGGCCGTGATGAGCTGACCGTCAAAGCACTCGATAACGCGGATTTCGTTTTTCGTTTCTGGTTGTTCGGGGTTCGGGGCGGGGAGCTGGAACTCGGCGGCCGCAACGGGGCGGGCGTGGAAGTTGTTGACTTCGCGGCCGGGCACCGAGGCAATGCGGGTCTGGCCGTTTTCGGCCACCAGCTCGCCGTTGAGGTAGGTCTGGCGCACCTGGAAGTCCGTCAGGTCGTCCACCACGATGAAGTCGGCGGGGTCGCCTTCGCGCAGCAAGCCCACAGGCAGGCGGTAGTGCTCCACGGGGTTCAGGCAGGCTACGCGCAGCACCTTCAGTACGTCGTGGCCCAGGGCCACGGCTCGCTGCACCAGCTGGTTGATGTGGCCCAGCACCAGCGTGTCGGGGTGCTTGTCGTCGGAGCAGAACATCAGGTGCTCGTAATGCTCGGGCAGCAGCTCAATCAGGGCGTCGAAGTTGCGGGCCGCCGAGCCCTCCCGAATTAGAATCTTCATGCCCACGGCCAGCTTGTCGAGAGCTTCTGCGGCGGTGAAGCACTCGTGGTCGGTGCTGATGCCAGCCGAGGCGTACTGGGCGGCATCGGCCCCGCGCAGGCCGGGCGCGTGGCCGTCCACGGGGCGGTTGTAGCGTTGGGCCAGTTGGATTTTCTCCATCACGCCGGCGTCGCGGCCGAGCACGCCGGGCCAGTTCATCATTTCGGCCAGGTAGCCGATTTCGGGGTTCTGAAACAGCTGCTCGATGTCCTGGGCCGTGATTTCGGCGCCGGCCGTTTCAAACGGCGTAGCGGGCACGCATGAGGGCGCCCCGAAGCAGAATTTGAACGGCACCTGCCGGCCGCTTTCCAGCATAAACTCCACGCCCGCCACGCCCAGCACGTTGCCGATTTCGTGCGGGTCGGAGACGGTGGCCACGGTGCCGTGCACCACGGCCAGCCGGGCAAACTCCGCCGGAATCAGCAGGGAGCTTTCCACGTGCACGTGGGCATCCACAAAGCCGGGCAGGGCGTAGGGCAGGGCAGGGTCGGGGGCCGGGGCGCCGGTGGGGCTGATGGACCGGATGCGGCCGTCGGCAATGTGCAGAGTGGCCGGGGCTATGGTATTGGCAAACAGGTCGATGACGTTGGCCGTGAGCTGAAAATCGGCGGGCATGGGGCAGAATCGAAACGTGGGGAAAGTTGCAGGTAAGCCAAGGCGAACGGGTAAAGAACCGTATATTTGCCCAAAATCTGCGCCGGTGAGAAAGATTGTGACTTTGCTGATGGCCACCCTCGTGCTGGGTTCGGGCCTTGCTGCCACGGGCTGCGCGAGTCGCACCCCGCAGCAAAAGAAGACCTCCGCCTTCAAGCGCAAAGCCAAATTTGGCAAGGTGCCCTGCCCCTGTGACAGCCACTAACCATGGCTTGCCAACCACTCTCCCTCATGCACACGAATTATCGTTGGTCGGTAGCTATTCTTGTATTGCTACTTAGTGGGCTAAATATGGCGGCAGTTCCCTGCCAGGGCCAGTTTATTCCGATAACTCCACTGCTTGGCGCTGCTAACATGGCGCGCCGGGGTACTAATCCTTACTTCGAAAGAGGAAATTACCAGCTCGCTGATGGCACCTGGCAGCGCGCCAGACTGCTACTCGAACAGGACCGCCTGATTGTGATGTCAGTCGATAAGAAAGACGATAGTCGCCAGGAGTTTCCTGCTGAGCAGGTTCGATTGTATACCGTCGATACGGATACGTTTCGTGTGGTTCAGGCCATTGTGCTACCAAAAGACGTTGGGACAGTTCCGGCGGGTTTCGTTCGGCAGCTTTATCGGGGCGGCGGGTTTTTTCTGGGAGACTATATGTATTTCCGCAGTAATACCATGGTAGCGCACCAGTACACTGTCCTGCAGCCTGCTGGTATGCAGCCGGTGGTATTGCCAACTAGGCTGCAGGAGTTTCGGAAAGTGATGCTTACCTACGTCGGCGACCATCCGCTATTAGCCAAACAGCTAGCCAAAGGCACATTGGGGCCAGCGGATACCAAGGCTATATTAGAGTCATATGTTCGCTGGCAGCAAAACAAGGTCGCCGCACCCAGCCAATAGTACTCATGTGGACCGCACTACTAGCATCAATGCTGCTTAATAGCCTGTTGACCACGCCGGCCGCCCGGGCGCAGCGTAGGCCCCTCAACCCGTTTCTTGCTGATGCCCGAACCTACGCCTAACCCACTTGCTTCCCTCACCGCTGCCGCCGAGGCCGTGCGCCGCCAGCTGCAGGCGCCTGCCTACGACGCCGACGCCGTGCAGCGCCTGGCCGAGTTCATTGAGCAGCAGCGCCCCAGCCTCACGGCTGCCACCCGCGAGGGCGTGGTAACGGCGCTGGGCTGCTTTCTGGGGCAATGCCTGGTGGAGACGTTTGGCGGCACCTGGGCCATGGGCCCCGATGGCACCACCGGCATCGGCATCCGGCAACACAGCTTTTTCAATCCCTTCTACCGCATTTCGCAGCAACTAGACAAGGGCCTGCCCGAGTCGGTGGCAGCGTTTTTTGCGGGCATACCCGAACGGCTGGCCTCCGCGCCCCGTCGTAAAAACTGGATTTCGTGAGTGCAGCCAGCCCCCAACCCGTGCCGAGAGAATCAGCCATGAGAAAAATCGTCATTGCCATCGACGGCTACTCTTCGTGCGGCAAAAGCACGACGGCCAAAGCCGTGGCCGCCGAGCTGGGCTACGCCTACATCGATACCGGCGCCATGTACCGGGCCGTTACGCTCTACCTGCTGGAGCAGGGCATTGCCTTCGACGACCTGCCGCGCGTGGAGCAGGCCCTGCACGAGCTGCACATCACCTTCAAGCGCAACCGCAAAACCGGCCGCAACGAGCTGTGCCTCGATGGCGCCATCCGGGAAGATGAAATCCGGCAGATGCGCATTTCCAACCTCGTGAGCGAGGTGTCGGGCATTCCGGCGGTGCGCCACGCCATGGTGGCCCAGCAGCAGCGCATGGCCCGCAAGCGCGGCGTGGTGATGGACGGCCGCGACATCGGCACCACCGTATTTCCGGATGCCGAGGTGAAGGTGTTTATGACCGCCGAGGTGCTGACCCGCGCCGAGCGCCGCCAGGAAGAGCTGGCCGCCAAGGGCGAGCAGGTGGCGGTGGAGGAAATCGTGGAAAATCTGCGCAAGCGCGACCACCTCGACTCCACCCGTACTGAAAGCCCCCTGCGCCGCGCCCCCGACGCCGTGCTGCTTGATACCACCCACATGATGATCGACGAGCAGGTGGATTTCGTGCTGGAGCGGGTGTCGGCTACACTGTTTGCGCTGGCCGTCGGGGCCGGCCCCGAACGGAATGGCAATGAAGTGGTTGTATAAGTCTAGTGCCTGGTTGTTAGTGCCTAGTGCTTAGGCACTAGAATTGTATCACTGCACTTTCATTCCGTTCGGGCTCCGACACTCCACCGAATTGTGGGGTGTTTCACAGCCTAAGCACTACGCACCACGCACTAAGCACCAATCTCCATGAACGTCACCATAGATAAAAATTCCGGCTATTGCTTTGGCGTCGAATTCGCCATTCAGATGGCGGAGGATGAGCTGGCCCACGACGAAACCCTGTATTGCCTGGGCGACATCGTGCACAACCGCATGGAGGTGGAACGCCTGCACGAGAAGGGCCTGCGCATCATCGACCGGGAGCAGCTGGAGCAGCTGCACGACTGCAAGGTGCTGATCCGGGCGCACGGCGAGCCGCCGGAAACCTACCAGCTGGCTCTGCGCAACAACATCGAGCTGATTGATGCCTCGTGCCCGGTGGTGCTGAAGCTGCAGAACCGCGTGAAGCACGCCTTCGATGCCAGCCAGCGCCAGAATGGCCAGATTGTCATCTACGGCCAGCCCGGCCACGCCGAAGTTGCCGGCCTGACGGGCCAGACCGGCAACCGTGCCATCATCGTCATGACCGAAGCCGACCTCGACCAGGTGGACTTCTCGCGCCCCGTGACGCTCTTCAGCCAGACCACTAAAAGCACGGCCGGCTTCTACCATATGAAAGCCGTGATGGAAGAGCGTATTCGGGCGGCCGGCGGCTCGCTGGAGTCGTTCGATGCCAACGACAGCATCTGCCGGCAGGTAAGCAACCGCGAGCCGGCGCTGGCCAAGTTTGCGGTGCTGCACGACGTCATCATCTTTGTGAGCGGCCGCAAAAGCTCCAACGGTAAGGCCCTGTTTTCGGTAGTCAACAAAACCAACCCACGCAGCTACTTCGTGGAAAACGAGCAGGAGCTGCTCGATGAGTGGTTCCAGGATGCCGAATCCGTAGGAATCTGCGGCGCCACCAGCACGCCCATGTGGCTGATGGAGCGCGTGAAAGACCGGATTGAGGAAGTAGCCGCCAGCGTGGCGTAGGCCCATGTAGCATAAGCTTCAGCCTGTGCTGTCTCGCGGCGGTGGCCGTTGCGCGCCGCTTCTCCTTCTTTGCAGGTGAAACACACCAACCTACCAGAAAAGCCCTCCGGCGTCAGTTTCCAAACCTGCTGCCGGAGGGCTTGGCGTTTTCAGCATCAGGAGGAAGAATAAGCTGCGCTACCCGCAACTGCAAGCGTCTGACGGCACAGGCTGAAGCCTATGCTACATTTGCGGCATGCGCAGACTGATCAACTACTTCCTCAACGGCTTCCTCATTGTGGCGCCCATCGGCCTCACGATGTACATTCTCTACTCGCTGCTGCGTTGGCTCAACGACCTGTTTGCGGGGCTGAGCTTCGACGTGCCGGGGCTGGGACTGGTGGTGGCGGTGCTGCTGATTACGGCCGTGGGCTTCGTGGCGAAGTCGTTTATGGTGCGGCCGTTTCTGGTGATTGCCGAGCGGATTCTGCACCGCACGCCGCTGGTGAGCATCATCTACTCCAGCCTCAAAGACCTGTTCGACGCCTTCGTCGGCGACAACCAGAAGTTCAACTGCCCGGTGCTGGTGCGCCTCAACGCCCAGGACAACGTGTTCAAGATGGGCTTCGTCACCCAGGACGACCTGGCCGCGCTGCACCGCCCCGATCTGGTGGCCGTGTACTTTCCACACTCCTACAACTTCTCCGGCGAGCTGGTGCTGGTGCCGCAGGCTAGCGTCACGCACCTAGACCTGCCCAGCTCCGATGCCATGAAGTTCATTGTGTCCGGCGGCGTGTCGCGGCTGGGGTAGGCGAGGGGCTCCGGGAACGGGGCCTGGTCGGATGCCGTACAGCCTAGCGCCATCTAGCTGCTGCCTATGCCCACCCGTCTGCACTTTCAGAAATTCGGCTCCGGCCCGCGGGTGGTGCTGGCGTTTCATGGCTACGGGCAAAGCAGCGGGCACTGGCGCACGCTGGCCCCAGTGCTGGGTCCAGATTTGACGGTGTATGCCTTCGACCTGTTCTACCACGGCCGCAGCCAGCTGCTGAAGGCCGATGCGCCCCTGAGCAAGCAGCGCCTCGGCGAGTTGCTGGAGGAGTTTCTGCAGGAAAACAGCATCGACACCTTTCACCTGCTAGCGTTCAGCATGGGCGCTAAGTTTGCCCTGACCCTGGCCGAACGGCAGCCGCAACGGGTGGAAGGTATCTGGCTGGTAGCACCCGACGGCCTGCAGCGGCAGTTCTGGTACGCGCTGGCCACCTATCCGCCGTGGATGCGCGGGGTGCTGGGGCGGGCCGTGCTGCGGCCGGAGCGGCTGCTGCGCTTTCTGGGGGCGCTGGGGCAGCGCCGGGTGGTGCCGCCCAACCTGGTGCACTTCGCTAAGTGGCAGCTCGACAGCCGCGAAAAGCGGCTGCGGGTGTACCGGAGCTGGGTGGGGTTCCGGCGCCTCACGTTCAACCTGCGCCAGCTGGCGCAGGTGCTGAACCGGCGCCCGACGCCCGTTACGTTCTTCCTGGGCCGCTACGACCTGGTGATTCCGCAGGCGGGCCTGGCGCGGTTTATCGGCTCGTTGCAGTCGGCGCGCACGGTGGTGCTGGAGGCCGGCCACGGCGGGCTGCTGGCGTACCTGGCCACCTATCTGCACCAGCACCCCGAAATGCGACTTTAAAGGAGCAGCAAGCTGCTACTTGGTCTGGCGGAACACTTTGTTGTCGACGGAGTACCGGCCTGGGCCCACAATCATGAACATGAGGCACAGCAGCAGTACCAGCAGTGAAGTCCACAGCTCGGTGTTGGCCAGGTTGAAGCCGTTCTGGGAGTTCACCAGCAGTACGGCGCCCAGCAGAATCGGGAGCTGGCACATGAGGGCGAGGCGGGTGAGGGTGCCGGTGGCAATCATTAGCCCACCCACAATGTGGAAAAAGCTCACGAATAGTGAGGTCTTTTTGAGGTCGGCCCAGGGCTGTTGCTGGCTGAGCAGGTAGTACACATCGGTGCTGTGGTCCAGAAACGACAGCCCTTTGATGAGCAGGAACACGCCCAGTAGCAGGCGGAGGGCATCCAGCCAAACGGGGTTGCCGGCACTGGTCCGGTCTGGGCGGGAGGCGGCAGAGAATTGGGGGGTGAGTTCCATGGCGGGATGGGATAGGAAGTGGAGCAGAGCCGGCGCGTGGCATTGCATGCACCTTCTTTCAAGATACACAATTCCTGCCACCAAATCACCTCTTAGTGCCTAGTTGGCAGGCAGTTGAAGTGCCTGCTGATAGAGCTGCTCGCTTTCCTGGTCGAATACCACAAACACCACTTCCTGCGGCCACGGGTGCTGCGCCAGAAATTCCCGCGCCTCCCGCACGGCAATGGCTGCCGCCGCCGGCTTGGGGTAGCCGTAGATGCCCGTGCTGATACCCGGAAACGCCACGCTGGCCAGCTGCCGGTCGGCGGCCAGCTGCAGGCTGTTGCGGTAGCAGCTGGCCAGCTGCTGCGGCTGCTGCTTGTGGCCGCCGTTCCAGACGGGCCCCACCGTGTGGATGACATACGGCGCCGGTAGCTGGCCGCCCGTAGTGATTACCGCCTCGCCGGTGGCCAAGCCTTTGCCGTAGTGGCCGGCCCGCAGCTGCCGGCACGCGTCCAGCAGGGCGGGGCCGGCAGCTCGGTGAATAGCCCCATCGACGCCCCCGCCGCCAAGAAGGCTGGAGTTGGCGGCATTCACGATGGCCGCGGTGTCGAGCCGGGTGATGTCGCCGCGGTAGAGCAGGAGGCGGCCGAAGCGGTGGGCAGTGGCGCGCCAGTCGGCGGCAGGGGAGGAGGAATGGGGCATAGGATGGTAGGCAGATGCGGCCGGTATGGCTGCGTGGCAAGCTAACAGCTCAGGGCCGGTTTCCGACGCTTCAGCTGGCGCTGATACCGCCTGGGCAATATTCGATTTTGTATATTGAAGAGAACCGGTACGTTTGAGCATCATCCAGCCAAAAAAACACTTTTCCATGGAAACCACCGACCGTGACCCCCAACTGTGGCGCATCGCAAAAGACCGCGCCAAATTCAAGTCGCACCTGCTCACTTACGTCGTTGTGAACCTGCTGCTCTGGTCCATCTGGGCCGTGACCGAGCACCACGACCACCGCGGTATTCCATGGCCGGTATGGCCCACCGTGTTCTGGGGATTTGGCGTGTTCATGAACGGCCTGGGCGTATACGGCGGCTTCGGCAAAGCCCAGCTTTCAGAGCGCGAGTACGAGAAGCTGGTGCGCCGGCAGCGCGAAGGCCGGTTGTAGAGTAATTGAGTAGCTGAGTAGACACGCTGAGTGCACATATACTCAGTTGCTCAATTGCTCAGGTACTCTACTAGGCAACCTTCGCGGCGGGCTGGGGGTTGTAGGCAGTATATGACAACGCGCCCCCTTCTCTCCATGCTGCTGCTTGCCCCGCTGGTGCTGGCGGCTTCCGCGCCCGGCCGCCCAGTGGCCCCGGCCGCCGCCGATGCCAACCTGAGCAAGATCAAGCTCCCGGCCGGCTTCACCATCAGCTACTTTGCCCAGGGCGTGAAAAGCGCCCGGGAGCTGGCCGTGGGCCCCGATGGCACCGTGTACGTGGGCACCAAGGACGACAAAGTGTACGCCTTGCCCGACCGCAACAAAGACGGCCGCGCCGATGAGGTAGTGACCATCGCCACTGGTCTGAACGCCCCCAACGGCGTGGCTGTGCGCAACGGCGCCCTCTACGTGGCCGAAATCAACCGGATTCTGCGCTACGACAACATTGCGGGCACGCTCCGGCAGAAGCCCAAGCCGGCCGTGGTGTATGGCCAGCTGCCCAACAAGGACTGGCACGGCTACCGCTACATTGCCTTCGGGCCCGATGGCAAGCTGTACGTGCCGGTGGGCGCGCCCTGCAACTCCTGCCTGCCCGAGGAGCCCATCTACGGCACCATCAACCGCCTCAACCCTGATGGCAGCGGCCTGGAAGTGTTTGCCCAGGGTGTGCGCAACACGGTCGGGTTCGACTGGAGCCCCCAGGACAAAGCCCTTTGGTTTACGGACAACGGCCGCGACATGCTCGGCGACAACCTGCCCGCCGACGAGCTGAACCGCGCCGCCAGCGCCGGCCTGCACTTCGGTTTCCCCTACTTCTTCGCCGGCGACGTGCCCGACCCGCAGCTCAGCAAAGGCCGCTCCGCCGACACCTACCAGAAACCCGCCCGCAAGCTGGGGCCGCACGTGGCGGCGCTGGGCATGAAGTTCTACACCGGCAAGCAGTTCCCGGCGCAATACCGCAACCAAATCCTGATTCCGGAGCACGGCTCCTGGAACCGCACCAGCAAGCTCGGCTACCGCATCACAATGGTGAAGCTGGATGCCAGCGGCAAGCAGGCCACCGGCTACGAAACCTTCGCCGAAGGCTGGCTGCAGGGCCAGAAAGCCTGGGGCCGCCCCGTGTGCCTACTGGTGCTGCCCGACGGCTCCCTACTCGTCAGCGACGACCAGAACGACGCCGTGTACCGCATCAGCTACAAAGGGTGATTGTAATAGCCCATCATGCAGAGCGGAGCGAAGCATCTCGTCAGTGTGGTAAAATTACTACGCTGGCGCGATGCTTCGTTCCGC
This sequence comes from Hymenobacter yonginensis, assembly GCF_027625995.1. NCBI lineage: Bacteria > Pseudomonadati > Bacteroidota > Cytophagia > Cytophagales > Hymenobacteraceae > Hymenobacter > Hymenobacter yonginensis. The sequence continues at coordinate 191,091 of NZ_CP115396.1, forward strand.
TCTGCATGACGGGCTATTGAATGTTGGTAGTACATTTAAAGCCATGAAAAAGCTGCGTGTACCAAAGCGGGTAGTGGGCCGGCGCGAGCTGGTGGATTTTCCGCAGTTTCAGCTGTGGGGCGTGGAGGCCAAGGTGGACACCGGCGCTTACACCAGTGCCATCCACTGCTCCAACATTCATCTGGCTACCCGGCCCGACGGCCGCCAGTGCCTGCACGTGCAATTGCTGGACCCGTCGCACCCGAATTTCGACGGTACGCCCATGGAATTCACCGACTTCAGTCTGCGCGACATCAAAAGCTCCAACGGCGACGTGCAGGAACGCTACGTTATCCGGGCAGTTATGCGGATATTTGGCGAGGATTTCGACACCGAATTCTCGTTGTCCGACCGGTCCGATATGAAGTATCCCGTGCTGTTGGGCCGTTTGCTGCTACGCCACGGCCGCTTTGTGGTCGATGTGACGCGGCGCAATGTATCCTACCGCGCCCAGCAGGCCGCGCAATCGTCGCCGTCCTGAGCTGTGCGGCGCCTCCTCTTCCGAAGCTTCTGCTCCACTCCACTCTATTTTTTTGACTGATGAAACTGGCGATTCTGTCGCGTGAGCCGAAGCTATACTCCACCACGCGTCTCGTGGAGGCCGCCGTCGCGCGGGGCCACGAAGCCGTGGTGCTGGACCATCTGCACTGCAACCTGGTACTTGAAAAGGGCAAGCCCGGTATCATCTATCATGGCCAGAAGCTGGAAGGCTTCGACGCCATCATTCCGCGCATTGGGGCTTCGGTCACGTTTTATGGCTGCGCCGTGGTGCGGCAGTTTGAGATGATGAAAGTGCGCACGGCCGTGGAAAGCCAGGCCATAGTGCGCAGCCGCGATAAGCTCCGCTCCATGCAGATTCTGGCCCGCGCCGGCGTGGGCATGCCCAAAACCGCCTTCACCAACTACTCCGACGAAGTGCCGGCCATGATTGAGCAGGTAGGCGGCGCGCCGGTCATCATCAAGCTGCTGGAAGGCACCCAGGGCCTGGGCGTAGTGCTGGCTGAGTCGGCCAAGGCCGCGCAGTCGGTGATTGAGGCCTTCCACAACCTCAAGGCCCGCATCATCGTGCAGGAATTCATTGCCGAAAGCAAGGGCGCCGACCTGCGGGCCTTTGTGGTGAACGGCGAGGTAGTTGGGGCCATGAAGCGCCAGGGCAAAGATGGCGAGTTCCGCTCCAACCTGCATCGGGGCGGCTCGGGCACGCTCGTGAAGCTGAGCCGCGCCGAAAAAGCCGCCGCCCTGCTGGCCGCCAAGTCGCTAGGCCTGGGCATTGCGGGCGTGGATATGCTGCAAAGCAAGCGTGGACCTTTGGTGTTGGAAGTGAATTCGTCGCCGGGTCTGGAAGGCATCGAGAAGGCCACCGGCCTCGATATTGCCGGCAAAATAATCGAGTACACCGCGGAAATAGCGCAGAAGAAGAAAGCCAAAGCTGTGCCCAAGGCAGCCGTGGCCCAGCCCGACAGCCAGCCCGATACGCCGCAGTAGCCCGCCGCCGGAGTGGTGCTACGACTTTTTTTGTCGTAGTACCACTATCGTTGAACGAGACGTGCAGCCATCAGCAATCATAGTGGTACTACGACAAAAAAGTCGTAGCACCACGGCGCTGCTTCCCAAGTTTTCAGAAGTGACGCGGCAGTTTCTTATCTTCCTTCGCCATACCTGATTGGCGCTCCGGCCGGGTTGTGGCTGAAGCCGGGGTGGCGTCTGGCGCAAGCAGTGCGCCTGTATTTCTGTTTCTGACCTGCCCTTGACCCCAGCCTCCAACCCAGCCGCCATCTGCCTCAACGGCCTCACCATCCTGCCCGGTGAGCGGGTCCTGACGCGGCTGGTGATTTCGCGGCTGCCCTCAGGAACGGTCATCGACATTCCGGTGCACGTGTTCCGATCCACGGTGCCCGGCCCCACGGTGCTGCTGATGGCCGGCATGCACGGCGACGAGGTGAACGGCATCGAAATCATCCGGCGCCTGATCCGGCGCGACTTGCTGCACCCGCTGCGGGGCACCATCATTGCCATTCCCATCCTCAACATCTACGGGTTCCTGAACTTCTCGCGCGATGTGCCCGATGGCAAGGACGTGAACCGCAGCTTCCCCGGCAACCCGCGCGGCTCGCTGGCCAGCCGCGTGGCGCACCGCTTCATGCGCGAAATCATGCCCCTGATTGACTACGGCATCGATTTCCACACGGGCGGCGCGGCGCGTTCCAACATGCCCCAGATCCGGTGCCTGTTGCACGAAGACCCCGAAACCGACGCCATTGCCGCCGCGTTTGCCGCGCCCTTCACGCTGCACTCGGCGCTGCGGGCCGGCTCGCTGCGCGAAACGGCCATGCAGCTCGGCAAGCGCATCATCGTGTACGAAACCGGCGAGTCCTTGCGCCTCGACGAGTCGGGCATTGACCTGGCCATTGCGGGCACGTTTCGGGTGCTGCACTATCTGGGCATGGTGGCCGATGCTTCGCGGCCCGAGCACCCGGCCATCGTGTGCTTGCGCCATACGTGGCTGCGGGCCAAGTTTGCGGGCCTGTTCCGCAGCCACGTCCGCAACGGCGACTACATCGAGAAGGGCCAGATTTACGGCTCCGTGGCCGACCCCTACGGCGAGCACGCCGTGCGCCTGGAGGCGCCGGTAGCGGGCTACATCATCGGCCTCAACCACATGCCCGTCGTCAACCAGGGCGACGCGCTGGTGCACGTCGGCCGCCTCGATGCCGCCCCCAGCCGCATCGACCTGGCCCCGCCCTACGAGGAAAAGCCCATGAAGCCCCTCGAACACGAGCCCGAAGACCACGACGACGACGAGCCCGAAGCCCCGTAACCGTGGCCCGGACTTCAGTCCGTAGCCCAACGCGGCCACGCCACGCGCCGGGCCAACTGAAGTTCCAGCCTGCTGCTGTCCGCAACCTGAGGGGCCGGGCATCAATAGTATCGGCAGACCTTCGTTTCTTTGGGACGCAGATTGCCCGTGCCGGGTGGTTGTCGACTTCTCTCCTTATTGTTCGAATGAAAAACTCTCTTCAACTAGCCATCAATGCCGTCCTGGTTGTTGCGGTGGCGGTGCTGTTCTACCTGCATTTCTCCAACAAGCCGTCTGCCACGGCAGCCCGCAAAGCGCCCGTAGTGGTGCAAACCACCGACTCGACGGGCGCCACCACCGAAACCACCGTGGCCGCCGAAGACCCCGCCGTGGCCCTCGCCGACACCAACAAGGTGGCCTACGTGGAATCGGGCAAGCTGCTCGACGGCTACAAGGGCATGCAGGACGCCCGCAAGGCCTTCGAGGCCAAAGCCAAGCGCTGGGAAGCCCAGAACCAGACCATGGTGCAGAACTTTCAGTCGGCGGTGCAGCAGTACCAGAAGCAGGGTGAGAGCATGAGCCCCGAGCAGCGTGCCGCCACCGAGCAGAAGCTGGGCGCTCAGCAGCAGCAGGTTGGCCTCAGCCAGCAGAAGCTGCAGCAGCAGGCCCAGGAAGAAGAAGCCAAAATGACCCAGGCCGTGCTGGAGCGCGTGAACAAGCAGATCGAAAAATACGGCAAAGCCAACGGCTACCGCCTGATCCTGAGCGGCTCGCTGGCCTACGGCCGCAAAGACCTCGACATCACCCAGCCGGTGCTCAAATACCTCAACCAGGAGTATACGGCCAAGAAATAGCCTAGCCTCCCGGCTGCCGGTCTGCGCCTGCCTTTCCATCGGAAGGGCAGGCGCTTTTGCATGCCGCCGCCGCTGGGATACTGCTGGTACAGAATTATTTTAGTTGCTAACCAACCATTGCGCAGGCCGCCGGCCCTTTCTGCCAACTCCACCTTCCGCGACGACAGTGACTGCGCTGCCTCTCTCTCCCGACCCCTCCGACGAAACCTTGCTGCTGGCCGGCTGCCTGGCCCAGGACCGCACGGCCCAGCACCAGCTCTATCAGCGCTACAAGTCGGCCATGTTCTCGTGCGCCATGCGTATGCTCGGCAACGACCGGGAACTGGCCCAGGACGCGCTGCAGGAAGGGTTTGTGGATGTGTTCCGGCACCTGGGCTCCTTCCGGCAGCAGTCGACGCTGGGCGCCTGGATCAAGGCCATCATGGTGCGCCGGGCGTTGCGGGTGCTGCGCCGGGAGCAGCGCATGGAAATCTACGACGACCAGCGCCACCCCGAGCCGATGGTGGGCTGGCACGACAGCCTCACCGGCGAGGCCCTGGACAAGGCCATCAGCGAGCTGCCGGCCGGCTACCGGGCCGTGTTCTGCCTAGTGGAAGTGGAAGGCTACCAGCACCGCGAAGTAGCCGAGCTGCTGGGCATCACGGAAGGAACCAGCAAGTCGCAGCTCTACCACGCCAAGAAGCTGCTGCAAGTGAAACTGCATTACTTATACCACGCATGAGCCAGACCCCCGAAACCCCCGAACCCGGGCGGCAGCATCTGCGGCGGGCCCTGCACCAGTTGCCCACCCATGAGCCCGCGCCCGACACCTGGGCCCGCCTGCAAACCCAGCTGACGGCCGACGACGCCGTGGCCCGCGCCCTACCCCGGCTGCCCACCCACGAGCCCGACGACGACCTGTGGCAGGCCATTGCCAGCCGCCTCGACGCGCCTGCCGACACCACTGCTACCACCGCCGACTTGCTGCCTGTGCCGCCGGCTGCGCCGGTGCGCCACCTCTGGCCGGCCGCTACGTGGCGACTGGTGGCCGGAGCCGCCGCCGCCGTGCTGGTGCTGGTGGGCGCGTGGTGGCTGCAACCCGCCCCGCACCCGGCCGTGGGAGTGGCCCAGACGGCCACTCCGCCTGCCGCCACTACCGCCCCGCGCGAAACCATTGCCTACAGCGAGGAAGTGGTACCGGCCCCGGCGGCCAGCCCCGCCGCCCCGGCCACCTTCGATCCGCTGGGCGAGCAGGGCATCAGCTTTATCGATGCGCATTGCACCTCCCTGCCCACCGTGTGCCAGTCCGACGAGTTCCGGCAGCTACGCACGCAGCTTTCGGAGCTGGAAACCCAGGAGCAGGGCCTGCGGCGCGACGTGCAGCGGTTTGGGGCCACGCCGGAGCTGCTGCAACACCAGGTTCGGATTACCACCCTCAAGGCCACCGTTACGCGGGAGCTGGTTCAACTGCTTATCTCATGAACATACACCCTCAAAACCTCCGTCTCTGGCCCACCCTGGCCACCAGCCTACTGCTGATGCTGGGGGCGGTGGCCGCGCCGGCCCAAACCAAAGTACAGGTGGTGACGCGCACCCTCGAGCAAACCCTGCCGTGCCCGGAAGGTACGCTGGTGCGGGTGCGGGCCGAGAAAGCCGCCGTGCGGGTGCAGGGCTGGGACAAGCCCACCGTGCGGGTGGTGCTCCGGCTGATAGCGCGGCACCCCGAGCGGGAAATTGCTGAACAGGAGCTGCCCGTAGCCCGCTACCAGATAGAAAAAAGCGGCAGTGTGATTGATCTGGTCAACTACTTTGCCCAGGCGCCGGGGGCCGCGGCCGTGCGCAGCGACCTGCGGGCCGAGTACACGGTGCAGATGCCGGCCGGCAACCCGCTGCAGGTGGTGAATGCCTACGGCCAGACTTCCTTCACGGGCCTCACCGGCAAGCAGACGCTGGAGCAGGACTTTGGCCAGATTACGCTGCAGGACCTGCGCGGCAGCCTTTCGGCCACCGCCCGCTACGCCGACCTGAACGCCGCCAACCTCAACCTGACGTTCGTGTGCGAGGCCGATAAGTCGGCGCTGCGGCTCACGGCGGCCAGTGGCAGCTACACCATCCGCAACCGCTACGGCAGCGTGCTGCTGCAGCCCGGCTCCTACGTGAAAAGCATCTTCATTGATGCCCAGCGCACCGAAGTGAAGCTGGACGTGCTGCAGCCCGAGCAGTTCAGCTACAACCTGAGCACCGCCCACAGCACGCTGATAGTGCCCTCCTCCTACGCCGATGCCGTGCGCAAAACCCCCGGCCAGCAGTCGTTGCGCCTGATCACGCCCGACGGGGCTCCGCTCATCCGGGTGCTCACGTCATACGCGCCCATCACCCTGCACGTGGTGCCGCTGATCATCAAGCATTAGCTTTTCTACTTCTGCGATATGCGAACCAACTCCATACGCCGGTTTTTGCGCCACACGCTACTGCTGGCGTTGCTGCCCGCTGCCGTGCTGGCCCAGACGGCGCCGGACTCTTCGCGAGTCAGCTACAGTGAGGAGACAGTCGCCCTGTCGGTGGTGCCCACTGTGCCTGCCACTGAGGGTAGCGGGCTAGGCCAGCAGTACCGTCGGCTCACCCGGCTGCAGATCGAGGAGCAGTGCCTTTGGAAACTGGGCCTCAACAACTTCGCCGCCGCTTACCTGGGCCGCGCCGATGGCTCCGATTCGCTGTTGTTTTCCCGCGTGGGCGTGCATCTGGCCTACGAGCACAAGCTGAGCCCGGCCTGGTCGGTGCTGGGGGAGGTGAGCCCCGATTTATTGCGCTACCGCGACGCCGAAACCAGCGCTTTGCGCCGCGGCTTCGCTGTTCGCTCGCAGGTAGCCGGCCGCTACTACTACAACCTCAACAAGCGCATCCGCAAGGGCAAAAGCGCCAGCAACTTCTCCGCCAACTACCTGTCGCTGGCTTTGGGCAGTGGCTTCGGCCGGCACTCCGACGAAACGCCTTTCTACGATTTCGCCCGTTCCGGCCAGGCCGTGCGCCTGAGTCTGGCGGCCGTGTATGGACTGCAGCGCCGTTTGGGCCGCTATGGCTTCGTCGATTTCAACATGGCTCTGCCCATGGCCCTGACGCCGGACCGCGGCCGCGAGGTGGTGCCGGGAATAAACATCGGCCTGGTGCTCAACCTACGCATCGGGCTGGCGTTGGGCCGCTGAGCAGCCTCAGATTACTTATCAGCTTTTATCCTTCTTTTACCGGCTTCCCATATGAAATCTATTTACTCTATTCTTGCCCTTGGCCTCAGTGCGCTGCCACTCACGGGCCAGGCCCAGCACCTCGAAGCCATTGGCGTAAGCGCCAGCTTCAATATCAGCCAGACCCAGGCGGAGCCCACCCAGATTCAGCTGGGGAAGTACACGTTCCACACCAACGACGACAACTCCCGGCTTGACGATACTGGCAACCGCTACAGCGTGTTTGCGCGCTTCGGAATGGGCGAGAAACGCCTGTTTGTGCAGCCGGAAGTAGCCTATACCTCGGTGCTGGGTAACCAGTCCAGCATCAGCTGGCTGTCGGTACCGGATGCGCCGTTCGGCAACGTGCTGTACCTCTATCCCCGGCTGCGGCGCGTGGAAGTGGCGGCGCTGGCCGGCCTGCATCTGGGGCGCCGGCTGTATCTGGTGGCCGGGCCGGTGCTGGCTCGCTACCGCCGCGAAAACAGAGGTTCGGCCACGGAAATTGAAGCACTGCAGTCGGCTATCTACGGTAGTGCCGTGCGCTACCAGGCGCTGGGCCAGCTGGGCCTGGGCTGGCAGCTCGGCCGCTTCGACCTGAATGCCCGCTACGAGCGGAGCCTGACGCCCTACTCGCGCGCATTTGATTTTCAGGGTCAGACCTATGCCTTCCGGCAGCGTTCCGGGCAAGCGCTGCTCACGGCGGGCTTCCTACTCTACGACAAGCACTGCCCCTGGCGCCGGTAGTCGCCGCCGACTTTTAGGAGGTATGGCATTAAACCTGACACCACGTTTTGCGTCTATAAAGAAGCCACGCCGCTAAACGGCTGGTATTGACCTCTTATGAAAAAGCTTCTGAGAATTCCTGCGTTGTTGATTTTGCTGGCGGTTGGCAGCCTGCTTACCAGCTGCGTGGCCTCCGCCCCGGCCGTGGTGGCCGGCCCGCCGCGTCCCTACTACGACTCCTACTACCGGGTTGCGCCCCGGCCTTACTACCGCCCGGCGCGGGTGGTGGTGCGCCCCGCCCCCGTGATTGTGCGCCCTCGCCCCGTAATAGTGCGGCCCGCTCCGCGCTACTACCACGCCCGGCCGTACCGGGGCCATATCCGCTACTAGCGGCTTTGCTCATAAAAAAACGCCCGCTCATCAGCTGATGAGCGGGCGTTTTTTGTGGGCTGGCTACCGGCGTATCAGCCGGCGTGACTGCCTAGAACGTGAAGCGCAGGCTTACGGCCGCGTCGTTGTAGAGGCCGGTGTAGCCGTCGAACACCTCGAAGTAGGGTTTATAGTCGACGCCGACCACGAAGGGCAGGTCGGGCATCTTATACTCCAGGCCCAGAATTAGGTCGGCTCCGAACACCACGTAGCTGCGGTCATCATTGACGTACACGTAATAGTCGCCGCGGTACTTGCCTTTGTTGTAGTAGTACAGGCGCTCCACGTAATAGTAGCGGCCTTTGTAGGCCCCGGCGTGGGCGCCGGCACCGTAGTAGAACTGCAGGCCTTTGAGGTCGGCTACCTGCAGGTGCTTTTCCAGGAGCACTGTGAGGCGGGCACCTTTGGCGCGGTACTCAGTGGTGAGCAGCGCTTCCAGCGCCACGTTGTTTTTGCCGCTGATGAAGTGCTTGAACGTCGCGCCCGACGAATAGCCGCCGGCGCGCAAACCCAAGCCGTTCTGGTAGCCGCTGCCGCCGCCGCTACTTTTCTTGCTTTGCGCCGCCGCCAGGTTCAGAACCCCGGCCAGCAGCACCAGCAACACACTAAAAGACAAACGCTTCATACGTGAAAAATGAAAATGTACTAAGGTGATGTTCCGGCAAAAGTACAAATCATTTCTGCGCCGCTCACGACAATCAACATAAAGCAGGTAACAGCCTAACGCTTGGCCCATGTCCGCCTCGGGCCGGCATGGCCCGGAATGCTACCCGGCGGCCCGGCCCAGCGCCTCGATGGCGTCGGAGGGATGCACCTGGATGCCGGTGCCGTTCTGCTCAGCGGCGCGCAGCATGGCGCGGGCTACGGCGGCGGCATCTATGGCACGGTAGCGGCGGAGCGGGCCGCGCAGCACCGGCCGCAGCACGCGCAGCAACACGGCCCCCAGCCGCTCGCCGGTGCGCTGCTCGCTCCGCTCGCCCAGCAGCAGCGAGGGCCGGAACAGGTGCACCGCCCGAAACGGCGTCTGGCGCACGGCCTGTTCCATTTCGCCCTTCACGCGGTTGTAGTACACCCGCGACTTCTCATCGGCGCCCATGGCCGATACCACCAGCAGCTGGGCGGCGAAGTTGCCGGCCGTGAGGGCCGCCAGCTTCACCACGTACAGATAATCGACGGTGTAAAACGCCTTTTTCGAGCCGGCCTGGCGCATGGTGGTGCCCAGGCAGCAGTATACGTCGTCGGCAATCAACGCGAAGCGGTGCTCTTCCAGGTGGTCGAAATCGAGGAGGCGCTGCTCCAGCTTGGGGTGCACGATGGGCAGCGGCCGCCGCCCCACCGCAATGACTTTGGCGTAGCGGTCGGAGGCCAGCAGCAGCGGCAGCAGTTGGCTGCCGATCAGGCCGCTGGCTCCGGCAATAAGGGCGGTTTTCTGCATGAGGAGAGGAAAAGACAACACCGGCCGGCCCGCTTCCGGGGCCGCGCCAGTACGTAAGACGACGGCCAGCGGCCAGGGGTTGTCTGGGAGTGGCGGCCAGCTGCCGGCTGGTGGTCGTTATCAGGCAATTCCTATTCACCCGGAGCGCCGCTACCAGGCCGGGAAATTGCTATTAGGGTATTACTTGTTGGTATAATTATATCAGAGTGAAATGACGCAGGATTTGCGGCCCGGCAGCTGAAACCGAAAAAAAGGAGGCCGGGAGCGGGCGGGACCTGCGGGGGCCTGCCTGTTCCCAGCCTCATCTTGGACTGATTTTCGTTTCGATGAAAAGACCTAGCGGCTACTCCCGGGCTATTTGCCGGGCAGCAGCTGGGTGCTTTCGGGCTGGAGCTGCACCTGGCCGCGCTTGTAGAGCGTGCCGAGGGCCTTTTTGAACACTTTCTTGCTCATGCCCAGGCGGCGGTAGATGTCGTCGGGCTCACTTTTGTCGCCGAGCGGGAGCAGGCCGGCGGGGGCTTTGCGGAGGGCTTCCAGCAGGGTGTCGGCGGCGGCCAGGGCTTCGTCGTAGCCGGGGCGCTGGAGGCTGAGGTCGAGCTTGCCGTCGGGGCGGATGGTGCGCACGTAGCCGGTGTGCACGTCGCCGAGGCGCAGGGGCTTGAACACCTCATTGTGGTAGAGCAGGCCCTGGTGGGTGCCATCCACGATGACCTTGAAGCCCATATCGGTTTCGGCGGCCACAAACAGCTCGGCCGTGTCGCCGACTTTGCCGGGGTAGGGCTGGTCGCTGAGGAACCACTCCCATTTGGCCGAGGCCACAATCCGGTCGGTGGTTTCGTCGAGGTACACGAACACGGTTTCGCGCTGGCCGACGCGCAGGTCGTGGCGCTGGTTGCGGTAGGGCAGGAATAGGTCTTTTTCCAGGCCCCATTCCAGGAAAGCGCCGTTGGGCGTCACGTCGCGCACGGTCAGGGCCGCAAACTGGCCCACGGTGGCCAGCGGCTCCAGCGTGGTGGCAATCAGCCGGTCCTCGGAGTCGCGGTAGACGAACACGCGCAGCACGTCGCCGATTTCGGTGCCTTCGGGCACGTATTTGCGCGGGATGAGCAGGTCGCCGTCGTCGGAAGAAAGGTAGAGGCCGAAGTCGACGGCGCGGGCCACTTCCAGGTCGTTGTAATCACCGAGCGCGAGCATGGGGAGGCAATTAAGAATTGAGAATTAAGAATTAAAAATGAGCCGAGGGAGCTTTATCGGCCATTTTCAATTGCTACTGTAGGTGCAAAGCTACGCAAAGCCGGGGCGGGCACGAAAAAGCCTTTGCTGTGTGAGATATGTAAGCGGCCGTTAGCGTCATTCAAGGCGCATATCAAAGCGTCCTTCTGTGACCTGCACGGTGCTTCCGTTGGCGGCTAGACCGGTGGAAATTGACGTGCCCGAGATGAGATGCTCACGAAGCGAAGCACAAAAGTTTCTTGTAAGCTGCCCAAGCCGCTAGTTTAAAAGTCGAAGGATGTGCCTATAAGCTGTACCGGCCGCCAAGCAAAAGTGGTGTGGGTGTTTTTATAGAAGGCTGTACCATAGCCAGGCACGTAACTACCATCTGGCAAAGTCTGCATACCAGTGTTGAGCAACTGGTCGTTGAGGCGGCGGTAGGTAAGTGGGGCGGCCGTTTCGGCCAATACGCTCCAGCGCGGCGTGATGAAGAATTGCAGGCCCGCAAAAGGCCGGGCCTCTACCTGCCAGCGCTTACTGGTGTAGCGAGAATCGTATTCATAGGGGCCATTGGCGTTAGACCAAGCCACTACTTCCCGCTGGTTGCGACGGCCTACGCCGCCACCCAGTTCCAAGCCATAGAACCACTGGAAGCGGGAGCTGATGGACCGCTGCCACTCATAGCCTGCGTAGGCGTTGAGCTGCCATTCCCACGTACCAGTTCCATCTTTTACTTGCGCATAGTTGGCCGTGTCGCGTCGGCTGTACTGCCCCACGAGGCGCATACGCAAGGCCTTATTAGATGTCAGTTGCCGCTTGTATATCAGCCCCAGCGGCAGGCTGCGGTTGTTTTTGAAGAAGCCATCAAGCACGGGGCTGGCCGTCAGGCCCAGTTGGTGGCGGTAGGTGGTGGCCGTGTCGGCGGGGGCTTGGGCGACGGCCGTGAACGGCAGGGCCAGGACGAGCAGGAAGGAGGATGTGGTTTTCATGACAACAGAGAAAAAGGAAAGGCACAAAAAAGCCCCTGACGCACGGCGCAACGGACCGCCAAAACGGCAGCCTAAAACGCAGGGCAACAGGGGTAACAGGTGAGGCGGGCGCAGCGCCGCCCGGCGCGGGAGAGGATAGGTGCGGGCGGCAGCGGTAAAGCTAAATATCGGTAACTGGTGGTAAGAATAAGGATTTTCCGCGTTCATGGTACACGGCCGCAAAAAAATAAGCGGTAGTGTGAGCAGCAAAAAGCAGTTCCTACACAAAACAAGCGGCTAAACACGAAACCACGCCCCACCTACTCGTAGCGCACCACGCCGGGCTGGCCGAAGCTGAAGTCGCTGAAGTCGTAGTAGGAGCGGGAGCTTTCGTAGATGCTGAAGCCGTTGGGCGTGGCCAGCCCGCGCGGGTAGAAGCCCAGCAGCAGCTGAAACGTGCGAATCGGCAGGTACTCGTTGCGGAAGCGCAAACCCGCCCCGAAGCCGGTGTAGGGCTTGTCGTGGAAGGGTAGGGTGCGGTTGGGCGTGCGCACGTTCAGCCAGGCGGCATCGGCAAACACCAGCATGGCCAGCCTAAAGCCCAGAAACGAAACGGGCGTAAACACGGTGGTTTCGTAGTTGAGCACCACCCGGCTGGTGCCGCGCAGGTCGGTGGCCGGCGAGAAGCCCCGCAGGCCCCGGTCGCCGTTGATGGCCAGCAGCTGCTCGCCGGGGCGGCGGTTGAGGCCGATGGCGTTGCGGCTCCACAGGAAGTGCCGCCACTGGAAGTTGCCGCGGTGGTAGAGCCGCGTGAAGTACAGCAGCTCAGTGCTCACGAGGCCCTGCTGCCAGTCGTTGGAGGGCCGCCGCACAAACGAGCCAAACTCGCCGCTCAGATACAGGTAGCCGCCGCGCGGGCTGTAGCTGGCCGTGGAGGCGCGCACGCCGTAGTAGTGGCGGTTTTGCTGGCTGTTCATCTCGTAGCCCACCGTGGCACTCAGCAACGTACCCGTCGGAATGTCCTCGGTGCGGCCGAAGCCGAACAGGTACTTGTCTTTGTAGTAGCGCCGCACGCTGTAGCCCACGGTGGCCAGCATGGCCCGGGCATCCAGGTACTCGGGGGTGGGGCGGGCCGAGAAGCTGGTGCGCTGCAGGCGGGCCGCCACAATCAGGCGGGCCGGGTTTTCGTAGCCCAGGTCGTAGGAGGGCATGGGCAGGGAGCGACCCAGCCACACATCCTGGGTGGTGTAGCGGCGGGGCGTGTAGATGGGCGGCTGGCCTTCGGGCGGCTGCTGCGGCGAGCCATCGGGCAAGGGCAGCACCACGCCCTGGTCGTAGGCGTACACCGACAGGGCCCCCGCGTACTTGGTGTTGATGGAATAGAAGCCCCGGCTGATGGTGAAGCCGCCGTACTTGTTTTCAAACTCGTTGTAGTAGCGCGCCTCACCCGTTACGAAGTGGCGGAACGGCACCTGGTAGCTGCCTTCGTAGCTCCAGGGCTGCGGCGAGCGGCTGCCGTACTGGTAGGAGTTGCGGAACTGGTGCCCCAGCCCCATAAAGTTCAGGTCGCGCAGCCCGATGATGCCCGCGCCCACGTCGCGCACTTCCCACGAGCCATTAAGGCTGAACACGTCCTTGGTCACGATTTCCACGTCCACGCTGTCGGCGGTGCTGGTGCGCTCGTTCACAAACACCCGCGCATCGAGCAGCTCCGGCGTCTGGCGCAGCAAGCGCTCCGACTCGGCCAGGTCCTGCGGCTCCAGCTCGTCGCCCACCCGAAACAGCAGCACCTGCCGCACCCGCGTGCGCGAGGTTTTGATGTGCAGCGCGTTGCCGGTCTTCTCCAGAATGTTGCGCGGCGTCCGTGTCGAGTCGGTGATGCTGTAGCCGAAGGCCGTGAGCGTGCGGATGTTGATCTGCCGCACGATTTTGTAGTTGTGCCGGTCGTACTGCCGGTCGAGCAGCGCGGCGTCGAGGCCGGCCTGGTCCTCGCGGCGGGGTGTGAAGTTGAACAGGGCGGCGGCGGCCTTGCCGGCAATGGTTTTGCGACGGGTGTAGGCCCGCAGGCCGTTGAGCAGGCGCTCCTGGTCGAAGCGGCGGCGCAGCGAGTCGGGGCGGGTGCCATTGGCGCGGCGCGTGGTGTCCACGGGAGCCACGGCGGCCTGCTGGGCCACGGCCGGGCCGGCCAGGCACAGCCAGGCCAGCGCCAGTATCCCCCAAAAAAGCCCCCAACTTTTCATGCGTGCAGCCGGCGGCGCTGCTGTGGCCGCCTGTGTGCAAGATACGCGCCTCCCGGGGGATTCGGAAAGTTGTAATGTGGCCCGGGCTTCCGTCCGGAGCCCGAAGGCTGCATGCCGCGCGGGGCCTTTGTGGCCTGTCTGCAACGGGTAGGGCTACGGACGGAAGCCCGGGCCACGGCGTAGCGCAAATACTTCAGTTTACCGGAACATTTCCAATAAAATTAGTCTTTGTATATAGTGCGAATCTGCGCGCAAGATTCTATTTTTAAGCCTCGAAACTGCCCGATGAACGAACAGCGTATCCAGGAAAAGCTAAGCATATTGGCAGATGCCGCCAAGTATGACGTGTCGTGCTCCAGCAGCGGCGGCAAGCGTAAAAACGTGGACAAAGGCCTGGGCAACGCGGAGGGAATGGGCATTTGCCACAGCTACACCGAAGACGGCCGCTGCGTGAGTCTACTGAAGATTCTGCTCACCAACCACTGCATCTTCGACTGCGCCTACTGCGTGTCCAGAAAAAGCAACAACGTGAAGCGTGCCGCCTTCACCGTCGACGAAGTCGTGGACCTGACCATGAACTTCTACCGCCGCAACTACATCGAGGGCCTGTTTCTGAGCAGCGGCATCTTCTCCTCGCCCGACTACACCATGGAGCGCCTCGTTCGCATCATCAAGAAGCTGCGCACCGAGCACCGCTTTAATGGCTACATCCACGTGAAGGCCATTCCGGGTGCTTCGGAGGAGTTGATCCAGGAGGCCGGCCTCTACGCCGACCGCCTGAGCGTGAACATCGAGCTGCCCTCGGAAATGGCGCTGCAGAACCTGGCGCCTGAAAAAAATTACGAGGAAATCCTAACGCCGATGGCCCAGATCCGGGACGGCATCACCCAGAACAAGGAGGAAAAGGCGCTTTTCAAGAAAGTGCCGCAGTTTGCCACCGCCGGCCAGAGCACCCAGCTTATCGTGGGCGCTTCCGAGGAAAACGACCTGCAGATCATCAACCTCAGTGACTCGCTCTACAAAGGCTACGGCCTGAAGCGCGTGTACTACTCCGGCTACATCCCGATTACCGACGACGCCCGCCTGCCCCAGGTGACCCAGCCGCCCCTGATCCGGGAGCACCGCCTCTACCAGTCCGACTGGCTGATGCGCTTTTACGGCTTCCAGGCCGACGAAATCCTGGACCCGGCGCACCCCTTCCTCGACCTGGAAGTGGACCCTAAGCTGGCCTGGGCCCTGCGCAACCGCCACGTGTTTCCGGTGGATATCAACTCGGCTGATTTCGAGATGATTCTGCGCATTCCCGGCGTGGGTGCACGCTCAGCCAAGCGCATCGTGGCCGCCCGGCGCTTCGGCCCGCTCAGCCTCGACCACCTGCACAAGTTCGGCGTGGTGCTCAAGCGCGCCAAGTTCTTCCTGACCTGCCGCGGCCAGGCCCTTTCCACCCGCGACTACGACGAGCAGACCATCCGCCGTCAGATTCTGTTCGGGGCCGGCTCGGTCCGCTCCGCCCTCGTCACCCAGCAACTCGACCTCTTTGCCCAAGCTTCTTAAAGTGCTGAATGGCTGAATTGTTAAATGGCTGGCTGTGAAGCAGACCAGCAAAACAGCCAACCATTCAGCCATTCAACAATTCACCCATCAGCATCATGACCATCTCCCATCGGGCCGCCGACGTGCCGTCCGCCGCCGAACTGGCCCAGCCTAAGAAAGTGGCCCGCATTGCGTGCTGCTGCAAGCTCTCCGATCTGCTGCCGCTGGTGCAGCAGCTGCACCGCGACTCGGTGCGGCCCGCCGCCAAATCCCGGCAGTCGGAGGCTGCGTAAGGCGGTGGGCGGGCGTGGTTTTGTGTTCCAGTCTGTAGTGCTATGAGTCATTCCCTGTCGCCTCTCAACCAGCCGCGTAACACGGCCGTCGGCCCGGCTGCCGCCCGCCGCCCGGGCGCACCCCAGCTCACCAATCCGGCGCTGGACTACACCTACGACGGCTCGTTTGAGGGCCTGCTGTCGGTGCTGTTCCAGATTTACGACCGGAAAGCGGCGCCCAATAGCATTCAGCCGGTGGGAGCGGTGCAGGGCGGCCTGTTCGTTCAGCCCGTGGAAGTGGACACCGACGAAACAGCCGCCGCCCGCGTCTGGGACGGGCTGCTGCGCTACATGGACAAGGACGCCCGCACGCGCCTTTTCCACGTGTTTTTGAGTGAGCAGCCCGACCGGGAGCTGCTGCTTTTCCGCTACGCCGACCTGGCCATGCGCGCCGGCCGCGACATCTCTGAGCATTACGCCGACGACAACGTGCGCCGCGTGCAGCGCCTAGCCCAGCAGATGTACCGCGAGAAGCACCGCATGGAAGCCTTCGTGCGCTTCGAGAAAACCCAGGACGGCCTGTTTCACGCCACTATCGACCCCGATTTCGACGTGCTGCCGCTGATAGCGCCGCATTTCACCAAGCGCTACGCCGACCAGCGCTGGCTGATCTTCGACAAGCGCCGCCGCTACGGCCTCTACTACGACCTCACGCGCACCGACGTGGTGGAGTTTGAAAGTGCCGCGCCGCAACGCAACACCAGCGTGTCGGCCACGGTGCTCGATGAGCGGGAGCCGCTGTTCAAGCTGCTCTGGCAGTCGTATTTCGACCACGTGAACATCCCGGAGCGCAAGAATATGAAGCTGCACCGCCGCCATATGCCGCTGCGCTACTGGCGCTACCTCAGCGAAAAGCAGCCGCGTGAGCAGCCCTTCCGGCCTATCCAGAACAAGCGCCCGGTGCAGCCCGGCGGCCCAGCGCTGGGCGCGTCCACGGCCGCAGGCGAGTAGGAGGGCGGCCGGAAAGGCGTAATTTGCGGCCTCATTCTGCCCCACGTCGTTACACTATGCCTACTACTCTCGTTTTCGGTGGCGCCGGCCAGCTGGGCCAGTGCCTGCAGCACGTTGCCAAGGAGCGCAACCTGTCCGGCCTCGTTTTCCTGCCTGAAGAGCAGGCCAACATCCTCAACACCGAAACGCTGCGGGCCGTTTTTGCCGAGCATCAGCCGGCCTACGTCATCAACTGCGCCGCCTACACGGCCGTGGATAAGGCCGAAGACGAAGTGGAACTGGCCCGCAAGGTGAACCGCGACGGCGCTGAAAACCTGGCCCGCCTCTGCGGCGAGTTTAACACCACGCTGCTGCACATCAGCACCGATTTCGTGTTTGCCGGCACCGGCAACCAGCCCCTCACGGAAACCGACGAAACCGCGCCCATCAGCGTCTACGGCCTCACCAAGCTGGAAGGCGAGCAGGTAATTCCCGAGCACACCGAGCGGTATTTCATTTTGCGCACCAGCTGGCTGTACTCCGAGTACGCCAACAACTTCGTGAAAACCATGCTGCGCTTCGGCAAGGAGCGCGACGAGATGCGCGTTATCTGGGACCAGCTGGGCACGCCTACCTATGCCATCGACCTGGCCGGCGTGCTGCTGCACATCATTGAATCAGGCAGCACCGCCTACGGCCTCTACCATTACAGCAACGAGGGCGTCACGTCGTGGTACGACTTTGCGGTGGCTATCTTCGAGCTGGGCGGCCTGCCCACCCGCACCGTACCCATCCGCACCGCCGAGTACCCCACCAAAGCCACCCGCCCCGCCTTCTCCGTGATGGACAAGACCAAAGTGAAAACCGCGCTGGGCGTGGTTATTCCGCACTGGCGGGAGAGTCTGCAGGTGTGTATGGGACGGTTATAGTAGGGGGGGATTATCTAGGTAAAATCACCGGATTGCCACTGCCATCTGTGGGCTGCACTTGAGGCTGATTATCTACAGTAAAGCGCCGTTCATATATTTCCTTGCAAGCACATGTTGCGGTAGATTCATAAGTGCTGTACGATACATTATCGATATCAAACTGACGGCCCGTAGCTGGTACGACTACCCGATAACTCCATGGAGTTTTAGGTTGCGCATAAAGCGAAAAACGAAATTCATTGGTGCGCGGCTCTCTCGTAATGGTTAACCCCCGAAAGTCGATGGGTGGGGGATTGACTGTCGCTTGCCGCATCGTGTCAATTGGATTCTGTAATCCAGGTTTAGCGTATACAACCACGTATACTGACCGCAATTCGTCTTGACGGAAACCATTGCCCCCTAAGCTGTCAGCTGAGAATCCTAACCTTAAAAAGGAAGCCTCAACAGGTTGAATACAATCCATACAGCAGGATGCCGTAGCCATTGCGACGGTAAGTACAGCAAGTCTGGAGCCGTATGGCAGATAAGGTATCATAAGAGAAGATGAAGCACGAGTTAGTATTCCAATCAGAGTAAAATAATCTTTATAGGGTTGCAGGGGGCCGCGTACTTATTTGCTTATCCTAATCTCTACTGCCCGCTGCCCCGCCCGTAAAACCGATTCGTCAAGTACGCCACCGTGCCAAACGCCAGCCCCACGGCGCACACGCCGGGCCACTGGAAATGGTCCCAGGCGAGGCCGCCCAGGAAGGAGCCAGCGGAGGCCCCGATAAAGCAGCCAGTCATGTAGACGGTGTTGAGGCGGCTGCGGGCTTCGGGCAGCAGCATGAATATGCGGGTCTGGTTGGAAATGTGCGTCATCTGCTGGCCCACATCCAGAACGACGACGGCCACCACCAGCCCCACCAGATAGGTGCCGCCGAAGCCCAGCAGCAGGTACGCCCCCAGAAACAGCAGAATCCCAAGGTTCAGCGCGTAGTCCGGCCCTTTCGTGTCGGCTGATTTGCCGGCGAAGGAAGCCGCCAGCGCGCCGCTGGCCCCGATGAGGCCGAACAGGCCGGCCACGTCGCTGTGGTAGTGGTAGGCGTCGCTTTCCAGGAAAAACACCAACGCGGTCCAGAAGGCACTGAAGCCGCCGAACATACAGGCCCCCACCAGCGCCGAGCGGCGCAGCACCGGCAGCGTGCTGGCCAGCGTGCCCAACGAGCGGAGCAGACTGCCGTAGCTGCCCTGAAACGTGGGCTGGTTGCGCGGCAGCATCCGGGCCAGAATGCCCGTGAGCAGCACCATAATGGCCGCGCCCACCCAGAACATAGTCCGCCACCCGAAGTGCAGCCCCACGTAGCCGCTAATCGTGCGCGACACTAGAATCCCGATCAGCAGCCCGCTCATCACGCGGCCTACCACCCGGCCCCGGTCGGCGTCGGAGGCCAGCGAGGCGGCCATCGGAATCAGCAGTTGCGGCACCGCCGAAAACAGCCCGATAAACAGGCTGGCCGCTGCCAGCAAGCCGAAAGTAGGCGCGTAGGCCGCCGCAGCCAAACACACGGCCGCGCACAGCAGCAGACCCAGAATCAACTGTTTCCGCTCGCGCTTATCGCCGAGCGGCACCACAAACAGCAGCCCCAGGGTGTAGCCCACCTGCGTGACCGTGGCCACCAAGCTCACCTGGCTTTCGCCCAGCCCGAAGGTGCGTCCTATTTCGGCCAGCAGTGGCTGATTGTAGTAGATATTGGCGACCACCAGGCCGCAGGTAATTGCCATCAGCCAGACCAGGCCGGGGGCCAGCGGCGGAGGAGCCGGCGCAGTAACGGCGCCAGCCTGCACAGATTCTCTCATGAAACACAAAGCGCCACGGCAGGACGCCGTGGCGTAGATGAATGCAGAGAACTGCTAAACAGGGCAGAAGGTTGTGCTGTACCGCGAAGCTCCGCTTCGCGACGAGCAAAGTGAGTAGCTACGAGGCCGTGCCAGTGGCGCGGTTCCGGTTACTCGCTGTACTCGTCGCGAAACGGACTTTCGCGGTACGGGCAAAGCCGGATACTCGCTTTGCTCGTCGCCAAGCTGGAGCTTGGCGTTACGCTGCGCACTGGCGCTTATACACGCCGGGCGTGATGCCCTCGTACTGCTTGAACAGCTTCTGGAAGTAGGCCGTGTTGTTGAAGCCGGCCCGGAAACACACGTCGGCAACGGTGCTGAGCGGGTTGCGCAGCAGGCGCTTGGCTTCGGAAAGGCGCTCCTGAATGATGAACTCCACGGGCGTGAGGCCCAGTTCGCGCTTGAACACCCGGAAGAAAGTAGCCTTGCTCATGCAGGCCAGCTCCGAGAGTTTTTCCACCGTAATCTGCTCGGTGAGATGCTGCTTGATGTACTGCACCACCGCCGCGAAGCGGTGCGAGGTGGCGTGCTGCTGGTAGTTGTGGAACAGCAGCTGCCGGGCCTGGGTCTGCATCAGGCGCACCAGCATTTCCTGAATCGTGAAGTTGGCCAGCACGTCCTTCACCCGGCCGGTGTCGCGGGAGAGCTGCACGAGGCGCTCCAGGGTGCTGGTCAGCTCGGGCGTGTTGTGAAAGTGGGCGTGCTCGGTGGTGTCCAGCTGCCAGGGCAGGTGGGCTTCGGCGCGGGGCTGGTCTTCGTTGAGCAGGTCTACGGTCTGGCGGATGGTTTCGATGGGAATGGCCACGGCCAGGCACTGCGTGGGCCGCTGCTCGTCGGCTTCCGGAAAGTCAATCACCATCGTTTCATTCTCGCCCACAATCACCGACTCGCCGGGCAGGTACTCGAAGGCCGGCCGGCCGGCCAGGTGCATCACCTTTTTGCCCTGCAGCATGGTGGTCAGCACCACGTGGCCCATGCTCAGCGGCACCTGGTGGGCGGTGCGGTGCGTCTCAAACACGTTCAGCTCGAAGGCCTCCAACGAGTACACCGTCCGGTTTTCTACCAGCGTGGTGAGCTGTTCGGGCTGGCGCAGGGCGATGGGAGCGGGCAGGTGGTGCGGCATAGCAACGAATAGATAAAAGCAGGCGGAATGCAGTGTTGATACGTCCGGAGCGCGGCGGCCGGCTGCTTGTGCAACAGCTAAAGCTAAGGACAGTTCGGGCGGAAAGCAACGCCGCCCGCGGCCGGCCCACCGTAAACAAACTCACCTGCCGGTGGAAGAGTTACACGCTGGGTGAGTGAGTACTTACAAATTTGCGATAATAGGCGGGTTTTCTGCGAGAATACTGCAGTGCTTTCGGGGAATGAAAAGCCTAGCTTGGCCTACCATTAAACCCCCACCAAACTCTCGCCAATGGAAACCCTGGAAAGAACCACCACGCTTGTTGAGCGCCCCAAGTTCAAATCCCACTACGACAACTTCATTGGCGGCAAGTGGGTCGCGCCGGTGAACGGGCAGTATTTCGAGAATCCCTCGCCGATTGATGGCAAGGCCTTCTGCAAAGTAGCCCGCAGCACCAAAGAGGACATCGAGTTGGCCCTCGACGCTGCCCACGAGGCGTTCAAGAGCTGGAGCAAGGCCTCGGCCACCACGCGCAGCAACGTGCTGCTCAAGATTGCCGACATCATGGAGGCCAACCTGGCCCACTTGGCCGCCGTGGAAACCGTGGAAAACGGCAAAGCCATCCGCGAAACCATGGCCGCCGACCTGCCGCTGTGCATCGACCACTTCCGCTACTTCGCCGGCGTGATTCGGGCCGAGGAAGGCTCCGCCACGGAGCTCAACGAAACCACCCTGTCCTTAGTGATTCAGGAGCCGCTGGGCGTGGTGGGCCAGATTATTCCCTGGAACTTCCCGCTGCTGATGGCTACCTGGAAGCTGGCCCCGGCGCTGGCCGCCGGCTGCTGCGTAGTGATGAAGCCCGCCGAGCAGACGCCTGCCAGCATCATGGTGCTGATGGAGCTGATTCAGGACGTTATTCCGGCCGGCGTGGTGAACGTGGTGAACGGCTTCGGGTTGGAAGCCGGCAAGCCGCTGGCCTCCAACAAGCGCGTGCAGAAGGTGTCGTTCACAGGTGAAACCACCACGGGCCGCCTTATTCTGCAGTACGCCGCCGAAAACATCATCCCCGTGACCATGGAGCTGGGCGGCAAGTCGCCGAACATCTTCTGCAAATCGGTGATGGATGCCGATGACGACTTCCTCGACAAGTGCCTGGAAGGTGCGGCCATGTTTGCCCTCAACCAGGGCGAAATCTGCACCTGCCCTTCGCGCCTGCTCATCCACGAGGACATCTACGACGAGTTTATGCCGCGCCTGATTGAGCGCGTGAAAGCCATCAAGCTCGGTCACCCGCTCGACCCCGAAACCATGATGGGCGCGCAGGCCAGCAACGACCAGTACGAGAAAATCCTGAGCTACCTGGAAATTGGGAAGGCCGAAGGCGCCGAGGTGCTGACCGGCGGCGAGGCTCACCGCGACCATGCCCACGACGAGCTGCACGACGGCTACTACATCCAGCCCACCATCTTCCGCGGCCATAACAAAATGCGGATCTTCCAGGAGGAAATCTTTGGCCCGGTGCTGTCCGTGACGACGTTCAAGGACAACGATGAAGCCATTGAGCTGGCCAACGACACGCTCTACGGCCTCGGCGCCGGCCTCTGGAGCCGCGACGCGCACGAGCTGTACCAGATGCCCCGCGCCATCCAGGCCGGCCGCGTGTGGGTGAACTGCTACCACGACTACCCAGCCGGCGCGCCCTTCGGTGGCTACAAGGCCTCCGGTTTCGGCCGCGAAAACCACAAGATGATGCTGAGCCACTACCGGCAGACCAAGAACATGCTGATTTCCTACAGCCAGCAGAAACTGGGCTTCTTCTAGTAGTGGCGGTTAAATCTGCGTAAAACAGAACGTCATGCTGAGCTTGTCGAAGCATCTCGCGTGCAATGGTAATTATTTACTACTGCGGTAGAGATGTTTTGGCAAGCTCAACATGACGTTCTCTCGTTTTTCAAACTTCCATTCAATGTCCCAGACCCAAACTCCCCGCGTCCTCGTGACGCCCGCCGCCGAGGCCACCATCGATTTGCTACGCGACGAGCACGGCCCGCTGATGTTCCACCAGAGCGGCGGCTGCTGCGACGGCTCGTCGCCGATGTGCTTTGCCAAGGGCGAATTCCGCATCGGCGGCAACGACGTGTGGCTGGGCCAAATCCACGGTTGCGACTTTTTCATGAGCACCAGCCAGTTTGAGTACTGGCAGCACACCCAGCTCACCGTAGACGTGGTGAAAGGCCGCGGGGCCAGCTTCTCGCTGGAAATCCCGCTGGGCGTTCGGTTCCTGATTCGCTCCCGGCTGTTCACGCAGGAAGAAGAAGCAAACATGGCCCCCGCACTGCAAGGCGAAGAATACCTGGAAAGCCAGCAGGCGTAGCAGCAAGCCTGCATCCAGCCCAGGCACCAAAACGCAAAGCGCCCCCGACAACTCAGTTGCCGGGGGCGCTTTGCGTTTCAACAGATAAAATCGGCCAGTGAAGCCGGCCAGATAAAAGCGGCGCCGGCCACAAAATCCGTGCAATCCGCTTAAATCCGTGCTAATCCGTGATCCTAGTTGGCCACTTTCACGGGCAGGCCTTCGAGCTGCACGTAGCTGAGCTTCCAGGCGTTTTTGGCGTTCTTTTTCCAGAGCAGGATGAAGTTGCCTTCGCCCTCACCGCGGGGCTGACCTGGGGCTTCGGGC
Organism: Hymenobacter yonginensis; assembly: GCF_027625995.1. Lineage (NCBI taxonomy): Bacteria > Pseudomonadati > Bacteroidota > Cytophagia > Cytophagales > Hymenobacteraceae > Hymenobacter > Hymenobacter yonginensis. The sequence goes on from NZ_CP115396.1 coordinate 214,396, forward strand.
AGCACTTCCGTGGAGAACGTGCCGGCCTCGTAGGCCATGGTGGCGTCGGAGCCGGTGGAGGTGCCGTAGAGCTTCAGGTCGGCGATGGTGCCCATGGTGGCGCGCACCCACTTATCGGCCACTTCCGACTTGCCGTTGAAGCGCGTAGCGCCCTGGGCGTACTGCACGTCGTCGGCCAGCAGCGAGTCGATCTGCAGGGTGTTCTTGGCGTTCCAGGCTCCCACGAACTGCTGGTTGAGCGTTTTTATGTCGACGGCGGCAGCTTCAGGAGCAGGTTTAGAGCAGGAGGCCAGCAGAGCGCCCCCGAGCAGGAGACCGAGAAAGGGTTTCATGAGAACAGGTTTTGGTTGGAGAAAAGGGAGAGAGCAGAGCAAGGGGAAAACCGAAAGCTAAGCGGCGGCCTAACAGAAAACCCAGGCCCGAAGACCTGGGTTTTCGGTAGCACAAGGCTGGAAATCTACCAGCTCTTCCGGCGCACTTCCGACGAAGGGTAAGCAGCGTTGCGGTTGCCGTACGACTCGTTGGGCAGGTAGCCGGTGCTCATGGCAAAGGCCGATGGGCTGGAAGCGGCGGGAGCCAGGCTGTTCATCATGGAAGGAGCAGCGGCGGCGGCAGCCGTAGCGGCCATGGCGTTGTTGTTGTTAGCGCGGGCCGTAGCGTTGCCTTTGGCAATGCCAGCACGGTAGGCAGCGGCGCGATTGGCCTCGGCGCGGCGGGCGGCGGCTACGCGGGCCGCTTCAGCACGGCGCTTGTTGTCGGCGTTGCGGCCAATGACGTAACCCAGGCCACCACCGGCAGCACCACCCACGGCACCACCCACTACGCGGTTTTTCTTGTTGATGAGGGCACCGGCAGCAGCGCCACCTAATCCACCAATAATAGCTCCTTTAGCGCTGGAGCTCACCTTGCGGTCCTGAGCGTAGCCGCTGAAGATGGTGGAGAAGAACATCACAAATGCGAGAAACAAACTTGCCTTTTTCATGACTAAGGAGAATTAAGTGTTGGGGGCCTGTGACCCGGTTTCGGGGAAAGAATTACAAGCACCATGCCAATACGAACGGAATGCGCCCGAGGTTGGCCTGCCCCGTAGCCGCCAGCCAACGGCCCCGTAGCGTCGGCCAGAGCCCCAAAATAGCGCTTCAATCGGCGGGAAAGCGCATTTGCGCGTATGAACCGCTATGCAAGAAAAATTACTTTTCCGGGTGGCAAAAAGTTTTTCGCTGCCCGGACTCGGGATATTACTTTTACCGGAAACCGCCCCGCCGGCCCTGTCCGGGCTGGCCCTGCACACCCACCTGCGCCTACACCTGCGCCACCCCGACGGCCGGCAGACGGCCACCATTGCCAGCCTAGAAGAAATAGCCGGCCCCGACACACCCGAAACCCGCACGCTGCTCCTGACCGAGCCTGACGCCCAGCCCGTGCTCAGCGGCACGGAAGTATGGTGGGCCGGCGAGGAGGAACCGGCAGACTGTTAGCTACGGCGCGAGCCAGCCGTTGGCGTCGAGCCAGTTCTGCAGCCGCTCGTGCCAGCTGTCTTTGGTGGTTTTGTTGTTCAACCCGAAGCCGTGGCCGCCTTTGGGGTAGAGGTGCATTTCGGCGGGCACGCTGTGGCGCACGCAGGCCTCGTAAAACCGCACGCTGTTGAGCACGGGCACCGTTTGGTCGTCCTGGGCGTGCACCAGGAAGGTGGGCGGCGTCTGGGGCGTTACGTGCTGCTCGTTGGAGTAGAGTCGGAGCTGGTCGGGGGTGGGGGCGGGGCCGAGTAGGCTGCGGCGCGAGCCGGCGTGGGCCAGGCTATCGGTGAAGCTGATGACGGGGTAGAGCAGCACCAGAAAATCGGGCCGGACGGAGGTGGCGTCGGCGCTGGTGCCCACGGGCTGCGTGAAGTGGGTGCCAGCCGTGGATGCCAAGTGTCCGCCCGCCGAGAAGCCCATCAGCCCAATTCGGGCCGGGTTGAGGCCGTAGTCGGCGGCGCGCTGGCGCACCAGCCGGATGGCCTGCTGGGCGTCCTGCAGCGGCGCGGTGGTTTTGTCGGGCTGGAGCTGGTCGTTGGGGAGGCGGTATTTGAGCACGAAGGCGGTGATGCCCATTTCAGTGAGCCGCTTGGCCACGTCGGAGCCTTCGTTGTCCATGGAAAGCCGCACGTAGCCGCCGCCGGGGCAGATGATAACGGCCGTGCCGTTGGCTTTGCCCTGGGCCGGCCGAAACACCTGCAGCGTCGGCTGCACCACGTCAGACACCCGAATGCCGCCGTTTTCGAGCGTGATGGTCTTTTCCTGCAGGCTGCTGGGCCGGGAGTTCGGGATGGTGTTGGAGTAGATGGAAAACGGCGCGCCTTGCGCGTGCAGCAGCAGGGGCAGGCATCCCATAACAACGGTGGACCAGAGGGCTTTCATACAGCCGGAAAAGAGGTGGAATCAGACGAAAGCAAATACGCGCGGCGGCAGCGTAAGTTAGGCGCTAAGCAGGCCAGCCGTGGCTTTCTTCAGCGTGGCCGAGCTGCTCCAGGCGCGCAAATTCTGCTGCACGGCCTCCGGTACTGCCTGCCGGGTGCGGCCCTGCAGGTCGGCGTAGGCTTCAATCAGCTTGCGGGTGTTGCGCAGCGGTGCGGCCGGCAGCAGCGGCAGCAGGCTATCCAGCAGCTGGCGCAGCGCGTCATCCACCAGCGCGCTGATGGCACGGGCCTGGGCCAGCGCATCGGTAAGGCGCTGCACGGGCGCGAAGCCAGTGTCCAGCAGCTGGCCCAGAACAGTGCCCAACGCCCCCGGCACCAGCCGGCCGTTGTCAACGGCGGCCAGCAGCACTTCCAGCGCCACGGCCCGGCAGTTGGGGGCGGCGTGCGTGAGGCTCAGGGCCAGCAGCAGCGTGGCAGCTTCGGTGAAGGCCGGCCCCGGCTGCAGCAGGCTGTGCAGCACCACCCGCAGGGCATCCTGCGACGACGTGTCTTTGTCGGCGGTGCGGCAGCCGATGCGGATCAGGTGCCAGTACAGCGGCTCGGGGTGGTTGGGCAGCAGCGTGAGCAGAAACGGCAGGTCCGTGGCCGTAGCCCACAGCGAATAGTTGTTGCGGGCCGCCACACTGGCGTGCAGCGAATACAGCAGCAGGCCGGAAGGCAGCTTGTGCTGCGGCGTCGGCACCTCTACCACCAGCTCCTGCCAGTATTCGGTCACAACGGGCTTCTCTTTGTTCCAGGTTTGCTTGTAGGTGTGCGAGTTCTGCTGGATTTTCCAGGTGGGCTGCCAGGGCATATCCACGCCGGGGTAGGTGGCGCAGTGCTGCAGAGCCGGCAGCGGGGCGTGGGGCTGGCGGGTGCGGGCCGCTACTGCCCACAGCCAGGGCAGCGTGGCGGTGCAGTCGGGGCTGGCGGCCGGGGCGGCCGTGTTGCGCAGAAACGGAATCAGCTGGGCCAGCCGGCCCGAAAACCGGCGTTGCGGCGGCTTCGGCAGGGTGGTCGGTAGCGCTACTTCCGGGGTGGGAGGCCCGAGAAACGACGTCAGCAGCTGGCGCAGGTCGGCGTTTCGGAAGCGGGGCAGCAGGTTGCGGGCCGTGGCCGCGTCGTCGGGGGCAGACAGGGCAGTGCGGGCCAGGGCCAGGCACAGGTCGGCGGAGTTGGGCTCTTGGCCGGCGGCCTCATAGTCCAGCAGCTTCTGCACCAGCACGGAGGGCGCCACCCAGTGCGGCGAGTGGGTGGGCGTACTGAGCAGCGGCAGCGGCGCGGCAAAAGCCCACAGGGCTTCCTCCACGGCGGCCAGGCGCTGCTGCTCCACGCGTAGCAGCGGGTCGGGGTGGTGGTACTGGGCGGAACTCAAGGACACCTGCGGCACTTTCAGGTGCGGAAACCCCAGGTACCAGCTCATAAGCAGGGCCAGCAGCAGCTCCTGCTGCCCGTTGTGGTTGCCGAAGGAAAACGTGAGCAGCGCCGCCCGCGTCTCGTCTTCCAACTTGCCCTGCAGCACCCAGGGCAGCGCCTGCACCAGATACGGGTGCAGCTGCCGGGCATAGTCGGCTGGAAACTGGCCGCGCAGGCGCAGCAGGCCATCTAGCCAGCGCTCCACTTCCGCTGGCTGACGCTGCTGCACGAGCTGCCCGGTCAGAAACAGCAACTCGTGCCAGTCGCGCACCGGCGCTATGGCCGTGGCGGCGGAAATATCAGCCACGAAGCCGGTTTGCGGCACGTAGGATACAGCGTCGCTGAAAGACGAATCATCGTCTTCCAGCGGCAGGTAGGGCAGGAGCAGGGCGCGGGCGGCCGGGGCCAGCAGGTCGGCGTAGAGGCAGAGGCCGGCGATGGTATCGGCCGCTTCGGCGGCCGTGAGTAGCGGCTTGGGGGCGCTGAGCAGGGTTTTCAGGAGCTTGGCGGCGCGCTCCTGAACGGCGGCATCGGCGTGGGCGAGGGCCGTGGAAGCCAGTGCCGCGAGCGTGGGCGCCACGCCGGCCTCGCGCTTCAGCAGCTTCTCCAGCCCGCCAAACAGGGTCCGGATACCGGTTTTGACATCGTGGCGGGTAAGCAGGCTTTCGGCGTAGAGCAGGGGCGGGGCCGAGGCGAAATCAGAATGCGCCCACAGGTCCTTGAGCTGATCCAGCGCGAAGTTGACGACCAGCGGCAGCGGATGGGCCAGCAGGTCTACCAAATCGGCTTGGCGAGCCAGCCGCTCGGCCAGCGTCGGCTGCAGGCCCAGAAACAGGTTTTTGAACCACGTCAGGAGCGGGCGGCGGAAGTCGCGGCGCAGCGCCAGCAGACAGCGGCTGAGCAGGTCGGCGCGCTGCAGGTGGCCAGTGCGCTCCAGCTCCAGCAGCACGTCCAGCCAGGTTACAATCTGGCGCGGGTGCCGCGTTTCCCAGTGCTGCCAGGCGTATTGGCCCAGCGCGTTTAGCTGGTCTTTCTGGGTCATGGGTGGCTGCACGTGGCCCTGCTGCCCGTCGACGAAAGTGTCGTAGTCGAATAGCAGCGGCAGGTCGCGGGCCAACAATACGGGGTCGGCGGCCAGGCGGGCGGCCATGGCGGCGGTGGCGTTGGCCGGCACCGGCGTGAGGCGGCTCAGCTCCGTGCCCAGCTCTGAAACCAGCCCCGGCAGCGCGTGGGCAAACAGGCGCGGCTGGTGGGCCAGAAGCTGCCGGTTTTCCAGCTCCCGCAGCAGCGCGTAAGACGGCCGGTCCCAGCTGTTGCGGTCGGCCCGCAGGGCGTAAAAGTCGGCCAGCCAATCGGGGCGGGTGTGCTCCAGCACGGCCCAGAAATAGGGCATATCCTTCGGCTGCAGCTCCCAGATGCGGAAGCTGGCACTCAGGGCCTCCTTGCGGGAGTAGGTGCGCAGGCCAGCCAGCAAGAGCATCAGCAGCTGCTCCGGCGTGCTGGTGCGGCCCCAGCTGCCGCCGCCCAGGTCGCGGAACTGCTCCAGCTCCCGCTGCAGCTGCCGGGTTTTCTTCCGGACCGCCACTACTTCATTTTTGGGGAGCTGCAGCAGAAAAGGCACCAGCTGCGCCGGCTTCTGGCGGCGAATAATGTGCTCGAAAGTTTCGATGGTGGTCATAGCCGGGGAAAGAATAACGGAGGGTAGAAAATGGATAAAGGCTGAATTCAATGGCCGCTAGCTCTGCACGAAGCGCAACTGGGCGGCCAGTACGTGCTTACAGGGGCCGCGCTGGCCCTGGTGGCCGCTGTACCAGGGGCAGGTGCAGCGGGCCGGCTCGGGGCCGCCCACCAGCACGGTGTACCACACGCCGGTGCCGCGCACCCGGGCCTCGGTGCGGCCCTCGGGCCCGATGCTCACCAGCTGCACATCGTCGGCGGCCGTGAGCAGGGCGCGGGCGTTTTTCAAGCGCGGGTTGAGGCTCAGGATGCGCTGGGTTTTGAAGGGCAGGCGGCGGTAGAAATACTGGTTTTCGAGCAGGTCGAAGCCCAGCAGGCCCATGGCCGAGAGGCTGGCGCAGAGGCGGTCCACGGTGTCGGGGGCGAGGCCGTGCTCCAGGGCAAACAGGGTGGGGTTGAAGGTTTCGTTGCCCCGGAACAGGGCGTTGGCCCCGGCCACCCACTCGGCGGGCAGCTCTTCGGCCAGGGTTTCCAGCTGATTGCCCTCGCCCGAAAACCCGCGCCACGCATCCGCTGACAAGGCCAGCACAAACTGCTGCCCGCCGCCCAGCTCCAGCACGAAGGCCGCCGCCTGCCCGCTGGGGGCGGCGTACACGCGCAGGGCCTCGCACAGCGGCAGCAGGCCTTCCAGCAGCCGCAGCCGGTGCACGCCGCCCACCCGCACTGCGCCGGGGCTGGCCACGGCCGCAAAGCTGGGCCGCATGCCGCGCATCACTAGGAAAAAATCGGTGCGGGCGGTGCCGGCGGGCAGGCTCTGCACCAGCTGCACGGCCTGCAGGCGGGTGAGGCGCAGCTTTTCCTCCATCTGGGCCAAGTAGCCCTGCACGGTGGTCAGGCCCTTGATCCAGCGCTCCGGCAGGGCCACTTTGCGCTCGGTCACGCGCCCTTCGGCCCGCTCCAGCACCACTTCTTGCTCGCCCACCGACAACAGCACCGGCTCGGTGCGCGAAATGCGGGCCAGGGCATTCACCATGGGCTCGTTGAAATCGACGTTGGTGGTGCCGCTGCACAGAAACTCGCCGTCCAGCGCCTCGGGGCCTAGGTCGAGGCGGGCGTATACGCCATTGCACGACGAAAACGCCTCGAACCGCAGCCGCCCGGCCCCGGCCGTCACAATCGGGTCGCGCAACACGGCGCTCTGGGGCACGAAGCGGGCGGCTACCACTTTGGCCAGGGTGCTCAGGCCCCGCGCCGCCAGCCAGGAGTCGCGCAAACGGCCGCGGAAAAAGCAGGCCGTACCGGCTGCATCAGCAGCGTTTTCCGCAAAGGCCGACAACAGCAGGGCCTGGCCCTCGGGCCCCGTTTCCAGCGCCGACGGCCGGGCGTAGGCATAAGCAAAATCAGTCATAGCAATGGCAGTTGATTACGATGCCAAGTAAGCGAATTATTTTGGCAAATGCTAATTTTGTTAGTAGAAAATAATTGATGTTTTAGAGGTGAATAGCTAAATAATTTAGTTAGATATTATGTGTGGTGAAGCAGGTTGTAATGCCTTTAGAGACGCGTATTCGCGTCTTGTCGTTGCTGAGGTTGTTTACATGGATCGTTTGTAGTCATTCAGTAGCAAGGCGCGTGTATATGTGCCGAATTTGCTAAATCCGCTGGGGTTGCGTGGTGCCGGGTCGTCCAACGACGAGACGCGAATACGCGTCTCTACACCGGGCACGAAAAAGCCCCGGCAGCAGGTGCTGTCGGGGCTTTTGGGGAAAGTAGCAGAACGGCTCCGGTCCGGCGGCTGTTGAAGCCGTTGGGCCGGTCGGTGTATGCTGATGTTGTATAACCGGATTGTTCTTGCGACGACCGGCCCGACGGCTGAAAAGAGCCGCCGGACCGGAGCCAAACCATATTAGGCTGGTTGTGGGGCGGCGGAATGGTCGTCTTCGCCGGGGCCGGCTTCTTGGGGGCCGCCGTGCTCTTCGTCGGGTTTGTAGTTGGCTTCCAGCTCGGCCAGCTTCTCCTTGCCGTAGGCGAAGCGGGTGATGAGCACGTAGAGCACCGGCACGATGAAGATGGCCAGCAGGGTGGCCGAAATCATGCCGCCGAGCACCGTCCAGCCAATGGTCTGGCGGCTCTGGGCACCGGCACCGGAGGCGAATACCAGCGGTAGCACACCCAGGATGAAGGCCAGCGAGGTCATGATGATGGGGCGCAGGCGCAGGCGCACGGCTTCCAGGGTGGCATCGACCAGCGGCATGCCCTTATCCACCCGTTCCTTGGCAAACTCGATGATCAGAATGGCGTTCTTGGCCGACAAGCCGATCAGCGTAATCAAGCCAATCTGGGCATACACGTTGTTGGTGAGCTTGGGCAGGAAAATCAGCGCCAAGATAGCCCCGAACGCGCCCAGCGGCACGGCCAGCAGCACCGAAAACGGTACCGACCAGCTTTCGTACAGCGCCGCCAGGAACAGGAACACGAACGTGAGCGACAGGGCGAAGATGTACACCGTCTGTCCGCCGGCCAATTGCTCCTCGCGGGTCAGGCCCGAAAACTCGAAGCCGTAGCCGGCCGGCAACGACTCGGCCGCCGTTTCCTGCAGGGCCTTGATGGCGTCGCCGGAGGAGTAGCCGGGAGCCGCGTTGCCGTTGATTTCGGCCGAGCGGAACAGGTTGTAGTGCGAGATAAGCGGGGCCGACTCGTTGCGCTTGTAGCTGGTGAGCGTGCTCAGGGGCACCATGCCGCCGCTGCTGTTGCGCACGTAGTACTGGCCCAGGTTGCTGATGTCGCCGCGGTACATGCTGTCGGCCTGGGTTACCACGCGGAAGTTGCGGCCGTACACCGTGAAGTCGTTCACGTAGGCTGAGCCCAGGTAGGTGCGCAGCGCGGTGCCGATATCGGAGATAGACACGCCCAGCTTCTTGGCTTTCTCGCGGTCAATGGTCAGCTCGTAGCCGGGCGTATTGGCAGTGAAGAACGAGAAGGCCCCTGTGATTTCGGGCCGCTTGCGCAGGGCGCCGAGGAAGTTCTGCAGCTGCGCGTCGAAGTTCTTGATGTCGCCGCCCGCCTCGCGCTCCTGAAGCACGAACGAGAAGCCGCCGGTGTTGCCCAGGCCCGGAATAGCCGGCGGCGAAATCACTACTACGTTGGCTTCCTTAAAGCGGCTCATGCGCTTCTGGATGGTGGCAATCAGGCCCTGCAACTGCAGCTCCTTGTCCTCACGCTCTTCCCAGGGCTGCAGCTGGCAGAATACGGTGCCGCTGTTCGATTTTGAGGAGAAGTTGACGGCGTTCAGGCCGCCCAGGCCGGCGTAGTGCCGGATGCCTTTTACCTCGCTCAGCTCCTTCATAATGCCCTTGAGCGTGCTCACAGTGCGCTCGGTAGAGGCGGCTTCGGGCAGGTTGAAGGTGATGATGATGCGGCCCTCGTCCTCGGTGGGGATGAAGCCGCCGGGCTTCTTGGCAAACAGCAACCCGGTGCCGGCAATGATGCAGACCAGAATCACGACTACGAAGCGGCTGTGCTTGATGCCGCGCTGCACGCCCCGGCCGTACTTGCTGGTCACCTTATCGAACCAGGTATTGAACTTGTAGAAGAGCTTGTCGAGGCCTTTCGAGTTTTCGTCGCGCTTGTGGGGCTTGAGCAGCAGCACGCACAACGCCGGCGTGAGCGACAGGGCCACAAAAGCCGAGATAATCACGGAAATGGCAATGGTGATGGCAAACTGCTGGTACAACCGCCCCGTGATGCCCGGAATGAAACCTACCGGCACAAATACCGCCGCCAGAATCAGGGCAATGGCAATAACCGGGGCCGAAATTTCGCGCATGGCGGCCAGCGTGGCATCCAGGGGGCTCATGCCCCGCTCGTTCATGTTGTGCTCCACGGCTTCCACTACCACAATGGCGTCATCCACCACAATCCCGATGGCCAGCACGAAGCCGAACATGGTGAGCGTGTTGATGGTGAAACCCAGCGGGATAAACATGATGAACGTGCCGATGATGGACACCGGAATGGCCAGCACCGGAATGAGCGTGGAGCGCCAGCTCTGCAGGAACAGGAACACTACGATGATTACCAGCACCAGGGCTTCCACCAGCGTGTGCAGCACTTCCTCGATGGACACTTTCACGACCGAGGCGGCTTCAAACGGCACCACGTAGTCGAGGTCGGCGGGGAACTGCTTTTTGAGCTGGTCCATGGTCGCCACCACGTTTTCGTAGGTTTCGAGGGCGTTGGCGCCGGGGGCCTGATACACGAGCAGGTAGGCCGAGCGTTTGCCGTCCACGAAGGAGTTGTTGGCATAGTTGAACTTGCCCAGCTCCAGTCGCGCCACGTCCTTGAGGTATACCACCGAGCCATCGTCGGGGCGGGTTTTCACGATGACGTTGCCGAACTCCTCGGTGTTGGTCAGGCGGCCCTTCACGAACACGATGTACTCAAACGTCTGGCCCGTCTGGGCCGGGGGCGCGCCGATGGAGCCGGCCGCAATCTGGGCGTTCTGCTCCTGAATGGCGGCCGTGACTTCCTGGGCCGTTACGCCGAGCTGGCTGAGCTTATCGGGCTTGAGCCACACGCGCATCGAGAAGTCGTCGGCGCGGCTCACGATGTCGCCCACGCCTTTGGTGCGCAGCAGCGCGTCCTTCACGAACACGTTGGCGTAGTTGTCGAGGAAGGTGGTGCTGTGGGTGCCTTTGGGGGCGTACATGGCCACCAGCATCAGAATGCTGGGGTTCCGCTTGCGCACCACCAAGCCCAGACGCTGCACTTCCTGCGGCAGGGTGGGCTGGGCAATACCCACCCGGTTCTGCACATCAAGAGCGGCAATGTTGATGTCGGTGCCGACTTCAAAGTTCACCGTCATGCTCATCTGCCCATTGCTGGTGCTGTTGCTTTGCAGGTAGGTCATGCCGGGGGTGCCGTTCACCTGCACTTCCACGGGCGTGGCCACGGTCTGCTCTACGGTCTGGGCATCGGCGCCGGTGTAGGTTCCGCTCACGGATACGGTGGGCGGCGTAATCTCCGGATACTGCCCCACGGGCAGGTTCAGGATGGCCAGCACGCCCACCAGCACAATCACCAGGGAGGTGACAATGGCCGTCACGGGACGCCGGATAAAGGTTTCTGCAATCATAGCGGTGAATCTTGGGGCGAGTGCGCCGAATGGACGAGAGCTAGAAACTAGCTCCCCTCCTTGGAAAGGAGGGGCTGGGGGTGGTTGACACCGCCAGAACGAAGGATAGAACTAAAAGCTAGTTTTTAAAGGCCGTTCAACGATTGTCAACCACCCCCAGTCCCTCCTTTCCAAGGAGGGGAGCTAGCTTTTAGCGTGTGCTTACTTGGCGGCTGCGGCAGGGGCGCTGGCGCCGGCTGTGGATGGCGCACCGGTGGTAATCTGGCCGCCGTCGCGGAGGCGGTTGAGGCCTTCGGTGACTACTTTGTCGCCGTCCTTGATGCCGTTCATTATCACGATTTGGTCGCGGAGGCGGGGGCCGAGCTGCACTTTGCGCTGCACGGCCTTGCTGCTGTCGCCGGCGATGAACACGAAGTTCTCGCCCATCTGCTCCACTACGGCCTTAAACGGCACCACCAACCGGCGGCCCGACTGCCGGTTGAGCACATTGAGCACGGTGCTCATGCCGTCCTTCAACTCCCGCTTGGGGTTGGCAAACTGCACCCGGATCTGCACGGTGGCCGTCTGCTGGTTTACGCCCCGGTCGATGGCGAGCATCTTGCCGGGCTGGGCGTAGCGCGTGCCGTCGGGCAGCACGAGGCGGAACGTTGAATCCTGGCGGCCGCCGCCCTGGCGCTGCAAATCGGCAAAGCGGCTCAGGTCGGTGTCCGGAATCACGAAGTCCACGCCCATCGGGTCCTCGGCGCTGATGGTGTTGAGCAGCGTGGTGCCGGGGCTCACCTGCGCCCCCAGCCGCACCTGCGAAATGCCGATGCGGCCCGTAAACGGCGCGTTAATCACGGAGTAGTCGAGGTCGGTGCGGGCCAGGGCCACGTTGGCCTGGGCCTCGGCCACTTGGGCCTGGGCGGTGGAGTAGCTGGTGGCGGCGTTGTCCACAATCTGCTTGGCAATGGCGTCCTGCTGGGCCAGCCGCTGATAACGGTTTAGGTTCACCTGGGCGTTCTGCACCACGGCCTGGGCGCTGCGCAGGCCGGCCAGGGCCTGTTGGTAGGCGGCCTGGTACTTGCGGCGGTCAATCTCATAGAGCGGCTTGCCCTTCTGCACCAGGTCGCCATCCTTGAAGTAAATCTGGGTGATGAAGCCGGCCACCTGGCTGCGCAGCTCCACGTTGTTGAGGGCTACCACGGTGGCGGGGTACTCATCGTAGTATACGGCGTCGGTGGTGCGGGCGGCCACTAGCGTCACGGGCGTAGCCGGCGGCGGCCCGGCAGCTTTTTCGTCTTCTTTCTTGCCGCAGCTGGCCAACGCCAATATGCTGGCAGCAAAGGCGAGGGGGCGGAGGAGGGTATGGTTCATATCGGAAAGCAGGAGCGGCAGAAGGAGGGTGATTGAGGCGGCGGGTGCGCGGGTGCCCAGGGTTGAAACCCTGGGCTACGGAGTGCGGTGTTACACGATGTAGAGACGCAATATTTTGCGTCTCGTCGTTGCTGATGTTGTTACGTCAATCGTCTGGCAGTGCCGTTCGACGACGAGACGCAAAATGTTGCGTCTCTACATCGTTCTCAATACTCCGTCGGCAGCTCGCCGAGGGCGCGGAGCAGGTCTACTTTGCTGCTCAGGAGCTGGAACAGGGCGGTGTAGTAGTTGAGCTGGGAGGTACGGAGGGTAGTCTGGGCCACAATCAGGTCGATGTAGGCGCGGATGCCCTCTCGGTATTGCAGGTTGATGACCTCGTACACTTCCTTGGAGGCTTCCAGGTTGCGCTTGCCCAGCATGTACTGCGTGTAGTAGCCCTTGTAGTTGGCCAGCGCGGTGGCGTACTCGGTGTTGATCTGGTTTCGGGTGTTGCTCACGTCCTCGTCGAGGCGGGTGTTTTCGAGGCGGGCGCGGCGCAGATTCTGGGTGCGCCGGAAGCCGGTAAACAGCGGCAAACCGAGCTGCAAGCCGGCGTAGGAGTTCGGGAAGCGGGTGCGGTACAGGTCGCTGGCCGAGTTGTTCTGGAACACCGAGTTGTAGTTGCCAAACGCCGACAACGACGGCAGGAAGCCCAGCCGGTAGTAATCCACCGTAATGTCCTGCAACGACTTCTGGGTCTGGAGCTGCTGGATTTCGATGCGGTTGTTGATGTTCAGGGCCACGGCCGTGTCCATGGTGGCGGCCAGCTCCAGCTTCAGGGTATCGTACTGCAGGGCCAGGGGGCGCTCGGGCGGCAGGCCCATCAGCTGCTTGAGGTAGGCCAGGCGCGCCTTAATGGCTTCTTGGGCCTGCTTGCGGCCGGTGAGGGAGTTGTTGAGCGAAATTTCGGCCTGCAGGTACTCGGTTTTGTCGGCAATGCCGGTTTCGTAGCGGGCGCGGGCGTCGCGGTAGTTGCGCTGCAAGCGGGCAATATCCTGGCTGAACACCTCCAGCTGGCGCTGGGCCAGCAGCACGTCGTAGAAGCCCTTACTCACGTCCGAGACGGTGGCAATCTTCACGTTTACCGTGTTTTGGGTGGCGGCCTGGTTGTTGAACCGCTTGCTGCGGGCGGCCAGGTACACGTCGTTGTTGTAAATCACCTGGGTGCCGCTCAGGCCCACCGTCGTCACGTTGCGCACGCCAATCTGGCGGGGCGTGAGCGTGCCGGTGGTGGGGTCGGGGAAGATGGTGAACGGCAGCTGGAAATAGTGCTGGGCCGTGCCCTGCACGCCCACTTGCGGCAACCAGCCGGCCAGCGCCACCTGGTTATTGGCCTGGGCAATTTCCTGGTCGATGCGCGCCTGACGCACCACAGGCTGATTAGCCAGGGCCACATTCAGACACTGATCGAGAGTGAAAACCTGGTTGGTAGGCTGGGAAGGAGGGGCCGACTGGGCCAGCGCCACGCTGGGCGCAAGCCATAGAAAGCCAAGCAGAAGCCTGAGCGCCTGGTGTAGGTGTGTCATACGGAAGGAAAAGCAGTTACTCCGATACGTAACTGAGCGGTTCAGGGCTGGGTGACCCAATAGAAGCGGTAGGGCGAATGTCCCGAGGGACACCGGCAGCCGGGGGGAGGCTGCACGAAGAGCGGAGGCAGAAACCAGTTTAGACGGACGCAAAAACAGCGGTCCGGGTTACGGTTGGTGCAGGGCGGAAGCAGGTTAAACTAGCCGCGCGCCGGAAGGTTTTCGGGCGGCGTTAAAAAGCTGCCAGCCGCATGGTTCAGCTTATGGGCTTTATGGACGTGCGCGCAGTAGCGCGAACTTTGTAGTTCGCGTCTCGGCACGATCAGGGCGGTGCGGGGCAATATCACGCGGCGCGCGGAAACACACGTAAGGCAACGGCGCGGAGACGCGAACTACAAAGTTCGCGCTACTACTCTAGCTCCGTCACCGTCACCAGCACGTCGGTATTGCGGCCGTGGTCGTCGGCGCAGGAGATTTTGAGGGGGCCGGGCCGGGGTCGGAAAAACACCCGCTCGGTGGCCCGGGCCGTGCGCAAAAACTGGTCGTTCACGTACCAGTGCACCTGGCGCACTTCGTTGTCGGTGGTGCAGCTGAGCAGGAGCTGTTGCTGCTCGCGCCGGTTGAGCACGTACTCAGTGTTGGCGGTGGGTGAGGTAATGCTGGGGGCCAGTTCCGGACCGCCGCGCACCAGCTGGCACTGCGGGTTATGGGGCGGCAGCCGGCGGTACGGAATGCCCTGGGCTTCCTTATAGGCTGCCACCTCGGGCAGCAGGTTGGGGTACAGCTCGCGCCGGTAGCCGGCCGCCGGAGCGCAGGCCCGGCAGTAGGCAAACCCGCCATCGGCCGATACCAGCACCTCGCGCTGGTGCTGGCAGCGCTGCCCGCTGCTCACGTTGGGCAAGAAGTAGTCGATTACCTGATGGGGGCAGTTTTCACCCGGCACCAGCCCGCTTTCGGTACACACCAGCCGGAAATCCAGCGCTGCCGGGGGCGCAAACCAGTCGTTGGGCGAGTTGTAGGCCAGGGCGTTGAAGAGGTCGAACAGCAGCGGCGTGGCCACGTCGGCCCCGGTGAGGGCGGGGCTGCCCTGGCCGCTGAAGTTGCCCACCCACACGCCGATGGTGTATTGCCGGTTGTAGCCGATGCTCCAGGCGTCGCGGCGGCCGTAGCTGGTGCCGGTTTTCCAGGCTACTTTGGGCAGGCGCATGCTGCTGGCCGCACCCAGCGGCAAATCGGGCCGGGTAAGCTGGCTGAGGATGTCGGTGGTGAGAAAGGCGGCGGATTCGGAGATGAGCTGGTTGCCGTTCTGTTGGAGGACCCCACCCCCCGGCCCCCTCCCCTCCGGGAGAGGGGGAGTCGAATGATTTCGTTCAACGTCTTCATCACGCTCCCCCTCTCCCGGAGGGGAGGGGGCTGGGGGGTGGGGTGCCCGGTAACGCAGCGGCGCGTAACGTCCCTCATCGGCCAGCGTCACATACAGATTTGTCAGTTCTTCCAGGCTGGCGCCACAGCCGCCCAAAATGCTGCTCAAACCCAGCTTAGTGCGGTTGCGCGTGACGCTGTGGAAGCCGGCCTGGCGAAGCTTGTCGGTGAAGGCGGGTACGCCGAGTTGGTTGAGCACGCGCACGGCCGGGATGTTGAGCGAGTAGGCCAGGGCGTGTTCCAGCGTTACTTCGCCGTTGCAGTGCTTGTCGAAGTTCTCGGGACGGTAGCCCTGGAAGTTGGTGGGCACATCGGGCAGCAGCAGCTTGGGCGTCACGAGGCCCTGGTCCATAGCCAGCGCGTACAGAAACGGCTTGAGCGTACTGCCCGGCGAGCGGACGGCCACCACGCCGTCGTTCTGGCCCTGGCTGGCGAAGTCGCGGAAATCGGCCGAGCCCACGTAGGCTTCCACCTGCCGGGTGCGGTTATTCACCACCAGCACGGCCGCCTGCGTGATGCCCAGCTCGCGCAGGCGGCGCACGTAGCCCAGGGTCAGGTCTTCGGCCTTGCTTTGCTTGCTGCGCTGCAAACTGCTGCTGATAATGGCCGCGTGCGGAAACTGCCGCACCAGCCGCCGCGAGAGGTGCGGGGCCAGGGTGGGCGCGGGGTGGCGCTGCACGTCCAGGGGTTCCAGCAGGGCGTCGGCCACGTCCTGCGCCGGGAATAGCCCGGCCGCTCCGAAGCGCCGCAGCCACCGGTTCCGTTCCCGGAGCACGGCCGCGTTGTTCTTGCCCAGCACCAGCCCCCGCGGCCGGTTCGGAATGATGGCCAAGGTCACGGTCTGGGCCAAAGAGAGGTAGTCGGGCGTTTGCTGGAAATAGAGCAGCGCGGCCGATTTCACGCCTTCCACGTTGCCGCCGTAAGGCACCAGGTTCAGGTACAGCTGCAAGATTTCGTCTTTGCTGTAGTGGGCTTCCAGCTGCACAGCCCGGGCCATTTCCAGCAGCTTGTTGGGCAACGTGCGCTCCTTGGGTTCCAGCAGCCGGGCCACCTGCATGGTGATGGTGCTGGCCCCGGTGGTGCGCCCCGTGCCAAACAGGTTGCGCCCGGCCGCCTGTACCAGGGCCACGGGGTTAACCCCAAAATGCCACCGAAACCACCGGTCCTCCTTCTCGATGATGGCCGCCCGCAGCACCGGCGTAATCTCGCGCAGCTCCGTCTTCATCCGCCACTTCTGAGTGGGGTTGAGGTAGGCGTGCAGCACCGAGCCGTCGACGGCCAGCACCAGGGGCGAGTACTGCGGGGCCGGCGGCACCGGAAACGCCCAGTCCAGCCCCAGCAGAAGCAGTAGCAACAGGCCAAAGCCCGCCAGCAGACGGTAAAGGGGGCGGCGTTTCATGGGATGTAGAGACGCAATATCTTGCGTCTCGTCGTTGCTGATGTTGTTATAAAGAGCAATGGGGTTATTCCCTAGCTTTAGAATCGGTTGGTTCGATGTCGTTCAATGACGAGACGCAAGATATTGCGTCTCTACATCCTTCAGCGGAACAAGCCGTCTGCTTTCTCATGGTCAGCCGACCACTGAGAAGGATTATTGCGAATGTATTCCCGCGCCTTCTGTAGCTCGACTTCGTTGCGTACCACCCGGTCAAAATACCCCTGCTGCCACATGAATTCCACGCCATTGCGCGTTGCCCACGCCTTCACGCCTACTTTGAAGCCTCGCACGACAGCCGCCAGATTCTGGCTTTGTGGGCCGAACGTGGCAGCGGCTTCCGTATTCGTATCCGGTTTGTGGAAGAAGATGATGCCGTGTACATGGTCAGGCATCACGACAAAAGCGTCCGGTACTGCAAAAGCAAAGTGGTCCGGTATTTCCTGCCAACATGTCAAGGCCCGCTCTGCCAGAGGAGTGGGAGTCAATACTGCTGCTTTACCTATGGCTTGTCCAGCTTGTATCTCCCCAAAATACCGGCGTCGTTTATGCGTGCAGATAGTGACGAAATACGCACCGTTCTGGCTGTAATCGTATACATGCCAGCGGGTTGAAGCAATACGGTATTTATCCTGATACAGCCCGGAGTCCATAGGTGAGACATAAAGCAATTGCAACGGTGTAGAGACGCAATATTTTGCGTCTCGTCGTTGAACGGCCCGGTGACGTGCTATACAAACAACATCAGCAACGACGAGACGCAAAATATTGCGTCTCTACCGCACCCGTACCACGCCGGCTCCATTATAGCTGTGGTACTCGGCGTTGTACATAGCGTCAGCACTCACCGGGCCGAGCTTGAAGGTGCCTTTGCTCACGGCGCGGCAGAGGTAGTAGAACGACTTGGGCTGGGGGGTGACGGTGGTGAACAGGTTGATTCGGTCGTCGCGTACGTCGAGGTAGTCGGGTTGGGCGGCGTCGGTGGCCCAGGTGATGTCGCGCACGGCCCCGATACGTGGGTTTTCGATTTCCAGGCCGGCGGGGAGCAGGTCGGTGATGGCCACGTTCTTCACTTCACCGGCGCTTTCGGCCGATTGGATGGTGATTTTCACGACCACCAAATCGTTCTGGCGGAAGCTGGTGCTGCCTACGGGTTGGCCGGTACGGTTGAGGAACTGGCGGCGCACCTGCAGGTAGGCGTCTTCCTCACGCACTTGGCCGGTGGGCGAGATGCCCTCGGTTTCCCAGAAGTAGTAGAGGCTGCCTTTGCCGCTGGTGCGCAGGGCCAGCTGGCGGTTGGCCACGTTGCTTACCGTGAGGTCCTTGCCCGAGAAGTTACCGATGGCTTTGCCGTCGGCCAGCAGACTGGCTGTGACGGTGCTGCCGGCGTTTTTGCGGGCCAGCTTGCCCAGGGCCAGCAGCGCGAAGGCGCGTTCCTGGGTGCTGAGCCAGTTGGCCTGCTTCACCTGGCGGCTGAGCTGGCGGGCCAGCACGTTCACCTGGGCGTTGGCGGGGTCGGCGGCAAGCAGGGCGTTGAGCACCAGCGCCTCGTCGCGGATGGGGGAGGAGAAGGCGCCATCGAGCTGGCGGCCGGCTATGGACTGCACCCCGAAGCGGGTGGGCAGGGTTTCGCGGTAGCTGCGCTGGTTGCCGCTCAGGGCGAAGGCGCAGGCCAGCACCCAGCGCGAATCTTCGGGCAGCAGCTTGCGGTTGGCTTTGTAGTAGTTGAGGCCCACGGCATCGGGGCGGCCGGCCAGGGCCAGCACGTACAGCGAGTAAGCAATTTCCTTTTTGGCCAGCGTCACGGGCTGAATCACGCCGCCGGTCTGGATGATGTTGTAGGTGTCGGTTTCGCGCTTACGCACCCGGGCCTGCAGGTAGCGGAGCACCCGGTCCAGCACGTTCTTGTTTACATCGAAGCCGGCTTGCTGGGCTTCCAGCAGGAAGTGGGCGGCGTAGGCCGTGGCCCACCAGTTGTCGTAGTCGCCGCCGGGCCAGTAGCTGAGGCTGCCGTTGTACATTTGCTGGGCTTCCACCTTGCGGATGGCTTCCTGCACGTGGTAGTTGGGGTTGAACAGGCCGGCTTTACCAGTTTTGCCGGTTTTCTGGCCCAGCGTGGCGGCTAGGTCGCCGTAGTAGAGCTGCGGGAAGGCGGCCGACACGGTTTGCTCCAGGCAGCCGTAGGGGTATTGCAGCAGGTAGCGCAGGTCCTTGGCAAACTCCGTCATCGGGGAGCGGCTCACCACCAGCTGGCTGCGCAGGGAGGCAGGCAGGAAGTCGGTGCGCAGGTTTAGCTGCTGGGCCGCGCCGCCCGCTACCACGCCCGCCCCCGTCCGCTTCTGCAGCGGCGAAGCGGGGCGGATGGGCAGTTCGATGGTTTCGGTGAAGGCTTCCTTACTACCTGTTGTAGAGAAGATGATTTCCACCTTCGCGTTACCAATCTTGGGTTTTGCGCACAGGTAGAATACAACACGTTTTTCGCTGCCTGGCTGTAACAAGGCACTATAGGAGTCGGAATAGTCGAAGCTTTTCTGACCAACTTGAACTACACTCAAGGGCTCCTCCCGTGGATTCACCTTGATGATTACTGTACCCTTAATAGCTGCTCCCGTTGTATTCGTCAGCGTAACTGGCACGTCAATCGTGTCGCCGGGGCTGAGGAAGCGGGGGAGGGCCGTTGAAATAACCACCGGGTCGGCCACTTTCATGGTGTGTTCGGCCGAGCCGAAGGCGTCGCCTTTGTAGGCCACGGCCATGATGCGGATGGCCCCGCTGAACTGCGGGATCTGCAGCTTGTAGCGCACCTTGCCGCTGGCGTCGGCGGTGAGTACGCCGCTCCATTTGGCCAGCAGGCGCACGCGGCGGTTAGGCACGGGCGTGGTGCGGCGCGAGAGGTCGTAGCCGTCGCCACCGGTGCTGCTGCTGCCCAGCTCGGGCAGCAGGAAGGGGTACACGTCGAAGGCCTGCACCTCCAGGGCGCGCTTCTGGTAGAAGTAGCCGTAGGGGTCGGGCGTGCGGTAGTCCTTCATCTGCAGAATACCCTCGTCCACCATAGCCAGCGTCACCTGCGCGCCGGGGGCGGTGGTTACTTCAATGGTCTGGGCGGTCTGGGAGCGGCTTTGGGCGGGGGCGTTGACGGCGACTTGCAGGCGGGCGCCGGGCTTCTCCACCGTGAGGGGCACGAAGCCCCGGGCCACCGTGAGCGGCAGGCGGTTGTCCTTGATTTCGCGGATGGCGGTGGCCGTCACGTAGATGTTGGGCACGTGGTTGCCCCGGATGGGCACGTCCACCTTGGCCGATTTTTCGTCGGTGGTCACGTAGAAGTGGTCGAGCACCCGGTCCCGCTCCACGGTCACGAGCACCCGGCCGGGGAAGGGCGTTTTCAGCAGCAGGTGGGCCACGTCGCCGGGCTGGTACTTAGGCTTGTCGGCCTCAATGGTCACCTCGCCCTCGTTGTTCACCTCGAAAGAGTTGCTCTGGGTGTCGCCGTAGCCGTAGGCGTACACGCGCCGGGCCACGTAGGTCACGGCCCCGGTGCCCGATACCCGGATTTCGTACTCGCCGGAGTAAGTGGGCGTGAAGTTCAGGCCGGCATCCTGGCCCGCGCCTTTCACCGACACCACGCGGTTCAGCACTACTTCCTCCCGCTTCTGCGAGTTGTAGACATAGCGGCCGCCCTGGCGCTCAATCACCGTTTCCCAGAGCAGGCGCACCACCTGCACCCGGGCCTGGGCCGTGGTGGGCTGGCCGGCCGGCGTGAGGGCCGCCAGCTGCACGGCCAGCGGCTGACCGGTGCTCACCAGATCATCGGCGCTCCGGATGCCGAACAGTACCGGCTGGGTCTGCACCTCGAAGGTGGCCAGGCGGTTCACGGGGCGGCCGGTTTCATCGAATACCGTGGTGAAGGCCGCGCCTTCCAGCGTGCCCAGGTCGGTGTAGTCGGGTACCTGGTAGGTGGCGGTGCCGCGGCCGGCGGCGTCGGTGGTGCCTTCGCGGGTGGTTTTCTCGAACCGGTCGGAAATGGGCGTCGATTCCAGGTCGCCGTAGTTGCCGCGCCGCCGCTCCCCGCTGTTGATGGCGAAGGTGAACTGCTCGAAGCCTTTGGGGTTGAAGGCCTTTTCCTTCAGCGAAAACTCGACTTCAAACTTGCGGTCGGCGGCCGGGGGACCGAACAGGTTCTGGGCCGTAATCAGGGCCGAAACCGACTGGCTGGGCTTCACCACGGCGCGGTCGGCCTTCACCGTCACCTTCATGCGGTCCGGAATAAACTCCTCCACCGACAGCTGGCGCGAGGTCAGCAGCACATCGTTGCCGGTCAGCACTTCCAGAGTATAAAGGCCGGTCATTACGGCCGGGGGCAGGATGAAGCGGGCCTCGAAGGAGCCGGCCGCGTTCAGCGTTTTCTGCAGGCTGGCATACTCCTTGCCGGTGGGCAGCAGCAGCCGGATTTTTACCGGCAGCCCTTTGGGCGGGGCCTGCCAGGCGTCGGTGCGCAGTACGGTGTTGGTCTGGATGGTGTCGCCAGGGCGGTACAGGTCCCGGTCGCCGTAGAGGAAGGCCTGGTAGCGGGCGGCGTTGGTTTGCAGGCCGCCCACCTCGAAGCGGGAGGTTTCCACCCGGCTGCGGCTCAGGTCGAGGAAAGTGAAGTCGTTGCCCTGCTGGGCCATCACCATGCCCAGCCGGAAGCGGCCGTTGGCGGCCGTGCTGTCGAAGCGGGCCACGCCCTCGTGGTTGCTGAGGCCGGTGCCCATCACCTGGTTGTTGGTGCTGATGTAGCGCAGCTCCACGCCGGAAAGCGGCTTGGCGTTGCGGATGGAGTTGGCAAACACCAGCGTGCTACCACCTTTGCCCTGCTTCACAATCAGCCCGATGTCCGACACGGCCACCAGCTTGCTCACCTGCAGCCACTGCCGCTCGGTGTCCTGCACGCGTATCACGTACAGGCCCTTCAGCCCGCCCGAAAACTCCAGGTCCTTCAGATTTAGGTTCAGCAGCCGCAGCCCCTGCGCCTTCGGCAGCCCCGACACGGTGTAGGTGCGCTCGGTGAGGACGTTGCCCAGGTTTTCCACGTCGTAGTACTGGAAGGAGCGGTCCACGTATTCGCCGCCGTCGCCTTCTTCCTCGCTGCTTTCCTCGCCGTCGTACTCGGGGTAGCCGTACTGGCTGCCGCCGCGCAGCAGCTGCTGAATGTTGTTGGCGTACACCTTGGCAATGGTCACCTTCACCTGATTCACCTCGTTGATGCGCACGCCCAGGTTGCGCGAGCCCAGGGCATCGAGGTACATGGCCTTCTCGGCGCTGCCGAAGCTGATGGTGGGCCGCTCGTCGGAGAAGCTCACCGACTGCGTCACGCCCTCCCCGAGCATCCCGCCCAGCGCCCCGCGCAGGCCCTGGTTCACGCCAATCTGGTAGGTGCGGCCCACCTCGAAGCCGCCCTTCAGCCGCACGCCGTTTTCCGTTTCCTCCACCTCGTAGGCCACCTGCGGCGACACGGTGAGGTAGCTCTGCAAATCGGTAGCCGTGACGGGCTGGTTGGTGGTGATGAGCACCATCGGGTCGGCGTTTTTCAGCGAGCCTTCGATGGTGGTTACCTGCAGGGCCTCGGGGTCGGGCACCGTTACCTGGGTTTCGTAGTCGGCGGTGCTGGGCTGGTCGCTGCCCACGGCGTGCAGGCCCTGGGCCAGCGCCACCGTGAGCGGCGTGCCGGGGCGCACCTGCTGGTTGAGGCGCACGCGCACCACTTCGCCGGGCTCCCCGCTGACCTCGAAGGCCACGGGCTGGCCGTCCTGCGTCACGCGCAGCAGGGGCTTCACGTCGGCGGGCTTCACGGCATAGTTGAAGGGCAGTTCCACGCGCATCTCGGCGGTGCCGGCCGCCCGGCTAGAGCGGCCCCAGAACGCCTGCGGCTCCTGCAGCTCCAGGTAGGGCGTGTGGAATTTCTGGCGGTTCTCGGGCAGCTCGGCGTTGCGCTTGCCCTCCGGCAACGCCTCCTTGCGCAGCGTGGCCGTGAAGTTGGTGCTGGGCTTAAACGGCGTGCTGGGCGAGAAAATCAGCTCCCGGTCCGACGTCCACTTGAACTTGCCGCGCACGGCCGGCTCGAAGCTCACCACCTGCACCGTATCCCAGCGGTCCTGCAGCTCAGGCGTCACCACGGCATCGGCAAACTGGAATACGAGGTTCTGGTACGGGTCAATTTCCTCGCCGTTGGGGTCTTGTCCACCGTCGGAACCAGACTTGGAGCAGGCGCACAGCACCGCCAGCAACACCAGCAGCGGCAGGCGGGAAAAGGAGCGAAACAGCATGGAAGGGGGAGGAGTTAGGAAAGACGCCGGAAGGTATAGAAAAACGGCGTTTCTGCTATGTTTTGTATAGGTTTGAATAGGGATAGTTATTAGTTTTTTGTCAACTTATATGGGTCATGAAGAATAAAATAGAGGTAGCTAATCGTATAATAAGCACGCTTTTGGTTGATACCCATGTTGAAAGCTTTGGTGTGCTTCATCAAAGCCCATACATCCAGTTTAGAGGGGAGCATGGTGACATAGAGCTTTACTTCGATTCTGGTATTGCTTTCTATCCTCAGCGGGATGATAAGTTGAGTGAAGCAGAGTGTATGCTGCTGGGAATGAATAGCGTCAATCTGAAGCGAGTAGCGGATGCTTTCTGTACCGATACCGCAGATTTAGAAGTGCGTTTTGATGACGGCTCATGGTTCAGAATTAACGGTACTTCTGAGGAAGGAAATGAGCCTTGGCAATTGTCAGATGGTACAAGCGTAAATGAGGGCGGTATTTTGCTTATAGCCTCATCAGGAGACTCAAACTACGCTGTCTGGGGAGGTCTTGAATAGTTTAGCGCTGTCTCCAGCCACTCAACGTCTAACTCCAGCAACATGTGTGTTGCAGAAGATACATAGAAATGCAGAAAGCCTACCCACACATGTGAGTAGGCTGCTGTCTGGCAGAAAGCACCTAAAACTCAGCGCCGGGTGAAGTGCTGGTAGACGCCTTTCAGAAACTGAAAGCCACCAAAAATGACAGCGCCCCAAGTCATAACGTAAGAGCCGCCGTCGGAAGCCAGCGCGAACGTCACGCCGGTAACTGCGCAGCCGCCCAGCAACCACAAGCCGCCGTGCAGCATGTTCTTGCGGGCTTCCTTGCGTTGGTAGGCAGCAAACTCCTCACGTAGGCTGCTGGTGATTGTCGTAGCACTTTCAGTGTCCAGTCCTTGCTCTCGCAGCTGATTTTGAATCGTTTCATCAGGCAAGCCTTTGGCCATCAGGCCGGCGGCGAAATCATACACTTCCTGAGTAGCCTGTTGTACAGCAGTTTCCATAATAAAACAATTGTATAGTTTGTGGCTAATATAGGGAGAGGCGGACTAGCCCTCTGATTTTTTTAACTCGTAGCGGGACAGATTTAGCGTTTCTGCTGCCCTCGGTGCAAACCGCTGCGAGAACGTACGATTGTGCCGCCGGTATCCGCGCGTCCATTCATACTGGCTATCCAATGGCAGGCGTTACGCAGCGCAGTTCGTGCCCCAACACCGCCCAAAAACCAGCCGGGCGCGTACCTTCGCCGCCATGCTTTCCCACGCGCACGAAGTCTTTCTGGAAGTTGCCCGGCAGTTGAGCTTTACCAAAGCGGGACAGACGCTGTTTCTGAGCCAGTCGGCGGTGAGCAAGCGGGTGCGGGCGCTGGAGGAGCACTACAAGACGGGTTTGTTTGAGCGACTCGGCAATGCGGTGCAGCTCACGGCCGCCGGCGAGTTGCTGTACCGCAAGCTGCTGCTGGCCCGGCAGCTGCAGCACGAACTGGAGCAGGAGTTCACCGAGCTGAGTCCCGAGTTTCAGCCGCGCCAGCAGATGGTAATCGGGGCCAGCACTACTATTTCGCTCTACGTCATTCCGCCGGTGCTTTCGGCGTACCTGGGCCGCTACCCGCACACCCAGCTCACGCTCAAAAACCGCAACTCCGAAAACATCCTCAAGGCTTTACTGGAACACGAAATTGACCTGGGCATTATTGAGGGCATCCACAAAGTCAGCCACGTCACCTACACTCCACTACTCACTGATGAAGTGGTGGCCGTGTGCTCGGCCCGCAACCCGCTGCACCGCCGCGAGCTGGAAGCCCAGGACCTGCGCCGCACGCCCGTGGCGTTGCGCGAAACCGGTTCGGGTACGCTGGCCGTGCTGGAAGAAGCCCTGCAAACCCACGGCATCCGCCTCACCGACTTGCTGGTGAAAGTGCGCCTGGGCGGCACCGAGGCCCTCAAGAACTTCGTGCGGGTGGATACCTGTTTGGCGTTTCTGCCCCGGCAGTCGGTGATGAAAGAGCTGGCCGCCGGCGAGCTGGTGGAAGTGCCCGTACGCGACCTGAACTTGGTGCGCCACTTCGATTTCGTGCAGCGCAAAGGCACCGAAAACAACCTGCCCTACAAAACCTTCGTGCAGTTCGCCCGGCGGTATTATGGCAACGCGCAGCGGTAACCTGGCACGTCATTCCGAGCCTGCGAGGAATCTCGCGTGCTGATGCCTGCCGGGTGTAGAGACGCAATATTTTGCGTCTCGTAGTTGCTGATGTTGTTTAGAATGTGCGGTTCCGGGCCGTTCAACGACGAGACGCAAAATGTTGCGTCTCTACACCGTTCATCATTCCAAACGGGCATAGGCTATTCCAAGAAGGCGTTTGGTTTGGGCATAGGGCGGCGGGAGCTTTGCGTTGAACTTCCATGACCACCCTCGAAACCACTACCCAATCCCGTTTGCACGCGCTGCACTGCGCCGCCTGCCACGCCCCCCACGACGCCTTCACGCTGCAGCGCGTTTCCACCTGCTGCGGCCAGCCGCTGCTGGCCCGCTATGACCTCACCGCCCCACTCACCCCCGCCGACGTCATCAACCCGGCCGATAACTCCATGTGGCGCTACCGGGCTCTATTGCCCTTGCTCGATGACGCCAACCTCGTGACGCTGGGGGAAGGCTGGACGCCGCTACTGCCGCTGCCCCGGCTGGCCGCCCGCCACGGTTTGCGCAGTTTGTTGCTCAAGGATGAAGGCCAGAATCCCACCGGCTCGTTCAAGGCCCGGGGCCTGAGCATGGCCGTTTCCAAGGCCAAAGAGCTGGGCGCAACGGGCTGCATTATTCCCACGGCCGGCAACGCGGGCGTGGCGCTGGCCGCCTATTGTGCCCGGGCTGGCCTGCGTTGCGTGGTGGTGATGCCCCGCCACACGCCCACGGCCTTTAAGGAGGAATGCTACTGGTACGGGGCCGAGGTGCACCTCGTGGACGGCCTCATCAACGACTGCGCCGCCCGGGTGCGGGAGCTGAACACTGCCGGCGAGCTGCTCGACGTATCCACCCTTAAGGAGCCCTACCGCCTCGAAGGCAAGAAAACCATGGGCTACGAGCTGGCCGAACAGCTCAGTTGGTCGTTGCCCGACGTGCTGCTGTACCCGGCCGGGGGCGGCACCGGCCTCATCGGCATCTGGAAGGCGCTGCGCGAAATGCAGGAACTGGGCTGGCTGCCGCGCCACGCCAAGCTGCCCCGGATGATAGCCGTGCAGGCCGCCAGCTGCTGCCCGCTGGTGGAAACCCGCGCCGGCCGCCAGCCCAACTGCCACGCCTACGTGGGCCAGCCCTCCATTGCCAACGGCTTGGCCGTGCCCCGCCCCCTGGGCGAACCACTCATGCTGGATGTGCTGGATGAGTCTCACGGCCTGGCCCTGGCCATCACCGATGAGCAGATGCTAGCCGGCATGCGCGAGCTGAGCCATCTGGAAGGTCTGTTCGTGGCCCCCGAAGGCGGGGCGCTGTGGAGCGCGGCCCTGCACCTGCTGCACACCGGCCAGATTCGGCCGGAGGAGCAGATTCTGTTGCTCAATACCGGTTCGGCCCAGAAGTATCTGGATAACGTGCTGGGCCGGGCCAACGGCTAGCAACCGGCCCGGTGTAGAGACGCAATAGTTGGAGTCTCGTCGTGGCTGATGTTGGGCTGTCTGAGCGAACCTAACGGCGCAGACGACGAGACACGTAGGGTCGCGTCTCTACAACCGGGCAACGAAGCGGTAGAGATGCTTCGGCAAGCTCAGCATGACGTTCTTTTCCCTGACGGTTGCAAAATCTAGCTCCGCAAACCCATCACCCACACGTACACCAGCGTGCCGCCCAGAAACGCCAGAAACAGCGGCCCCTCACCCGGCAGCGCCAGCACATCAAAGCCGATGGCCAGTACGCCCACGGCCGCCAGCCCCCAGCCAAACCACATTGACTGCTGCCGCCGCTTGAGGTGCCACTGCCGCTGCGTGCCCACCAGCGGAAACAGCAGCCCCAGCCCCACAATGCCGGCCGTGGTCAGCGGGCCAACATGGGCGTAATGGCCCGCGCCCAGCAGAGCCAGCGCGCTTAGCAGCAAAGCCAGAAACTGATTGGAATTACGCGTATCGGCCTCGCTGAGGGCAAAGCGGCCGTAGCGGTTGAAGCGCAGCAATGAGTTGAACAGGGGCTCGGCAAACCAGCTCATATACACCAGCACGAGGTACAGCGGCAGCAGCCCCGGCACTACCCGCGAGAGCAGAAACAGCCCAATAAACAGCCCCTGCCGGGTGCCCGGGCTCAGCGTTTGGGTCCAGACCATGAAGCGGTAGAAGCCGTTGTAGAGCCAGAAACGGGCTTTCAGGGCTGATACCAGGCCTTCCCGGGCGTAGTCGGAGGTGGGGTTGAGGCGTAGGGCTTCGCGGAAGTGGCCGGCGGCCTGCTTGGCGCGGCCGCGCTCCAGGGCCACCCAGCCCAGGTCGGCGTGGGTGCCGGCGTCGGTGGGGCTGTGGCGCAGGGCTTCGTCGAGGTCGGCGGATGCTTCGTCGCGGCGGCCGAGGCGGGCCAGGCAGCGCGCCCGCAGGCCCAGGCAATCCACGTGAGTAGGATCAGCCTGCAGCCCGGCTTCGGCGGCGCGCAACGCGGCGTGTAGTTGCCCTTGCTGAAACCGCAGCTGGCCCAGCACGTGCTGGTAGTCGGCATCTTCGGGGTCGAGGGCCAGAGCCTGCTCAATGGCTTCCAGCGCCGCCGGTAGCTCGTGCTGGCGCTGCAGGGTGGCGCTCAGCACGTAGAAGGCAAAGCTGCTTTCGGGGTCGAGGTAGATGGCCTGCTCGGCTTCAGCCTGGGCCTCGGGCAGCTGGGTGAGCTCCATCAACGCCAACGCCAGCAAACAGTGCAAAAAGCTGTTGTCGGGGTCGTCGCGGAGCTGGCGGCGGGCTTCCTGCTCGGCCTCCTGGGGGCGCTTGTGCTGCAACAGTAACTGGACGCGGCTAATCGACTGATAGGAATCCATGGATAGAGGCAAGAGCGGTTAATCGAGATAAGAAAAGGCCAGCAAATAGAGCCAGGTTCCGAGGTTGAAATACAGCATCAGGGCTCGCCAGCTCAGGCCGTACGCGGACTGTAGCGCAACCAGCACCACGGCCAGCAGCAGCAGCCCGGCCGCGCAAAGGTAGCCCACCCGGCGGCCCGGCACGATGCTGAGGGTTTGCTGGCCCACGACCACCGCCGTCAAGCTCAGAACAAGCAGCATCCCGCCCCCGCCTGCGGTGCCCGGTAGCAGCAGGGCCGCCAGGGTAAGGTAGAACGCCAGTATGGCCCCGGCCTCCACGGCCAGCAGCCGGCTGTGGGGAGGCGGCAGAATGTGGCGTGTAGCGGGCCGCAGCAACTGCCAGCTCAGGTGCAGGGTTTTGAAGCTGGCAATCAGCAAAGCGGGCGAGAGAAACAGCAGTACTGCCCCGGCTAGCACCGGTAGCGCATATTGCCGCAGGGTGGCAGCTTCCACATCTTCCAGTGCGGCATAAAGCACCACCAGAAACATCAATACAAAAGGGGCAATCAGGAAAAAACCGGCCCGTTTGTCTTCAACAAACCACGGTTTGGGGGGCTTAGGCTGGGGAGTTAAGCCCGCGCGTGAAATGGCCGTGGATACCACGCCCGCCCGGGCCTCCTGCGAAGTGGGGTCGAGGGCCAGGGCCTGCAGAAAATGCGCTTCGGCCTGCTGAAACTGGGCGTGCTCCAGGTGGCTGAACCCCAGATTGACGTATGTTGGCGCAAACAGAGGTGCCTCGCGCAGCGCCTGCTGGTACTCCGGCTGCCAGTCGGCCTCGCCACCCAGCCTGGACAGGGCCCGCGCCCGGAGGTTGAGGCATTGCACGTGCTGCGGATGCAGCCACAGACCCCGGTCGGCGGCAGCCAGGGCAGCTTCCGTATGGCCTTCGGCGAAAGCCACGGAGCCCTGCAAGAAATGGTAGTCGGGCACGGTGGGCTGCAGCTGCAGGGCCGTGGCAATATGCAGAGCGGCCTGCGGCAGCTGCCCATTCTGCAGGCAGGCGATGCTGAGCACGTAGAAGGCGAAGTCGTTCTGCGCGTCCAGCGCCACGGCCCGCTCGGCGGGCGGGCAGCTTTCGGCCGGCTTGTGCTGGCGAATCAGGCTCAGCCCCAGAAGCGCCTGCAACTGGCTGGATTCCGGAAAACGGGCCAGTTGCCGCCGGGCTTCCGTTTCGGCCAGATCGGGGCGTAGCTGGCGCAGCAAAACCTGAATCCGGCGCGGCTGAGGGGTATCCATGGAACACGTGATAGAGAAAGCAAAAAGGGGCGGCTACTATGCCGCTGCCCGGGCTCGGCGAAAGACCATAAACCCGGCCCAGCTAGTGAGCCCCAGTATTCCCAGCGGCCCATATGGCCAGGTTGCCGGCCAGCTTGCGCACGTAATACTAAGTGCCAGCGCCAGCGCGGCTGCCAGCACCTTTCCCAGGGGCGACTTTTCAGGCAACGGCTGCTCGGAGGCGTGTTTGAAAGCGGCCCAAATGGCCATAGCCACCGTAGTAAGCCCACCCGTGAGGCCTGGCCCCAGGCTGCTTTCCGGGACGCCCAGCCACACCAGCAACCAGAATACGCCCGTGAGCCAGGCCAGCAGCACCAGCGTAAAAGCCGCCACCGGTCCATACCGCCAGAATGTTTGCTGCGCGTACGGAAGGGCTTGGTCGGGGCGGTTGCGCAGGCGCCGTACCTGCGGGTGCAGCCGCCAGTACACGGTCTCAAACCCCATGAAAAGCAGGATTGGGATGCATAGCAGACTCAGCGGAATCAGAATCAGCAGGAAATGCCCCCAGGCCTTCAGCTTGCCTTGCTTGGTGCCTTCCGAGATGAACGTCAGATAATTATCTAGCCACACGGCCGCGCGGCCAATCCAGAGCTGGCGGCGGATTGCCTGACTGGCTCCTTGAAGGGCCGTGGCATCGGTGGGAGCCAGGCGCAACACCTCCTGAAAATGCGCCTGGGCGGCTGCATAGTACTGCCGCCGCATCGCCTCGCGGCCCAGCAGCTGGTGCGCTTTCGGCATAGTAGGATGCGCCGCCACCAGCTGCTGCAGCACCGGCGCCAGGTCTGGCCAGCGCTTCTGTTCGTGCAGCGCATTCGCCAGCGCAATCAGGCAGCCGGCATGGACTGGGTTGTTGGCGAGGCCACGCGCGGCAACTTGCTGCGCTGCGGCTGGCTGGTTTTGGTGTAAGTGAAGCTGAGCCTGCGCCGCCAGGTATTTAGGGTTGAAGGGCTGCAGGCGGAGGGCCTCCCGCAACGCCACGGCCCGAGCAGGCACCTGTCCGGCTTGGTCTTCCACCAGAAACAGCACGTAAAATGCCTCACTGGCGGTTGGGTTCAGGGCCAGCGCCTGCTGAGTTACTTGCCGTGCCTCTTCCAGCCGATTTTGTTGGTACAGCGCAAAGCTGAGCAGGATGTGCGCAAACACATCCTGCGGGTTGCGCGCCAGCTGCTGCCGAACCAGCTGCTCGGCCTGCTCCGGGCGATGTATATCCAGCAGGTTCTGCACCGCGCTATGCCACTGCGCGGCCGGGGTTCCGGGCATCATGGCAAAGCTATTTCTTGATGCCCAAGTAGGTCAGGATGTCGTTGTAAGTGCCGCCTTCGTTGGAGTAGAGGGCGTAGTTTTTGGCCGTGGCAAACCACTCCTTGGTGCTAGGGCGCACCTGCTTGGCGGCGGCCAGTAAGTGGCTCTGCTGCACCGGCCGCACCTGTCCCGCCTTCATCGACTCGCGCAGACAGGCTTCCACGGCCGTGTCCACCACGGCCTGCAGGTCGGCGCCGGAGAGGCCGGCGGTTTGGGCGGCTAGGGCAGGCAGGCGCAGGTCGGCGGCCACGGGCTTGTTGCGCAGCAGCACTTCCAGAATGGCCACGCGGGCGGGCTCGTCGGGCGGGGTCACCAGCACAATCCGGTCGAAGCGGCCGGGGCGGCGGAAGGCGGGGTCGAGCTGCCAGGGGGCGTTGGTGGCGGCCAGGATGAGCACGCCATCGTTGGAGCTGCGGGCGCCGTCCAGCTCCTCCAGAAACTGGTTGATGAGGGTACGGCCGGCGCTCTGGCGCAAGTCGTGGCGGTTGGCGGCCAGGGCATCCACCTCGTCGAAAAACAGCACGCAGGGCGCCTGCATGCGGGCCAGCTCAAACAGCTCGTGCAGCTTCTTCTCGCTCTGGCCCATCCACATGTCCAGAATGTCGTTGATGCCAACGTGGATAAACGAGGCCTGCACCTCGCCGGCCGTGGCGCGGGCCAGGTAGGTTTTGCCGCAGCCGGGCGGGCCGTACAGCAGCAGCCCGCCGCCGGCCGCCTTGCCGTAGGCTTTGTAGAGGTCGGGATGCAGCAGCGGCTGAATCATCTTCATCCCAATTTCCTCCTTCACCGCGTCCATGCCGCCCACATCCTGAAACGTAATTTTCGGCTTCTCCAGGCCCGCAAACAGCACCTTTTCATCCAGGCCCTGGTCCGAAACGTGAGTGGCGTTGTAGTCGGCGGCGGGGCCGCCCCCGGCGGGGCGGGCGGCCGGGCGGAGGCCCAGCTGCTCGTCGAGGTCCTGGTCGCGCAGGCTGCCGTCCAGCTGCAGGGCCTGCTGGTAGGCGGCGCGGGCTTCGTCGGGCGGGCCGCCGGCGCGGGCCAGCACCCGGGCATGCAGCAGGTGGGCGCGGGCGTGGTCGGGGTGGGCGCGCAGCACTTCTTCCAGCACCACCAGCGCGGCCGAGGTTTTCAGCAGGGACGCGTAGGTTTCGGCCAGCCCCAGCTGCAACTCCACGTCATCGGGGGCCTGGCGCAACCCCAGGCGGTAGTGGTCTTCGGCTTCGGCAAAGCGGCCCATCTGGCGCAGCAAACCGGCTACGTGGCGGCGCAGGGGTACGTTTTCGGGCGAAAACTGCAGCGCGTCGAGCAGGGGTTGTAAGTCGGATGGATTGGGTAAGGCGGCCATAATCTACACGATAAAGAGAGGCCGCAAGCTACGGGTTTTGCGGCCAATTGGCGCGGCAGAAACAAGCTCCATTGTTCGCAAATCCAGCTTTTTCGGTTCCGCGGTTTCGGTGAAGCTCCCGCCGGCCCGCCAGGCCCCTGCGGGGCTTCGTACCTTTGCCCATCAACCTGTCTGCCTCGTTTCCTATGCGTATTCTGCACGTGCTGTCTGCCAACTTCTTCGCCGGTTCGGTGAGCTACGCCGTGCATCTGGCCGAGGCGCACCACGCCCAGGGCCACGAGGTCTGGCTGCTGTCGGACGCGGCCACGCTGCCCACGGCCGCGCACGTCGAGCAGCTGCCTATCAGCAACCGGCGGCACCCGCAGCGGCTGCGCAACATCCGGCGCATCCGGCAGCTGGTGCAGCAGCAGCAGATTGAGGTGGTGCACGCCCACTCGCGCGCTGCCAGCTGGGTGGCCTATTTCGCGCTGCGGGGCCTGAAGGTGCCGCTCGTGAGCACCGTGCACGGCCGCCAGCACCTGCACACCAGCACCAGCCTCTTCGACATCTACGGCGACAAAGTCATTGCCATCTGCGAAAACCTGCGCCAGCATCTCATCGAGGAAGTGAAGATGCGCCCCGAGAAAATCGTGCAGCTGCCAAACGGGGTGGATTTCGGTGAAGGAGCCCGTGGCAATGCGGGTTCTTCCGAGCTTCGACTGTCCTTTATCGGACGCTTCAACGGCGGCAAGGGCGAGCGGGCGGCGGCTCTGCTGCAGCAGGTGTTTCCGGCGCTGCTCACCGGGTTTGCGGGTTTGCGGCTGGCGCTGGTGGGCGGCGAGCTGGAGCATCTGCCCGAAGCTGGCAAAATAGCCCTGGCGGCGCTGCAACAGCAGTTTGGCGAGCGGGTGGAGGTGGTAGGCTTCACTGATAATGTGCCGGGCTGGCTGCGCCGCTCCACGCTGGTGATAGGGGCGGGGCGGGTGGCCATTGAGGCGCTGGGCGCGGGCGTGCCGGTGCTGGCCCTGGGCGAGGCCACCTGCGAAGGCATCGTGACGGAAGCCAGCTACCCCACGGCCGCCGCCTCCAACTTCGGCGACATCTCGGCGCAGGTCGGCACCAGCTCGCACGTAGACTATCCGGCGCTGCTGGCGCAGGTGCAGGCGTTTTTAGTGGCCCCGGCGGCGGTGCCGGCCATCCTGCAGCAGCGCGTGCGCACCGAGTTCAGTCTGGCCCGCATCAGCGCCGAGGTCCTGACGGTGTACCGCTCGGCCATCATGAAAAAGCGGCTGCCAGGCTTCCTGCCGGTGCTCATGTACCACAAAATCCCGACGGAGCCGCTGCAAACCAAGCACCGCATCTTCGTCACAAAAGACCGGTTTGAGGAGCACCTGCGCTTTTTCCGGCAGCAGCAGTTCACGCCCATCACCTTCCTCGACTACCTGGCCTTCGCCAACGGCGAGCGGCCCCTGGCCGACTTCCCGGCCCGCCCGCTCATCCTCACCTTCGACGACGGCTACCTCGACAACTACACCAACCTGCTGCCCCTGATGCAGCAGTACGGCTACCGCGGCGTGCTCTACCTACTCGGCGACCCCGCCATCCGCTACAACTACTGGGACGTGGACACCGACCCCACCGAGCCACGCTCCGACATCATGGACGAAGCGCAGAAGCGCGCGTTTGTGGCTGCCGGCTGGGAAATTGGCGCCCATACCATGCGCCACGCCCGTTTGCCGGAGCTGCCCGCCGCCGAGGCCGCCCAGGAAATCCAGTACAGCAAAACGGCCCTGGAGCAGGCCCTGGCCACGCGCATCGTGTCCTTTGCCTACCCCTACGGCGCCCTCACGCCCGAAACCAAGGCCCAGGTGCACGCGGCCGGCTTCGCCTTCGGCGTAGCCACCGACACCGGCGGCCTGCACCTCGAAGACGACCGTATGCAGGTGTTCCGGGTGAACATGTTTCCGGAAGAAACCACGGCCACGCTGCGCAAGAAAACCTCGTTCTGGTACCGCGCCTACTACCGCTGGAAGCGCGGCAAGTAACCGTCGCTAAACCCTATAAGGCTGGAAAGTAAACCTATGCCTCCCCAATGGCGAAGTAATAGGCATGTCCTTTGTGTATGTGTTGTTTTTGACGAAATGGGTGTATTTATTAGGGTCTATTTTTGGTATTTAAGGTATTTTTGAGGATATAGGGGCTAAATACAAGGGGGTGTTGCTTGTGAAAAGGTATTTTGTTGTTAAATTGCCTTTGCATAACGCACTGCACCGATTCCTGTGGACATGATTGCTCCTTCAAAAAAGCTTACCAGTCTGAGCATGTTTTCGCTGGTGACGCTGGTCGGGCTGGCGGCGGTGGCGGCCTTCACGGAACTGCCGCACCCGGCCGCGCTGGCCGGCTCGCTCAACGGCGCCGATGTGGCCTGGATGCTGACGGCCACGGCCTTCGTGCTGATCATGACGCCGGGGCTGTCATTCTTCTATGGCGGCATGGTGCGGCCCAAAAACGTCATCAGCACCATGCTGCAGAGTTTTGTGGCCATGGGCGTGATTACGCTGGTGTTCTACTTCGTAGGCTTCTCGCTGGCCTACGGCGACTCCTGGCACGGCCTGATCGGCAACCCGCTCACGTTCATTATGCTGCGCAACGTAGGAACCGCGCCGAATCCGGCGTTTGCGGCCACCATTCCGTTTGTGCTCTACTTCGCGTTTCAGCTCAAGTTTGCCGTCATCACGCCGGCCCTGATCACCGGCTCGTTTGCCGAGCGGGTGCGCTTTAAGGGCTATCTGGCCTTTATGGTGCTGTTTTGCCTGTTCATCTACTGCCCGCTGGCCCACTGGACCTGGCACCCTGAGGGCTTCCTGCGGCAGTGGGGCGTGCTCGACTTTGCCGGCGGCACGGTGGTGCACATTTCGGCGGGCATTGCAGCGCTGGCCGGCGCCATGGTGCTGGGCCGCCGCACCACGCACGTGCGCAAAGCCGCTTTTTCCACGCCCAACGTGCCCTACGTGCTGCTGGGTACCGGGCTGCTGTGGTTCGGGTGGTTTGGCTTCAATGCCGGCTCCTCGCTGGCCGCCAACGAAGTAGCCGCGCTGGCCTTCGTGAACACCACGCTGGCCTCAGGCGCGGCCCTCACGGCCTGGCTGCTGGTCGAGACGGTGCACGGCGGCAAGCCTACCGCACTGGGCGCCTGCATTGGGGCCGTGGTGGGGCTGGTGGCCATCACGCCGGCGGCGGGCTTCGTGCAATACGGGCACAGCATTTTCATCGGGGTGCTGGCGTCGCTGATCAGCTACGGCGCCGTGCACTGGAAAAACAACCGCACCACTATCGACGACACGCTCGACGTGTTTCCGTGCCACGGCCTGGGCGGTATCGTGGGTATGCTGCTCACGGGCGTATTCGCCGATAAAGTGGGTCTGGTCCACGGCTCAGCCACCGTGTTCGGCTACCACGTGCTGGGCCTGCTGATTGTAGTGACTTACTCCTTCGTAGGCTCCTGGCTGCTGCTGAAGCTCACCGACCGTCTCTTCGGGCTGCGCGTGAAGCTGCAGGACGAAGAGCTGGGCCTCGACCTGAGCCAGCACGAGGAGTCCACCTACCACATCGATGAAGAGTTTGAACGCAGCTACCGCCGCGAGCCGATGGTAGAAGGCGTGTAAGTATCACCCGGCCACTGGCCCTCCGGCTCCGGAAAGCGGGGGCGGCCCATGCCGGGTGTGTTGAGGAGTGGGGAGAAAAAGCCGTCAGGGGGGAATCTGACGGCTTTTTCGTGTTTAAGGCAAACAACCAACTCTTTGTGAGGGGCAGCCGAAGCAGAGAGTGGGCTGAGGTGGCAGTGGTAATGAGTACTGCGCCAGCGAGATGCTTCGCCTCCGGCTCTGCATGACTGGTTTACTACTCGTTCTGCTACTCCATCTTGCTCAGGAAAAACGACACCAGAAACCCCAGCACTGTAATAAAGCCCGTGAAGTTGTGGGCCACGTCGAAGGCTTCCGGAATCATGGTATCGGCAATCATGGCCAGCACGGCCCCGGCCGATACGGCCATGGTGGCGGCCACCACTTCATCGGAAAACTGGCTGAAAATGGTATAGCCGGCCAGCGAAGCCACGCCCGAAATCAGGGCAATACCGGCCCACAGCAGCAGCACGTAGCGGGCCGGGCGGCCAGCTTTGCGCATGCCCGAGGCGCTGGAAAGCCCCTCGGGCAGGTTGGAAAGGAAGATAGCCACCACCGCTACCACGCTCACGCCGCCGCCCGCCAGCATGCTCAGCCCGATAACGATGCTCTCAGGAATGCCATCGAGCAGTGCCCCGATGGCCAGGGCCAGGCCGTTGTCGTCGCCGCTTTCGGAGGCTCGCGTCTGGCCCTGCTGCACGGCGGCGCGCTCCTGCTGCTGGTGCTCGCCGGAGCGTTTGCGGTGCTTGGCGCCGTGGCGGGCCAGCAGCCAGTTAGCCAGCGTGAAGGCTGCCGCCCCGCCCAGAAACCCCAGCGCCGTGGCCGTAAAACCGCCTTTGTGGTAGGCTTCCTCCATCAACTCCAGCGAGAGAGTGGCAATCAGCACGCCGCTGCCAAAGGCCATGATGGCGGCAATCAGCCGCTGCGGCACCCGCAGAAAATAGCCCGCCGCCGCACCCAGCAGCAGTGCCGACCCCGACACAAGCCCCCAAAAACCGGCTTGCGCCCACATCGGAAAAGTCATAACTCGTTGGTTTGATTGAGTATTGGGTATTGAGTACTGAACATTGGGTAATCAATACCCAATACTCACTGTAATGCCGCCCTCAGGCAGCAGAATAGCGGGCCAGCGTGGCCTGCACCGTCGCATCGGAAAGGCCGGCCAGCTCCACTTTTTTGAACGGGGCGGTGTGGCCGCTAAGCAGGGTCAGCTGCGACTTTGGCAGCCCAAACACTTCGGCCAGGTACGCCAGCAGGCAGGCGTTGGCCTTGCCATCCTGTGGGGGCGCGTGCAGGCGCACCGTAATGGTGCCGTCCGGGGATACCATCAGGGCGTTTTGGCGGGCGTTGGGTTTGGCCTTCAGATGAAGCACGGCCATGCCGCTACGCCGGGTCGTTGTAGGCGTCGTACACGTTCCAGGCCCAAATCACGAACGGCACCACAATTGTCCAGACCAGGAAAAAGCTGAGCGCGCCGCCCACGGCCCAGATCAGAAAGGCCTTCAGAATCTGGCCTTTGATGAGCTGCCCCAGGCCGGGGATAAAAAACGAAAGCAAAGCCGGTACGCCGTAAGTGGGTTTCATATGGTTTGGGGTGATAAGGTGATTTTGGCTGATGAAGTAATGAGGTGATGAGGTGAATGGTGGTGACGCAATAACGTCATTCCGAGTGGAGCGAGGAATCTCGCGTGCTGATGTTACAGTAGTATTCCAACATCAGCCCGCGAGATGCTTCGGCTGCGCCTCTGCATGACATTCTTCAGCACCTCATCACCAAAATTCACCTCACCCGTGCCTGGCCGAAGGGGCACTGGTCGAGGACGACGCAGCGGCCGCAGGCGGGCGTGTGGAAGTAGCAGCATTTCTGGCCGTGGAACATCAGCGCCTCGTGATGGTCGTAGACCTGTTGGGCATCCCAGCCGGGAGGGAGCAGCGCCTCCAGTAGCTTGTGCGCGGCCGCCTCGCCCACTTTCGGGCCGATGAGGCCCAGGCGCTGCGCCACGCGGTGGTGGTGGCTATCCACGGGCATGGCCGCAATACGCAGGGTGCTGAAGAGCAGCACCGCGGCGCTGGTTTTGGGCCCGATGCCCGGAATGGCCTCCAGCCATGCCCGTGCCTCGGGCACCGGCAAATCGGCCAGAAACTCCAGGTGGCAGGGGCCGCCGTTGCAGCGGGTGCTTACTTCACGCAGCACAGCCTGAATGCGCGGGGCCTTCTGCTCGGGCCACGTGCAGGCGCTGATGGCCTGCTGCACTTCTTCAGTAGGGGCGTCGCGCACAGCCTCCCAGGTCGGAAACCGTGCCCGTAGCTCCTGGTAGGCCCGGTGCGAGTCGTGGTTGCGGGTACGGTGCGAGAGCAGGGCGCTGACCAGCTCACTGAGCGGGTCTTTGGTGCTGAAAAACGGGAAGGGCGCCCCGTACTCGGCGCACAGGCGCTCATGCACCAGCAGGGCTTTGCGGCGGCGCGCTTCCGTGTCGGCATCGGCGGCCGAAAAAAGGTCTGGTATCACACCTGCAGCCTACGCAGGCACGGGCCCCGGCGTTGGCAGGGCGGCCGGTTTTGACGCGCCCTGCCTGCGCCGCTACTGTCCGCGGTTGTAGAGGCTGATGGCCTGCCGGACGTTATTCTGGGTTTTGCCGCCCAGCACCAGCGGTACAATCATCAGGGGCAGGCTGGCATACACCAGCGGCGAAATGGAGGGGCCGTTGCTATTTGGGTTAAGCGACTGTACCAGCCCGGCCACCAGCAGGCCCCCGGCCGCTACGTAGCTCAGCGTGGTGTAGGTCTGGTACTGGCGGGCCTGCAGCAGCAGGCTGGTCGCGGCCTGGTTGTCGGCGGTGGCCAGGGCCAGGGTGCGCACGTTCAGGTTCTCAATCGGGCCGTTGTCTTTGCTGAAGTACTCGGTTTTGGTGGTGCGGTACATCGGCCCGCCAAAGCCGTAGGGGTAGCCCCCAAACCCGCCGTAGCGGCCATAGCCCCCGAACCCACCCATGCCGTTGCCGGCGTACTGAGTGCTGGTGATGGAGTACAGGCTGATGCGGCCCACCTTGTCGCGGCGCAGCGTCGACTCGCGGGAGGAGCGGCCGGGTAGGGTAGTGCGCACGTAGAAGCCGGTTTCGTCTTCGTAGTAGCGTACCTGGTCCATTTCGAAGCGCTGCTGGCCGTCGAGCAGCACGTAGGGGCGGCCCAGCAGCGGCTGCTTCACCAGCACATCGAAGCCTTTGTAGACCTGCCCGGTTTTCAGGCCCACGCTGTAGCGGGTGGTGGCGGCCGGGGGCAGCGGCGCCTGTTGCGGCTGCGTAGTGGGCGCCGCGGGTGGGGCGGCCAGCTGGCGCGGGGCCGCCGGGCGGGTGGTGTCGGGGGCGGCTACGGGCGCGGCGGCGGCCGGGCGGCTGGTGGGCGGGGCCGGCGGCAGGGTATTCAGCTCACGCGGAGCCTGCTGGGCCTGCACCACGGCGGGCGCGGCCAGCCCCAATCCCAACGACAGCAGCAAGGCAGAACGGAATAGCATACGAAAAGAGCAGAAGGGCGAAGAATAGGGCGCTACAACGAAAACGGCTTCAGAATAAGTACTCAGACAAATAAGTATCAGGTAGGCTATCGACAACCGGCTCTAAGCCAGTAAATCGATACGATGCCAACCACTCCATACCCATGCCGCAGTACTGACTAAACCCGTGCGCAGATGCCGAAAAATAAGTGCCCGGTTTTAGGGGGCGCTACGGCAGCTGCGCCAGCCAGGCCCGGGCGGCGCTTTCGTCCTGAAAGTATTCTGCCTGAAAGGTATCGTTCTGCCCGATATGCAGCAGAATATTCTTCACGGATGTCTGGTTGAAAACATCTTCGCTGGTGATGATGGCCACGGCGCGGTAGCCGGCAGCCAGCGCCTGCGGAAAAAACACTTCTTGAATCCACTGCTGGTCGGCGCGCGGAATCACGCGCATGGTGCGCAGGTCGCTCAGGGATTTGGCCGTGCCGTACTGCTGCTGTAGTTGCAGCAGGGCTTCGTGGGCTTCGCGCAGAGGAGCGCCGGTAGCAAAGCCGTTCCAGACCTGAATCAGGCCGGGGATGGTATCGTCGTAGTAGATGCGGGTGGTATCGTTTTCGAACTTAAGCGTCATGATACTGGATGCTTATTTAGGGCTTACTTGAGCAGCTTTTCCAGCAGGCTCATGCTGTCTACCATGTCGGTGGTGCTTTCAAAGTCCACGGGCTTGAGGATGTAGCCGCTCACGCCCAGGTTTTGGGCATTGAGCCGGTCCACGTCCATACCGGAAGTAGTGGTGATGAACACCGGAATGTCGGCCAGCTCGGGGTTGCGGCGGATTTCGGCCAGGAACTCGTGCCCGTTCATTTTGGGCATGTTCAGGTCCAGCAGAATCACCTCGGGCAGCGGCCGGATGGGCTCCACGCCGTTCTGGCCCAGCAGCAGATCTAAGGCCTCCAGGCCGTTGAAGGCGGTGTACAGCTTGTGCTGCACGCTGAATTTCTCAAATGACTTCTTCACCGTCATGGTGTCAAAGAAATCGTCTTCTACAAGCAGTACGGAGCGCATTGTGGGGTCGTGATGAGGTGGTTTTGGGTGATGAGGTGAAAGGTGATAGGGTGATGATGAAACAGTGATGGGCAGATGAAAGGATGGGAGGATTGGAAATCAGAGCAAGCATATCACTCCATCCCTTCATTACCTCATCACCCAAAATCACCCCATCACCCAAAACCACCTAAAATTACTTCACCGGTTCTTTCGGCCAGGTGAATACAAACGCAGCACCCTGGCCGGCGGCCGACTCGACGTGGATAGTCCCTTTCTGCTCGTCGATAATCTTCTTAACGATGCTCAGGCCGATTCCGGTGCTTTCGGCGGTGTGCCGGTCGCGCAGGGTCTGGAAAATGAGGAAGATCTTCTCGTGGTATTCAGGCGCGATGCCCGGGCCGTCGTCCTGCACCCGAAATTCGTAGCACTTGCCCGCGTCGCGGCAGCCGATGCGGATGGTGCCGGTGGGCTTGTCGTGGTACTTGGCGGCGTTGCTCATCAGGTTGGTGAATACCTGCTGCAGGCTCAGGCGGTCGGTGTGCAGCACCGGCAGCGAGTCGGCCAGCTCCACCCGAAAGCTGAGCGGCACCACCAGTTCCGTGACTTCGCTCACCAGCTGGGCCACGTTCACCTCCTCAATGTGCTGCTCGGTGCGGCCCGCGCGGGCGTAGGCCAGCAGGCCGTTGATGAGGTCTTCGAGGCGGCTGAGGCGGCCCTTCATCATGTCCAGGTACTGGCGCATCTGCTCGCTCAGCTCGCCGTGTAGCTCATCCTCAATCCATTTCACCACCGTCATCACGCCCCGTAGCGGGGCTTTCAGGTCGTGGGAGGCCACGTAGGCGAACTGGTCGAGCTCCAGGTTGCGGTTTTTGAGGGCCGTGAAGTTTTCGTCGAGCGTCTGGGTCATGCGGTTGAGCGAGGTAGCCAGCTTGCCCAGCGTATCGCGCTGTTGGTCATGGCTGATCTTGACGCTAAAGTCGCCCTGCACCACCTGGTTGGCCAGGTTTTCAATGATTTCGATGCGCCGGGCCGTGTCGTCGTTCACGGTCGTCAGCTGCTGCTGCAGGCGCTGATTGGCGCGCAGCTCCCGCGAGATTTTCGAGAACAGCCACAGCACAATCAGCACCGCCAGTACCGCCGACACGACGATGGCCAGCGGGCTGGTGTTTTCGTAGAAATCCTGGTTCTGGCGGCGCTGGTCTAGCAGGGCCGTTTCGTCCACTGTTATTTCATCCAGCAGCCGCCGGATATCGTTCAGCGTGTTTTTGTCGGCCAGCACTAAGTCGCGGGCAGACTCGAGCGAGGCCGGCGCGCGCTGCCACTTGGCGAGCAGAGCCCGCTCGAAGGCAATCAGCTGCCGCAAGCTGTCGAGGCGGTCCTGCTGCGTGGGGTTGTCGCGGGTGAGTAGCAGCAGCGAGTCGAAGTTGCGCAGGGCGGCATCGAGGCTGCCCTGCACCTCATCCAGCCGGGTGGAGTCGTTCAGCAGCAGGTAGTTGCGCACGGCCAGCTGGGCGTCGCGGGTGCGCATGCGCATGTCGGAGGTGTGCTGCATCACCTGGTAGGTATGCTCCACCTGCCGCGTGTAGAAGCTTAGCTGCTGAATGCTGCGGTAGGCCAGCAGCGAGGTGAGCGTGAGCACCAGCAGCGCCACCGTGAAGCCGATAAGAATCTTGGTATTGAGTTGTAGCCTCATCTGCAGGAAAAAGACAAATCGAAAAGTCAGCACGCTTACGCGTGTGCAAGGATAACGGTTGAGGTACGGAAAAGCGCGCCGCCGCTCGCCCCCGGCCCCGTATCTTTGGGGGCCCGCCCACCTGCCGGGCCCGTTTTTCGCTATGCCCGACCTCATTTCCAGCCCTCAGAACCCGCGCATCAAAAACCTGCTGCGCCTCCAGCAAAAGTCGTCGGAGCGGCGCGAGCAGGGCCTCACTATCATCGAAGGTCTGCGCGAGCTCACCATTGCCCGGGCCGCCGGGGTGGCCGTGGCCACGCTGTTTGTGTGCCCCGAGCTGGCCGGCCCGGCCCGCCTGACGGAGCTGCGCGCCCTGGCCGCCGGCACCGCCACCGAGTGGATCGAGGTATCGAAGCCGGTGTTTGAGAAGGTGGCCTACCGGGAGGGCTCCGACGGCGTGCTGGCCCTGGCCCAGCCACCGCGCCACACGCTGGCCGGCCTGCAGCTGCCGGCCGCGCCGCTGCTGCTGGTGCTGGAAGCCGTGGAGAAGCCCGGCAACCTGGGCGCCATCCTGCGCACCGCCGACGCCGCCCGTGCCGACGCCGTCATTATCTGCGACCCGCGCACCGACCTCTACAACCCCAACGCCATCCGCAGCAGCATCGGCTGCATCTTCACGGTGCCCACCGTGGCCACCACCCGGCAGGAGCTGCTGAGCTGGTGCGAGCAGCACGGCATCCGCACCTACGCCGCCGCCCTCACCGACCACGCCCGCCCCTACACCCAGTACGACTTCCGCGGGCCCACCGCCTTCGTGATGGGCACCGAAGCCGACGGCCTCACGCCCGAGCTAATGCAAGCCTGCACCGAAACCATCATCATCCCGATGGGCGGCTACATTGATTCGCTAAACGTGAGCACCGCCACGGCCATCCTCACGTTTGAGGCGGTGCGCCAGCGCGGCTAGACGACGGGCTCGGCGACGGTGCGCCGCC
This sequence comes from Hymenobacter yonginensis, assembly GCF_027625995.1. Lineage (NCBI taxonomy): Bacteria > Pseudomonadati > Bacteroidota > Cytophagia > Cytophagales > Hymenobacteraceae > Hymenobacter > Hymenobacter yonginensis. The sequence continues at coordinate 256,992 of NZ_CP115396.1, forward strand.
GGCGCCACAGCAGCAGGCCGCCGGCCGCCAGTAGTAGCAACAGGCCCGCCAGCATAGTGCCCACCATCACGCGCAGCGAAACCGGGTAGAGCAGGCTACCGCCCATGAATATGGCCACCCCCAGCCACCACAGTGCCTCTAGGCTCCGCGGCCCGGTGCGCAAGGGCACCGCCCGGATGGTTTCAGGCTGCGCGGGCGGATAGAGCACGTACTTGAGCCGGTGGTAGTCGTGCAGCAGCAACCCCAGGGTTAGAATAAGGAAGCCGCAGACAAGGGATGGAGTACCCCGCCAATCCTCAACTCCCTGCCAGTCCTGAGACCAAGTAAACATAATGATGCCTGCCCATATCGGCACCAGCATCAGGGCTCCCAACAGCGCAAACCGGCCTGTAAGCAGTAACAAACCAATGATCAGCTGCGCTACCCCAATGAATTGGGCGAAAAGCTGCAAGCCATACTTCGCCAGCAAGGTGTGGTTCATCGGTGGCCCCATCAGCCACGGTATCTGGTTGTCGGAGAGCTTGTAGAGGCCGGCGCTCAGCATGAAAGCCCCAAGCAAGAGCCGGACACTTATCAGATATACGCGCCGCAGCCAGCCGCCAGTCCAGAGCGTTAGGGCAACCGCCAGAATGGGCAGCACGACGGTGAGGATATAGAAGAATTCAGGCGCCGGCATAGGATATCGATAAGATGCTTGGCCGCGAATCAACGCATAAAATGCCAGACGCCCCAGCCTCGGATGCAGCACGCAGGCTGCGCGGTGTTATGATGGTTTGCCACCTTTGACCTTTCTTACCTGCCAACCCGCCTCCCTATGGCCATTCAGCACCGCACGTTTCTCATTCATGGCCGCGTCCAGGGCGTTTTCTACCGCCAGAGCACCGTGCAGCAGGCCCGGCAGCTGGGCCTCCACGGCTACGCCCGCAACAACCCCGACGGCACTGTCACCATCGAAGCCGAAGGCCCGGCCGACGCGCTGGATGCCCTGCAGGCTTGGTGCCACCAGGGCCCGCCCGCCGCGCACGTCACTCAGGTAGACGTGGCCGCCGGGCCGGTGCAGCACTATACCGGGTTTGAGGTGCAACGGTAACGCCAGCCCCCGACTTACACGCGGCGCAGCTCCTGCACCTGCACATCCAGCGGCTCGGCGGCGTAGAGCAGCGGCGGGCCCAATGGCGTGGGCAGGCCGTGGCTTTCCACTAGTGTCGAGTCCCACTCCTGCAGCGTGGCTTCCCGCAGCGTCCAGGGCTCGTGCCAAAGGCGGCCGCGCCACAGAGTGCTGCCCAGCACGCCCTGCCGCAGGTCGGCCCCGGCCGTGTACAGGTGGTAGCGCTCCGTAAGAAAGTATTCCAGCGTGCCCGGTTGCGCCAACGGCAGCGCGGCCCCCGGCGTCCAGGTGGCAGCGAAGGAGGCGGGCGCCATGCCTCGGTGGGTGCGCTCGGCCACGGCCCGCAGCGTTCCGGCCGTTTCGGTGAGGCTGATGCGGGCGTGCAGGTAGGGCAGGTGGAACAGCGTGCGCGCCGCCCACACCCCCAGCGGCTGCGTGGCATCCAACGACAGAAACCACACGCCCGGCACGCCGTCGAGGGTGGCGTAGGTGCGCACGTTCAGCTCGTGCAGGGCGCTCAGGCCCGGCACGGCCGGCAGCCCCAGCGGCCGGATGTGGCTCATCGTGAACGGCACCACGCCCAGCCACGCCTGCCCCGCAAACGTGTCCACCTCCAGCCGGGCCGGCAGGCAGGGGCGCAGCAGCTCGGGCGGTACCGGCCAGTGCGCAAACAGCAGGTTGCTCCAGCGCTGCCGCATCAGGTGCAGGCGGCTGCGCATCGGAGTAGGGGAGAAGTCAGAAAGCACGGGAGTAGTTCAGGAGTGAAATGGCAGGCTGCAGTACAACAGATACAGCCTGCATCTGGCCTTTAGGTAACAAAAAAGCGCAGCCATTGGCCGCGCTTGCTACATTATGGTCTGCTGAAAAGCCTAGCCGGCTTGTTTGTACACCACTTTCTCCAGGTTCTCCAGCCGCTGCCGCAACTCCCGTACTTCGGTTTCCTGGCTGGTCTGCGTGGTCTGCGTGGTCTGCGTGGTCTGCACCCGGTCATACCGCTCCGTTTGCCGGTTCATGGCGTCCAGCACGGCCGTGGTCATGTTGTTGAAGGCGCTGATGATTTGCTCATGCTGAACCTGCTGGGTTTGCTGCATCTGCTGCTGCGTTTGCTGCATCTGTTCAAAGCGGTTGTCTATCTGATCCAGCCGCCCGACTACTTTGTCCAGCGTAATCAGGATATCAGCTACTACTTCGGGCAGGTCGCGCTTACTGCGGCTTTCGGAATCCATAATAGATAAAGGTTGGCGGGGGCTCTGCGAATATACGCAATCAGCCCAGCCCCAGGCAGGGCCGGCCACAAAAAAGGGGAGCAGCCATCGGCTGCTCCCCTTTGCAAACTAGCTGACGGGCAGTTAGTCTACTTTCTTGGCCGAGCGCAGGCGCTCGTTTTCGTCGAGCAGAATCTTACGCATCCGGATCGACTTCGGCGTTACCTCCAGGTACTCATCCTTCTGGATGTATTCCATGGCTTCCTCCAGCGAGAACTGACGCTTCGGGATGATCTTGGCGTTGTCGTCGGTGCCCGACGCGCGCATGTTGGTGAGCTTCTTGCCTTTCTGGATGTTGATGGTCAGGTCGTTCGGGCGGGTATGCTCGCCGATAACCTGGCCGGCGTACACCTCTTCGCCTGGATCAACGAAAAACTCGCCACGGTCCTGCATCTTGTCGATGGTGTAGGCGGTACCAACACCGGTGTCCATCGAAATCAGCGAACCAGCAATACGGCCGGGGATTACGCCTTTGTGCGGCTCGTAAGCCGAGAAGCGGTGGTTCATGATGGCCTCACCAGCGGTAGCCGTCAGCACGTTGTTACGCAGGCCGATCAGGCCGCGGGCCGGAATGTTGAACTCTAGGTGCTGCAGGTCGCCTTTCGGCTCCATGATGGTCAGCTCACCTTTGCGCATCGTCACCAGCTCGATTACCTTACCGGCAGTTTCCTCTGGTACGTCCACTACCAGGTGCTCAATCGGCTCCAGACGGTTACCGTTGTCGTCTTCCTGGAACAGCACCTGCGGCTGGCCTACCTGTAGCTCAAACCCTTCGCGACGCATGGTCTCGATGAGTACCGACAAGTGAAGAATGCCGCGGCCGTACACCAGGAACGAGTCCTCACGGTCGGTTTCCTTCACGCGCAGGGCCAGGTTTTTCTCGGTTTCTTTGAACAGACGGTCGCGCAGGTGGCGCGAGGTCACGAACTTGCCTTCCTTGCCGAAGAACGGCGAGTTGTTGATGGTGAACAGCATGTTCATCGTCGGCTCGTCGATGCTGATGGTGGTCAGCCCTTCGGGGTTTTCGGCGTCGGCGAGGGTGTCACCGATGTCGAAGCCTTCGATGCCCGTTACGGCGCAGATTTCGCCCGAGCTAACTTCGGAAACCTTGGTGCGGCCGAGGCCTTCGAACACCTGCAGTTCCTTGATTTTAACTTTCTTGATGGTGCCGTCGCGCTTCACCAGGCTCATGTTGGCGCCTTCCTTCAGCGTACCGCGGTGCACGCGGCCGATGGCGATACGGCCCACGAACGACGAGTAGTCGAGCGAGGTAACCTGCATCTGGGGCGTGCCGTCCAGGGTCGGAGCCGGCGGAATCGAGGCCACCACGGCGTCGAGCAGCGGAATGATGCTGTCGGTTTTAACTTTCCAGTCGGTGCTCATCCAGCCCTGCTTCGAGGAGCCGTACAGCGTCACGAAGTCCAGCTGGTCTTCGGTGGCGCCAAGGTTGAACATCAGGTCGAAAACCTGCTCGTGCACCTCGTCGGGGCGGCAGTTTTCCTTGTCGACTTTGTTCACCACCACGATGGGCTTCAGGCCCAGGTCGATGGCTTTGCCCAGTACGAAGCGGGTCTGGGGCATGGCACCTTCGAAGGCATCGACGAGCAGCAATACGCCGTCGGCCATCTTCAGTACACGCTCCACTTCGCCGCCGAAGTCGGCGTGACCAGGGGTGTCGATGATGTTGATTTTAACGTCTTTGTACCGTACCGATACGTTTTTAGAGACGATGGTGATGCCTCGCTCACGCTCCAGGTCGTTGTTGTCGAGGATCAGGTCGTCGAACTGCTGATGCTCATCGAACAGCTTCGAGGCATGAATGATCTTGTCCACGAGCGTGGTCTTGCCGTGGTCAACGTGGGCAATAATGGCGATGTTCCGGATGTTCTGCATACAAAGGGGTTTCCGGGCGCAAAGGTACGGAATGTTTGTCGCAAATAAATTACAGTAATCAATTGTTAATGAGAGAGGAAGAATCGGGCAAGCCCGGCAGGCCAACTGGCTGTGCTGCTGTGTCTCTACGGCAGCCGTTGCGGAAGATTGCGTCCGGCAAGGCCGAACCCGGGCCCGCTTGCGTATGTTCTAGCTGTAGCCTGCCCAGCGCGGGTTTTTGCTTCCCTCTGCACCCATCTTCTTTTCTCTCTCTTATGCGCTCCTCTTTCCTGATTATGCTGCTGTCGGTGCTGACGCTGAACACGGCCTGTTCCCAGAAAAAAAACACCCGCACCGATGCCAAAATGGACGCCGCCGACTCGCCGCGGACTGCTACGGCCCCTTCCGGCGCGGCTAAAGTGTACCCCAAGCCCAAGCCGATAACCGGTAAGCCCGACGAGTTTCCGGTGCGCAAAACCGACGCCGAGTGGCGCAAGCAGCTCACCAAGGAGCAGTACTACATCCTGCGCGAGCAGGGCACCGAGCGGCCCTTCAACAACCCCTACCACGACAACCACGAGAAGGGCAACTACTACTGCGCCGCCGACCACAATCTGCTGTTCTCGTCGGAAACCAAGTTTGAGAGTGGCACCGGCTGGCCTAGCTTCTGGGCTCCGGCCACCGAAAACAGCCTGAAAGTAACCGCCGACAACAGCCTGGGCATGAGCCGCGACGAGCTGGTGTGCGCCAAGTGCGGCGGACACCTCGGCCACGTCTTCAACGACGGCCCCAAGCCCACCGGCCTGCGCTACTGCATGGATTCCTACGGCATGGTGTTCGAAAAGGCCAAGTAGAGTAGTTTTCAGTTGCTCGTTGTCAGTTGTCAGGCTGTTCGGTCTCTTTTCACTGACAATGTGTAACTGATAACAACCAACCGACAGCTAATTTTGCGTCCGGCCCGCTGGCAATCCAAGCCAGCGGGCCGTTTCGTTTGTTATAGCCCAAAGCTGTGGCTGGGGCGTGTTTTCGCCAGCTACAGAAATTTGTGCCAACCAATCAATCCGCCTAATCCGCGATTCTCATGTCCACTCAAGTTCATTCTGATGCCATTGCCGGCCTGCAGGAGGCCCTTGCCCCGGCCCGGCAGCAGCTGGTAGCCCACGGCGTGTACCAGTCGTTGCACTCGCTCGACGATTTGCGCGTGTTCATGCAGCACCACGTGTTTGCCGTCTGGGATTTTATGTCGCTGCTGAAGGCCCTGCAGCGGGAGCTGACCTGCGTGGAGGTGCCGTGGGTGCCCCGCGGCAACCCCGCCACCCGCCGCCTCATCAACGACATCGTGCTGGAAGAGGAAACCGACGTCGACCCCGAAGGCCGCCCCGCCAGCCACTTCGAGCTGTATTTGCGCTCCATGCGCGAGTGCGGCGCCGACACCGCCCCCATTGAGCGCCTGCTGGCCGCCCTGGCGCAGGGCGCCACCGTAGCCGAGGCCCTGGAAGCAGCCGATGCCCCGGCTTCGGTGCGGGCGTTTGTGCTTGATACGTTCCGCATCATCGAGTCGGGCCAGCCGCACGCCGTGGCTGCCGCCTTCACGTTCGGCCGCGAAGACGTCATCCCGGATATGTTCCGCCACCTCGTGCACGACCTGCGCCAGCGGTTCCCCGGCCAACTCGACACGTTCACCTACTACCTGGACCGCCACATTCAGCTCGACGAGGAAGTGCACACGCCCCTGGCCCAGCAAATGGTACGCGACCTGTGCGCCGACGATGCCACCCGCTGGCAGCAGGCCGAGGAAACGGCCGTGCGCTGCATGCAGGCCCGCGTGGGTCTCTGGGACGGAATCCGGGCGGCGCTGGCGCCGCGCGTGGCCGGGTAATACGGCCCGGGCCAACCCAATAGGGCGGGAAGTCGTTGTTAGGGAAGGCCGCGCCAGCTTCGGGGCGGCCGGCCTTCCTTTCTGTATGAAAACGATTCGTGTTTATCCGCTGTGTGGCCTGTTGCTGCTGGGGGCTTCGGGCCTGCTGAGTTCCTGCTTCACGTCGCAGGAAACCTCCAATGAGGTGGCCCGCCCCACGGCTGCTCCCGCTGAAATCCGCACCGATGCCGACCGCCAGGCGGCCTACAACAGCGGCGGCGGCTACGGCGGCTCCGTGCCCGACGCCACTCCAGGCCGCGTGCAGCTGGGCGAGCAGGCCAGCGGCATCAACTCGCGCAAGCGCCCGGAAAGCCTCAACACCAACGAGGCCAACACCACCTCGCAGGAAACCCGCCTGCGTCGCCTCAACGGCGCTCCGGTCGATACTGTGCGGCGGCCCTAGCTACGCCTCAGGCCTCCCGATAACACACCGGCCCGCTACCTCCTGAGAAGTAGCGGGCCGGTGTGTTATCGGCAAGCAGGTTGGTTAGGCCTCCGTAGTGTCGGCTGTGGTCGGCGTATTGTCTGCGCTGGCAGCGGCGGGCTTGGGCGCGGCGGCGCGAGAGCGGGACGCCGCGGGCCGGGCGGCCGGCTTGGCCGGAGCTGCCTTGGCGGCTGGCGCGGCGGCGGGCTTCGCGGCCGTGGTTTTGGCTGCCGGCTGCTGGCGGGGAGTGGCCGGTTTAGCGGCTGGCTTAGCTGCCGGGCGGGCGGCGGGCTTGGCCGGAGCGGCAGCTGTCGTGGGGTCCGATTCGGTGGAAATGCTGTCGGAGGCGGCGGCGGTACCGTTTTCGTGGTGGCGCACTATCGTGTGCAGAGCCTGCTCAAACAGGTGCTCCATGTCGGCGTCGAGGCGCTGGGTGGCGTCTTTCACCACTTCCTGCAGCTTGGCCTTGGTTTCCTTGCGGATGCGCTTCACCACTTCGCTGATGCGGCCATCCAGCTCTTTCTGCAGTTGCTTGGCGGCCGTTTTCAGGGCTTTCTTCTGCGACGCCTTCTTGCCCGAACGGGAGTCGGAAAGGGCGCTGGCGGTGTTTTTAGCAGCTTTGGCGGCTTTGCGCTGGGCTTTTTCGGCCGGATCTTTTTCCTTTTTCGCCTTCTTGGCAGGTTTCTCCTGATCGGGGTTTTTCATGGCTTGAAAGATTAGGGAGGGGAAGACTAGTGGCCCGTAGTACGCAAAATGCCGCCGTAGGTATCCGAAATATAGAAGGATTAATAGGTAAAGTTGCTGGCCACCCCATTCCGCTGCCTGGCGCCGGCCTTCCCGCAACTAGGCGGCGGAGGCGCGCTGCCGCAGCAGCCTGTGCGCGCCAACCGGCGGCATTCCTCTTTATTCCTCGTTCCTTTGCACTCCCGTTGGCTGCCCGGCCGCGGCTTTCTTTCGATTTAGTTGATTTCTGCCCCCGATATGGCTTCATCTGCCCCTAAGCGCTACACCGTTACGGCCGCGCTGCCCTACGCCAACGGCCCCGTGCACATCGGCCACTTGGCCGGCGTGTACCTGCCCGCCGACATCTACGTGCGCTACCTGCGCGCCCAGCAGCGCGACGTAAAATTCATCTGCGGCTCCGATGAGCACGGCGTGCCCATCACCATCCGGGCCCAGAAGGAAGGCGTCACGCCCCAGCAGGTAGTCGATAAGTACCACGCCATCATCCGCGACTCGTTCCAGGATTTCGGCGTGTCGTTCGATATCTACTCGCGCACGTCCTCTAAAACGCACGCCGAAGTAGCTAGCGGCTTTTTCAAGAAGCTCTACGAGGAAGGCAAGTTCATCGAGCAGACCTCCGAACAGTACTATGACGAGAAAGCCGACCAGTTTCTGGCCGACCGCTACATCGTGGGGACCTGCCCCAACTGCGGCAACGAAAACGCCTATGGCGACCAGTGCGAGAAGTGCGGCACCTCGCTCAGCCCCACCGAGCTGATCAACCCCCGCTCCATGCTCTCGGGCAACCACCCTGTGCTGCGCGAAACCAAGCACTGGTATCTGCCCCTCGACCAGTACGAGCCCTGGCTGCGCGAGTGGATTGTGGAAGGCCACAAGCAGGACTGGAAAGCCAACGTGTACGGCCAGTGTAAATCCTGGATCGACCAGGGCCTGCACCCCCGCGCCGTAACCCGCGACCTGGACTGGGGCGTGCCCGTGCCGGTTGCCGGGGCCGAGGGCAAGGTGCTGTACGTGTGGTTTGATGCGCCCATCGGCTACATCTCGGCCACCAAAGACCTGCTACCCGACACCTGGGAAACCTACTGGAAAGACCCCGAAACCAAGCTGGTGCATTTCATCGGCAAGGACAACATCGTGTTCCACTGCATCATCTTCCCCACGATGCTCAAGGCCCACGGCGACTATATCCTGCCCGATAACGTGCCCGCCAACGAGTTCCTGAACCTGGAAGGCGACAAAATCAGCACGAGCCGCAACTGGGCCGTGTGGCTGCACGAGTACCTGCAGGATTTCCCCGGTCAGGCCGACGTGCTGCGCTACGTGCTCTGCGCCAACGCCCCCGAAACCAAGGACAACGACTTCACCTGGAAAGACTTTCAGGCCCGCAACAACAACGAGCTGGTAGCCAACCTCGGCAACTTCGTGAACCGGGCCGTGGTACTCACCCATAAGTTCTTCGAAGGCAAAGTACCCGCCGCCGTGGGCTTCACCACCGAGGACGAGGATGTGCTGCGCCAGCTGCAGGAATTCCCGGCCCGCATCGGCGAGCTGATTGACAACTACCGCTTCCGCGACGCCCTGAACGAGCTGATGAACCTCTCGCGCCTCGGCAACAAGTACCTGGCCGACCAGGAGCCCTGGAAGCTCATCAAAACCGACGAGGCCCGTACCGGCACCGTGCTGCACGTGTCGCTGCAGCTGGCCGCCGCCATGGTTACACTGCTGGAGCCCTTCCTGCCCGAAGCCGCCGCCCGTCTGGGCCGGATGCTCAACACCGAGAAAGGCACCTGGCCCCAGGCCGGCCGCCCCGACGCGCTGCCCGCCGGCCATCAGCTGGCCGAAGCCGCGCTGCTGTTCACCAAAATCGAGGATGCTACCGTGGAAGCCCAGGTGCAGAAGCTGCTCGACACCAAGAAAGCCAACGAACTGGCCGCCGCCGTAGCCGCCCCCGCGAAAGAGGACGTGAGCTTCGAGCAGTTCCAGCAGATGGATCTGCGCATCGGCACCATCGTGGCCGCCGAGAAGGTCGCCAAAACCAAAAAGCTGCTCAAACTGAGCGTAGACCTCGGTTTCGACGAGCCCCGTACCATCGTGTCGGGCATTGCCGAGCACTTCCTGCCCGAGGCCCTCATTGGCCAGCAGGTGCAGGTGCTGCTCAACCTCGCCCCCCGCGAAATCAAAGGTATCCAGAGCCAGGGCATGCTCCTGATGGCCGAAAACGCTGACGGCGTACTCAGCCTCATGCAGCCCAGCAGCCCCGTGCGCCCTGGTTCGGGCGTGGCGTAGGGTCGCGTAGCTTACCATCCACAAAAAAAGTCCCTGGCAGCTGCGCAGCTGCCAGGGACTTTTTTTGTGGAAACCTTTCGGCGCGCTACTTCCAGCGGCTCAGAAACTGGTCGAAGGCTTCGCGGTGCCGGTCGCTGACGGGGATGGTGGCGCTGCCGATCTGCACGGTGCTGCGGCTCACGGATTTCACCTGGTTGAGGGCAATGATGAAGGAACGGTGGATGCGCATGAACTGCCGGGCCGGCAGCCGCTCCTCTAGCGACTTGAGGCTGCTGAGCGACAACAGCGGCCGGGCCTCGCTCTGGCGGTACACCTTCACGTAATCCTTCAGCCCTTCGATGTAGAGAATATCCCGGAAATCAACCCGCACCAACTGGTATTCCACTTTCAGGTAGAGGTAATCCTCCTGGGGCAGGAGGGCTGGCTCGGCGGCGGTAGGGCGGGTGGCATTGGCGTAGGCCAGCGCCTTATCGGCCACCCGGCGGAACTCGGCGTAGTCGAAGGGTTTGAGCAGGTAATCGAGGGCGTCCACCTTGTAGCCTTCCAAGGCGTACTGGTTGAAGGCCGTCGTGAAAACCACCCGGGGCTTGTCGGTGCCGGGGCCTTTGTCGAGCACGCGGGCTAGCTCCAGGCCGTTGAGGTCGGGCATCTGAATATCGAGGAACAGCACATCCACCGCCGTGGTCTGCTGCTGCAGGCCGCGTAACGCTGCCGCCGCGCTGCTGTAGCTACCCACCAACTGCAGAAACGGCGTCTGCTCAATGAAATTGGCAATCAGCCGGAGCGCCAGGGGCTCATCGTCAACCGCAATACAGGTCAGCATAATTGGAAAGTAGGGAGGGAGAAAGGATGGAGCCGTCAGGACTCGTTACGCAGTTGAATACATGTCATCATCCCGGGCGAAGAAATAAGGACGTCATTTCTCGACTTCACTCGAAATGACGAACCTTTTTATTTACCCATTCACCCATTCACACCTCCAGCGAGAGGTGGACGCGGTATTCGTGGGCAGGAGTGAGCTCCGTGATGGTGAGGGTGTGACGGTCCGGGTAGAGCAGGGCCAGGCGGCGGCGCGTGTTGGTCAGGCCGATGCCGCTGTTTTCATCCAGGGCCACCGGCCGGTCGACAAATACGCTGTTCTCCACCAAAACCTCCAGCGTGTGGGCAGTGGGCTGACGCAGGGCAATGCGGATGCGGCTGGGGGCCTCGGTGCTCACGCCGTGCTTGAAGGCGTTTTCGATGAATGTGAGCAGCAGCATGGGCGCAATGGCTACCTCGTGCAGGGGCTGGGGCAGGGTAAACTCCACGGTTACATTGTCGGTCAGGCGCAGCTGCATCAGGTCGAGGTAGTCGCGCACGAACTGGACTTCCTGGCTGAGCGTGGTGGTGGCGTTCTGGTTTTCGTAGAGCACGTAGCGCATCATGCGCGAGAGGCGGTGAATGGCCTCCCGGGCCTGGCTGCCATCGAGCAGGGTGAGGGAGTAGATGTTGTTGAGGGTATTGAAGAAGAAGTGCGGGTTGATCTGGGCCTTCAGCCACGAGAGTTCGGTCAGCAGCTTTTCCTGCTCTAGGGCCTGGCGCAGCGCGGTTTCGCGCTGGCCTCGCTGCACGGCCGCCACGCTGGTGCCGAGCCCCAGCACCAGCGCCGCCGCCAGCAGTGCCGCCGGCGACACCCATCCTCCGTCCGGGCCGCCCCGCGGTGGCCCTGGCCGCTGCCCGGCGGCCGGACCCGGGGCTCGGAACCGGGGCGGGCGGGCGGTTTCGATCCGGCGCAACTGCTGCTGCACCCGCTTGTGAACCACGCCCACGCTCAGCACCGCTCCCGCCACAAAGGCCAGATACAGCACCAGCCGCTGGCGGTACAGCAGCTGAGGCACGGCCCAGTGCACGTTGGCGTAAAACAGGCCCAGCAGCACCACAAACAGGCCCAGTTGCAGGGCGTAGAACGGGCCTGCGGCCGTGCCCCCGCTGGGCTGGGTAAACACCAGCACGGCCAGCAGTGCCCCCACAATGAGGTGCAGCAAGCGGGCCGACGCCAGGTAGGAAGTGAAAAGCGGCATAAACCAAAGAATCAGGACGCGGGCACCGACGGCAGCTCCAGCACCAATACTACGGCATCATAACTTAGCGCTTCCAGTTCTACGCGGGGCGTGTCCCAGAGGCCGAGGGCATCGTGCTGGTGCAGCAGGCGGCCGGCCACCTCGAAGGCCCCGGCCAGCACCACCGCGAAAAAAGAATGGGCCGAATCCGTGAGCACGTATTCCACCTCCTGGCGGCCCGCCAGCTGGCCCAGGGCCACGCGCACCGGCGGGCCCGCAACCACCGGCGCCAGGCAGTTGGCCAGGTCGGCGAAGCGGAAGGGGAACAGCCGGGCGGCGCCCGCAACCCGGGGGGCGGGGCCGGCCAGCCACAGGTGCAGCAGCTGAATGGCGCAGTCGGAGTAGGGGTTGCGCAGCTCCACCACGGTGCCCGCCGCCACGGGCAGCAACAGCAGCTCCTCCACCTGCACCGTCATGGCGTAAGGGTCGGTGGCGGCGTGCACGGCCACGGAGCCCGTTACGGGCAGCACCAGCACCCAGCCCGCGGCTTCGGCTACCTGAGTGGTACAGCTGCCGGCAGCCAGGGTTTCTTCGTGCAGACCCTGGAGTGCGCCAAACGGCATGTGCCCGGCCCCGGCCGCCGGACTCGCGTGAAAGGTGCTGAACCGACGGAATTCGGCCGTTTCCTGGTGCTGGCGCTGGTCGGCTAGAAAGATTTTACCGGGCATGGTCTGCGGGTTGAGAAGTGGAAGCCGGGTGCAGGGCGTGAATGGCCAGGTAGGGCTGAAGCTGAAACAGGGTCGTTCGGATTTCGCCCGTGGTCGGAGCCGGGCAAGGAGAAATCAGCAGGTACGCCCCGATGGTTTCGTGCCAGATTACGGGCTCGGCGTAAAACGTAACGGCTACCTGGTGGCGGCTGGCATCAAGCAGGTCGGAGTTGATAATTTCAAACTGAAACTGCGTGAATTTCAGAAATAGCCGGCCTTGGTTGTCGGCTACGTCGGGTACCCAGCCACCCAGCTGCTGCACGTAGCCGCGGGCGGCGGCACTTACCAGAAACGAGAGCTGCGCCGCTCCCGGCACGTGCTGCACCAGCTCCGCGTAGGTGCGGTACTGCTGGTTGGGATTGACGTTCTGGGCCTGCAGCCGCAGCTCGGCGTACGTATCGGCCAGCACCAGCTTGTCCCAGGACCGCCCCGACTGCGCATCCAGCACCTTCCGATAACTCAACGTGATAATCCGCGGCTGCATATGGAGTGACGGTTTTTGACAATTAGCGGATGGCTATTGGCCGTTAGCTTTCATTTCTTCAGCTAACAGCCTCTACGCCGGCACGCCCAGGGAAATAGCCAGCGTGAAACCAGCGGCGGTACTGCCCGTGACGGTGGCAATCTGGATGCCCGCCGTGTCGTCGCTGAACACATTGTCGCTCTTGTTGGCGGTGTAGCCGCTCAGGCCTTTGGCGTAGCCGTTCACAGCGGCCAGGGCCGTGCCGCTGCCCTCGGGGAAGGCAATTTGCGTGACTTTCAGGGAGGTGCCGTTGGCCGAGTACACGTGCACGTGGATGTGGGTGGCGCGGCCGTTGTACCAGCCCGGGAAAATGGTGGTAAACTTCACCTGTCCGTTGGCGTCGGTGGTCTGGCGGCCGCGCAAAAAGTGCACGTTCTGGTAATTGGTGCTCTGCATGCCCGTGCCGCCGTACTCCGAGTAGTTGCCTTCGGCGTCGCAGTGCCAGATGTCCACCAACACGCCGGCCAGGGGGCTGCAGCTGGCGTTGCTGTTAGTAATGGTGATGGTGGCCGTCATCTCATAGCCAGACTTGCCGTCGCGGATGTCGCTGCGCACGTAGGAGGCCGGCACTTTGGTTGGGAAGGGCCCTTCGGTTTCAGTGGGGGCTACGTTGCAGCCGGTAGTTCCACCGGTCGTGCCCGTGGTGGCGGGCGTGGCATCCGACGATTTGCTGCAGGCTGATAGCACGGCCGGAACGGATAACCCGCCGACGAGCAGGCTTTTGAGGAAGTTTTTTCTTTCCATGACGAGGACGAAAACGAGGTGAGAAACAGGTAACGAAAGCAAAGCTGCCCAGCTTCCCCCTGTTTTCCGCACGCAATCGACCTTCCCCCTTCCTCAACCGACCAACGCCCGATTCTACCGATAAAGCAGCTGCGGCGTAACTGGTTGTCAGTTGTTGGTTGTTAGTAAAAAAGAACGTCATCCTAAGCGGAGCGAAGGATCCTACCAAGCCGGAACGAGTTGTTAATGCGATTCTCGTTCCAGCGTGGTAGGATCCTTCGCTCCGCTTAGGATGACGTTCTCTTTTATTCTTATTGAAAACCGACTACGCCCTTACTCCTTCACATTCACCACGTTCATGGCGCGCTCTACGCCCATAGCCCCAAAAGCCAGCACAGCTTCGGCGGCTTTTTCCAGGCGGCCTTCCAGGTCGATGTTTTCGTCGGCGGAGAAGGGGCTGAGCACGTAGTCCACCTGCCGGCCCTTCGAGAAGCTGGAGTCGATGCCGAAGCGTAGGCGGGCGTACTCGTCGGAGCCCAGGGTTTCCTGAATGTGCTTGAGGCCGTTCTGGCCGCCGGCTGAGCCCTTGGCTTTCAGGCGCAGCTTGCCGAAGGGGAGGGCCAGGTCGTCGGTGACGACGACCATGTTTTCCTTAGTGAGCTTGAGGGTGCTCAGCCAGTGGGCCGCCGCTTTGCCGCTCAGGTTCATGTAGGTGGTGGGCTTCACCAGCACGTAGGTGTGGCCTTTGTGCTTGATTTCAGTGGTGAAGGCGTGGCGGCCCAGCTGCCAGGGCGCGGCGTCGTGTTTGCGGGCCAGGTAGTCGCCCACCATAAAGCCCACGTTGTGGCGCGTATCGGCGTATTCCGGCCCGATGTTGCCTAGGCACAGCACAAGAAACTTCATATCACGGATTTAGACGGATTCTTCGGATTTCACGGATGCAAGGTTGCGCGGCCGGAACAGCAAGTGCACACTGGCCCGGCCGCGCAACGCACACAAAAAAAGCCGCCCTGCGAGCAGGACGGCTTCTTGGGTTGGAATGGCAGGTATGCCGCGTCGTCCACAAAATCCGTGAAATCCGCTTACATCCGTGCCAATCCGTGATCCTTATTTGTCGGCCGACATCTGGCCTTTCAGGGCACGTGGGATGGCCACGGTAGCAATAGGAGCCTGCTCGTTGGTCAGGATGGTGTAGTTGTTTGGCACAACTTTGCTCACCTTGATCGACTTGCCGAGGCCCAGCTCCGAGATGTCTACTTCTACGAATTCGGGCAGGTTTTCGGGGGTAGCACGCACGCGGATTTTGCGCAGCTTGCTCACCAGCTTGCCACCGGCCAGTACGCCTGGCGAAACGCCTACGTACTTCACGGGCACGTCCATCTTCACTTCTTTGCCTTCCTGCAGCTCCAGGAAGTCAACGTGCAGCAGCATTTCGTTTACAGGGTGGAACTGGGCATCCTGTACGATGGCGCTGTAGTGCGTGCCTTCCACGTTCAGGTCCACGATGTGAACTTCGGGCGTGTACAGCAATTCGCGGAAGAGGATAGCGGGGGCAGAGAAGTGAACCTGCTCTTTGCCACCGTACAATACGCATGGTACGTACGATTCGAGGCGGATAGCCTTGGCGTCCTTCTTACCGAGATTCGCTCTTTTAAACCCTACAATCTCGAGGCTTTTCATAAAAGTGTGCTTTTGAGGAAAAAACGCGTGCCCAAAGCAGGCAAACGGGCCGCAAAGATAGACGGATTATCCGACAATAGAAACCCGAATATGCCTTTCTGCTGCTGCGCGGGCCGGGTGGCCTACTGCCCGCCGCCGAGGCCGTCGGTTGCTGACGAGCCCATCTGCTGCTCCACCGTCTGGGCGGCCTGCTGGCGGGCCTGCAGCTGGCGCACGTAGTCGCGGGCGTTGGCGAGCTGGTAGTCGTAGGCGGCTTTGCGGGCAAAGTCCACGGCGCTGCTCAGGCTGCCGTTCATCTCATGGTATACGGCCAGGTTGTAGCAGGCGCGGCCCGCCACTTTCGGGTCGGTGCTTTGGGCGGCCTGGCGCCATACGGTGGCGGCCTGCTCCCAGTCCTCGGCCTGCACCCGCACGTTGGCCTGGCGCAGCAGCTCGTCGCGCTTGGCGCGGGTGTACACTTCCCGCGAGAGGTTCACGTAGGAAGGCGCAATCCGCCGGGCGTACTGGTCGCCGATGCGGGTGGAGACGCGCCGGATGCACTCCTCGGGGGCGGGCAGGCCGCGCAGCGCCTGCTGGTAGGTGTCGCCTTCACTTACAAAATTGAGGCGGTCTTCCTGGCGGGCCTGGTCCACTACCAGCCCCTGCGGGCCATACGTGCGGAAGCCCGTCACCACGCGCATGCTCATGTGCACCACCGTAACCGGCACCTTGCGGTCGGGCTTGTCTTTCTCCTTGATGACACGCTCCTCCACGCTTTGAGTAAGCTGCATGTCTGAGTCGAAGGCCTCCAGCACCACCAGCCCGTCTACCTGCGAGCGGCGGCACACTTCGCGCACGTAGTCGGGGGCCATGGGGGGCAGGAAGAACTCGCGGGTGCGGCCCAGCAGCTGCAGGCTGGCCGGCGTCACGCGGAAGCGGGGGCTGTTGCGCATCAGGGCCTCGCCCACGCTCATCGTGCACGACTCGGCCCCGGCGCGGTCTACCAGCGGGCCTTCGCCGGTGAAAATGCCTTCCAGCACATCAAAAAACTTGTCACGGGGGCTTTCGGGCAGCACGCGGTTGGCGGTGGCTATGCGCTGCATCTGCACGGGCATCGATACCGAAGCCGGCGCCAGGGCCTGCATGTGCACGGTGGTAGTGCAGCTGGCCAGCCCACCCAGGGCCAGCATAGCAGTGAAGCAGCAGAGGAGTAGAGGACGTTTCATGGCGCAGAATAAAAATAAAAAACAGAAAGGGGAACTTTTTACAGTTCCCCTTTCAAGACCGTGCCAAAGCTGCGCCAACCGCGCCGCCGCTTTGGTTTTTCTAGTGATTTTATCCTAAGCCAAAGGCGCCCCTACACAAACAGCGAGCTGATGCTCTCGTGCGACACCACGTTGTGAATGGCCTGCGCAAACAGCGGGGCCAGCGAAATCACCTTCACCTTCGGGTTTTCCTGCTTCAGCGGAATGGTGTCGGTAATCACCAGCTCTTCCAGCGCCGAGTTCAGAATCCGCTCGTGGGCCGGGCCGCTCAGCACACCGTGCGTAATCACAGCCCGCACTGACTTGGCGCCGCGCTCCATCAGCAGCTCGGCGGCTTTGCAGATGGTGCCGGCCGTGTCCACGATGTCGTCCACGAGCACCACGTTCATGCCGGTAACGTCGCCGATTACCTGCATCGAGGCAATTTCGTTGGCCCGCAGGCGCATCTTGTCGCAGACCACGATTTCGGCCCCGAACTTCTTGGCGAAGCCGCGCGTGCGCACCACGCCGCCCACGTCGGGCGAGGCGAAGATGAGGTTCTCTAGGTTGAGCGACTTAATATAAGGGGCCGTGACGGTGGCGCCGTCCAGATGATCAACCGGAATATCGAAGAAGCCCTGGATCTGGCCGGCGTGCAGGTCGCAGGTCATCAGGCGGTCGGTGCCCACGCTTTGCACGAAGTCGGCCACCACTTTGGCGCCGATGCTCACGCGGGGCTTGTCTTTGCGGTCCTGGCGGGCGTAGCCATAGTAGGGCATCACCACGGTAACGGAGGCGGCGGAGGCGCGCTTGGCGGCGTCTACCATCAGCATCAGCTCCATCAGGTTTTCGGCGGGCGGGTTGGTGCTCTGAATCAGGAACACGGCGCAGCCCCGGATGCTTTCGTTGAAGCTCGGCCCCAGCTCCGTATCAGCGAAGCGCTGAATGCTCAGGTCGCCGAGCGGCTGGCCGAACGCTTCGGCAATTTTCAAACCCAGTTCGTGGGAGGCGTTGCCCGCGAATATTTTTACCTGCTGTGACATGGGGTACTTGAAAAGAAGGGAAAGGTGAATCACAGATTTTGCAGATTAAAAAAGGGATTTCACGGATTGAGTAGCGACTACCCATCCGTGAAATCCCTTTTTTTGATCTGCAAAATCTGTGATGTAAAAAGCGAAAGGCGCCGACTCTTCCGGGGAGGAAGAATCAGCGCCTTTCGCGTTGTGGTAGTCGGTTGTCCGACCAGGGCTCGAACCTGGACTTTCTTGAATCAAAATCAAGCGTGTTGCCAGTTACACCATCGGACAATTTCCCATCCGTTTCCGTTACCGGTGTGCCGTTTGGGTTTGCAAATGTAGTACGGCTTTTTTTCAAGGCAAACTTTCGGCGAAAAATTTTTTCAGAAAATTTGGCCTCAGTAGCGTGCAAAAGGGGTTTTGCGGGCTGTGAGTGCCTGATTTTCAGGGTTGGAGAGGCGGAATCCGGACCCGGAAAATTCTTGAAAAAACCTGCTTTGGCAAAGCGGGTATTAAGCCGTAGTTTTGCGGCCTGAATCGTTGCATCCCACTCCATACATAAAAAGTAATGGCGAATACCGGCAAAATCACCCAGGTTATCGGTCCCGTTGTGGACGTGAGCTTCGCGGGTGAAGGCTCTAAGCTCCCCAACATCCTCGACGCCCTCGAAGTCATCAAAGACAACGGCCAGGTCGTTATCCTGGAGTGCCAGCAGCACCTGGGCGAAGACCGTGTGCGCACCATCGCCATGGACTCGACGGAAGGCCTCACCCGTGGCGCCGTCGTGCGTGACCTGGGCGCTCCTATCTCCATGCCTACCGGCGACAGCATCAAAGGTCGTCTGTTCAACGTCATTGGCTACGCCATCGACGGCATTCCACAGCCCACGAGCACCACGCGCCTGCCGATTCACCGCCAGGCTCCGCGCTTCGAAGACCTCGCCACTTCTTCGGAAGTATTCTTCACCGGCATTAAAGTAATCGACCTGCTCGCTCCTTATGTAAAGGGTGGCAAGATTGGTTTGTTCGGTGGTGCCGGCGTAGGCAAAACCGTACTGATTCAGGAGCTGATCAACAACGTAGCCAAGGCCTACTCGGGTCTGTCGGTGTTTGCCGGTGTTGGTGAGCGTACCCGCGAAGGCAATGACCTGCTGCGCGAATTCATCGAAGCCAACATCATTCGCTACGGCGAGGAGTTCAAGCACTCGATGGAAGAAGGCGGCTGGGACCTGAGCAAGGTAGACATGGCCGAGATGGAGAAGTCGCAGGCCACCCTCGTGTTCGGCCAGATGAACGAGCCTCCCGGAGCCCGTGCCCGCGTAGCCCTGTCGGGTCTGACGATTGCCGAAAGCTTCCGCGACGGTGATGGCACCGGCGCCGGCCGCGACATCCTGTTCTTCATCGACAACATCTTCCGCTTCACGCAGGCTGGCTCCGAAGTATCGGCTCTGCTGGGCCGGATGCCGTCGGCCGTAGGTTACCAGCCCACGCTGGCCACCGAAATGGGCGCCATGCAGGAGCGGATTACCTCCACCAAGCGCGGTTCCATCACGTCGGTACAGGCCGTATATGTGCCTGCCGATGACTTGACTGACCCGGCCCCGGCCAACACCTTTGCTCACTTGGACGCCACCACGGTACTGAGCCGCAAAATCGCCGAGCTGGGCATCTACCCCGCCGTTGACCCGCTGGACTCCACCTCGCGCATCCTGTCGGCCGCCGTTCTCGGCGACGAGCACTACAACACCGCCCAGCGCGTGAAAGAGATTCTGCAGCGCTACAAAGAACTGCAGGACATCATCGCCATCCTGGGTATGGACGAACTCTCCGAGGAAGACAAGCAGGTAGTAAACCGCGCCCGCCGCGTGCAGCGCTTCCTGTCGCAGCCCTTCTTCGTGGCCGAGCAGTTCACGGGCCTCAAAGGTGTACTCGTTGACATCAAGGACACCATCCGTGGCTTCAACGAAATCATTGACGGTAAGCACGACCACCTGCCGGAAGCGGCTTTCAACCTGGTAGGCAACATCGAAGATGCCGTAGCCAAGGGTGAGAAGCTGATGGCGGAAGCAAAATAAATGGCTTAATGGCTGAATTGATAAATGGTTGGTTGTTCAGCACCTCGTTAGAACGACCAACCATTTATCAATTCAGCCATTTAACAATACAGACCATGCATTTAGAAATCATCACCCCCGACCGCAAGGTTTTTGAAGGCGAGGTTACGTCGGCCCAGTTTCCGGGTACCGATGGCCTGTTCGAGGTTCTCAACAACCACGCCCCGCTGATTTCGGCTTTGAAAGCCGGCAACGTGGTGCTGAACGGCGGCGCTACCACTTTCCGCATCGACGGCGGGGTGGTAGAGGTGCTGCGCAACAACGTTATCGTACTGGCCGAAGGCGCTTCGGCGTAAGCGCGGCCCGAAGTAGTTTCAGCAAAGCCCCGCACCTGCCAGCAGGTGCGGGGCTTTGTGCGTCTGGGAGGGGAGGAGGCTGGAGTAGAAATTATGTGGCTTCGCTGACCGGGAAATCTGAAACGGCGCGTAGCTTGCGCCACTCTTTTTTCGCTTTACCGGCTACTATGCGCGTTATTTTACCCCTGATGGGTTTGCTGCTTGCGGCGGCCCCGGTTGTTGCCCAAACCTTTCCTATTGACTACCGGCGGGCCGCGCAGGCTCAGGATACCGCCAAGCAGCGGCGGGTGCTGGCGGCCTGGCAGCTGAAAGAGCCCAACAACCCCGACCGGTACGTGGCCCAGTTCAACTACCTGCTGCGCAAGTCGTACCGCGTGGTGGTGAGCACGGCCCCGGCCGCCGGGCGGGGCGTGGCGCTGCAGAAGCAGGATGGCAGCGCCGCCGGCTCTCTCAGCGAGGGCTACGAGCCGCGCCTGCTGGAGGCCGCCCGCAACACGCTGCGCGAAGGCATACGGCTGGCTCCGGACCGGCTGGATATGCGGTTCGGGCTAGCCAAGACCTACGAGATGACCCACGAGCCGGGTCCGGAAGTGCAGGTGCTGCGCGAGGCACTGGCCGCGCGCAAAGCCAGCGGCCAGCCGTGGCGCTGGCAGGAAGGCAAGCCGTTGCCAAGAACGGAGGCCGTTTTTCTGCCTGAAAATCTGGAAGAATACATGCTGCCCTACTGGCAGGCCGATACGCCCGAAGACGCCGAGGTAGCGCGGCAGCTGGCCGAGCTCGTCAGCGAGTATTATCCGGAAAGCTCCCTCGGGCCTTTCAACCTGGCCATGTACCACAGCCTGCACGGGCAGGAGGATAAGGCCTATGCGCTGTATCAGCAGGCCAATGCCAGCAAGCCCAACGACTGGCAGACGCTGGCCAACCTCACCCGCTTGGCCATCAACCTCAACCACAAAACCGAAGCCCAGCAGTACCTGGCGGCGCTGCAGAAGCTGCCGGCGGGGCGGCCGGCCGCGGCTCAGCTGGGCAAGGAAGTGCGGCAGATGAAATAGTGCCTGGCTGCAACCAGCGCCGTACTTTGCCGTTGTTTTGCCCCGCGCCCAGTTTCCCGCCCACTCTCCCGCCCATGCACATCCACCCCAAAATCACCCCGATCTACCAGACCTCCGTTTTCAAGTTTGAAGACCTCAACGAGCTGGAGCTGTACTTTGGGGAGCCCGGCAGCCGCTACCTGTACTCGCGCAACGGCAACCCCAACTCCGACGAGCTGGCCGAGGCCGTGACGCACCTGGAAGGCGGCGCCGGGGCAGTGGCCACGGGCTCGGGCATGGCGGCCATCTTCGCGGCCCTGCTGACCTACTGCACCGCCGGCGACCATGTGCTGTGTGCGGCCGACATCTACGGCGGCTCGGCCGCGCTGCTCAACCAGGAGCTGGACCGGCTGGGCATTGGCGTGAGCTACGTGCCGTTCGAGGACCTGACCACCAACCTGGCAGCCTACGCGCAGCCCCGCACCCGGCTGCTGCTCTGCGAAACCATCAGCAACCCGCTGCTGCGCGTGGTAGACCTGCGCGCCGCCGCCGAGGCTGCCCACGCGCTGGGCCTGAAGCTGGTACTGGACAACACCTTTGCCTCGCCGGTGCTCACGCAACCGTTCGAGTACGGCGCCGATTTGGTGATGCATAGCGTCACGAAGTATCTGGCGGGCCACTCCGACGTGACGGCCGGGGTGGTGGTGGCGCGCACGCCCGAGGATGCCGCCCGCCTCCGGCAAATCGGGACGCTGTTTGGGCTCACGCTGAGCCCGATGGAAAGCTGGCTGGCCGTGCGCGGCATCAAGACGCTACGGCTGCGGATGGAAGCGCACAGCCGCAATGCCCAGGCCGTAGCCGAGCTGCTGGCGCAGCATCCGGCGGTGCAGGAAGTGTTTTATCCGGGCCTGGCGCAGCACCCGCAGCACACGCTGGCGCGGGAGCAGGGGGCAGGCCGGTTTGGGGGCATGGTTTCGTTCCGGCTGCTGGACGACAGCACCAACGCCGTGAGCCGTTTTATGCGGGCCAGCCAGCGGTTCCCGTTTGCGCCATCCCTGGCCGGCGTCGACTCGTCGCTGTCGTATCCGGCGGGCACCTCGCACCGGGCCCTGACGGAGGAGCAGCGGCAGGAGCTGGGCATTACGGCCGGGCTGGTGCGCCTGAGCGTGGGCATCGAGCCCGTGGAGGAGTTGCTGGCCGACCTGCATCAGGCGCTGGAAGCTACCGTAGTTTAATACTGTCCGCCCTTGGCTTGTACTAGCAGCCTGACTTTATGTGCCGGGTATACTAGCTATTGAACTTTATGTGCCGCCAATCCGGGCTTTATGCTGATTTAAGGAGCGGTAGTGGCCCGCGAGGGCGTGATGGATGGCCTCGGCAATACGCTGGATGTCAGTTTCAGGAAGCGCCGAACCGGAAGACAGGCATCCGGCCTGGGTAAATAATTCGGTACAAACCTCACCGCCCAACGTCAAGAGCCGGCCGCTGTAGAACCCGTTGCACCTGCAGTGGCTTCTACAGCGGCCGGCTATTGACGTTGGGCGCTTCAACGTTCTTCCGTGTCGCCCTGCTTCTTGTTGGGTGATATTAAAACATTATTATAATTATATTAAAAGGGGATTAACCCTATTATAATTCTATTTTATTACTTCTATTTGGAGAAGCATTGCTCCTTTTTTCTCATCCCACCCACTCATTACTAGTACCCATTATGAAGCTGATCAAACAAAGCCTGCTCACTTTACTGCTTGTTGTGCTGACGGCGGCGGCCGCCCTGGCAGATAACCCGGACGCTGTGCTAGGCGTGTGGAAAAACGGGGAGGGAACGGGCATGATTCAGATTTACAAAAGCGGCGACAAATACTTCGGCCGGATTGTATGGCTGAAAGTGATGAACAACCCCGACGGCACGCCCCGCACCGACGTCAACAACCCCACCGAATCGGCCCGTACCAAGCCTTTGCGCGGGCTGGTGAACATGCGCGACTTCAAGTACGTCGGGGAAAACAAGTGGGAGGGCGGCCAGATCTACGACCCCAAAAACGGCAGCGACTATTCCTGCGAGATGACCCTGACCGACCCGAATACGCTAGAAGTGCGCGGCTATATCGGCGTGGCGCTCTTCGGCCGGACCGACGTGTGGAAGCGGCAGGTAAAGAAGTAGCCTCATGCAGCATCTCTCCCGTTTCCTGCTTCCTGGCGCCCTGCTGGCGCTGAGCACGGTGCTGGCCGCACCTGCCTGGGCCCAGGACCTGCCCACCGCCCCCGCCGACTCGTTGGGGATGGAAGATTTCAGCAGCTTTGGCAATGCCGACGCCACCGCCAACCGGCCGTATGCCAGCCAGAAGGTGCTGTTGCAAAGCCCTACCAAACTGATATCGATAGGCTACGAAGCCCAGATGCCCTTCGATCTGACGTCGACCGGCCCTTTGGTGCCCACAACTGGCGGCCCTCAGGAGGTGACCGAGCAGGTGGACCGCTTTGCAGGTCTGCGCCTAGGCTTCAACGCCCCGGTCATATCTAATTCCAGCCTGATTCTGAACCTGGGCCTCACGTACTGGAATACCGGCGTGCGGGTAGCCAACGCTGAGCGGGCGCCGCTGTTTCGGCGCCTGGAAGATGGGCTGCGCTCCACGGGCTTCAACGCCACGGTGTTTCGGCCACTTAACGACAAGAACTTCCTGCTGGTGCAGGGCAACGTCGACCTGAACGGCACCTACCGCAACTTCGACGCCATCAGCAGCAAGGCCCTGACCTACAGCGGCACGGCAATTTACGGCTGGAAGCCCAGCGAATCGTATATGTGGGGCCTGGGCCTCACGCGCACCTACCGGGCCGGGCAGTTGCTGCACATTCCGGTGGTGTACTACTTCCGCACCTTCAACCCGAAGTGGGGCGTGGAGGCCATCTTCCCGGCCCGCGTGAACGTGCGGCGCAGCTTCGGGGCCAACTCGCTGCTCATGCTCGGCTACGAGCTGGAAGGCAATGCCTACTACCTCGGCCCCGTGAACGGCCAGGACGTGTACCTGCGCCGCGGCGAGCTGAAGCCGCGCATCACCTACGAGCGCCAGCTGACGGGCTTTATCTGGCTGTCGGCCCAGGCGGGCTTCCGCTACAACTACCGTTTCGATGCCTTCAGCAAGCAGAACCCCAGCGGCGACAACGACCCGCTGTATGAAAACGAGCTGGGCAACCCGTTGTACTTCAACCTGAGCCTCAATCTGGTCAGCCCCTAACAGGGCATGTTTCGATAAGGCTGCCGCGTGTTAGCCGCTGTGGCCTTCATTTCCTGTGAAAGGTTGGTTTCGGGCCGCATCTGCTGCAACAGGTGCGGCTCGTTTGCGTTCGGCCGCTGGCACAGATCCATAAGCCAGCGGGGGCTGTCAGGCGCGGTGGTGGCAGGCGTAGGCGTCGCGGATGGTTTCGGCCACGCGCTGCAGGTCGGCTTCGGCAAGGGCCGAGCCCGAAGGCAGGCATAAGCCGTGGGTAAATAAATCAGCACACACCTCGCCGCCGAACATGGGCACGCCGGCAAAAAGCGGCTGCAGGTGCAGCGGTTTCCACAGCGGCCGGCTCTCGATGTTGCGGGCCTCCAGGTGCTGCCGCAGCAGCTCCGGCGTGACGGTGGTTTGGGTGGGGTCGAGCAGCACGCAGGTCAGCCAGCGGTTAGCGCGGCCCCCGGTGGACTCAGTCGGCCCAAAGGACAGGCCCGGCAGGTTGGCCAGGTGCTTCTGGTACCAGCTGAATATCTCGCGGCGCTTTTTCACCCGGTCATCCAGCAGCCCCATCTGGCCGCGCCCGATGCCGGCCAGCAGGTTGCTGAGGCGGTAGTTGTAGCCCAGCTCGGAGTGTTGGTAGTGCGGGGCGTCGTCTTTGGCCTGCGTGGCCCAGAAACGGGCCTTTTGGTCCCATTCTTTGATGTTGGTGACGAGGGCGCCGCCGCCGCTGGTGGTCAGGATCTTGTTGCCGTTGAACGAGAAAACGCCCACCGCCCCGAAGGTGCCCAGCGGCTGGCCGTCGTAGCGGGCGCCCAAGGCTTCGGCGGCATCTTCCAGCACCGGAATGTCGAATTCGGCGGCTATGGCTAGGATTTCGCGCAGCTGACATGGCATGCCGTACAGGTGCACGATGATGAGGGCTTTGGGACGGCGGCCCTGCCGGAGGCCGGCCTCAATGGCCTCACGCAGCCGCTGCGGGCACAGGTTCCAGGTGGTGGCTTCGCTGTCGATGAATACCGGCGTGGCCCCGAGGTAGCTGATGGGGTTGGCGGTGGCCACGAACGTGAACGACGGGCACAGCACCGTGTCGCCGGGGCCGACGCCCAGCAGCCGCAGCCCCAAGTGAATGGCAGCCGTGCCCGAAGTGAGGGCCACGCAGTGCGCCGCGCCCGTAAACTCGCAGATGTCGCGCTCAAACCCATCCAGGTTGGGGCCGGCCGGGGCCACCCAGTTGTCTTCGATGGCCTTGTGCAGGTAGTTCAGCTCGTGGCGGCCGAGGTGGGGCGGGGAAAGGTAAATTCGGTCGTAATCCTGGCTGCGCATCGGAGAAAGTATAGCTCAGGCTCTGGCCTGAACTGTAAGCGGGGAAACACGAAAACAGGGCCGGCAGGCCGCCATTCTCGGGTAGTGGAATATGTGTTTATAGCAAAACGTAAACGGCAACGGGTGGGGTTATGCTACATGCGGTTTGATAATTTGAGCCGGCACGCCCACGGCCGTGCAGTGCGCTGGCAGGTCGCGGATGGCTACGGCGCCCGCGCCCAGGATAGTGCCCGCCCCAATCCGCACCTGGTGGATGACGGTGGCGTTGGTGCCGAGGTAGACGCCCGCGCCCAGATGGGCCTCGCCGCCCACGTTGGCGTGCGGCATCAGGGAGCAGCCATCCTCCAGCACGGCGTCGTGGCCGATGGTGCAGCCCAGGTTGAGTAGCACGTGGCGGCCCAGCGTGATGTCGCAGGTGAGGATGCAGCCCTGGCTGATGATGCAGCCGGCCCCCAGCTGCAACCGCTGATACGGGGCGCAGGCCACGCCCGGATGAATCAGCGTGGGAAAGGAGAGGCGCGGCGAGGTGAGGCGGGCCACCACGGCGGCGCGGCTACGGCTGCTGCCTACCGCCACGGTCACGTGCAGCGGCCCGGGCGCGGCGTTCAGGTCGGCGGCAGTGCCGAGGTAGGGGAGGCCGTGCAGAGCAGCGCCGGCTGGGAAGGGCGCGTCGTCATAAAACCCCAGAATATGCCAGGTGGGCGCGGCGGCATTGATCTGGTGAACCAGCATCAGTACTTCGCGCCCCAGCCCGCCCGCGCCAAAAATGACGAGCGGTGTCAGCGGCGTAGCAGAAGCAGGGGAGGAAGAAACGGGCATGGCGTGCATCAGACGGAAGAAGAGCCCTGGAAGGCTTCGGTGGTAGCCTGGCCGGCCGCCGTGATGCCCTGGGCACCCAGCACGCGCCCGGCCGTGCGCAGCAGAATCCGCAGGTCGAGGCCCAGGCTGAGGTTATCGACGTACCAGACGTCGTACAGAAACTTCTGCTCCCAGCTGATGGCGTTGCGGCCGTTCACCTGGGCCCAGCCCGTGATGCCGGGCCGTACCTCGTGGCGGCGGGCCTGCGTGGCGGAGTATAGCGGCAGGTACTCGGGCAGCAGCGGCCGGGGCCCGATCAGGCTGAGGTGGCCGCGCAGCACGTTCCAGAGCTGGGGCAGCTCATCGAGGCTGGTGGCGCGCACCCAGCGGCCCAGGCGCGGCAGGCGCGCGGCATCGGGCAGCAGCTGGCCGTGGGCGTCGCGGGTGGAGGTCATGGTCTGGAGCTTGTAGAGCGTGAAGAGCTGCCCGTGCCGGCCGGGGCGCGCCTGCCGGAACAGCCACGGCCCGCCGTTCTGGGCGACCAGCGCCAGTGCCACAGGCAACAGCAGCGGCAGCGCCAGCAGCAGCAGCGGCCCGGCCAGCGCTACGTCCAACGTGCGCTTGCCCCAGCGGCGGTACCAGGTGGCGGCAAGAGACATACGCGGGCAGCGGGGAGAGTGGTTTGTGAAACGGCAGTGGTCGGCTCCTTTGGCCGGGGGCAGCTCAACTAACGAAAAAATGGCGGTGCGGGCAGTGCTTGCAACAGAAAAAATGCCGGCTGCGTGGGCCGCCGCATCCGCAAAGCTAGCACTACATTTGCGCCATGCTCGTTTTTCCGAACGCCAAACTCAACCTGGGCCTGTACATCACCGGCCAGCGGCCCGACGGCTTCCGCAACCTCGAATCGGTGTTTGTGCCGCTGCCCTGGACGGATGCGCTGGAGGTGCTGCCCGCCCCGGCCGGCGCCGACACGGCCCTGACGCTCACCGGCCTGCCCATCCCCGGCGACCCGGCCACCAACCTCTGCGTGCGGGCCTACGAGCTACTGCAGGCCGATTTCGACCTGCCGCCCGTGCAGCTGCACCTGCACAAGGTGGTGCCCATCGGGGCCGGGCTGGGCGGCGGCTCGGCCGATGCCGCGTTTGCGCTGTGGGCCCTCAACGAGCAGTTTACGCTGAACCTGCCCGCCGAAACCCTGGAAAGCTACGCCCGCCGGTTGGGCTCCGACTGCGCGTTTTTCATTGAAAACAAGCCGGTTTTCGCCTACGAGAAAGGCGACGTCTTCGAGCCCGTTTCGCTGGACCTGACCGGCATGGCCTGTCTGGTAGTGTACCCCGGCCTGCACATCAGCACCGCCGAAGCGTATGGCCGCGTGCAGCCCCGCACCCCGCGCCACGACCTGCGTACGGCCCTCGCCCAGCCCCTCAGCACCTGGCGCGACACCGTCAGCAACGACTTCGAGGACGCCCTGACGCCGGTGTACCCCGTGCTCGGCGACATCAAAGCCCAGCTCTATGCTGCCGGAGCCGCCTACGCCAGCCTGTCGGGCTCCGGCTCGGCCGTGTACGGCCTGTTTCCGGGCCTGGAGCTGCCGCCGCTCCTGGAGCTGCCAGCGGAGTATCAGGTGTGGCGCGGGCGGCTGTAGTACAGCAGTAGCGCGAACTTTGTAGTTCGCGTCCCCGCGCCGGTAGCTTCGTTGAAACGGCGCGGGGACGCGAACTACAAAGTTCGCGCTACGATTATGCTACTGCCGGGCTACTTGCCCACCAACACCTCGGCGGCTTCAGCTTTGCGCTGGCGGCGCTTCATCCATTGGTCGAGGACGGGGTGGATGAGCACGCTGAGCAGGATGACCACGGTGCCCAGGTAGAAGCCGGTGGATAGCTTTTCCTGCCCGAAGCCCGGGATGCGCAACGTGTACATCAGCACGGCCAGCAGAATGCCGTACACCGGCTCCAGGTTGATGGTTAGGTTCACGACGAAGGCCGAAATGCGCTTCATCAGCTCCACCGACGTGGAAAACGCATACACCGTGCACACGCCGGCCAGCAGTAGCAGCCACAGCCAGTCGAGGCCCTGCAAACCCAGCTGCAGGCCCTGGCCGTCGGTGAAGTAGCGGCTGTAGAGGGGCATAAACAGCACGATGCTCAGGCAGGCGCCCGTCATTTCGTAGAGCGTGAGCTGAAACGGGGTGTGGCGCTTCACCAGCTTGGAGTTGAGCACGCTGAACAGCGCCGACAGCCCCGCCGACAGAATAGCCACCAGCAAGCCCGCCATCTGGTCCAGCTCGGCCTGCGACACCAGATACAGCCCCACCATCGTCAGCAAGCCCAGCCCGACTTCATACAGGCGCACCCGCCGCCACAGCACCAGCGGCTCCAGCAGCGAGGTCCAGAGGGCCAGCGTAGCCAGCCCGGCCAAACACACACTCACCGAAGACAGGCGTGCGGCCAGGAAAAACGTAATCCAGTGGGCCGCCACCAGCGTCCCAATACCCAGCATCTTCAGCGCCTCGCGGCCGGCCACGCGCCAGGGCTGCCGCCGCGCCACCAGCAGCACCGCCAGCCCCGAGGCCGCCAGCAGCGTGCGCCAGAACACCAGCTCCACCGGCGGCACCGATATCAGCTTGCCCAGAATGGCCGTGAAGCCCCAGAGCAGGACAATGAAATGCAGGCGGAGGTAGTCTTTTAGCATGTGGTGGATTAGTGGGGTGGCGGGGTGGTGGATTAGAAGGGACGCAACGGCCAGCAGCAGATTAAAGATTAGCGAAACTTCTCCTTTGTCGATTGTGCTGCTATTATAGGGGGCCTTCGCAAGCGCGGGATGATAGAGGTACTCCACCAATCCACCATCCCAAAACCCACCACTTAGCGCGGCACCACCCGGTAGAGCACCACCCCGACGGCGGTGAAAAGGATGCTGGGAATCCAGGCGGCGAGCAGCGGCGACAGGGTGCCCACGGCCGCCAGGTTGCGGCTCAGAATCACGAAGATGATGAACACAAACGCCAGCACGAAGCCCAGCGCAATCTGCCCACCCACGCCGGCGCGGCTCTTGCGCGCACTCATAATCACGCCGATGACGGTGAGGATGAAGATGGCGTAGGGGTAGGCGTACCGCTCGTATTTCTCGCTCAGATATACCTGGGTGTCGTCGGAGCCGCGGTCTATCTTCTGCTGGATGTAGCGGTTCAGCTCGGGCAGCGTCATGGTTTCGCTCAGGCGGTAGGTGCTGGCGAAGTCTTTGGGGTAGAGGTTGAGCGTGGTGTCGCGGGCGGGCAGCGCCAGCAGTGTCTCCTTCTGCCCCCGAAACGTGCGCACCAGCTGCGGCGTGAGGCGCCAGGCCCGCTTCGTCGAGTCCCAGGTGATGGCCTCGGCCGTCATGCGGCGCTTGAGCAGCGTGCCCTCAATGGTTTCGAGCGCAAACTTGTAGCCGATGTTGTTGACGTTGTCATAGCTCTCCATGAAGGCGTAGGTGCTCGGCCCGATCTTCATGTGCACGTCGCGCCCCTTGAAGCGGTAGGGGTTCTTGACGTACTTGCGCTCAAACTCCACCCGCGTCTTGTTGGCGTACGGAATGATCCAGCCGGTGAGGGCAATGGTGGCCACGCCCAGCACAAAGCTGCCCATCAGGTAAGGCACCAGCAGCCGCTTGAAGCTCACGCCCGACGCCAGAATGGCCACGATTTCGGTGCGCGCCGCCAGCTGAGCCGTCACGAACACCACCGCAATAAACACCGTGATAGGGGAGAGCAGGTTGGCGTAGTACGGAAACAGGTTCACGTAATACTCCAGGATAATCTGCTTGGCGCCCAGGTTGTGCTGGATGAAGTCGTCGTTCTTCTCCGTGAAGTCAATCACGCAAATCACCATCACCAGCACCACCACCGTGAAGAAGAAGGCCGTGAGGAATTTCTGCAGAATGTATTTATCGAGAATTCGCATAAATCGCTGATTCGCGCCGATTAACCGTGATTTCGCTGATTTGGGAAGTGGAAATGTCGATTCGCAAAATCAGCGAAAACGCAGGAATCGACAAGGGTAAGAAGGAAGCTAGCTGTTGCGGCCATGCAACTGTCAAAAGGCGAAAATCAGCGAAATCACGACTAATCAGCGCAAATCAGCGATTTACAGCCGCGTCATCACCTGCTTCACCATCTTCTCCTTCCACTCGCGGAAGGTGCCGGCCAGGATCTGCTCCCGAGCCTGCTTCACCAGCCACAGGTAGAAGCTCAGGTTGTGGATGGAGGCCAGCTGCGGGCCCAGCATTTCCTTGCTCTGGAACAGGTGCCGCAGATAGCTACGCGAGTAAAACGTGCTGACGTGGCCGCCCAGCTCGGCGTCAATAGGCGAGAAGTCCTGCTCCCATTTCTTGTTGGTGACGTTCATGATGCCCTGGGTGGTGAACAGCATGCCATTGCGGGCGTTACGGGTCGGCATCACGCAGTCGAACATGTCTACGCCCAACGCAATGTTTTCCAGAATATTGGCTGGCGTGCCCACGCCCATCAGGTAGCGCGGCTTGTCTTTGGGCAGAATGTCGCAGACGATTTCGGTCATCTCATACATCATCTCGGCCGGCTCGCCCACGCTCAAACCGCCAATGGCGTTGCCCTCGCGCCCCTGCTCGGCAATGAACTCGGCCGAGCGCACGCGCAGGTCCTTGAACGTGGAGCCCTGCACAATCGGGAACAGGGTCTGCTGGTAGCCGTAGTGGCCCTCGGTGCTGTCGAAGCGCGCAATGCAGCGCTTCAGCCAGCGGTGCGTCATGTCGAGGGAGCGGGCGGCGTAGTCGTACTCGCAGGGCCAGGGCGTGCACTCGTCGAAGGCCATGATGATGTCGGCCCCGATAGTGCGCTGGATGTCCATCACGCCCTCGGGCGAGAACAGGTGCTGCGAGCCGTCGATGTGGGAGCGGAACTTCACGCCCTCCTCCTTGATCTTGCGCGTGCCCGAAAGCGAGTACACCTGGTAGCCGCCCGAGTCGGTGAGGATGGGCCGGTCCCAGCCGTTGAACTTGTGCAGGCCGCCGGCTTTGCTGAGCACGTCGAGGCCGGGGCGCAGGTAGAGGTGGTAGGTGTTGCCGAGGATGATCTGGGCCTGCACCTCGTCCTTGAGGTCGCGCTGCTGCACGGCCTTCACAGTGCCGGCCGTCCCGACGGGCATGAAAATGGGAGTTTCGATGGCGCCGTGCGCCGTGTGCACCACCCCGGCGCGGGCTTTGGTGTGCGGGTCTTGCGTTACTAAGTCGAAGGTCATGCGGAAAAGCTATAAGCCACAAGCTACAAGCTGCCGGCTACAAGCTCACGCCTACGCGTCAGCTCGCAGCTTGCAGCCTGCGACTTGTAGCTTCTCAGCTACAAAGGTACTCCACCCACCCCGAATGCCTACTTTTGCAGGCTAATTCATGCTGTCCGTTTTGTTGTTGAGTTTCTCCCCGGCCATCTGGCTGCTGCTGGCCACGGTGCTGGTGCAGCTCTACTACGCCGCCTACTACTTCTGGCCTTTCGCAACCCGCCCGCCCGAGCCCGCGCCCACCGAGGCCGGGGCCGAACCGGTGTCGGTGCTGGTGTGTGCCCACAACGAGCTGGACAACCTGCGCCGCCTGCTGCCGCTGCTGCTGCGCCAGGAGTATCCCGCCGACCTGGAAATCGTGCTCATCGACGACCGGTCGGACGACGATACCTACCTCTACGCCCAGCAGCTCAGCCAGTACTACCCCAACTTCCGCCTCGTCACCATCGGCCGCACGCCTGACGGCTTGTCGCCCAAAAAGTACGCCCTCACGCTGGGCATCAAGGCGGCCCGCCACCCGCAGCTTCTCTTCACCGATGCCGACTGCATTCCGGCCACCAACCAGTGGGTGCAGCACCTGGCCGCCGGCTTCCGGCAACCCGCCGACATGGTACTAGGCTACTCGGCCTACGCCACCGAGCCCGGGTTTCTCAATAAGCTGGTGCGCTTTGAAACCCTGCTGACCGGCGCGCAGTATCTGTCGTTTGCGTGGCGCGGCCAACCCTACATGGGCGTCGGGCGCAACCTGGCGTACACGCGTGCAGTATTCACCTCCACCAAAGGCTTTGCTTCACACATCCGGAGCCTGTCCGGCGACGACGACCTGCTGGTGCAGGATGCCGTGGCGCAGGGGGCACGGGTGGCCGTAGTGGCCGAGCCGGCCGCGCATACGCTCAGCGAGCCGGCTGGCACCTGGGGCGGCTGGTGGCGGCAGAAACGGCGGCATCTGTCGGCCGGCCGCAGCTACCGCCTCGCCGACCGGCTGCGGATAGGAAACTTTATCGGAAGCAATCTGCTTTTTTACGCGGTTAGCTTAGCGTTGCTGTTTTCCCGGGCCGATTGGATACCTTTGGCCGGCCTATGGGTGGCGCGCACCGGGCTGGTATGTGCCACCTACCAGCGTCTGAGCCGGCGCCTCGACGACCCTTTGCCGGTGGCGCTGCTGCCGGTGCTGGACGTTGTCTACTTTTTTTATTATCTCGCTTTAGGAATGTCGCTGTTCCTCTACCGCAACCTCCGATGGAAGTAAATAATCAGGAAAAACAATTCTCTGCTAAAGCCAAGCACGACTTCAAGCTGATTCGCGCCGCCGTGGAAAACGGCGACGAAAAGGCCTACGCCGAGCTGATGCAGATTTACAAGAAGCCGGTGTATCATGTGGTGCTGAAGATGGTGCGCAACCCCGACGACGCCGACGACCTTACCATCGAAGCCTTCGCCAAGGCCTTCCGCAACCTGCACAAGTTCAACCCGGAGTTTGCCTTCAGCACTTGGTTGTTCCGCATTGCCACCAACAACTGCATTGATTTTATCCGCAAGAATAAAATCAAGACGATGTCCATCGACTCGGCCATCAAGATTGACAACGGCGACGAAATCACCATCGACTTCCGCGACCAGAACCTGAACCCGCAGGAGACGACCATCAAGAATCAGAAAATCGAAATCATGCAGCACGTGGTATCGCGGCTGCCCGACAAGTACCAGCGCCTCGTGACGCTGCGCTACTTCGATGAGCTGAGCTACGAGGAAATTGCGCAGGAGCTGAAAGCGCCCCTCGGCACTGTGAAAGCCCAGCTGCACCGCGCCCGCGAGCTGCTCTTCGACATGGTGAAAAACAAAAAGGAAATCATCTAGTGAAAAAGCCCCGACGCAGGTCGGGGCTTTTTTGTGCCTGCCGATTATCATAATCGGTACGTCATGCCGAGCGAAGGCGCAGCCGTAGTCTAAGCATCTCGCGTGCTGACGTTGCCAAAGTAAATGAGGTTTACCACACTAGCGAGATGCTTCGACTACGGCTGCGCCTTCGCTCAGCATGACGTGCTAAGAGCTGCTACCTTTGCCCCACTATGCACATCCTTCACCACTACTTCCCGCACCTCACCGACCACCAGCGCCAGCTGTTCAGCCAACTCGATACCGAGTTTCGGGGCTGGAACGAGCGGCTCAACCTGGTAGCCCGCACCGACGTCGATAACCTGGCCGAGCGGCATTTTCTGCACTCGCTGGGCATTGCCAAGGTGGTGGAGTTTGCGCCCGGCTCGTCGGTGCTGGATGTGGGCACGGGCGGGGGCCTGCCGGGCCTGCCGCTGGCCATCCTGTTTCCGGAAGTGAAATTTCACTTGGTCGACAGCATCGGCAAGAAGATTCACGCGGTGCAGGAAATGGCCCGCGCCCTCAACCTGACCAACGTCACGGCCGAGCAGACCCGCGCCGAGCAGCTGCGCCCCAAATATGACTACGTAGTGAGCCGCGCCGTGGCGCGCCTGGCCACCTTCCACACCTGGATTGCGCACCGCTACAAGCCCCAGCACGAAGCCGCGCCCAACAGCGGCCTCTACTACCTCAAAGGTGGCGACCTGACCGAGGAAATCGAGGAATCGGGCCTGAAAGCCACCATCCACGACCTGAGCGACTTCTACACCGAGAGTTTCTTTGAAACCAAGAAGGTGGTAGTGGTGCCATCCGGCCGGTAAAGAAGCCCCACAAGTTGCCAGCAAGGTGAGTTGACAAAAAGCCCTCCGGCGTCGGGACGTACCCGCTGCCGGAGGGCTTTGTATTGCTGGCCCGGACTGCGTGGTGCTATGCCGGCACTTCAGCCGTGAGAAACTCCACGGCGCGGCGCTCGGAGTAGTACTCGCCATCGGGCGTGCCTTCGCCGAAGCCCACGTGGCCGCCGTCGGAGGGTGTTTCCAGGAATACGAACTCGCTGCGGGCGGCCACGTCGCGCGGGAAGCAGCTGGCGGGCAGAAACGGGTCGTTTTCGGCATTCACGAGCAGCGTGGGGATGCGGATGCCGCTCAGGTAGCGGCCGGAGCTGGCGTGCTCGTAGTAGTCCTCCGCCGACTTGAAGCCGTGCATTGGGGCCGTGAACCGGTCGTCGAACTGCGGGAAATCCTGGAGCTGGTCGAGGTCGGTGAGGTCGATCTGGTCGGGTAGCAGAGCCGCTTTTTGGCGCATCTTCTCACGCAGCGTCTTCAGAAAGCGGTTGAGGTACACGCGGTTTTCGAGGCGGGCAATGTGGTAGGAGCTGGCCTTGAGGTCGGTGGGCACCGAAAACACGGCGGCGCGCTCCACCTCGGCCGGCACCCGCGCCGGGTTTTCGCCCAGGTACTTGAGCGTGACGTTGCCACCGGCCGAAAAGCCGGTCAGGAAGATGCGCTGGTAGCGGCCAGTGGCCAGGGCGTGGCGCACCACAAAGTCGAGGTCGTCGGTGTCGCCGAGGTGGTAGGAGCGAAGCAGGCGGTTCATTTCGCCGCTGCAGCTGCGGTAGTTCCAGGCCAGCGCGTCGAAACCCGCCTGGTTGAGGGCGCGCACCATGCCGCGCACGTAGGGCCGGGAGGCGTCGCCCTCCAGCCCGTGCGACACGATGCAGAGCGTATCGGCCGGAGCCTGCGGCTGCCGCCACGACCAGTCGAGGTCTAGGAAGTCGCCATCGGGCGTTTCCACCCGCTCACGCTGGTAGTGCACTTCCGGTACTTCGCGCCACAGGCTGGGCACAATGGTTTGCAGGTGGCCGTTGAACATGTAGAACGGCGGCTGATAGCGGGAGTCGGCAATGAGTGGCATGGGCGAGGGCGGCTAACTAAGGTGCGGTGTGGTTGGTAGGATGCCCGGCAGATCTGTACAGAATTTAGTGCTTCTGGCGCGATTGTCAACCCCATTCCGGAAATAAAGTTCGGTAAACGGGATGCCCCACGCAGCTCCGCCGGCAAGATTAATCGGCGGCGACGCGGCAAATTCCTGGCTGACGGTTTGGACTTTCCATCCAAACCCTTACCTTTGCCCACCCAATCCGAATTGAAACCGAGCAGAACGTTCATTTCTCCTACTCATGGCAAATCACAAGTCAGCCCTCAAGCGCATCCGTTCCAACGAAGCTAAGCGCGTGCTGAACCGTTACCAGGCAAAATCTACCCGCACAGCTGTTAAGAAGCTGCGCGCCACCACCGATGCTTCGGCCGCTCAGGAGCTGCTGAAGAAAGTATCGTCGATGCTGGACCGCCTGGCCAAAAAGAACATCATCCACAAGAACAAAGCCGCCAACAACAAGTCGAAGCTGGCTAAGTTCGTGAAGTCGCTGGCCGCCTAAGCAGCACCAGTAACTTTCTGCTCTTTTGATAGAGAAGGCCCCGTGCGCAAGCGCGGGGCCTTCTCGTGTTTCGGGCGTATGGTTTATTTCCTATCTTTTGGCAGTCATATCCTTTTCTACGCCTATATGAAACAACTGTACTGTTTATTGCTGCTCCTGAGCAGCCTCACGGCCTTGCCCGCCGCCGCCCAGAACTGGCGGCCCTTCCGGCCCAACGGCGACGTGCACGCCTTCCGCAACGCCGCCGCCGACACCGTCCTGACGTTGCGCCTCGACTCGGCCGGCGTGCGCGACTCTGACTCGGTGTACTACTTCAACCGCATCATGCGGCGTGCGGGCAGCTTTGCCTGGCAGAAGGCCCGCAACAACCAGTTCGGGCAGCAGCTGCGCTACACGCCTGCCACGCGCACCTACGTGCTGTTCTGGGACGGCGGCCCCGATACCGGCTTTATTCTCAGCTGTGCTTTGGTGTTGAAGCCGTTTGCCCGCGTGGGCGATACGTGGAGTAGCTTTTTCACTGATTATGGCCTGACCACCACGCTGGTGTCGCGCGGTACGATGCTGCTGGATGGCGTGCAGGATTCCGTGGCTACATTCCGGGCCGGCAATAATCCCGGCGTACTGATCGTGCTGAGCAAAAACAACGGCTTGGTGTCGGGACCGGTGAATTTGCGGTTTGGGGTGCCCGGTGCCCGGCAACTCACGCTGGCCCGCCGTCCCGCACCCGCGGGCCTCAGCTACTACAACCCGCTCACGCTGCTGGATCTGCAGCCAGGGGATGAATTGGGGTACCAATACACGCAGTTCACCAGCAACCCAATCGGGTGCGGCAGCGGCACTGTGCTGCGCCGCGTGCTTACGCGCCAGCTCACGGCCGACAGCCTGACGTACATCTGCCAGGAGCAAAGCCGAACGGTGTACAATGGCGCGCCGGGCTGCTCACGGAGCGGTACTGTTGTTTCGCCGGTATCGAGGGTGCGCCTGTCGGCCTCGCTGCGCACCGGGCAGTGGCGCGGCAGCAGCCTCGACCGGCTGAGCCCGTTGCGCGCCCCATTACTGTCCTACGCTTACCAGCAGCTGCCCTTTAACACGGTACTCATGGGCTACCCGGTCGTAAGCAACCGGCTAGGCAGCGCCTGTGGTGGGCCCGCGGTGCTGCAGATGGAGGTGCTGTACAACCGTAGCGGTATTGGCTATACGCCGGGGCTGGATGCCCTGAATCAGCAAACTCTGAGCGCACCGGGCGTGGGCTTCGTGAGTGAGCTGGAATACCGGCTCATCTACACCCGCCGCACCAGCAGCGGCACCGTGCAAACCTGCGGCTCCCGCACCGATTTCGCCACGCTGCTGCCCACCACGGCGGCGCGGCCGGCGGCCACGTTCCAGCTCTACCCGAACCCCGCGGGCAGCAGCGCCACGCTCACGCTGGCCGGTCCGGCCCGCACCACTACCACCGTGCGCCTTCTCGACGCGCTGGGGCGCACGGCTGGCTGCTGGCCGTTGGCCGCCGGCCAGACCACTACGGTGCTGCCCCTGCAGGCCCTGGTGGCCGGCATGTACGTAGTGGAGGTGCAGGCTGCCGGCGAGCTGCCGCAGCACCTGCGCCTGCAGCTGGAACAGTAGCCTAGGCTTCAGTCTGTGCCGTGCGTGAGTAGTGAGTACCGAGGTGCTTGATGCTTGCTTCAATACTCTATACTGAGTGCTAAAACCAAAAGCCCGCTGGAATTGCTTCCAGCGGGCTTTTTCGTGTGTTGTGCGGCACAGGCTGAAGCCTGTGCTACATCAGCGTTAGGCTACGCTTACTTTCACCATGTTGGTCTTGCCCTTCTCGTTGATGGGCATGGAGGCGGTGTTAATGAATACGTCGCCTTTGTTGAGGTTGCCGGTGGCGGTCAGGGCATACTTGATGTCCGAAACCGAGCTGTCGGTGCTCACCATCCGGTCGTAGTAGAAGCCGCGCACGCCCCAGATCAGGCTCAGGGTCGTGAGTAGGGAGCGGTTGTCGGTGAAGATGAAGATGTTGGCTTTGGGGCGGTATTTGGCAATCTGGAAGGCCGTGTAGCCGCGGTGCGTCATGCCAGTAATGGCTTTGGCGCCCGTGTTTTTGGCCAGGTGGCAGGCCGCCGACAGCACGCTGTCGACCATGAACGTCGGCGACTCGGGCGAGATAGGGTGCCAGCGGTGGTAGAGCGACTCGCGGCGGGTTTCCACGCTCATAATCGTGCCCACCATCGAGCGGATTACCTCGGCCGGATACGCACCCACGGCCGTTTCGGCGGAGAGCATCACGGCATCGGCGCCGTCGAGCACGGCGTTAGCCACGTCGCTGGTTTCAGCGCGGGTGGGGCGGGGGGCCGTAATCATGCTTTCCATCATCTGGGTGGCCACGATGACGGGCTTGCCGGCCTTGTTGCACTTCTCCACAATCAGCTTCTGGGCCATCGGCACCTCTTCCATCTTCACTTCCACGCCCAGGTCGCCGCGGGCTACCATCACGGCGTCGGTAATGGCAATGATTTCGTCGAGGTTTTTGAGGCCTTCCGGCGTCTCAATCTTGGCAATTACGCGGGCCGATTTGCCGCTCTCGGCAATCAGGCCCTTGATGAAGCGGATGTCTTCGGCGCGGCGCGCAAACGACAGCGCCACCCAGTCCACGTCGTTTTCCAGGCCGAATTTCAGGTCCTCGATGTCCTTCTCGGTCATGCTCGGGGCCGATACTTCGGAGTCGGGCAGGTTGATGCCTTTGCGGGGCTTCACGAGGCCGCCGTAAATCACTTCCACGTCCACTTCCTTGTCGCGGTCGGTGGCCAGCACGCGCAGTTCAATCTTGCCGTCGTCGATGAGGATCATGTCGCCGGGCTTCACGTCGCGGGCTAGGCCCAGGTAGATGGTGCTCAGGCGGGTAGCGGTGGTGATTTCCTTTTCACCGCACACCAGCTTGATCTTGTCGCCGGCCTTGATTTCCACGCCGCCGCCTTCCACTTCGCCGAGGCGAATTTTGGGGCCCTGCAAATCCTGAAGCAAGCCCACGTTGGTGCGCATATCCTTGTTGAGGCGGCGCACCGTGTTGATAACCGACAGGTGGTCTTCGTAGCTGCCGTGCGAGAAGTTGAGGCGGAATACGTCCACGCCTTCGCGCATGAGCATGCCGAGCTTCTCGTAGGTGTTGGAGGCCGGGCCAACCGTGGCTACGATTTTAGTTTTATTGAAATGGGGCAGAGGTTCCATAGGAGGAGTGTTGGTTAAAGCTGGTCAATCAAACTGTCATGCAGAGCGGAGCGAAGCATCCCGCAAGTATGGTAAATGGCTTACTACACTGGCGAGATGCTTCGCTCCGCTCTGCATGACGGGCGAAAAATTAAAACTCAAAAGAGCAGATTTTCTTTAAACTTCAAGGTATTCGGGTCGAATTGGCAGGCGTACTGCACCACGGGCAGGGTCGTCAGTTCGGCCAGCAGAGCCTCGGCTGCCAGCTGGCCGCTGCCGTTGTTCACCTGAATCAGGTAGTCGTACTCCTTAACATCGGGGGCCAGAAACGGCTTTTTCAGCACCGAGGGGTCGATGGAGCGGTTGCGCAGCAGGCGCAGCGTGAGGTGCTCGGTGGCGTGCAGGTAGTTGCTGATGACCAGCCGGCCCTGGTGGAGCAGGTCGTAGATCAGGTCCTGCTGCTTCACCAGGCGCAGGCGCAGCGCCTGGTTGAGCTGCCAGGCCAGCGTGTGCTCCCGGCTCGACGAGACTACCCCGAACAAGTCGAAGTCACACTCATATTCTACGTCCAGCGTGAGGGTTTTCATAGACAGGTGCCGAAGCGGTGATGCGCAAAAGTACACATCCCCTTATCCGAAACGAACCACCCTGGCCAGAATCTTGTGCCGGGAAGAATCGGGGGGCAGGTTTGAAAATGTTAGGGAAGATGATGTTATTTGTGGCGAGTTTTCTCTAAACCCCCACGGAAATGTCTGAAATTGCAGAAAAAGTAAAAGCCATCATCATCGACAAACTGGGCGTAGAAGCGTCGGAAGTAACCCCCGAGGCCTCTTTCACCAACGACCTGGGTGCCGACTCGCTCGACACGGTGGAGCTGATCATGGAGTTTGAAAAAGAATTCAACGTGTCTATCCCAGACGACCAGGCCGAAAACATCGGCACCGTGGGCCAGGCTATCAGCTACCTCGAAGAGCACGCTAAGTAATTAAGCAGTAGTGAGTATATAGTATGGCGTATTTAGTTGGTGATGCCTGCCTTTGGGGCAGCCCGGCACGCCGGATAACTACATACTAACTGCTCGATACTCACTACTTCTTTCGGTTTTTTGTGCATTCCGGCCGGCCTGCCGCCGGCCGTTTTGCTTTCCCCCTTTTTCGTAATCTCTGCCCCGCCTATGGCTTTTCGGAGAGTTGTCGTTACTGGCCTGGGCGCCATCACGCCGCTGGGTAGCACCGTTCCTGCTTACTGGGAAGGGCTGCGCCAAGGCATCAGCGGTGCCGCGCCCATCACCCGCTTCGACGCCAGCAAGTTCAAGACCCGCTTCGCCTGCGAAGTGAAGAACTACAGTCCGGATGACTACTTCCCCACCAAGGAAGGTCGGAAAATGGACCTGTTCACGCAATTTGCCGTCATCGCCAGCGACGAAGCCATTAAAGATGCCGGCTTGCTCGAAGGAGTAAACAAGGATCGGGTAGGCGTAATCTGGGGCTCGGGCATTGGGGGGCTGAAAACCTTCCAGGACGAGTGTTTCAACTTCGCCAAAGGCGACGGAACGCCGCGCTACAACCCCTTCTTCATCCCTAAAATGATTGCCGACAGCTCGTCGGGCAACATTTCCATCAAAAACGGCTTCCGCGGCCCCAACTTCGTAACGACGTCGGCCTGCGCCTCGTCGTCGGATGCTATTGTGGCGGCCTACAACTACATCCGCCTCGGCATGGCCGACGTGGTGGTGACGGGCGGCTCGGAAGCAGCCATTACGGAGGCGGGCGTAGGGGGCTTCAATGCCCTCAAGGCCATGAGCGAGCGGAACGACGATGCCGCTACCGGCTCGCGCCCTTATGACAAGGACCGGGACGGTTTCGTGCTGGGTGAAGGCGCCGGCGCCCTGATTCTGGAAGCGTACGAGCACGCCCAGGCCCGCGGCGCCAAGATCTACGCCGAAATCATCGGTGGCGGTCTGTCGTCGGATGCCTACCACATCACGGCCCCCGACCCTACGGGCGAAGGCGTGGTGCTGGTGATGCAGAACGCCCTGCGCGACGCTGGCATTCAGCCCGAAGAGGTGGATTACATCAACACCCACGGCACCAGCACGCCCCTCGGCGACGGTGCCGAGGTGAAGGCCATTCAGAAGGTCTTTGGCGAGCACGCCTACAAGCTCAACATCAGCTCCACCAAGAGCATGACCGGCCACCTGCTGGGCGGCGCGGGCGGTATTGAGGCCGTGGCCAGCATTCTGGCCATTCAGCACGGCATCGTGCCCCCCACCATCAACCACTTCACCGACGACCCCGAACTGGACCCCAAGCTGAACTTCACGTTCAATGAGGCCCAGCCGCGCGAGGTGAAGGTGGCCATGAGCAACACCTTCGGCTTTGGCGGGCACAACACGTCGGTGGTGTTCCGTAAGTTCGAAGAGTAGCAGCCATGAGTGGCTTACCCTTGTTCGGGTTTTTTCGGCGGATGCTGGGCCACGATAAGGCCTTCCGCCAGGCCATTGCCACGGTAACCGGCCGCACGCCTCAAAACGTGCGGCTTTACCATTTGGCCTTTACCCATTCGTCGGTGGTGAAGCAGCAGCCTACCACCGGGCGCCACCAAAGCAACGAGCGGCTGGAGTTTCTCGGCGACGCCGTGCTGGGCACAGTGGTGGCCGAGTACCTGTTTCGCAAGTTTCCGTACGAGCAGGAAGGCTTCCTGACCGAGATGCGCAGCCGCATCGTGAACCGGGAAAGCCTCAACGGCCTGGCCCTCAAGCTGGGCCTCGACAAGCTGGTACAGTTGGACCCCGGCCAGGGCCGCGCCGCCCGTTCGCGCTCCGTGAACGGCAACGCCCTAGAGGCGCTGGTGGGCGCCGTGTACCTCGACCAGGGCTATAAGGCGGCCCGCAAATTCGTGCTCAGCCGCCTCGTAAAACCCTACGTGGACGTGAAATCTCTCACCGAAACAACGGCCAACTTCAAGAGCAAGCTCATTGAGTGGGCCCAGCGCAACGGCAAAGCCATCCGCTACGACCTCAACGGCGAGGCCCGCCCCGGCGGCGTCATGGAATTCACGGCCTCCGTGGTGCTTGACGACGAAGTGGTGGCTACCGGCATGGGGCTTTCCAAAAAGCAGGCCGAGCAGCTGGCTGCCGAACGGGCGCTGGCAGCGCTGGGCGTATAGGAAAGGCCGTCATGCAACGATGGCTGCGCCTGCTTGCCTTATGCCTGTTGGGTGTTCTTGGCTGCGTTGCTCTGTTTTACCTGTACAAAGAATGGCGCCGGGTGGAGAAGCCGGTAGTGGTGGTTCTGCGTTCCAGCAATGAGGACTGCGACGAGTTTCGCTGTATCTGGAAAGTCGAACGAGTGCTGAAAGGGCAATTGACTGCTGCGGAGGCTGCCGCGTCATGCTACTTGATAAACAGCAAACGCGAATACGGCCACCGTGACAGCGTGGAGCTGATTGAGGTGGAAGGGCTGTTTACCAACGAAAACGGACAGGCTTTCTACGCCGATTGCATAGGAACTCTGGTCTTTCAGGATAAGGCAGTCAAAAGCATTCCTTAGACGCATTTTGGGTGAAATTTCTGCGGCCTCTGCGGGCTACCATCGTACCAACGACGGAGCCCGCAGAGGCCGCAGTGTTTGCGCAGAGGATGCAGTGGACAACCCAATCCGGGGAAATAGAGTTGTTTTGCAGAAACCTACCGACCCCTCCCATGCGAATAGCCGGCGCCGCCCTCAACCAGATACCGTTTGACTGGACCCACAACCTGCGCACCATCTGCGAGGCCATAGCGCAGGCCAAGGCGGCTGGCGTGGAGCTGCTGTGTCTGCCGGAGCTGTGCCTCACCGGCTACGGCTGCGAAGACCTGTTTCTGAGCGAGTGGCTGCCCGAGGCCGCGCTGGCCCACCTGCAGCAGATCCGGCCTTGGACGGACGGTATCTGCGTGGTGGTGGGGCTGCCCATCCGGCTCAACCAGCGCACCTACAACACGGCCGCCGTGCTGCGCGACGGCCAGATTCTGGGCTTTGCGGCCAAGCAGTTTCTGGCCAACGACGGCGTGCACTACGAGCCGCGCTTCTTTGCGCCCTGGCCGGCCGGCGAAACCACCACGGTGCAGTGGGAAGGGGAGGAGTGGACGCTGGGCGATATGACGTTTGAGCACCAGGGCGTGAAGTTCGGGTTTGAAATCTGCGAGGATGCGTGGCGGCCCAACGACGTTCGGCCCGCCTGCCGCCTGATGGGCCGCGTGGATTTAATTGTGAATCCGTCGGCCAGCCACTTCGCCATGAGTAAGACGGACGTGCGCTACCATCTCGTGACGGAGGCCTCGCGCACGTTCAATTGCACCTACCTCTACGCCAACCTGCTCGGCAACGAGGCCGGCCGCATCACCTACGACGGCGAGATTCTGGTGGCCCGCCACGGCCACCTGCTGCTGCGCAACCAGCTCATGAGCTTCAAGGAAGTGGACATGGAGTACGTGGACGTGGATTTCAGCACGCCGCTGGAGCCTGCCGCCGAAATAGTGCCGCTGCCCGCGCCCGACGAATACCGGGAGCTGAACCAGGCCCTGAGCCTGGCTTTGTTTGACTACCTGCGCAAGGCCCGCAGCCGGGGCTTCGTGCTGAGCCTTAGCGGCGGCGCCGACTCCTGCCTGTGCGCTGTAGCCGTAGCCGAAATGGTGCGCCTGGGCACCGCCGAGCTGGGCACCGCTGAATTCATGCGCCGCGCCGGCTGCTTTACCGGCGAAGAAATAGCCCAGCTGGCCGGCCCCGTAACGGCCGTAGCTGACGAGGATGCGCCGGGCCCCAACGACGCCTCGCTGAGTCCGACCAACAACGAACAACGAAAAGCAAACAACGAAATCACGCGCCGTTTGCTGACCTGTGCCTATCAGGGCACCGTCAACTCCTCCGACGACACGTTCAACTCTGCCAAAGAACTGGCAGAGTCTATCGGGGCCGTGTTTCATAACTGGGAAATTGATGCGGAGGTGAGCGGCTACGTGGGCAAGATCGAGCACGCGCTGGGCCGCGACCTGACCTGGAAGACCGACGACCTGGCGTTGCAGAACATTCAGGCGCGGGTGCGGGCCCCGGCCATCTGGCTGCTGGCCAACGTGCAGAACTGCCTGCT
This sequence comes from Hymenobacter yonginensis, assembly GCF_027625995.1. NCBI lineage: Bacteria > Pseudomonadati > Bacteroidota > Cytophagia > Cytophagales > Hymenobacteraceae > Hymenobacter > Hymenobacter yonginensis. The sequence goes on from NZ_CP115396.1 coordinate 301,299, forward strand.
CATCACCACCTCCAACCGCTCGGAGGCCAGCGTGGGCTACTGCACCATGGACGGCGACACGGCCGGTAGCATCTCGCCGATTGCGGGCGTGGATAAGGACTTTGTGAAAAAGTGGTTGCGCTGGGCTGAAACCGAGCTGAACTACCCGGCGTTGCGCCACGTGAACAGCCTGCAGCCCACCGCCGAGTTGCGCCCCCTCGAAGACAAGCAAACCGACGAGCGCGACCTGATGCCCTACGTGCTGCTCAACCGCATCGAGCGGCTGGCCTTCTACGACCGGCTGGCCCCCCGGCAGGTACTGGCCACCCTGCGCCACGAAGATCCCGCCGCCGACCCCGAGCAGCTGAAAACCTGCGTGAAGCGCTTCTACAGCCTCTGGAGCCGCAACCAATGGAAGCGCGAGCGGTACGCCCCCAGCTTCCACCTCGACGACTATAACGTAGACCCGCGCTCCTGGCTGCGCTTCCCCATCCTGAGCGGCGGCTACACTGAGGAACTGAACGCGCTGTAGGGGCCGGGCGGCGACTGGCTGCGCTGTGGCTCCGGTCCGGCGGCTCTTTCAGCCGTCGGGCCAGTCGTCGTCAGCGCGGCGCGGCTGCCACCTCCGGCCAGTTGCGGTTGCACGAGGATTCCGGATTTATATCTGCAAGTGCCGACGGGTTGCTGGGTTTCAATATATTATCAACTGTCAGACAAGCTGTTGAATAATATTGCTGGGCCTGTGCGCAAGTTTTGCGTGCTGATGGGGCCTAAGCAGTTGTATCCTCAGCAGGCGTCGGCAAAGGCCGGGTGCCGGGCAGGTGTCGTTTTCATCTCTCAATTCCTGCCTCCCTGGTGTATACCCTTCCGCTGCCTGCTGCTTCCGGCGTTGTGCCGCCCGCGCCCGGCGCTGCCGTCTCGCCCGATGACGAGTTGGTAGCACAGCTGCAGCAGGGCAGCGAGGCGGCGTTCCGGACGCTGGTGGAACGCTACCAGAACCGCATCTACCGCACGGTGCTGGCGCTGCTGCAGTCGGCGGAAGAGGCCGAGGACGTGGCGCAGGAGGTGTTTGTGGAGGTGTACCAGACCATCGGGCGGTTTCGGGGCGAGGCGGCGCTGAGCACCTGGCTGTACCGGCTGGCTACTTCGCGGGCGTTCAAGCACCGGCAGCGGGCCCGCGCCCGGAAGCGCTTCGCCTACTTCACCAGTCTGCTGGGTTTCGACAACCAGGTGCTGCACGAGCCGCCCGACCATGCGCACCCGCAGGCCCAACTGGAAGGCCAGCAGCAGCTGGCGTTGCTGTTGGCGCACATTGCCCGGCTGCCCGGCCAGCAGCAGGTGGCCTTCACGCTGCGCCACGAGCAGGAGTTGAGCTACGAGGAAATAGCGGCGGTGCTCGACACCACCGTGCCGGCCGTGGAATCCCTGCTGTTCCGGGCCCGCAAAACCCTTCGTATCCATCTTTCTCTGCGCCATGACTGATCCTGCCTCCCGGCCCACAGCCGACGACGAATGGGAAAACCTGCTGCGCCAGTGGCGCACCCAGCCCACTGCCCAGCCCCGGCCGTTTTTTTACAGCCGCGTGCGGGCCCGGCTGGTGGCCGAAGCCGCCGCGGAGCGCCAGCTGCTGCCCGCCTGGCTGCGCTGGCCTAGCTACGCCGTGATGCTGGGCTTGCTGCTGCTGCTGAGCGGCGACGGCGCCCTGCTGCGCTAGCGGCCGCCGGCCCACGAGTTGCCGCCGGAGGAGCTGGCAAAGCGGCAAGTGGAATGTCTGAGTACCTTTGAGTCCCTTCTATATTTCGTAACCATGCTTTCCTTTCTCTCCTACATCACTTGGACCGCCGACCCGATTCTGGCGCACATCGGCCCGCTCACGCTGCGTTGGTACGGGCTGCTGTTCATGTCGGGCTTCGTGTTCGGCACGTTCATTTTGTCGCACATCTACAAATCCGAGCGGGTGTCGCCGCGCTGGGTGGATGTCATCACCATCTACATGCTGGTGGGCACCATTCTGGGGGCGCGGCTGGGCCACGTGCTGTTCTATGACCCTGCTTATTACCTCACCAGCGAGCATTTTCTGGAGATTTTCAAGATCTGGGAAGGTGGCCTGGCCAGCCATGGCGCCACGCTGGGCATCCTGCTGGCCACCTACCTGTTTGCCCGTAACAACAAGTTCGACTACCTCTGGGTGCTCGACCGGATTGTGATTGTGGTGGCGCTGGGTGGCTGCATGATCCGCCTCGGCAACCTGATGAACTCGGAAATCATCGGCCGCGTCACGGACGTGCCGTGGGCGTTCAAGTTTGCGCGCTACAACGAAATCCACGGCGGCAACAGCAACATTCCGTTTGAGCTGCGCCACCCCACCCAGATCTACGAGGCGCTGTTCTGCATCGTGCTGCTGGTACTGCTCTACTTCATGTGGAACCGCACCAAGGAGCGCACGCCGCGCGGGCAGCTGTTTGGTCTGTTTGTGGTGCTGCTGTTCTCGTTCCGGGTGCTGGTGGAGTTCCTGAAGGAAAACCAGGAAGCCTTCGAAGACCGGCTGCCGCTGAACATGGGCCAGCTGCTGAGCTTGCCCCTGATTCTGGTGGGGCTGTGGGTGTTGCTGCGTGCCGGCAAAGACCCCAAAAACCCCTACGGCTACGCCCCGCGTGACCTGGAAACCGACGCAACCCCCGATCCGAAGGCCCTCAAAGTATAGCCTTCGGCCTAGCACAAAAAAGCCCCTTCGCCAGACTGGCGGAGGGGCTTTTTTGTGGCTGATACTGTGCGGGGGCTTACAGCTTGTAGCGGTAGAGCGCGCCCTGTTCGGTGCTGATGAGCAGCGTGCCGTTATCGAGGAACAGCAGACCCTCGGTCTGGCCGGCGCCTTTCAGCGACACGGTTTTAGGGGTGGCTTTCAGGGCGCTGCTCAGGTCGGAGCCTTCCAGCAGGTACAGCTCTTCGCGGCCCAGCAGCGCCAGGTGGCGGCCGTCGGGGCTGAGGTCGGCGCCGGTTACCTCGCCGGCAATGCTGAGCTTGGTCAGCAGCTCAGCCACGTGCGAGCCGGGCTGGTCCGACACGCTGTAGACTTTGCTGGTGGTTTGGTTAGCGCGGTCTTTCGTGAACAGGTACACCTTGCCGGCGTTCCAGAGCGAGGCTTCGCAGTCGAAGTTGCGCTCATCCTTGGCGGGCGGGAAGGCTGTCTGGTCGGGGTAGCGGAAGCTGATTTTACCCACGCTGTTGGGGTTCTGCGGATCGACGCGGTAGATGGCCAGGTCGCGGCGGGTGTTGTTGTTGTTGCCGGCATCGGTGATGAACACGGTGCCTTTGCCGTCGTCGGCCAGGCTTTCCCAGTCGATGTTGGTCACGGGCAGCTCCCGCTCGCCCAGCTTTTCGCCTTTCTCGTTGATGAGGTAGAGTGTGGGCGAGGTGCCCGCGTCGCCGTGGGTGTAGAACGTGCCGGGCCGGCCGCCGTGGGCCAGGCCCGAGCTTTCCGGAATGCCGCCCTGCAGCTCGCCTACCGGCTGTAGCACGCCCAGCGGCGCGCTGGCATCGTTACCCTTTTTATCCTTCTTCCCCTTCTTGCCTTTTTTGCCCGACTTCTGGTCGTCGCCACCCCGGTCGTTGGTGTCGGAAGTAGCGGTCAGATCGTTGGAAACTTCGTTTTGCGCCTGTGAGCACGCACTGGTGAGCAGGGTGGCCAGGCCGAGGGTAAGCAGGAATATTCTAGACATGGAAGAGCAGCGGAGATGAAAAAAAGCTGCCTGACTCGCAGAGCCCAGGCAGCGCAAACACAGTGTATACGGAAAAAGTGGTGGAGTGGTGGGGGTGGCGGGTTGATGGGGCGGTGGAGTGATGGGTTGGTCATTGTACGAAGTGCAAAGCACCCTTGGCCCATAAGCCCGCCAGTAACGAAACAGCCCGGCAATAGTAGAGAGCTGTCTGCTTAGGCCTGTTTGTTCCAAAGTAAGAGGAAGAATTGCTTCGCGCTGCTCGCCATAACAATTCCACCAACCCACCACTCCACCATTCCACCATCAAGGAACCGGGTCGTGGCCGTGGCCGCCCCAGGGGTGGCAGCGGGCGATGCGGCGCAGCGCCAGCCGGCCGCCGTGCCAGGGGCCGTGCTTTTCGATGGCCTGCACGGCATAGGCCGAGCAGGTGGGCGTGTAGCGGCAGCTGGCCGGCGTGAGCGGCGAAATCAGGTGGCGGTACACCCAGAGCAAACCCAGCAGCAGCTTGCGGAAAACAGCAGACATAGCGCAAAGAACCGCAAACCCCGTGGAATAAATCCCGGGCCCGGCGGGCGGCGCGTTGCAGCGCCTTTTTGTAAGTTTGAAGGCCGGTGCACGCGCCCGGCGCCTTATTCCTTCCTTCCCCCATTCCCCACAGTTTTATGCGCACCAATCACTGGGCCAAGGCCCTGCTGCTGACGCTGCTGCTGCCCTTCACGGCCCGCGCCGACGAAGGCATGTGGCTGCCGCTCTTCGTGAAGCGGCTCAACCAGGCCGACATGCAGAAAAAAGGCCTCAAGCTCACGGCCGAAGAAATCTACGACGTCAACAACGCCAGCCTCAAGGATGCCGTGGTGCAGCTCGGCGGCTTCTGCACCGGCGAGTTCGTCAGCAGCCAGGGTTTGCTGCTCACCAACCACCACTGCGGCTACGACGCCATCCAGACCCACAGCACGCCCCAGAACAACATCCTGCAGAACGGCTTCTTCGCCGCTACCAAAGCCGAAGAGAAGACCAACCCCGGCCTGTTCGTGGACATTCTGGTGCGCATGGAAGACGTGACCGGCAAAGTGCTGGAAGGCCTCACGGCCGCCACGCCCGAGCAGGAGCGCATGGCCACCATCCAGAAGCGCCAGAAGGAAATGGCCGACGCGGCCAAGGAAAACGGCCAGTACGTGGCTTACGTGCGCGACATGTTCGGCGGCAACGAGTACTACCTGTTCGTATACCAGCGCTTCGGTGACGTGCGCTTGGTGGGCGCCCCGCCGGAAGCCGTGGGCAAGTTCGGCGGCGACACCGACAACTGGATGTGGCCCCGCCACACCGGCGACTTCTCGATGTTCCGCGTCTACGCCGACAAAAACAATAAGCCCACCGCCGGCCCCAGCGCCGACAACGTGCCCTACGTGCCCAAGAAGCACCTGCCCGTAAGCCTGCAGGGCATCAGCGAAGGCGACTTCGCCATGGTGTTTGGCTTTCCCGGCCGCACCCAGCGCTTCCTGCCCGCCGCCGGCCTGCAGATGACCCTGGACCAGAGCAACCCCGCCCGCATCAAGCTGCGCGACACGCGCCTCAAGCTGTGGAAGGAAGACATGGACGTGAACCCCACGCTGCGCCTACAGTATGCTTCCAAGTACGCCAACATCGCCAACTACTGGAAGTACTTCATCGGCCAGAATGAAGGCATGAACCGCCTGAAAACCGTGGACGCCAAGAAGGCTGAAGAAGCCGCCCTGGCTCAGTGGATCAGCCAGGACCCCGCCCGCCAGCAGCAGTACGGCGAGGCCCTCCCCAGCATCAACCAGGCCTACGCCGGCCTGCGGGAGTACAACCTGAGCAGCCAGTACGTGAACGAAGCCGCTTTCGGCACCGAAATCATCACGCTGGCTTCGCGCATGATGCCGCTCTACATGACCCTGAAAACCACGCCCACCGACAAAGCCGCCCTCAGCAAAGCCACCGCCGACCTGCAGGAGCCCGTGGCCGAGTATTTCAAGGACTACAGCGCCAGCACCGACAAAAAAGTGTTTGCCGCGCTGATGAGCCTCTACATGAAGGACGTGCCCGCCGCCCAGCTGCCCGACGTGTTCCAGACCGTGCAGAAGCAGTATGGCGGCTCGATGCAGAAGTACGCCGACTACGTGTTTGCCAACTCCTTCCTGACCTCGGAAGCCAAGGTGAAGGCCTTCCTGGCCGCGCCCACGCTGGCCAAGCTGGAAGCTGACCCCGGCTTCAAGACCTTCAACTCGGTGTACCTGAACTACACCCAGAACATTCTGCCCAAGATGCAGGCCCTGCAAAGCGGCCTCACCCGCGCCAACCGCCTCTACGTGGCCGCCCTGCGCGAGAAGAACAGCCAGAAAGTGTACTCGCCCGATGCCAACTCCACCATCCGGCTCAGCTACGGCACCGTGCGCCCCTACAAAGGCCGCGACGCCGTGCGCTACGACTACAAAACCACGGCCCAGGGCATTCTGGAGAAGGAAGACGCCTCTAACCCCGAGTTTGTGGTGCCCCAGAAAGAGCTGGAGCTGCTGAAGCAGAAAGACTACGGCCGCTTCGCCGACAAGGACGGCAACCTGCCCGTGGCCTTCATCACCGACAACGACATCACAGGCGGCAACTCCGGCTCGCCGGTTATTAACGGCCGCGGCGAGCTGATTGGGCTGGCCTTCGACGGCAACTGGGAAGCCATGACCGGTGACCTGGCCTACGACCCGGAGCTGAAACGCTGCATCAACGCCGACATCCGCTACGTGCTCTGGTGCATCGAGAAGCTCGGCAACGCCAAGCACATCGTCGATGAAATGACCATCGTCAACAACGGTCCCAACCCCGGCGTGGGCGCCGCCACCGCCTCGGTAAGCAACGGCCTGGGCGACGTGGAAAAGATGAAAGTGAAAACCGACGACGGCCAGAAAACCAAAGTCAAGAAGAAGAAAGGCAAGGAAACCACTGCCGCCGGCATGTAGTCCTGCCTACCGTTCCGAGTGAAGCGCGGAATCTGCGCAAGCCCGCCACTAGGCTTGCTGCGGACTTTCCACGGTGGTCGGAATGACACCCAAAAACGCCCCGGTGCCGTGTTGGCGCCGGGGCGTTTTTGCGTCTGGCGGGGCTGGATTTCTCATAGGAAATAAATATTGGCTGTGCGCTATGAATAGTTGTAGAGTTGCTGGCTTTCCGGTAATTTTCATCACTTGTAAAAGATGAAAAAGCACTTTATGGCAAAATGCTACCCGATTCTGAGTGTCTTATTGCTAACCGGATTCATCACCCACGCGCAGGGCAGCGGCCCCGGCGTGCGCGGAGCCCGCGCCGCCGCCCTCGGCCATGCCTCCGTCACGCTGAACGACGTGTGGGCCGTGGGCAATAACGCTGCCGGCCTGGGCCAGCTCAGCGCCCCCACGGCGGCCGTGTACGCCGAAAACCGCTACCTGCTCAGCGCCCTCAACACCGTGGCGCTGGCCGTGGCCGCGCCGCTGGGCAAGGTGGAAAACGGGCTGGCCCGCCGCGGCGTGGTGGGCGTGGAGGTGCAGCGCTTCGGCGGCAAGCTCTACAGCGAGCAGCGCATCGGGGCCGGCTACGGCTACCGCGGCGGCCTCGTCAGCATCGGGGCGCGGGTGGATCTGCTGCAGCTGAGTATTGAGGGGCTGGGTAGCCGGCGGGCGGTGGCCGTATCGTTGGGCGGGCAGGCCGAGCTGGTGCCCAAGCGGCTGGTGTTTGGCGCCTACCTCTACAACCTCAACCAAGCCAAGCTGGCCGAATACCAGCAGGAGCGGGTGCCCACCGTGCTCAAGGCCGGCCTCTCGTACCGGCCCACGGCCAAGGTGATGCTCAACATTGAAACCGAAAAGGAAGTGGAGCAGTCGGCCGACTTTAAGGCCGGCGTGGAATACCGCGTGATTGACGCCTTGGCGCTGCGGGCCGGCCTGCGCACGCTCACCGAGGAAACTACCGGCGGCCTGGGCTTCCGCGCCGGCGCGCTGCAGATCGACTACGCCGCTGCCTGGCACGCGGCCCTGGGCCTCAGCCAGCACCTGAGCATTGGGCTGAGCTTCAACGCCAAGCAGCCATGAGGTCTGGTTGGAGCACTTTCGTATCACAGTCGGGCGAACTGTCGAGCGAGTGTAGCGCGACGCCTTTGCTTCGCGTACCGCTAAACGATTCAGCAGCCTACGGTTCAACTAGGCACGAAGCAAAAGCTTCGCGCTACCCGAAAAAATGGTGCTGCAAGGCTATCCTGACGGCCCTGATGCTGGCAGCTGGCACGGCGCAGGCCCAGGAATACGTGCGCCCCACGCCCGACCTCGACCGGTTGACGCAGGAGCTGTTTGCCGAAATCCAGAGCGACCAGGTGCCCTCCGAGGACCTCTACGAAACGCTGCTGCAGTACTACCAGACCCCAATCAGCCTCAACACCGCCACTCGCGAAGACCTGCGCGGCCTGCTGCTGCTCTCCGAAAACCAGATCAGCCAGCTGCTCACGTACCGCCAGCAGCGAGGGCCGCTGCTGAGCCTCTACGAGCTGCAGGCCGTGCCCGGCTTCGATTTGCGCACCATCTACCGGGCCGCGCCCTTCGTGACGGTGCAAACCGCCGGCGGCACCAACGGCCTGCGCGGCCCGCTGTGGCAGCGCGTGTTCAAGGAAGACAACAACGCCCTGTTTCTGCGCTACGAGCGGGTGCTGCAAACCCGCACCGGCTACACCGCCGCCCCGCTCGACAGCCTCGGCCGCGGCCCCACGCGCTACCTCGGCTCGCCCGACAAGCTGCTGCTACGCTACCGCGTCAGCCACGCCAAGGATTTCAGTTTGGGCGTAACGGCTGAAAAGGACGCCGGCGAGCAGCTCGCCTGGAACCCCAAGGGCCGCCAGTACGGCGCCGATTTTCTGTCGGCGCACTTTGTGGTGCAGGAGCGGGGCAAGCTGAAAACCCTGGCTGTCGGCGACTACCAGCTGCAGTTTGGGCAGGGGCTGCTGCTGTCGTCGGGGCTGCAGGTGGGTAAGGGCGCCGAAACCATCACCACGCTGCGGCGCAGCTCCATTGGGGTGCGGCCGTACTCTTCCATTCTGGAAAGCACGTTTTTCAGGGGCGCAGCCGCTACCGTGGAAGTCACGCCCACGGTGCGGGCCACGGCCTTCGTGTCGAGGAAGCGGGTGGATGCCAACGTGCAGCTTGCGGCTGACTCGTTGGCCGAGTTCGACGAGTTTTCGTCGGGGTTTCTGCTGACGGGCTTCCACCGCACGCCGTCGGAGCGGGCTAACCGCCAGACGCTGCGCGAAACCGTGGCCGGCGGCAACCTCAGCTACACCAGCCGCAGCGGCCACCTCGCCGCCGGCCTCACCGCCGTCGACACCCATTTCGACAAAGCCATTCAGCGCCGCCCCGAGCTGTACAACCAGTACGAGTTTCGCGGTACGCACAACCTGGCGCTGGGCGCGCACTACACCTACGTGCGCGGCAACGTGCTGGTGTTCGGCGAAACAGCCCGCAGCAGCAGCGGCGGCTGGGGTACCGTGAACGGTCTGCTGGCCAGCCTCGCGCCCACCGTCGACGTGTCGGCGCTGGTGCGCCACTACACCCGCGACTTCCACACGCTCTACGGCAACGCCCTCAGCGAAAACACCCGCAACATCAACGAAAGCGGCCTGTACCTGGGGCTGAAGGTGCGGCCGGTGGCGCGCTGGGAAGTGTCTGCGTACTACGACCAGTTCTGGTTTCCGTGGCTGAAATACGACGTAGGCGCCCCCTCACGCGGCCACGACTGGCTGACGCGCATCACGTACGCGCCCACCAAAACCAGCCTGCTCTATGCCCAGCTGCGCACCCGCCAGAAAGCCTACAACCCGTCCTCCGACCAACCCATCCCGCAGCCCGAGCCCACCACCCGCCACAGCGTGTTGCTCTACTACGACGCCAACCCCACGCCCACGCTGGGCTTGCGCACCCGCGTGCAGGGCAGCCGCTACCGCGCCACCGACGCCAGCCCCTGGCAGCGCGGCTACGTGCTGGCCCAGGACGCCTCAGTGGCAGTAGGCCGCCGCCTGCGCCTCACCGCCCGCTACGCCCTCTTCGACACCGACAGCTACGACACGCGCCAGTACGTGTTCGAGCAGGACGTACTCTACGCGTTTTCGGTGCCGGCCCTTTCGGGGCAGGGCACCCGCGTCTACGGCATTGCCGAAATCAGCTGCACCCGTCAGCTCACGCTCTGGCTGCGCCTGGCCGAAACCCACTACCGCCACCAAACCACCGTCGGCTCCGGCCTCGAAGAAATCCAGGGCCCTCGCCGCACCGAGTTCAAAGCTCAGGCACGGTATCGGTTTTGAGGCTTGTACAATCTATTTAGAACGTCATGCTGAGCTTGCCGAAGCATCTCTACCTCTGGCTAATTAATGCCAACACAACGAAGCAGTAGAGATGCTTCGACAAGCGGACGCCAGATGAGGCATGACGTGCGCAAGGTTTTCAGGTAGCCTAGACTTACTCGTGCCAACACATAAAAAAGGCGGCCCCCGAATCGGGAGCCGCCTTTTTTATGCGTTGATACTCGGTGCCGACTACTGTTTCAGCAGGCGCACCACGGCGGTGCCTTCCGGCATGTCGAGGTGGAGCTGGTAGACACCGGTGCTGAGCTTGCTCAGGTCGAGGGAGTGCTTGAGCGGAGCGCCGCCTTTGTTGAGGGCAATGCTGCTTACGGTGCGGCCTACGGCATCCGTCACGCGCAGCGTAACGAGGCCGCGCTGGGCATTGTCGACGCTCACCTGGAACTGGCCGGTGCTCGGGTTCGGGAACACCTCCACGCCGCGCAGCAGGGCCGCGTTCTGGCTGGAGAGCGTCGTGATATTCACGCAGCTTTCGTTGGTGTATACCGAGTTGCCGGTAGTATTGATGGCCCGAATGCGGTAGCAGTAGGTACCGTTAGCGCCAGCAATCTGGTCGGCGAAGAACGTGGTGTTGGGGGCCACGGTGGTCAGCAGCGCGAACGTGTTGTTGTTGGCGCCGGTGCGCTCAATCTGGAAGCCGGTTTCGTTGTTGGAGTTGTCGGCCCACACTAGGTTCACGTTTGCGCGGTTGTTGGTCACGCCGTTGAGCAGCGTGAGCAGAGTAGAAGGAGCAGCCGGCAGCTCAGCCAGCGTGCACAGCTCTAGGCTCCAGCCGGTCAGCTGGCCGCCGTTGCTGGCGTTGTTGTCCGAGATAGTCAGCGTCCAGTTGCCGTTGGCGGGGTCGTTGAGCAGCGGGGCAAACGAGTTGGCTGGGCGCACCGTGGCGCCGCTGGCCAGTGGGCAGGTCACGGCCGTGGCCGCATCGTCGCTCAGGTTCACGTTCAGGTCGGCGGTGCCGGGGCATACGTTGGCCAGCAGCACTACCGTCCGGCCAGCGGGGTTGGTCAGCGAAATGGTCAGTTCACCCACGTTGGGGTGGGTGATGGCCAGGTTGCGGATACGGATGTTGCCCACGCGCTCGGCGTTCTGCACGTTTATGGTCGACGTCACCGTAGGCGTCGTGCCGAACGGAATGCTCACGGGAACCTGCGTGGCGGCAATCGGCGCGCAGGTTACGGAGCCTACCAGGAACGAAGCCGCGGCCGAATACGGAGCCGTGCTGCAGGGGCTCACGCCCCGCACCCGCCAGAAATAGGTGGTGCCCGTGGTCAGGGGCAGCGTGGCTACCGTGAAGTTGGTGGCGGCAATGTTGGCCTGCGTGAGCAGTACGTTGCTGAAAGCGGCGTCGGTGGCTACCTGCACCTCGTAGGTGGTGGCATTGGGCACGGCGTTCCAGGTCAGGCGGGGGCGGGGGCCTACGCGCTGAGCGCTAACCGGGCTAACTGGTACGGCCGTGGCCGTGGCGCTTGGCAGCACCGTGAAGGTGAACTGCTGCGTCTGGGTGATGCTGCCGCTCACACCCGTCAGCGAGATGGTGTAGTTGCCACCGGCGGTGCCGGCTGCCACGTTCACGGTCGCCTGCACGGTGGTACCGGCGGCTGGGGCGTTGTTGTCGTAGGAAACCGTAACACCGGCGGGCAGGTTGGCAGCCGACAGGGCTACCGCGCCGCTGAACGACTGAATCTGGCCGATAGCCAGCGGGAACGAGAAGCCAGCGCCGGGGCAGATGGCCGGAATCTGAGCGGCCGTAGGCGCTAGGAAGAACGTGGGCTGACCCGAGTTGGTGATGGTGAAATCCTGGTTGGACAGGTCGAAGAATACGTTGCCAGCGGCTTTCACCTTGATGCGGGCCGTGGTGGTGGCTGCTACCGAGGTCGGCACCGTTACCACGGTGTAGCCATCGTTCGGGGTGTTGGCTTGCAGCACCGTCGGGAACGTGCGGCCGCCGTCGGTGGAGAGCAGCACGTCTACGTTGGCGGCGTTGATGGGCGCGGCCGTGGTGTTGGCCACGTCCCAGGCTACCTGCTGCGGCGCGCCGGCCTGCCACGAGGCTGCCGACGTGTTTGGCAGCGTCACCAGGAACGGACCAGCCGTGCCGATTACAGCCACGTTCATCGAGTCGTAGTCAACCCCGCCCCCGCCTACGCGGTTGTCGCGGGCTACGAGGCGGAAGATGAGCTTGCGGGCATACGAGGGCAGAATTTCGCCCCGCACCTGCACGTTGGTCAGCAAAGCACCGGGGGTGCCGGCCGGCGTGAGCGTAGCCGGGAAAGTGCGCGTAGGCGAAGTTACGGGCGAGAAAACGCGGAAAATCGGCGCGTTGCCGGTGGGCGAGTTAGGCGCGCCGCCGGGGCCGAGGTTGAACTGTTCCCAGCAGTAGGTAAGTGGGTCGCTGTTGGCGTCGGTGGCTGAGCCGGTCAGCTCAAACGGGGTGCTGAGCGGAATGGCGTAGTTGGCGCCGGCATTCACCACGGGGGCGTTGTTGCCGGTAGCGGTGTTCACGCCGCAGTTGCCGCCGTTGGTCATGTGCGCTACCAGCTCATCGAAGCTGTAGGAATGGAAATACGGGTCGGAGTTGGGCTGCGTGTTGTCGGTGCCGCAGATGCCGGCATAGGCCATGATGGTGGTGCCGGAGCCAGGCTCGTAGGCCGCGTTAGCCGAGCGGTTGCCGCCGGCGCAGGAGCCTACCGTACCGTTGAAGGTGTGGTTGCCGCCAAACTGGTGGCCGATTTCGTGGGCCACGTAGTCGATGTCGAAAGCATCCCCGAACGGTGCGGGCCGGCCGGTCATGCCGCGGGCCTTGCCGGTGGTGGCGCACAGGCTGCGCAGCTGGGCCACGCCCCCGTCGCCGGTGGCGAAGATGTGGCCGATGTCGTAGTTAGCCTGGCCGATGCGGGCCGTCACTACCGTCTGGTTTTCTGTCAGCAGCGTCGTGGACGAGCTGTTAGTGAACGGGTCGGTGGTGCCGTCGAGGAACACCAGGGTGTCATTCTTGGGCACCAGCACCAGGCGGGCGGCTACTTCCTTCTCATACACCCCGCTCACGCGGTTCACCGACGTCACCATCTTCGACAGCGTCAGGGCCGTGGTGGGGGCGGCCGGAGCGCACACGGCTACCGCGTATTCGCCGGTGCAGGACACGGCCAGGCGGTAGGTGCGCAGCGTGGCGCCGTTGGGCACGGCCACGCGCAGCGGCGGCGCCAACACCGTGCCGGCCGCGCTGCTGGCGCCCGGCGTGAGGCACTCAAAGCGCACGTTGTCCTTGTTCATGGCCGTGCGGTCGAACACCAGGTGGGTGTTGCTGCCGGTTTCCGCGGGGTCGATGAACACCGTCCGGCTGCCGCTCATAATCATGGCGTGGAAGCCGGCCGGCGACACGTCCAGGCGGGCCGTGGCCGCCGGATCGTCGATGCCCTGGGCTTCGTAGGTGCGGATCTGCGGGTATTTAGCGGCCAGCTCGGGCAGCATCACAGGCACCTGCACGATGCGAAAGCGCTGCGAGGTGCCATCCGGCAGCGGCAGCGACACCACGGTGCCGGAGTTGCGCGCGCCGGAGCCGGCCTCGCGGGGGGCGGTGGCCAGGGCATCGCGCATGGCCGGCAGCTGCACCGTAACGGCCCGGTACTGGCGCAGGGCCTGCGTGGCAGAGCGGGCGGCCGGCTGGGCGCCGGTGGCATCGGCCCACAGCACGCGTTGGGCGGAGGCCATGTGCGGCAGCCCGGTCGCCGCTAGCAGCAGGCCGCCCAGCAGCGCCGGACGCCATGTATTTCTTGGCAGAGTAAAGCTTGGTAACATAGAAGAATGGGTTGAAAAAAAAGGAAGTCAACAAGAGTCTGGTGCCCTAAGGTACTGGTTTTGCTGAAGGTGTAATGCGTTTAGAAGGGTATTTTACCTGAAGGTAGCTTCCACCCAATAGCCGGTGCCCACGCAGCGCGGGGCGGGCGTAACCGGCACAGATATAGAGGGATGTGCCAGGCTGGCTTCGGGTATAGCCTGGCCGCCTAATGCAGAAGGCCCGCCGGAAGCAGTTCCGGCGGGCCTTGGGCAGGGAGGAGCAGCTTGCAGGGTCAGGCTTCGGTTTTCACCAGCACCACCTGTGCCTTGTCAGCTTGGCTGATGCGGCGGCGGAATTCCTGGTAGGCCGGATATTCTTCGCGGGCAAAGCGGGTGCGGGGCATGAGCAGGCGCCGCACGTACAGCAGCGTGCCATCGGGCTGGGCCTGCACCTGGCTGGAATAGGTGCCAAAAGCTGTCGTCAGCTGCACCTGGGCCGGCAGGCTTTCGGGCTTGAAGCCGGCGGGCACGTGAATCCGGACGGTATCGGCGTAGCTGAAGGCGTTGTCGAGCCAGACGGCCGTGCGCCGCTCGCCCGCGGCCGCCGGCAGCGCGCTCCAGCGGCTGAGCAGGTTGGGCGTCAGAAACGCCCGCTTGCCCGACACCGAGGCCCAGCCCGGCAGCGTCAGGCCCAGGTTTTCGGTGAGCACCGGCACCGGCTGCCGGTGGTCGGGCTGGTAGCTGAGCTTGCTGATGCTGAAGTTGGCCAGCGGCAGATGCTCGGCTACGGCCTTCTTCTGATCGGCTAGGTTCTGGGAGGAGGCCAGCCCCTCGTAGGCGTCCTGCTCCAGGCCCGAAAGCCGGGTCCGGACACTGGCCGTGGCGCTGCCCTGCGCATCCAGGTACACGTCGGCCAGCCGCTCGCGGCGGTTGTCGGCAGCCAAGTACTGGGGCGTGCGCACCAGCCGGCCACCCTGGGGCGTCACGAGCAGCGCGTGGCGGTTGCCGGTGAAGCTGCTCATGTAGCCGAACGGGTTGGTCTGGCTGGTGCACTCCAGCCACACGGTGTCGGGCTTGGCGGCCTTGTTCAGCGGCACGCACAACACCACGTGGTTGAACTGCTGGCTGGGAAACTCCGTGCGGATGTCTTCCTCGTTGGCGCGCACCAAAGCCGGGTAGGCCGTGATGCCCGCGGTTTTCAGCAGGGCCTGGCAGTAGTTGGTCAGGGCCTTGCAGTCGCCGTAGCCATTGGCGGCTACGCTGCTGGCCGGAAAGGTCTGCCAGCCGCCAATGCCCAGCTGCACCGAAATGTAGCGCGTGTTGGCCTGCAGCCACTCATACACTTTCCGGATGCGGGCCCGCTCGTCGGTTTCGCCCTGCAGCAGGGCCTGCACTTTGGCCTGCACGGCGGGCGGCAGCTCGTCGCGGCCGGCATTGAGCTGGTAGTTCCAGAGGCCCAGGGTCTGCCACGAGGTAAGCGTGCCCAGGTGGCCCTGCACCTCAAACTGGGTGGGGGCGGTGTACACGGCGGGGGCGGTTTCGCTCACGGGCGGCCCGTCGGGCTCGGCTTCCACGGCGGCCAGGTTGTGCACCTGCCACTCGTAGGCCTGCCCGGCGTCGGCCGTTGGGGTTTTCACGGCCGCCGTGCCGGCGGGCAGGGCGCGCTCCTGGTAGCGCAGCGCCAGGCCGGCTGGCATCAGCACCCGGAACGTGGCGTGCTCCACGGCCAGCTGCTCGTCGGGCTGGGGCTTCCAGGTGGAGTAGAAGAGGGTGTTGGTGGAGTTGATTTCGTACTCAAACTCCACCGTGTACGGGTACACCGGCTGGCGCAGGTCGGCGAGGCGTCCCCGGCCGTCGTTGGCCAGGCTGAAGCCGTCGGACAGCGAAATGTCCTTGATTTCCGAGCTTTTCAGCGTGCGCAGCACGCGGCCGTCGGCGGCGTAAGCCGTGCCGCGCAGGTAGCTGACCGTGTTGAGCTGGTCGTAGTACACCAGCTTGCGGGCGTAGTCGGCCCCGGCCTCGTCGAAGATGGTGACGGCCCGGCGCACGGTTTCCACGGTGCGCCCCGCCGATTTCACCACCAGCGTTTCGTCGGAGCGACGCACCACGGCGTGGGCGTTTTCGCGGAGCGGGGCCGCAATATCGGCTACGGGGTAGCTGGCGGGTGTGCCGGCCAGCGCCACGGAGCCAGGCAGGCAGGCCGCCAGCAGCAAACTCAGGCGGCCGGCAGTGCGCGGGAAGTGTAGCATACGGCTCACGATTTCTTTTTAAGAACGATCTGCTCGGCCTGTTTGGCCACTACCAGCCGGTAGAACTCGCGCAGGCTGGCATATTCTTCGGCCGAGTACACGGCGCGGCTCAGATTCAGGCGGCTCATCAGCTGCACGGTACCGTCGGCGGTGGGCTGGGCCTGGAACAGGAAGCGGCCGCCGTTGTCGGGCAGGCTGATGGCCGTGGGCTTGGGCAGCTCTTCTACTTCATAGCCGGCCGGCAGCGTCAGGGTCATCATCACGGTTTCGTCTACGGGGCAGCCGAAGTCCACCGGAAACTGGCGCGACTCGTGCACGAACGGGTTTTTGCTGTTGCCGAAGTGCTGCAGGGGCCGCACGTACAGCAGGCCCGCCGGGGTATCGCCGCCGGCTGCTGTCAGCTCGTAGTCGAAGTTCAGGGACTTGGTCAGGTCTTCGCGCTGGCCGAACTGGTACTTGCTCACGTTCCAGCCCTCGCGGCCGGTCAGCAGGTCTTCCACAAACTTCTTTTCGCCTTTCTCGCGCAGCCGGCTGCGCTGGGCCGAGCCCGCGTAGCCGCCGTGCTCGGAGTGCACCTTGCCCGTGTAGCCGCCTTTCTCGTCCAGCACCAGCTGAATCTGCTGGTACTCGGTCAGGCGCTGCGTCGGCTGCAGGCTCACCCACCGCGACTCCGCGGCGTTGGGCATAATCAGGCGGCCCTGGCCGTTGAGGCAGCGCGTGGGCAGCATACCGCAGGGCAGCAGCTCCTCGGTGGCATCCACCAGCATTTCCTTGCCGTCGGGCAGCGGCACGTGCGCCACCACGTAGTTGAAGCGCGAAAGCATGGGCATGTAGTTGGCATTGACGGCGCCATGCTCGCGGGTGCTCACCAGCACGGGGTTGGCCTGGAAGCCCGCCTCGCGCAGAGCCGCAATCAGCAGCAGGTTCACGTCGGCGGCGTTGCCGCGGTGCTGGTCGTAGGCTTTGCGCACCGAGCCGGAACTGTAGAGCTGGTCGCGGCCATCGTATTTCACGGCACTGCGCACCAGCGCGTGCACGGCGGCCACGCGGGCCGCCGGGTCTTTCTCCTGCGCCAGCAGCGGCGTGAGCTTGTCTTTCAGAAAGCCGCCCCGCCGCAGCTGGGCCCCAAAGCCTTCGGCCGTCAGCAGCTCCTCGTTGATGCTCTGCCAGGTGCCGGCTACCGCCTTATAGCCCTGGCCGGGCCACTGCAGGCCGGCCAGCTCGAAGTCGATGCGCGCCACATGGTCGCGGGAGGCGGTCATGAACGGCTCTTCACGAAAGGCGGGTGCGTTCTGCACCGCCCAGCGGTGGTTGGTTACCTGGGCAGTTATGGTTTCAGCGCCGCGTCCACCCGCGCGCCCAGGCTCAAAGGCGGAAGAGGAGCTGGTATGCACTGTGAACTGTCCCTGGCCCTGGGGATGCTCATTTACAGCCAGCGACAGGTAACCCTGCATCAGCATCTTGTAGTCAAAATACTCCGGAATCTGGGCTCGGTACTCGCTCCAGCGTACCGGAATCGACTGCTGAAACTGCCAGTCCTGGAAGTTGAACAGGAAATCCGACACAACGGTGTAGCTGTACTCAATTACGGCGCCTTCGCGCACGTTGGGCAGCGTGAACTTGCGGGTGGTGGTGTTGGGCCCGGACTCCTCGCGGAAAGTAGAGGAGCTTTCCAGCTTTTCCTTCACGATTTCCCCGTTTACGAGGTTGTAGGTGAAGCCTTTCAGGTTGGTGAGCTTTTCCTCGCTATTGTTTTTGTGGTAGAGCGGCACTTCCACAGTGGCCCAGTCGTAACCGGCTTTCTGCAGAATCTTGATGCGCGTCACCCGCTCAAACACGGTCTGGAACCCCTCGCCGGCAGGCCCTGGCTCGAAGCGGGAGCGGCCAAAGTCGCAGAGTACCACCGCTTCGGCAGCAGTGTCGGCCACGAAGTTTTTGGGGTCGAAATCCTTGAGGTCGGGCTTGCCAAATTTAATGGGCTCGTTCTGGCCCAGGGCGGGCGCCGTAGCGGCACTGCCCAGCATTGCCAGCAGTGCAAGCCGGCGCAGTAAAGATGTTAGCATCGTCAACTATAAAATGAAAAAGTAAGCTCAACAGGCGCACAGCTTTTGCCTGCCAGCAGCAGGAAAAAGAAGATAAATGGATAGCAACAGGTGGCAGGAAGTAGCGGGGCAGAATAACGGAATTCTAAAGCTCCGCATTTTTAGAATATTCGCCAATATTCAAATGAAGAAATAATGAAGCGCGGCTATTTCCGGCTCAGTACCAGCATTTCTCCGCACTTAGCAGCCGCCTGCTGGTGCAGCTCGCGCAGGGCGGCGTATTCGGCCGGGCTGTACTCGGCGCGGCTGAGCTGCAGGCGGGCCATAAACTGCACGGTTTCCGGGTTGAGCTGCGTGACTTGGTACTGAAACCGGCCCCCGGCGTTGGGCAGCGCCAGCACCACGCTGGCCGGTAGCTCCTGCACCGTGGTGCCGGGCGGCAGCGTGAGCGTCACAAGGGAAGTGTACTCATGGGGCATGGCAAAATCCACCGGATAGTGGCGGGTGGGCGCGCGGAACTGGTACGGAACGGCGCCCAGCAGCCGCATAACGGGCAGGTAAAGCAGCGTAGCCTGTGGGTTATCGGGAGCCGGTAGGTGCAGGGCCATTTCTACAGCCACGGCAGCCTGGGCGGAGTCGGATAGCAGGAGTTTGGGCGGCGCGGGCTGCCATTCGGTCCACTGCCGCTGCAGACTGGCTAGGTAGTCGGCCACGGAGGTCTGCCGGATACTCCGCCGGGCTTCCAGGCCGGCATAGCCCTGGTACTCCAGCTTGAGGCTGCCATCGAGGGCACCTTGCTCCGTGAGATGCAGCTTGGCCGTCCGGAACTCCAGGTGACGCGCAGCCGGCCTGATTGTGAGCCAGCGACCGGAGGCGTCGGCTAGGCAGCCCTGCCCGTTGAGGCAGCGCTCGGGCAGCAAACCCGCCGGCAGTTGGGGCTCGGTGGCATCCAGCAGCAGGTCGGAGCTGTCGGGTAGCTGCACGTGGGCCGCCACGTAGTTGAACTGCGAGAGGGCCGGCACCAGCTGCTGCATCTGGCCGTGGCCGCGGGTACTCAGCAGCAGGGGCGTGGCGGTCAGGCCAGCCGCGCGCAGGGTGCTCACCAGCAGTAGGTTCACGTCGGCGGTGTTGCCGAGGCGCAGCTCCAGCGTGCGGCGCACAGGCTGCGAGCCAAACAGGGCAGTTTTGCCGTTGTGCTTCACGGTTCGCTGCACCAGAGCCAGCACGGCCGCCGCCCGGTCTTTGGGGTCGTCGTGCTGCTGGCGCAGGGTTTTGGCGGCGGCTGCCAGCGGCGAGCGGCCACTGAGCAGCAGGCCGAAATGCTCTTCCTTCTCAAGAACCTTCCAGAGGGCCGGCCATTTGCCCGTAACGTCCTGGTAGTCGTGGCCGGTGAAATCGGTGCCAGCCAGCTCGAAATGCACGCTGCGCATGTAGTCGTGGGGCGTGGTCAGGAAGGGCTCGGTTCGGAAGGCCGGTACGTCCTTCATCACCCAGCGCAGCTGCAACGCCAAGGCCGACAGGTGACTGTCCTGGCCGGGAGCCAGCCCCTGCGGGCGCGAGGAATAGGTGGTGGTATAGGGCACTACCGTTTCCTCCTTCACCGCAAACGGCAGGTAGCCCCGCGTGATGGTTTTATAATGATAAAACTGCGGTAGCGTGGCGCGGTACTCGCTCCAGCGCACCGGAATGCTGTGCTCGAACTGCCAGTCCTGCAGGTTGAAAATGAAGTCGGAGGTGATGGTGTAGCTGAACTCCACAATCGAGCCTTCCCGCACCGCCGGCATGGTAAACGACATCAGCACGTGGTTTTTGTCGAGCTGCTCGCGGAAGGCGGGATCGGCGGCCAGCTTGGTTTGCACCACCCGGCCGTCCTGCAGGTTGTAGGTGCTGCCCTTGAGGTTGGTGAGGCGCTCGTACTGGCCGTCGCGGGTGTAGAGGGGCACGCGCACGGTGGCGTAGCTGTAGCCGGCCTTGCGGTGGATCTGCAGGCGGGTGGTGCGCTCGAATAGCACCTGAAACTTGTCGTTGCCGCCCACCAGGCGGGAAGTGCCGTAGTCGCAGAGATATTCGGCTACGGCCGCGGCAGTATCGGAAGCCGCCGGAGCCGGCACGAAATCAGTGGACCGGACGCTGCCAAACTTAATGGGCGGGGCGGGCGCCTGCTGGGCAAAGGCCGGGGTAGCCACCGAGACACCCAGCAGCATAAGCAGTAGCCGTAAAAATATCGTCATAGCAGAAAACACAGCGGGAAGCCGGAAAGCGGAGCGTTTGAGAGCTAGGGCTTCTGCACCACAATGGGCTCGGCCATTTTGGCCAGGGCCTGGGCGTAGAGGGCACGCAGTGCGGCGTATTCCTCGGGTTGATAGTGGGTTTTGGTGAGCAGCAGGCGGCTGGAAATGGCCAGGGTCTGCGGAGTTGGCTGGCTGATGCTATAGATAAAGCGGCCGCCGTTGCCGGGCAGACTCAGGTTGGCATCAGTCGGCAGCGTGGTAGCCGTGTAGCCTTGTGGCAAGGTTAGCGTCACCTGATACTCGGCGCGGCGCGGGGCCGGCAGGTCTACCGGATAGCGCCGGTCTTCGGTCTGGAACGGCGAAGCGGCGGGGGCCAGCGCCTGCAGCGGCCGCACATACAGGGTGCGGCCGGCGGCTTCCGGGGCCGGCTGGTGCGCATCGAGGGCCAGCACCATCGGGGTGCCTGGGGTGGTGGCCGCTTCGTCCCGGCGCTTCACCGTCCAGTCGGGATGGTCTTTTTGCCACTGCACGAGCAGGTCTGGCCCCGCCCGGCGGGCCGGCGAGGCAGCATAGCCGGCGTACTCCTGCCGGATGGTACCGGCCAGCGCGCCGGCGGCATCCAGCTGCAGGGTGGCGCGCGTGAACTGCAGATGGGGCTGCGTGGCTACCAGCGGCACCCAGCGGCCCGTCGGGCCCAGCAGGCGGCCCTGCTCATTCAGGCAATGCTCGGGCAGCATATCCACCGGCAAAGTTGGGTCGGTGGCATCGAGCAGCTGTTGACCCGCTGGCAGGCCGGGCACGTAGGCTATCGGGTAGTTGAGCTGGGTGAGTACCGGCAGGTCGGTTTGTACCCGGCCATTGTCGCGGGTGCTGAGCAGCAGCGGCTGGGCCTCCAGGCCGGCGTCGCGCAGGGTACGGATCAGCAGCAGGTTCACTTCGGCGGCGCTGCCGTGGCGACGCTCACAGACTTTTTTCGGCGTTTCAAAGGCATAGAGCCGATTTTCGCCGGTGTAGCCTACGGCCTGCTGCACCAGCGCCCGGGCGGCGGCGGCACGGGCGGCGGGGTCGGGGTGGGTGGTGCGCAGGGCGGTGGCGGCGCTGGTCAGGGGCGTAGACTGCTCCAGGTAGCCGCCAAAGTTCTTGTTTTTCAGTAGTTCCTGCTCTATCTCAGGCCAGGTGCCCGCCAGATACCTGGGCGGCGTGTTGGGCTGAAACTGAATCCGCTCCAGCTCAAAGTCCACCCGGCTCAGGTAGTCTTCGGGCGTGGTCAGGAAGGGTTCCTGGCGGAATGCGGGGGCGTCCTTCAGCACCCAGCGGCGGTGCACGGCCTGCGTGCTGATGCTGACGCTGCGCTCCTGGTTAACGGACTTGCCGTGGCTATCAGGGGGACTTTGGCTATAGGCCGTGGTGTAAGGCTGCACGGTGCTTTCATCGAACGCAAACGGCCAGTAGGTGTGGCTGACTTCCTTGTAGCGAAAAAAGGAGGGCAGCACCGCCCGGTACTCGCTCCAGCGCACCGGAATCGACTGCTGAAACTGCCAGTCCTGTAGGTTGTTCAGGAAGCCGGAGCGCACCGTGTAGGTAAACTCCAGGATGGAGCCTTCGCGCACGTCGGGCAGCGTGAAGGCGTATTCGTCGACGTACTCCGATCTTTTGTGGCTGAACACGGCCTCGGTGCGCATGGGCGTTTTGAGCAGCTTGCCGGTGCCCGGCTCCAAGTTGTAGGTGAAGCCCTTGAGCTGCATCAGATTTTCCCGGATGCCGTCGCGGTGGTAGAGCGGTACCTGCACCGTGGCGTAGGAATAGCCGGCCTTGCGGTGGATGCGCAGGCGGGAAGTCCGCTCAAACAACAGCTCGAAGCCATCCTGCGCGCCTACAATCCGCGACTGCCCAAAATCGCACAGAACCTCTGCCGCCGCCGAATCGGCCGCGGCCGTCGGGGTGAAGTCGTCCTTGGTAACGCTGCCGAACTTGATGGGTGGGGGCAGTAGTTTCTGGGCACTGAGTGGGCCCGCCAGTACCAAGGCCAGGCCTGGCAGCGCCAAACGGCGCACTACGCGAAGCAACATGGGATAAGAGATAGGTAAAGGATAAGAGCTAGCCAGAACACTGCCGGCACTATTTTGCACTCTCCAAATATAATAGACGGCTGGTAAGAATTGAGTAGCAGGTGTTGAGTAGCAAGTATTGTGGTTTTACATAAGTGTCTGTATGTAATTGGTTATTGAGATAATGAATGCTCAATATTAAATACTCGGTACTCAATACTTGGTACTCCCTACGCCACTGGCTGCTTGCTGCGCACGCCCACCAGCAGGTACACCAGTGCCAGCATGAGGCTCAGGCCGTGCCCGTAAGGCAGGCGGGAAAGCTGGTTGAGCAGGTTCGGAAAAAAAGCTGAAAAGGTTGGAAGTATTAAAAAAAAAAGAACATGTTTGGCCATTGCTTTAGTAGGTATTTCTAACCGGATTACTCTTATGAATATTACACTACGTGCCACCGGCACCCTGCTCGCACTTGGCCTGTTCACTGCCTGCGACAAAGACAAAGCAGGTCCTGACATCTGTGAAGGGCAGAAGATTCCGAAGCTTACCATGCGCTTCCTCGAACAGACGGGTACGCCCACGCCTGACACAGCTTTCACGGGGCAGACGATTACGTTTGAAGCGCCTGGCCCACCTTATAATGCCTATGAATGGCAGGTAGGTAGCACGGCTAACACGCGCACCACCCGCAGCTTCTCTCTTAGCTTTGGTAATGATGTAACCGGCCAGATTCCGGTGCGCTTAATCGCTAAGCGCCGTGCCGACCCAGCCGGTTGTCCGCTTTTAGATGATGGTGTAGATACGCTCACACGCGTACTCACGCTTATTCCGCCCGGCGACCTGCGCGCGCCCATCTATGGTAAGTTTCAGGGGGCCAACCGCCACGCGCCACTGGATACATTCACCGTGCGCGTCTTTTTGGGCGGCAACTATATTTATCCCAACAACCCGGCTGCCCCACGCCTGAATTACTTATATAACTTAAGTAAAGGGTGTCGCTCTCCCTCCTTCACTGTTGGGCTGCGCTGGAACGGCATTTCGTTTAGCTACGGGCGCAATGATTTCGGCTGCCTTACCCCTCTAGGCAAGGGCTACCTGACTACGCGCGACAGTATCCGGATTGAGTACAATGAAGATACGGCACCTGGCAATCCGGTTCGCCGCGACAAAGTGTTCTTGGGCCGGCGCATTCGCTAGCGCCCTATGATAATGCCCTGCTTGTAGTGGTAATTATCTAAGCTGATAGGATGTCGGCTGGCGGAGTTGTGTGCTCTCTACGCCACCGGCTGCTGCCGGCGCACGCCCACCAGCAGATACAGCAGCGCCCCCAGCACCAGCGTCAGGCTCATGGCGTGCACGTAGGGCAGGCGCGAAATCTGGTTGCTGAACAGCCAGCCGCCCAGCAGCGCGCCTAGCCCGATGCCGGCTTCCAGGGCAATGTACATGGTGGCCACGGCCCGCCCGCGCCGCTCGGGGTGGCTCAGGTCGATGGTCCAAGCGTAGAGCGTGGGCGAGTTCAGGCCCGTAGCAAAGCCGAACAGCACCGCCGCGCCCAGAAACAGCGGCACCGAGTGCTCCACCAGCGTCATCAGCCCCAGTGACACGGCCAGCAGCGCCGTAGACCAGCGTAGCACCGGTACCCGGCCGTAGGTGTCGGAGGCGCGGCCGGCCAGCAGGCGCACCACCAGCGAGGCCAGCGTGTAGCAGGTATAAAACAGACCCTTGCTGTGGTCGGCTAGTCCCAGCGCCTCGCTCTGGTCGGGCACCACCGTCAGGATTGCCCCGAATGGGAACAAACACAGCAGCGTCACGAGGGCCGGGGCCAGCACCTGCGGCTCCAGCACTTCGCCCCAGTTCAGGCGCAGCAAGCTCCAGCTGAACTTCTGGCGCTGGGACTGGGGCAGGGTTTCGGTCATGGTGCCCTGCACCGCTAAGCTCAGCAGCGCCAGCCCCGACGAGCAGTAGAAAAGCGTATTAAGCGAGGTAGCGGCCGTGATAAGCGGGCCCAGCGCCGGACCGGCGGCCATGCCCAGTGAGCCGGCCACGCCCAGCAAACCCATGGCCTCGCCGCGGCGCTCCAGCGGGATGATGTCGGCGATGAAAGCGGCCGTGCCGGTGGGTTTGAAGCCGGTGCTGAAGCCGTGCAGTAGCCGCAGCCCCAGAAACCCCGCCACGGTGGTGGTCCAGGGATAAAAGAAGCCGCAGATAAAGCACACCAGCGAGCCGAACACCATCACCGGAATGCGCCCCACGGTATCGGCCAGCTTGCCGCTGAACGGGCGCGAAAGGCCGGCCGTGAGCGTAAACAGCGCAATGATGAAGCCCTTGTACTCGCCGCCGCCCAGCCGCGTGAGGTACGCAGGCAGCTCGGGCAGCAGCATGTTGAAGCTCATGAAAAAAAAGAACGACGACAGGCACATCAGCCAGAAGCCGGCACTGTAAGTACGAGGGGTGGTAGCGGGCATGGAACGCAAAGGTACGGCCCGGGCGCGGGTGCCACGACCAAAACGGCCACTATTTGGGTGCCGCCGCTCAGATATCCGCCGGCGGCGCGGCCAGCGTATCCATCACCTCATCTGCCGGTGCCGGTACCACCAGCGAGTCAGCATCGAGGATAACCTGCTCGTCAATTGCCGCCGCAGAGTCGGCTGCCGCTTCGGTTGGCGTTAGCTGAATAGTGTCGGGCTGGATATCGAACAGGGTAGGGGCCGCTGCTTCCTCGTTGCCATCGGTACGGGTGGCGTTGGAAGGAACGGTGGCAGCCGGTTTGCGCAGCAGGCCGGGCAGCTGCGCCGCGCCCCAGATGCCGGCCCCCGCCAGCAGGGCCACGGCCCCGGCCAGCGCCACGCGCGGCCACTGCAGCCGCCAGGTAGCCGGCGCTGGTGCTGGTGCCGGCCGCCGGGTGGCGGGGCGCGCCGCCGGCGCGGCCGCCCGGGCCGGAGCGCTGGTGAGAGCGGGAGCCGTGGCGCTGGCTGTGGCGGGCGGCACCGGCCGCGCCGGAGCCGGTGCGGCGGGCAGCGGAGCCGGGGCCGCCGGCCGGGCCTGCAACTGCTGCAGCTGCTGGCTGAGCTGCTGAATCCGGGCGTCTAGGTCGCGGTTGCGGGCGTCCGACTCGGCGCGGGCTGCCTGGATGGCGGCTTCCAGCGCCGCTTTTTCGTGGGCTTCGGCGGCAAGCTGGGCCTGCAGGCGGGCGGTTTCGGGGGCGGCAGCGGAGGCTTCGGTGAGCTGCTGCCGGAGCTGGGCAATGGTCTGGTCGCGGGCGGCTTCGCGGGTTTGCAGGGCCTGGGTCTGCTCGCTCACTTCGGCCCGAATCTGCTGCCGGATCTGCTCCAGCCGGGCTTTTTCCTGTTGGCTGTCGGCCAGGGCATCGGGGGCGACGGGCGGCGCGGCGGCCCCATAGGGCGGGTCGGCGGGCACATCTTCGGCCCCCAGCCAGCGCCAGAGTTGCCGCGCTTTGCGGGTCAGCAGGTCGTCGGTGTCGTCGGCAGGCAAGTCAGTGCTAGGCGCCGACGTGTCGTCTTCATCCGGCTGCAGCAGGGCCGTGGCCCAGGCATCGAGCGTTTCGGCCGGCAGTTGCTGCAACTTATCCGCTGGCAACTGCTGGTGCGCCAGCCGCAGCACTGACTGCGGCTGGCGCACCAGTTTAAACCGGTTTTCGATGGGCAACTGATGCAATTGTTCTTCCAGCCCGCTTTCGATGTGCAGCAACTCCTGAAAAACCGCCATAGCTCCGATGGAATCAGGCGTAATAGCCGGCAACAGCGGCTGCCCGGCCAGCCAGGCGGCCAGCGCCGGCCGCTGCCGCTGCAGCTGCTGATATGGGTTTTCGGAACCCATGAAGCCGGGCAGCGGCTGGCCGTCGAGCAGCCAGGGGCCGTGTGTGAGGTGGTCGGTGCTAAGGTGGCGGCCGCCGGGCAGTAGCTGCAGCACGGCCACGCCGTATGGCAGCAGCAGCACGGCGTCCAGTAGCTCGTCATTGAGGGCCAGGTTCAGCAGCAGCACGCCTTCCCTGAGCGCCGAGAGGCTTTCCTGCAGGGCCTCGGCGCGGGTTTCGGCGGCCGCGCTGGCGTAGGGTTCAAACAGAAGGCAGTGCAGCATAGCGGCAAAAGAAACGACGGAAAACGGCGTAAAAGTACGGCGGGCGGCAACAGAACCCCGTTGCCGTCCGCCGTACTTCGTCAGGATTGGGCTTTGCCGTCTGCACGTCCTACTCCAGCACCACGCGCCGCACCAGCCTGCCCGGCGCGGCGCCTTCCATGCTGAGTAGATACGAGCCCGCCGGCAGGCCCGCTGTGGGCAGGGCCAGAGCTGCTCCACTGAAGGACACCGCCCGCACCACCTGCCCGGTGAGCGTATGCAGCGTAGCCACGGCCGTGCCGGTATGGCCCGGCACCCGAACCTGCAGCACGGTCCCGGCAGCAGCCGGCACCGGCCACACACTCAGTTGCTGAGCAGTTGTTGCGCTGGCCACCGGCAGGGCGTTGCGGTTGAGAAACACGCGCCAGCCGCTCACACCCTGAGATTCCCGATACAGCACCACCAGGTCCAGGTCGCCGTCGTTGTCCAAGTCGCCGCTGGCTGTCAGGTTGGCGGACAGGCCCAGGATGGTGGAAAACAGCGGGGCGGCTTCGCTGAACGTGCCGCGGCCGTTGTTGGTGTACAAGCGCAGCTCCAGCCTACCAGACGCCGTCAGCGCATCAATGTCGCCGTCGCCGTCGATATCGCCAATCGGCTCGGAGTTGGCTTCAAACGGGCTGTTGAACGCGAAGCCCGGCCCCTTGGTGAAGTTGCCCTGGCCGTCGTTGGCCATTACCGAGGAGCCCCACAGCATATCCAGGTCGCCGTCGCCGTCGAGGTCCTGCAGCGGAAACTCCACGGCGCTGCTGCTGCCCAAGAAGAGCTTGGTTGAAAAGCTGCCCGTGCCATCGTTGCGAAACCAGCTTACCCCGAACGTATCCTCCGACACCAGCACATCCAGGTCGGCGTCGTTGTCGAGGTCGGCCAGGGCGCAGCCGCGCACGGTGAAAGCGGAGCTGGAGCCGGCCAGGTTGCCGGAGCTGCTGAAGCTGCCGCGGCCGTCGTTGAAGTGCACGCTGCCGTCCACCACATCCAGGTCGCCGTCGCCGTCCACGTCGCCCACGGCGAAGCTGGTCCCGAACGAGTTGCGCAGGCGTTCCTTACGGCTGAAGGTGCCGCGGCCATCATTGAGCCAGACGGTGGTTTCGTTGCGGGGAAAGCCGGAGGACATGTCGGTAATGGTCTGGCCCACAAAATCCACGTCGCCATCCTGGTCGAGGTCGGCCAGCTCGAAGCCCCACACCTGCACGTTGCCCGGCAGCAGCGGCACCGGGCTGCCAAACTGCCCCGCGCCATTGTTCAGGCACACCAGCAGCGGCGGCGAAAGGGTAGCGGTGCCCACGTAAAATTCCGTAACGAGGTCCAGATCGGTGTCGCCGTCGATGTCGGCCAGGCGCAGGCGCATGGGGTAGGCGTAGCCGTACGTCTGGCTGAAGCCCGGCGTGAAGGCGCCGGAGCCGCCCGCGTCGGCCGTGAACTGCCACACCGCCGGGCGGGCCAGCGGCAGGCCGGTGCTGCCCCGCACACCCGTCGGGATGATGGCCGTCAGCGGCTCGCCGGCCTGGAAGGGCCGGGCCGCAGAGAAGGTGAGCGTGCTGCCGCTGGCCGTGGTGGTGCCCAACTGCCGCCCCGAGTAGCGGCCATATACGTGCAGCTGGTTGGTGGGCGCGCTGCCCACCGGCCCCGAAAACGTGGCGTCTACCGTTGTGGTGCGAACGGCCGGCCGGTTGGGGGCCGGCGAGAAGGCCGCCAGGCTGATGGTCGGCAACGCGGTGCCGTTGTTGAGCTGCCACTGCACTTGGGAGTAGCCCAGGCCCAGCACATCCACATCGTCGTCGTCGTCGAGGTCGGCCAAAACGAGGGCGCGGGGCGGCTGGGTTAGTGTAAGCGGGGTACCGTCGCGGAACTCGCCGCGGCCATTATTCAGGCGAACCAGCACCCGCCGGTCCTGGTCGTTGCCCAGCAGCAGATCCAGGTCACCGTCGCCGTCGAGGTCGTTGGCGGCCACGCAGGGCATCGTGCTGTTGATGGAGCCAATAGGGTAGTTGAAGCCGCCCCCGAAGCTGCCCTGGCCGTTGTTGAAGCGTATGCCCACCATGGCGCCGTCGTAGCTGAAGTTGGTGCAAAGCAGGTCCAGGTCGCCGTCGAGGTCGAGGTCGGCCAGGTCGAGGGCCTGTGCATTACCGCCCACGGCCACGGCTGGCGCCGGCAGCAGCCCGGCCACGCCCGCGTTGAAAAAGGGTATCACGCTCTGCGCGGCGTTGTGGCTGGCCACCACATCCAGGTCGCCGTCGTTGTCAATATCGGCGGCGGCCACGGTGGCCTCCGTGCTCAGGCCGATGCGCGCGTAGGTCCACTGCACCGGAAAAGCGCCGCGGCCATTGTTGAGGCGCACCCCTACAGCCCCGCCGCCCACGCTGCCGCTCATGTTGCAGCTGAAAAACATATCCAGGTGGCCGTCGCCATTGAGGTCGGCCAGCCCCAAACCCCGGCCCGCGAGGCCGCCCAGCGCGCCGCTGCTGCTGCCCGCGCCCCCGAAGCGGCCCTGCCCGTCGTTGGCGTACACGTTGTAGAAGCCGCTGCTGCCGTCGGTGGGCTGTTCCAGCGTCACCAAATCCAGGTCGTGGTCTTCATCCACGTCGGCCAGGGTGGCGGCCATTGCCCGGCGGGTCAGCGGCTGGTCGGGCACGGCCACCAGCACGCCCCGCCCGCTGTTCAGGCGTAGCGCCAACTGCCCATCCCGGTCCGACTGAGCGTCGTTGAGCGTCAGGACGTCCAGGTGGCCGTTGCCGTCCACGTCGCCGCTCAGCAGCAGGCGGCCACTGGTGTTGATGAGGCTGCTGCTGCCGCCGCCAAACACGCCGTTGCCACCGCCACCGGCCGAAAACTGCCAGACCTGCGGCCGGGCCAGAGCCCGGCCGGCGGCGTTGCGGGCCAGCGTATCCACGGTAGCCCACAGCTTTTCGCCGGCTCTGAACCGGGTGCCGGGCGTGAAACTGAGCTGGTTGCCGCTGAGCGTGGCCACGCCGGCCAGCCGGCCGCCGGCCTGCGCGCTGTACACGCGCAACGCTTGCTGCGAGCCGGTCCGTAGCGGCTCCGAAAACTGCACGGTCACGCTTGTGGCGCGGGCCGCCGGGGCATTGCGGGCCGGCGCCAGACTCTGGATAGTGGGTTGGGCCAGCGCGTGGCCGGCTAGCAGCAGACCGGCCGCTGTAAGCGCGGTTTGGAGCGCCTGCAAGCGGATAATGCGGAGTAAGCGTGTAAGCATAGAGGATAGATGAAGTCAGAAAATCAAATATAGGGGAGTGCCTGGCACACTACCGCCCGCGCCCCGCTCGGCCACTGCCAAAACGGCCGCCGCCGCACTCCGGCCCGAAGTGTGCCGTACACAGCTTCTATGGCTCGTTCCGACTCTTTCTTTTCCACGATTTCCGCCAAAAAGCCCCGCCCCGACGGCAAGCCCGCCCTCACGGTGCGGGAGCGGTTTTCGGCCCTCAAAAACCTGCCCGCGTTTCTGCGCCTGATCTGGCAGACCAGCCCGGCGCTGGCCCTCGGCAACATGGCGCTGCGCCTGTTGCGGGCAGCCCTGCCGGTGGCCATGCTCTACGTGGGCCAACTGATTCTTGACAGTGTAGTGCAGCTTAGTAGCCAGCCCGTGGAGGCGCGGCAGCTCACGCCGGTACTCACGCTGGTGGCGCTGGAGTTTGGCCTCGCCATCTTCTCCGACGCCCTGGGCCGCGGCGTGGCCCTGCTCGACTCGCTGCTCGGCGACCTGTTCGCCAACCAGAGCTCCATCCGGCTCATGGAGCACGCCGCCCGGCTGGACCTCGACCAGTTCGAGGACAGCGCTTTCTACGACAAGCTGGAGCGGGCCCGCCGCCAGACTCTCTCGCGCACCGTGCTCATGTCGCAGGTGCTGAGCCAGGCCCAGGACGTCATTACGATGGGCTTTCTGGCCGTGGGCCTCGCTGCCTTCAACCCCTGGCTGCTGCTGCTGCTGTTGGTGGCGGTGGTGCCGGCGTTTCTGGGTGAAAGCCACTTCAACGAGCGCAGCTACTCGCTGGTACATGGCTGGACGCCCGAGCGGCGCGAGCTGGACTACCTGCGCCAGACCGGCGCTTCCGACGAAACGGCCAAGGAAGTGAAGATCTTCGGCCTCTCGGGCTTCCTCGTTGACCGGTTCCGCACCCTGTCCGACGACTTCTACCAGAAAAACAAGGACCTCGTGATTCGGCGGGCCGGCTGGGGCGCATTTTTCGCGGCCGTGGGCGCGGCCGGCTACTACGCGGCCTACGTGTACATCATCAGCGAGACGGTGCGCGGGCGCGTCAGCATCGGGCAGCTCACGTTTCTGGCCGGCTCGTTTGCCCGCATGCGGGGCCTGCTCGAAGGTATTCTGAGCCGCTTCAGCGCCGTGGCCGAAGGGGCGCTGTACCTGCAGGATTTCTTCGACTTCTTCGCGCTGCGGCCGCGCATCGTGCGGCAGGAGCTGACCGGTGAACGCCCGGTACCCTTTCCGCGGCCGATCAAGCAAGGGTTTACGTTTGAAAACGTGGGCTTCAAGTACCGCAACACCGATAAATGGGCGCTGCGCAACCTTAGCTTCCAGCTGCAGGCCGGCGAAAAGCTGGCGCTGGTAGGCGAAAACGGAGCCGGCAAAACCACCCTCGTCAAGCTGCTTTCCCGCCTCTACGACCCCACCGAAGGCCGTATCCTGCTCGATGGCTACGACCTGCGCGAATACGACCCGGCCGAGTTGCGCCAGGAAATCGGGGTGATTTTCCAGGACTTCGTGCGCTTCCAGCTGCCGGCCGGCCAGAACCTGGCCGTGGGCCGCATCGAGCAGAAAGACAACCAGCCGCGCATCGAGCAGGCCGCCCAGCAAAGCCTCGCCGACTCCGTTATTGCCAAGCTACCCGGCGGCTACGAGCAGATGATTGGCCGCCGCTTCAACGGCGGCGTAGACCTAAGCGGCGGCGAGTGGCAGAAGATTGCCCTCGGCCGCGCCTACATGCGCGACGCCCAACTGCTCATCCTCGACGAGCCCACCGCCGCCCTCGACGCCCGCGCCGAGTACGAGGTGTTCCAGCGCTTCAAGGAGCTGACCCAGGGCAAAACCGCCGTGCTCATCAGCCACCGCTTCAGCACCGTGCGCATGGCCGACCGGATTCTGGTCATCGAGAACGGGCAGTGCCAGGAAATCGGGAGCCATGAGGAGCTGCTGGCCCGCGGCGGCCGCTACGCCGAGCTGTTCCGCCTGCAGGCCGCCGGGTATCAGTAGGAAGATTAGCGAAGTCCGGGAGTGTGGGTATTTTTCGGCAAGTGAGGCTTCTATCCAAGTAGTTAAATGGAAATGCTATGCAGATTAAGACCGTATCGTTGGGGCTGCTAGTTATGGTGAGTGGGATAATGCCCGGCTGCGACGAGCCCTACTGCACCAGCCGCTTTCTGGATGTGGAAGGAATATCTTTGGTAGCAAGCACCAGCAGCACGCAGCCGGTAGTAGCCAATGCGACAGTGTATTCCATTGCACTACAGCTGAAATGCACCTTGCAAACCAAAGGTTATGGCGTTCAGCTGCCCCAGGGCGGATTCAGGGCCTTCGCTGATTGCAAACCACCTGACTATACCGAGTGGGGCGATTCGGTGGTTGTTACCAGCCGCTTTGATTATGATCTGCAACACCCTGCCGGTACGTCCCTCAATGACCTGCTGGACTTAGAAGCACGTCTGACGAGTGTACAGCAGTTCCATCCAGTCGATTTAGACCAGAATACTTTCCGGTTCTTGCAACGCCCAGCCACTTCTGGACCACAGCAGTTTAGGGTATATTATCGCCAGACAAATGGCGAGGTGTATACCGCCGAAACAGTAGTGATGAACCTACTACGCTGACTAAAATCGCTGCAGGGCATGTGGCATATAATGATTCAGCTACTGCGCGTCTGCACAATACCGACGGAGTATTCAAGAAACGGAGTTATGTTGCGGTAAGCCCCCGACAGTGAATTGCCGGCCCCAATTTAGGTCGGCATGCGTTGGGGGTGTGCGAGTTTAGCTGCACTAACTGACCGCACAGTTTACCATCAAGTGTCAAACACATATGCCAACCCAGCCGGATTACTCGAAACTCACCTTGCCGGAATTGCTGGAAGAAGAAAAAAAGCTCAAGCGTAATGAAATGCTCGCTGCCGCTGCCATAGGGTTTCTGTTGGGAGTTATGGGGTATGGGCTGGTGCGGAATGGGTTTGGGCTGCTGTACACCGCAATTCCCTTGCTCCTGATTTTAGGGATTTACCGGCATTCGCAAGGCCAGAAACTGGTGCTGCAGCAGATCCGGGCGGAAATCGGCCGCCGCCGCCAGGAATAGGGCCGGCTGTATATTGCGCCGCCAGGGACCCGGCCGGCAGCCGGCCCGAAGGACGTGCGGGCTTTCTTGGCGGTCTGAACTTTCACTGAAAATCAAATGGCAAACAAGAGCCTCAGCGGAGACCTAGCGCAGCTTGCCCTAGCCGAGCTGCACTCCCGCAAAAACAAGCTTAAGGGCGCCATCATCGGCCTCGGAATTGTGATGGTAGTGGCCCTAGTGATGGTGCTCTACGCGGCGATAAACAGCAAGAAGTACGCCTTGCTGGCGACGCTGCCGGCCATGTTTCTCTCGCTGCTGCCCAGCGTCATCGTGCTAAGCAAGATCAACAAGGAAATAGCCGCCCGCCCGCCCATCCAGTAGCTACCAGCGCCGCCTCAAATGGCACCAATCTAACCTCCGGGTATGACGACCACTTATCTATTCCACCCGGATATTTTCACTGAAGCCCAAGCCACCATTGCCGCGCTGCTGGCCACTGCCCTACAAGCCGCCGAGGCCGAGCTACTCGCCGACCTGCGCTACCAGCAGCAGCGCCAGCCAGTACAGGCGTGGCTGGCCTACGCCGGTGGCCAGTTGGTGGGCTGTAAGCTGGGCTACGAGCGCCAGCCGGGCCACTACTACAGTTGGCTGGGCGGCGTTCACCCCGATTTCCGGGGCCGGGGCCTGGCCGCCGAGCTGATGCACCGCCAGCACGCCTGGTGCCAGACGCAGGGCTACCGTGCCGTGCGCACCCACACCTACAACCGCTGGCGCGCCATGCTGCTCCTGAACCTGCGCCACGGCTTCGACATCATCGGCACCATGCAGGGGCCCCGCGGGCTGACGATTGTATTGGAAAAGGAGCTGGAGGCGTGATGCGGAGTGCAGCCGTGCAACCTTTGCCGGCAAATAGCTCTCATCCATACGTGCTACTAGAGACCCTGACATTGAGCAGACCTTGAACTGGTGCAAGACATAAAACTGTCTACTTCAACCTATCTGCTATGAAAAAGCTGCTGTTGTGTGCTCTGGCGATAATCGGCCTGCCGGCCTGTGATATATGTGGCCCTTTTGACGAGCAGTTCGGTGACGTCACGGGGCTGACAATGGTGGCAGTACAGCATCGTGCGGGCACAAGTGTTCAGGTGTTGACGGCCGGCCAAAGTGCTTCTGTAGCAGAATTCAAGCTATTAATGCGCCTCAACGTACGGCTGTATAGTGCCGCTCCGGTTCCTACTGGAGGCTTTTCAGCAATGGCATGTGATTACCCTTCGCCATCTTATGAGGCTCAGGTTGATTCCATTACAATTACGAGCCGTTACGACTTCGATGCACAGCATCCGGCCGGTACTTCGCTCAATAGCCTTCTGCGGCTTGATGACGGATACGCGAGCAGCCAACGGCTGTCAGATTTGATGAAGGATCCACAGTATATACCATACCTACAGGATCGTAATCTACAGTTCACGCAGGCCCCGACCAGCTCGGCTACGCAGCAATTCCGGGTGCGCTACCACCAAACCAACGGCGAGGTGTACACTGCCGAAACGGTACCCGTCACCATCCAGCCCTGAGCCGGCCACCATGCGCCTTAAGAAATATTTGATGGCCGCGGCTGCGGTGCCAGTAGCTTTGGCCGGGGCCGCGTTGCTGCCCGCCTGTGCCGACGACGACGACGCCTGCCGCTACGACGC
This sequence comes from Hymenobacter yonginensis, assembly GCF_027625995.1. Taxonomy (NCBI): domain Bacteria; kingdom Pseudomonadati; phylum Bacteroidota; class Cytophagia; order Cytophagales; family Hymenobacteraceae; genus Hymenobacter; species Hymenobacter yonginensis. The sequence continues at coordinate 335,843 of NZ_CP115396.1, forward strand.
GGTGCCGCGCTTCTACCGCACCCAGGCTGTGGTGCTGGCCGCCAGCAGCCAGCGCACCGGCCAGCAACTGGCCGACAACGAGGCGGTAGCCGCCGCTGACTTGAGGCTAGCTGTGCAGCTCCAGAAAACCTACTACGGCCACCAGCCCGCTCGGCGCTGGCAGCTGCTGCCCGCCGCCTACGCCTGCCCGCCCGCACCCGCGCCTGGCTACCTGGGCACGCCGCAGGTGCTCGATTCGGTGGTGGTGCGCAGCCGCTACCCCTACGATGCGCAGCATCCGGCCGGGGCCTCCCTCAACGACCTGTTGCTGGAAGCCGACACCGGCCAGCCGCTGCCGGCGCGCGCCAGCCGCAGTGCCGAGCCGCAACTGCAGCTGCGGGTGCCGCCCGCCGCGCCCGGCCCCCAGCAGTTTGTGGTGCGTTACCGGCTGTCCGATGGCACAGTGTACTCTGCCCAGACGCCGGTGCTGCAGTTGAGCCGCTGAGGCTATGCCAAAATTTTGTACGGCTGCTTTCGGCTGATTGTCAGGCGCTAACCCGCCCGGAGTTTCGTAACTTGAAGATGGTGTCACCCCATTTCACTGTTACGCATGAAACCAACTCTTACGCTACTAGGTATGGGCTTGGCCATGGCGCTTTCCGGCTGCTTTGCCGCCCGCCAGGCCCGCATCGATTCCGACTACAGCTACACCGGCAACTTCCGCCGCTACCGCACCTACGAGTTCGTGACCGGCGAAGGGCTGGCTGCCGATTCCAGCAAGCTGGGCGAAGCCGTCCGCGACGCCATCCGGACGCGCCTGAAGGTGCAGGGCTACAAGTCCAACAAGCGCCGCCCCGACCTGCTGGTGAACTTCCGGGTGTTTGAAGGCGACATGAAATTTCGGGGCTATCTGCAGGAAGACATCGGCCGCTGGGTGAAGGAAGAGAAGGTGGAAGACGAGGAAACGCCTCCGGACAACCGCCAGGGCTACCAGCCCCAGCGTATTCTGCTGGCCGAGGGCACGCTGCTCATCACCCTCATCGACAACCGCACCAACCGCGCCGTCTGGAACGGCTACGCCTCGGGCGTCACGGTGCCCAAAGGCCCGCAGGGCGAGCTGGTGCTGCGCCGCTCCGTCCGCTCCATCTTCGACCAGTACCGCGTCTTCACCGAAGGCTACCTCGAAGGCAGCCAGATGACGGAAAACTAAGGTCGAAAACGATAGATAAGAATGTCGTTCCCAGTAGAACGTCATTCCCAATAGAACGTCATTCCGAGCAGAGCGAGGAATCTCGCTAGTGTGGTAGAATCAGTTACCACACTAGCGAGATTCCTCGCTCCGCTCGGAATGACGTTCTTTCGTTACCTGTCACCTCATCACCTCATCACCTCATCCACCATTCCGCACCCGAATCAGCTCGGCGGCTACGCTGATGGCTATTTCCTCGGGGGTGCGGCTGTGGATGGGCAGGCCGATGGGGGCGTGGATGCGGTTGAGCGCTGCTTCGTCGAGGCCGGCGGCGCGCAACTCCTGGAGCAGATGCGCTATTTTGGCGGTGCTGCCCATCAGGCCCAGGTAGCGCACCGGGTGGTGCAGCAGCTGGCGCACGGCCACGGCATCGGTGCGGTAGCCCACGGTCATAATCACGACGTACTGGTGCGGGCCGGTCGGCACTTCGTGGGCCAGCTGCTCGTAGGGCACCGTGCGGCGGTGGTGGGCGTAGTGGTTGCGGAGCTGGGTGGGCAGCTCAGGCCGGTCGTCGAGCACCGTCAGGCCGAAATCCAGCGTGCTCATCACCCGCGACAAAGCCAGCGCCACGTGCCCGCCGCCCACGATGGTGAGCTGGTCGCGGAAGCCGAGGCGCTCCACGTAGTGCCAGTCGGGGCCGGGGTGGTAGTGCGTGTCGGTGGGGGCTGGCAGCAGGCGCAGCCTGGTGCCGGCCGATGCCTCCCAGGCGGCGCTGCCGGTGTGGCGCAGGCACTGCCCGCAGGCCTCCGCGGCAGCCAGATCCGACGGGAGCAGTGGCAGCAGCAGAATCTCCTGCTCGCCCGAGCAGATCATGCCCGAGCGGTCGGTGGGGGAGTGGGCGCGGTGCACCTGCCGCCGGATTTCGGGAGCGTGGGGGCCGCGCTGCAGGCGGGTCCGCATCAGCTCCACTAGCTTGTGCTCCATGATGCCGCCGCCAATGGAACCCACCGTTTCGGTGGCCGTCAAACTCAACTTGAAGCCCTGCCGGCCGGGGCTGGAGCCCTCACTGCGCACTACGCACAGCAGCGCCACCGGCACTCCCGCCCGCAGACTGGCCGTGGCGTGCTCCCACACGGGCAGGTCGCGCGGCGAGTTGGGGTGAGAAATGGGCGACGGATAATCGAGGTAAGCCACTGGAAGAGGAATGCTAGAAAGGTAGTGCTGCCGCCGTCGGAACGGAAAGGAACAACCACTACGTCAGCCACACGGCGCTCAGGGCGTAGTACACAGCCATCAGCCCCGAAAACAGGGCGCTGGCCACAAAGCGCCAGCGGGCTGAAACGTGGTTCTGAATCAGGTAATTAGCCGTAAACGACACCGGAATATTGAGCAGAAACGACCGGCCTGCCACCGCCAGTAGCCCCCACGACACCTCCTGCCACAGCCCCGAAAACAGCTTGATAAACAGCAGGTGACGAGCAATCCAGAGCGGGTTGAAGTAGAGCAGCGACAAAGCCGCCCGCGTCAGCCGGCGCCGCAAACCGGGCGCGGGCGGCACCTGCCGGTCGATCCAGCGGAAGTAGGCCGGCACTTCCAGCGAGTAGAGCGTGCCGCCCACCAGCGCCATGCCGCCCAGCCGGCCCCAGGAAAACTGGTGCAGCAGCAGCGCCGCGGCCGTGTCGCCGGCCGCGTAGATTACGAGGCCACGGAGGTGGTTGCGGAGCTGGATTTCCAAGCCGGAACAGATTCGGAGTCAGGATAAAGAGAAAGCAGCACCTTTTCCGGCGTCATCGGAGCCGAAAACGGCAGCGCCGTATGCCCCTGGAAGGCCCGCACCGCGTCGCGCAGGGCGAAGTAGGTGCCGATGCCGTACATGAGCGGTGGCTCGCCCACGGCCTTGGAGCGCAGGATGGCCTTGGGGTGGCCCGGCGTGTCGAGGAAATGCACGTCGAGAACCCGGGGGGCGGCGTAGATGTCGGGTATCTTGTAGCTGTTCAGGGAGTTGCTGAGCATGCGGCCCTCGGCGTTGTAGGCCACTTCTTCCATGGTCATCCAGCCGATGCCCTGCACCGCGCCGCCCTCAATCTGGCCCCGGTCGATGACTTCGTTGAAGCTCTGGCCGAAATCGTGAGCAATGCGCAGGGCATCCACGGTGTAGGTGCCGCGCAGGCAGTCCACCGTCACGCTGGTGAGGGCCGTGCCGTACACGTGGTAGGCGAAGGGGTGGCCCTGGTTCACGGTGGCGTCGAAATGCAGGTCGGGGGTGGCGTAGTGGGCGTTTTCGGTGAGGGCCACGCGCTTCCAGAATGCCGACGACACCAGCTTCTCCCAGTTGGTATCGGCGGGCACGCCGGCGGCCAGTACCTGCTCGTCGTGGATTTCGAGGCCCTCGTAGTTGAGCGTGTACTCGGTGCTGGCGTGCTCCAGCAGGCGCTTGCGCAGGGCGGCGCAAGCCATTTCGGTGGCCTTGCCGTTGAGGTCGGCGGTGGCGCTGGCGGCGCTGGGCGAGGTGTTGGCCACCCGGGTGGTATTGGTGGTTTCGATTTTGATGCGTGAAATCGAAATACCCAGCGTGCGGGCCGCCACCTGCGCGATTTTCGTGTTCACGCCCTGGCCCATCTCCACCGCGCCCGTGCTGATGCCCACCGAGCCGTCGGAATAGATGTGCACCAGCGCCCGCGTCTGGTTCATGGGCGTTTTGGTGAACGAGATGCCGAAGCAGATGGGCATCACCGCGAAGCCCTTCTTCTTCAGTTTATTGGTTTGGTTGAACTGCTCAACTTCGGCCCGCATGCCGGCCAGGTCGAACTCGCGGGCGGCCGTGTCCCAGGCCTGCTCGGCGTGGCACATTTCGGCCGCCTGCCGGTACGAGAACAGGTCGCCCTCGCGCAGCAGGTTGCGCCGCTGCAACTCGTAGGTGGGCAGGCCCAGCTCCTCGGCCGCCTTGGCCAGGGCCGACTCCATCACGAACATGCCCTGCGGCCCGCCGAAGCCCCGGAAAGCCGTATTCGGCGGCAGGTTGGTGCGGCACGAAAAGGCCGTGGCCGTCACGTTAGGCACAAAATAAGCGTTGGTGGCGTGGAAGAGCGTGCGCTCCATCACGGCCGGCGAGAGGTCGGCGGCAGCGCCCGCGTTCTGGTAGAAGGTGACTTCGTAGGCCACGATTTTGAGGTCCTTATCGAAGCCGATTTTGAAATCGGACGAGTAGGGGTGGCGCTTGCCGGTCATGCGCATGTCGGCCATGCGGTCGAGCACTAGCTTCACCGGCTTTTTGGTGACGAAGGCGCCCAGCGCGGCCAGCGCGCCCCAGGGCGTGGCCTGGTCTTCCTTGCCGCCGAAACCGCCGCCGAGGCGCGTCACGTCCACTTCCACCTGATGCATGCCCAGGCCCAGCACGTGGGCCGTGTGGCGCTGCACGGCCGTGGGCCCCTGCGTGGAGGAAATCATGCGCACGCCGCCCATTTCGGTGGGGAAGGCGTAGGCGCCCTGCGTTTCGATGTACAGATGCTCCTGCCCGCCGCTCTCGGCCACGCCCTCGAACACGTGCGCGCACGAAGCCCAGGCCGCCGCCGAATCGCCGATTTTGAAGGTGCGCGGCGGTACAATTAATTCGCCCTGTGCGGCCGCCACCCGCGGGTCGGTGATGATGGGTAGCGGGTCGATTTCGACCTTGATGAGCTTGAGGGCGGCGTGGGCCTGCGCCTCGGTGCGGGCCAGCACCAGCGCCACCGGCTGCCCCCGGAAATGCACGTGCCCCTCGGCCAGCAGCGGCTCATCGGCCACGATGCCGCCAATCTGGTTGATGCCGGGAATGTCGGCCGCCGTGAGCACGCGGGCCACGCCGGGCGCCGTCAGCGCGGCGCTGAAATCGAGGCTGCGGAGCACGCCGTGGGCCAGCGGGCTTTCAAACACGGCTGCGTAGAGCGTGCTCTGCTGCACGGGCACGTCGTCGAGGTACTGCGATTCGCCGCGCACGTGGCGGTTGGGGTCGAGGTGGTTCATAGCTTGGGCTCTTGGGCGTCGTTCCAGAAGAACGTCATGCAGAGCGCAGCGAAGCATCTCGCCAGCGCAACTAATTCAATCGAAAAACAATCTTGATTACTGCGGCACGCGAGATGCTTCGCTGCGCTCTGCATGACGTTCTAAATCAATTCATCCACCGCCAGCTCCGGCGCAAATTCCAGGAAATGCGCCCACAGCAGCTGGCGCAGCAGCAGGCGCTTGTAGTCGGCGGTGCCGCGCACGTCGGAAATCGGGCTGATTTCTTCCTGCATCACGGCGTTGGCGGCGGTTAGGGTTTCGGCCGACAGCTCGTGGCCCTGCAGAAACTCGCTGGTGCGGGCCAGCAGCAGCGGCACCGGCCCCACGCCGCCGGCCGAGATGCGGGCCGCCTGGATGATGCCGTTGTCGACCCGCAGCCAGGCGGCGGAGTTCACGCTGGCAATGTCGAGGTGGGTGCGTTTGGAGACTTTCTCGAAGTGGAAGAAGTCGCTGGCCAGCGGGGTGGGGAAGCTGATTTCGGTCACCTGCTCGTCGGGGGCTTTCGCCAGCCTTTTGTAGCCCAGGTAGAGGTCGGGCAGGGCCAGATCGCGGGTGTGGCCGGCCGCGTCGAGCAGCGTGACGGACGCGCCCAGGGCCAGGAACATGATGGTGAGGTCGCCGATGGGCGAGCCGTTAATGAAGTTGCCGGCTACCGTGCCCATGTTGCGGATGGGCGTGCTGCTCACCAGCTTCAGGTACTGCGGCAGCCGCGGCAGCAGCCCGCGCAGCAGCTCCGATTCGAGCAGCTTGCTGGCGGTGGTGGCGGCGCCCAGCACCACGCGGCCGGTGGTTTCGTGGCGGATGCCGCGCCGGCCGGGCTGGTCGAAAATCAGCCGCACGCCGGGCTGCTCGCGCAGCTCTTCGAGGCGCTGCACCAGCAAATCGGTGCCGCCGCCCAGCAGGGCGTGGGTAAATGGTTTGGTGCTGCCTTCGTGGCCGTGGTCGTTCTGGTTTTGGGCGTGGCCGTTGGGTGAGGTCGAAACCGAGCTGCCGCCGTTGGCGTGGGCGGTAGCCGAAGCTGCTATTGCTGCTGAAGAATCTGCCGACGCATTAGAATCTGCCGACGCATTGGCTTCAACGGAGCGTAGCTTGGCGAGTTGGGCCGGGATTTCGGCAAAGTAGCCGGGCACAAACTGCTTCTCGCTGAGCCAGGCCAGGGCGTTTTCGGTCGGGCGCTGTTCCAGCTCGGCGGTGAGCTTGGCGGCGGCGCGCTCCAGGCTCTTGTAGCCCGTGCAGCGGCAAATGTTGCCGTCGATGGCCGCGATGGTGCTTTTCTCGGTGGCCAGCGTGCTGCTCAGGCTGTGGCCGGTTAGCGACATCACGAAGCCCACCGTGCAGAAGCCGCACTGCGAGCCGCCTTCGTCCACAATGGCCTGCTGCACCGGTGTGAGCTGGCTGCCGGCTGCGTTGATGCCTTCCACCGTCACGATGTGCTTGCCGGCGGCGTTGCCCAGCGGCGTGAGGCAGCTGGTCATGCTCTGGTAGTTTACCGTCTGGCCGTCGGCGCTCAGCTCGCCGACCAGCACGGTGCAGGCGCCGCAGTCGCCCTCGCGGCAGCCGATTTTGGTGCCCTTCAGCTGCTCATGGTAGCGCACGAAATCGAGCAAGGCGCTGGCCGGGGCCTCATGGGTGCGGATGGGCTGGTCGTTGAGGAGAAATTCAAGCATAATTGGGGAATTTTCTGGAGCAGGGCGGACAAGATACACAGGTTTAGTGGTTTCTCCGGCCCTGAGCGCTAAGTGACTGCGCTGTAGCGTCTGCCGGATTATCTGCCCCATTGGCTCGCCAAAGCCCATATCCGTCGGACGCAGGGCCGCGGCCGGGCTGCCGGATGGCGCGGCCGAAACCCGGCTTTGGCCGGAGTCGTTATCTTGCCCAACCGGCATGAACGTACACCTGCAGCAAATCCTCGACAATCCCCTGGCCGCGCTGGCCATCGTGGGCAATCTGGTCATCATCGAAAGCCTGCTTTCCGTTGACAACGCGGCCGTGCTGGCCACCATGGTCGGCGACCTGCCCAAGGAGCAGCGCCAGAAGGCCCTGCGCTACGGCATCATCGGGGCCTACGTGTTTCGGGGCGTGTGCATCCTGTTTGCCTCGTTCCTGATTGAGTTCTGGTACCTCAAGCCACTCGGCGGCCTCTACCTGCTCTACCTGGCCTACGACCATTTCCGGGGCCACGCGGCATCTGAGGATGACGACGGCCCCGACAAGCGTAAGAGCCTGGTGTACCGCTACACGCTGGGGCTGCTGGGGCCGTTCTGGGCCACGGTGGCCCTGATTGAGCTGATGGACTTGGCCTTTTCCATCGATAACGTGTTTGCCGTGGTGGCCTTCACCGACAACCTGATCCTGATTTGTACCGGTGTGTTTATTGGCATTCTGGCCATGCGGCTGGTGGCGCAGGCGTTTGTGCTGCTGATGGCCAAATACCCGTTCCTCGAAACGGCCGCCTTCGTGGTTATCGGGCTGTTGGGCCTGAAACTGCTGCTGTCGTTGGTGGAGCACTTTCAGCCTGATTCTGCCTTCAGTCACTTCCTGAGCAGCGAAGCCGCCGACGCCGGCCTGACCGTGCTGACAGTGGCCATCTTTGGGGTGCCGCTGCTGGCGTCGTGGCTGAAAAACAAGCGCCGCGCGCCACAGTAGCCCACTGTTTCACAGCAGGAAGCTGTAAGAACGATGTAGAGACGCAATATTTTGCGTCTCGTCGTTGAACGGTCTTGCTTGTGCGGTTCAAACAACATCAGCAACGACGAGACGCAAAATATTGCGTCTCTACATCGTTCACGGCTCATGCAAACGGCCCGGTAGCTACAAACTACCGGGCCGTTTGCATGGGCCACGTTGCCGCTACCGGCGGCTGTTGGGCACGCGGAACTGCACGCCCACGCTGGGCACGAATGTGAAGCCGCTGAGCTTGCCAGTGGCGTTGTTGAGCAACCGGTAGGTGCCGTAGTTCTGGTAGTACACGCCCACCGACGGCAAAAAGTACACGTAGCGGTATCCCACTTTGGCGCTGGCAAAGGCCCCGAACGAATTGTAGCTCACGCGCTGCTCGGGCAGGCTGGGTACCTTGCCGCCCGGCGTATACACTTTCTGGTTTTCGAACCCGTAGCGCAGAAAGGAGCGCGAGTACACCAGCCCGTAGGAAAACGCCCCGATTTCCTCTTCCGGCCCGAAGGAATGGCTGACGACCAGCGGCACAATCAGGTCTTTGCGCGAGGCGCTGAAGCCCAGGGCGTCGGAGATGGTACTCAGGTAGGGGATGCTTGGGAGCTTGGCGCGCTGGGTGGCAAACTGCAGTCCGATGCTGCCGTAGGTGGCACCGGCCGCGCCCTGGGGCCGCTCGGGCGTGCCGGTGGGGCCCATAAACTGGTACATGGCGTCGAAGACGTGTGAGCCGAACGCGTACTTGTAGCCCACGTCGAACCGGTCGTAGATGCCATAGCGCAGGTAGAGGTCGGGGGAGGCGCGCAGCGGGTCGAGGGTGTAGGCCAGGGCCGCCAGCTGCAGGTTGTCGATGGTGCGGGAGTAGCCGACGGTGTCTTTGTTGCCAACGGCTTCGGCGGCCGATTTCAGTGTGGCGCCGGTCTGGCTGATGGTTTCGGAGGCAATGTTGAACGACACGTTGCCGCCGCCCCGGAACTCGCCGCGCGGCGTCACCTTGCCGGTGCTGACGATGTTGCGCGGGGCCGAGCAGGCGCCGGCCAGCAGCGACGTGGCGGCCGCCAGGGCCAGGGCAGGACGGGAAAAGACGGAGCGGTTCATACGCGGGCGGAGAGAGGCAAAGAGCAGAAAGGGAGAGAAGCGGCGGCGCAACGGCCAAAACCGGGCCGAAAGTTAGGAACATGCGGGGTGCTCTGCCTGCCTTCCGCCAAAATAAGCCGGGCGCCGCCCGCCCGCAGCCGGAACGAAAACGCGCAGCCCGTGGTATCTTCCCTGACGAAAGCACTGCCGGTTAAACCCATTGGCAGGTTGAGCCTCAGTTAATTTGATGCCGCCTTTCGGCCTGCCGCCTATGCCCCGACTCCTACTCATCCTTCTGCTGCTGTTGCTGCCACCGGTGCTGCGGGCCGGCGGGTCGCCTTCGCCGGTGGCCACGGTCTACGTGTTTCTGGCCGACACCTGCCCCATCAGCCAGAACGCTACACCCACGCTGCGGGCTCTGCACACAACCTATGCGCCGCGCGGCGTGCGGTTTGTGGGCGTGTTTCCGGCCCCGCAGATGCGCCCGGCCGATGTATTGCTGTTCCAGAAGCAGTACCCGCTGCCGTTTCCGCTGCGCCTCGATGCCGGCCAGCAGTTCACGCGCCGCCTGGGCGCCCGTATCACGCCCGAAGTGGTGGTGCTGGCCCCCGACGACGCCACCGTGCTCTACCAGGGCCGTATTGATGATGCCTACGCCAGTCTGGGCCAGCGCCGCACCGTGGTGCAGCACCACGAGCTGCGCGACGCGCTGGCCGCCATTGTAGCCCGCCAGCCGGTGCCGGTACCGCGCACCGAGGCCGTGGGCTGCTTTGTGGCTACGGCCTTGGGCAGCCGCTGAACCTGATTTTGAAACTTGTGCCTATCTGAAATCCTACCCGTCCCGATGAAACACCTTGTACGCCTTGCGCTGCTGCTGCTCGCCGGCCCGGCGCTGGCCCAGCAGCCTCAGCTCACGTTCAGCGAGCATATTGCGCCCATCATCTACCAGCACTGCACGTCCTGCCACCGCACCGGCGAGGTGGCGCCGTTTCCGCTGGCCAGCTACCAGGACGTGGTCAGCCACGCGCCTACCATCAAGTTCGTGACCGGCATCCGGTACATGCCGCCCTGGAAAGCAGACCCCAACTACTCGCACTTCCTCGACGAAAACACGCTCACCGACTCGGAAATCCAGAAAATCCGGGAGTGGGTGGATGGCGGCATGGCCCGCGGCAACCCGGCCCTGGAGCCGGCGCTGCCCACGTTCCCGGCCGGCTCACAGCTGGGTACGCCCGACCTGGTGGTGCCGATGGCCCAGAAGTTCACCCACCAAGGCAACCTGCAGGATTTGTACCGGGTGTTTGTGCTGCCCACCCGCCTGCCCGCCGGCCGCGACGTGGCGGCTGTGGAGTTCCGGGCCGGCAACAAGCGCATCACCCACCACGCCATCATCGGGATGGACACCACGCAGCGGGCCCAGGCCCTGGATGCGCAGGACCCCGGCTACGGCTACACGCGCTTCGGGGGCTTCGGCTTTTCGGCTACTGAGGAGAACTGGGCCGGCTGGGTGCCGGGCGCCACGGCCCGCTATTTCCCCAACGGGCTGGGCAAAAAGCTGCCCCGCAACGCCAGCATCCTGGTGCAGGTGCACTACGGCCCCACGGCCCTCACTCAAACCGACTCGTCGGTGGTGAACGTGTTTTTCAGCCGCCAGCCGGTGCAGCGCTACGTCCAGACGTTTCCGTTGTCGCCGCTTAACCTCACCAACGGGCCATTCGTCATCCCGGCCGGGCAGGTGAAAACTTTCCACGCCGAGCTGCAGGTGCCCGTGGATGTGAGCCTGGTGAGCGTGCTGCCCCACGCGCATTTGCTAGGCAAGAAGTGGCGCATTTGGGCCGTGAAGCCTTCCGGCGACACCATCCGCATCATCAAGATCAACGACTGGGACTTCAACTGGCAGGGCGCCTACCGCTTCCCGCGCCTGCTGAAAATCCCGGCCGGCTCGCGCCTCATGGCCGACGCCACCTACGACAACACCGCCAACAACCCCCGCAACCCGTTCTCGCCGCCCCAGACCGTGCAGTGGGGCGAACAAACCACGGCCGAAATGCTGCTGGCCTACCTCGACGTGGTGCCCTACCGCCCCGGCGACGAGAACATCGTGCTCAGCAACCAGTCGGCGCAGGAGCTGCTGCGTCGGCCCGAGGCGCGGCTGTATCCGGTGTACCCCAATCCGGCCGCAGCCGTCGCGGTGACTATCGGCTTCAGCTTGCCCGAAGCCACGGCCGTGACGGTGCTGCTGACCGATGCGCAGGGCCGCGTGGTGCGCCAGCCGGCCCAGGGCCAGCGCTACGCCGGCGGCACCCACACGCTGGAGCTGCCCACCACCGGCCTGGCCGCCGGCCTGTACCTGGTGAAGCTGCAGACGCCTGATTTCACCCAGACCCAGAAGCTGGTGCTGCTGAAGTAGCTCAACTGGGGCTAGCGAGCTATTTCCCCTCCTTGGAAAGGAGGGGTTAGGGGTGGTTGACCTTGCGTCAGAACGGTACTAGAGCTAGTTTTAAAACTGTTCTTTCGGCCATCAACCACCCCTAGCCCCTCTCCAAGGAGGGGAACTAGCTTTAGTTTTCACTGTCCTCAATGTGAGTAGCTTGTTTTTACAAGTTGTTACTATTCAGTTTGTCTGAAATGCAAAACGCTCTGCCGACTGGCAGAGCGTTTTGCATGTAGGCTGATGCGCCGCCGACCCGATTTATGGGGCAAAAGCGTGCCGTTGGCGCAGGGTCAGGCGTTAATTCTTCATTTTTAGCCCGCATTTACTGACTACCCGATGAACATACTATACGGAGTGCCCGGCGAGGGAATGGGCCACGCCACCCGCAGCAAGGTGATAATTGCGCATCTGCTGGCGCAGGGGCACGAGGTGAGCGTGGTGAGCAGCAGCCGGGCGTACCAGCTGCTGGCGCGCACGTTTCCGGGCCGAGTGCACGAAATCCGGGGCTTTCATCTGGCCTATAAGGATGTGGTGGTGAGCAAAGCCCGCACCGCCGCCCTCACTCTACGCACCGCCCCCGAGAGCCTGCTCACCAACTTCCGCCGCTACCGCAACCTGCCCGGCGCCGAACAGTTTGACTGCGTGATTTCCGACTTCGAGTCGTTCAGCTACCTGTTTGCCCGCTGGAAGCAACTGCCGGTCATCAGCATCGACAATATGCAGATTATCAGTCGGGCACGGCTGGATGTGGCGGTGCCGGCTGAAGAGAGGGGCAACTTTGAAGTCGCCCGCGGGATTGTGCGGGCCAAGCTGCCGCGCAGCCACCATTACTTTGTCAGTACGTTTTTCCCGCTGCCGGTGGTGCGGCCGGCCACCACGCTGGTGCCGCCTATCATCCGGCCAGAGATTCTGGCGGCGCGCCCCACGACTGGCTCACACGTGCTGGTGTACCAGTCGGCCACCACGCAGCAGGGGCTGGTTCCGCTGCTGCAGGCGCTGCCGGGGCAGGAGTTTCGAGTGTACGGCTTCAACAAAGAGGAGCACCACGGCAACGTGCAGCTCAAGGCCTTCAGCGAGCAGGGCTTCATCGAAGACCTGGCCTCGGCCCGCGCCGTCGTCACCAACGGCGGCTTTTCACTGATCAGCGAAGCGGTGTACCTGCACAAGCCCATCTGCGCCGTGCCCATCCCCGCACAGTTCGAGCAGTTCCTCAACGCCGCCCAGGTACAAAAGCTAGGCTACGGCCGCCACTTCGAAACCCTGACTCCCGACAACCTGAAAGCGTTTCTCTACGACCTGTCCGGCTTCGAAACAGCCCTGAGCGCCTACAAGCAGGACGGCAACCAGGAACTGTTCCGACAGCTGGACGAAGCACTGAACGCGCTATAAAAGCCGTACCGCGAAGTTCCACTTCGCGAAGCGCCTGCACCGTTTGTGAGTAACCCCAACGGCCCCAGCGTTTCGCGAAGTGGAACTTCGCGGTACAAGTAATCGTCCACAAAATCCGATGAATCCGCCCAATCCGGAAAAATCCGTGATTAGAAGATTTTGCCCGGGTTCAGAATGCCGTGGGGGTCGAACACGCGCTTGATGCCGCGCATCAGCTCCAGGTTGGTGTCGGGCAGGGCAATGCCGATGTAGCCTTTCTGCACCAGCCCGATGCCATGCTCGCCGGAGATGGTGCCGCCCAGCTTCACGCACAGCTCGAAGATTTCGGTGATAGGCTGGCGCAGACCCACGTTCCACATTTCGTCATCCAGGTCGCCGCGGATGATGTTGACGTGCAGGTTGCCGTCGCCGGCGTGGCCGTAGCAGACGCTCTTGAAGCCGTAGCGCGCCCCAATTTCCTTGACGCCACTCAGCAGCGTGGGCAGTTCAGCGCGGGGCACTACCGTGTCTTCCTCCTTATACACCGAGTTGTAACGCACCGAGTTGCCGATGTTGCGCCGGATGCGCCAGAGCTCGTCTTTCTGGGTGGCGTTGTCGGCCAGCAGAATTTCGTCTACGTCGTAGTTTTCCAGCACACCATATACCTGCTCGGCCTCCTTATAGAGCTCGTCCAGGTCCTGCCCGTCCAGCTCGATGAGCAGATGGGCCGCAATGTCGTCGGGCAGCGTGAGCGGAATCTTCAGGTACTCCGACGACCAGGCAATGGCCTCGCGCTCCATAAACTCCATACCCGACGGGATGATGCCCGCCCGGAACACCGCCGATACGGCCTCGGCCGCCTGCGTCACCTGCCGGAAAGGCACTAGCATCAGAATGTTGTGCTTGGGGTAGGGGAGGAGGCGGAACACCACTTTGGTGATGATGCCCAGCGTGCCTTCCGAGCCCACCATGAGCTGGGTGAGGTTGTAGCCGGTGGAATTTTTGAGCGTGTTGGCAGCAGTCCAGATGATGTCGCCGGTGGGCAGCACCACCTGCAGGTTCAGCACGTAGTCGCGGGTGGTGCCGTATTTTACGGCTTTGGGGCCGCCGCTGCTGTGGGCCAGGTTGCCGCCCAGAAAGCAGCTGCCCTTGCTGGCCGGGTCGGGCGGATAGAACAGCCCCACGGCTTGCACCGCTTGCTGAAACGCCTCATTCACCACGCCCGGCTCCACGGTCGCCTGCAGGTTGCGCTCATCAATCTGGATGATCTGGTTGAGGCGCTCGGTGCTCAGCACCACGCCGTGGTGGATGGGCAGCGCGCCCCCGCTCAGGCCCGTGCCGGCGCCGCGCGGCGTCACCGGAATCCGGTGCTGGTGGCAGAGGCGCACAATCTGACTGATTTCTTCGGCGTTAGCGGGGCGCAGCACCACGTCGGGGGCGAAGTGCAGGTCCTCGGTATGGTCGCGGCCGTAGTCGGCGTAGGTGTCGGCGGTGGCGGCAGCTTCGGCGCGCTGGGCCGTGAGCACGTGCTGCGGGCCCACGATGGCCTCGAAGGCGACGAGCAGCTCGGGGGTGAGGGAGTTGAAATCCATATATAGAAACGCCAAATGGCTGTTTTGCCTATCTTTGACCCAATGCGGGACCCTGGAACGAAGGTACAGTATACGACGCACAGACGCGTTTGGTGGCCACTGTTGATGATGGCGCTGGTAGGCTGGCTGGCCGGCTGCAGCGCCCCCAAGAAAGTAAACTACCGCAACGGCCGCTACCACTCGGCCCGCGACATGGCCCGCATCAAGGCCGAGGAACGCCGCCGTGGCGGCCGGCCGATGGCCAAATCCAAGTCCAAGGCTACCACGCCTTCCGGCAAAGCCAAAATCGTGACCAAGCACCGCAGCACGCCGGCCAATGCCAGCCGCGCCATCGTCACGGTCATCGAAACGGCCCGCTCTTTTCAGGGCACTCCTTATAAGTACGGCGGCACCTCGCGCCTGGGCATGGACTGCTCGGGCCTGCTCTACAATGCCTTTGCCGCCATTGATGTGGCCATTCCGCGTTCCAGCAACGAGCAGGCCATCTGGGGTACCCCCGTGAGGCCGCAGGATCTTAAGGCCGGGGATTTGGTATTTTTCGGAGCCTCGCCGGGCAGCAGCACCATCACGCACGTGGGTCTGGTGACGGAAGCCACGCCGGAAGGCGTGCAATTTATTCACGCATCCAGTTCGTCAGGAGTTGTGGAAAACAGTCTGGAAACCGACTACTACTTAAGCCGCTACATCAAAGCAGTACGGCCCGTATTGTAGAAATTCCCAACTACCTTTGTGTAGCAGAACGAACTTTTTCCCGGGTTACGAATCATAACAATTCTACAATGGGATTTTGGTGGTTATAACCGTACTTTTGCGCCGGATTTAAGAAGCTCCCCTCTTTTCTCACCAATACCCCCTTTTATGAAACACCAACGTTTACTCCATCTTCTGGTGCTGTTGCTGACGCTGCTGTCGGCACGCACTGGTTGGAGCCAGGGTGCCACTACCTCCGCCATGAACGGGGTTATCACGGACAAAGAAGGCTCGGGCTTGCCCGGCGCTACGGTTATTGCCGTGCACACGCCTACCAACACGCAGTACGTAGCGCCTACTAACTCCGAGGGCCGCTACAACATCCAGAACATGCGCGTGGGTGGGCCGTATTCGGTTCGCATCACGTTCGTGGGCTACAAGGATGCAAACCGGGAAGGTATCTTCCTGACGCTGGGCCAGAACCTGCGTCTCGACATCAACCTGAGCGAAGCCACCACTGAACTGGCCGGCGTAACGGTGACCGGTACCCAGGACCGCGTAATCAGCGCAGGCCGCACGGGTGCTGAAACCACCATTTCGCGCGAGCAGATCCAGCGTCTGCCCACGCTGAACCGCAGCCTGCAGGACTTCGTGCGCGTGTCGCCGCAGTCGAACGGTGGCGGTAGCAGCTCTATCGGTGGCTCCAACAACCGCTACAACAACATCACCATCGACGGCGCCGTGAACAACGACGTATTCGGTCTGGCTCCTACGGGTACGCCCGGTGGCCAGTCGGGCACGCAGCCAATCTCGCTGGACGCTGTACAGGAAATCCAGGTAGTAGTTGCGCCTTATGACGTAACGCTGGGTAACTTCACCGGCGGTGGCGTAAACGCTGTAACGCGTTCCGGTACCAACGACATTTCGGCTTCGATCTACGGCTTCGGCCGCAACCAGCGCATCGTAGGCAAAAGCATCACGGAGCCCCGCACCAAAGCGGCCGACTTCTACAACTACCAGACTGGTGCCCGCGTAGGTGGCGCCATCGTGCGCGACAAGGTGTTCTTCTTTGCCAACGCTGAAATCAGCCGCCGCAACGAGCCCCTGGGCTTCGTGCCCGGTGCTTCCGATTCGCGCATCGACCTGAACGTTATCAACACCATTGCTGCTACTGCTGCTGAGCGCTACGGCTATAACGTGGGCGACTTCGGTAACCTCACGCGCCGCACGGAAAGCACCAAAATCTTCGGTCGTCTGGACTTCAACCTTTCCGACAACCACCAGCTTACGGTACGCCACAACTTCATTGATGCCTTCGACGACAACATCACTCGTTCGTCGACGCAAATGCGTTTTGGTAGCAATGCCTACAAATTCAACAACGTAACGAACAGCACGGTAGCGGAACTCAACAGCCGTTTCGGCGCTACTTCCAACAAGTTGCTGCTCAGTTACTCGCGTATCCGCGACACCCGTGACGTACCCGGCTCACTGTTCCCGACCTTCGAAATTACTGAAGCAGGCAACCGCTATACTTTCGGTACGGAGCGTAGCTCGGGTTTCAACGAGCTTGACCAAGATATCCTCGAACTCACCGACAACGTAACCCGCGCCGTTGGCAAGCACACCTTCACGCTGGGCACGCACAACGAGTTCTTCAAGTTTCGCAACCTGTTCATCAACAACGGGGTGGGCTACTACCAGTTCAACACGCTGGCTGACTTCACGGCTGCTACGCCCCGCGTAAACCGCCTGCAGGCTGCCTACGCCCGCGCCGATAACGGCGAAGCCAAGTTCAGCGCTATGCAGTTCGGTGTATATCTGCAGGATCAGTACTCACCCGCTGAAAACCTGCGTCTGACGCTGGGTGCTCGTCTGGATGTGCCGTTCTTCTTCGACAAGCCTGGCTTCAACCAAGGTGTAACGGACCAGTTCGGTCCTAACATCCGCACCGACAATGTGCCGAACGGCCAGTTGCTGTTCGCTCCCCGCGCTGGTTTCAACTGGGACGTAAACAACGACGCCCAGATTCAGGTGCGTGGTGGTACGGGTATCTTCACCGGTCGTGTACCGTTCGTGTGGATTTCCAACAGCTTCACCAACAGCGGCCTGATCCAGGGTGCAGTGGATGCTCGCCCAATCGGCACGGCTCCTAACATCACCTACCCGCCCGTAGTAACCGACCCAACGCAGATTCCAACTGTTTTCTCAACGGCTCCTTACTCGCCGGTGCGGACTTCGGAAATCAACGTACTGGAGAAGGATTTCAAACTGCCCCAGGTATGGCGTACCAACCTGGCCGTTGACTTCCGCCTGCCCGGCGACGTAGTGGCTACCCTGGAAGGTATCTACTCGAAGACCCTCAACGACATCTACTACCGCAACATCAACCTGGTGGCGCCAACCGGCCGCCTGATTGGCCCTGACCAGCGCCCGACGTATCCAACGGCCCGCCAGGTAAATGGCACGAACTATACCAACGTTCTGTTGCTCGACAACACCAACAAAGGCTACCGCTACAACGGTACCGTACAGCTGCAGAAAAACTTCACGAACGGTCTGAACACGTCGGCGGCTTATACCTATGGTATGTCGAAAGAGGTGAACAGCGGTGCTAGCAGCACGGCTCTCTCCAACTGGCAGTTCAACCAAGTGCAGTACGATCCTAACAACCCGGAGCTGGGCTTCTCGCGCAACGACCAGCGTCACCGCGTGTTGCTGACCGGTGGCTACACCTTTAAGTATGCTGGCGACAAACTGGCTACCAACATCTCGGCCATCTACGAAGGCCTGGCAGGTGCTCCGATTGCTTACGTATACGGCCAGGGTGGCCGCGACCTGAACAACGACGGCGCCTTCACCAACGACCTGATCTACATCCCTCGTGATGCCCGCGACGCCAACGAAATCAACATCGTGACCAGCGGCACGACCGATACGCGTACGGTAGCTCAGATCCGCGAGCAGTTGGAAGCCTTCATCCAGAACGACCCGTACCTGCGCAACCACCGCGGCCAGATTGCTGAGCGCTTTGCCGCCCGCACGCCTTGGTCGCATCAGGTGGATATCCGCATCGCGCAGGATTTCAACTTCACCGCCGGCGACAAGAAGAATACCATTCAGGTGAGCTTCGACATCCAGAATGTAGGCAATCTGCTCAACAAGGATTGGGGCCGTCAGTACTCGG
This sequence comes from Hymenobacter yonginensis, assembly GCF_027625995.1. NCBI lineage: Bacteria > Pseudomonadati > Bacteroidota > Cytophagia > Cytophagales > Hymenobacteraceae > Hymenobacter > Hymenobacter yonginensis. Next base: position 354,070 of record NZ_CP115396.1, read on the forward strand.
TACCCAACAACGCTGTTGAGCTGCTGCGTCCGGAAACGACGGGTGCCAACAACGTGCGTCCTTCCTTCTCGTTCCCCGCTACGTTTGCCGCCAACGGCAACCGCGGCTACGACTTTGCTCCCTTCGCTTCGCGTTGGCAGGGTCAGCTGGGCGTACGCTACATCTTCAACTAAGCGTCTAGCACAGAATACCGCAAAGAGCGGCCGGAGATATTCTCCGGCCGCTCTTTTTTTTATCCTCTAATCTGCTAGAGCGTAATCTGGTGTTTGTGGTTTAGTTGTTGAAAATCAGTTATGTGTATTATTGGCTATATTTAGTTTAATAACATTTTAATAATGCGAAACGTCGGCGGCCATGGGGTAATTTTGCACAGTTTTCACCAACTGCTTTTTATGAAACGCACCTTTTACCAGAGCTTCTTATTGCTGCTGCTGTTGCTGATTTCGGCACCGGCAGCTTGGAGCCAGGGCACTACCTCATCGGCTATGAACGGCGTGATTACGGACAAGGGCGGCTCGGGCCTGCCCGGTGCCACCGTCATTGCCGTGCACACGCCTACCAACACGCAGTACGTAGCCCCCACCAACTCCGAGGGCCGCTACAACATCCAGAACATGCGCGTGGGTGGCCCCTATACGCTGCGCATCACGTTTGTGGGTTACAAGGATGCCAACCGGGAAGGTATTTTCCTGACGCTGGGCCAGAACCTACGCCTCGACATCAACCTGAGCGAAGCCACCACTGAGCTGGCCGGCGTAACGGTAACGGGCCGCGAGAATCCGGTGATCAACGCGGGCCGCACGGGCGCTGCTACCACTGTGCAGCGCGAGCAGATTGAGCGCCTGCCCACCATCAGCCGTTCCTTCGACGACTTCACCCGCCTCACGCCCCAGGCTAACGGCCAGAGTTTCGGCGGCCGCAACGGCGGCTACAACAACATCACCATCGACGGCGCCATCTTCAACAACTCCTTCGGCTTGTCGCCTACGGTAGGCGGCCAGGCCAATGCCCAGCCGATTTCGTTGGACGCCATCGACCAGATTCAGGTGAGCATCGCGCCCTACGACGTGCGCCAGGGCTCGTTTACGGGCGCTGGCATCAACGCCGTGACGCGCAGTGGCACCAACAAGTTCAGCGGCTCGCTCTACGGCTTCTACCGCAACCAGGACTTCGTGGGCAGCAAGGTGGGCGACTTCGAGCGCGACTTCCCCAACTTCAACCTCAAGAACTTCGGCTTCCGGGCCGGCGGCCCCATCATCAAGGACAAGCTGTTCTTCTTCGTGAATGCCGAGCAGGAAAAGCGCATCGACCCGCCGACCGGCAACTTCATTGCCAACCGCGACGGTGCCCCTGCGCCCGGCAGCAACTCCACCACGTCGGCCGCTTCGGTTCGCGACCTGGACATTCTGCGCAACTTCCTCCGCGACAACTACGGCTACGATGCCGGCGCCTACGAAAACTACGACCTGCGCTCCTTCAGCCGCAAGGCCACGGCCAAAATCGACTGGAACATCAGCGACCAGCACCGCTTCAGCGTGAAGTACAACTACCTGAAGTCGTACCGCGACGTGCCGCCGAGCGGTTCGGGCGCCATCGGGCCCGCCAACATTGGCCGCTCCCAATCGCAGTTCGGTCTGCCGTTCGCGTCGTCGTACTACGTCATCAACAACAACCTGAACTCGGTGATTGCCGAGCTGAACAGCACGTTCAGCACCCGCTTCGCCAACAACCTCACGGCTGGCTACTCGGCCTTCCGCGACTTCCGTGAGAGCCTGGGCGGCGGCAGCTTCCCGCTGGTTGACATTGGCACGGCTACCACCCGCACGGCGGCTGGCGGCGGCGTTTCGGCCGCCAACAACTACACCTCGTTTGGCTACGAGCCCTTCACGGCCAACAACGTGCTCAACTCCGACGTGTACCAGATCGGCGACAACTTCACGGCCTTCCTAGGTAAGCACAACGTGACGGTGGGCACCTACAACGAGTTCTACAAGTTCACCAACGGTTTCTCGCCTAACTACTACGGCGCCTATACCTTCAACGGCCTCGACGACTTCTACGCGGCGGCCCGCACCACGGCTGCTCCGCTGGGCTACACCCGCAACGCCGCCGGCGTGCCCGTAGCCAACACCACCGGCACTCTGGCTTTCCCGCAGCGCTACAATCTCTCGTACTCGGCCCTGCCCGATGGCTCGTTCCCTTTTGCGGTGACGAAAGCAGCCCAGCTGGGCCTCTACGTGCAGGATGAGTGGAGCCCGCTCGACAACCTGAAGGTGACGGCCGGCATCCGCGGCGACCTGCCGATCATCTACTCGGAAATTGCTCGCAACGAAAACGCGGCCAACCTGACGTTCCGCAACGGCGTGAAGCTGGAAACCGACAAGCTGCCCGACCGCAAAGTGCTGCTCTCGCCCCGTATCGGCTTCAACTGGGACGTGAACAACGACCAGAAAACGCAGGTGCGCGGCGGTACGGGTATTTTCACCGGCCGTATTCCGTTTGTGTGGCTGTCCAACCAAGCCGGCAACAACGGCGTGCAGTTTGGCTCTTTCTCCCGCAGCGGTGCCCAGGTTTCGGCGCCCACGGCCCTCAACTATTTCGACCCGAACGTGGATGCCTACCGCCCCAGCGGCGCGGCGCCCAACACCCAGTACAACCTGGCCGTAACCGCCCGCGACTTCAAGTTCCCGCAGGTATGGCGCTCCAACCTGGCCATCGACCAGGAGCTGCCCGGTGGCATCATCGGTACGCTGGAAGCCCTCTACACGCGTGACCTGAATGCCGTGTACTTCGAAAACGTGAACCTGCCTAACCCCGTGGGCCGCGCCAACGGCCCCGATAACCGGCCGATTTTCTACACGTTCGGTACGCCCAACGCCAGCGGCCTGTACACCGGCAGCGGCCTGATCCAGAACAACCGCATCTACAACGGCCAGGGCGGTGTGTCGCCGGCTAACCCCATCATCACGGACGCCATCCTGATGAAGAACACCAGCAAGGGCTATTCCTACACCCTCACTGGCCATCTGCAGAAGTCGTTCAGCAATGGCCTCTACGCCAGCGCCGCCTATACCTACACCGATTCGCGCTCCGTGAACGACGGCGGCAGCATCGCCCAGACCAACTGGCGCGACCGGCCCGTAGCCGGCGACCCCAACGACAACGTGCTGAGCTACTCCAACTTCCTGCAGCAGCACCGCGTCATTGCCTCGCTGTCGTACCGCCGCGAGTACCTGGAGCACCTGGGTACCACCATCTCCATGTTCTTTGAGGCCGCTCCGGCCGGCCGCTTCTCCTACACTTATGCCGGCGACATGAACGGCGACGGCTCGGGCGGCGCTGGCAACGACCTGATGTACATTCCACGCAACCAGAGCGAGATTGTGCTCCGCGATATTGCCATCCCGGCTAACCAGGGCGGTGGCACCTACACGGCTGCCCAGCAGTGGACCGACCTGAACGCCTACATCGAGCAGGACAAGTACCTGAGCAAGCGCCGCGGTGAGTACGCCGAGCGCAACGGCGCCGTGCGCCCCTGGCAGAACCGCCTCGACGTGCGGTTGCTGCAGGATATCTTCACCAACCTCGGCGAAAACAAGAACACCCTGCAGCTGAGCGTGGACGTGTTCAACTTCGGCAACTTGCTCAACCGTAACTGGGGCACCTTCCAGACGGCCAACGTGTCGAACCCGTTGTCCTTCGCCGGCTACGACCAGCAGGGGCGCCCCAACTTCACGTATCCGTACCTGACCAACCCGAGCATCGTTACGCCGGCTTCGGGTACTACGCCAGCCGTAGTGTCGCCGGGCGTGCCGCTCACCAAGACTTTCCGCAACGAAACCGGTGGTCTGGGCTCGCGCTGGCAGGCCCAGGTGGGTGTGCGCTATATCTTCAACTAAGCCAACGGTTTAGGTTGAAAAAATGGGCTGGCGCTAGCGCCAGCCCATTTTTATTTTCAAAAAACAGCGTTTTTTTTCAGCCTACCTCTTGCACATTCCGATTCGCGCCGTACTTTTGTCAAACCAAACGCAACCGGCGGATGGCACACACCAAACGGGGGATTAGCTCAGCTGGCTAGAGCGCTTGCATGGCATGCAAGAGGTCATCGGTTCGACTCCGATATTCTCCACTCCCGTTTCAAAAAAGCCTGACCGCAAGGTCAGGCTTTTTGTTTTTACGGCCAGTTCCAGACGATGTACCTGCTGCCCAATAAAAAAGCCGCTCCCGAAAGGAAGAGGCTTCTTTATTGCAGCGCGCCCGACTACACGAACAGGCCTTCCACCGATAGGTACCGCTCGCCGGTATCGTAGCAGAAGGTGAGGATGCGGCCACCCTGCGGCACTTCGTCGAGCTTCTTGGCCACGGCAGCCAGGGAAGCTCCCGACGATACGCCGACCAGGATGCCTTCCTCGCGGGCCGCGCGGCGGGCCATATCGAAGGCTTCCTGCTGCGAAATCTGGATGGTGCCGTCCAGCACGTCGGTGTGCAGGTTTTCGGGGATGAAGCCCGCGCCGATGCCTTGGATGGGGTGGGGGCCCGGCGCGCAGCCGCTGATAACGGGCGAGGCTTCCGGCTCCACGGCAAACACTTTCAGGTTGGCGAATTTCGGCTTCAGTACCTCGGCCACGCCGGTGAGGTGGCCGCCGGTGCCCACACCGGTAATGTAGTAGTCGAAGCCCTCAGGGGCATCTTCCAGAATTTCCTGGGCCGTGGTTTCCACGTGCACGCGGATGTTGGCCGGGTTGTCGAACTGCATGGGCATCCAGGCGCCGGGCGTGTCGCGCACCAGCTCGTGGGCCTTCTCGATGGCGCCCTTCATGCCTTTCTCACGCGGCGTCAGCTCCAGGTTGGCGCCGTAAGCGGCCATCAGGCGGCGGCGCTCAATCGACATCGACTCGGGCATCACCAGCGTGATTTTATAGCCTTTCACGGCGGCTACCATGGCCAAGCCGACGCCGGTGTTGCCGGACGTAGGCTCCACAATCAGCGAGTCGGGCGTGAGGATGCCGTCGCGCTCAGCCTGCTCGATCATGCTCAGGGCAATCCGGTCTTTGATGCTGCCGCCGGGATTGGCGCGCTCCAGCTTCACCCACACTTCCACGTCGGGGCGGTGGGCAAAAAGCTTGTTGAGGCGCAGCAGCGGCGTGCGCCCGATGGTATCCAGAATGGAGTTGAATTTCATGGGGTGAAAGGTTTAATGGCTAGATGGCTGAGTGGTTGGTCGTGCTGACGGTTTTTGAACAGCCAACAAGGTAACCATTCAACCATGCAGCCTTTTAAATAGAAAACATGAGGTCGGCGGTGGGGTCTTCGGTGCGCGTGACGTGCAGCTGGGCCCGGTGGTATACGCGCGAATGCGACGGTACGCTCTCCGTAAGCCACACATTGCCCCCGATGATGCTATGGCTGCCAATGACGGTGCTGCCGCCTAAAATAGTAGCGCCGGCATAAATAACCGAGTGGTCTTCGATGGTGGGGTGGCGCTTGATGCCTTGCAGCGCCTTGGTGACGCTCAGGGCCCCCAGCGTGACGCCCTGAAAAATCTTGACGTGCGCCCCGATAACGGCCGTTTCGCCAATAACGATGCCCGTACCGTGGTCGATGCAGAACGAAGTGCCGATACGGGCGCCCGGGTGAATGTCGATGCCGGTGCGCTGGTGGGCGTACTCGCTGATGAGGCGTGGCACCCGGGGCACCTGCAGCTGGTACAGCGCGTGGGCCATGCGGTGCAGGGCAATGGCGTAGAAACCCGGATACGTGGTAATGACCTCGTCGAGGCCCTGGGCGGCAGGGTCGGCGGCCAGAATGGCGGCCGCGTCGCGCAGCAGCAGGTCGCGCAGGGCGGGCAGGCGGGCCATGCAGGCGGCCGCTACTGCCGCCGGCGCGTCGGGTAGAGTGACGTGGGACAGCAAAGCAGCCAGATCATGCTGCAGCTGCGTGAGGGTGGCAGCTACGGCATCGGGGTGGCGCAGGGGCTGCGGGGCACGTTCCGGGAACAGCACCTGCAGCAGCTGCTCGGTAAGCTGGCAGAAGGCCGCGCCCGGCAGTGCTGCCGCCACCTGCTGGTGCGCCCGCGCCAGCGTCCGGACAAAAGGAGAGTCAGAAGAAAACGACATAGAAAAACGAGTAAGCCGCGACGCCCGAGGTGCCGCGGCCGCAAGGTAGGGTAACCGGGTGTGGTCCGGAAGGTTTTGGCTATAGTTAGCCCCGCTTGACAACCAGCGTGCCGGCACCTGCGTTTGCCAACTTAGCTGGCCTACTGGTTGGCTTTATGTTATCAATTTCTCCTTTTTGCTTCTGTAGTATGGCTGATACCACCATCACCAAAGTAGATTCCGCCCACTCGCCCAAAGGCCCCGAGGGCGAAAAGTACTTGGCTTCCGGCGCACAGGTTTCGATGCGCCTCTGGGAAAACGAAGAGCCCGGCGACGCCAAGGAACCCACCACCCGCCCCTACGAAACGGTGGGCTACGTGCTGAAAGGCCGCGCTGAGCTGCACCTCGAAGGTCAGGTGGTCGTGCTGGAGCCCGGCAACTCCTGGGTGGTAGCCAAAGGCGCGTCGCACACATACAAGATTCTGGAAACCTTCTCGGCCGTGGAAGCCACCGCGCCGCCCGCCCAGGTGCACGGCCGCGACAAATAGCCGCCAGTCTTATAGCAAAAATCCCCCACAATGCCTGCCAGATACTGCAGGTGTTGCGGGGGCTTTTTGCTGAAGGTGTCGTCGGATCAGCGGATGAGCTCCACCTTCAGGATTTTGTCGCCGATGGCCAGTTTGGGCACCACCTCTAGGCCCTGCACTACTTGGGCGAAGATGGTGTAGCGGCCATCCAGGTGCGGAGTGGGGCCGTGGGTGATAAACCACTGGCAGCTTTCGGTGTCTTTGCCGGCGGAGGCCAGCCCCACGGCGCCTTCGCCGTAGCGCAGGTCGCCGAACTCGGAGCGCAGGTTGTAGTCGGTGCTGCCGGAGCCGTCGCCGCGGGGGCAGCCGCCCTGCGCCACGAAGTTGGGCACCACCCGGTGAAACGTCCGGCCATCGTAGAAACCCTGCTCTATCAGCTGTACGAAGCTGGCCACCGAGCCCGGCGCATCTTCCACGTGCAGCTGCATAGTAATGTCGCCCTGGCTGGTGCGCACCAGCACCCGCTGCCGCGCCGGAATCCGCTGCACCACGGACCAGTCGATGGGATGCGTAGCGGCTTTAGCCACTGGCACGGGCGTAGCGGGCCGGTTCTGCAGGTAGTCGATGGTTTGCTGCAACGACTGCCAGGCTTCCAGGTCGCGGGGCAGCACCAGCTTGTCGCGGGCTTCCACCACGAAGCCGGCATCGGGCAGCAGGCGGCGCAGGTTCAGCTGCGGATCGCGCAGGGCCTCAGCAGCCGTTCCCATGATGGTTACGTCGCCGCCGCGCAGGGCCCGGCGCAGCGTGAGGGCAAACGCGCCGTGCTGTGTTTCGGAGAAGGATGGCAGGCGGCGCATGGCTACCAAGGCTTCCATACCATAGGAGCCCACCACCAGCGGCTGGCTGGCGGCAAACGTCGCCTGCTCTACAAAAGCGTAGGCGGCCGGATCTTCAGCCAGCGCTTTCAGCAGGTAGCCTTTCTCATACGGGTCAGTGGCGGCCGTGTACCGCTCCTGAATGGCCGTGCGGATGGCACCCTGCTCGGGCCCGCCCAGCTTTAGGGCCACCGCCAGCAGGGTAGCCCGCACGCGCCAGTCAGTGAGGCGGGTGGCTTTTTCCAGAAACTGCCGGCCCGGCTCGCCGCTGGCGTGGGCTAGAAAAAACTCGGCGGCCGTCACGGCCACCTGGCTGTTGGGCTGCGTCAGGGCATCCCAAGCGGTTTCCTTCACCGGGGCATACGTGGTGGCGTTCATGGCCCGCAGCGCACTCACCCGCACCCGGTAGTCGGCATCCTGCCGCACCAGCCCGATGAGTGTGGGAGCAATGGTCGGGCTCTTTACCTTGCCCAGCGCGCTGGTGGCGGCCGCTCGCACCACCGGGTCGGAGTCTGCCACGGCGGCCGTAAGGGCTGCCTGGTAGGGCGTGAGGTCGAGGCGGGGCGTGCGGGCCAGGGCAAAAGCTGCACCCTGCCGGGCCGCCAGCGGCTGCCGCGGTTGCAGCAGCGCCACGGCTCGCGCCACCGCCGCCTCTGACGTCAGCCCGCGCAGGCCCGCCCGCATCAGTCCCCAAGCCAGGCCGGTAGAAAAGCTGGTATCCGCCGGGGCTGCGTTGCGCCACAGCAGCCGCAGCGAGCTACGGGTGGCACAGCGCCCCAGCGCCTCATATAAATACCGGCGCTGCACCGCGCTACCCGCCGTCGGAATCTGCACCGCCAGTGGCTCGGCGGCCGTGCTGTCGCCGGTCTGGCCCAGGGCGTAGGCCGAAGCGCGCCGGGTGGCGGCGTCTGGGTCTTGCAGCAGGGGAAGCAGGGCGGTGGTGGCCTGCTTGTCCTGCACCGACGCCAGCGCCAAGGCGGCTGCCTCGCGGTAGCGGGCGTCGGGGCTGGTCAGATAGGGCAGGAGGGCGGCCGTGTTGCGCTCGTCTTGGGCCGTGCCGATCAGGCGGAGCGTGGCGTCGGCAAAACGGTTGGGCGGCGCGGCAACTGTTGTAGTCTGGCGGGGGACGGCCGGCGTACAGGCATTGAGCAGGCAAGCGGTGCTAAGCAGCAGCAGGCTGGAGCGCGAGGAGAGAGGGTGGGTCATGGCTGGCCGAAAATAGCCAAAATCCCGGCCTGCAAGGTAGCCGCCCGCGCCAAAAAGCCAGCGCCCGTTCTGCACGGGGCAGAACGGGCGCTGGTAGCGAGGTTGCAGCAGTCTATTGCTGCTCGGTCAGCTTGTCTTCGCCGCCGTAGGGGGCACCGCCCGATAGGTCGCCGCGCAGGCCGCCCTGCGATACGCCGGCCTGCTGCTGGGCTTCGGCCGCCGGGCTGTTGCTATTCACTTGCGAGCCGGTGGCGGGCTGGCCGCTGCCCACAATAACGTTGGCTTTTTCGCCTACGGGGCCGGCTATTTCATCTACTTTCTGGATGTACTGGCGGCGGGCATCTGCTTCGCTCACACCTTTGAATTTGCTCCACGAATCCCACTGCGCCTGCGACATGCCTTCCTGGCCGCTGGGATTTGAAGGGGAGTCGTCGCCTACCACATCCTTCTCGGTGTCATGGTCGCCTTCGGTGGCTTGCTTGTACAGGCCATAAAGGTCTGTCATGTGAGCAGCGGCTTTGTCGGCGGGCAGAGAATCTACGCGTGCTACGGCGGCTTCAAACTGCTTCTGGAGGTCCATATTTTCTTGCAGGTTCATAACAGGAAGAGGGCTGAGGGTGAAAACTAGGCAGTGTACTAAGCTGGACCAGGTTTGGTTGCGAGGCGCCCCTGTTCGTCTTTTCCCTCAACAAGTCTGCTGAACCTTCGTACTTTTGTCCGCTCTATGTGTGGAATTACCGGACTATTTGCCTTCACCGACACGGGCCGCAGCGCGCTGGCCGCCCTGCCGGCCTCTACCGACGCCATTGTCAGCCGCGGCCCCGACTCGCAGGGACACTTCGTGTACGACCGTTGCGGCCTCGGCTTCCGGCGCCTGGCCATCCTCGACCTCTCGGCCGATGGCAACCAGCCCATGACCGATGAGTCGGGGCGCTACACCATCGTCTTCAACGGGGAGATATTCAACTTCCGGGAGTTGCGCCAGCGCCTGATTAAGAAGGGCTACCACTTCCATTCGCAGACCGATACGGAAGTCATTCTCCGGCTCTATATCACCGAAGGCCGTGGCTTTCTGAAGAAGCTGAACGGCTTTTTCGGCCTGGCCATCTACGATAAGGAGGAGGACTCGCTGTTCATTGCCCGCGACCGGATGGGGGAGAAGCCCGTGCTGATCTACCGCGACGAGGACAAGCTGTTTTTTGCCTCGGAAATGAAGTCGCTGCTAGCGCTGGGCATTCCGCGCAAAATGGATTACGTGGCGCTGAGCCAGTACCTGCAGCTCAACTACATTCCGGGTCCCGCCACCATCTTCAAGGGCGTCAAGAAGCTGCTGCCCGGCCACTACCTGTTCATCAAGGGCAAGAAAGTGGTGCGCAAGCGCTGGTATAAGATTCCGTACGATGCCAAGCGCGTCGAGAAAAACAAGACCACCTACGAGCAGCAGAAAACCAAGCTGGTGGAGCTGCTGGACGACGCCACCGCGCGCCGCCTCGTGGCCGACGTGCCGATTGGCGCCTTCCTGAGCGGCGGTATCGACTCGAGCGTGGTGGTGGCCCTGGCTACGCGCCACACCGACCACCTGAACACGTTCAGCATTGGCTTCGCCGATGAGCCCTTCTTCGACGAAACCAAGTACGCCAAGCTGGTAGCCGAGAAGTACAAGACCAACCACACGGTCTTCTCGCTCACCAACCAGGACCTCTACGACCACATCTTCGATGTACTCGACTACATCGACGAGCCCTTTGCCGACTCCTCGGCCCTGGCCGTGTACATCCTCAGCAAGCGCACCCGCGAAAAGGCCACCGTGGCCCTCAGCGGCGACGGTGCGGACGAGTTGTTTGCCGGCTACAACAAGCACATGGGCGAGTTTCAGGTGCGGCAGGGCGGCTTCAAGGCCGAAGCCGTAACCGGCCTCAACCTGCTCTGGGATATTCTGCCCAAGTCGCGCAACAGCTTCTTTGGCAACCGCGTGCGGCAGTTTCAGCGCTTCTCGCGCGGCATGCTCAGCGGCCCCAAGGACCGGTATTACGATTGGGCCTCATTCACGTCCGAGAAGGAATCGCGCAACCTGCTCAGTGCTGCCTCCCGCCGCAAAGTCGGCAAGAAGCTGGCCGAGAAGCGCCGCAAGGACATCCTGGAGAACATCCACGCCGACGGCGACCTGAACGAGGTGTTGCTGACCGACACCACGCTGGTATTGCCCTACGACATGCTGGCCAAGGTGGACATGATGAGCATGGCCAACTCCCTAGAGGTGCGCCCGCCCTTCCTTGACCCCAACGTGGTACGCTTCGCCTTCTCGCTGCCCGTCGAAAGCAAAATCGACGCGAAGATGAAGAAGCGTATCGTGCAGGACGCCTTCCGGCCGCTGCTGCCCGAGGAGCTCTACAAGCGCCCCAAGCATGGCTTCGAGGTACCGCTGCTAAAGTGGTTCCGCGGCGAGCTGCGCCCCCTCATCGAGGACGACCTGCTGTCAGATGCCTTTATCGAAGCGCAGGGCGTGTTCGACGTAGATGCCATCCGTGCCCTCAAAACCCAGCTGTTCTCCCGCAGCCCCGGCGACGTGCACGCCCGTATCTGGGCGCTCATCGTGTTCCAGCACTGGTACAAGCGCTACATGATGGCCCAGTAGCTAAAACTGTTAACCAACAGATTCTTTTCCCATACCCCATGAAAATAGCAGTAGTAGGCACCGGCTACGTTGGCTTGGTCACAGGCACTTGCTTTGCTGAAGTAGGCATTGAAGTGACTTGCATCGACATCGATCAGAAGAAGATCGATAATCTCAAGCAAGGCATTCTGCCTATTTACGAGCCTGGCCTGGAAGAAATGGTGAGCCGCAATGTGGCCGCCGGCCGCCTGCAGTTCACGACCAGCCTGGCCGAAGGCATCAAAAATGCTGATGTAGCATTCATTGCCGTGGGCACACCTCCTGGCGAAGACGGCTCGGCCGACTTGAAATACGTGCTGGCCGTTGCGCGCGGCATTGGCGAGCACATGACCGATTACGGTGTTATCGTCACTAAGAGCACGGTCCCGGTCGGGACGGCTGCCAAGGTGCGCACCGAACTGGAGCAGGCGCTGGCCAAGCGCGGTGTCACCATCGACTTCGACGTGGCTTCCAATCCGGAATTCCTCAAAGAAGGCGCCGCTATCGACGACTTCCTTAAGCCTGACCGCATTGTGGTGGGCGTATCGTCGGAGCGGGCGCAGGAGGTGATGAGCAAGCTCTACAAGCCCTTCCTGCTCAACGGCCACCCTATCATCTTCATGGACATTCCGTCGGCGGAGATGACGAAATACGCGGCCAACTCCATGCTGGCCACCAAGATTTCGTTCATGAACGACATTGCCAACCTGTGTGAAATCATGGGGGCTGATGTGAACATGGTGCGCAAGGGTATTGGCTCTGATGCCCGTATTGGTACGAAGTTCATTTATCCTGGCATCGGCTACGGCGGCTCGTGCTTCCCCAAAGATGTGAAAGCGCTCATCAAAACCGCGGCCGAAAACGGCTACCAGATGCAGGTGCTACAAGCAGTGGAAAGCGTGAACGACGCCCAAAAAGAGGTTTTGTTCGACAAAGTGAAGAAGCACTTCGGTGGCGACCTGAAAGGAAAGAAGCTCGGTATCTGGGGCCTGTCGTTCAAGCCCAAGACCGACGACATGCGGGAAGCACCGTCGCTGGTGATTATCGAGAAGCTGCTGGCTGAAGGCTGCACTGTGTCGGCTTACGATCCGGTGGCCATGCCTGAAGCCAAGCACACGCTCGGCGACACTATTACATACGCCAAGGATCAGTTTGAAGCATTGGTGGATGCCGACGCGCTGCTGGTGGTGACTGAGTGGCCGGAGTTCCGCTCGCCCAGCTTCGAGGTAGTAGGTAAGCTGCTCAAGCAGAAGGTTATCTTCGATGGCCGTAATATCTACGACCCTAAGGAGATGCAGGAGGCAGGCTTTGCCTACCACTGCATCGGTATTCGTACGGCTCATCACGAGCCAGTAGCGTCTTAGTTGTCAGGTATTCGTTGCCAGTTGTCAGCTAAGCCGGCAACTGGCAACGAATGGTGCTCCTTGAAGCCTAACAACTGACGACCAACAACTAACAACTACCAGCATGTCTGATAAAAAGCGCGTACTCATTACCGGCGGGGCCGGTTTCCTGGGCTCTCATCTGTGCGAGCGTTTCCTGGCGGAGGGCTACCATGTTATTGCCATGGATAACCTCATCACCGGCGACCTGCAGAACATCGAGCACCTGTTCGGCCGCGAGGACTTCGAGTTTCATCATGCCGATGTATCGAAGTTCGTATTCGTACCCGGCAAGCTCGATTACATCCTGCACTTTGCTTCGCCGGCCTCGCCGATTGACTACCTGAAAATTCCAATCCAGACCCTTAAGGTAGGGTCCCTGGGTACGCACAATCTGCTGGGCCTTGCCCGCGTGAAAGGCGCCCGGATGCTGATTGCCAGCACGTCGGAAGTGTACGGCGACCCGGAAGTGCACCCGCAGGTAGAAGAATATTTCGGCAACGTAAACCCCGTTGGCCCCCGTGGCTGCTACGACGAGGCCAAGCGTTTCCAGGAGGCCATTACCATGGCCTACCACAACCACCACGGCCTAGAGACGCGTATTGTCCGCATCTTCAACACCTACGGCCCGCGCATGCGCCTCAACGACGGCCGCGTGTTGCCAGCCTTCTTGAGCCAAGCCCTGCGAGGCGAGAACCTGACCGTGTTCGGTGACGGTTCACAGACCCGTTCGTTCTGCTATGTGGATGACCTAGTGGACGGCATCTACCGCTTGCTGCTGAGCGACTACGCTCTGCCTGTGAACATCGGCAACCCCGACGAAATTACCATCAAGGAGTTCGGTGAGGAAATTGCCAAGCTCATGAACGTAGAGTTCAAGCCCACCTATCAGGAGCTGCCCCAGAACGACCCGATGAAGCGTAAGCCGGATATCACCAAAGCCAAGGAAATCCTGGGCTGGGAGCCGAAGGTAGACCGCGCCGAAGGCCTGCGTCGCACCCTGGAGTACTTCAAGGAGCACGTGCAGGTAGCCGCCGCAGGGCAGGTAAATAACACGCCCCGGACATTCTAATTTCAGGTCTTCCCCGACGTATATGCAAAAGCCGCATTTAATTGAGTTTCCAAAGCTGGGCGCCACCGATATCGGCTACATTTCCGTCGGGGAAGCCAACGGGATTATCCCGTTTCCTATTGAGCGCACGTTCTGGACGTACTTTACGCCGGAAAGCATCGTGCGGGGCCGTCATGCCCACCACGCCACCGAACAGGTGCTGGTAGCCGTGGCCGGCCGCATCATCGTGACGACGGAAATGCCCGATGGCGAGGTGCAAACCTTCGTCCTGGAGTCGCCGCACGTGGGGGTGTACGTGCCCCCGAATGCCTGGCACACCATGCAGTATTCGCACACGGCCGTGCAGCTGGTATTTGCCTCCACGCGCTACAACGAACAGGATTACATCCGGCAGTACGACGATTTTCGCCGCGTATGGGGAGCCAAGTAAACCCAGCGCTGGTAGCCGCCCGGGCGGATAAACTGTTCTTTTATTCGCCTTATAATTTCCTGCGCAAGCTTGACGTAGAAACGCAGCAGCGGCTGTTCGGTACTGGTTTGGCCGAGCAGTACGCTGCTGATTCTACGCACCGGGTATTTGCGTTTGAGCAGGAGGGAGCTACCGTACAGTTTCTGTACAGCTACCTGGCCTGGGACAGTGACTTTTTCCAGGCCGAGGTCTACAAGGTGTTCACCATGCTGTTTGCCGCCGACGCTTCGGCGGCCGTGCTGGCTGCGGCGGGCACGGCGTTTCGGCAGCACTTGCAGCAGCAGGGAGCTACGTATTGCTTTGCCGAGCTGCCGGCCGAAGATACCCGCGTGGCACAGGCCCTGGGGGCCGCTGGCTGGCGCTTGGTCGAAACCCGGCTGCTGTTCTTTCACGATGCCGTTGCCACGTTTGAGCAGCCGCGCTACCCGGTACGGCTGGCCCGCAAGGAGGAAGCCGCTGCCATTGGGCAGATTTCGGCCGCCGCGCGCAACGAGTACGACCGTTTCCACGCGGACCGCTGGTTTGCGGGCGACACCGGTGACCGTTTCCTGGCCCGGTATGCCTCGGCCGCTGTGGAAGGCTATTGCGACGCCGTACTGGTACCGGCCGAGGAAAACCTGCCCGTCGATTCCTTCCTAGCCATTAGCGACCTACGGGCTCATGCCGCCGAGCTGGGCTCGGGCTTTTCTCGCGTGATGCTTACCGCCGTGGGCCCCGACAATCGGGGCTGGCACCTGAAGCTGGTGTCGGAAACCGTGCAGCGGGCCCGGCAGCAGGGCGCGGAGTATGTGCTGATGACGACGCAGGCAACCAACCGGGCCGTGTTCCGAACCTGCGAGAAGCTGGGCTTTAAGCTCGGCGGTGCCAGCCACGTGTTGGCCTGGTCAGTATAATTTATAATAGCTTTTTCGCGTTGTTGAGTTTGATGCGGCATACAAACGCGGTATATCATTGCCGCGCGGCATAGCATCGGCCCGAGCCGATTATTCCCCGTCAGATTCGGAAATTATCCGTGGCGAAGAGCGACGTGCACACAGGTTCAGGCAGGTGGCCGAACCACTGGTTCTGCAGCAGAACCAATTCAGAAAAAGGCAGGCCGGTTGGTCAGAAATTCAGGTCTGACCGTGGTGCAGTAGTAGGTGTCTGGTAAACGGACCTTGCCGGAAGTTTCCGCCGAAGGAATTGTCTTCCTATCGGTGGCAATTTCCTGCCGGTCGTTTCGCTTGTATTTATCCCGCCATTTATAGCATAGGGAATATGACTTTTAGCAATGCATTGCCTGCGGGAAGTAGTTGGGAAGAATCAGATGAGCAAACGCCCCGGCCCGGCCTGCGGGCCAGTTTGCGCAGGGCCTGGCCCAACGTATGGCCTTTGCTGCTGGTCGGCCTGGGGGTGCGGCTCCTTTTCCTGTTGGTAGGAGCCAAAATATACTATGCGGGCCGGCAAGGTGATATTTACAACAACGGCGATTCTTACTCCTATATACTCAGCTTCCACAACCTGCTGCAATACGGCCGCTACTCCTTCGACCTGCTGGAGCCGGATGCGGCCGTGGGGCGCATGCCGGGTTATCCTTTTTTCTACGGGCTGCATTACCTGGTTTTTGACCGATTTGCGCTGCTGGCCGTTGCTGTTACCCAAGTGCTGCTCGATACGCTGGGCATCTGGCTGCTGTACGTCGTTACCGCGCGGCTGGCTCCGGCCCGTTCCTGGGCCCCGCTGGTAGCCGCGCTGCTGCTGACTTTCTACCCGTTCAGCATTGTCTGGGTAACGATTATCGGCACGGAGACGCTCGGCCTGTTTCTGGTGTTGCTGTGGTGGGCCACGCTGCTGCTGGCCCGGCCCCGGACGCGGAACTGGGTACTGCTGGGCGTACTGCTGGCGGTAATCCTGTACGTGCGGGAGTTTCTGGGCGTGTGTTTGGCCATTACCGTGCTGTACCTGCTACGCCGCGCCGCGCGGGCCGGGTTCCGGGTCGGCGCGGTGCGCCCCCTGGCTTTCGTCGTGCTGGGCTTTTTGTCGTTGTACGTCTGGTGGCCCATGCGAAATTACGCAACGATGGGCCGCTTCATACCCCTGAAACCCGCGGCGGCCGGCTACGCCAGTCTGCGGGAAGACACCCAGGCTGCCCTGGCTTGGATCCTGACCTGGACCAACGATGTGACGATGGGAATCGACGAAATTCTGTTGGCCAAGCAGCCCGCCTTTCCGGCGCACGTTATCAGTACGCCCGCCGAAAAGCAGCTGATCGATTCCCTGGTTGTGCTGAGCCGCACCTGCGCTTCCAGCTTCCACGTGCGGGCTACCTTGTATGCTGCCGGGGCGGGTGCTCCCGATACGTCGGAAAACGGTTTGGAGCAGTACCGGCAGGCTCAACTCGCCAACACCCTGCGCCACCGCAACTGCAACCCGCAGGTAGCAGCTGGTTTTCAACGGCTGCAGGCCAGTTACGAACACCGCCACCCAATTCGTTCCCGGGTCGAGGTACCATTGCAGAACCTCCGGAAAATACTTTTCAAGAGTCAGTTTAAGACGGCGGCCGGAACCCAGATGACGATGGCGCAGCGGATTTCTTCCCTGCTGTTCACGTGGCGTTCCATTCTGCTGGTCATTGGCCTGGCTGGTGCTTGGCGCTATCGCAAGCTCCCCGGGCTCAGGCCAGCCTTGCTGTTCAGTGCCGTTATTTTTGGCTACATGGCCATTATTTTTCGTTCGATGGAAATGCGGTATCTGTTGCAGGCCGATGTGTTCATGCTGGTGCCGGCCGCACTTCTGCTGGCCGGTTGGATACCCCGTCGGTGGTCCCGAACTGCCCCGCCCGAGCCGGCTGATTAACAGCCTTGGCTCAGGAATAACTGCTCAAAACAACGCACTTCTCTACCGGCTTGGCCGGTATCCTTTATCTTCGCCGTATGAAAGTTCCATTTCTCTCCTTCACGCCCCAAAATCAGGCTATCCGTTCCCAGGTGCTCGAAGCCATGAGCCGGGTGTTCGATTCCCAGTGGTACGTACTGGGAGAGGCCGTCAAGCAGTTCGAAGCTGAGTACGCCCAGTTCTCCACGACGACCGAGTGCATCGGCGTCGCCAACGGCCTGGACGCGCTGCACCTGGCCCTCAAAGCCATCGATATCAAAGAAGGAGACGAAGTAATTGTGCCTTCCAACACGTACATCGCCACCTGGCTGGCTATTTCCTTCGTGGGCGCGACGCCTGTGCCGGTCGAGCCCAACCCCGCGACCTACAACCTAGACCCCGCACTGCTCGAAGCCGCCATTACGCCCCGCACCCGCGCCATTATGCCGGTACACCTCTACGGGCAGGCCTGCGAGATGGAGGCTATTATGGAAGTGGCCAAGCGCCACAACCTGTATGTAGTGGAAGATAACGCCCAGTCGCAGGGTGCTACATACCGCAGCGGCATCACTGGCAGCTTCGGCGACGTGAATGCCACTAGCTTCTACCCCGGCAAAAATCTGGGCGCCCTCGGCGACGCCGGAGCCGTGACGACCAACGACGCGGAATTGGCGAAAAAAGTTCGGACGCTGCGCAACTACGGCTCCCAGCAGAAGTACTACAACGAGGTAATCGGCCACAACTCCCGCCTCGACGAGCTGCAGGCCGCCGTGTTGAGCGCCAAGCTGCCCATGCTGATGGAGTGGACGGGCCAGCGCCAGGAAGTAGCCGCCCTCTACGATAAGCACCTGGCCGGCATTGCCGATCTGGCACTGCCCGCTACGGCCGACGGCGCTACCCACGTGTATCACCTGTACGTGGTGCGCACCAGCCGCCGCGACGAGCTGCAGAAGTACCTGGGCGAGCAGGGCATCGGCACGCTGATTCACTACCCTATCCCGCCCCACTTGCAGGAAGCCTACCGCTTCATGAATTTCAAGGCGGGTGATTTCCCCCTTGCCGAGGCCCTGGCCACCAGCTGCCTAAGCTTGCCGATGTGGCCCGGGATGACGGAGGCGGAAGTAGAAGTGGTCAGCCGCGCGATTCGCGCGTTCTTCAAGTCGTAATTCTGTCCTTATTTCCCCTCGATGCCCAAGTTATCGATCATCATTCCCTGCTACTTCAACGAAGGTAATATTCCGGTCACCAGCCGGGAGCTGATTGCCAATGAGGCCCTGTTCCCGTCCGAGCTGACTTTCGAGTACGTCCTGGTGGATGATGGCTCCGGTGACGGGACGCTGCGGGAGCTGCTGACATTTCAGGCGGCTTACCCCGATAAGGTGCGGGTAGTGGAACTGGCCGGCAACGTGGGTTCCTACAACGCCATTGTGGCCGGCATCGAGCAGGCTACCGGCGACTGTATGGCCATTATCACGGCCGACATGCAGGACCCGCCCGAGCTGATGGTGCAGATGTACGACTACTGGAAAAAGGGGCTGAAACTGATTATCGGCAACCGCCAGGACCGGGAAGAAACGGGCTTGCAGCAGCTGTTCGCTAAAACCTTTCACGCCCTGATGAAGAAAATTGCCCTGCCCAACATTCCGGACGGCGGCTTCGACTTCGTCTTTTTCGACCGGCAGGTCGGCGAGCATATCTTGGAGCTGAAGGAGCGTAACAGCAACCTGTTCTACCTGATGGTGTGGCTGGGCTACCCCTACGTGAACATTCCGTACGTGCGCCGCAAGCGCGAAATCGGGAAGTCGCGCTGGACCATCCAGAAGAAGATCAAGCTGTTCATCGACTCCATTCTGGCCTTTTCCTTTTTTCCCATCCGGGCCATTTCGGTGCTGGGCGTGGGCATGGGCTTTGTGGCCCTGCTCTACGGCCTCTACATCCTGGGCGTGAAAGTATTCGGCGGCATTGAAGTGGAAGGGTGGACCACCCTGATGCTGGTGCTCCTGTTCGTATCCGCCTTCCAGATGATTGCCCTGGGTATCATCGGCGAATATGTGTGGCGGGGCCTGGATGCCGCCCGCAGCCGGCCCCTGTACGTTGTCAAGAACCTGTATGCTAATCAGCCGCTGCCGGGCAGTATAGCCCGGTGAGGTTCCGGTTGCGCCAGTTTACCCGTAGCCGCAATCGAACAAACCCGGAACGAGTAGTTTGCTTCGCCCTAGTGCTGTTGCGCCCGAACCGGCGTAGTTGCGGCGGCAAATTCTTCTTGGGCACTACACTGTCCGTTCATGCGGGTAGTATAGTTTCTCTGTTTCGCGCACTGTAGTACCCTCACGCAAGGCTACCCTCTATGAATCACGATTCCGCCCCGCGGCTTGTTGTTTATACCGTATTAGTAGGTGCTGTAGCCGCCTTTCTCATCGGGCTTTTTCTCTGGACGATAAACAAGGGCTTCGATCTGACGGATGAAAGTTTTTATTTGCTGGGCTACACCTATCCGGCCGAGTACAGCTCCGGGTTTACTAGCTTCAACCTCATTGTCAGTAAGATACTGAGTCCGGCGTCCACGTCCATTATTGGCTATCGGTTGGCGGGTTTGTTTACTACAGTGGCGGCCGGACTGTTGCTGGCTGGTGGGTTGTGGGTATGGATAAAGGAAAAGTACCAGGCCGGGCTTTTGCCGTTCGGACTGCTGGCAGCTTTGTTCGTCAGCGGCAACTTTCTGCAGTATTCAATCTTTCCCCGCACCCTTTTCTACAATAACATCAACTCCTTCTGCATTGCGGCTTTTGCCAGCAGTGTGCTGCTCTACAGCGCTTACCCGAGCGCCAAGGGTCTGAAGTGGCGGCATGCTTTTCTGTATATCGGCGGCATATTCATCGGGCTGGATTTATTTGTGAAAGGTAGCTCCAGCTTGGGCGCCTTGGCTACCGGCCTCGTTGTGCTGGCGCTGTATGCAGGGTTAGCCAACATCCGGGAATGGTACGTGCCGGTGGGCATTGCCCTGGCCGGTTTCGTTACGGGTTTGCTGTTGTTCTTTGTTAGTATTCAGTCATTTGGGGTGTGGCACACGAATTTCGTGCACGAAACGCAACTGCTGTTGCAAACCAGCTACAACGGCGGCTTATTGGTACGGTACCTGAAGGATGCCTACCCGATTATCCGCACTCTTATTTATCCGTTTTCAATCTTTATCCTGGCGGGCTTCTTTCTGACGCGGGCTTACCTGCGCCGACAGTGGCGTCCTGCCCTCGCGCTGCAGATTGGGGCCGCCGTACTGGTGGTGGCGTTCATCGGTTATGAGGCGCTGCGCACTGGGTTGTACAAGAACACGCACCTGAATTATAACCGCTCAGCGGTGTGGTTTTTGGCGCTGCTTTTCGTGGTAACGGCTATGTTCGCCGCCGCTTATCTGGAGCAACCATTCAGGAAGCTGAAATGGCGCAAAATAATTATTGCCGCTTGGCTTATCCTGCTGCCGTTCGTTGGTGCCGTGGGTACCTACAACAACCTGTTTATGAATTTCATGCTGGACATAAACTACTGGCTGGCCCTGTTCTGCATCATGTTCGTCAGTATGCCGGCTGTTTCAGTGCTGCCGGTGGTGCGCGGCATCGTATTTCTGGTGCCGGCCCTCGTTATAGCCGAGCAGAGCGCCTACGGGCTCGTATTTGCCCCGTATGTGCAAGCCACCAATATGATGGAGCAGAAAGTGCCCGTTGCCCTCGGCCAAACCCACGCGCCGGTCGTACTGCAGCTCGACGCCCAAACGGCCGCCTACATGACGGAGCTGCGGAAAAGCATGCGGCAGGCCGGCTTTCGGCCCGGTATACCCATTGTGGCGCTCTACGATATGCCGGGCCTGGTGTACGCCCTCGACGGAATCTCGCCCGGCAACCCATGGATGTTTGGGCAACTCGACGTGCGCAACTGCGACGCCCTGGCCAAAACCAGGCTCGATTTAACCAAGGCCTTTGTGCTGGTGAATGAAAAGCCCGGCCCGCAGATACTAGAGTGTATGAAAAGCCACGGCATGAATTTCCCCAGCGGCTATACGGTTGTACGCCGGCTGCTGAGTCCGTACGCGGCCAATCAGTACGGATGGCGCGATTATCAGGATACCGTGACGGTGTACGCTCCCAAAAGCAGACCGCTTCGCTGATAGGGTGGAGCCTTACCGCTGCCCCTGAGCGGCCTGTGGTGGGGGCGGTCTGTATGCCGGCTCAGCTACCGCAGGGCCGCTAAGCGGTTGATTGCCGGAGCTGAGCGCATTGCCTGGCAACCCGGCCGGGCCTGTGCCGTTTGCAGCACCAAGCCGCCACTCCACAGACCTCGCCAGAGTGCTGCAAATCGCGAAACTGTGGGCTACTGCCAACTGTGCCGCTACCCATAAGCAGGGGGCGAAAGCAGTATCTAACACAAAATCCGTAACTTTGCTCCACCCTAAGACTTGAGAACTGCTGACTCTGCAAGGAGTATATAGCCTCCTGCCTTTCAGTTTTTAAGCGGGCCCCTTCCTTATGAACACTGGAATCATCAGCTATTCACTTAATAGCATTCGCTATTATCTGACGTCAACCCAGAAGTACAAAGCCATCTGGATGTTCGGCTTGGTTCTGATTTCTTCCTTTCTGGATGTCTTCGGTTTGGCCGCGCTGGTGCCAGTCATGATGGTGGCGGCTGAACCCGGCGCGGTGCAGAAAAGCGAGTATTTTTTTCCAATATACCAGCTTCTGGGATTTCAATCGGAGAAAATGTTCCTGCTTTTTCTGATGGCCGTTATCTTCTTGTTCTTCCTGTTCAAGAATTTATTCACGACCTGGGTTAACTACCTGCAGACGCGCTTTACGGCCGATATTGGTCTGAAAATCATTGCCAGCCAACTGTCTAAATATCTGAACCTTTCCTTCTGGAAATTCAGCGACACCGGCTCTGCGGCCCTCATGAACGCGGCCCTTCAGGTACCGGGCGTGTACGTCAGCGGTATTCTGCGGCCGTTGTTTGTCTTCTTTTCGGAAGTAGCCGTTATTGCGGTCATTGTCATCAGTATCGTTGTTTACAAGCCGCTGCTGCTCGCTATTCTGGGCGTGGTGCTAGTGCCTACCACCTGGCTTATGTATCGGCTGCTCAGAACCCGAACCCAGGAAATAGGCCACCGGGTAAACGCGCTGCGGCCGGTTTCCTTCAGCATTCTGAGTGACTTGTTTACCGGATTTATTGAGCTTAAGCTGGCCAACAAGCAGCAGGATTTCCGCCGTAACCTGCTGGACAACCAGGAAGAACTACAAAAGCTGGACGCCGAAGGCTACCTCTACAGTCTGCTGCCCATCAAGATGATTGAGATGGTCGCCATTCTGGGTGTACTCACCATCTTTATCTACGCGCTGTTTTTCTCAGAAAACGCCTCCGATCTGATTGCTCTAGTTGGCCTGTTTGCCGCCGCTGCATACCGCCTGATGCCTTCTGTAAATAGAATGCTACAGTCGCTGTTTCAACTCAAGCAGGCCCAATACACCATTGAAATCATCAACTCAGAAAATGACGCTGAGTACCTTATGCCGCAGCATCCCGAGCAGTTGCCGATTACTTTCAACCATTCGCTCTCGTTCGACGGTATTTCCTACAGCTTTCCCGGCGCTACCCAGCGCACACTCAAAGGTATTAAGCTCGACATTAAGAAGGGCGAAAAGATAGGCTTTATCGGTAGCTCCGGCTCTGGCAAAACCACCTTGATGAATATCCTGCTCCGGTTTTATGTGGAGCAGGAGGGGCGTATTCTCGTCGATGGCAAGCCTCTGACGCCCCAGCATCTGTTAGCCTGGTACAAAATCATCGGCTACGTGAAGCAGGATACGTTCCTGATGGAGGCTTCCATTCAGGATAACATCACGCTCGGCGACGTGGAGGTGGATCAGCAGCGGCTGCAGTATGCCATTGAGCAGGCTTCGCTGGCGGATTTTGTCAACAACCTGCCCGCCGGCGTAAACACGCACATCGGGGAGCGGGGCTCGAAGCTGTCGGGTGGGCAGCGGCAACGCATTGGCATTGCCCGGGCGCTCTACAAGCGCACCGAAGTGCTGGTGCTGGACGAGGCTACCAGCGCCCTCGATAACGAAACGGAGCGGGAAGTAAACGAGGCCATCAATAAGCTTTCCCACACCGACATTACCATCCTCATCATTGCTCACCGTATTACCACGCTTCGCGAGTGTGACCGGATTTATGAGTTGAATCAGGGGGAGGTAGTGGCCACGCATCAATACCAGGATCTGGTTCGCCAGATTGTACAACACTAAGCAGGTTGTATCGCCAAGTAAAATAATTCAATTGAAAACCTGTTTCCGCTTTTATGAGCATTAATGTAACCAAGTCGTATCTGCCCCCGATGGAGGAATATGTCGGCTATCTGGCTGGTATTTGGGAGCGGGTATACTTGACCAACGCGGGGCCACTGGTGGTGGAGCTGGAGAAAAGCCTGAAAGACTACTTGGGCGTTAAGCACTTATTCTTCGTTAACAACGGCACCATTGCCCTGCAGATAGCCCTGAAGGCGCTGGATCTGAAAGGCGAAATACTGACGACTCCTTTCTCGTACGTGGCGACTACCTCCAGCATCGTGTGGGAGGGCAGCACCCCGGTATTCGTCGACATCGACCCGCTGACGCTGTGCCTCGACCCGGTGCTGCTCGAAGCCGCCATTACGCCCCAGACGGTGGCTATTATGGCCACGCACGTCTACGGCAACCCCTGCAACGTGGAAGCCATTGAAGCCGTGGCCCAGCGCCACAATCTGCGCGTGATATACGACGCGGCCCACGCATTCGGCGTGACCTACAAGGATACGTCGGTGCTCAACTACGGCGACATCTCGACGCTGAGCTTTCACGCTACCAAGCTGTTTCACACGGTGGAAGGCGGCGCCATCGTCACCAATGACGACGAGTTGGCCCACCGCATCAGCTACATGCGCAACTTCGGGCACAACGGGCCCGAGGCGTTCTGGGGCGTGGGCGTCAACGGCAAAAGCTCGGAGTTTCATGCCGCCATGGGCTTGTGCGTGCTGCCCAAAGTCGACGAGCTGATCCAGCGGCGCCAGGAAATCAGTGAGCTGTACGACGCGCTGCTGGCCGATACCGCCGTGCGCCGCCCCCAGCTACAAGAGCACACGACGCGCTACAACTACTCGTATTACCCCACGGTGATGCCCTCCGAGCAGGTGCTGCTGGCCGTGCGCGACGCCCTGAACGCCGCCGACGTAACCCCGCGCCGCTACTTCTACCCCTCGCTCAACACCTTGGAGTACGCCGGCCCGCAGTCGGCCCCGGTTTCCGAAGACATTTCCCCCCGGGCTTTGTGCCTGCCGCTGTACTACGAGCTGACCAATGAGGAAGTCCGGGAAATCTGCCGCGTCATCAAGTCGGCCCTGTAAGCGTAGTTGAAAAGCCAGTTGCACCGAAAGTAGGCTGCCCCGGGCAGCCTTTCTCCCAGTTTAATTTCTACCGTTTGACTTCATGCTGATAGTCGGAGCCCGTGGCCACGCAATAGAAATTCTGCAGTGCCTGCCGCACGTCGCCGAAGCCGATTCCCTGTATTTCTTCGACGACGTGACGCCGGACCTGGAGCCGCTGCTGTTCGGGAAATACCCCGTGCTGCGCAGCCTCGACCAAGTGCCGGCCCTGTTCCGCCAGGATCCGGCCTTTGTGCTGGGCCTGGGTGGCGGGCACCTGCGGCAGCGGCTGGCCGACAAGTTCCGGGGGCTGGGCGGGCAACTGCAGTCCGTGGTGGCCTCCTCCGCCCAGCTTGGGCAGCACGAAGTGGAGCTGGGTGCGGGCCTCAACATCATGCACCATACGTTTGTAGCCAATGCTACCCGCCTCGGGGAAGGCACGCTGCTGAACGCCGGCGCGGCCGTGCATCACAACGTGGTGGTGGGCAACTACTGCGAAATCTCGCCGGGGGCGCGCCTGCTCGGCGGCTGCCAGCTCAACGACCTAGTGATGGTGGGAGCCAATGCCACGGTGCTGCCCCGCCTGAAGGTAGGAGTGGGGGCCAAAATCGGGGCCGGTGCCGTCGTTATTCAAGATGTGCCGGCAGGAGCCACGGTCGTTGGCGTGCCGGGCCGCATCGTGCGGCGGCCGGTAGCGGCCGAATAGTCGCACCTTTGCAGAAGCATTCAAGCTCCTCTTCATGATTCCAAGTATGCCCACCGTAAGCGTCTGCTGCATTACCTACAACCACGAACGGTTTCTGGCTCAGGCCATTGAATCGGTGTTGATGCAGAAAACGAACTTCGACGTGGAGCTGGTGCTGGGCGAAGACTGCTCCACGGACAGCACCCGGCAGATTGCCCTCGACTACCAGCGGCGCTACCCCGACCGGATTCGGCTGTTGCTGCCCGAGAAGAACCTGGGCGTGATGGGCAACTTTCTGGCGACCTTGCAGGCTAGCACCGGCACCTACATTGCCCTGCTGGAAGGCGACGACTACTGGACCAGCCCCGACAAGCTGCAACGGCAGGTCGATATCCTGAAGGCCCACCCCGGCTGCACCACCTGCATCCACGACGCAGAGGAGTTCATGGACGATAACTCGATACCGCCGCGCCTGTTCAGCGACAAGTATTCGGCGGTGCTGCCCAAGCACGAAAAGGAGTTTACCCAGGGCGACATTGCCCAGTACGGCTGGTTTATCCCTACCGCCTCGATGGTGTTTCGCCGCTCGGCCCTGTTTCCGATTCCGGAGTGGGTGCACAGCGCCTTCAGCGGCGACTATTCCCTGCACCTGCTGCTGACGCGCACCGGCAACATCTATTACCTGCCCGAGGTGATGTCGCACTACCGACTGCACCCCGGCGGCATTATGTCGGCCACGCAGAACGCGCGCATCATTGCCCGCAACAAAAAGCAGATTTTCGAAACCAGCTACTACAAGCAGATGGTCGACGCCCGGTACCACGGCCGCTTCGACGAGTTTCTGGAGGGCCTGCACTTCGACCAAAGCGCCCGGCTGCGGCAGGATGGCAACCGCTTGGCAAGCTACTACAACTACTGGAAGGCCATTTCGGTGGTTGGGCGGGGCCGCACCGTCAGCCATTTAAAGCAGTTGGCCTACCAGTGGTACCAAAAGCTAACCGGGAAATAACCGTGTACCCAGCGCCCCGCCATTACTTCCCGAATTCTGCTCCCAGCCTAGTTTTGCTATGATCCCTGTCGCCCGACCTGAGCGCGGTATTACCGTCCTGATCTGTACCTATAACAGCACCACCCGCATCACAGAAACCCTGCAGGCCCTGGCCCGGCAGCAGGTAAACGCCGCCGAATTTGCCGTGGAGGTGCTGGTGGTGGATAATGCCTCGACCGACGCTACGTCGCAGATGGCGGCGGCTACGTTTGAGCAGCTGAAGTTTCCCTTTGCCTATCAGGTGCTCTACGAAGGCAAGAGCGGCAAAAGCAACGCCCTGGAGCTGGGTTTCGCCACGGCGCGCTACGAATACGTGTGCATCGTCGATGATGACAACTGGCTCGAAGACAACTACCTGACCCTGGCTTGGGAGGTGATGGAAGCGGATAAGCAGATTGGTGCCCTAGGCGGAATCGGCCGCCCGGTGTGTGAAATAACGCCTCCGGCCTGGTTTCCCGAATTCGCTGTTATCTATGCCGCCGACAAGCAGGCTGACCGGCAGGGCGACATTACGCGCCACCCCAGCTACGTATACGGCGCCGGCTGTGTCGTCCGCAAAGCGGCCTGGCAGAAAATTCACCGGGCTGGCTTCAAATCGATGCTGATGGGCCGGCATGGCGATAAGCTTACCTCCGGTGAAGACAATGAAATGTGCTATGCCTTCGTACTGGCCGGCTACAAAATCTGGTACGACGAGCGGCTGCGGTTTGAGCATTTCATTCCGGCGCAGCGCCTGAATTGGAATTACGTACAGCGCATCTTTGCGGGCAATGCCGAGTCGGAATCTGCCCTGCGCCCTTACCTGGACTACATCCGGGCCATGCAGGGAAACTCGTCGGGCAGTAAGCCGCTGATCTGGCTGAGGAACGCTAAGTTCTCCCTGCAATACGCATTCGTTGCGCTGAACAAGATGCTCAAAAACAACGAGCGTTTTCGGGAGGGTGAGTCTTCGGCTATCCGAACGAGCTTTTACTGGCAGCAGTTTAAGACGTTGGTAAAAAAGGAGCTTACCGGCGACAAGAGCTACGAGCTGGTAGCTGCCTTCATTGCCCGCCTGCACCAGCTGGACAAATAGCAGGCAGCATTCCAGGCATTCTGCTGCTCGGGGCAGAATGATTTTTAAATTTTGACCTTTGCAAGGTGAACGGAATAACTTTTCTTATCTGCACGCATAACGGTGCTACGCGCCTGCCCGATACGCTCCGGCATGTGGCGGCCCAGCAGGTGAGTAATACCATAGCGTGGGAAGTGCTCATTATCAGCAATGCCTCTTCGGACAATACGATTGAGGTAGCCCATAGCCTGCGCGAGACCCTGCAAATTCAGGTTCCGTTTCGCGTACTCGAAGAGCCGGTAGCCGGCAAGGAAAACGCGCTGATCCGGGGATTCAACGAGGCGGCCTACGAGAACATTGTCATCATCGATGATGATAACTGGATAGCGCCCAACTACCTGACGCTGGTAGATGAGATAATGAGCGCGCATCCGGAAATCGGGGTGCTGGGCGCTCATGCGGAAGGCATGTTCGAAGTGCCGCCTCCCGCCTGGTTTGAGACCTTTCAGGCGGTGTACGCCGTTGGCCCCCAAAACGGAGGCAAAAGCGGCCCGTTGCCGGCGCACGAAGGCTATTTGTACGGGGCCGGCTCAGTTGTGCGCAAATCCGCCTGGCAAAAGCTGCTGGATCATGGCTTCCGCTTTACTACCTCTACCAAACGCGGCAAAATCATTGTGAGTGGGGAGGATGTGGAGCTGGGCGACGCCCTGCAGCTGGCCGGCTACCAGCTTTGGTACGATGACCGGCTGCGCTTCAAGCACTTCATGTTCAAGGAGCGTCTGACCTGGAATTATCTGCTGCGAATAGGGCAGGGCACTGCTTCTTCCCAGCTGACGAGCATTGTGTATTACTTCATTTTCCGCCACCCGGAACTGACGGAAAGCCAGTTTCGTCAGCTGTACAACAAGCGCCTGGTCTGGCTGGCCCTGCAGATGGCCAAGCAGCCTAGCAACTTATTGAACGCCGCCTTCCGCCGGCAGCAGGAAGGCATACTCAGCAATTTCGAAACGCTTCGGTTGTACTATAATTTCCAGACCTCGGTGAAGCAGCGCGAAGAAGCCGTGCGCGTATTTCACCAGATCAGTGAGCTGCGCAACCGACTTGCCAACAAATAATCCGAGCCGTGTCAGGGAAAGCCGAAGGAAACCAGCCGCCAGTGCGAACCAGTAGCCCAAGTATACACGTCGCCATAGCGTTCGACCAGAACTATGTGACCCCGGTGTATGTGCTGCTTACTTCGATCTTCCTTAATAATGCGCACAATAGGATTGTAGTCCACGCTATAGAAACGGGCCTGACGGCTTTGCAGCGGGAAGAGCTACAACACTATTGCGCGGGCTATTATAGCAGTATCAGCTTCTACACGCTGGAAGAGCGTTTTGCCAGCGACTTTGTGCTGCCGCCAACTCTTTGGTGGACGGCCTCCATTTATTATCGACTGATGTTTCCGGTGCTGTTGCCGGCGGAGGTAGAGAAATTCATCTACCTCGATACCGACATCATTGTATTAGGCCAGCTACAGGCGTTGTTCGATACTCCAATGCAGGGCCTGCCGGTAGCGGCCGTGTGCGATTTTGTTGATAGCAGACCGGAGCTGGGCATTGTTAAACCGAACTCCTACTTTAATTCGGGAGTGCTGCTTATCGACCGGATTGAGTGGCAGAAAAGGGAAATCACCGCCAAAGTACTCGACTTTATCGGCAAGAATGCCGATAAATTAGTGTACCCCGATCAGGATGCCCTGAATGCAGTACTGCTGGAGAGTTGGATGAAGCTGGATACTCGGTTCAATACGATGTATCGCGACATTCCGCATGAGCATCCACGTAAGCAATTACGGCAGTTTTTGCAAAATGTAGTTGTTCTGCATTTCACGACGCAGCATAAGCCCTGGGCCATGCTCGGCGAAAACAAGCTGCGGAGCCTCTATTTCGATTACCTCGATAAAGTGCCCAGAAAATATCGTCGGCGCTACGATAATTTTACCTGGAACCGGCATAAAATTCGGAAAATGATTGAGATACGGCTCAGTGAATGGGCAATTGATTATCCTGCTCTGGCATTAGGCCGGCGCCGGAAGTAAGCTGTGGGCTGCCAAAGTCGGAATGCCAGACTTTCCATGTCAAGTTGAGTGTTGGTTTTGTTTAATAAAAGAAAAATACCATGCTGCTAGTGGTTGATAAAATAGCAAGTCGCATTGCCGGCAAACGTCGGTTCGAGGCAAGACGCCGGCAGGTGCGTTTGGTTCGTAACAAGGACTTTACGGTATTTTCTAATGACTGCTGGGGCGCCGAAGTCTACAAGTATTTGTCTTTTCCGTTTAATACGCCTTTCATCGGCTTATTCTTAATGGCTCCATGCTATCTGGAATTTCTGCGCAATCCAAAGTATTATATAGCACAGGAGTTGGTTTTTCAGGATACTTCCCGCTACCCGGAAATCAACAAGATTCGCCAGGCGAATCCCTATCCGCTGGCTACGCTGGGCGATAAAGTCGAAATCAGCTTTTTGCACTACAATTCTGTGGAGGAAGCGCAGGAAAAGTGGCAGCGCCGGGCCGCACGTATCAACTGGGATAATCTGCTGGTAAAATTAGACGGCAGCAAAGATGGGGCAACGCCGGAGTTGCTACAGGAATTTGAGCAGATGCCTTACCGGCGTTTGCTGCTGGTGAAGGAGCCCGTGCCCACGGTGAAAAATGCCATAGTAGTAAGCCGCTACACGACCAACGGAGCACACATGTTCCAAAATTCTATGTCCAATTATGATTTGGTCAACTGGATCAATACGGGAAATTACAGCTTTACACTGGCAAGTTGGATCATGCACAAATTACTCGGAGTAGGTCAGTAGCTAGGTATATATTTGGCTTATAATTATGCTATTTGATAGCACGCAAATTTTCTTTTGTAGCGTTTCATGCTAAAGAAAGCAATTGATTTTTTGATAGCCGAGCTGTCTAAAATATTGCCCGCCTGGTAAGCAACTACGGTGGTCAATACGTTTCCGGAGGTTCCTGCGCATCGCTATATTCTGCCCGGTAATATTGGCTCAATGCCCGCAGAGGTTGCGGCGCATTATCAAAAGCTAGTTGATGCTGCGCCGGCCACGCTGCCAGCTTTGCATCTGAATACAATTGCTAATGCCAACGTCTCTTGGCATGGTGCTATGTTTAATAACCTCAGGCTGTTCAAACCTGAGATGTCGCCTTGTAGGCTTCCCCTCGAAGTAGGCCAGTGAAAAGTAGAGGAAAGGGGGTATATTTTCCCATCCTTTCCCTACTGCCCCATGAAAAAGAGCCGCTTTACTGAAGCGCAAATCATCGGCATCCTGCGCCAGCAAGGCCAGGGCCAAACCGTGGCCCAGATCTGCCGCGAGCACGGCTTGAGTGAGCCCACGTTTTACCAGTGGAAGAGTAAGTACGGCGGCCTGGAGGTCACTGAATTGCAGCGCCTCAAGCACTTGGAAGAGGAAAACCGCCGCCTCAAGCAACTGGTGGCCGATCTGAGCCTGGAAAACCAAGTGGTCAAGGAGGTGCTGCGAAAAAAGTAGTGGCCCCGGCTCAGCGGCGGGCCGTGGCCCAGCACGCCGTGGCGCGGGGGCTAAGCCGGCGCCGGGCCTGTGCCCTGGTGGGCCTGGCCCGAGGCAGCTACGCCACGCCGCTGGGCCGGGGCGGGCAGCACACCAGCGCGGCGAGCGACGCGGTGGTGGTGGCCGCACTGCTTGCGGTGGCGGGGCGCCATGCTGGGTGGGGCTTTTGGAAATACCACTACCGGCTGCGCAAAGATGGCCTGGTGGTGAATCATAAGCGGCTGTGGCGCCTGTATCAGGCCCAAGACCTGCAGTTGAACCGGCGACGCAAGAAGCGCCGCTTGCCCGAACGCATCAAGCAGTCGCTGGCCGTGCCCGAGCACCCCCAATCAGTGCTGGTCGATGGACTTCATGAGCGACGCCTTGACCGACGGACGGCGCTTCCGGACCCTGAACGTGGTCGAGGACTGGAACCGCGAAGTGCTCGGCATCGAGTTGGATTTCTCCCTGCCCGCCGCCCGCGTCGTGCGCCTGCTCGCGCAACTGGTCGAGCGCCACGGCCCGCCCGCCCGGCTGCGCGCCGACAATGGCCCGGAGCTCATCAGCCACGTGTTGCAGGACTGGTGTGGCCAGCAGGGCATCGTGCTGCACTGGATTCAACCGGCCAGCCCCACCCAAAATGCCTACGTGGAGCGCTTCAACGGATCGTTTCGCCGCGAGCTGCTCAACGGCTACCTCTTTGCTACCTTGCAGTAGGCGCGCAAGCACTGCCGCTTGTGGCAGTACGACTACAACCATCTACGGCCTCATCTGGCCTTGAACTTCATGACCCCAACCGAGTTCCGCCTAGCCGCCTGACCTCTACTTTTCACTGGCCTACTTGACGGGGAAGCTTACACTGGATTCGGTGCTACTGTCTGCGCTTTTCGAGTAGCTCGACTTCGGGATGAGGAAATAGTGGGCTGTGCGCTAGATGACTGCCAAGGCATACGCCCGATGGTAACGGGGCGGTGGCGCCAGCCCGTCGGGAACGGTTGATGGATTTGCCGCGCTTCAAAGCGGATGTCGAGGGAGGCGGGGGCCGAATCGGGTTATTGCGCCGGGCACCGTACCTTTGCGCTATTATGCCTACCACAAAGCCGCCGCTCGTTTCCGTAATTATTCCCGTCTACAATGCCGGGGAATATTTGCGGCCCGCCATTGATAGTATCCTGCACCAGACCTTTCAAGACTTCGAGCTGATCATCGTCGACGACTGTTCCCGGGATGAAAGCCTGGCGGTGGCCCGCAGCTACGAAACCGATCCGCGCGTGACGGTGCTGGCCAACGAGCAGAACCGGGGGCGCTCCTTTACCGACAACTACGGCGCCGAGTACGCCCGCGGCAAGTACATTGCCAAGATGGACGCCGACGACGTGGCCCTGCCGCACCGGCTGCAAACCCAGGTCGATTTTCTGGAGCAGAACCCCACGGTGGGCCTCACCAGCAGCTTCATGAAGTGCTTCGGCGAGTCGGATATCGTGTATGAGTACCCGCTGTCGGCCGACGCGGTGCGCAGCTTTATGCTGTTCAACATGCCGGTGGCCAACCCCACGGCCTTTTTCCGCCGCTCCCTGCTGCAGGAGCACGGCCTGCGCTACGACGACACGATTCAGGACACGTTTGGCGAAGACTACGAGTTTATTGCCCGCCTCGCGCAGGTCACCGACATCGTGAATCAGCCCGAGATTCTGCTGCACTACCGCACCCTGCCCCAGACGCTGAAGGCCGACGTGCACGCCCGGCGCAACGCCAAGTCCAACCAGATTCGGGAACGGCAGCTGCGCGTGTTCGGCATTCCCTTCACGGAGCGGGAGCTGCACGTGCACAACACCATATCGTATTTCCCCTTCACCCTCGGCGACATTACCCTGGCCGAAGTGCACGCCTGGCTCTGGAAGATTCACACCTTCAACCAGACGCGCCGCTACGCCGACCCCGCCGCCATGCTGCGCTGCGTGGCCGAGCGGTGGTTTCTGACCTGCTACCTCAACCCCGACAAGCGCGTCAACTCCCTGCGCGAATACCGGCGCCAGCCCCTGGCCCAACACCACCAAGTGCCGGCCAAGCTCCAAGGTAAATTTCTGCTGAAAAGCTACGTGCTGCGGCATTTATAAGCCGCCAAGTGTATGACGAACTCCTCGACGCCCGCGCGTAAAAATATTCTGCTGCTCATTCCTCAGCTCACCTACGGCGGGGCCGAGCGGGTTTTCCACGACCACGGCCAGCAGCTGGCCCGGCACCACCACGTGGTCGAGTGCGTGTTCGACAGCAACACGGACGTCGCCTTTCCCACGGCCAATACCCTGGTGGCCCTGGACGTGCCCGCCGGTACCGGTTTGGTGGGTAAGCTGCGCAGCTTCGTGGGCCGCATTCAGCGGGTGAAGCAGCTCAAACGTGAGCACCGCATCGACGTGTGCATCAGCCACCTGGAAGGCGCCGACTACCTGAACCTGCTCAGCAAAGGCCCCGAGCAGGTGCTCTTGTGCATTCATAACTCCAAGCGCCACGACCCCAACATCCGGGGGGCGCTGGGCTGGGTGCGCCGCCGCCTGCTGATGCCCTTGCTCTACCGCTCCGCCGACCGTATCGTGCCCGTGAGCCGCGACCTGCGCCAGGAGC
The DNA here is from genome assembly GCF_027625995.1 of Hymenobacter yonginensis. Taxonomy (NCBI): domain Bacteria; kingdom Pseudomonadati; phylum Bacteroidota; class Cytophagia; order Cytophagales; family Hymenobacteraceae; genus Hymenobacter; species Hymenobacter yonginensis. Next base: position 387,625 of record NZ_CP115396.1, read on the forward strand.
TGATTGATATGTTTGGCCTGGCGCCGCAGAAGGTGCAGACCATCAACAACTTCTTCGACGTGGAAGGCATCCGGCACCGCAGTCAGGAGCCGCTGCTGCCCGGCGAGCAAAAGCTGTTCGACGAGCACCCCGTGCTGATTACGGCCGGCCGCCTGGCCCGCGAAAAAAACCAGACGGCCCTGCTGGAAGTGCTCAGCACCATGCGCGCCGGCGGGCAGCATACGGCCAAGCTGGTGCTGCTCGGCGACGGGCCCCTGCGCGCCGAGCTGCTGCAGCGCTGCCAGGAGCTGGGGCTGCGCGCCTGGCAGGTGTGGAACGAGGCGCACATGACGGCCGACTACGACGTGTATTTTTTGGGCTTTCAGAGCAACCCGTTCCAGTACATTGCCCGGGCGTCGGTGTCGCTGCTCTCCTCGTCTACCGAAGGGTTTCCGATGGCACTCTGCGAGGCTATGGCCTGCGGCGTGCCCGTCGCCTCGACCGACTGCCCCACGGGCCCGCGCGAGATTCTGGCGCCCCAAACCCCGGCCAGCGACTACGCCCGCGCGCCGGAGTGGGCCGAGTTTGGCTTGCTGCTGCCCTTGCTGGGCGCGGGGCCGGCCCTGGCCCACAGCGCGCCCGTGTGGGCCGCGACCCTGACGGGGCTGTTAGCCGATCAGAAGAAACGTACGTACTATGCCGCGCAAGCGTACCGTCGGGTGCAGGATTTTGCTCCCGGCAAAATTATGCAGCAGTGGGAAGCGCTGCTTAACCAACCAAGCACATAATGAAACTGCGTCACGTCATTATCTACGTCTACAATAGCTTTAACGACCCGTTGTTTAAAGGCAATCTGCTGTTGTTTCTGCAGCACGTCGGCCGGCAGCAACCCGACCTGCGGCTGCACCTTATCACCTACGAGCAGCAGGATTACGCCCTGAGCGAAGAGCAGGCCGCGCACGTGCGGGCCGATCTGGCGACCTACAACATTGAGTGGCACCCGCTCCAATGGCATTCGGGTAGCTTCAAGCTGCTAAAGAAAGCCTATGATCTGCTGGTGGGGTTGCTGCTAGTACTCAAGCTGCGAATCGGAGTGGGCGCGCGTAGCATCAGCGGGCTGGGTACGGTGGCGGGCTCATTTGCCTTCATGATGGCTAAGTTACTGGGACTGCGCTACTACGGCTACCAGTACGAGCCCCACAGCGAGTTTATGCTCGACTGTAACGTATGGCCCGAATCAAGCATGGCGTACCGGGGGCTGCACTACATGGAGCGCCTCAGTGGGATGCACGCCGATATTCTATCGACCGGCACTGTGCATATGGTGCGGCGAATGCAGGAATGGGGTACGTCGGCGAAAGTGTACAAGCTGCCGAGTTGCGTCGACGAAACCAATATTTACTTCCGCCCCGAGGGCCGGGCGCGGATTCGCACCCAGTACAACATCCCGGCTGATAAGCAGGTGATTCTGTACTTGGGCAAGTTTGGCGGCATTTACTATGATCGGGAAATTGCCGTGCTGTTCCGGGTGTTCCAGCAGCGGAATCCCGGCCTATTCTTCCTGATCGTGTCGCCCGACGCTCCGGCCCACATTGCCGCCCTGATGCAGGCCGAAGGGCTACCCGAAGCCAGCTATACCATCACCCGCAGCCCCTACGAGCAGGTGCAGGACTACATTTCCGCCGCCGACTTCGGCGTGGTGGCCGTTCCGTCGCAGCCGTCCCAGAAGTTCCGCTCGCCCATTAAAGTAGGGGAGTACCTGTGCTGCGGCCTGCCGTACCTGGTGTGCGCCGGGGTGTCGGAAGACGACCTGGTGGCCGAGAAGTACGGCGTAGGGATCGTGGTCAGCGGCTTTACCGAGGCCGAAGCGACGCGCGTGTATCCGCAGGTAGAGGCGCTGCTGAACCGGGAGAAAACCCAGCTTCGGCAGCAGTGCCGCGAGGCCGGTATTGCCTACCGGGGCTTGAGCCAGTACCTTGCCACGGCCGATACCATTTTTGCCCAGCTGTAGGGCTTTTTTTCGTTCCGGCGCCCCAATCCGTAGCCGAAGCGGCGCGGGTCTGCGGTGATTCTCGTACTTTTGCGGACCCGGCCCGTATGGCCCGTCGCGTCTCTTCTTAGTTGTACAACTCTAACTTAATAACTCTTAAGATGAGCTAGAAATTAATTGATTTCGAAAAGCTGCAAGCCCATGCCAACGAGCTGAAGCAGCAATGGAACGACCCCAAGAAACCATTTCACTACTTGGTGTACGATGGTTTCTTCCGCCCTGATGCCGCTGAGCAGATTCTGGAAGCCTACCCTGACGTGACGACCGGCAACTGGGACGGCACCACCTACATCAACCAGAAAAATAAGTTTGCCCTCACCAAGTTCGGCGCCGAGCATCCCTTGCTGCAGCAGGTGTTCGACGAGTTCAACGGCGAGAAGTTCCTGCACATGGTAGAGGACATCACCGGCATTCCCGAGCTGCTGGGCGATGACGAGCTGTTCGGCGGCGGCCTGCACCAGTCCGTCACCGGTGCTTTCCTCGACGTGCACGTGGACTTCAACTACCACCAGACCACCAAATACCACCGGCGTATGAATGCCATCGTGTACATGAACAAGGACTGGAAGGACGAGTACAACGGCTACTTGGAGTTGTGGGGCATGAAGAAAAAGAAGCAGCTGGAAAACGTGGCCCCCATGTTCAACCGCTGCGTTATTTTCGAAACCAACGAGGTTTCCTTCCACGGCCACCCCAAGCCCCTGGCGGCCTAACGCGTAAGTCGTTGGCCGTGTATTACTACACCAAAACGCGCCTGGCTAACGAAATTGCTGGGGAGCATAACACCGTGTATGTAAATACTGAAGGAACTGTTGAATTATTTAAAGATATCAAATCGGGTCTTAAAGCAGCAGTTTAGAGAGTTAAAAAATAACTCATTTTTGTGAAAACCTGAACGTCCGCTTCTACATCAGGAGTATAGGGCATTTGTGTTTTACGCCCGAAAGACCCCTGCAATAAATATAACGTCAGGACCGATGCGACTGATACGTCAAACTGAGGCATGACTACTTGGCTGCCCGAATGACGTGAAGGATATGAAAGAAGAATACGTATGGCAGGTTTGTGACTGATGAGGATATTACATCGTTCACGAACCTGCTGCATGTATCAACTCTATTTTAGAATTTTAGCATTTATTTTTACAAATTCAATATAAAGGTATGATAATCAGTGATTTAAGCTGTAATTGAATCCTTGGTGCTTCCCTTTCTGGTGAGCATCTGCGTATATGTACTCGTGTAAACGCTTTCTATTCCTTCTCGTAAGCCAATAGAATAATGCCAGCCAAGGGCCTGCATCTTACTCACATCCAATAGCTTGCGAGGTGTTCCATCAGGCTTTGAGATATCATAGTAAATCGCGCCAGTATAGCCGGTTACCTCTTTTATTAGCATAGCCAGATCCTTGATTGTCAGGTCTTCACCAGTACCAATATTTACCGGCTCAGCCTCATTGTAATGCACCATCAGATGCAGGCAGGCTTTTGCCAAGTCATCAACATGTAGAAACTCACGGCGCGGGGTGCCGGTTCCCCATATTTCTACCGCCTTCAGATTGCGCTCCCGTGCCTCGTGGAATTTGCGCATCAGCGCTGGCAGCACATGAGAGGTCTGCAGATCATAGTTGTCTCCGGGCCCATACAAGTTAGTGGGCATTGCTGCTATAAAGTTGCAGCCATATTGAGCCCGGTATGCTTCGCAGAGTTTTAACCCCGCTATTTTAGCCAGTGCGTAAGGCTCATTGGTAAACTCCAGCGGACCCGCAAGCAGATATTCCTCTTTGATGGGCTGTGGTGCCAGTTTGGGATATATGCACGAGGACCCCAGAAACAACAGTTTCCTAACACCATGGGCATGGCTTTGCTTGATGACGTTATTCTGAATCATCAAGTTATCATACAAAAAATCGGCACGGTAGGTATTGTTGGCCACAATGCCGCCTACCTTCGCTGCTGCAAGCAACACATAGTCTGGTCTTTCTAGAGAGAAAAATGCCTCCACGGCAGCTTGATTGCGCAAATCTAACTCCTGCGATGTACGCACAACTAGGTTATGGTAACCCGTCTGTTGCAGGCGGCGCAAAAGCGCAGAGCCTACCATACCCCGGTGGCCGGCCACGTATATTCTGGCGCTTAGTTCCATGGTAGTGAAAGCGAGAAAAGGCCCTGCGAGGCCACGAACTTAAAAGGAAAAGAATGACCTGAACCCAAGCCTTGCGTGCGGTTGAGTATAGCACTGCTATGATTTGCCATGATGACAACTGCGAATAGGTAGCCGATTCATTAGCTATTTGTGTGCTTGCCGAAGGGCGCAATGCCTAAAGACATAGAATGCCGTAGCATTGATACCAGCCTGTGTAAGAGCTACCCGCATCTTCAATATGCAAGCCCGTATGCAGCTGCTCAGTCGGCGAAGGCAGCGTGAACTAGGTGGCCGCCCGCCCGCAGATAGGCCTCACGGCGAAACAGCGATAGGTCAGCCTGCATCATTTCGCCAACCAAGGCCTGGAGGTCGTACGCGGGTTCCCAGTGCAATTGTGCTTTTGCTTTTGCCGGGTCGCCGATAAGCAGTTCAACCTCCGTGGGACGGAAATATCGTTCATCAATGCGAACAACGACAGAGCCTATTGGTAGCTGATATTCAGCCTTATGACAGGCAATTATGATACCCCGCTCGGTAATCCCTTCACCGTCAAATAACACATCGATTCCTGCCTCCGCGAAGGCCAGCCGCACAAACTCGCGCACCGTTGTTGTGACGCCAGTAGCAATAACATAGTCCTCAGGTTTGTCCTGCTGAAGCATGCGCCACATCGCTTCCACATAATCTTTGGCATGGCCCCAGTCGCGCTTAGCATCCAGATTACCTAGATATAGCTCCTCCTGGAGGCCCAAGGCGATACGGGCAGCTGCCCGCGTGATTTTGCGCGTTACGAAGGTTTCGCCGCGCAATGGGCTTTCGTGGTTGAACAGGATGCCATTGCAGGCGTACATGCCGTAAGCTTCGCGATAGTTGACGGTAATCCAGTAGCCGTAAAGCTTGGCTACGGCATAGGGCGAACGAGGGTAGAATGGGGTAGTTTCACGCTGTGGTACTTCTTGTACTAAGCCGTACAGCTCTGAGGTACTGGCTTGGTAAAGGCGAGTCTTATGCGTGAGTCCAAGAATGCGCACTGCCTCCAGCAGGCGCAAGGTGCCCATGCCGTCTACATCGGCAGTATACTCAGGTGTGTCAAACGATACCTTGACGTGCGACATGGCGCCGAGATTATAAATCTCATCAGGCTGCACCTCCTGTATAATGCGAATCAGGTTGGTTGAGTCCGTAAGGTCCCCATAATGCAGGGTGAAGCGCACCTGCTCTTCGTGTGGGTCTTGGTAAAGATGATCAATCCGCTCGGTGTTGATCAGAGACGAACGGCGTTTTATGCCGTGAACCTCATAGCCTTTGCTGAGTAAAAGTTCTGCCAGGTACGTCCCGTCTTGGCCAGTGATACCGGTGATGAGTGCGCGTTTATTCATGACAAAAGGGTTGACTATGGGCATCCGGCATTATTGTTTGCGCCGGGGAATGCTCCTAAGATAGAAATATTATTGTATAATAATTATTTTTAAAATAAATAATCCATTTTTATGACCATATATAATTACCCTATGTACTCATAATTGTCGCGAAGTGGCTTGCGAAAACCGAAGTAGGTTGCGGGGCTTGCCCCTCCGCCACTGGCGCCTGTTCAACGATTCCCGAAAAAGGCAGGCGGGTGTAAGCTCCACTCTTTACGGCACGATCAGTATATTCGCACAATAGGTAAAGCGACCTGACCCTGCTTTTGCTGACAGGGCAACTGAGCGCCTGCGCCACACCTGCAATCAGACGCAGAAGGCTCGGGTGTATTAGAATGGCTGGCAACCTGCACACTCGTTTGTGCTCAGGGTAAGGTACTACTACTATCTTTAACCCAAGTTGCGGAAAATACCAGGGCACTGGTATGCTGAATTGCAGGGAATCCCATCCGGTAATTCTAAGTTGCGGAGGATGTAGGACGACTGGCCTAGGTCATTGTCCCCTCGTTCGCCCTACGACCGGCCCGCCGGCTGAAGAGAGCCACCGGACCGGAACCTGCTCCACAACCTGTGTATACACAGTAAAGCAGACAATGCTGCCATTAGAAATATATTTCTGGCGCCGCCTAATATAATATAAAGTATACGCTATGCCAAAGCGCGTCGCCATCCTGCAGTCCAACTACATTCCCTGGAAAGGCTATTTTGACCTGCTCAACAGCGTCGATGACTTCATCTTTTATGATGAGGTGCAGTACACCAAAAATGACTGGCGCAACCGCAACCGCATCAAAACGGCGCAGGGCGTGCAATGGATGACCATACCGGTGCGGCAGGAACGGCTCACGCAGAAAATCAGCGAAACACAGGTTTCTGACCCTGCCTGGGGGGCACGACACTGGCGCACACTGGCGCAGGCGTACGCTCGAGCTCCGTACTTTGCGCAGTACCGGCCTGAGTTGGAGAGACTGTATGCTGATGAGGAAACGCGGCTAAGCGCCATCAACCAGCGCTTTATCCGGGCCATTCAGGGATGGCTGGGGAGCGAAACCCGGCTGCATTCGGCGGCTGATTTTGCCGTGGATGGCGACCGGACGGCACGGCTGGTGCAATTGGTACAGGCAGTGAGAGGCACCGAGTACGTGTCGGGTCCGGCCGCCAGCGCGTATCTTGATGCCGAACAGTTTGCCCGGGTGGGCATAGCCCTAACCTGGATGAGCTACGAAGGATACCCCGAATACCCCCAGCTGCACAGTTCATTCGAGCACCGCGTAAGCGTATTGGATCTGTTGCTTAATACGGGGCCCGCTGCCCGTCGGTACATGTTGTCGTTTCCAGAAAGCCGGTCCTTATGACGTCGCCCGACTACTCCGTGGTGGTGCCCGTGTACCAGGGCCAGGCTACGCTGCTGCCGCTGGGACGGCAGCTGCGGGATTTTTTCGACGCGCACGCCTACTCCTACGAGTTGATTTTTGTGCATGACTGCGGGCCCGACGACTCGTGGCGCGTGATACGGGAGCTGCGGGAGGAGTGGGGAGGCGAAATAGTGCGGGCCGTGCGGCTGGCGCGCAATTTTGGGCAGCACAACGCTCTGCTCTGCGGTTTCCGGCACGCGCGCGGTCGGTTTTTCATCACCCTCGATGAAGACCTGCAGCATACTCCGGCCGACATTGCGCTGCTCATCCGGCGGCAGCAGGAGGCCGACTACGACGTGGTGTACGGCTGCTACGAAGCGCGCCAGCATTCCGGGCTGCGCAATCTGTCGTCGCAGCTGTTGCGGCGGCTGCTGCGTGCCGGCATCCCCGACCTGCACCCCGACTACTCGCCGTTCCGGCTGCTGAAAGCCAGTGTAGGGCGGCACTGCCTGGAAATGCGCAACTCCTACACGTTCCTGGATGGCTACCTGACCTGGGTGACGGCCAATGTGGGGAGCGTGCCGGTGTCGCATAGCTCACGGGCGGTAGGCCAGAGTGCTTACACGCTCCGCAAGCTGCTGCGCCACTCGCTCAACATCTTTGTTACATTCTCCGATGCGCCGGTGCGGCTGCTCACCTACGCTTCAGTGCTGGTCTTCTTGCTGACCACGTGCTACTCGGCCTATATTCTGCTGCGGAAGCTGCTCTACAACGACTTGCTGCCGGGCTTCGCCTCGCTGATCATTGCCATTGGTGTCGGGGTGGGGCTGCTGCTGCTGGGAATGGGAATTTTGGGCGAGTACATCCATCAGATCAACCTCAAAACCACACGCCGGCCCAATTTCGTGGAAGCCGAGACGCTTGATTAGCCTGCCAATATGCCTGGACGGAAGCCCCGTATTGCCATAGTAGGAGCCGGCGCGCTGGGCCAGCAGATGGCGCAGCACCTGCGCCAGCAGGGGCGTGGCGTGGCGGGGTTTTTTGACGACACGCACCACACGGCTGCCACCGCCGAAGGGCCGGTGCTGGGGCCGCTGACGGCGGTGGCGGCGGCATATGCGGCCGGCTGCTTCGAGGAGCTGCTGCTCGGCATTGGCTACCGGCACATGGCGCGGCGACAGCAGTTGTTTGAAGAGCTACAGGCGGCCGGTATTCCATTCGGGCAGTTCATCCATCCCAGCGCGTACGTCGACCCGAGTGTACAGCTTGGGCCGGGCGTGTTCATCTCGCCGGGCTGTGTGCTCGATTTGAACGTGGTGCTGCACGCCAACGTGCTGCTGTATACGGGCTGCGTAGTGGCGCACGATACCCAGATAGGCCCGCACTCGTTGCTGGCTCCCGGCGTGCGGCTGGCCGGCTGCGTGCAGGTGGGCGCCCGGTGCTTCCTGGGAGTCGGCACCACGGTTATCGACTCGCTGGTGCTGGGCGCCGATGTGCGCACGGGGGGCGGCAGCGTAGTGATTGACAGCCTGCCCGAGCCGGGAACCTACGTGGGCGTGCCGGCCCGGCGGCTGCGGTAGGGGCCGCGGCGGGCGGTGCGCATCGTCGCTTCCAGCAAGCAGCATCCTGCTAGCTTTGTGATTCCGCGCCCTTCGCCATGCTCCCGTTCAACAAACCGTACTTCGTCGGCACCGAAACCCGCTACATTGAGGAAGCGGTGCGCTCCGGCAAAATTTCCGGCGACGGACTCTTCACGCGGCGCTGCGAAGCCTGGTTTGCGCAGCACCTGGGCTCGGCCCGCGCCCTGCTCACTACCTCCTGCACCGATGCGCTGGAGCTGGCCGCGCTGCTGCTCGACATCCAGCCCGGCGACGAGGTGCTGCTGCCCAGCTTCACGTTTTCCTCTACGGCCAACGCCTTCGTGCTGCGTGGAGCCCGGCTCGTTTTCGTCGATTGTGCACCCGACTCGCCGGCACTGGATGCGGCGGCGCTGGCGGCGCTGGTGACGCCTCGTACCCGCGCCATCGTGCCGGTACATTACGCCGGCACTGCCTGCGACATGGGGGCCGTGCTGGCTGTCTCCGCTAGGCATGGACTGGCCGTGGTGGAAGACGCCGCGCAGGCCATTAGTAGCACCTATCAGGGCCGGCTATTAGGCTCGTTGGGCGCATTGGGGGCGTTTTCCTTCCACGAAACCAAGAACATTACGGCTGGCGGCGAAGGCGGTTTGCTGGCCATCAACGATCCTGCTCTCGTGGCTCGGGCCGAGATTCTGCGGGAGAAGGGAACCAACCGGGCGGCCTTCTTTCGCGGCGAAGTAGACAAATACAGCTGGGTGGATGTGGGCTCCTCGTTTCTGCCTGCCGATATCAACGCGGCCTATCTGTGGGGGCAGCTGGAAGCCCTGGATTTCATTCAGGCGCGGCGCTGTGCCATCTGGCAGCGCTACCACGCCGCTCTGCAGCCGCTGGCCGAAATAGGGGTGGAGCTGCCCGCCCAGCCCGACTACGCCAGCAACAACGGCCACCTCTATTATTTCGTATGCCGCTCGCTGGCCGAGCGGACCAGCCTGCTGGCGTATCTGAAAGCCCGCGACATAGCCGCCATCTTCCACTATCAGCCGCTGCACCGCAGCCCCTATTACGCCACGCGCCACGATGGCCGGCCGCTGCCCCGCGCCGACCGGTACGCGGATTGCCTAGTTCGGCTACCTTTGTATGTGGAACTGGACGAGGAGGAACAGCTGCGTATCGTGCGGGCCGTGCTTACTTTCTACCGCTGCCGGTAGCGCCAGATTCCTCAGAGCTTCCCCCTATGCGTATTCTCTTCATCGTACCCTACCCGCCGGGCCGGGCCCCGTCGCAGCGTTTTCGGTTCGAACAATATCTACCCCTGCTCACTCAGGCAGGACATTCTTACCGGCTGGCCTCGTTCATTTCAGAAGATACCTGGGCCATCCTTTACAAGCCGGGCCACGCGCTGGCCAAAGCTACCGGCATTCTGGCTGGCTTCCTGCGGCGGTTTCTGCTGCTGTTTTCGGTGCCGGCCTACGATTACGTATTCGTTCACCGCGAAGCCTCGCCCATTGGTCCGCCGGTATTTGAGTGGCTGATTGCGAAGGTGCTGGGCAAGAAGGTCATCTACGACTTCGACGACGCCATCTGGATTCCGAATACTTCGGAGGCCAACAAAATTGTGGCCGGCGTGAAGTGGCACCACAAGGTGGGTATCATTTGCCGCTGGGCCTACAAAATCAGCTGCGGCAACGTTTATCTGCGCGATTACGCCCGGCAGTTCAACCCCAACGCCGTCGTCAACCCCACGACCATTGACACCGTCAATCTGCACAACCGTGTCCGGGACCAGCGCGCGCCCGGCTGCCTGGTAATTGGCTGGACCGGCACCCACTCCACCCTGAAATACTTGGAGCAGGTGGTGCCGGTATTAGCCGAGCTGGAGCAGCACTACGATTTCGAGTTTCGCGTGATTTCCAACCAGCCGCCCGAACTCCCGCTTCGCTCGCTCAACTTTCAGCCCTGGCGCAAGGACACGGAAATCGAAGATTTGGCCGGCCTGCATATTGGCCTGATGCCGCTGGAAGATGATCCGTGGGCGAAAGGCAAATGCGCCTTCAAAGCCCTACAGTATATGGCGCTGGGCATTCCGGCCCTAGTGTCGCCGGTGGGCATGAACACGGAAGTGGTGCAATCCGACGTAAACGGCTACGTCTGCACCACGGCCGCCGACTGGCGCCAGGCTCTGGAGAAGCTCATGCGTGACCCGGAATTGCGCATTCAGCTGGGGGAGGCCGCGCGGGCCACTATCGTGGAGCGCTACTCAGTGCTGGCCAACGAGCAGAATTTCCTGAACCTGTTCTCGTAGCGGGGCTAGGCGGCCCGCAGCTGGCCGGCCGGCCGGCCCTTTTTCTGGCCGGCCCCGCTCACATCCTGCAGGATATAGAGGGCGCCCACATAAAAGGGAATCAGCGGAATCTTGTAGCGCACCAGCGTACCGAAGTTGTTGGAAATAATCCCGACGGAAGCACCGAATACCAAGGCAAATACAAAGCTGAGCACTAATACCGGGGTTTGGGCGATGCTGCTGAAGAAGTGCTTGAGTCCTACCCGAAACATGATTTTGAGGGTAAAGAAAAGGAAAAAAGCCGATTCCAAGGCCGACAGCAGCATGACTGGATTGCGTGCCTCCCACAAAAAGGGTCGGAACAGCGCCACAACAATGGCCTGCGGCGCCAGCTTCACCATGCCCCCAATCGTGCCGTCCTGCTCCCCCAGCGTATATGCCGAGCCTTCCTGCTGTACTGAAACCTGGTACAGATAATCGGCGGTGATCTTACTTTTCTCGCCAATCTTATCAATGTCGTAACTATCGTTGCCTTCTGTTAGGTTGTTGAGGGCAAATACCGCTGCCACGGCTCCAATACCTAACAGAAAAGGCTTGGCAATCATACGCAATGCCGCGTTTTTGATTCTCTGGCTGTTTTCGTTGAATACCCAGATCAAGGCTGGTGGCAAGAAAGACAGCAGGATGTAAACCTTTGTGGCGTAAAGCATATAGGCTGCTAAAAAACCGATGATAAAAGACTTGAAAAGTCGCTTCTTCTGGATGGCCCCTTGGTAGAATGCGTAAAAAACCCAGCCTAGTGCGCCTAGGCACAATGAGTCCTTCATCAGTCCGGAACCCCAGAAAAAAACGGACGGAATGAAGAAGACGGCAATAGCCAACTGTTTGTATACCTGCGGCCGGATCTTGGCAAACGTCATGTACATTGCCCACATCCCACTGAAGCTGATGCAGGCGAAGAACATCCCGACCACTGTATATGTGTTGAAACACAGTAGACCGAATACAGCTGCAAAACGGGCTACTATCAGTTCGGTAGAGCCGGGATGCCACCAATACATGCGGGACGTATACTTCGTCAGCTCCGGAAGCCGCTCTCCGTTGCTGGTCAGTAGTTTTAGCCCTATTGAAAAGGAGTCGCCGAATGCCTCATACATTAGGCTGGAGTGTTTAAAGTAATTAAACGTGTCACCGTATCCATAGTAAAACTGAAATATTAGGCCGAAAGCAATAGCCCCGACCAGTTTCACGGACAAGGCCGGAATGAAGTACTGCCGGGTGTAAACGTTTGTGACCCGTCCCCGCACGGCGAAAGCCACCGCGTAAATAAGCCCCAGATAAAGGGGCGTTAGAAACAGGTCTCTGAGTTCCATGCGTGCGGGGCTACTTCTTATACTTCTTCAAAAACGCCTTTGACTCCCGGTACTGGTCGGACTTCTTGTCGGCTATATCCTGCACAACGGCGTAGTAGCGGCGGGCGGTTCCCAAGTCCTTTTCCTTCTCGGCAATGCGCGCTAGGTTGTAGTTGGCGTGCAGATAGAAGCCACCGTTGGCTTCATCGGTGCTCTCCGCAAATACAATGCAGCGCTGGTAGTAGTCTTTAGCTTTGGCGAAATCCTTGTAGCGGTTCTGCATCAGCCAGCCCAGAAAATAGGTAGCGTAGCGGCCGCTGATGCCTTCGTAGCCGGGCAGGCCCTGGTTGAGCTTGCTGAGAATCTCCAGGCTCACCCGCTCACTCTCCCGAAACTCACCCATGTTGAAGGCCAGCAACGCGTAGAAGCGCTGGAAATAGCCGTTATCAGGATAGGTGGAGGCCAGCTCGCGGGCAATGGGCATGGCCGCGGTGGGGTTGTTTTCTTCATTATTAAGGATGCGCATCAGGAAGACTTTCGCCTCCGGGCCCACATAGAAGCCGTTGTCGGCCACGCTGCGCAGCTGCTGCAGGCCCAGCTGCTTGCTGCCTTTCGGAAACAGCAGCAGCACGGGCTTGAGCAGCGGATAGTTGTCCGGAATCCAGACGGAGTAGTAGTTGAATAGCGCCTGCCCGAAGAGGAACTCCGGGCTCAGGCCGTTGGCTTCCTTGCTTAGCTCCAGATACTTCAGGGCACGCTTGGCGCTTATTGTGGCCCGGGGCCAGTTGCTGCGCTCGGCGTTGAGGCGGCCATCAAAACCATAGGCGGCGGCTAGGAAAAAGCAGGCTTCGTAGTTCTTTTTGTCGGCATCGTACAGCGCCTCGGCCTTGGTAATGGACGAATCCATGTAGGCGAAGAACAGCTTGTCGTACTGCTTGGTCTTGATGTTGGTCGGCACGATTTTCCACCATTGGCTCAGGCCCAGCAGGAAGTAGGGCATGGGATGCTGCGGATAGCGGCGCCGCAGGGAGCGGAACTGCTTTTCGGCCCGGTCGTACTTACAGTTGTAGAGGTTCTGCACGGCGCCTTCCAGCTCCGTCTGAATGTCCTTGTCGAGCAGCAGCCAGCCTTTGGTGTCAACGGCGTTGGGCAGCACGTCCACATTCTCCGTTTGGATGCTGCGGATGGGCGTACGCGTGGTGTCCGGCTGTTGGGCGCTGGCCAACAGCGGCAGCAGCAGAAGCAACAGGACAAATCGGAGGCGAAGAATCATAGAATCGGCGGCTTGCGGGTGCGGCCGGGCGCAGAGCCCGAAGCGCACCGCCCATCGGAAACACTAAAGTATGGCTTTTATCCTAGTTTTGGACAAATAACAGGTCAATCATGGAGCTTTTACGGACCCTCTGCCAGATTCCGGCCCCTGCCGGAAATGAGGCAGCCCTCACGCAGTTTTTGCTGAACTACATCCAGACGGCCAGCCCCGGCTGGCAGACGCAGCCCACCGTGCTGGCCGGCGAGCAATGGCAGGATTGTATTATTCTGGTTTTTGGCCAGCCCCGTACGGCCGTTTTTGCTCACCTGGACAGCATCGGTTTTACCGTACGCTATGGCCGCCAGCTGGTTCGGATTGGCGGGCCGGTGTTGGATGAAGGGATTCGGCTGGTAGGGCGGGATTCGCAAGGAGAAATTGACTGCACGTTGGGAAGTGATGAAGAAACGGGCCAACCCACGTATGAGTTCACCCGCGACATCGACCGGGGCACCGAACTCACGTATTACTGCGACTTCCGCGAGACGGACACCACCGTGCAAAGCTGCTACCTCGACAACCGCCTTGGGGTCTGGAATGCGTTGCGGCTGTGCGAAACCCTGCAGGATGGCATCATCGTGTTCAGCTGCTGGGAAGAGCACGGCGGCGGGTCGGTGGCCTATCTAGCCAAGCACATCTACGAAACCTACGGGGTGCGGCAGGCCCTGATTTCCGACATCACCTGGGTGACGGAAGGCGTGCATGCCGGCCAAGGTGTGGCCATCTCCCTGCGCGACTCCCTGATTCCGCGCCGCAGCTATGTCGAGCGGATTCGGCGCATTGCGGAGGCGGCCGGTATTCCGCATCAGCTGGAAGTGGAAGGCAGCGGTGGCTCCGATGCCAAGGAGCTGCAGCACGGCGCCCAGCCCTGGGACTGGTGCTTTATCGGCGCCCCCGAAGACAACGTGCACTCCCCCGACGAAATCGTGGACAAGCGCGACATTGCCAGCATGCTGGCCTTGTATCAGGAGCTGATGCGGCAGCTGTAGCAGCCCGCTAAACCAGCCTGCCTGACGCGCTGGAAAGCCGCTCCCAGACTACGGGAGCGGCTTTATGCGTTTAAAGAATAGCTGAAAAGACATGTAGCTGCCAGTCAGCAGGTAAATAAGAAGTTCGGATTTGACACGGCTAGGTTGAGGATTAGGCAATAACTTCTATTTTACCCGCCTAATTGTCTCATTCCCAACCAAACTCCCACTTCTTACCACCGCTCTATGATGACTGTTCTTTACGCAGTGCCCGCGTTGGGTGTCCTGGCCTTGCTGTACACGTGGGTCCGTTCGGGCTGGGTGAGCCGCCAGGATGCCGGCGACGAGCGAATGCGCACCATTGCCGGCTACATTGCCGACGGCGCCATTGCCTTCCTGAAAGCCGAATACCGCGTGATGGCCATCTTCGGCCTGATTGCCTCCGCATTCCTGTTTTACCTGGGCAGCACTGGCGAAAAGTCCAGCCCCGTCATCGTCATTGCCTTCCTGATTGGGGCTGTGTTTTCGGCGCTGGCTGGCTTCATCGGGATGAAGATTGCCACCAAGGCCAACGTGCGCACAGCCCAGGCCGCCCGCACTAGCTTGAGCCGAGCCCTGAACGTGTCGTTTTCGGGCGGCTCGGTGATGGGCATGGGGGTGGCCGGCCTGGCGGTGCTGGGGCTGGGTTCGTTGTTTATCGTGTTCTATCAGCTGTTTGTGGTGAGCAAGGGCGGCGGCGCCAATGGCATTGAGATGGAAACCGCGCTGGAAGTTTTGACCGGCTTCTCGCTGGGGGCGGAAAGCATTGCCCTGTTTGCCCGCGTGGGCGGCGGCATATACACCAAAGCCGCCGACGTGGGCGCCGACCTCGTGGGCAAGGTGGAAGCCGGCATCCCCGAAGACGACCCCCGCAACCCCGCCACCATCGCCGACAACGTGGGCGACAACGTGGGCGACGTCGCTGGCATGGGCGCCGACCTGTTCGGCTCCTACGTGGCTACTATTCTGGCCACCATGGTACTGGGCCGCGAGGTAGTGGCCACCGGCGACCAGTTCCAGGGCCTTTCCCCGATTCTGCTCCCGATGGTGATTGCCGGCATGGGCATCATCGCCTCGCTGATTGGCATCCTGTGCGTGCGGGTGAAGGAAGGCGGCAACGTGCAGGCGGCCCTCAATCTGGGCAACTACGTGTCCGTCATTGTGTCGGGCATTGCCTCCTACTTCATCATCCGCTGGATGCTGCCCACTGAGTCGCTCGTAATTCGGGGCGTCACGTTCAGCGCCATGCAGGTGTTTTATGCCGTAGTAGTGGGTTTGATTGTGGGCACGCTGATGAGCATCATTACGGAGTACTACACGGCCATGGGCAAGCGGCCGGTGCTGAGCATCGTGCGCCAAAGCTCCACCGGCCATGCCACTACCGTTATCGGCGGGCTGGCCGTGGGCATGGAGTCCACGGTGCTCCCAATCCTCGTGCTGGCAGCCGGCATCGTGCTCAGCTACGAGTGCGCCGGCCTCTACGGCGTAGCTATTGCGGCGGCCGGCATGATGGCCACCACCGCCATGCAACTGGCCATCGACGCCTTCGGCCCCATTGCAGACAACGCCGGCGGCATTGCCGAGATGAGCGAGCTGCCCAAAGAAGTGCGCGAGCGGACCGACATTCTCGACGCCGTCGGCAACACCACGGCGGCTACCGGCAAGGGCTTTGCCATTGCTTCGGCGGCCCTTACTTCGCTGGCGCTGTTTGCCGCCTTCATGGGCACGGCCAACATCACCAGTATCGACATCAGCAACGCCCGCGTGCTGGCCGGTCTGTTTGTGGGGGCCATGATTCCGTTCATCTTCTCGGCCCTGGCTATTTCGGCGGTGGGGCGCGCGGCTATGGCTATGGTGCAGGAAGTGCGCCGGCAGTTTCGCGAGATTCCGGGCATCATGGAAGGCACCGGCCGGCCTGAGTACGAGAAGTGCGTCGCCATCAGCACCCAGGCCGCCATCCGCGAAATGATGCTGCCGGGCGCCATTGCGCTGGTGGTACCCATCATCGTGGGCTTCGCCTTTGGGCCCGAGGTGCTGGGCGGCACGCTGGCCGGCGTCACGGTGAGCGGCGTGCTGATGGCCATGTTCCAGAGCAACGCCGGTGGCGCCTGGGACAACGCTAAGAAGAGCTTCGAGAAAGGCGTGATGATTGACGGCAAGATGGAATACAAAGGCTCCGACGCCCACAAAGCCTCCGTCACCGGCGACACCGTCGGTGACCCGTTCAAGGATACCTCCGGCCCCAGCATGAACATCCTCATCAAGCTGATGAGCATCGTGAGCCTGGTAATTGCCCCGCACATTGCCGCCCCGAACCGGGGCGTGGCACCGGCCCACCTGGTGCCGCGTACCGAAGTGGACGTACGGCCCAAAGTGCGCTTTGCCGACGTCACCGACCACGCTGCGGAAGCCGTGTTCGTGCTGTTGCGCAAGCAGTTGTAGGGGCGTTTTTAGTAGTTCGCGGTTGGTTTTTCGTTGGGTCGGCGGTGAAAGAATCCGGACACGAACAACGAAAAGCGAACCGCGAAAAACCGGAAACGCTCCAGTGTAAGCCGCCTTCCTTCACCGGGAGGGCGGCTTTTTTCTACTACATTTGCCTGCCCGCTCACCCACGGCCCAACCCCAAACGGATGAATCCGGACCATATTTCGCTGCACGACAAACAGTTCGAGCCCTACCTGCCGGCACAGCAGCTGGCCGCCAGCATTCAGCAGCTGGCCACCCAGCTCAACCACGACTACGCCGGCAAGACGCCGCTGCTGGTAGCGGTGCTCAACGGCTCGTTTATGTTCGCCTCCGACCTGATGAAGGCGCTGGCCGTTCCGTGCGAGATTTCCTTTATCCGCGTGGCCTCGTACCAGGGCACCAGCAGCACCGGTACCGTGCAGGAAGTGCTGGGCCTGACCGAAGACATCCGGGGCCGCCACGTCATCATCGTCGAGGACATCGTGGATACGGGCCACACTATGCGCCGCCTGCTCGATACGCTGGGCGCCCGCGAGCCCGCCTCGCTGGAAGTGGCCACCCTGTTTCTCAAGCCTGAGTGCCTGCAGCACGAGCTGCCCATCCGCTACGTGGGCCTGAGCATCCCCAATGATTTCATTGTCGGCTACGGTCTCGATTTTGACGGACTGGGCCGCAATTATCCGGACGTGTACAAGGCCGTAGGCAGCTGAATTGGCTCCCGGACGCAGCTAAAATTCGCTGGCGCCCGTAGAGGCTTTCCTATTCGTTGCTTATATTTCAGAAACACGCCCACTTTTCCTTTCCTCCGCGTAACACTTCGCTCCCCAACTCATGCTGAATCTCGTGCTCTTCGGCCCGCCCGGCGCCGGTAAAGGAACGCAAAGCCAGAAGCTGATTGCCCGCTATAATCTGGTGCACCTCTCCACCGGCGATTTGCTCCGTGCCCAGATTTCCCAGGGCACTGAACTCGGCCTGCGTGCCAAACAACTCATGGATGAAGGCCTGCTCGTACCCGACGAAGTGGTCATCGGCATGATCGACAGCGCCCTGCAAACCAACAAGCAGGCCGCCGGCTTCATCTTCGACGGCTTCCCGCGCACCGTGCCCCAGGCCGAAAGCCTCGACCGCCTGCTGGCCGAGCACGAAACTAAGGTGTCGTGCATGGTGGCCCTGGAAGTAGCCGAGGAAGAGCTGGTAACGCGCCTGCTGGAGCGGGGCAAAACCTCCGGCCGCCCCGACGACCAGGACGAAACCAAAATCCGCAAGCGCGTGACGGTGTACAATACCGAAACCGCCCAGGTAGCCGGCTACTACGCCGCGCAGCAGAAATTCCATGCCCTCAACGGCATCGGCGCCATCGAAGACATCTTCGGGCAGATCTGCGGCATCATCGAGAAGCACCAGCCCGCCTCTTCCGAAAGCAGCCATCAGGCTACCGACGAAGTAAAAGCGTAACTTTGCGCCTGCTACCCGCTTGGGGTAGTGGCAGAACCATCTGTCATCCTGTGTATTTCGCTCCTGCGGCGGAATGTGCAGGATGACAGCTGTTTTACAGACATCCTGGAATTGAGAAGTAAGAATGGAAACGATTCTTAATTTTTAATTCTCAATTTTAAATTGAAGAAAGTGGCTTCCAATAATTTCATCGACTACGTCAAAATCAACTGTCGCTCGGGTAAAGGCGGGGCGGGTTCGCACCACTTTTTCCGCGCTAAAGGCCTGCCCAACGGCGGCCCCGATGGTGGCGACGGCGGCCGCGGCGGCCACATCATCCTGGAAGGCAGCTCCCAGCTCTGGACGCTGCTGCACCTGCAATACCGCAAGCACCTGATTGCCAAGCCCGGTGAAGGCGGCGGCGAAAACCTGCGCAGCGGCGCCCAGGGTGAAGACATCATCATCCAGGTGCCGCTCGGCACCGTGGCCCGCGACGCCGAAACCGGCGAGAAGAAGCTGGAAATCACCGAGGACGGCCAGCGCCTGATCCTGACGCCCGGCGGCCGCGGCGGCTGGGGCAACGACCACTTCAAGTCGGCCACCAACCAGGCCCCGGCTTACGCCCAGCCCGGCGAGCCCGGCATTGATGAGTGGGTGATTTTGGAGCTGAAGCTGCTGGCCGACGTGGGCCTGGTGGGCTTCCCGAATGCCGGCAAAAGCACGCTGCTCTCCGTGGTATCGGCGGCCAAGCCCAAGATTGCCGATTACGCCTTCACCACCCTCACGCCCAACCTGGGCGTAGTGGCCTACCGCGACTACAAGTCGTTTGTGATGGCCGATATTCCGGGCATCATTGAGGGCGCGGCCGAGGGCAAAGGCCTGGGTACGCGCTTCCTGCGCCACATCGAGCGCAACTCCATTCTACTGTTCATGATCAGCTGCGACTCGCCGGACATCAACGCCGAGTACGAAGTGCTGCTCAGCGAGCTGGAGCAGTTCAACCCCGAGCTGCTGGAAAAGCAGCGCCTGCTGGCCATCACCAAGTCCGACATGCTGGACGAGGAACTGGAGGCGGAAATCCGGGCTACGCTGCCCACCGACCTGCCGACGGTATTCATCTCCAGCTTGGCCAACAAGAACATCCAGCAGTTGAAAGACCTGATCTGGGAGGCGCTGCAGCAAAACCGCGCCGTTGCGGCCGTGGCGACGCGCCAGAGTCAGCAGGAGGAAGAAGGCGAGGAGCCCGAAACCACCGCGCAACCCGACGAAGAGCAGGAGTAACGCCCGCGCCCAAGCTGCCAGTTCTTGCCTGCACTAACCGGAAGTGACTGAACTAACTGCCTAGGCAGGCGGGTTTCTGTGCCACAATGACAGCCGCTTGGGCTTTGGCAAACTCCTTGCGACCCGCTCCCAGCCTATGTCCTCCCGATTCAACCCATTCCGACGATTTAAAGCGAAGATGGCTGACGATAAAACCAACCACCCCGACGATACCCAATTCGACCACGCCGCTGGCGAGCTGACCCAGGAGCCCAATGCCCCCGAAGTAGGGGAGGTAGAAGGCGCTGAAGCTGCCGCGCCCGGCTCGAAAACCGAAGCCGAGCTGGCCGACCTGAAAGACAAGTACCTGCGCCTGGCCGCCGAGTTTGAGAATTACAAGCGCCGCACCACCAAGGAGCGCGCCGACCTGTTCAAGACCGCCAACCAGGAGCTGATGGCGGCCCTGCTGCCCGTGCTCGACGACTTCGACCGGGCCCGCCACCACACCAAGGACACCGACGATGCCAACGCCGTGCGCGAAAGCATCGACATCATTCATAACAAGCTGCAGAAAACCCTCAACCAGAAGGGGCTGACGCCGATGGAAACCAAAGGCGGCGCGTTCGACCCCGACCTGCACGAGGCCATCACCCAGATTCCGGCCCCGTCGGAAGACCTGAAAGGAAAGATTGTGGACGAAGTGGAGCGCGGCTATTACCTCGGCGACAAGGTAATCCGGCACGCCAAGGTGGTGCTGGGGCAGTAAACCCAGAGAAGGTCGTCATGCAGAGGCGCAGCCGAAGCATCTCGCATGGCACCGTTGACATAGTAACTCCCCCAACGTCAGCACGCGAGATGCTTCGGCTGCGCCTCTGCATGACAGACGAAGTACAATACCAACAATGGCAGCGAAGCGAGATTATTACGAGGTGCTGGGCGTAGCCAAAAACGCAGCCGCGGATGAGATTAAGAAGGCCTACCGCAAGGTGGCCATCAAATATCACCCCGACAAAAACCCCGACGACCCAACGGCCGAAGACAAGTTCAAGGAAGCCGCTGAGGCCTACGAAGTGCTGTCGGACCCCAACAAAAAGGCCCGCTACGACCAGTACGGCCACCAGGGCATGGGCGGCAACGGCGGTGGCCCGAACATGGAGGACATCTTCTCCCAGTTCGGCGACATCTTCGGCGGCGGCGGCTTCGAGGGCTTCTTTGGCGGCGGCGGACGCGGCCAGGGCGGGCGGCGGGTGCGCAAAGGCTCCAACCTGCGCATCAAGCTGAAGCTGGACCTGGAAGAGGTGGCCAACGGCGTCGAGAAGAAGATCAAGGTGAAGCGCTACGTAGCGTGTAACACTTGCTCGGGCACCGGCGCCAAAAACGGCACCGACCTCAAAACCTGCGGCACCTGCAACGGCCAAGGCCAGGTGAAGCGCGTGGTGAACACAATGCTCGGCCAGATGGTGAGTGCCTCTACCTGCCCCACCTGCGAAGGAGAAGGCAAAGTAGTGACCAGCAAGTGCGACGTCTGCCACGGCGACGGCCGCCAGCTGCACGAGGAGGTTATTCCGATTAACATCCCGGCGGGCGTGGCCGAAGGCATGCAGCTAAGCATGAACGGCAAAGGCAACTTCCCGGAGCGCGGCGGCGTGCCCGGCGACCTGCTCATTCAGATTGAGGAGGAGCCGCACGAGTCGTTGAAGCGCGACGGCAACAACATCATGTTCGAGCAGTACATCTCGTTCGTGGATGCCGCGCTGGGCGCCAGCATCGAGGTGCCGACCATCGAGGGCAAGGTGAAGATTAAGGTGGATGCCGGCACGCAGCCCGGCAAAATCCTGCGTTTGCGCGGCAAGGGCATCAAGGACATCAACGGCTACGGCCGTGGCGACCAGCTGATCCACCTCAGCGTCTGGACCCCGAAGAACGTGACCGGCGAAGAGCGGGAGCTGCTGGAGAAGCTGCGCAATGCTCAGAACTTCACCCCGAACCCCGGCAAGAACGAGAAAGGCTTCTTCGAGAAAGTGAAGGAGTACTTCCAATAATCACGGATTTAACCGGATTAGACGGATTTCACGGATTTTGTAGACGATTGGGCGCCTGCTTCCTGTTTGGGAGGCAGGCGCTTTTTTGTGTCTGCCTTAGGTTGAAATCTGTGCCGCCAGTACGATGTAGAGACGCAATACTTTGCGTCTCGTCGTTGAACGATGGCATACGAACAACATCAGCAGCGACGCTACCTCGAACAGCTTCTTAGCGGGCGTTGTGCGTGCTGGTTTCGCGGTGCTGACTGGCCTTGAAGTCGCGGCCTACCATAAACCCGAACAGCAGCAGGCTCACCAGCACTAGCCCCATCGACAGGTATTTGCGCGCCGGCGACAGAGGAACGGTTGCGGTGCTGCCTTCAGCTGCGCCGGCGGAGCGGACGTGCAGGTCGGAGAGTAACAGGCCGCCGCCTAGTGTTAGCCAGGCACCGGCTTGCAGCCAGTCGTGAGAGAAAATCAGGCTGATTAGGCCGGTGAGTCCGAAAATCGCGCCGGTAACTACATTCGGCTTTTTCATGGCAAGGCGGTGAAGAAGTGATTTGCCGGATAAATCGCACGCAGTGGCAGAGCATTACAGCGAAATCCTGACGCGGCCGAAAAATATTTATGGAGCCTGCCTGTAATGCCGCCGCCGGGCTGCCGATATAGTAGCTGAAATCCCGCTGCCTGCATGAGCCCTGCTGCACCCTCTACTGCCTTTGTTGCCGTTGTGAATGAGTACCAGCCGCTGCTGCGGCGCGTGTGCCGGCTGTACTGCCCGGACGCCGACGACCGGCAGGACCTGTTCCAGGAAATAGTGCTGCAGCTCTGGCGGGCCTGGCCCAACTACGTGCCGCAGGCTGGCGCCAAGTTAAGCACTTGGCTGTACCGCATTGCCCTGAACGTGGCCATCAGCAACCTGCGCCAGCGCACCCGCCGCCCGCAGGCCCTGCGCCTGGAGGGCGAGGCGCTGCAGCTGGCGCAGGAAACCGAGCCGCCCAACTACGAGCCCGAGGATATGGCGGCCCTCTACCGCGCCATCAACTGCCTCTCCGACGTCGACAAGGCCTTTGTGCTGCTGTATCTGGAGGAGCGCACCTACGAGGAAATGGCCGACATTCTCGGCATCACCCAAAACAACGTGCGCGTGAAAATGCACCGCGTGCAGGACAAAATTCGCCAACACCTTACCCGCCCCGTCTGATGGAACTCGATGACTTTCGCCGCCAATGGAAGCAGCCAGCTGCCGCTGATTCCTCGGTCGATTCACTGGATGCCAATACACTGGCTCGGCTACTGGCCCGTGGCTCCAGCAATCCGGTGGGCAAGATGCGCCGCAATGTGTGGCTGGAAATCGGCTTTGTACTCTTCTGCTTGGTTTGGTGCTTGGTGGCTGCATTCACCTCACACGACTCTTTTTACCTGGCTATGGCCGCTTGGTTAGCTGTTATGTCCGTGTTGAGCGGCTTTTATTTTCGGCGAAAACTGACCTTGCTTAACAGCCTTGACGACGCCAGCGGCGCTATGCGTGACACAATAACGCGCCAGTTGATCAGCCTGCGTGGGCTGGTGCAGATCTATTTTCAGGCTACTATGTGGTCGTTGCCGGTGTCGCTGGGAATTGGGTTGGTGTTTCTCAGCGGGCGCATCATACAAAAGCTGGACAGCCAGAAAATGTGGGTGGGCCTGGGAATCCTACTCGCGGTGTATTCGCTGGTAGGCTTGCTGACCTTTCTCTTCACGCGCACCTTCACGCGCTGGTACCTGCAGCGCCTCTACGGCCAGCACCTCGACCGGCTGGAAGCTAGTCTGCGCGAGCTAGAGGAAACCGAGTAACCCCGTTTGGGCGCTGTTTCTGCCGGTTCAGGTAGCTGGAACCCCCGCCTGAGAAAAGAAGAAGCAGCTTCTGTATCGGATTCGTGTAATATTACGGCACCACAAACCTTTCTTCCATGCCTCCCATTCTGCAAGCCATTGACGTGCGCAAGGCCTACGCCGCGCACACCGCCCTCGACGGCGTAAGCCTCGACATCCCGGAGCGCAGTATCTTCGGGCTGCTGGGGCCCAACGGCGCCGGCAAAACCTCGCTCATCCGCATCATCACCCAGATTACGGCCGCTGATTCCGGCGAAATCCGCATCCGGGGCGAGAAGCTCAACCCCAGCCACATCGGCCAGATCGGCTACCTGCCCGAGGAGCGGGGCCTCTACAAGAAGATGAAGGTGGGCGAGCAGCTGCTGTACCTGGCCCGCCTCAAAGGCCTGAGCCGCGCCGATGCCACCCAGCGCATCAAAAGCTGGCTCACGCGCCTGGAACTCAAGCCCTGGGCCGAGAAAAACGTGGAAGACCTCAGCAAGGGCATGCAGCAGAAGGTGCAGTTCATTGCCACGGTGCTGCACGAGCCCGAAATCATCATCCTGGATGAGCCGTTTTCGGGCTTCGACCCCATCAACGCCAACCTCATCAAAGACGAGATTCTGGCTCTGCGTGAGAAAGGCGCCACCATCATCTTCAGTACCCACCGCATGGAATCGGTGGAGGAGCTCTGCGACAGTATTGCCCTCATCAACCGCTCGCGCAAGGTGCTCGACGGCTCGGTGCAGGACATTAAGAACACGTTCCGCACCCAGACCTACGCGGTGGAAGGCCGTGGCCGGCTCATGGTCACGCACCCCGATTTTGAAGTGCTGGAGCACAAGGAGCGCGAAAACGGCCACTTCTACGACGTCATCCGGCTGCACGCCGGCACCACGCCCAACGACCTGCTGCGCTACCTCATCGGCAGCGTGGAGGTGCACGCCTTCCGGGAGCTGATTCCGAGCATCAACGACATTTTCATCCGGCGCGTGAAGGAAACCATGCCCGAAACACTGATGGAAGAAGCTGTTCTGGCATCCTGAGCCCGAGGTCATATCCAACTTCTCCCCAAGAATCTCCCCAAGACCGAAACTCATCATGGATAAAATATTCCTCGTTTTTCAGCGCGAATACCTGTCGCGGGTGCGCAAGAAAAGCTTCATTATCATGTCGCTGATTGGGCCGCTGCTGACGGTGGCGCTGTTTGCGGTGCCCGTGTTCATTGCCAAGATGTCGGACAGCGGCAAGACGGTGGTGGTGGCCGATACCGGCAACCTGTTTGCCGGGAAGCTGCCCGAGGCCAAGGACGACATCCAGTTTGTGGCGACCACGCCCGACCTGGCTCAGGCCAAAGCCGAGTTCAAGAAAAGCAAGCACGACGCCCTGCTCTACATTCCGAAGCAGGACCTGGCCAACCCCGGCGGCTTCCAGGTGTTTTCGCGCAAGGGCCTGGGCGTGTCGCTGGAGCGCGATATCAACCGCGCAGTGTCGCTGCAGATTGAAAACCAGCGCCTCACGGCCTCCGGCATCGACCGCGCCACGCTTGACAAACTCAAGGCCGACGTGAGCTTGGAAACGGTGAGCTTGAGCGACGACGGCGAGAAAAGCTCCAGCACCGGCGTCAGCACGGGCGTGGCCTACGCCTGTGGCTTCCTGATTTACATATTCATCTTCATGTACGGCGTGCAGATTATGCGCGGCGTAATGGAAGAGAAAACCAGCCGCATCGTGGAAGTGGTGATTTCCTCGGTGAAGCCTTTTCAGTTGATGATGGGCAAGGTGCTAGGCATTGCGGCCGTAGGCTTCACGCAACTGGCGCTGTGGGTGCTGCTTTCCGTGGGCATTAGTTCCGTAATGGCGCGCTCCGTGAGCCCCGAGAAGATGGTGGAAGACCGGGTGAGCCGTACTACGGCCATGGCTTCGGGTTCGACCACGGCCACGGTCAGCACCGATACGCCGCAGGAAAAAGCCGCCAAGAAAGACACCAACGTAGCCGCCAAGATGACGGCCGCTCTGCGCGCCGCCGACCTGAACGTGCCGCTGATTGTGGGCTGCTTCCTGTTTTATTTTCTGGGTGGCTACCTGTTCTACGGGGCGCTGTTCGGGGCCATCGGGGCGGCCGTCGACAACGACACCGATACCCAGCAGTTTATGCTACCCGTGACCATGCCGCTGGTGCTCACCTTCGTGGTGTCGCAGGCAATCCTCACCACCAACCCCAACGGCTCGGTGGCCGTCTGGATGTCGATGATTCCGCTTACCTCGCCCATTGCCATGGTCATGCGCCTGCCGTTCGGGGGCGTGCCGGCCTGGCAGCTGGCCACCTCCATGGTGCTGCTGGTGCTGGGCTTCATCTTCACCACCTGGCTGGCCGGCCGCATCTACCGCGTGGGCATTCTGATGTACGGCAAGAAAGTCAACTACCGCGAGCTGTCGAAGTGGATGTTCTACAAAGGCTAAACCTGGCAGCCCGGTAGGGTTCCGCTTTCATTTGGGGTATTCTGACTGAACACAACAAGCCCCGGTAGCTGTTTGCCTCACAGCTACCGGGGCTTTCCGGTTACTTTTGCCTTGCCTGATTCCCGGCTTGTCTGCTACTGCTTATGACCTCGAAACTACTGCTGCCTCTGCTGCTGGTGCTGCTGGCCGCCACCCACCTCACGGCCCAGGACCGGCCGGCCTACCGCCTGTTCACGGCCGCCGGCAAGCCCGCCGGCTACGACAAGATGCTCAAGGAGCTGGCCGCCGCCGACGTGGTGTTCTTTGGCGAGCAGCACAACGACCCCATGGCGCACTGGCTGGCGCTGCAGCTCACCAAAGACCTGCTACGCCTGCGCCAGGGCCAGCTGGTGCTGGGCCTGGAAATGTTTGAGCGCGACGTGCAGCCGCTGGTCGACCAGTACACCACCGGCGAGCTGGACGACAAAGCCTTCGAGGCCGACAGCCGTCCCTGGCCCAACTACGCCACCGACTACAAGCCACTGCTGCAGCTGGCACGCCAGCAAAAATTCCGGGTGGTGGGCACCAACGTACCGCGCCGCTACGCCTCGCAGGTAGCCAAAGGCAGCCTGACGGCGCTGGAGGCCTTGCCCGCCGAAGAGAAAGCTTGGCTGGCACCTTTGCCGATGACGGTGGACTACGAGCTGCCCGGCTATAAGAACATGGCCAAGATGTTCGGCGGCGACGCGGCCCACGCGGCCGGCGTGCAGAACATCATTCAGGCCCAGGCCCTCAAAGATGCCACTATGGCCCATTTCCTGCAGCAGGCCCGCCCCGCCGGCCACCTGCTGCTCCACGTCAACGGCGCCTACCACTCCGACAACCACGACGGTATTCTGGCCTACCTGCGCCAGCAGAACCCGCAATTGAAGGTGCTCACCCTCAGCACCGTCTCGCAGGCCAGCCTCGACAAGCTGGCAAAGGAGCATCAGCAGAAAGCCGATTTCCTGCTGGTGGTGCCCGAGGATATGACCAAGACGTATTAACTGTTTAACTGTTGACAGCAAAAAGGAACGTCATTCCGAGTGTAGCGAGGAATCTCGCGTGCTGACGTTGCAATGGTAACCAGATAGCAGCACGCGAGATTCCTCGCTGCACTCGGAATGACACAGCGTACTAGACCCATGATTTCCACTCTCGACCTCACCCAAC
This sequence comes from Hymenobacter yonginensis, assembly GCF_027625995.1. Lineage (NCBI taxonomy): Bacteria > Pseudomonadati > Bacteroidota > Cytophagia > Cytophagales > Hymenobacteraceae > Hymenobacter > Hymenobacter yonginensis. The sequence goes on from NZ_CP115396.1 coordinate 414,792, forward strand.
TGCCCGATGCGGCCACGCTGCAGCGCCTTTGCCAGGCCCTGGCCGCGCTGGACGCCATCAACTCGCCCGACCCAGAGTTTCGCTACTACACCTACAATCCGGCCTGGGACGACAACGAGGCCCTGTTTGAGATGAGCGACGGCGAGGGCGACCAGATGCTGGTGCTGTTCCGGCCCGAAGGCTGCTGCATCAACGGCTTCCTCTCCGAATACGACCAGCCCGAAAAGGCGCAGGTGACGCGCGGCCTGCCCGAGGTGTTCGACGAGTTTGTGTTCGGCGAGCCGGTGGCCTCCATCGGTACCACGTTCTGCGTGTGGTACACGCCCGCCCACGGCTGGCAAACCGGCCTTGTCGAGCAGGAGGAAGACGGCTCGGAGGAGCTGCTCTACATCTTCGACAACGACCCCGACACCTACGCCGACTGGGCCAACGAGTACTACCTCGACGAAACCGAGCGGGAGCCCCTCGAAACTGCTGACGTGGCCCGCCTCTACCGCCACGAGCCTCTCACGCAGGCCACCGCCCAGGCCCTCAACTCCGACCTCACCGACTGGCCCCAGCTGGCCTCCGACCTGGAAGCCATCGGCTATCCGCACGAGCTGAGCGTTGGCTAGAAAGGCCGGGGTGTGCAGGGGAATCCAACTCTATCCAGCCCTTTCGAATGAAAAAAACTGCTGTGCGCGTTGCGTGGCTGCTGGCGGCCACCTACCTTCTTCTGCTGCGGCCGGCTCTGGCCCAGCCGGCCTTCACGGTAGTGCCGCTGGGAGTGCAGGGCGGGCTTAGCGAGGGCAACCTGTCGGCGTACCTGGCGGCGGCGGCCGGCTCCACCGACTACGTGTGTCTGGATGCGGGCAGCCTCTACACCGGCGTGGAAAAGGCCATTGCCCGCCGCGCGCTGCCGGGGCCGGCAGCCGAAGCCATCCGCAGCCGCATCAAAGGCTACCTGATTTCCCACGCCCACCTCGACCACGTAGCGGGGCTGCTGCTCAACGCCCCCGACGACGCGCCCAAGCCCATCTATGCGCTGCCCGGCTGCCTGGCTACCCTCCAAAACGACTACTTCAACTGGCGGGCCTGGCCCAACTTCGGCCCCGGAGGCGCGGCGCCGGCCCTGGGCAAATACCGGATGCAGCCTTTTGCTATCGGGCAGGAACTACCGCTGGCCAATACGGCGCTTCACGCCACAGCCTACGCGCTCAGCCACGGCCGGCCTTTCCAGAGCGCCGCGTTTCTGGTGCGCAGCGGCCGCCACTACCTGCTCTACCTCGGCGACACCGGCGCCGATGCTGTGGAGCAAACCCAGAACCTGCGCACACTGTGGCAGGCTGTGGCGCCGCTGCTGCAGGCCGGCCAGCTACGCGGGATTTTCATGGAAGCGTCTTACCCAAACCAGCAGCCCGACAAGCAGCTGTTCGGCCACCTCACGCCGCGGTTGTTCTGGCAGGAGCTGGCGGTGCTGGCCCAGCTGGCGGGGCCGGCTGCCTTGCGGGGTTTGCCAGTGGTGGTGACTCACCTCAAGCCCACCGCCGACCACGAAGCCACCATCCGCCGCGAGCTGGCCGCTGGCAACACGCTCGGCGTGCGCCTGATTTTCCCGGTGCAGGGCGAAAAGCTGGCTTTCTGAAGCTGCCGGCTTCATGAAGCGAGGAATAAGCCGGAAAAGAACGTTCTTTCAGTCTCATCCAGTCTTCTGAAACCATGGTAGACGTAACCATCCAGGGCCCCGACGTGCTGTTCAGCGTGCAGGGCCTGCACAAGCTCTGGGCCCTGAAAAGCCAGCTGTTGATTCCGCGCAGCCACATCCGGAGCGTGCGGCAGGACGCCGACGTGCTGAAAGGCTGGTGGAAAGGCTGGCGCGCCCCCGGCACCCACATCCCCGGCCTGCTGGCGGCCGGCACCTTCTACCACGAAGACAAGCGCATCTTCTGGGACATGCACAACGCTGAAAACGCCCTCATCATCGACTTGGAACACGACGAGTACAACCAGCTCATTGTGGAAGTAGCCGACCCCGCCGCCGTACTGGCGCTGCTGGCCCCGGCGGAATAGGCACAAAAAAAGCTCCGGCCGCAGGGCCGGAGCTTTTTTTGTGCGAGAAAACCAAGGGTTGCTTACGCCGAAAACGACGAGCCGCAGCCGCAGGTGCTCTTGGCCTGGGGGTTGCTGAAGATGAAGCCACGGGCGTTGAGGCCGTCCTGGAAATCAACTTCCATACCCAGCACGTACATGGCGTGCTTTTTATCCATGATCAGCGTGACGCCGTCGAGGTCGAAGGTTTCGTCCTGGTCTTTGGGCTTATCGAAGCCGAGCAGATAGCTCATGCCCGAGCAGCCCCCGCCCTGGACGCCCACGCGCAGGCCGTATTCGGCGGGCACGTTTTTCTCGTTCAGGATATTCCGAACCTCTTCCAGCGCGCGTGGCGTGAGGCTGATGGGAGCAAGTTTCGTGGAGACGGCCGTTGCCATAGTGCGTTCGTTTTTAGAAAAGTAAGGCGACAAAGATACGAAGCCGGCGGGGGAGTAGCGTTACTGCCGGACTGGCTTTGTTGTGGCTACAACAGCAGCAGTCAGCCGCTGGTTCAGCGAAGCCCGTTCTGCTGGCGCCGGGGGCGGGTAGCCGGAATGCCGCCGGGCGGGTAGTGCGGCATCTGCGCGGGGTGGTTACCTTCGCAGCGCATAGTAGTTTCCTGGTTTTTGTTCACCTCTGCTGCCCGCGTGGCGGCCCCATTCTGCATGGATACCACCGCTTACCTGTTTGATCTGCTCAAAACCCTGTTGCCGGCGCTGCTGGTAGCCGGCTCCATTTTCTACCTCGTCCGGCAGCACCTCGACCGGGAGCAGCAGCGCCGCCTGCTGGAGCTGCGCCTCGAAAACAACAAGGCCACCCTGCCGCTGCGCCTGCAGGCCTTCGAGCGCATCACGCTGCTGCTGGAGCGCATCACGCCCAGTAACCTGCTGGTGCGCCTGAGCAGCGCCGGCCAGACGGCTCCCGAGTACCATCGGCTGCTGCTGCAGGAAATCCGGGCCGAATACGAGCACAACCTCAGCCAGCAGCTCTACATGAGCCCCGACACCTGGAGTGAGGTGAAAGCCGCCAAAGAGCACGTCCTGACGGCCATCAACAAGGCCTACCACACGCTGCCCCAGCCCCAGCAGGCGCGCGGCACCGAGCTAGCCAAGCGCATCCTCGAAAGCCTCATCACCGACGAAGTGGACCCCACCGAGCGGGCCCTGCTGTCCGTCAAGCGCGAAGCTTTCGGGCTATTTTAGGCGGTTGCATGACGATGGCCCGGCCTAGATTAGCTGCTTTGACCGTGGCGCTGCTCGGCAGCCGCCTGTGTGCGGCCGAGGCCATGAAGAACCATACGTCCATGGGAGAAATTCTGTGGGCCATTGTGGTGCTGATAGCCGGCGTTCCGCTCGTCATTGCGTTTCTGATGTACTGGCTGGTGGTGTTGCTCAAAGACCGGCGACCCAGCGTGGCCGCTACTGTGCTGGTGGCGTTGAGTAGCTGGTGGCTGGGCTTGTTCGTGCTAGGGTCGCGGGAGAGTCCGGCCGAGTCGGCAAACTCCGCTACGTGGCAGGTGGTGCTGGTAGTGGCGTTGCTGACTGCTGTTTGCGCCTGGGTAAGCATTCCATCCTCAGACGAAGATTAAGCAGAGCCAAGAGGCTCGTAGCAACCCCAAACGATGACGAAAACCCGCATTGCCGTGGATATGGACGAGGTAATAGCCGACTCCATTGCCCGGTTTCAGGAATGGTACGCCCACGAGTTCGGGCTGGAAATGACGCTGGCGCAGCTACGCGGCAAAAACTTCCACGACGCCGTGGCACCGGAGCACCAGTCGGCGCTGCGCGGCTACCCCAACCGGCCTGGCTTCTTCAAAGACCTACCCCTCATGGCTGACAGCCAGCGTGTGCTGCGCGAGTTAAGCCAGCGCCACGAGCTGTTCATCGCCTCGGCGGCCATGGAGTTTCCTAACTCGTTTCTGGATAAGCACGAGTGGCTGCAGCAGCACTTCAGCTTCATTCCATGGCGCAACGTGGTGTTCTGCGGCGACAAAAGCATCCTCAACGCCGACTTCCTCATCGACGACAACGCCTTCAACTTCGACAACTTCCGGGGCGAAGGCATCTTGTTCGACGCGCCGCATAACGCCCTGGAAACCCGCTACCGCCGCGTGCATAGCTGGCAGGAAATCGGCGCCATCTTCCTGTAGCTAACCACACAAAACAGAAGGCCCGACGCATTGCGCCGGGCCTTCTGTTTTCATCGAAGAACGAAAAACGACTAGGCTGTGGCGGCCAGCACCGCGTCGATAGCGCGCTGGTAGCAGGCTTCGTAGCGGGGCACGATGTTGCCGACGGCGAAGGTTTCGGCGTGGGCGCGGGCGGCCTCCTTGAAGCGGGTTAGATTGTCGTCCTGGAGCACGAACAGGGCGTTTTTCACCATGTCGGCCACGTCGCCGACGTTGCTGGTCATGCCCGTAATGCCGTGTTCGTTCAGCTCGGGAATGCCGCCGGCGTTGGTGCTGATAACGGGCACTTCGCAGGCCATGGCTTCCAGCGCCGCCAGCCCGAAGCTTTCCTTCTCGGACGGCATCAGAAATAGATCCGACACGCTCAGCACTTCTTCCACTGCCTCCAGCTTGCCCAGGAAACGCACGTCGTTGCTGCTCAGGCCCAGGTCGCGGCAGAGCTTCTCGATGCGCGGCCGGTCGGGCCCGTCGCCGACTAGCAGCAGCTTGGCCGGCATCTGCTGGCGCACGCCGTCAAAGATGTGCACCACGTCTTCGACACGCTTCACCGAGCGGAAGTTGGACGTGTGGATGAGCAGCTTCTCGCCATCGGGCGCAATAGCAGCCTTGAAGTGGCTTTTGTCTTGCTTCTTGAAGCGGTCCAGGTTGATGAAGTTCGGAATCACCTCAATGTCCTTCTCGATGGCGAAGTACTCGTAGGTTTCCTTGCGCAGATCGGCCGAAACGGCCGTCACGCCATCCGACTGGTTGATGCTGAACGTGACCACCGGCTCGTAGCTGGCGTCTTTGCCCACCAGCGTGATGTCGGTGCCGTGCAGGGTGGTGATGACCGGCACGCGGATGCCTTTAGTGATGAGGATCTGCTTGGCCATGTAGGCCGCCGAGGCGTGCGGAATGGCGTAGTGCACATGCAGCACGTCCAGCTTCTCGTTCTGCACGATGTCTACCATCTTGGAGGCCAGCGCCAGCTCGTAGGGCGGAAACTGGAACAGCGGGTAGGGCGGAATGTAGACCTCGTGGTAGAACAGGTTCTCGTTGAAGAAATCGAGGCGAACCGGCTGGCTGTAGGTGATGAAATGGACGCGGTGGCCGCGCTGGGCCAGGGCTTTGCCCAGCTCGGTGGCTACCACGCCGGAGCCGCCAAAGGTGGGGTAACAGACAATACCGATGTTCATGACGTAGCGTGTGCTTTAGCTGGCACCGTCGCACGCAGGGGTGGGGCGGCGGGACAGGCGGAGTAGGGGAGAGCAACCGGCCAAACCGGCGAAAGGAGTAGGGCTATGGAGCAATTGATGCACTGGCGCCGGCTTTCGGGCGCAAGGACAAAAAAATCGGCGGCAAGCTGCTCCTTCAGGAACGCCTTGCCGCCGATTGCGGAGTCAAAGAAACAGAAAAGCCGGACAACAGGTCATGTCTTTTGCAGCGACTTGTAGATGACGTCGTGGATGCGGGTGCGGATGTTGTACTGGCGCAGCTTGTTGTTGCCGGCGTCGGGGTACACCCGGTTGGAAAGAAAGATGTAGAGGATTTTGTTTTCGGGGTCCATCCAGACGCAGGTACCGGTGAAGCCCGTATGGCCAAACGTACTGGCCGGCGAGAGGTTGCTAGTGGGGCCTTCGGGCTTGCTCGGGTCGCCGTGGTCCCAGCCCAGGCCGTGCCGGTTGCCGGCCACGGTGCTGCGCGCAAATTCCGTCACGACGGGGCTCTGGAAGTAGCGCAGCCCGCCGTAGCGGCCGTTCTGCAGGTTCATCTGCATCAGGATGGCCAGGTCGTTGGCGTTGGCGAACAGGCCCGCGTGGCCGCCCACGCCGCCAATCATGGCCGCGGTCTGGTCGTGCACGGTGCCCTGCAGCTGGGCGCGGCGGAAGTAGGTGTCGTTTTCGGTGGGCGCGATGCACGACTGCGGAAACTTCTGCAGCGGGTTGTAGGTAATGGTGCCGAGGCCCAGCGGCTTGTAGAAGCTCTTATCGAGGAAGTTCTCAATGGGCTCCTGCAGCAGCTTTTCAGCTACCCGCTTCAGAATGATGAAGCTCAGGTCGGAGTACTCCACCGGATACTTGCCCTTCGCCTTGGGCAGCAAGCCGGAACGCTGCACCCAGGTCCAGACCGAATCCTCGGCCGTCTGCACGCTGTACAGGTTGGGCGTCACCTCGTTGGTGAAGCCGGCCGTGCTGGTGCTGGCGTAGAAGGTGGGCTTGGGTCCGGTTTTGGTGATGGTCTTCTCCCAGGTCGGGATGCCAGCTTTCAGGCCCGCTTGGTGCAGCAGCACCTCGCGCACGGTCATGTCGCGCTTGTTGGTGCCTTTCAGCTCGGGCAGGTAGGCAGCCACCTTCTCGTCGAGGTTCAGCTTGCCCTGATCTTTCAGGTACATGATGGTCTGCAGCGTGCCGGCCACTTTCGTTACCGAAGCCAGATCGTAGAGTGTGCTGTTGCTGACCGGCTGCTTCTTGTCGTAGGTGCAGTAGCCGTAGCTTTTGTCGAACACCACGGCCCCGTTCTTGGCCACCAGCACCTGGCAGCCGGGCGCCGCGGCATACGCCACCGATTCCAGCGCAATGTTGTCGATCTGGGCCAGGACTTTGGAGTCGAGCCCTTCGCTTTCCGGCGTGGCGTAGCGCAGGCGCTTGAAGTCCGGCGTGGGCAGGCCGGTGCCCGCTGTTAGCTCCGGCGTAACCGTGACCGGCAGGCGGCCCAACGCGGGCAGCGCGCCAAACAGCACCTGCGGCACCACTAGCTGCGAGGCGTAGTTGTCTTCGTAGCCGCACACCAGCGTGCGGGCGCCATCCAGGTGCTTCAAGGAGTAAGCATTGCCCATGGCCACCACCACCGTTTTGATGCGCGGGTTAGCCTGCAGATCCTTCAGGAATTTTAGGGTGCCGTCGCCCAAACCGTAGTTGTGGGTGGGCGTGTTGTTCATGTTGTGCAGCGTCACCACCACCGTGTTGTAGGGGGCGAGGCGCGGTAGAATCCGGGCAAACGTGGAGTCGGGCGCGTAACGGTTGGCCACCGCGTACACGGGGCCGCTCTGGTACTTGCTCATGATTTCGCCCAGCGTGCTGCCCGGCCCGGCCCCGATGGTGACGGTGGCAATGCGCAGCGTGTCGAGGCGGTGCAGCGGCAGCAGGTCGTCCTGATTTTTCACCACCGTGGTGGCGTGCTCGTAGATTTCCTGGGCTACCGTGCGGCTCTGGGGCCGGTTGAGGTTGGCCATCAGGTTGGGCACGTCCACGGGCGGCTGGTTGTTGAGGCCGGCCCAGAACTTGGCACGCAGAATCTTGCGCACCCGCTGGTCGACATCAGCCTGCACCAGCTTGCCGGCGGCCAGATCGTCCTTGATTTTCTGGATGGCTACCGGCACGTCTTCCGAAAACAGCAGCACATCGTTGCCGGCCAGCAGCGCCAGCGCGTCCAGCTCGCCGGGCTTGTAGAGGTTGGCCACGCTCTTCATGTTGAGCGCGTCCGTAAACACGAGGCCTTTGTAGGCCATCTTCTCCTTCAGCAGCCCCGTCACGAGGTTGCGCGAGATGGTAGCCGACACCGAGCGGACCGTATCGAACAGCGGCATGTAGAGGTGACCCACCATCACGCCCATCACACCGGCCTCAAACGACTGCTGAAACGGGTACAGGTCCACGTTGGTTAGGCGGGCCAGGTCGGAGTTGATGACCGGCAACGCCACGTGCGAGTCCACGTCGGTGTCGCCGTGGCCGGGGAAGTGCTTCACCACGGCCATGATGCCGTGGTCTTGCAGCCCGCGGATGTAGGCCACGCTGCGTTTGGCCACCTGCTCCTTGTTCTCGCCGAATGAGCGGTTGCCGATAACCGGATTGTCGGGGTTGGAGTTGACGTCGACCACGGGCGAAAAGCTCACGTGCACGCCCAGCGTCTTCATCTTGAGGGCAATTTCGCGGCCCATCTGGTATACATACTGCTCGTCGTCCATGGCGCCCAGCGTCATCTGCTTGGCGAAGTGCATGCTGGAGTCGAGGCGCATATCCAGGCCCCACTCGGCGTCCATGGCAATGAGCAGCGGCACCTTGGCGGCGGCTTGGTAGCGGTTGGTGAGGTGGCCCTGCCGGCGCGGGCCGCCCTGCAGAAACATCAGCCCGCCGATGTTATAGTTCTTGACCAGAAACTCGGTGTACTGGGCGTGCTTCTTGTCCTTATTGGAGTAGGCGGCCACCATAAACAGCTGCCCCAGCCGCTGGTCGGGCGTGAGCGAGTTGAACACGCTGTCGACCCAGTTCTGCTCGGCTACGGAGCGTGGTTTGGCCGCGTCGTCGTAGGGCACCGCGGAGGTGATGATCAGACCCGTGGCAGCGAGCAGCAGCAGTAAGAGTCTAATCCGAAATTCCTTGAGCATGGGCTCCCGTATGGTGTCTGGCGGTAAGTGGTCTGGTTGAACGCAAGCGGATTTCGCCCTACTTTTGTTCCCATTCGGATGCCGTAAAAGCGGGGTCCGGCGGGCCCGGCCACCGCAATGGTGAGCCCCAGGCATCCGGTCATCTGCTCTTTCCAACTGTGCCAACCCGGGAGCCCGGCCAACACAACACACACGAATGTTGGCCACAAACTTACGGAGAAAATCCCGGCCGTGGTTGGCAGTTCATCGAGCAAGTCCAATTGCTCAGCGGGTTAACGCCTGCTTTTCCTGATTTCGTATCTTCCTTATTCTTCTCGAATGGCCGACATTATTCAGCTGCTTCCCGAGTATCTGGCCAACCAGATTGCCGCCGGAGAAGTGGTGCAGCGGCCGGCTTCGGCCGTCAAAGAGCTACTAGAAAATGCCGTTGATGCCGGCGCCACCCAGGTGCAGCTCATCGTCAAGGACGCCGGCAAGCAGCTGGTGCAGGTCGTGGACAACGGCTCGGGCATGAGCGCTACCGACGCCCGCATGAGCCTGGAGCGCCACGCCACCTCCAAAATCCGCACCACCGACGACCTGTTCCGCATCCGCACCCTCGGGTTCCGGGGCGAGGCGCTGGCCTCCATTGCGGCCGTGGCCCAGGTGGAGCTGCGCACCAAGCAGGCCAGCCAGGAAACGGGCACGCTGCTGCTCATCGAAGGCTCCCAAATCACCAGCCAGCAGCCCACGGCCTGCCCCGACGGCACCAGCATCAGCGTCAAGAACCTGTTTTTCAACGTGCCGGCCCGGCGCAACTTCCTCAAGAGCAACGCCGTGGAAATGCGGCACATCCTCGACGAGTTTCAGCACATTGCCCTGGCCAACCCCCAGATTGCGTTTACGCTGTTCCAGAACGACCTGGAGGTGTTCAACCTGCCGGCCGGCAAGCTCAGCCAGCGCATCGTGAGCTTGCTCGGCAACGGCTATAAGGAGCAGCTGGCGGCCTGCGAGGAAGTGACGCCGTTTCTGAGCGTAAAGGGCTTCATTGGCAAGCCGGAATCGGCCAAGAAAAGCCGTGGCGACCAGTTCTTCTTCGTCAACAACCGCTTCATCCGCTCGGCCTACCTCAACCACGCCGTGCTGGCCGCTTACGAAGGCCTGCTGCCCAAAGACGCGCACCCGTTCTACGTGCTGTTTCTGGACCTCGACCCCAAGGCCATCGACATCAACGTGCATCCCACCAAGACGGAAATCAAGTTTGAGGACGAGAAGACTGTGTACGCCATTGTGCGCGCCGCCGTCAAGCAGAGCCTGGGCTTACACAACATGGCGCCCTCGCTGGACTTTGATGGCGACGTGAACTTTGCGCCCATTCGGCCGCTGCGCACGCCGCTGGGCGAGCTGCCCAAAAGCAACTTTGACCCCGACGACTTCCGGCCCGACGCGCTGGCCTCGGCCGCCTCCGCCGCGGCCACGCCCGCCCGCGACGCCCGCCCCGGCAGCAGCTCCCGCACCGACAGCGGCTACGAGCGCCAGATTCCGCCCCGCCCCACCGAGCAGGCCAAGCGCGACTTGGAGGAGTTCTACAAGAGCCTCAGCAAGGTGAACGTGCCCGACGTGGAGCGCGAAGCCACCGCCAAAGGCGTGCCCGTGCCCAGCGCCGCCGCCCTCACAGCCGCCGCCGCGACTGCGCCGCCGCTGGTGTCGCCGGCGCTGGTGGTAGGGGCCACCTCGGCGGCGGTGCCGGCCGCACCCGAGCTGCCGCTGCGCGAGGTGCCGGCCAGCTCCGGCAATAAGGTGCTGCAGGTGCACGGGCAGTATCTGCTGGTGGCCGTCAAGTCGGGGCTGATGCTGCTGGACCAAGCCGCCGCGCGGGAGCGGATCCTGTACGAGCAGTACGCCCACACGCTGGAGCGCGAAACCGGCGCGTCGCAGACGCTGCTGTTTCCGCGCACGGTCACGTTTACGCCCCAGGATTTTGCCATTCTGCGCGAGGTAGAAGATGCCCTGCGCGGCCTGGGCTTCCGGTTCACCGATTTCGGCAAGCACACCATTGCGGTGGAAGGCATCCCGGCCGATGTGCCGGCCCGCGACGAGAAGGAGCTGCTGGAAGGCCTCATCGAGCAGTTCCGGACCCACGCCGGCCCCGTGAAGCTGAACCGCCGCGAGCAGATGGCCCGCGCCCTGGCCCGCCGCGTAGCCACCGCCGCCTCGGGCGCCCGCCTCTCCGACACCGAAATGAACACGCTGGTCGATAAGCTGTTTGCCTGCCAAGTGCCCGGCTACACCCCCGACGGCCGCCGCACCCTCGTGATGCTGGAGCTCAGCCAGATCCAGGAGTTCTTCCGCCGCTAAGTGACCGGTGTAGAGACGCGTATTCGCGTCTCGTCGTTGTTAAGGTTGTTAATCTGACGACTGACATGGCGCGGCTCCGGCCGTTCAACGATGAGACGCGAGTACGCGTCTCTACACTGCTCAATTAGGCCAGCCTCATCCGGCCAAACCGCCCGGTATAGCGTAAGGGAAGAAAAATCAGCGAAATCACTTCAATCAGCGCAAATCAGCGATTCATGTTCCGACTTACTCCCACCGTTCGCACGCTGCTCATCATCAACGTGCTGATCTACTTTCTGCAAAACCAGTTTGGGGCGCAGGTGACGGTGCTGGGCGCCCTCTACCCGATTGGGTCGGTGTACTTTCAGCCCTGGCAGTTCCTGACCTATATGTTTCTGCACGGCAGCTTCGCCCACCTGTTTTCCAACATGCTGGGCCTTGTGTTCATCGGGGCCTCGCTGGAAGACGTGTGGGGCCCGAAACGGTTTCTGACGTATTGGCTGATCTGCGGCGTGGGCGCCGGTATGCTCTATCAGGGCGTGCGCGCCTACGAGCTGCACCAGATGGACACCGACCGGATTGCGTTCCAGGAAGCGCCATCCGGCGTGGCCTTCTCCAACTACTTTCACAACTACCTGCCTGAAGCCGGTGACTCTTTCTCGGCGGTAGCCGCCCAGATGCAGCGCACGCCTAACGACCAAAGCCTGATTGCCTCTGCTACGGAAACTATCCAGGCCATCTACGACCGGGCCATCAACAGTCCGGAGGCCGGGATGCTGGGGGCGTCGGGGGCGCTGTTTGGGGTGCTGTTTGCGTTCGGGTTCCTGTTTCCGCAACAGTCGCTCATCATCTTCCCGATTCCGATTCCCATCAAGGCCTGGCTGTTCGTGACGCTGTACACCGCCTACGAGCTCTACCAGGGCATCCACCCGGTTCCCGGCGACAATGTGGCGCACTTCGCACATTTGGGCGGAATGTTGATTGGCTTCATTGTGTTGAAAATCTGGCAGCGCAACGGCACGCACTACGGCTAAGGTGCCGCCTGCCTGCCAAGTTGTAGCTTCGCGTAGCCTGCCGTTCTCCTTGCTTTCCTCTCCATGAGTTTCCTTGATGACATCCGCGCCACCCTCACCCGGCGCGACAATGCCCTGAGCCAGCTGCTGCTGATCAATGTGCTGGTGTTTGTAGTGCTGCTGCTGATTCGCGTCACGCTGTATCTGGTGACGGCGGGCCGCCTCGATATCACGCTGGTGCTGGAGTGGCTGGCCGTGCCTTCCGGCCCCTGGACGCTGCTCACCCGCCCCTGGACGCTGCTCACCTACGCCTTCGTCCACACCGATTTCTTCCACATCTTATTCAACCTGCTGAACCTGTACTGGTTTGGCTCGCTGGTGCGCGAGTACCTCGGCGACCGGAAGCTGGTGAGCCTCTACATCCTGGGGGCGCTGGCCGGCGCCGCGCTGTATCTGCTGGCCTACAACTTCGTGCCGGTGTTTGCCGGCCGCCCGGCCATGCTCTATGGGGCCTCGGCGGGCGTCACGGCTATCATCCTGGGCGCCGCCACGCTGCTGCCCGACTACACGTTCAGCATCATTTTCCTGGGTCCGGTGCGCATCAAATACATTGCAGCCGTGGTGGTACTGGTGAGTATCGCGGGCATTGACGGCGGTAACCCGGGCGGCGAAATTGCCCACCTGGGCGGCGCGCTGCTAGGCTTCCTGTTCATCAAGCAGCTGCAGCGCGGCCGCGACCTGGGCCGTCCCGTGCAGGCCATCGCCGACTGGGTGGGCGGTTTGCTCTCGGGCCCGCGCCTGCGCGTGACGCACCGCGGCAGCGCGGCGGCCGCTCCGGCCGCATCGGGCGCCCGCAAAGGCACCCTGCCCAAGCCCGAGCAGGAAGATCTCGACGCCATCCTCGACAAAATCTCCCGCTCCGGCTACGAAAGCCTTTCCAAAGACGAAAAGCAGCGCCTGTTCAAAGCCAGCCAGAAATAGATAGCAAGAGCTTAGAGTTTTGGCAATAGTTATATGTCATGTATATCAGGGCAGTATTATAAGCTTTTGCGCGTACTCAAGATATTTGTTTAAATTATTGTCTTCGCTATTTATCTTATTTATATCGACTATCCCTTGTAGAAAGGAATCACATTCACTTTCACATATGAATCTTTTATAACATTTATCATTTGTACAGTATGTTATTTCAAATGCTTGCCAATCATATTTCATGCGTTTTGATTTGCTTTTAGATAAAGTGTTGGCTTTGAATAGGCTGATATAACTTATCATTTTGGAAAGAGTATTCTTATCCACCTTGAAATTGAGAACCTCGTAATCGTTAGACTTTACATCTTCTCCTATAAGCATAGAAGATACTGATTTAGACATTCCTGGTTTGATATCATGAATTAAGATATAATCTGAGCTGACTGATTTTTGCCCATAACTAAAAAAGCACTGTAGTAACAGTATTATAATAAGGGCGTTTCTCATGATTGTTATGGTTTAAGAGAAAATGTTAGATAGTAGTCAATGTGAATCTAGCTTGCTAGCTTCTAATTTCTTCATATTTCCTTACTTCGATCACCAGTTATAAAACCGCACCTGCTTGTTCACGAAGTCGATGGTAGTGCGGTACTGGCTCAGGAACGGGTAGCCCACGAGGCCCTGCACCGGCACCTGGCCGGGCTTGCTGTTGAGGTGGGAAATGTCGGTGAACACCGTGGACTGATTGCGGAAGGCCAGCTTGCCGCCCACCTGCAGCTCCGGCACCTGCCCGCTCACCACCGTGCGCGAGAGGTTGTCGGCGCCCTGTAGCGTGACGTTTTCCTTTTTGCGCAGCGTTTTCTGGAAAGTGGGGGCGTACTGCTGGTCCAGCAGGTTGTACTGGGCGCCGGAGTCCAGGGCCAGTTGCCAGGTCTGGCCGGACGCGGTGGCTTCCAGTATCGGCAGGTGGCCGCGTAGCGTGAAGGGCACGCTCAGCAGCGGCGCCGGGCCGGTGGGATCGGGGTCGGGCTTGCGGAGCTGCACCTGGGCGGCGCGGTAATCGAGGGTGAGGGCGTACTGGTCGAGCAGGTTGTAGCCGATGAGACCCAGCAGCTTCAGGCCCTTCAGCCGCTGCTCCAGGCTGGTGAGGTCCAGGGTGGGCACTTCGCGGTTCTGGAACCGGATGCCGGCCCAGTCGAAGCTTTGGGTGGTGTGGTAGGAGTAGCTGCCCATGCTGCCGTTTACGCCGCGCATGCCGCCGGCCGTGGCGGTGGTTTCGCCGGGGTTGGCGGCAAACTCACGCTGGTTGAGCATTAGGGCCGGCGCGCCAGAGTCGAGCAGGAAATTACCGCGGCGGCCGTCTACCTCGGCTTCAACCACAATCAGGCCGTCCAGCAGGCGCATAGGCACGGTCACGGCGGGCGGCGTGGTCAGCTCCAGGGCGGTGGCGGCCGTGGCAATCTTCTTCACGCTGGCTTTGGCTAGGTTCAGCTCCAGAAATTTCCCCTCGGCACTCACCAGAAAGTCGTACTCCTTTTCGGTGCCCTGGCGGGTGAAGGCGCACACGTAGCGAATGTTGGCACCTTCGGGCGTCTGCCGTACCAGCCGCACGTTCTCCACGGGCCCGAAGCCGGGAATCAGCTGCGCCAGTAGCTGCGGAGTGTAGGTGGCCGGCAGGCTTCCCACCCGCGTTTCGCTGACCAGAAACGGCTGCAGCGGCTCCACCGATTTGGTGTTGATGGCCGCCACCAGTTGGTCGAGGGGCCGGATGCCGGTGGGCGTTTGCTGGGCCAGGGTGGCGGTGGTGCTGGCCAGCAGCAGCCAGAAACTCAGGAAGAGGGCTTTCATAGATATCGTGATAAAGCGGGAAGGCAAGACACTAGCAGAGGTACCGAAAGCAACAGACCGGAGCCGCAGGAGCCGGGTTGCCTGCATAGGGCCGCCCTTGGGCCGGAAGGTTGTATGGCTGTTGCAGAATAGTTGCAGAGTAGCGCGCGCTTTGCATTTCGCGCTACTTCCAAACGCAAAACCGGCCGCCCTGCTTGCGCAGAACGGCCGGTTTCTATTCAGAGGCTGGAGAAGCTTAGGCCGAAGCCTTGCTCATGTTGTCCAGCGCGTCCATTACTTCTTTCACGTGGCCACGCGAGGTTTCCAGCAGGGCTTTTTCCTCGTCGTTGAGCTGCAGCTCGATTACTTTCTCGATGCCGTTTTTGCCCAGGATAACCGGAGCACCCAAGTACACGCCGTCGATGCCGTACTCGCCTTCCAGCTTGATGCACACTGGGAACACGCGACGCTGGTCGCGCACGATGGCCTCTACCATCTGAGCAGCCGCCGCGCCGGGAGCATACCAGGCCGAAGTACCCATCAGCTTCACCAGCTCGCCGCCGCCGTTGGTGGTGCGAGCCACAATGGCGTCCAGCTCTTCTTTGCCGATCAGCTCGGTAACGGGGATGCCGCCTACGGTGGTGTAGCGGGGCAGGGGTACCATGGTGTCGCCGTGGCCGCCCATGAGCACGGCTTGGATGTCTTTGGGGCTCACGTTGAGGGCCTCAGCCAGGAAAGCGCGGTAGCGGGCCGTATCGAGGATGCCGGCCATGCCGAACACCTTGTTGCGGGGCAGGCCGGAGGTGAGGTGGGCCTGATAGGTCATCACGTCGAGCGGGTTGCTCACGATGATGATGATGGCGTTGGGCGAGTATTTTACCACCTGCTCGGTCACCGATTTCACGATACCGGCATTGGTCGAAATCAGGTCGTCGCGGGTCATGCCGGGCTTGCGGGGCAGGCCGGAGGTAATCACCACCACGTCGGAATCGGCGGTGCGGGCGTAGTCGCTGGTCACGCCCACGGTGCGCGAGTCGTAGCCGATGATGGGTGCTTTCTGCCAGATGTCGAGGGCCTTGCCTTCGGCGAAGCCTTCCTTGATGTCAACCAGTACGATTTCGTTGGCAATTTCGCGGGTGGCCAATACGTCGGCGCAGGTTGCGCCCACGTTGCCAGCCCCAACTACGGTAACTTTCATCGGGTGAGGAATTGGGTGAGGGTTACGTTATGCGCGTAAAGCTACGGCGTAGAAGTCGAAGAATGTAACGCGAAGTTCCACTTCGCGCCCCGACGGCACGCCCTGGCGCGCAGCCTGCGGTGCCAGATGTACGTGCTGGCCGCGAAGTAAAACTTCGCGTTACGTTTGCGGGCCTGCTACATCCGCTTCACCACCAGTACCCGTTCGGTGTCGTCGTTCACGCGGAACCGCTCGTCGGGGCGGAAACCGATGACCCAGGCAATTTTGCCGTCGCCGGAGCAGAGCACCTGCACGTTGTCTTTGAGGTTGAGGGGCACTTTCTGGTCGATGAGGAAGTCGGAGAGCTTCTTTTTGCCTTTCATGCCGATGGGCATAAACCAGTCGCCTTCCTGCCAGGGGCGCACGATGAGCGGGAATTTCAGCGCGTCGGCATCGAGGGCAGCCACGGCTTTGCCGCGCGGCACCTCAAAGCCTTCGGTCACTTCCTGCAGCTCCAGGCGCAGGTGCAGCCCGTCAATCTTCAGCACTTCCTGGCCGGCCTGCAGTTGGTGCGTGCCGAATTTGGTGAGGTTCTTCGGGGTGATAACCAGCTGCTCGCGGTCCTTCACCAGCCGGTGCGTCGGCGACTCGAAGCGGCGGCCGGGCTCGGCCGGGAAGGCGGCTACAATGTCCTTCACCACCGGAAAGCTAAACCCAAACGGCCGCAACAGTTCGTGCAGCACAAGCGTGGTAGCGGCCGTTTTCTGCAGCAGCCGGATGTCCAGATACGTGGCGTCGGTTTCGGTGCGCTGGGCCTCGGCGGCGGTGTCCTGCACGTAGCGGCGCACGATTTCCTCGGCGCCGCCCACCCGCTCGGCCGTGAACTGCAGCGTCTGGTCGAGGCTGGGGTTGATGTCGCGCAATACCGGCAGCACCTCCTGGCGCAGGCGGTTGCGCTGGTATACGGGGCTGTCGTTGGAGGCGTCTTCGCGCCACATCAGCTGGTTTTCCACCAGATACTCAAACAGCTCGGGCTTGGCCACGCCCAGCAGCGGCCGCACGATGTGGCCGTTTTTGGGCGGGATGCCGTGCAAACCGGCCAGGCCGGTGCCGTGGGTGAGGTTGAGCAGCATGGTTTCGGCGGCGTCGCGCTGGTGATGGGCGGTGGCCACGTAGGCGTAGCCCTGCGTCTGGCGGATGCGCTCAAACCACTCGTAGCGCAGCGCCCGGGCCGCCATCTGGGTCGAAATGCCTTCCTGCTCGGCAAAGGCCTTGGTCTGGAAGAACTCCACGAAATAGGGCACATCGTACTTCTTGGCCAGCTTGCGCACAAACTGCTCGTCGGCGTCGGCCTCGTCGGCGCGCAGGCCGAAGTGGCAGTGGGCAATGGCAAACTGCGTCCCCAACTGGTGCAGCACGTCGGCCAGCACCACCGAGTCCTGCCCGCCACTCACGGCCACCAGCAGCGTGTCGGTTTCGAGGTTGAAAAGCGCGTGTTCGGTGATGTAGCGGCGGACTTGGTCGAGCATATGGGAGGGGAGGCAAAGAAAAGCGAGGCGTAAAAGTACGGCCAAGGCAACGGTTTGCCCGTAGGAGAAGCAGGGAGTGTGCGAGTTTTTCCGCTACGATATCTATGTCTCTGTTTTCTGCCGGCTGGTTCCGGCCTCTGCTAAAGCGCGTCGGGCTGGGTCTGGCCCTGCTGCTGCCCGCCGCCTGCACCACCGCCCCCACGCTGCCCGCCAACTACCGGCCGCTGGTTATCGGGCACGCCGGCTCGGCGTTTCTGACGCCCATCAACCCCTTCAACCCGCTGCCGCCCAACAGCGGCGCCAGCCTACAGCAGGCTCTGGACCGCGGCGCCGACGGCCTGGAAGTGGACCTGCAACTCAGCCAGGACAGCGTGCTGATGCTTTACCACGACTCCCGGCTGGAATCGTTGACGACGGGGCAGGGCTGTGTCAGCGAGCAGCCGGCGGCAGCGCTGCAGCAGCTGCAATACCGCGCCGGCTGGCCCTACGACTGGTTTCAGGAGGAAAAGCTGCTGACGCTGGAAGACCTGCTGCGCCGCACCCAAGGCCAGCACCCGCACCTGCACTTCGACCTGCACCAGTCCGAGGACTGCCGCCCCGACGCTTACGGGCGGGCGGCGGTATGGGCCCGGGCGCTGGCCCGCCTGCTCAAGCGCTACCCCTGGCCCCCGGAGCGCCTGCTTATTCTGACCACCCATCAGCCCACGCTGGCGCTGCTGCGCCGCGAGCTGCCGGGCGTGCCGCTGGGGCTGGAAGTGACGGAGGATTTTGCTACTGGCCTGCAGAGTGCCAAGGCCGAGCAGGTGCAGGCCATCGTGCTCAGCAAAGACCTCGTGAGCCTCGAAAACACTCAACAGGCTCACGATGCCGGCCTACAGGTGGTCACGTTTGGCGGGCGCTCGGCCAGTACGGTTAAGCGCCTGCTCAGCACCCTGCCCGACGCCATCGAAACCGATAATGTGCCCGCCATGCGCGATATGGTGCCCCGGCAGTAGGGAGTGGGGCGTCGTCGGCACGGCAAAGCCGGTTTCGCCGAGCAACGGCAGGACGGCCCGCGCTCTGTTCAGCTACGCTAGCAAGTACACGAAGAACGGGCTGATGGCGTTAGGGGGCAGGTTCCGTACCTTCGCGCTGAAATGACCTTTCCCAAGCATCTTTTTCTGTTGTGGCTGGCGCTGCTGCCTGCCTTTGCCATGGCCCAGCAGCGGCCCGCTGCCCGGCCGGCTACGGCTGCCACGCCGCCCAAAGGCTCGCGCATCGAGCTGCTGCCTGGCACCCAGCGGCTGGTGGGCGGCACCTTCAACGGCGTCGAGATTCGCAAGCTGATTGGCAACGTTAGCTTCCGGCAGGGCACCACGCTGCTCTACTGTGATTCGGCCTACCAGTACCTGGAGCGCAATGCGCTAGAAGCGTTCAGCAACGTACGCATCATCCAGAACGATACCATCACCATCACTGGCGACCGAGGCACCTACGACGGCGACACCCGCAAGGCCCGCATCACCGGCAACGTGACCATGCGCGACCCGCGCATGACTCTCACCACCCAGGCCCTCGACTACGACCTCAACCGCAACCTGGCCTACTACAGCACCGGCGGCCACCTCGTCGACCCCGAAAACACGCTCGACAGCCGCTTCGGCTACTACAACACCGCCAGCAAGGTGTTCAGCTTTAAGCGCGACGTGAAGCTGGTGACCAAGGACAACGTCATCGACACCGATACGCTGCAGTACAACACCGTATCGAAGATTGCCACCTTCCTCGGACCTACCCGCATCAAAGGGCGGCAGGGCACGCTCTACGCCGAAAACGGCACCTACAACACCATCACGCGGGTTTCCAACTTCCAGAAGAACGCCAAAATCGAAACGCCCAACTACCTGCTGGGCGGCGACCGGCTGGTGTACGACGAAACCCGGCAGTACGGCGTGGCCACCGGCCACGTCTCGATGACCAGCAAGAAAGACAACCTCGTGATTCGGGGCGACGTGGGGCGTTACTGGCGAGGCTTGGGCCGCACCAAGGTGTACGGCGCGCCCGTGATGCGCAACATCTCCGGCAAAGACACGCTCTACCTTGCCGCCGATACGCTTATCAGCCAGGAAGGCCGCCCGCCGCTGAACGCTGCCGGCGTGCTCTACGCCTACCCCAAAGCCAAGATCTTCCGCCCCGATCTGCAGGGCCGCGCCGACTCGCTCACCTACGACCGGCAGGATTCCATCATCTACCTCAACAAGAACCCAATTCTCTGGAATGAGAAAAACCAGCTCACCGCCGACAGCATGCAGATCCGGCAGCGCAACGGCAAACTGGACCAGATGCGCCTGTACGCCAACTCGTTTATCATCGGGCAGGACACGCTGCTGAACTACAACCAGGTGAAGGGCCGCAACATGGTGGCCTACTTCCAGGACAACTCTATAAAAAAAGTGGACGTGCTTGGCAACGCCGAGAGCCTCTACTATGCTCTTGAGGGCGACACCGCGGTGAGTGGCATGAACAAAGCCGTGTCCTCGACCATGGCGCTGCGCTTTGGGGAGGGCAAGCTGCAAACCATCAGCTTCCTCACCAACCCCGACGCCAGCTTTATTCCGCCCCATGAACTCAAGCCCGAAGATGAGAAGCTGAAAGACTTCCGCTGGCGCCCCACGGAACGCCCGACCCGCCGCATGGTGTTGGGCAAGCACTTCGCCGTGCCGGTGAAAGCCAAGGCCAAGCCGAAAGCCAAAACGCCCGCTAAAGCCAGCACCAAACCCAAAGCCACCAAGGCGCCGGTCCGCAAGGCCGCGCCGGCCCGGGCCACTCCCAAAGCGCCGGCCAAGCCTGCCACGCCGGCTAGCCCGGTGCCGGCCCGGAAGTAGCCCGCCAGCGCCGTACGCGGCCATGGCGGCGGTCGCGGCCACCTCAAACCACAAACCCTTCAGCCATTCAGGCAGAATCCGTTACCTTTGCGCCCCTTATGCACTATTTCCGCCCGACCCTTTTTGTTCTGCTGCTAAGCACCCTGCTGCTTGGCGCGTGCACCGGCTACCAGAAGCTGCTCAAGAGCAGCGACGTGAACAAGAAGTACGAAGCGGCCATCCAGTATTACGAGAAGGGCGACTACTTCAAGGCCGGCACCCTGCTCGAAGACCTGCTACCGCTGCTGAAAGGCCGCCCCGAGGCCGAGAAAGCGCAGTTCTACTTCGCCAACACCAACTTCCGGCAGCGCAACTACACGCTCGGCGCCTACTACTTCAAGAGCTTCGCCGACACCTACCCCAACTCGCAGTACGCCGAGGAAGCCAACTTCCTGCAGGCCAAGTCGCTGTTCCGCGACTCGCCGGAGTGGGAGCTGGACCAGACCAACACCTACTCGGCGCTGGAGTCCATTCAGGAGTTTATCAACCGCTACCCCACTAGCACGTTCCGCCCCGAGGCCGAGAGCATGTCGCAGGAGCTGCAGAAAAAGCTGGAGCTGAAGGCCTATCAGGGCGCTAAGCTCTACTACAACCTGCGCTACTACCAGTCGGCCGTGGTGGCGCTGGGCGGCTTCCAGCAGCAGTTTCCGGCTTCGGCCTTCAACGAGGAAGCCGAGTTTCTGAAAGTAAGCGCGCAGTACGACCTCGCCCGCGAAAGCGTGGAAGAGAAGCAGCGCGAACGATACCTGGAGGTGCAGGCGTTCTACCAGCACTTCATCGACACGTATCCGCAAAGCCGCCGCCTCAAGGAGGCCGAGAAGATGTTCATCGACGCCCAGGCCCAGGCCGCCAAGCTCAAGCCCGCCGACCCGACGGCAGCTAAATAAATGGCTGAATTGTTGAATTGTTGAATTGCTGGTTTCTTACACCCGTAACGGCCGACGTTCAACGACAACAATTAAGCAATGCAACAATTTAACCGTTCAACCCATGAAAGCACCTAACAACGTTTCTTCGTCCATCGTGACCCGCAACATGTCGGAATTCGCCAACGAAACCGGCAACGTGTACGAGTCGATTGCCATCATCTCGAAGCGCGCCAACCAGATTTCGGTGAAGCTGAAAGAGGAACTGAACGGCAAGCTGGCCGAGTTTGCTACCACGGTTGACAACCTGGAAGAAGTGTTCGAAAACCGCGAGCAGATTGAAATCAGCAAGCACTACGAGCGTCTGCCCAAGCCCACCAACCTGGCCATCGAAGAGTTCCTGGAAGGCAAAGTGCACTACCGCACGCCGTCGGAATTCGACGAGAACGGCAACCTGCGCGCCATCGAAGGCTAATCAGCTTCTCAGGCCCTACCGTAAAGCACGTCATGCAGAGCGAAGCGAAGCATCTCGCCAGCGTAGTAATTTTACTGCCCTGGCCGGATGCTTCGCTTCGCTCTGCATGACGCGTTTTAGCAGGGCTGCAATTACCATCCGGGAAATCCGACAAATCCGCTAAATCCGTGATTCAGGGACGCAAGATCTTACTGGGCGTGTGCGGCAGCATTGCCGCCTACAAAGCCGCGCCGCTGGTGCGGCTGCTGGTGAAGGCCGGCGCCGAGGTGCAGGTGATTCTGACGCCCGCGGCCGCCGCTTTCGTGACGCCGCTCACGCTGGGTACGCTCTCCAAAAAACCGGTGCTACAGAGCTTCCTGAAAGACGAGCAAGCCGGCGAGTGGCACAACCACGTGCACCTGGGTTTGTGGGCCGATGCGCTGCTGGTGGCGCCGGCCTCGGCCAACACGCTGGCCCACTTCGCCCACGGCCTCTGCGACTCGCTGCTGGATGCCGTGTACCTGTCGGCGCGCTGCCCCGTGCTGCTGGCCCCCGCCATGGACCTCGACATGTACGCCCACCCCGCCACCACCGCCAACCTGGCCACCCTGCGCCGCTACGGCAACCTCGTGCTCGACTCGCCGGCCGGCGAGCTGGCCAGCGGCCTCTCCGGCCCCGGCCGCATGCTGGAGCCCGAAGACATTGTGGCGGAGCTGGAGCGGTTTTTTAATCGTTAAACCCTTCTGTCATCCTGAGCTTGCGAAGGACCTTATCACATTTGAGTCACTCCAGGACAATCTCCGTCCAAGCGTGATAAGATCCTTCGCAGGCTCAGGATGACGTCACTTAACACTAGTATGCGTGTTCTCCTCACCGCCGGGCCTACCTACGAGCCGCTGGACCCCGTGCGCTTCATCGGCAACCACAGCACCGGCAAGATGGGCTACGCGCTGGCCGAGGCCTTCGCTGCCATCGGCGCCGACGTCACGCTGATCAGCGGCCCCACCAACCTGCCCGACCCCGCGCACCCACGCATCCGCACGCAGCGCGTGGAAACCGCCGACCAGATGTACGCCGCCGCCGCCGCCCTGGCACCTACCGCTGATGTGTGGGTGTTTGCGGCCGCTGTGGCTGACTACAAGCCGGCGCACGTAGCGGCCGAGAAGATCAAAAAGGCCGGCGATACGCTCACGCTGGAGCTGGTAAAGAACGTAGATATTGCGGCCACGCTGGGGAAAACCAAGCGGCCCGAACAATTTTCGGTGGGTTTTGCGTTGGAGACCAACAACGAGGAAGCCCACGCCCAGGACAAGCTGCGCCGCAAAAACTTCGACCTCGTGGTGCTGAACTCCCTGCGCGACGCCGGGGCCGGTTTTCGCCACGATACCAACAAAGTGACGCTGCTCGACGCGCAGGGCGAATCCCGTATATTTGAAGTAAAGCCCAAGGCCGAAGTGGCCCGGGATATTGTCGACGCCGTTCTTGCCCGCCTGCCCCGTGAAGTATAATCTGCCGCTGTCTGCTCTGCTGCTTGCCTTCGTTTCGCTGCTGGCCCGCCCCACTAAGGCTCAGGAAATCCAGGCCGAAGTGCGCGTGACCACCGAAAACGTGACCATCGCCGACCGCCAGCTGGTGCAGCAGATGCAGAACGACATGCAGTCGTTTCTGAACACCCGCTCCTTCACCAGCCAGACCTACCGGCCCGAGGAGCGGATCCGGATGCGCATTTTTGTAGGCATCACCGAAATTCCGCAGAACGGCCAGTACAAGGCCACGGCCCGCATCGTGTCGTCGCGGCCGGTGTATGGCACTGGCTTTGAAACGAATTTGCTCAGCTTCGCCGACCGCAACTTCGTCTTCAACTACTCGCCCCAGAACCCGATTGACTTCTCGGAAAACAACTTCGTGGGCAACCTGTCGGCGCTGCTGACCTTCTACGCCTACCTCACCATCGGCATCGACCAGGACAGCTTCGCGCGCCTGAGCGGCTCGCCGTACTACGACCGGGCCCGCATTGTGGTGCAGAACGCCTCGTCGCAGACCATCACCAACGAGCAGGACGACGCTTGGAAGGACGGGCAGTCGCGCAACCGCTACTGGCTGCTCAACAACCTGCAGGACCCGCAGCTGGAAGCCATCCGCACGGGCATCTACGCCTACTACCGGCAGGGGCTCGACGTGTTCATTGAGAAGCCCGAGGAAGCCCGCACCAGCATCTACGGGGCCCTGGAGGGCGTGCACAACGCCGCCATCCGCCGTCCCGGCACGCTGCTGGCCCGCGCCTTCTTCGACACCAAGGCCGACGAAATTGCCAACATCTTCCGCAGCTCGCCCGACGCCCAGCAGAAGCAGCGCCTCACCACCCTGCTCACGGAAGTAGACCCCACCAACTCGGCCAAGTACCAAGCCATGCTGCGCTAATCACGGATTTTTCGGATTAGGCGGATTGGTCGGATTTTGTGGACGAAATTCTGCCGCCTGCTGCACAAGCGACTTTTAAAGTTTACCGGCTGATTTGCTTTTCAAGCAGTGCAAATTTCCCAAATCCGGCCCAGGAATGGTTTCAAGCCGAATCATCCACAAAATCCGATGAATTCGTCCTTATCCGAAAAAATCCGTGAGCAAATTTTATTGGCAATTGACTAAGTGAACTAGTAGCTTTGCTAAAGCTACTAGCCCCGGCTGGCTTGTGCCGGTCCGTAGCGCGTGTGTTTTGGCAGCTACGGCCGGGAGTCCGGCCTTCACTTGGTAGATTATGCTCATTGACCTCCGCATCCGCAACTACGCCCTGATTGAGCAGCTGCAGCTGCAACCCTCGGCACTGCTTAACATCATCACCGGCGAAACCGGGGCCGGCAAGTCCATTATGCTGGGCGCCATCGGCCTGCTGCTCGGCAACCGCGCCGACTCGCGCATGCTCTTCGACACCGACAAGAAGTGCGTGATTGAGGGCCAGTTTGATATCAGCAGCTACCAGTTGCAGGATATTTTCGAGGCCGAGGACCTCGATTACGACGCGCAGTGCATTCTGCGGCGTGAAATCAGCCCCGCCGGCAAGAGCCGGGCCTTCGTGAACGACACGCCCGTGACGCTGGAAACCCTGCGCCACATCGGGGCCAACCTCATGGACATTCACTCGCAGCACGACACGCTGCTGCTCGGGGATGCCGTGTTTCAGCTGAACCTGCTGGACCTGTACGCCGGGCTGGTGCCCACGCGGGGCCAGTACAGCAATGCCTACCGCCAGTACCGCAAGCTGGAAGCCGACCTGAAAACCCTGCAGGACCAGGTAGCGCAGGCCAACAAGGAGCTGGACTACCACAGCTTCCTGCTGACCGAGCTGGAAGACGCCCGCCTCGACAACGAGCGCCAGGACGAGCTGGAGCAGGAAGTGAAAGAGCTGGAGCACGCCGAGGAAATCAAATTCAAGCTCACTCATGCTCTGCAGTGCCTCACCGAAAACGAGTACTGCGCCACCGGCAGCATGAAGGAAGCCGCCACGCTGCTGGGCCAGATTGCCAACTACTCGGAGCAAGCCCGCGAGCTGAAACTGCGCCTCGACAGCTGCCTGATTGAGCTGCACGATATTGCCGACGAAATAGAAGCCGCCGAGCGCCGCACCGAAGGCGACCCGGCCCGCATTGATGAACTCCAGGGCCGCCTGAACGTGCTCTACAGTCTGCAGCGCAAGCACCAGGTGCGCGATGTGGTGGCCCTGCTGGCCGTGCGCTCCGACCTGCGCGACAAGGTCAGCTCCGTGCTCAACCTCGACCGCCAGATTACGCGCCTGCGCCGCGACGCCGACGCCGCCCTGGCCACCGTGCAGAAGCAGGCCACGCGCCTCTCAGAAGCCCGCCGCAAGGTGTTCCCGAAGTTTGAGAAGGAGCTGGCCTCCCTGTTGGCCGATCTGGGCATGCCCAACTCGCGCATTGTGGTGCAGCATCAGGAAGGCCCGCCCGCTACCAGCGGCATTGATGTGGTGAGTATCCTGTTCACGGCCAACAAAGGCGCCCAGCCCCAGACGCTGAGCAAGGCGGCCTCGGGCGGCGAGTTCTCGCGCCTGATGCTGTGCATCAAATACATGCTGGCCGATAAGACGGCGTTGCCGACCATCGTATTCGATGAAATTGACACTGGCATCAGCGGCGAAATTGCGGTGAAAGTGGGCCGCATGATGCATCAGATGGCCAAAAAGCACCAGCTTATTGCCATCAGCCACCTGCCCCAGATGGCCGCCGCCGGCGACACGCACTACTTCGTGTATAAGGAAGACCGCGCC
Source organism: Hymenobacter yonginensis (assembly GCF_027625995.1). Lineage (NCBI taxonomy): Bacteria > Pseudomonadati > Bacteroidota > Cytophagia > Cytophagales > Hymenobacteraceae > Hymenobacter > Hymenobacter yonginensis. Next base: position 440,749 of record NZ_CP115396.1, read on the forward strand.
GACCGCACCGTGAGCTGCATCCGGCCGCTGAACCTGGAGGAGCGCATTCAGGAAATTGCCCAGATGATTTCCGGGGCCAAGCCCAGCCTGCACGCCACCCAAAGTGCCCGCGAGCTGCTGGCGTTGCGCGGCGTAGAAATGGCAGGGTAGAAGCAGAGAAGGAGTATCAGAACGTCATTCCGAGCAAAGCGGAGCGTAGTCGAGGAATCTTGTTAGTGTGGTAATTGATTATGCCACACTAGCGAGATTCCTCGGCTGCGCTCGGAATGACGTTCTGCTTTGCGTGACGTTCTGTATTTTTTTGCCTCTTTTGTAGTTCCAACCACTACACCTCTGAACTCTCTATATGGCTAGTAACCTGCTCGCGGGCAAAGTCGGTATCATTTCCGGCGCGCTGAACGAAGAATCCATTGCCTGGAAAGTAGCCCTGAAGGCCCACGCCGAAGGCGCCCGCTTTGTGCTCACCAACGCCCCGCTGGCCATGCGCATGGGCGAAATCAACAAGCTCTCGGAGCTGTGCAACGCGCCAATCATTCCGGCCGATGCCACCTCCATGGAGGACCTGGAGAAGCTGTTCTCGGGCGCGCAGGAGCACCTCGGCGGCAAGCTCGACTTCGTGCTGCACAGCATTGGCATGAGCGCCAACATCCGTAAGGGCAAGCACTACGGCGAGTTGAACTACGAGTGGTACCAGAAAACCCTCGACGTATCGGCCCTGTCGTTCCACAAGATGCTGGCCGTAGCGGAAAAGCAGGACGCCTTCAACGAGTGGGGTTCGGCCGTGGCTTTGAGCTACATTGCCGCCCAGCGCGCCTTCCTCGATTATACCGATATGTCGCAGGCCAAGGCCATGCTCGAAAGCATTGCCCGCAGCTATGGCCAGCGCCTCGGCAAGCTCAAGAAAGTGCGCGTGAACACCATCTCGCAGTCGCCCACCAAAACCACCGCCGGCACCGGCATCAGCGGTTTCGATGCGTTCTACGAGTACGCCGACCGTCTCTCGCCCCTGGGCAACGCCCCAGCCGAAGCCTGCGCCGACTACTGCATCAGCCTGTTCTCGGACCTGACCCGTTATGTGACCATGCAGAACCTCATGCACGACGGTGGCTTCAGCACCACCGGCATTTCGGAGGAAATCGTGGAGCTGATGTCGAAGGCCAACTCGTAGGCTTTTCTGCCTTCTCAATAAACGACAACGCCCGGCCGGTTTGGCTGGGCGTTGTTGCATTAAGGGGCACTGTAGTCTCATCGTTGCCGATATTGCTCTACTGCAACGCGAAGCAAAGGCTTCGCGCTACAAGTTTCCTCAGAAATTCAGCTGGGCCTGCAGGCGCAGCAGGCCGCCGCGCTGGCGGTTGTCGGGCTTCTGGAAATCCTCGAAGCGGCGGTTGGAGAGGGTGTACATCGTCACCAGCTCGAAGCTGGGGAACGGCTGCCACTCCACGCCCAGCTCGGCCTCGCGCACCTGGTAGCTGCGGGCGTCCCGCTCGTGCTTCTTGCCGCCATCGTAGTACTGGGCGCGCAGGAAGGGGTAGAACTGTTGCCCTTTGTATTGCAGGCGGTAGTTGAGCAGCAGGTAGCCGCCGTGCAGGCGCTGCGTCTCGATGCTGTCGGTGCTGGGGTTGAACTTGGGGCCGCGGCCCACGTTGTACTCGGCCTGCAGGCCGAAAGGCTGGGGATACAGCACGAACGTGGCCGCCACGCGCTGGTCGGGGTAGCGCAGGTCGGGGCGGTGCTTCACGCCGCTGGACAGCTGGTCGCGGTTCACCACGTACTCGCCGGTGTAGGCCTGCAGCGCCGGCTCGATGAGCTGGCCCCCAATCTCAAGCGGATATGTGACACGGGCCACCACGTGGCGCTGGTTGTTGAGCTCGGGGCGGTTGGCGGTCTGGCCGTTGAAGACGCCCAGGCCCACCACGCCGTAGTCGCCGGAGCCTTTCAGGCCGTCTTTCACGAGGCGGCTGAAGCGCTGGCGCACGGCCGTCGGGGCCCAGTACAGGAAGGCGCCCAGGTCGCGTTCGTTGGAAAAGGAACTGTTGATGCCGTCGCTGCGGTCCAGGGCCAGGCGGTTCTGGCTGGATTGCATGTTCTCAAACCCAAACGGAATCTTGCTCTGCCCCAGCCGCACCCGAAACTGGCTGGCCTTGTCGAGGCCCACATCGAAGTAGGCGTCGCGCAGGAGCGTGGCGTTCAGCGAGGAGCTGCCGCTGATGGTGCTGGCAAAGTCGGGCTGGATGTAGAAGTACACCCGCTCGTGCAGCTGCCCGAAGAAGATGATACGAATCCGGCGTAGCGAAAACCCGCCATTGCGGCCCCACGACCGGTCGCACTGCTCGCAGGTGAGGTCGGGGTTGGTTTCCAGCAGCCGGTTGTAGCGGGCCTGCACGTAGCCCCGGATAGCTACCGTCTGGTACCACTTTTTACCCGGGGCCGGCTCCGAGGAAACCGAGTCGGCGGCCTGGCCGTGGACCCGACCCGCAGCCAGGAGCAACAGGATGGTTAACAGCTTCTTCATGAAATGATAATGCTGGCACAAAGTGCGGCATTAGATGTTACTTCAAGATGACCGGCGTATTACGGCAGTGTTACCAATGCTCCTTAACAGGTCGGCCCCTGACAGCGTGAGCTGTCAGGGGCCGGATATAATTGGAGGCAGGGATGGTCATACAGTAGCGCAAACTGTGTAGTTCGCACCCCCACGCCGTTGGGACGGGTTTATGCTGAGACGCGAACTATACGGCTTGCGCTACTAGGCGCGCTACTCTGCTTCTTCGGATACTGCGTCAGCCTGGGTGGTGGCTTCGTAGGTGTCGGCGTACTTGAAATCGTCGAGCCAGTAGGCGGAGCTAACCACGTCGAAAACCACCGACTTGTCGGTTTTCTTCGAGGGCGTGAGCTGCCAGATGATGCTGGGAGATTCGGGGAAGCTGGTGCCATCTAGCTGCTCATGGAAAAGGCGCTTGAGCAGGGTGTTGTCGGGCATGCCTTGGGCTAGCAGGCGCAGCAGCGGGGCCTCGGGCTGCTGGTCGAATATGCTCAGGGCCTCGGCGTCTTCGGCTGTAAGCTGCACCTGAAACTGTACGGCTTCAGCGCGCGGGAACTTGCCGTTGTAGGCAGTATAGAGCAGCTGGGTAGCTTTGAAAAAGCCTTCGTGCTGCTCCAGCTCGGGGTTTTCTTCCCAGAGCTTTTCGGTGAGCATCTGGTGAGCCAGGTTTTCGATCTGGCCGGTGGTGAGCTGATCCTCGAACAGATACTCCAACACCAACTGGGCCGCCTCGGTGGGCTCCAGGTCGGTGAGGGCCATGTGGGTCATGTCGGTCAGCTCGTTGGCGGCTATTTCGTCGGGGTTGTCGTAGCCGGTTTTAGTGAGCAGGGCCTTGTAATCGGCCGGCTCCCAGGAGTTGGGCAGCTTGGTGAGGGTATCGAAGGTGAGGCGTTCTATGGTGAACTTCTGCATACGGAAAGGCTGAATGGACTACGCGGCGCAGGCGCGCCGCTGTTCTGCTTGTATACGTTAGCCGTCGGTAAAGGCTGGGATAAAAACCACAAACCGGCCCCAACGGCGCCTGGGGGCGTAGTTGGGGCCGGTTTGGCAGGCTGGGTAGAATTGTGTAAAACCTAAAAGAACGTCATGCTGAGCTTGCCGAAGCATCTCGCGTGCTGATTCTGATTAGCAATCCAACATCAGCACGCGAGATGCTTCGGCAAGCTCAGCATGACGTTCTTTTACTTTCTTCAACTCCGGAAACTACGGAATCAACCTGTCGGTGCGGAGCTGCTCGAAGAGGTCGAAGAAGGAATCTTCGGTGGACTGGTAGGCCAGGAAGCCGCGCTTGCGGCTGTTGGTCATGTCAGTCATCACTTCGATGGGGCGGCCCAGATCGAGGTCGGTGTGCCAGGGGGAAGCGAGGCGGTCGAGAGCCGGCTCTTGCAGCTGGTGCCGCTCGGCAATGTCGCGCCACACGGCGGCATCCTGGCTGAGCTCGGCTTCCAGCGGGTGGATGGTGCCGTCGAAGCCCACGGCTTCTACCCCAAACCACGCGGCCAGGCGCGGCCACAGCCAGCTCCAACGGAAAATGTCACCGTTCACGATGTTGAAGGCCTGGTTTTGGGCGGTTTCGGCGGTGGCGGCCCAGCGCAACTGCTGGGCGATGATGCGGGCGTCGGTAACGTCGGAGAGGCCGTTCCACTGGGCCGCGGAGCCGGGCCAGCGGAAGGGGCGGCCGGTTTCCTTGCAGATGCTGGCGTACACGGCCAGGGTGGTGCCCAGGTTCATGAGGTTGCCCACGGCCTTGCCGATGATGGTGTGCGGCCGGTGGATGCTCCAGGTGAACCCGTCGCGGGCCGCGGCGGCGTACACCTCGTCTTCCTGGGCGTAGTAAAAGTTGTCGAGTGGCAAGCGGGCCTGCTCCTCGCGCAGCGGCGTGGGCGGCGGGGTGCCCCCGCTCACGTAGGCCTCAAACGGCCCCAGATAGTGCTTCAGGCCCGTTACCAGCGCCACGTGCTGCACCGATTTTTTGGGAGCCAGGGCGTCGAGCAGGTTGCGCACCATCAGGCTGTTCACCCGGATGTTATCGGCCTCGGTGTCCTGGCGCATCCAGCTGGTGATGAACACGTGGGTGGGGGCGAGGTCCTGCAGGGCGGTCTGCAGACTGGCGGGGTCCAGCAAATCGGCCGCCACGGGGTGCAGACCGGGCACATCGTCGGGGCGGGGCGAGCGGGCCAAGCCGTAGGTGAGCCAGTCGTGGGCCACCAGCTCGCGGGCCAGGTTGCTGCCGATGATGCCGCTGGCACCTACTACAAGGGCTATATTCTTCATAAGGAGTGAAATTCGGGGGCGGATGGTTGCCGGGTGATGTACGGCACAAGGCGTTATAACAGCCAATTCCCGAAAGTGTCCCCGTAGCGGCGCAGATTCCGCGTCCAACCAGTGCTTGGTGGAGGCAATTGTGGTTAGGATTCGGACGCTTGGTCGTTTAAGCCAGACTATTCCGGTTTGATGTAGAGCAGGGTAGACTGCCCCGACGGCCCGTACTTGTCATTGAGCAGAAAGTAGCCGCCCCGGTAGGCCGCCAACCCTTCCCAGTTGTAGGTCATGTAGGGGCGCGGTAGCTCCAGCAGCGGCTCCCAGCGCAGCTGGCGGCGGCGGTAGCGCAGGCGGATGAGCCGGCAGTAGTTTTGGTAGCGGCCCGCGCTATCCAACACCAGCCGGGTGTTGGCGTCGGTGGTAGCGGGGCGGTACACGGTGTCATCGGGGCCGTTGAAGAAGTAGTTGATGGCCGTGTAGCGGCCCCGGCCGGTGCGTACCATATCCGTCACCCGAAACGGTAGCGCCACCACCGGCACGGCCCGTAGCTGCGCCGCCGTGGTGGCCGCGGCGGAGAGCTGCAGCGCTTGGCTGCCGGCCGGAAAGGCGTTGTACTCAAACAGCAGCAGCAGTTGCCGCCGGTAGCGGGCCATAGCCTCGAAGCCGGCGTTGTACACGTGCGTGCCGTCGGGCAGGGCGGGCCTGGCCAGCGCCACCAGATACTCCGGATCCAGCTGGATGGCCGTGTGGGCGGCATCGAAGCGGCCTTTAATCAGGTAGCAGTAAGGCGCGGCCGTGGCCGTTTCGACGGTGAAGTATAGCACGCCGTTGAGCACTGTCAGGCTTTCCAGGCCTTCGTACACCTGGCCCAGGCTGTCGATGCGGGCCCGCAGCTGGTCGAGGCCGCGGATGGGGTACTTGCAGTACGGCAGCTCCCGGGGCTGCCCGCTGAGCTGGCGGTTGAGGCTGGCCAGGGAAAGGCCATATACTTTGGCCTCGGCCTGGTCCTGCAGGCGGCTTTCGGAGAGCAGCAGCAGCTCGCGGCCGTGGAGGTACAGGCCGGAAAACTGGTTGTTCTTATCGGCCAGCTCCGGCGGCAGCGCAATGGTCTGGGGCGGGCGGGGAGTGGGTTGGGCGGTGGCAAAAGCGGCCGGCAGCAACAGCGCAGGTAGCAAACGGTACTTCATCAGGCAGGAAGCGGATAAGCCGCCAAAGGTACGGTGCCGCCCGTGTCAGCCGGCCGCGTCGTCAACTCCGTTTACCCCAGCACAATCTGTTTGGGATGCATTTCCACGGCATAGTCTTGTATCACCTGCCGCAGAATGTGCATGTCGCGGGGGCAATACTCGGCAAATTCCTGCCAGTTCGTGAGCGTCAGCACGGGCGGCATCTCTACAATAGCCACGATAGAATCCCAGAAAGCGTCCCAACTCGGGCCGTACCACTCTTCAAAGCCCAACTGCTCCTTGAACAACTGGTGAATGGCGGCTTTGCTGGTAATGCCGGTGAGGTCGAGGGTCATGGGTTAAATGTAGCGCGAACTTTGTAGTTCGCGTCCCCGCGCCGTTCGAGTGATTTCGTTCTGGGGCGCGAACTACAAAGTTCGCGCCACTGCGCTGCTGTGTCAGAACTCCTGCCAGTAGGTATAGGGCCATTGCTCCCAGCTTTCCACCAAACCGGCTTTTACCGGGTTATTGAGCACGTAGGCAATTACGCGCTGCATCTCGTCGCCGCTGCGCACGATGTGGTCGTAGGTTTCGCGCTGCCAGAACTGGCCGGTGCGGCACAGGTGCTTGTTGGCCTGCAAAGCCGTATAGCCTTTGATGCGTTGCAGCGTTTCAGCCAGTGCCGGCGCCCCATCTTCAAGCGAAACAACCAGATGCACATGATTGGGCATGATGCAATAGCAGCGCAGGTAATAGGCTATTCCGTTGAAATGTTGCAATGAACCACCCACCAGATTGGCTATTTCCGGGTGGCGGAGCCACGTAGCGCCATGAGCCGCCTCATCCAGCAGCTGATCAAAGCGGCCGAAGTAGCGGCGCTGCTCGGCATAAGTAGCTTCCGGTAATTGGTTTTCTCCCGTGTGAAACTGAGCCCGCAGGCGCGCAATGGTGGCAGCAGGCAATGAATCGGCTAGTCTGAACGTCAGGAAAATATCGGAGCCCGGCGGCAGGCGGTGCGGCAGGTTGCGCTCATAGTACAGCAGATTGCTCATTCAATAACAGAGTAAATAGCTGACTGAAAGATAGTAGCGCGAACTTTGTAGCTCGCGCCCCGGAACGAAATCACTCGAACGGCGCGGGGACGCGAACTACAAAGTTCGCGCTACTATCCCGCCGTGTCGCCCACTTCGTCCTCGTCGTCCACCATTACCCGGGCCAACTTCTCGATGTTGAGGCTGCGGGCGGAGGCGTCGAAGATTTCGCGGTAGGTGCCGCGCAGGTCGTAGAGGTGCTCGTGGGTGCCGCTTTCCACCATGCGGCCCTGCTTCATCACGTAAATGCAGTCGGAATCGACAATCTGGGCGAGGCTGTGGGAAATGATGACTACAGTGCGGCCCTTTTTGATGGCGTCGAGGGAGTTTTTGATTTGCTCGGTGGCAATGGCGTCAAGGGAGGCGGTGGGCTCGTCGAGGAAGATGATGGGCGGGTTTTTCAGGAACAGCCGGGCAATGGCAATGCGCTGCTGCTGCCCGCCGGAGAGCTGCTGGGCGTCGGACTGGTAGCCGTTGGGCAGCTCCATGATCTGCTCGTGCAGGTAGGCCTGGCGGGCGGCGGCCTTGATCTGGTCGAGGGTGGCATCCATTACGCCGTAGCGGATGTTTTCCTCAATGGTACCCTTGAAAATGTGGTTTTTCTGCAGCACTAGCCCGATTTGCCGGCGCAGGGCGTGGGTGTCGTAGTCGGCCAGCGGGCGGCCGTCGAGCAGCATCCGGCCGTGGTCGGGGGCGTAGAACTTGCAGAGCAGGTTGATGATGGTACTCTTGCCGGTCCCGCTCAGCCCCACCAGCGCGGTAGTTTTGCCGGCCTCAATGGTCAGGCAGACGTCGTGCAGGGCCTGGGTGCCGCTGGGGTAGGTGAAGTCCACGTTGCAGATATCGAAGGTGCCCTGCAGGTGGTCGGGCCGGAGCGGGCCGGTGGGCTCCACGGCGTCCTCGGCATCCAGAATGTCGAAGAAGCCCTCGGCGTAGGTGAGGGCGTCGTTCATCTCGTCGTAAATGCGGTGCAGCTGCCGGATAGGGGCCGAGACGTTGTTGAATAGCAGGATGTGGAACATGATGGCCCCGATGCTGATCTGCCGATCCAGCACCAGGTAGGCCGTCAGGATGATGATGAGCACCACGCCAATCTGCTCGGTGAAGGTTTTGAGGCCGTCGTAGAGGAAGTTGGTTTTGCGCGTTTCCAGCTGGGCTTCCTGCAGGTTCTGCTGCACTCGGGTCTGCTTCTGCTCCTCGTAGTCTTCGCGCACGAAGCTCTTGATGACCACGGCCGAGTCGATGAGGTTCACGAGGCCCTGGCTGCGGGCTTCGCGCAGGCCACGCAACGCCCGGCGGGTGCCATTGAGCTTATCGGCCTGGCGGTAGCTCAGCCAGAAGTACACCGGCAGCACCGCCACCGCCACCAGCCCCACGTACAGGTTGTTGGCAAACATCACCACCAGCGCCACAATGGAGTTGGCAAACAGCGGCAGAATGTCAATAAAGAAGTTCTGCACCAGCTTCATCAGACTCTCCACACCTCTATCGATGCGGGTCTGGAGCTTGCCGGTCTGGTTGCCGCTGTCGGAGTAGAAGCCGAGCTGGTAGCTGAGCACCTTGTGCACCGCGTCGCGCACCAGCGTGCTGGATACGTTGATGCGGATTTTCTCGCCGTAGAACTTCTGCCCGAACTGAATGCCGGTATTGATGATTTCCTTGCCCAGCAGCAGCCCGCTCACCAGCAGCAGCAACTCCGCGCCCTCGGCCAGGCCCTGGTTGCGGTCGAGCAGACCCTGCACCGTATCCACGGTGTAGCGCAGCACAAACGGGTTCACCTGCGCCGCCAACGAGCCCACCAGCGTGAGCAGCAGCGTGGCAAGTACGAGCCCGCGGTACGGCCGCACGTACGGCAGCAGGCGTTTAATAATTTCCCAAAGACTCATGCAGCAGCGGCTAAGTAAGCAGTAGCCGGTTAGACGAGCGGGGCAGGGTGGGGGTTGTTCGGGGGATAAGGGACGAGCAGTATGGATCAGTGAAACTGGATTCTAGCCAATAGCGCCTGAACATTATTCTGTAATCCAGCTGCCACGCCGTGCGCTGTATTCTTATTGAAGTGACCGTAGGTCTTGTATTCAGAAAGGCAGAAATGCTCCTCCATATCGTCGTACCAAATGATGCGTCGGCCGCAGACGGCCACCACCCAAAAGCTGTCCTCTCCGCTGCCGTAGGTATCATATTGCCACTTTTCCGGAAAGATTTTCACCAGCTCCCACAGCCGCTCTACTTCACCGCGCATCTCGCTTTCTGCTGAAAGTATGTCGTCGTAGAGTTCTTCAAGAGAAATTGGTTGCCAATCCATGTAGTAGTTGAGGAGGGGATAATTGTAGTTGATTGACGAAGAATCACGCCACCACCGCATAGTGGTTCATCTCCTCAATACTGGCGTAAAACGGTTTCACCAGCTGAAAAAACGCCCCGAAATCCGCGCTTTTGCGGAAGCCCTGCAGGTGCCGCTCCACCGATGTCCATTCGATGCGCCAGATAAACAGCTCCACGTCTTCCTCGCAATGCGCCAACTGGTAGCGGAGGCAGTCGGGGGCGGCGGCCAGCATGTGATTAGCTTGCCGGATGGCTTCGAGGAAGGCCGGCTGCTGTTCGGCGGCAATGCGGTAGCGGATGTATTCGACGGTCATGGCGGCAGAAGGAAAAGGATAGCAGAAGTTACCCTTTCCGCTCCATTTTCCGCAGGAACTTAATCAGGGCCGGAAAGTAGTGTTCCGGGTCGTCCCACATGGCGTAGTGCGAGCCTTCGGGGCAGACGTAGGCCTGGCAGTTGGGAATGTGCCTTTGCATGTAAGCAATGTCGGCCGGCGGCACGAAGTCGTGCTTTGCGCCGATAACCAGCGTGGGCGGCTTGATGACGGCCAGCCGTTCGGAGAAGTCCCAGGCCAGCATGAAGGGCATAAAGGCGCCGGCGTAGGCGCGGGTGATGTGGGCTTGGCTGCGCGTGAACGTCGGGTGCTCCGGCATCCGGCGCATCATATGTAGGCTACGAAACTCCTTGGTAACGGCTGGCGTGATGTGCGGGGATAGGCTCATCAGCCCCATTGTATCGAGGCCGGCCACGACCTTGCCCTCCTGTGCGGCCTGCCGCCGGATGATATCCGCATACTGGCTGAACCGGTTCTTGTTGAACACCATGGCCTTGTAGCCGATGTTGGACGTGATGAGTCCTTTGATGTGTTCGGGGTGCTTGGCGGCGTATTCCAAAGCCAGCATGCCGCCCCAGGAGTGGCCTAGTAGGTAGAACTGCTCCAGGCCCAAGCCCTGGCGTACTTGTTCTACTTCCTCCACAAAGCGCGCAATCGTCCAGATGCTCAGGTCGTCGGTTTTATCGGAGTGGTAGGAATTGAGCTGGTCGTAGTAATAGATTTCCACGCCTTCTTTGGCGAGGTACTGCGGGAAGTTCTCGAAGTATTCGTGCGTGTTGCCGGGTCCGCCATGCAGCACCAATAGCTTGATTTTTCCCTCCCCCACCTTCTGGGTCCAGACCTGGTACTTGCCATCGACGGTGATCATGCGCACGCCGGGGGCCTGCATTTTGGCGGTGTAGCTGCTGTCTTTGGCCTGGGCGCGCAGCGCGAAAGGGGCCAGCAGCAGGGCCAGGGCGAGCAGCAGACGGTGATAAATCAAGCGGATAGCAGGAAAAGTAGGTAGACGGATAGGTGGCCGCAACCGGCCACAAAGGCATCAAGATGCGGAAAAATCCGGAGCCACCTAAGTTCCTCAGGCTGCCATAAAGGACTGCAGTACCGTCAGGGTTTCCAGCGGCGCACTCACGTGGGGGCAGTGCCCGCTGATGGGCAGGGTCACGAGGGTGGCCTGCGGAATGGCGGCCAGCAGATAGGCGCCTACTTCCAGCGGCGCTACCAAATCCTGCGCGCACTGCACCAGCAGGCAAGGAGTAGTCACCCGTTCCAGATCATGCCGGTTGTCGGAGGTGAAAGTTACGCGCGCAAACTGCTTGGCAATGAGCTGATCATTCTTGCAGAAGCGGTGCGAGAGTTCCATCACTAGGGAAGGCCGGTCGGGCGTGCCCATGACGAAATGCGCAAACGAATCGGCCCAGCCCACAAAGTCCGTTTCCATGTACGCCAGCATGGAGTCGATATCGGTTTGCTCGAAGCCGCCGTGGTAGTCGGGGTGGTTGGTGTAGCAGGGTGAGGGGCACAGCAGCAGCAGCTGCCGAAACAGCCCGGGCTCCTCAATGGCGGCCAGCATACAGATCATGGCCCCCACGGAATGACCAATCAGCGTAACCTGGGTAAGCTTCAGGTGCCGGCAGATGTCCAGCAGGTCTTGCGTGTAGCCGGCCAGCGACGCGTACTTATCTGGCTCATAGGCGGCAAAATCAGCGTCGCCGGCGCCCATCTGGTCGAATAGGACGACACGAAATTGCTTAGCCAGAGTAGGAGCCACGGAGCCCCAAATGCTCTGGTCGCAGCCGTAGCCATTTACGAGCAACAGCGTACGCGGCCCGTGGCCGAATACGCGGACGTTGTTGCGTTTGAGAATGTCCATAACAACCGTGTATAACTCTTGTGTTCTGACTGTTACGTGGATAAACATAGGAAGTAAATAAATCTCATATAGAAAACAGCATATAGTAAAATCGGGAATTCGTATCCCATATTGCGCCCCGCCAGTAGAGTGGAGGCTGGGGTGGCCGCTGATATTCTCGTAAGCTGGACAGTGCACCCGCTGAGCCAGGAAATTGCCCCAAACGCTAGGCAGATCATGCCACTGTCTGCTTGCTGCACGGCATAAAAACAGGCGGGTTTTTCAAATTGGGAGAGGTTTCCGGAGTAGACAAGCTGTCACCTACCTGCTGGCTGTGGAGGTCGGCCGACTAGCAGACGCGCAACGTCAGTGGCTTTCTGGAGACTTTGGGGTTCTGATTCTCCATTTTCCATCTCGTTTCTATGAAAGTACTTCCACTCATCACCCTGGTGGGTGTCAGCCTGGCGGCAGCCGCTCCGGCGCTGGCCCAGCAGGGCACCAAAGCCGACCCGGCCGTGCTGGCCAAAATCAAAGACGAGGGCTTGAACCGCTCGAAGGTGATGGAAACGGCCTTCTACCTCACCGACGTCTGCGGACCGCGCCTGGCCGGCTCCGAGGGCCTCAGCCGGGCTCATGCCTGGACCAAAAAGCAGCTCACCGACTGGGGCCTCACCAACGCCGAAGTAGAGCCCTGGGGCACCTTCGGCCGCGGCTGGGACATCGAGAAGTCGTACGTAGCCATGACGGCACCCTACTACCACACGCTCATCGGGGCGCCCAAAGCCTGGACGCCGGGCACCAACGGCGCCCTCAAAAAGCAGGTGGTGGTGGTGAAGGCCCGAAATGTAGCCGGCCTGGATGAATACAAAGGCCGGCTGAAAGACAAGATTGTGCTGCTGGAGGTGGCCAACCCGCCCCAGCCCAATTTCGAGCCAGATGCCCGCCGCCACACCGACGAGGCCTTGCAGAAAATGGCCGACTACAAGCCCGAAGGGCCTCTGACCGCAACCCCACAACAGCAGCAGGCCACCAAGCAACGACAGGAGTTGAGCGCCATGCGCGCCCGTATGGCCGATATGTTTGTCAGCGAGGGCGCCGCAGCCATCCTGAGCTCCCGCGGCGGCTCCGATGGCACGTTCTTCACCAGCAACGGCGCACCCTACGCCGCCGACGCCAAGCCCGTGCTGCCCGAGTTGGAAATGGCGCCCGAAGACCAACTCCGCCTGATTCGGTTGGCTGATGCCGGCATTCCGGTGGAAATTGAGCTGGAAACCCGCACCAAGTTCCAGACGCAGGATCTGAAAGGCTACAATGTGGTGGCCGAAATTCCGGGCACCGACAAAAAGCTGAAAAGCGAAGTGGTAATGCTCGGCGGCCACCTCGACTCCTGGCACGCCGCCACCGGCGCCACCGATAACGCCGCCGGCTGCGCCATCATGATGGAGGCCGTGCGCATTCTGAAAGCCAGCGGTGTGCAGCCGCGTCGCACCATCCGGATTGCGCTGTGGGGCGAGGAGGAGCAGGGTTTGTTCGGCTCGCGCAACTACGTAAAAAACCACTTTGCCGACCCCGCCACCATGAAGCTGCTGCCCGCCCACGAGAAGCTGGCTGCGTACTTCAACCTCGACAATGGCGCCGGCAAAATCCGCGGCGTCTACGCGCAGGGCAACGAAGGCGTGGTGCCCATCTTCCAAGACTGGCTCAAGCCCTTCGCCGACATGGGCGCTACCACCGTGACGCTACGCAACACCGGCGGTACCGACCACCTCTCGTTCGATGCCGTAGGGCTGCCCGGCTTCCAGTTCATCCAAGACCCGCTCGACTACGGCACCCGCACCCACCACACCAACATGGACACCTACGAGCGCCTGCCCGCCGACGACCTCAAGCAGGCCTCGGTACTGGTTGCCTCCTTCGTGTACCAAGCCGCCATGCGCGACCAGAAGCTGCCCCGCAAGCCCCTGCCCGCCGCCAAGCCCGAAAACAAAAGCTAATCTGCCAATAGCTCAGGCGACAAACGACAGCGCCCCACCGAAACTGGTTTGGTGGGGCGCTGTTGCGTTTTGGGGTCCGGGTTCGGTTAGCTGAGGGTTTCTTTGAAGAGCTTGAGTGTCCGGTCCCAGGCCAGCTTGGCTGCTTCGGCGTTGTAGCGGGCCGGCGACGAGTCGTTGTTGAACGCGTGGTTGACGCCCTCATACACGTACTGATCGAACTTGATGCCCGCGGCCGTGAGGGCCGCCGCGTAGGCGTCTTTGCCGGCATTCACCCGCTCATCTAGGCCGGCGTAGTGCAGCAACAGGCGCGCCTTGATGCTAGGCACATCCGACACGGGCGGCTGGGTGCCGTAGTAGGCCACAGCGGCGTTGAGGGCCGGGTCGGCAATAGCTAGCTTATTGGCCATGGCGCCGCCCCAGCAGAAGCCCATGCAGCCGGTGCGGCCGTTGCTTTCGGGGTGGCGGCGCAGGTAGGCCAGCCCGGTGAGGTAGTTCTGCAGGTTCTGCTTCGGGTCGAGCTTGCCGATGAGCGCGCGGCCCTCGTCCTCGTTGGCCGGCGTGCCCCCGAACCCCGACAGCGCATCCACGCCCAGCGCCAGGTAGCCGGCCGCCGCCACGCGGCGCGTTACGTCTTTGATGTGCGGCGTCAGGCCTCGGTTTTCGTGAATCACCACCACGGCGCCGCGCTTCTTCTTGGACTTGGGGTGCACCAGGTAGCCTTTCATGGTCACGCCGTCGGCGCCGGGCCAGGTTACGTCTTCCATCAGCAACTCATCGTTCTTCTGAGGTATGCTGGCGGCTTGCGCGTAGCCGGGCTCCAGCGCCGCCAGGGCCGCGGCGGCCAGGGCCGTGCCGCCGGTCAGCTTCAGCAGGCGCTCCATAAACTCCTTGCGGCTGAGCGGCGCGTGCGTGTACTCGTCGAACAGGTTGATAATGCGCTGGTCCATAGAATAGAGAAGTAAGGGGAAGACAACAGCAAGATAGGCAGGAAGCCGGAAGTCCGGGCTAGGTGGCCGGCTCGTCGCCGGCGTACACGGTTTCGCGGGGCGGAAACAGCCGGTCTACCAGGTGCACCAGGCGCCAGCGGGTGTTTTTCAGCATCTTCTTCACCGGCACAGCCCGGAAATTGAAGTCGGCCAGAGCGGCCACTTCCTCATCCACGGTGCGCGCCTTCAGGCTCGATTCCAGCAAAAACAGGCTGATGGCATCGTTCCACTCGTCCTTGTTGCTCCAGTAATGCCCGATGTAGGGCCGCGCCGCCCGCAGCTCAAACTGCTCCTGCAGCGCCACCGACAGCGCAAACTGCTCAATCAGGCGCGGCGTCACGCCCTGCCGGCTCAGGTCGTCGCAGATGGCCAGGGCCAGCGCAATGGCCGCCGGGCCGCCCACAGCCGGAATGCCCACCACGCCCGCGTTCCACATGGCGTGGCGCTCGTGCAGCTTCACGCCGCCGAAGGTTTGGCCTCCGGTCTGGCGCCACATCAGCTTCTCGGTTTTGCTGCCGAGCACCGACAGCGCGCCTTCCGGCTCGTGCATAAACGCCGTGCCGACCGCCAGCGCCTGCTGCAGCGCCGCAAAGGAGCCATGCAAAAAGGTGTCGGTGTCGAGGTACAGAATGGCCTGCCCGGGGCTGCGCCCGGCCACGTACTCCAGGGCCTTGATCTTGACGCGCCAGAAAAAGTCGAACTCGCCCTTCCACTCGCGTAGCGTAGCCGCATCAACAGGCAGCACCGTTACATGGTCGGTTAGGTGGCGGTAGAAGTCGGGCGCATCCGTCACCACCGTAATGCCACTGAGACCGGCGCGGTGGCGCAGAAACGACAGAATGGAAAACTGGGCCTGAAAATGATTCCGGACCGCGTCGCCAAACACCAGATACAGCAGGTTCATCGGCGGTACTATTCTTCCTCGCGGTGCACCGTGGCGGGCGAGAAAGCCGGCACGCACACCGACCAGTACTCGCACTCGGCCTCAAATGGGTTGGAGTAGCGCACCCGCGCCCCGGCCTTAATCAGCAGCGACTCGCCGGCGCCCAACTCCACTACGTCGCCGTCAATCTCAAACCGCTTGCGGCCCCGCACCACTATCGTTACCTCGTCGAACTCGGGGCGCTGGTGCGGCTCGCTCCACTGCGGCGGAGCCACCATGTGCGCCACGCTGTACTGGCTAGTGCCGGTGCTGGCCTGCCCGATGTGCTCCTCAATGAGCTTGCCATCGGTAGTGGGCACGATGAAGGGGTTTTGCTGACGGAAATAGCGTTTCTCAGACATGGTGAAAACTAGCGGGGAGTAGGGGTGGAGGGAGTAGCAGCACAGGGACCGGGCGTGAAGCTCGTGACGCCCGCGTTGGTGGCCGTGCAGGCGTTGGCGTAAGTCTGGCCGTCGCAGCCGCACACGGGGTCGTATTGCATGGTGCACATGGCATCTTTCCGGATCTTGGCCGGGTCGATGCAGGCGTTGGCAGCCGGTGGGGTGGCCCGCTGGCAGGCGCCAGCCAGCAGCAGCAGCAGCGGAAGAAGCGTTTTCATACGAACAGCAGTTGGAGACGAATGACCAGACGAAAGTAGAGGTTCGGGGGCACATACGGGCTGCCGGGCCCGGCAGGCCACTATTCAGCGGAGGGCATATAGCGGGTTACCCATCTTTTTTAGGGGCGAGTTATAACCCCGGCTGCCACACGCCGTATTAGGCATCAGAATGGCACAAACCCGGGCCTCAGCCAGGGTTTTGGCGGAAATCATCCCGGCCACGCCACCCAACCGAAACTCATTCATCACCATTCTCTCCCCACTACCATGTCGTATCACGAAGAAGACAACTCCGGCAAAATTCTCCTCGCTGCTCTGGCCGGTGCCGGTGCTGGCATTATTGCAGGCCTGCTGATGGCCCCCGATAAAGGCAAAGCTACCCGCGAAAAAATCGGCAGCGCTGCCACCAAGTACAGCGGCCAGTTCGGCGAGCAGCTGTCGAAGTACGGCGAAGAGCTGGACGCCAAGTTCAAAGGCTACGTTGAGAAGCTGGAAGACCTGACCGGCTCGACCGGCTCGAGCCTGAAGCTGAAAGGCGACTGGAACACCGCCAAAGGCAAGCTGAAGCAGCAGTACGCGCAGCTGACCGACGAAGACCTCGACTATGCCGATGGCAAAGGTGATGAGCTGGTGGGCCGTCTGCAGAACAAGCTCGGCAAAGCCAAAAATGAAGTAGTGAAAATGCTGAACGACCTGTAGGTCATCAGGCAGCACTATGCTGAAAGCCCCCCGGTTTCTTTGGAAGCCGGGGGGCTTTTTTTAGTTAACCAACTCGGCATTCTGCGCGTTATACCGTCCTACGCCAGCAGGCAGCTGGCGGCTCGTTTCATCCTAAACTCTGTGCGCGGTATGCAAGACACGAAAGGCAAAGTAATCTTCTCGCTGCTGGCTGGCGCCACGGCTGGCATCGTGACGGGCCTGCTGCTGGCACCCGAAACCGGCGACGAAACCCGCAGCGGCCTCAAAAAGTCCGCCTCTAAGCTTGGCGAGGATCTGAGCAAGCTGTTCAAAGATGGCCTGAGCCACTTCGGCGCCGCCGGCACGCCCGCTGCCCGCAACCCGCAGCACCAGGCCGACCGCTCCGCCGCCGACCAGCTGCTGAACTCGCTCAGCAGCGCCACCAAGGCCCCCGCCACTCCCGACCCGGTAGAGGACAACGACTCCGATTACGACGGCATCGGCAGCGACACGCGCCATTCGGCGGGCTACGGCCGCCCGAAATAATTCTTAAAAAAAATGCGTCAGGTGTAACCTGTCACGTATCTAGCCGTTAGAGAAGATATAACCGACTTGAAAGAAGATCGGAGAAGTTATTGAAGTAAAATTGCCGGCAGCCGAGCTTCTATTGAGAGAGTATTTCTCGGTAGTAAAATCTGGTTCGCCCATCGCAAGCTTCTTCAGTAGACCCCGATTGGAAGGGTAAGTCAGTTATATATAAAGGAAAGCCTCCCACGAATAATGCGTGGGAGGCTTTCTGATTTTAAACGCAGATTTTGCAGATCAAGACGAATTGCACAGATGCTGGCCTTGATAACCTAGCCGGCGCTGCATGAAATCCCCGGACTGATAAAAACCCCAACGGGGCTGACCAGATGGCCAGCCCCGTTGGGGTTTTTGCTGCTTTGTAGCGGCTGATGGGCTACGCGTGCGGGGCGTTTTCCGACTTCGTGTTTTCCGGCTTCATCTGCGGGAAGAACAGCACGTCCTGGATGGAGTTGGAGTTGGTCATGATCATGCTCAGGCGGTCGATACCAATGCCCAAGCCGGCCGTAGGCGGCATGCCGTACTCCAGGGCGCGCAGGAAGTCCTCGTCGAGCACCATGGCCTCGGTGTCGCCGCGCTTGCCCAGTTCCAGCTGCTCCTCGAAGCGGGCGCGCTGGTCGATGGGGTCGTTGAGCTCGGAGAAGGCATTGCAGATTTCTTTGCCGTTGCAGATGGCCTCAAACCGCTCCACCAGCCCCGGCTTACTGCGGTGCTTCTTGGCCAGCGGCGACATCTCCACCGGATAGTCGGTGATGAACGTGGGCTGGATCAGCTTGGGCTCCACATGCTCGCCGAAGATTTCGTCGATGATTTTGGCTTTGCCCATGCTCGGGTCGAGGCCTACTTTCAGCTCCTTGGCGGCTGCGCGCAGCTCGTCCTCGCTCTTGCCATCAATGTTGAAGCCCGTGAAGTGCTCAATGGACTCGGCCATGGTGAAGCGTTTCCAGGGACGCTGGAAGTTGATGAGGTTTTCGCCCACCTGCACTTCGGTTTTGCCGTGCAGCGCCAGCGCCACCTGCTCCACCATTTCCTCCACCAGGTCCATCATCCAGTAGTAGTCCTTGTACGCTACGTACAGCTCCATCTGGGTGAACTCGGGGTTGTGGAAGCGCGACATGCCCTCGTTGCGGAAGTCCTTGCTGAACTCATACACCCCATCGAAGCCGCCCACGATGAGGCGCTTCAGGTACAGCTCGTTGGCAATGCGCAGATACAGCGTCATGTCCAGCGTGTTGTGGTGCGTTTTGAACGGGCGGGCGGCCGCACCGCCGTACAGCGGCTGCAGGATGGGGGTTTCCACCTCTAGGTAGCCTTTGTCGTTGAGGTAGTTGCGCATGGCCTGCACCAGCTGGGTACGCTTGATGAAGGCTTCGCGCACGTGCGGGTTCACCACCAAATCCACGTACCGCTGGCGGTAGCGCTGCTCGGGGTCGGTGAAGGCATCGTAGGTTACTTTCTCGCCAGTGGCCTCGTCGGTGCGCTCCTTCACCACGGGCAGCGGGCGCAGGCTCTTGCTGAGCACCGTCAGGCCCGTCACGTGGATGGAGGTTTCGCCCACCATCGTCTTGAACACATGGCCCTTTACGCCCACGAAGTCGCCCAGATCCAGCAGCTTCTTGAACACGGTGTTGTAGAGCTCCTTGTCTTCGCCGGGGCAAATCTCGTCGCGGTTGATGTAGAGCTGGATGCGGCCTGAAGCGTCCTGTAGCTCCGCGAAGGAGGCCTTGCCCTTCACCCGAATCGACATCAGCCGGCCTGCCAAGCTTACATCCTGGAAGTTGTTGAGCTCAGGGTGGTAGTTGTCGTGGATTTCCTGTGCGTAGAAATTCACGTCAAACAGCTCGGACGGATACGGCTCAATGCCCAGCTTCTGAAGTTCTTCGAGCTTCTGGCGGCGTATGATTTCCTGTTCGCTGAGGTGCTGCATGGGGGAGGGCGTAAAAACAGGGCCCCGCAGGGCCGGAAAAGTCAAGCTGCAAAAGTAAGGCGGCCTGTCCGGCTAACCTAACAGCTAGGGGCCCCCGTTCGGTTTTCAGCCCCAAGCAAAAAGCGCCGCCCCAAAGGAGCGGCGCTTACGTGTATATGGAGTGAGGTGTACTTGGTAGCGGTTGCGGGCACTAGGCGGCAATGCCCATCTGCGGCAGCGGCGCCTCGCCCGTGAGGGTAGGCTGCACGCGGGTGCGCAGCCGGTCCTCCACGAAGCTGTGCTGCAGGTGCTTGGGCAGCTCGGCCACCAGTTGTTGGTAGCGCTCCAGGCCCATGGCCTTGGCCACGTAGGTTTCGTGGATGCCGTTGAGGTAGCTCACGATGTTGAGCAGCGACTGGTGGAACAGTTTGAAGTCAATCTCGGCCTCAATGAACCGCTCAATCTCGCGGCTGGTCTGCGAGATGCGCAAGCGGCCCAGTAGATCGAAGATGGTGGTGTAGCCGAGGCGCCAGGTGATCTGCTGCCAGTGCGAGGCCGTCCACTTGTCGAGCACCTTGCCGGTTTTCTGGCTGCGGATGGCCGTGTTGGGGTTGGCCTGAATCTGCTGGCGGGTGGCCGTAGCCTTGAGCTTGCGGGTGGTGCGCAGAAACTGCCCGATCTGGGCCTGCGCGTCAATCTCCTTGCCGGCAATGTGCAGGCCGGCCTTGTAGCCCGCCAGCGGCAGCCGATGGATGCTGAAGTCACCGTAGGCCCCGGCGGCGTAGAACGACACCGGCCGCGGGTAGGCATTGCGCACCACCAGCCGGCCCACCTCCCGCCGCACCAGCGACGGATTGTTGCCGCGCACGCCGGCCGTGTGCAGAAAGGCCTGCAGCCCGGCCATGATGGTGTGGTAGGCCTGCGGGAACGTCCAGTGCAGGGCGTTGCGCAGGTAGTCCTCGTCGCCTAGCTCGGCCGTGGAGCGCAGCGCGTACTCGGTGCTCCAGCAGGCGTGCAGCAGCTTGGTCACGGCGGTCAGGTCGGCGTCGGTCAGCTCGGCCTGGTGCGCCCGGAAGAAGGGGAGGTGCTGCAGGCCACCGCTGGCGTCGTCGCCTTCCTGAATGTGGTAGTTGATAGCGAAGAAGTAATTGAGAAACACCTGGGCCGGAATCGACTTGCGCCAGGTTTCATCAGCCAGCTTCTGCTGCTCGTCCGTAACGAGCGGAATGATCGGAGTTTCCATGTTCGTCGTCATATCTGTTCAACAGGATGATACTATAGTTAGTTCGCTGTTTGCTAAAAATATTGGGCAAATATATGGCTGTAATTATTTTTGATTATCAATTGTTTAGCAATGATAATGGTGATGCTATTGAAAATAAGTATTAGTGTCGATTTACTAACGATACTGCCGGCGTATAACTGACTGCCGCAGACGCAAAAAAAAGCCTCCGCAACGAGCGTTGCGGAGGCTTTCTGCAGCCGATGATCGGCTAGCTTACATCTGGTCTTTCACCACCGATACGGCCTCACGGAGCGTGATGTCCTTGTTGAGGGTTTTGGTGAAGCGCGAAGCGCGGTTCACTTCCACGGTGTCGGTGCCCAGCGCTTTCAAGTCGATGGACAGCGGGGCAATGGCCAGCGGCTGCGCCGACTTCTGCACGGCCTCGTATTTGTCCGACTCAGCCTTGTTCTGCTCCTGCTCGGCGCGGTAGGCGGTCAGCTTCAGCGACACCTTGGTTTCGTCTTTACGCTTGCGCATCCGCTGCGACAGCTCGTTTACGAGGCGGAAGCTGGGGCTGGCGGCTACGCGGGCCTGGCTGGCCGTACGCAGCTTGTCGAAGGCCGGCGCCTGCGGCCACGAGCGGTAGCGGGCCGGGCTGATTTCGTCCCACTTCAGGGCGTACTCCTGCTCTTTCTCGCCCTGGTCGAGGTAGCTGTACGCGTCGGGCAGGATGATGTCGGGAACCACGCCTTTGAACTGAGTGGAACCGCCGTTGATGCGGTAGAACTTCTGGGTGGTGAGCTTCAGCGAGCCGAACGGCTTGATGCTGTTGAACTCCGCCGGCAGGGCGTCGTCGAGGTCGAAGATGCGCTGCACGGTGCCTTTGCCATAGGTGCTGGCAGCACCCATCACCACACCACGCTTGTAGTCCTGGATGGCGGCAGCCAGAATCTCGGAGGCCGAGGCGCTGTACTTGTTCACGAGTACCACCAGCGGGCCGCTGTACTGCACGCGGGGGTCACGGTCGTTGAGGACGCTGGCGGCACCCTGGCTGCCCTTCACCTGCACTACTGGGCCGCTGTCGATGAACAGGCCGGCCATTTCCACGGCGTCCTGCAGAGAGCCACCGCCGTTGAAGCGCAGGTCAAGCACCATCCCTTCCACTTTCTCCTGCTTGAGCTTTTCCAGCTCCTTCTTCACGTCTTCGGCCGAGCTACGGCCGCCGTTGTCGTTGAAGTCAGCGTAGAAAGTCGGCAGCTTGATGTAGCCAATCTTCTTACCGCCCTCGTTGATGGTGGCCGACTGGGCGTAAGTTTCCTTGATCACCACCACGTCGCGGATGATGGAGATGATGCGGGTGTTGTTGTCGGGCTTGCGCACCGTCAGGCGCACTTCGCTGCCTTTTTTGCCTTTGATGAGCGACACGGCCTTATCGAGGCGCATGCCTTCCACCGATACCGGCTCCTCGGCACCCTGTGCCACGCGCAAAATGATGTCGCCGGCCTTCAGGTCGCCCTGGCGGTAGGAAGCGCTGCCGGGGATGATGTCCGTGATTTTGATCTGGCCATCTTTTTCCTGCAGCGAGGCACCGATGCCCTCAAAGCGGCCGGTCATGGCCACATCGAAGCTCTCCTTGTCACGCGGCGCGAAATACTCGGTGTGCGGGTCGTAGGTGTTGGCAATGGTGTTGGCGTACATGGCCAGCCGGTCGTTGGCATCGTTCTGCAACAGATCCTTGAACTGGTCTTCGAAGTACTTCAGCACCCGCTTGCGGGCTTCCACTTCCATTTCGGCGGGCGTGCGGGTCGGCTCGGTGGTGGTGGCCGCCGAAGGCGTAGCAGAGGTAGAAGCCAGCGGCTTGTCCTTCTTTTTGGCCTGCGTGTCCATCATTTCCGAAATGCGCACCAACGTCTGATACTTCAGAAACTTGCGCCACTCCTCACGCTGGGCCGCTTTGTCGGCGGCGTACGTCATCTTGTCGGGCTCGGTCTCGAAGGCCTCGTCGGTGGTGAAGTCGAACGGCTTGGACAGAATGTCACGGTACAACACCTGCACATCCTTCACCCGCTGATCGAGCACAAGGTTGGTCTGGTCCATGAACTCGTGGGTGCCACGCTTCACTTCGTCGTCAACGGTGTTCTGGTATTTGCGCAGCTGGGCCACATCGGAGGCCAGCAGGAATTTCTTGTTGGAGTCGACGCGCTTCAGATACAGGTCGAATACCCGCTTGGAAAAGGCATCGTCGAGTTTCTCGGGCTGGTAGTGCTGGTAGGTAAGTCCCTGCAGCATAGCCTGCACCAATATGGCGTCTTTCTGAGGCGTACGCGCATCACCGCGGTTGTACAGCTTGTAGGAGGCCAGCACGAATACTGCCAGCACCACCGCGGCGTACAAGCCTATCTTGATTCGGGGAGAAGACATGAAGAATCGGGTGAAATGGAGGAAAATCAAATGTACACAAAAGCCGTCCTGAGAGGTACGGCGCAGCCAAGGTGCCGGTTCTAAAAGAAAAACCCAACTAGTGCCGGTTAAGTGCCCGTTGGCACCGTGGCCTGCAACTGTAGAGGCACCAAACTGACAAAAGAGGTTGCACTCTGCAGCCAGATATAGCTACTTAAAAATCGGGCCACATTGCCAGATGCTCCTGTGAAAAGCCGTTGGTCTGTTACAAACAAAAAAAGGACTCTTCCCGGGTGGGAAGAGTCCTTTTTCGCAAAGCTGCCGGTACTTAGTAGCGGCGTACTTTGTCGCCGTTGTTGCGGCGGAATTCTTCTTCGAAATACTGGGCATCTTCTGCGTTACGGGGTTTCACGCCCATTACGATACCACCGTTTTTCACGTCGTTTTCGTACTCTACAGCATGCTCCTCGGGAATGCCCGAGCCCACCAGGGCGCCTACCAGGCCACCCGTAAGGCCACCGGCACCGGCACCAGCCAGAGCAGCGGCAATCGGGCCGGCAATGATGAGGCCCAAGCCGGGCAGGGCTACCGAAGTACCAATGGCCGCAATAGCGCCAATTACGGCCCCCGCCGTGCCACCGATGGCCGAACCAACGCCGGCACCTTCCATGGCCTTATCACCAAGCTCAGTTTCTACGGTGTTGTCGCCGAAGTGCGTTTTGCGCGTTTCGTCCGACATCAGCAGATTCACGTCGTCCTTGGTGTAGCCACGCGACGAGAGAGAAGAGTACGCACGCTCAGCGCTGTCACGGTCACGGAACATGCCCGTGGTGTAGCTGTTGCCGGAGCCGTAGGTGGTGTCGTTGCCGGTTACGGCGCGGGCAGCATCACCGGCGGCGTTCTGTACGGCATCAATGCCCGAACCTACTACTGCACCAGCAGTACCGGCTACAGCTGCACCTTTCTGGGTGGCGCTGTGGTCATGATGCGGGTTGTTGTCGTTGCTGTCGAGGCTAGGATTGCCGGTGGAGGCGTTGCCCATGTTGCCGCTCGAGGTCGTATTAGCGCCAGTGCCGTAGCCAGTGCCAGCGTTGCCAGTACCGTAGTTTGCGCCTGAACCAGTTCCTGAATTAGTCGGGTTATTCGAAGCAGTGCTCATGAGGTGGGAGAGTTAAATGGAAAAGAATAGAGAAAATATTCGCTGCCGGGTGGATGGTAATGAGCAGCGAATCTGTGGTACTAAACGCGGCCTATTCTGTGAGGGTTGTGCACAAAATTCGGGCTTTTGAGTATCTTATTTTCTCTATTCTATTGTCATTCAACGCTATCCGTATTTCTCGAAGTTCTGCTGGTCTTGCCAGAACGCCCGGCATTCATGGCGCAGATTTTTCAGAAAGTCCTCCTGCTGCTTGAGGGTGCGCCATTCGCCCATGCCCAGCCGCTCGCAGAGCTTGTAAAAATTGTCGCCTTGACCTTTAGAGCCCTGTACTTTCACCAGGCAGCTCAGGATTGGCCGCCCGGCGGCGTGTTCCTGTTCAGAGATTTCCGCCAGCAGTTCATTAAGGCGGCTTTTTTCGTGAGAGATATCCAGATTAAGTCCCAGCTCGGCTTCCTGAACCAGATTCAGGTAGCTGATGGTGCCCACCTGGTGGCGGGCAAAGCGTATTAAGTGGTTTCGAATTCGGCCGAACATGGCGTAGGGAGGAGAGTGATGGGAAGCGGAAAATAGGGAAAAAAAACGCGGCTTCACAATATGCGAAGCCGCGAATATAATAGGCTGTTATTCCGAAAACCTTGCCGGACAGGCAAAGAGCAATCTAGCGGCCCTGGCGGCGGCGCAGCTCTTTCTGGATTAGCAGAAATTCGCGGCTGCTCTGGCCCGCAATGGCGGTGTTTTCGTCGGCGCGGCGCAGCAGGTAGGGCATTACGGCATCCACGGGGCCGTAGGGTACATATTTGGCCGTGTTGTAGCCGGCGTGCGCCAAGTTATAGCTCAGGTTGTCGCTCATGCCGTAGAGTTGCGCGAACCAGATCCGGGGGTCTTGGGGCGCGAGGTCGTGCTGCTGCATGAGTTCCGTGAGCAGGCGCGAGCTGGCTTCGTTGTGGGTGCCGGCGCAGATGCTGATGCGCTCCACGTGCTCCACGCAGTAGCGCAGGGCGTCGTCGTAGAGCTGGTCGGTGGCGGCTTTGGTGGGGTTGATGGGATTGGCGTAGCCGCGCTGCGAGGCCACGCGGGCTTCCTTTTCCATGTAGGCGCCGCGCACCAGCTTGCCACCCAGATAGTAGCCTTCCTGCCGGGCCTCGTCGTGGGCCTGCTTGATTGCCTCCAGGCGGTCCTGGCGGTAGAGCTGGTAGGTGTTCCAGACGATGGCCGACTCGCGGTTGTACTTGCGCATCATTTCGTACGCCAGCTTGTCGATGGTGGCCTGAAACCAGCTTTCCTCGGCATCCACGAACACGCGCACGCCATACTGGTGGGCCCGGTGGCAGATGGCATCTACGCGGGCGTGGGCCCGGTCGTAGCTGGCCTGCTCGGCGGCCGTGAGGGCCGTGCCAGCCTGTACTTTCTCCAGCAAAGCGCTGTCGGCCAGGCCCGTGACCTTGAACACCGAAAACGGAATGTGCGTGGACCGGTGCGCCATGTCCAGCGTGGCCAGAATCTCGTCGCGGGTGTGGTCGAAGCTCTTGTCGCTGCCTTCGCCTTCCACCGAGTAGTCGAGGATGGTGCCGATATGGTAGCGGCCCAGTTCGGCAATCACCGGCACGCACTCCTGGATGGTTTCGCCGCCGCAGAACTGGCTGAAGATGGAGTTCTTGATCAGGAACTTGGTGCCGGGCAAACTCCATTTCAGCGCGGCCTTCATCAGGCCGCCGCCGGTTTTCACCAGCGTGTTGTTGTTCATGGCCGCAAACAGCGCATACATCTTGCGCAGCTCGACATCGGACTTGGAGGCGAAGGCTACGGCCGTATCGTCGAAGGAGATGGGCGGAGCTTGGGTTGTGGGCATCGGGTGGTAGCTTTGGGCAGGTGGATGGGTGACGCAAATATAGCCGTTAAACCCAGGCTAAGCCGGTTGGGTTATGCCAGCAACAGATGCCTGACCAACAGCAGTTGGCGGGCTTTCATTCCGGGCATCTCCCTGCCTGCTTTTATATAGCTGCTTTTTATGAACACACTTCCCGCTGCTACCTTTTTTTCGCGCCTTCTCACCACCAAAGGGCAGCCCCTGCTGATTGCCGGGCCCTGCTCCGCCGAAACCGAGGAGCAGGTGCTGACCACCGCCCGTGGCCTGCAGGCGCTGGGCAACATCGACCTGTTTCGGGCGGGCATCTGGAAGCCCCGCACCCGGCCGGGCTCCTTCGAGGGCATGGGCCGCGAGGCGCTGCCGTGGCTGCAGCGCGTGAAAGCCGAAACCGGCCTGCCCACCGCCATTGAGGTAGCCACGCCGCGCCACGTGGAAGAAGCCCTGGCCCACGGCATCGACGTGCTCTGGATCGGGGCCCGTACTACCGTCAACCCATTTGCGGTGCAGGAGCTGGCCGATGCCCTGGCCGGTACCGGCGTGCCGGTGATGGTGAAAAACCCGGTGAACCCTGACGTGGCACTGTGGGCCGGGGCGCTGGAGCGCATGGAGCGGGCCGGCATTACCGATTTGGCCGCCATCCATCGTGGCTTCAGCACGTTTGCGCCTTCGCGCTACCGTAATGCGCCCACCTGGATGCTGCCCATCGAGCTGAAAACCCGCTTTCCGCACATTCCGCTCATCTGCGACCCCAGCCACATCGGCGGCCGCCGCGACCTGCTGCTGCCCATCGCCCAGAAGGCCCTCGACCTCGACTACGACGGCCTGATGATTGAAACCCACCCCGACCCCGACCACGCCCTCTCGGACGCCGAGCAGCAGGTGACGCCGCAGCGCCTGGGCGAGATTCTGGCCGAGCTGAAGTACCGCTACCGCTCGTCGGACAATGCCGACTACCTCAACAAAGCCGAGGAGCTGCGCCAGAAAATGGACGTGGCCGACCGGGAAATTGTGGAGGCCCTGGCCCGGCGCATGGCGCTGGTAGGCGAGCTGGCCGAGTACAAAAAGGAAAACAACGTAAAGATTCTGCAGCTCGACCGGTGGCAGGAAATCTTCAGCTCGCGGCCGGAATGGGCGAAAAAAGCCGGAGTGAACGAGAAATTCGTGGCCGAGCTCTACAAGCTCATTCACATAGAAAGCATCCGGCGCCAGACCGAGATTCTGCAGCGCCCGGAGTAGCTGTAAACGCCCCACGAAAACAGCCCGCCCTTTCCCTGCAACGGGAAAAGGCGGGCTGTTTTCGTAGGGCAATATTACCCGGTAGGCGCTTATTCGGCTTTCCAGAGGTAGGTTTCGGTGTAGCCGCCATCCACGCAGGCATCTTCGCCAGAGAGCATGAGGTGGGTGCCAGTGGCGTCGGTGCTGAGGCTGTAGGCTTTGCGGTCGTTGTTGGCCAGCTCGGCCTTGAAGGTTACCAGCGGCACGGGTTGCTGGGGAGCACCGCAACGCGGCAGCGTACCCGTGGAAACCTGATAGGGCACTTCCGAAAACGGCTGGCTGTTGTGGCGGATGCTCAGCTGCCCGTTGGTGCCAAATACCAGCTGGCGCGTGTAGCCCACCGTGGCCGGCGACACTAACGGGCCTTCCGTGGCGCTGCTTTGCCATTCCCAATAGCCCTGCTGCTGGGCCAGCGTGTCGAAATTGGCAGGTGGCAGGTCGGTTTCTTCGCGGCAGCAAAGGGCGGCCATATTGGTGGTGCACACCACCAGGGCAAGCGTGAGCAGTGACAACGGGCGTTTGTACATGAGGCGGGGCCGCTATGTGTTAGAGGTTGGCAGAGGCGTACGTTTCGCTGCAGCCGTCGTAGGCATCGTCGGCCAGGCTTAGCGTGCGGGTCTGGAGGTTTAGCTCCACCATGTACTCCCGTTGCTGCGCCGTGAAGGTGATGAAGTCGGCTTCCTGGTTTTTGAGCCGCGAAGTATGGCGGCTGAGCACATAGGGCGTCGTGTAGCGCAGCACGCCGTTTTCCAATATTTTCGCTTGGCCGTCGGCCCCGATAAGTAGCTGCCGGCTGGTGCCGGTGGTGGCCGGAGAGCTGGCGCCGCCCCAGCCGCAGAAGCTGCTTTGCCACTGCCAGGAGCCCACCACGGAAGCCTGTTCCGGGGCAACGTCCTGCTTGGCACAGGCGGAGAAGAGGGTAGCGGCCAGCACCAAGCTGGCGTAGGATAGCGCTTTCATCGGATAAGGGAAATAGTGGAACGATACTGCTAAGTAGTGCGACTTAAGCGCTGCGTATTCAGACAACCGTTAAAAGCATATCAGTGATATGCTTGAACAGAATCTGCCTACTGCTTACATACATCGGCCTACTTGAACGGAAGAGCCAGCTACGCCCCCGAACGGTTGCAACCTCTCCCGAAAAATACCTGACCGTACCCCTACAGAGCCGAGGAGCTGGCCGTGGCCGTAGAGTGAACGGCTGGCAGCCGCACGTAGCTGTGGCGGGTGGTCTGGCCTTTCATTTCCTGCAGATACAGCACATTGCCCGATACCGTGTAGTACTGGCTGCCGGCATAGCCGCGGTACTGAATAATGTGCCGGCCGGGCCGCTGCTGCCGCACCGAAAACGCCGCCGCACTCTGCAGTGCCCCGTCCTGATAAAACATGGCGCGGCCCCGGCGGTCGAATTCCACCACTACTTCGTGGCCGGTGGTGGCCGGAGTGAGCA
The DNA here is from genome assembly GCF_027625995.1 of Hymenobacter yonginensis. Taxonomy (NCBI): domain Bacteria; kingdom Pseudomonadati; phylum Bacteroidota; class Cytophagia; order Cytophagales; family Hymenobacteraceae; genus Hymenobacter; species Hymenobacter yonginensis. Next base: position 469,382 of record NZ_CP115396.1, read on the forward strand.
CGTCGGCCGAACCGGTAGAGGATTGCTGCCACTCCCAGCGGCCTACCAACTGCTGCTCCATAGGAGGCATTGAGTCGCGGCTGCAGGCGGCAGATAACAGGCTAACAGCCAATAGCGGGGCCAGGTACTGGGGCCGGGTAAAGAAATACATACCTGAATAGTTAGTAAGTTTCGAGTATATGATCAGAATAAGGTTGAGAACGTTGCACTATGCTAATCATTTTCTGCATTTTATGCAACGAATCTGACTGTTAAGTTTTCTTAAAGCCAGTTTAAATTGAACGAAATCCTGCAAATCGGAGCAAATGCCCTGCCAGAATTGGCCTCTTTTCTGCTTCGGCCGGCAATAAGCCAGGTATTTGTGCTCACCGACGCCAACACCCACCGCCTGTGCTACCCACTGCTGGCGCCCTATCTGCCTGAGCAGCATACAGTACTGGAGCTGCCGGCTGGCGAGGAAGCCAAAACGCTGGCCTCCTGCGAAACCGTGTGGAGCGCGCTGACCGAGCACCGTGCCGACCGGTTTGCGGTGCTAGTGAACCTGGGCGGCGGCGTCATTACGGATCTGGGCGGCTTCTGCGCGGCGCTCTACAAGCGCGGAATCCGGTTTGTGCAGGTGCCCACCACGCTACTGGCGCAGGTAGATGCCAGCGTGGGCGGCAAAACCGGCGTCGACTTTCTGGGCTTCAAAAACCAGCTGGGCGTGTTTCAGGAGCCGGCCGGCGTGTTCATCGAGCCCCGCTTCCTGCAAACCCTCGACCCGCGGCAGCTGAAATCGGGCTACGCTGAAATCGTGAAGCACAGCCTGATTGCCGATGCCGCCGCCTTCGAGGAGCAGCGCCGCACCGGCATGTTCGTCGACGACTGGACAGCTACCATCGAGGCGTCGGTGGCGCTGAAGCAGGGCATTGTGGCCCAGGACCCGCTGGAGGCTGGCCCGCGCAAGCTGCTCAACTTCGGGCATACCGTGGGGCACGCCCTGGAAAGCTACCTGCTCACGCAGCCCGGCCGCGAAATCCTGCACGGCGAGGCTGTGGCGGCCGGCATTATTTGCGAAGCCTGGCTGAGCGTCCAGCGCGGCCTGCTGAGCGCCGCCGAGCTGGACCAGGTGGAAACCTTCCTGTTTTCGGTGTTTGAGAAGGTGCATTTCGTGAGCCTCGAAACCGACGCCATTGCCGAATACGCGCTGCAGGACAAGAAAAACTCGGGCGCTACCATCAACTGCACGTTGCTGGAAGGCATTGGCCGGGGCGTGTACGACCAGCCGGTTACGCTGCACGACGTGGCCGAGTCGTTGCGCTACTACCACCGGCTGTAGGTGGCCCGGTGGCGTCGGCCTGGCCCATAGTTCAGGGTTGAGGGCTATTTTTGCCGCGGGCCGGCCGCTGCGTGGCCCCCGGCGGCGGCGGCCGCTGTTTTTTCTATCACGCCCCGGGCGCCTGCCTGGCGGCTTAGCTCTCTTTGCCATCAACTCTTCCCTCACGCTCACCTGGCCGGCGCAGCCGTTGCGGGGCACGGCCCAGCTGCCGGCTTCCAAAAGTGAAAGCAACCGGGCCCTGATACTGCAGGCCCTGGCCGGCGGCGGCCAGCTCGACAACCTATCCGACGCCAACGACACCCAACTCATGCAGCGCCTGCTGCTGAACCCGGACGCGCCCCGCTTCGATGCCGAAGATGCCGGCACCGTGATGCGCTTTTTGACCGGCTACTTAGCCGCCACGGGCCGCCATACGCACCTCACCGGCACGGCCCGCATGCTGGAGCGCCCCATTGCGGTGCTTGTGGACGCCCTGCGCCAGCTCGGCGCGTCCATCAGCTACGAAGGCCAGGAAGGCTACCCGCCGCTGCAGCTCAACGGCTGGAACCCCACCGCTGCCGCCACCGAGGCCGGCGAGCTGACGGAGCTGCCGGTGCGCGGCGACATCAGCAGCCAGTACATTTCGGCGCTGCTGATGGTGGGGCCCACGCTGCCGCACGGCCTGCGCCTGCGCCTCACTGGCAAGGTGGGCTCGCGCCCTTACATCCGCATGACGCTGGCGTTGATGCAGCACTTCGGGGCCGACTGCCGCGACCTGGGCACGGTGGTGGAGGCTCGTCCCGGCCGCTACCAGCCCACCGACTACACCATCGAGTCGGACTGGTCGGCGGCGAGCTACTGGTACGCCATGGTGGCGCTGGCCCCGGCCGGCTCCTGGCTGACGCTGCCCGGCCTGCGCCGATACTCCTGGCAGGGCGACCAAGCCATTGTGGCCATCATGGCCCAACTGGGCGTGGCCACCGAGTACGTGCAGGACGGCGTACGCCTCACCCAGACCGGCACCCGCACGCCCTTCACCCAGGATTTCACCGACTGCCCCGACCTGGCCCAAACCGTGGCGGTGGTGGCAGCAGCCCTGGGCGTGCCCGTGCTGATGAGCGGCCTCGAAAGCCTGCGCATCAAGGAAACCGACCGGATTTTTGCGCTCCAGACCGAACTGGCCAATTTCGGGGCCTACCTCACTGAGGAAACCGAAGGCCACTTCCGCGTCAGCACCGACGGGTTCCGGGTGAGCGACCAGACCGTGGCCACCTATCACGACCACCGCATGGCCATGGCGTTTGCGCCGCTGGCCCTGCTCGGGCCACTCACCATCGAGGCTCCGCAAGTAGTGCGCAAATCGTATCCGCAGTTCTGGAGCGAGCTGGAAAAGGCCGGTTTTGCAGTAACTGGCTGATTTTTAGTTTTAGCAGTCAGTAGCTGTCATTGCGAGGAGGTACGACGAAGCAATCCTTCCTCTCATTTGATGCAAACTTTCCTCACAGATAAGCCCTCAGGCAGTAGAGAATTCCTCTAAGGTCGAAGGGCTTGTCTGTTATGGCTGCTTAGCGCACAGAAAGGAAGGATTGCTTCGGCACTGGCTTGATGCGCCACCTGCTCGCAATGACAACTGCCTTCGGCAAAAACTACTGCTCCTGCAGGCTCCGCAGATAAGCCGCCGATTCCAGCAACCGGCTGCCGTACCAACTGAACAGCTCCCCATCCACGACGCGGATGGCGGCCTGCGGGCAGAGTGTCTGAAACTCGGCCAGATGCTTTTCCTGGAAAGGGTAGGGCTCCGAGGATAGCAAAATCTGCTGGGGAGCGGCCGCCTGTAGCTGCTCGGGTGTGATTTCGGGGTAGCGGGCCAGGTGGCCGAACACGTTGCGGAAGCCGGCCCGTGCCAGCAAGTCGTCGATGAAGGTGCCCGTAGCGGCCACCATGTAGGGCTTGCGCCAGATGAAATAAGCGGCCGGCACCAGCTCCGCCGGCAGAGGGAGCTGCTGAAACGACACGGCAATCTGCGCGGTCATCTGTTCGGCGGCTTCCTTGCGGCCCCCGATGAACCCAACGCGCCGGATCATGTCCAACGCTTCATCGAGGTGGCTGATGTCGCTTAGCCAGACCGGAAATTGCGCGGCCAGCTGCTCGATACCCTCTTGGTAGTTTTCTTCTTTGTTGCCGATTATCAGATCGGGCCGGAGTTCGGCAATCTTTTCAAAGTCGAAATTCTTGGTGCCTCCGATAACCGTGGCCGTTTGCCGGGCCTCGGGCGGGTGAATGCAGAACTTTGTGACGCCCACCACCCGCTCGCCGAGGCCCAGTGCAAACAGCAGCTCCGTCTGTGAGGGCACCAGCGACACAATGCGGTGTGGCGGGAACGGCACCGCCACCCGGCGGCCCATCTGGTCCGTGACGGTGAGCGGCGGGAAAAGGGGAGGAAGTTGCATGTCGTAACGAAGGAAGCGTAAACGTACCGCGAAGTTCCACTTCGCGACCAGCGCGTATATGGCGCCAAACTGCTCACCAAGGCAAGCGTCTCGCGAAAAGGCAATTCAAGGCAGACGCGGCCAAGCGGCCGGTGCGGCTACAGCAAGTGGAAGTTGCAGGTTTTTCACCCAGCTGTAGTGGTACACGGACGCGTTGGCCGGCTTCATCCGCAATTTGTCACCGTTGGCGCGCCGGAAACTCTGCGCGTCCTTGTAGGAGCGGATATCGGCGGCGTTGCGGACGAAGCGCAACTCGCGGGCGTACCAGCGGCGGCTGTTGCTTATGCTCACCACCATTTCATCCACTACCGGATAGCCATTGACAAAGGCGTTGCGGATAGTGGTTAAACCGGAGATGAACACGGATTTTCTCGGATCAGACGGACTGGTCGGATTTTGCAGACCGTACGGCCGGTCAACAATTGTAGCGCGACGCCGAGGCGCCGCGCTACAATTGTCTACGAAATCCGACCAATCCGTCTGATCCGAAAAATCCGTGATTAGTTGAAATAGCGGAAATCGTGGCCGTCCTCGATGCGCAGCAGCGTTTCGTAGATGAGCTGCGTTACGCTCTGCACGTCGTCCTGATGCACGGTCTCGACGGTGGTGTGCATGTATTTGAGGGGCAGCGAAATCAGGGCCGAGGCCACGCCGGCACCGGAATAGGCAAAAGCATCGGTGTCGGTGCCGGTGGCGCGGGTGGCGGCGGCGCGCTGGAACGGAATGCCCGTTTCCTGAGCCGTCCGGATGATCAGGTCGCGCAGGTTGTTTTGCACGGCCGGACCGTAGGTAATCACCGGCCCTTTGCCGCAGAAAATGTCGCCGCTGGTCTTCTTCTCATACATCGGCGACTGAGTGTCGTGGGTCACGTCGGTGATGATGGCCACGTTGGGCTGAATGCGGTGGGCCACCATTTCGGCCCCGCGCAGCCCGATTTCCTCCTGCACCGCATTTACGATGTAGAGGCCGTAGGGCAGCGTTTTCTTGTTCTCCTTGAGCATGCGGGCCACTTCCGCAATCATGAAGCCGCCTACGCGGTTGTCGAGCGCGCGGCCTACATAAAACTTGTCGTTGAGCACCATGAACTCGTCCTCGAACGTGACGACGGAGCCGACGTGGATGCCCATTTCCTCAACTTCTTCCTTGGAAGAAGCGCCGCAGTCCAGGAACACGGTTTCGATGGTAGGTGCCTTGTCCTGCTCCACCTTGCGCACGTGGATGGCCGGCCAGCCGAACACGGCTTTCACAATGCCCTTGTCGGTGTGGATGTTCACGCGCTTGCTGGGCGCCACCAGCGGGTCGGAGCCGCCGTTGCGACGCAGGTACAGGAAGCCCGACTCGGTGATGAAGTTGACGAAGTAGCTGATTTCGTCGGCGTGGGCCTCAATCACCACTTTGTACTTGGCCTCAGGGTTAATAACGCCCACCACCGTGCCGTAGGTATCCACGAAGTACTCGTCGATGTAAGGCCGGATGTAGTCCAGCCAGATTTTCTGGCCTTCCTTCTCGAAACCGGTAGGAGAGGGGTTGTTGAGATATTTCTGGAGGAAATCGAAGCTTTCTGAGCGCATGGGATGAAGAATCAAAAGATAAAATACAAACGCAGGACCTGATGGTTTAGTCGCCCACCGATAACTGCGGCGCGTGCCAGGCCATCGGAATGTCAGCTTCCAGACCATGCGCGCCGGCTACGCGGCCCTCAAAACGGCCTTCCTGGCGGAAGCCCAGCTTTTCGTACAGCGCAATGGCGCGGGTGTTGCTCTCGCGCACCAGCAGCTCCACGCGGCTTACCTGCGGAAATCGGGCCTGCGCTTGGGTCAGCAGCTCGGTGAACAGCCGCCGCCCCAAGCCCTGGCCCTGCGCGGCGGGCGCAATGGCCACCGTCAGGTCGCCGAGCACGTGGGCGAAAATCTGCAGGCCCGCCTGGTAGGCGTGAATCTCCGCTACCAATTCGCCCGCCTGTTCCGCCACCAGCCCGATGCCCTGGCTCACGCTTCGCGCCAGAAAATGCTGCACGTAGTCCTCGGTTATTTCCTCGGGCCGCCGGGCCAGCCCGCCGCTTTCCGCCGACACGCGCTGGTACAGCCGCCGAATGGCGGGCGCGTCCTGAAGCGTAGAGGGGCGGATGGTGATGGACATGGAAACTGGTAAACCGGAAAATCTACTTGCGAAGTATTAAGTGCTAGCCAGCCAGCCGCCAGCGGGTGATTTCAACTTCCGCCCCTTTGGCCAGCGCCTCGTTAGCGGTGCTGAGTACCTGGGCGGCCACAGATGCCTCCAACTGGTAGTTGCCGCAGTTTTCACATACCCGGGCCGGCACTTCCTTCAGCACCATCACGGCCCCGTCACGCTCCAGTGTGACGGTAGTAACACCAGGCAACAGCTGGCCGGTTTTGCAAAGCGTACAGGTCATGGCTACAGTTTACGGGTGAAGGTTTCGTCCCACAACAACGGGTCCGGCACGTACGCAGTAATCAGCACGCAGATACCCGTTGCCGGATTCTGAGCTACCACTACGTGCAACGGCTGTCCAGCTTCCATGTATAGCAACAAAACGCTGGGATAGGGCGTGTCATCTTCGTAGCGGCGAATCAGCAGTCCGTTCTGCACGGCCTTTTCCACCAGCTGCATATCCAACCGACGGCTGAACATACGCTGTACAACGTGGCTGGTTAGTTCCAGGGCCGTGCAGTTCATGGGCCAAGCAGCCTACAGCGGAATGTTGCCGTGCTTTTTGCGGGGCAGCGTGTCCACTTTGTTTTCCAGCATCTTGAAGGCGCGGATCAGCTTCTGGCGCGTCTGGGAGGGCAGAATTACCTCGTCCACGAAGCCGCGGTGGGCGGCGCGGTAAGGTGTGGCGAACTTCTGCTGGTACTCGTCTACCTTCTCCTGCAGCTTGGCCTCTGGGTCTTCGGCGGCGGCAATTTCGCGCTTGAAGATGATTTCGGCGGCCCCCTTCGCGCCCATTACCGCAATTTCAGCGGTAGGCCAAGCGTAGTTCATGTCGGCCCCAATGTGCTTGCTGTTCATCACGTCGTAGGCCCCGCCGTAGGCTTTGCGGGTGATGACGGTGATGCGCGGCACGGTGGCTTCGCAGAAGGCGTAGAGCAGCTTGGCCCCGTTGGTGATGATGCCGCGCCACTCCTGGTCGGTGCCGGGCAGGAAGCCGGGCACGTCTTCCAGCACTAGCAGCGGAATGTTGAACGAGTCGCAGAACCGCACGAAGCGGGCGGCCTTGGTGCTGGCGTTGATGTCGAGCACGCCGGCCAGCACGGCCGGCTGGTTGCCCACGATACCGATGCTGCGGCCTCCCAGGCGGGCAAAGCCCACCACGATGTTCTCGGCGAAGTTCTGGTGCACCTCCAGGAAGGAGCCGGCGTCGATGATGCCGTCAATTACCTCCCGGATGTCGTAGGGCTGGTTGGGGTTGTCGGGGATGATGGTGTCGAGAGCGGGGCGGCTTTCGTCCTGGCCAGCCTCATAGGGCACCATGGGGGCGGTTTCCTCGCAGTTCTGAGGCATGTAGCTCAGCAACTGCTTGAGGTGGGTGATGCAGGCCACCTCGTTGGCGCACGAGAAGTGCGTCACACCGCTTTTGGCCGAGTGGGTGCTGGCCCCGCCCAACTCCTCGCTGGTCACGTTTTCGTGGGTTACGGTTTTTACCACGTTGGGTCCGGTCACAAACATGTAGCTCGTGTCCTCCACCATCAGGATGAAGTCAGTGATGGCCGGCGAGTATACCGCGCCGCCCGCGCACGGCCCCATAATGGCCGACAGCTGCGGCACCACGCCCGAGGCCAAAGTGTTCTTGTAGAAGATATCGGCGTAACCGCCCAGGCTCACCACGCCTTCCTGAATCCGGGCCCCGCCCGAGTCGTTGAGGCCGATAACAGGGGCCCCATTCTTCATGGCTAGGTCCATGATCTTCACGATTTTCTCGGCGTGGGTTTCGCTCAGCGAGCCGCCAAACACCGTGAAATCCTGCGAAAACGCGTACACCAGTCGGCCGTTCACGGTGCCGTAACCGGTCACCACACCGTCGCCGAGGTAATACTCTTTGTCCAGACCGAAGTCTTTGGAGCGGTGCATCACAAACTTGCCGATTTCCTCGAACGAGCCCTCGTCGAACAGCAGGTCGATCCGCTCGCGGGCGGTGAGCTTGCCTTTTTTGTGCTGGGCATCGATGCGGGCCTGGCCGCCGCCGAGCAGGGCCTCTTCGTTTTTACGGGCTAGAATTTCGGTTTTGCTCAGTTGGGCTTCAGCGTGCGGATCGGACATGCGGGGTGGGAAAGTCTGGGTTTGCTACGTAAGGACAGTGTGCCAAAGGTAACGCACAAGGCAGGAAAAGCCGCACCAGAATTTGGCGGCGTTCGGCAGCTAGATTAGGAGCGTGCATCACGTAAAAACGGCCGGCTCCTTTGCAGGAACCGGCCGTTTCTTACTTTCTATTAACGATTACTCGCCTTTCTTCTTGTTGTCCGTCGGCTCGTCGTCCGATGGCTCGGGCGCTTCCTCCGGCCGCTCGTCGCTGGCCAGATTCATCGATTCGCCGCTTTTGCTTACCGCAAACACCAGCTCCTCGGCGCCGGCCGTGTAGTCGGCCGTGATGACGTCGCCCTGGGCAATTTCGGCCTTCAGGATTTCCTCCGCAATCGGGTCTTCGATATACTTCTGGATGGCCCGGTTGAGCGGCCGTGCGCCGTATTTGGGGTCGTAGCCTTTCTCGGCCACGAAATCCTTGGCGGCTTCGGTCAGCTCCACTTTGTAGCCCAGCGTCTGGATTCGGCTCAGCAGCTTGCTGAGGCTGATATCGATGATTTTATGGATGTCTTTCTTCTCCAGCGAGTTGAAGACAATCACATCGTCCAAACGGTTGAGGAACTCAGGCGAGAAGGTTTTGCGCAAGGCGTTGGTGATGGTGCCCTTCGTCAACTCGTCCATGTTCTCGTTGCGAGCCTTGGTGCCGAAGCCGATGCCAGCGCCGAAGTCCTGCAGATCACGCGCCCCGATGTTCGAGGTCATGATGATGATGGTGTTGCGGAAGTCCACCTTGCGACCGAGGCCGTCGGTCAGGATGCCGTCGTCCAGCACCTGCAGAAGCAGGTTGTACACGTCGGGGTGAGCCTTCTCGATTTCGTCGAGCAGAATCACCGAGTACGGCTTGCGGCGGATTTTCTCCGTCAGCTGACCGCCCTCTTCGTAGCCTACGTAGCCGGGAGGCGCGCCAACCAGGCGCGATACGCTGAATTTCTCCATGTACTCCGACATGTCGATCCGCACCAGCGAATCTTCCTTGTCGAAGAGGTAGGTAGCTAGCACTTTGGCCAGCTCGGTCTTACCTACGCCGGTTGGGCCCAGGAACACGAACGAGCCGATGGGCTTCTTGGGATCTTTCAGACCAACGCGGGTGCGCTGGATAGCTTTCACCAGCTGCTTGATGGCCTTGTCCTGCCCGATTACCTTGCCCTGCAGCTCTTCGCCCATTTTCAGGAGCTTGGAGCTTTCGTTCTGCGCCACGCGCGAAACGGGGATGCCGGTCATCATGGCAATTACTTCGGCCACGTTTTCCTCTTTCACGGTGTAGCGCTTCTTCTTGGTCTCCTCTTCCCAGTCCTTTTTGGCCTGGTCGAGCTGATCAATCAGTTTCTTCTCCGTGTCGCGCAGCTTGGCAGCCTCTTCGTACTTCTGGCTTTTCACCACGCGGTTTTTCTCCACCTTGATGTTCTCAATCTGCTCTTCGAGCTTGAGAATATCTTCGGGCACCACGATGTTGTTGATGTGCACGCGGGCACCGGCCTCGTCGAGAATGTCGATGGCCTTGTCGGGCAGGAACCGGTCGGACATGTAGCGGTCCGACAGCTTCACGCAAGCCTCAATGGCCTTGTCGGTATACACTACGTGGTGGTGGTCCTGGTACTTATCCTTAATGTTGTGCAGGATTTCAATTGTCTCCTCGGGCGTGGTCGGATCGACCATTACCATCTGGAAACGACGGGCCAGGGCACCATCCTTCTCAATGTACTGGCGGTACTCGTCGAGCGTAGTCGCGCCAATGCATTGGATTTCGCCGCGGGCCAGAGCCGGCTTGAACATGTTGGAGGCGTCCAGCGAGCCGGAGGCACCGCCAGCGCCCACAATCGTGTGCAGCTCGTCAATGAACAGAATCACGTCGGGCGACTTTTCCAGCTCGTTCATCACAGCTTTCATACGCTCCTCGAACTGGCCGCGGTACTTGGTGCCCGCCACCAGCGACGCCAGATCCAGCGTAACCACGCGCTTGCCAAACAGCACGCGCGACACCTTCTTCTGGATGATGCGCAGGGCGAGGCCTTCGGCAATAGCCGTTTTACCAACGCCAGGCTCACCAATCAGAATCGGGTTGTTCTTTTTGCGGCGGCTCAGGATCTGAGCTACGCGCTCAATCTCTTTTTCGCGGCCCACAATGGGGTCGAGCTTGTCGTCCTCGGCCAGTTTGGTCAGGTCGCGCCCGAAGTTGTCGAGCACGGGCGTACGCGACTTCTCGGTGCCTTTCTTGGGCGTGGCGCCAGCCCCGGCACCGCCGCGGCCTGCCCCGCCGCCAAAGAGGCGGTCGTTGTCGTCGTCATCGGCCTCGGGGCCGTTGGTGGGGTTGTTCGCCGTGTTACCGTGGTAATCCAGCGAATCGCGGACAGATTCGTAGTTCACGTTGAATTTGCTGAGGATTTGGGACGAAATGTTGTCTTCATCGCGCAGAATCGACAGCAGCAGATGCTCCGTACCGATAATCTCGCTCTTGAAGATTTTGGCTTCGAGGTAGGTGATCTTGAGGACTTTCTCGGTCTGTTTCGTCAGCGGGATGGAGCCGGTGATGCTCGTGCCCTGGGTGGCCGTGTTGCGGGTGGCTTGCTCAAGGGCATATTTCAGCTCGTCTACCGACACGCCCAATTTCTTGAGCAGTCCGATAGCCGTGCCTTCCCCTTCGCGAATCATTCCCAGCAACAGGTGTTCGGTGCCGATATAGTCGTGCCCGAGCCGGATGGCCTCTTCCCGGCTCAGGGAGATGACCTCCTTGACTCGATTTGAGAATTTAGCTTCCATGCAGATAAGGTAGTGAAGAAAAATGGTACCCTGCAACCGGGCGTTGGGCCTCAGTACAGGTTGGGCCGATATAATCTGAAACAGATTGACTCGGGCGAAGGTTCGGGGGCGGCAGTAGGCACTACGCGAGAAAACTGCCGGCGGCCGGGCCCTGCATAAACAGCAGGTCTAAGATGCTGAGCCCCGGTACAAAATCTTTACCAAACGTCTGGGGGTAGGGCCGGCCCGACGTCCTGTCAGGTTCGGGGCTGGTCTGGGCCTTTGGTGTCAGGTGGTCGCGGCAGTCGAGCAGGTCGGGTGGGAGGAGCGAGGGGTCAGCGGCAGCAGGCAGGTAGGTGGTGGTGAGGTGCAGCGGCACGCGCAGGCGCAGGCAGCGGAGGTAGAAACGCAGAAACTGCAGGTTCAGATCAAACAAAAGCGCGGGCTTTTGCTGGTAGATGTCGTGCAGGTAGTCGGCGTAATATTCGAAGTACGGCGAGCCCCCGTACGCGGTTTGCAGCGTGCGCCAGTGCCGGTGAATCCAGTTCTGCCGATAATCGATTTCCAGCGCGGAAATGGCTACTTTCTCGCTGCGGTTTCCGTCTACGACGGGCACGGTGAGGGGTTGCTGGCCCTGCGCCGTCAGGATCAGGCAGCGGTTGCGGTAGGTTTGCTTGCGGTAGTGCTCGTGGGCTTCCAGCCACAGGGCATCGGCCCCCAGCAGCTGGCTGAAAAAGGCAATTGGCGGGTGGTAGGGCAGTTCGGATAAGACGGCAGGCATGAGCGGCGACGGGAAGCGGAAAGAAACAATAAGCCCCCAACATAGCACGCCGGCCGCGGATAATGCGGCCCGCCGCTGAAGAAATACCGAAATTATACCGGCAAAAAGGCAGTAAGAAGGCAGTCGAAGGCCAGCCGCCGCGGCCAGTATCCGGACGGCGCGTCCAGAAAAGGGACGGTGCCGCGTCGAAATGGGTCTGAATACAGCCTGATTTCGGCTGGTTGGAGGAAACCGGCAGTGGCACCGGGTTTGTTGCGTTGTACCCTGGTTTCCTGTTTACAGTTTTGTCAATCTGGCATGATGCGCTATTTCTCCCTGCTACTTCTCCTGCTGACTTCCTTATTCGCCGAGGCGGCAACTCCACCCATGCTGCAGCTGGATGTGGCGCGTTTTCGCAACGAAGATGTAGCCCTGAAGGGAGCGGTAGTGGAAATATATGCCACCGTTTCGGGCAAAAGCCTGCGCTACATGCGCCGGGCGCCGAAAATGTATCAGGCGGCGGCCGCCCTCACGCTGGAAGTAATCCGGCCCGATGGGCAGGCAGTGTACCAGGAAACTGTAGTGCTCAAGCCGCCGGTACTCAGCGATACTACGGCCGTTATCAAAAACCCGCTGAGCTTTCAGAAGCGCCTGCTGCTGCCCGAAGGCACCTACACCTTGCGGGCGCTGGTGCGCGACCAATACCAGGCCGGCAAGCAAAGCCTAGTGGAGCAGCCGCTGGTGCTGGCTGCCATCGGCCCGAAGCCGCAGCTCAGCGACCTGGTGCTGCTGGCCCGCGCCCCCGCCCGCGGAGCCGAGGCCAGCAATTTCAGCCGCAGTGGCTACACCCTCACGCGGGCCCCGGGCGGCTTTTATGCCCGCGGAGCTGAGCGGCTCTGGCTGTATGCCGAGCTCTACAACGTAGCGGCCGACCAGCCGCTGGTGCTGCGCTACCGGCTGCGGGCCGCCGCTGCCAAAACTGATGCGCTGGCCATCACCGGCGCGGTACGCGGCCAGGCCGGCCGGCCAGCGCCGGTGCTGGGCGAGCTGGACCTGAGCAAGCTGCCCAGTGGCGACTACACGCTGACCGTGGAAGTTCGCACGGCTAAAAACCAGCTGCTTACCGCCCAATCGGTGGCCGTGCACCGCGACGCGGCCGACTACGCGCCGGCCGGAGCCGGTCCGGGCCATTAACTTTGGGGCATGCCCAAGCCCTATCCCTGGTATTACCGCCCGCTGAACTGGCTGTTGCGCGGCCTTGCTTTTCTGCCGCTGCCGGTTCTTTACGTGCTGGCCGACGGCATCTATCTGCTGCTGACCTATGTGGTGCGCTACCGGCGCAACGTGGTTCTGACCAACCTACGCAACTCTTTTCCGGAAAAGCCGGAAGCGGAAATCCAGCGCATCGCTAAAGAGTTTTACCGGCACTTTGCGGAAGTGATGGTGGAAACGTTGAAGCTGGCGGTGATGCCCGCCGCGGAATTAAAGAAGCGGGTGTGGTTCAGCAACCCCGAGGTGCTGGAGCGCCACTTCGCGCAGGGCCGCACCGTGCTGGGGCTGTCGTCGCACGCGGGCAATTGGGAGTGGGTGCTGACTTCAGGTGCCTTATGGCTGTCGGCGCACGCCGATGGGGTGTACAAGCCGCTGAGCAATCCGTTTTTTGAGAGTTTCCTGCACCAGCTGCGCACCCGCACCGGGGCCGGCCTGATTCCGATGCGCGACACGCTGCGCGACATGGTGCAGCGCCGCGGCGAAACCCGCGTGGTGAGCCTGCTCTCCGACCAGGCCGCCGGCCCCGAAGACCGGCCCTACTGGACCGAGTTCATGCACCAGGATTCTGGCTTCTACACCAGCGCCGACCGGCTGGCGGCCCGCTTCCATTGCCCGGTGGTGTACGTGAGCATCCGGCGCCTGCGCCGCGGTTACTACCAGATCATCCTCACGGAGCTATACGACGGCGACGCGCCGCTGCCCGCCAACGACTTCCCCATCACCGAAGCCTTCGTGCGGCAGCTGGAGCGGGATATTCAGGATTTTCCCGCTGACTACCTTTGGACGCACCGCCGCTGGAAGCATAAGCGCCCTTAGCTGTCATTGCGAGCAGCGCGAAGCAATCCTTCCTCTCGAAGACGAAAACCTCGATTTACAGACAAGCCCTCCGGCAGTAGGCTAGTAACCTAATGCCGGAGGGCTTTCTGCTTTAGGATCGTGCCTGCCACAAGAAGAAGGATTGCTTCGCGCTGCTCGCAATGACAGCCAGCTATTACAGATACTGCTCGATGTCGCCGGCACCCTGGCGGACCAGTTCGAAGTCGTCGTTGGTGCAGTCGATGATGGTGCTGGGGACGTTGTTGCCGAAGCCGCCGTCGATGACGAGGTCTACCAGGGAGCGGTATTTCTCGAAGATCAGGTCGGGGTCGGTTACGTACTCGTCAAGCGTGTTTTCGTCTTCGCGCACCGAGGTGCTCATGATGGGGTTGCCCAGCTCGCGCACCAGCTGAATGATGATCTGGTTGTCGGGCACGCGGATGCCGACGGTTTTGCGCTGCTTGCCGCCCTGGCGCGGCACCTTAGAGCTAGCCTCAAAGATGAATGTGAACGGCCCGGGCAGGGCGCGCTTGATCACCTTATAAATGGGCGTGGTGATGCCGTGGGCGTAGTCGCTGATGTGCGACAGGTCGGCGCAGATAAAGCTCAGCATGGCCTTCTCCGGGTTCAGGCCCTTGATGCGGCACAGCTTGTCAACGGCCTTCGCATTATGAATATCGCACCCAATGCCATACACCGTGTCCGTCGGATAAATAATAATACCCCCACGGCGTAGTACATCTACTACCTGCTGGATACGGTTCTGGGGCGGATTTTCGGGATGAATGCGGAGCAGCGTAGCGGCCATAGCAGGACAAGAAATGAAGTGAGAAGACGGCCGACACAACCGAAGTGGCGTCGAAGCGGGCAAGGTAGCCCTTGTAACAGAGAACTGCCAGCCTGTTCGTGGTTTTTGCACCGCGGGTTACACGTGGGACAGTATTAAACTGCCCCGCCCCGCCGGCAAAGCCCGGCAAATGGCTTAGCTCCGGCGCTATAGCCGGTACAAAAAAAGGCTCCGGCAGTATGCCGGAGCCTTTTCTGCGGGTGGCGCTGGGGCCACTGCCGCTTATTGCTTCACGAAGCGGCGGGTAGCCGAGCCTTCCGAAGTGGTGAGGCGCACGCCGTATACGCCGGCGGGCAGCGCTGCCACGTTCAGCGGCGTCAGGTCGGTGGCGGCCGTGGTGCGGCTTACTACCTGGCCGAGCGAGTTCAGGATTTCCACCTGTGCGCCACGGGCGCCGGCTACACGCAGCGTGAGCTGGCTGGTAGCAGGGTTAGGGTACAAAGCCAGGCTCTTGGCGAAGGCAGGCTCAGCAACACCCTGCACGAACACCAGGTCGGCGTAGCGGCGGGGTACGATCTGGTAGCCAGCATCGAAAGGCGAGGTGTTGTCGAACTGCCCACCGATGCCGGTGAGGCGGAACGGACCCGTAGGCGCGGGCTTGCCGGCGAAGTCGGAGTTGGCGGGGATGCGCATCTGGTACATCAGGCCGCCGGCCGTCATCACGTCTACGTTGTAGGCCGTGGCGGCGCCGGTCCACTGGGCGGGCGTCATCAGGGTTACGGCCGTGGCAAGGGTAATCAGCTCCGACTCCTCGTTTTCGGTGAGGGCGGCGGCTACCGAGCGGGGAGCATACGTGCGGCGGGCGCGGCCCAGCGGCGTAATGCCGGTCATGGTAATCTGGCTCAGGCCGTTGAACTGGCCCAGCGTGCCGGTCACCTGCACCGAGTCGCCTTCGGCCAGCACGTTGGTGCCGATGGCGGCCGAGGCGAACAGGCCGATACCGCCCGTGTTATCAATCAGGGTGAACTGGTAGCCAGCCGTGCGCTGGTTTACGCCATACACCGTGCCGCGAGCCGAAACCGTCTGCGTGGCCTGGGTAGGCACACCGTTGGCGTCATTCACGGTCAGGGCCGCTACCGTCGAAACAATAGGGCCAGTAGGCGTGTCGTTGTCCGTGATGGTGATGGTGTAGCTGTCAGCCGACACCGTAGCCGAGCCGGCGGGTAGCGCGTTTTGCAGCTTCAGAATGATGGTTTCGCTGGATTCAGCCACGGCATCGTCCACGATGGTGAGCGTAGCGTTCTGGGCCGCTGTGCTGTTTGCCGGGAACGTGAGGGTTTGGGTGGTATAGGTATAGTCGGAGGGGGAAGTGGCCGTGCCAGCAGGGGTAGCCAGTACGACATCCACCGTAATGGCCTGCGTGCTGGCGGCGCTCAGGCGCACCGGTATCTGCACGGTACCGGCGTTTTCAACCACAGTGGCAGTAGCTGCGCCAAACACCACGGTTGGGGTAGCAGTGCCGCCAGTGGCGCTGACCAGACCGTAAGTGCGCACGTTATCTACACGCCACGAGCCGGCAATGGCTTCCGAGTTGTAGCCATAAATCCGGAACTCCACGGCCCCCGTGCGGGCGGCGAAGGCGGCGGGCAGCACAATCTTCTTGTTGGTGCGCGTGTTGCTGTCGTCGGGCACGTTCACCGTAATCAGGTCAGTCGCGAAATTGTCGACGCTGGAGCGTACCGACCAGTCGCGAATGCCGGTGCCGGAGCGGCGCTCATCCAGCACCAGGCTGTCGAGGCGCACCTGAAAGCCGGAGGCAGGCTGTACCGTGAAAGCAAAGTAATCGGTGGCATCCAGGGCAGCTACCGACCAGCCGGTGGCCGAAAACGAACCAGCGCCTGGGGAAGGCGTGAGACCTGCCCCGCGGCTCATGGGGCTAAACGAAGCATTGCTCGGCTGGGTATCGGCCGGAAGCGTAGCTTCGTCGCCGGCAGCGTTGTTGAAGCTATAGGTAGCCAGCTGTGCCTGGGCAGCCGTAGTGCCGAACAGGCCCAGCGCGGCCAGAAGGGCCAGCCGCTGCCACCGCGAAGAGTAGGAGTGTTGCATAATGAACTAAGAGGGTGAAGGAGGACTGGTTGAAAGCGTAAGCGGAAGATAAGGACACAAACCCGAACCACGCGTGGATTCCGATTCTGCCCAAACCCGCAGAAGCTCCGGCACTGCCGGATTCCGCGTACTTTTGAACCGTAAAGCTACTCCAAACGGTTTCTTCCGCCAATCTGCCGGCCGGAAGTTCACAATCCGGTAATCTGACCACCTTCCTTCCGATGGCCAAACCCCGCATCGACTACAAAGCCAAGGCCCTGAAACGCCGCAACCGGTTCGCCTACATCACCGGTATTTCGGGCCTGATTCTGATTACGTTTTCCTACTATTTCTACCAGGTTTTCTTTACCCCGAACGTAGAAACCAAAACGCCCACCTACGTGCTGGTGCGCCGCGGCGAAACGGCCAAAGCGGTGCTGGACTCCATCGAGGCCACCGGCGTTATCGTGGATAAGCTCAGCCTGCGCTTCGTGGCCAAGGTGATGAAATACGAAAAGCTGGTGAAGCCCGGCCGCTACGAGCTCAAAGATGGCTACACCAACCGCGAGCTGATCAACGCGCTGCGCACCGGCCGCCAGTCGCCGCTCAAGCTCACGTTCCAGAACATCCGCCTGCGCCAGGATCTGGCCCAGAAGCTCAATACTGCCATTGATGCCCGCCCCGGCCAGTTCGACAGCCTGCTCAGCAGCCCCGGCTACACCAAAAGCCTGGGTTTCGACACCACGAGCATCATGACCATGTTCATCCCGAACACCTACGAGCTGTACTGGAACTCCACGCCTGACAACCTCATGCAGCGCATGAAAAAGGAGTACGAGAAGTTCTGGACTCCTGCCCGCGACGCCAAGCGCAAAAAGCTCAACCTAAGCCGCGCCGAAGTCAGCACCCTGGCCAGCATCGTGGAGGCCGAGCAGCAGCAGCACGCCGATGAGCGGCCGCGCGTGGCCGGCGTGTACCTCAATCGCTTGCGCCGTGGCATGAAGCTCCAGGCCGACCCCACGGTGGTGTACGCCAACCAGGATTTCACCATCAAGCGGGTGCTCAACGTGCACCTCACCAAAGATTCGCCCTACAACACATACAAGTACGCCGGCCTGCCGCCCGGCCCCATCAACCTGCCCAGCATTGCCAGCATTGATGCCGTGCTGAACCCCGAAAGCCACGACTACCTGTACTTCTGCGCCAAGGAAGACTTCAGCGGCTACCACGCCTTTGCTCGCAATGAGCAGGAGCACCTCGTAAACGCCCGCCGCTACCAAGCTGCCCTCACGCGGAGCGGAATTATGAAGTAGCGCTTCCATGGTTAGATGGCTGCATTGTTGAATTGTTGGTCGTGCTGACGGATCGTTTAACAGTCATCCATTTAACACTGCAGCCATTTAATCATTCAACCCAATGTATTCTTCCGACACCCAGATCCGCGTGCGGTACGCCGAAACCGACCAGATGGGCTACGTGTACCACGGCAACTACGCGGCCTACTTCGAGGTGTGCCGCACCGAAGCCTTCCGGCAGCTGGGCATCAGCTACAAAGACCTGGAAGCTGAAGGCGTGGGCATGCCGGTAGGCGAAATCCGCACCCGATTCCGCCGCCCCGCTCGCTACGACGACTTGCTCACAGTCCGCCTGCTGCTCAAGCAGCCCGCCGAAGGCTCGCGGGTGCTGTTCGAATACGAAATCTACAATGAGGCCCGGGAGCTTCTTACCGAAGGCCACACCCTGATGGTGTTCGTGAACATGAGCACCGGCCGCCCCGTGCCCATCCCGCCGCACATCCAGCAGAAGCTGTCCGGATACTTTACCGACGACGAAGCCGGCAGCCCGCTCACGCCGCCCAAAGCCCCCAGCGACGCGCCGGCCCCGGCCGCGTTTCTGAAGAAGTAGGCACGTCATTCCGAGCCGCGCGAGGAATCTCGCGTGCTGATGTTGTAGTGGTATTGATTGCTACACTGGCGAGATTCCTCGCGCGGCTCGGAATGACGTGCTTAGGCATGACGTTCTGTTATTCCTCATTCACTGCACATGCGCCTGCCCACCCGCCGCTACCATTTGCCCGATGTACGCCGCCGCCGGTCGTACCGCAAGGCTATTGTGTTTCTGAAGCGGCTGCGCTTTGCTGGCGGCCGGGCCTCGGTGTATGATGTGGTGGACCGGCTGATGCAGGAAATCCGGCTGGATGGCATTGCCAAGCGCGCCTCTTACATGGCGTTCAACTTCACCATTGCCATCTTTCCCACCATCATCTTCCTGTTCACGCTCATTCCGTACATCCGCATCCCGAACCTGAACCTGTACATTCTGGAGTTTCTGGCCGACCTGATTCCGGGCGAGATGTATCGGGCTATTTCGGGCACCATCGAGGACATCGTGAACATTCCGCACGGTGGCTTGCTGTCGTTTGGTTTTGCCACGGCACTGGTGCTCAGCTCCAACGGCATCATGGCCCTGCTCGACGCCTTCGAGAAGAAGTATCCCTCGTTCAAGAAGCGCACCTACGTGCGCAAGCGGGTCATTGCCACGCTGCTGACGGTGGTGCTGTCGTCGGTGCTGCTGGTGTCGGTGGTGGGTATCTTCTTCGGTACCTATATCATTGATGCGCTGGTGTTTCACGAAATCGTGCCCGAGCAGTACACCGCTGAGCTGATTACGGTCATCAAGTACGGCTCGGTAGTGGGGCTGTTCCTGCTCACCACCTGCCTCGTGTACTACTACGTGCCGCCCGTGCACGACAAGTGGCCGTTTCTGTCGGCCGGGGCCATTGTGGCCACGCTGCTCATCTTCCTGGTGTCGTTTCTGTTCATCCTCTACGTGAAGATTTTCGACAGCTACAACCACTTCTACGGCTCGGTGGGCACGCTCGTGGGCTTCATGGTGTGGCTGGATTTCGTGTGCATGACCCTGATTCTGGGTTTCGAAATCAACGTCAGCATCGACGCCGTGACCGGGCGGCTGCGCAACAACGCCGCCGGCCTGCGCCTGATGAACCGTTTGCGCAATCAGGAGGCGAAAATTTAATCCCTGATTATCAGCTACAAGCCCTCAGGCGGAGAGCGGCGGCGGATTTTTTAGAAAAAATAAGTGGCCAAAAGTTGTGATGGGCAGGATGCGCTGCTACTTTTGTCGTCCCAAACCACTCAGTTTGGACCCTAGAGAGGTGGCAGAGTGGTCGAATGCGACGGATTCGAAATCCGTTATACCTGCAAGGGTATCGGGGGTTCGAATCCCCCCCTCTCTACAAGAGTACCTGAGTACGCTAAGCAATTGAGCAGGTCACCGGCCTGCTCAATTATTTAACTACCAATTTTTTTTTTTAGAGGAGTGGCAGAGTGGTCGATTGCGGCGGTCTTGAAAACCGTTGAGGGTTAAACCTCCGGGGGTTCGAATCCCTCCTCCTCTGCGTAGTAAACAGCAAAATCCCTCTGGCAGCCGCCAGGGGGATTTTTGTTTTCAGGCGTTTCCAAGCCGGTGAGCCGGCTTGCAACAGGCCACCGCTACATAACCGCTAGCTGCCGCACCAGTGGCGGAATAGCCGCTTACCAGCCGTAGCGCCACGCGTGGTAGAGCACAAAGCCGACCAGCAACGCCAGCAGGGCAGAGGCCAGTAGGGTTTCCCGGCGGATTCTGGGCCGCGAAGAACGCCGGCTGGTTCGTTGGCGGCGGGAGTGTCTGATAACGGCATCCTTTTCCATAGCAGGTGGCTAGCAAGTTGAACATCAGGGCTAAACCAGATACGTAGCAAGTGCCTCCCGCAGATTTAGGGTCGCCAGCCGTTGCCCGGGAAAATGGAGGCAGCGGTGGCAGCGAATAGCAGGGCCAAGCGTGGAAAGAAGGGGTGACGTAACCGGATAAGAGGTGCTGACTAGAGGGGTAGTGGCTCTGGACAGGCCTGTATGAGGAGCGGGGGAGAGGCGGGAAAATGCGTCAGCGGCCATATGACTGGCAATCAGAGCGGCAGCCAGTGGCGGCAATTGTAGGAAAATGAGAGTATTGATTTGGATTGCTGCCATCTGACCTTATCTTACCTCCGCTTTATGTGCTGCAATTGCCACGCAAACAGCACTATGAGTTCAATCCGGCTTATCGTTTCTCTTTCACTTTTCAGGTTACTCCATGCAAAAACCTCTACCCATTATTCGCCGTGCACGCCGTAGCTGGCGCCAGCTTGTAGTAGCGGCCGGGAGTCTGGCGTTGTTGGCGCTGAGCCCGGGGCAGGCCCGCGCCCAGGCCGATGCCTACCAGTTTGCGGCCACTACGGGCACATATGCGCCGTTGCCGGGCACGGCCCCCTCCGCTACGGCCGTGCAGGCCGACGATGCTATTTCCGATGCCCTGCCTATCGGATTCTCGTTTTCCTTCGATGGTATTCCGTATAGCAGTGTCTATGCCAGCTCCAACGGCTTTCTGTCGTTTAACAGCAGCGCCACCAGCAGCCTGACCAACAACCTGACCACCGGCAGCGGCGCCACTCAGCTGCCGCTGCTGGCGCCGCTCTGGGACGACCTGGGCGGTGAGCTGCCCAACAGCGCAGCCCGCTACCAGACCAGCGGCTCGGCCCCCAACCGGGTATTCACGTTTGAGTGGCAGAACTGGTCGTGGAACTACAACGCTACGGCGGCCGTGGTATCGTTTCAGGTGAAGCTCTACGAGACATCCAACCGCGTTGAGTTTGTGTACCGGCCGGAAGGCGGCGCAGTAAACTCACCTTCGGCGTCTATTGGCATTGCGGGCACGGGTACGCCCGTGCCGTTTTTGTCGCTGAGCAGCACGGCGGCCTCGCCCACAGTCAGCTCGAGCACCGAAACCAACTCGCTCAGCACACTACCCGCGGCCGGCCAGATTTACGCGTTTACGCCGCCGCCAGCTACGGGCTGCCCCACGCCCCGCAACCTGGCCGTAACTAGCACCACCGCTACTTCGGCGCTGGTTACCTGGAGTGTAATCGGGGGCGGCGGCACGTTTTCCATCAACTACGGCCCCACCGGCTTCACGCCGGGCACCGGTGGCCAGACCATCACCAGTACCGGCACTTCGGTAACCATTCCGGGCTTGTCGCCCAGCACGAACTATCAGTTCTACGTTACGCAGCTCTGCTCCGGCAGTACGTCCACCCGCTCCAACGTAGGCACATTCCGCACCGAGTGCGTGACGCCGAACTATGCTGTCCTTCCCTTCAATGAAACGTTTGAAGGCACGTGGCTGGACCGTTGCGCCACGCGCGACGTACCCGGCAACAACTGGCGCAACACGCCGCTAACGGGCAACAACTCCTGGCGGCGCGAAGACGACGGCGTGGCCGCCAACTGGGGCTCGCCCACCAGCTACGCCTACACGCCCACCGGCAGCCAAAGCAGCGCCCACTCGGCCCGTTTCCACAGCGGCAGCGCCAGCGTTGGCCTGATCGGGACGATGGACCTGTTTGCGAATCTGAGCGGCGCCGGCAGCAAACGCCTGAGCTTCGACTACATCAACACCACGGGCTCCGACTCGCTGACGGTGCAGATTTCCACGGATGGTGGCCTCACCTTTGGGCCGCAGCTGCTGCGCCTGGGCAGCGCCGCCGGTGGTTTCCGCAGCCAGAACCTGACGCTCACCAGCACGTCGGCCACCACGGTTATCCGCTTCCGCGCCCGCGCCGATTTCGGCTCCACTGATATCGGCCTCGATAACGTGCGGCTGGAATCGTTCAGCAACTGCCTGAGCCCGCTCGGGCTGGCCGTTACCTCTGTCACGGCCACCACGGCTACGGTGTCGTGGGCCAGCGCCGGCACGGGCACCTACACCGTTTTCTACGGACCTACGGGCTTCACGCCGGGTGGTGCCGGCAGCCAAACCCTCAGCGGTATTACGGGCACTTCGGCCACCATCCCGGGCCTCACGGCCAGCACCGAGTACCAGTTCTACGTGCGGCAGGATTGCGGGGGCTCTACCTCGGCCAATGGCGGTCCGGTGGCTTTCCGCACTGACTGCGTGACGCCGAACTACGCCACGCTGCCGTTCAGCGAGACATTTGAAGGCACGTGGCTGGACCGTTGCGCCACGCGCGACGTGCCCAGCAACAACTGGCGCAACACGCCGCTAACGGGCAACAACTCCTGGCGGCGCGAAGACGACGGCGTGGCCGCCAACTGGGGCTCGCCCACCAGCTACGCCTACACGCCTACCGGCAGCCAAAGCAGCGCCCATTCGGCCCGTTTCCACAGCGGCAGCGCCAGCTCGGGCCTGATAGGTACCATGGATCTGTACGTGAACCTAAGCGGTGCCGGCAGCCGGGAGCTGGCGTTCGACTACATCAACACCACGGGCTCCGACTCACTGACGGTGCAGATTTCCACGGATGGCGGCGCCACGTTTGGGCCGCAGCTACTGCGCCTGGGCAGCGCCACGGGCGGCTTCCGGGGCCAGACGCTGGCCCTCACCAGCACGTCGGCCACCACGGTTATCCGCTTCCGCGCCCGCGCCGACTTTGGTACCACCGACATCGGCCTCGATAACGTCACCATTTCGTCGTGCCCCCGGGTAAGCAACGTGGCCGTGAGCAACATCACGGGCACCACGGCCACGGTTACCTTCACGCCCGTAGCGGGCTCCGGCGGCTACACGGTGGTAGCCACGCCAACCACCGGCCCGGCCGTGACGGTATCGGGCAGCAACTCGCCCATCCAGCTGACGGGCCTGCAGGGCCTGATGCAGTACACGGTAGGCGTGGTGAGCAGCTGCGGTACCGGCCAGTCGTCGGCTCCCGTAACGGCCACCTTCACGACGCTGCTGCCACCGGTATCCAACGACGAGCCCTGCACCGCCACGGTATTGCCCGCCAACGGCACGGCCCTGACGACGTCCAACCTGGGGGCTACGGCCTCTGCGGCCAACGGCTATTCTAACCCCGGCTGCGCCCCCGCCGCCAACCCTAAGGATGTGTGGTTCTCGTTTGTGGCTCCCGGCAACGGGCCACGTTCTTTGGTTGTGACGGGCGCACCGGCCGGGCAGGTACGCCTGTTCTCGGCAACGTCCTGCAACGGGCCGTTTACGCAGTTGGCCTGCCGGGCCAGCACGGGTTCCGGCACGGCCGCCGGTTCGCTGGCGCTGCCTGCTCTCACGCCGGGTACCACGTACTACGTGTCGGTTTCGGGTTACGGCTCCAGCGATGCGCAGGGCGCCTTCACCATTGCGCTGGCTTCTACCCTGAGCACGGGCATGGGCCAGCTGCCGAGCGGTGAGGTGAGCGTGTTCCCGACGCCCCACCAGGGCGGCCCGCTGACGCTGCGCCTGCGCGGCGTAGAAGCCGGCGTGTCGGCGGTGCGGGTGGAACTGCTGAACGCCCTCGGCCAGCAGGTGATGAACCAGGAACTGGCCGTTCGGGGCGGGGCCCTGGAGCAGGCACTGCCGGTGCAGAACTTGGCCAAAGGCTTCTACACGATGCGGGTACAGGTTGGCAAGCACACCGTAACCCGGAAAGTAGTGCTGGAATAGTGCGTGCACCAGCAGGGCTGTAACGACGCCCACGCTGCAAAAAAAGAAGGCCAGGCACATGCATGGCCTTCTTTTTTTGCCTGTGAAACCATACCGCCGCGCTAGGGAGCTGCGGTGGGCAAGCGCCACAGTACAACCCCGGCCCGCACGGCGCGTAGATGCAATGCTTTCCGATCCAGGGTGCTGTGCCCGGCCTTGGTTTAGCATCTGTGTTTCCTATGCTAAAATGGCTACTTGGGATGCTGGCTTTGCTGCTGCTGTCTCCCTCTTCCGCATCTGCCTACTCGGTGCTTACCCACCAGGCCAACATCGACTCTTCCTGGACCCGCTGTCTGATGCCTATGCTGCAGAAGCGCTACCCGGGCGCCACCGAGGAGCAGCTTATCGAGGCCAAAGGCTACGCCTACGGTGGCTCCATCATCCAGGATATGGGCTTTTACCCGTTCGGCTCCGAGCTATTCACCAACATGACGCACTATGTGCGCAGCGGTGATTTTGTGCGCAACCTCCTAGACGAAGCCCACGGGCGCAACGAATACGCGTTTGCCCTGGGGGCGCTGGCGCACTACTCAGCCGATGTGATAGGCCACCCCGAAGGCACCAACAAGGCCATGGCGTCGGTGTATCCGGACTTGCGACAGAAATTTGGGACCGAAATCACCTACGAGGAAGCTCCGGTGCAGCACACGCAGCTGGAGTTTGCCTTCGATGTGGTGCAGCTGGCCGCCGGCCGCTACCGCACCGCCGACTACCAGCGCTACATCGGGTTTCAGGTGAGCAAGCCGGTGCTGGAGCGGGCGTTCCGCAAAACCTACGGGCTGGAGCTGGGCAAGGTGATTTTCAACGTCGATCTGGCCATCAGCTCGTTCCGGTTTGCGGTGCGCAGCCTGATTCCGATTGCCAGCCGGGCGGCGTGGCAGTCGCAGAAAAAGGAAATCCGACGCCTCAGCCCGCGGGCCCGTCGGCGCGAGTACGTGTACGACCAGAGTGAGCACGCCTACCGCCAGCAATATGGCACCGACTACCAGAAGCCTGGCACCGGGGCTCGGGTGCTGTCGTATTTCGTGCGGGTGCTGCCCAAAATCGGCCCCTTGAAGCCTTTTGCGTTCAAGCTGCCGACACCGGAAGCGCAGGAACTGTTCAAGGCCAGCTTCCGGCAGGTGATGACCAGCTACTGCCGCCACGTGGAAGCCGAGCCGTACGACACAGTTACGGTTTCGCGGCAAGTGCTGCCCAACACCGACTTCGACACCGGCCGCCCGACGGCGGTGGGCGAATACGAGCTGACCGATGAAGCCTATGGCGAGTGGGTACGCAAGCTGGCCGATAACAAGTTCGACGGCCTGACGGCGCCGGTGCAGCAAAACATCCTCACCTTCTTTGGCCCCAACCCCAAGGAGCCTATCGACGAAGACGAAAAAGAGGCCGGCACCCGCGCTAAAACCATGGAAGCCCTAGCGCAGCTGAAAGCGCAGGACGTAAAGTAGTACCCGCCGAAACCAGCCAAGCTTATACTAGAGCGGGGCGGGCTCCGGACCTATGTGGTCCGGGGCTCGCCCCGCTTTGTGTTGCGTTAGGTGTGGTTTAGTACTGATGCAGAGGCAGTGAGTGGTTGAGTTTTATTCAACTATCTGGCTGATTTGCCTGCTTCTAGCGATTATTCAACCACTCAGTGGCTACAGTCTCACCGCTTAGGAATACTGGCGGTATGCTTTGTAGGTGCGGTATACCGGGCGGTGGATTTTGCCGGATTTCTGCTTGACGGTAGTGCGCAGAATGGGCAGCCGGAAAAAAGGCTGGGCTGCTGCCGTGAAGGCCGAGCATACGCTCATCGAGACGAAAACCAGGATCAGGGACAGGCGGCAAATAACGGTGAACATAGTGCAATAGGTGTGTGGGAGCGAGCTTCCGGCCAGGCCACCACTGCGGCAGCTCCAGCGAGGAAGTACACAAAACTACCGGCTGCACCCGCCCTAAAACGCCTATTTCGCTCGGCTATGCCGGCTGCCCCGCCAAACCGGGTTTTTCCCCGACGAATCCCAGGCTGTTCGTCGAACTATGCTGCACTATTGGCCTCCTTCCTGCACCAATCCGCTGCTGAGGCGGCGCAGCACAATCTCGGCCTGCTTGGCCTGGTAGCGAATGTCAAGCAGGCGCACTTCGGCGTCGAGCTGGGTGCGCTGGGCTTCGCGCAGGGCCAGCGGCACCAGC
This sequence comes from Hymenobacter yonginensis, assembly GCF_027625995.1. Classification (NCBI taxonomy): domain Bacteria; kingdom Pseudomonadati; phylum Bacteroidota; class Cytophagia; order Cytophagales; family Hymenobacteraceae; genus Hymenobacter; species Hymenobacter yonginensis. The sequence goes on from NZ_CP115396.1 coordinate 495,646, forward strand.
AAACCTAGGCGGTAGCGCTCTAGCGCAATAGCCACGTTTTCGCGGGCCAGCAAAATGTTGGCTTCTTCCAGCTCCAGCAGTTGCAGCCGGTTCTGGTACTGGGCAAAGGCCTGCTCGGCTTCTGTTTCCAGCTGTAGCTGCGTCTGGCCAAGCAGCAGGTTGCTCTGTTCCTCCCCGATGCGGGCATTCTGCTCCAAACGGTTGCGATTGAAGCCGTCGAAGATGGGAATAGTTGCCACTACACCGTAGTTGAGCCCATACGTGCGGCCCGTGTTGGTCACGAGCTGATTGCCGAAGAACGCCGCCCCGTTGATGTTGCGGTTGTAGCCGTAGCCAGTGGTCAGGCCAATTTGAGGGAAGCGGGAGGCGCGCACCAACTTCCGGTCGTAGGTAGCAATTTCGGTGTTGAGGCGGGCCTGTTGCAGGCGAGGGTTGTTCTGCTGCACGGCCTGCGCCACGCTTTCCCGGCTGAGGTCGGTAGCTACTACAATAGAGTCGGCGGGGCGGAAGTTGAGGCGCGGGGTGCGGCCCAGCAGGTTATTGAGGTTGATTTTGGCCGTCTGCAACGCTTCTTGCTGCTGGATCAGCAGCGAGCGGTCGGCATTGTAGTCTACGCGGGCCGTCAGTACTTCCACTTTGGCGCTCACGCCCACATCCACGCGGGCCTGCGTGAGGTCGATGCGCGCCTGCCCGATTTTCAGGGCTTCCTCGCTGGCCTTGATCTTGCCGGACTCGCGCACCACCACGTAGTAGGCATCGGTGATGGTGGCCACGGTTTCCTCGACGGTGGCGCGGGTGAGTTGGCGCTGGCTTTGCTCCAGCGACTTCAGCCGGTCGTAGGCGATAAACATGCCCAGCCCGTCGAAAATGGTCCAGGTGGCGGCCACGTTGGCGTTGAGCAGGTTGGACTGCGCGCCGTTCGCAATGCTGGCCTCGGGCCGCGCCGAAGATTCCTGCCGCACATTATTGCGGTTGAAGTTGCGGGTCAGGTTGCCGTTCACCACCGGCAGCTGCCCGGCGTTGCCGCGCGTCACGTTGTTTTCGGCAATGCGCTCATCCTGCCGCGAAACCCTGATGTTATAATTGTTCTCTAGGCCCAGTCGGATGGCCTCGGCCAACGTCAGGGGCGGGGCATCGGCCACGGTTTCCGGCTTTTCCGTCTGGGGCTTGCTCTGGGGCTTCGAGGCGGGCTCCCGGGTGGGCAATACCGGCTGTTGCGCCAGAATTGGCAGGGGCAAAGCCAGTAGGAGAGTGAAAAAGAAGGAACGGGGCATGAAATACATCAACTGAAAAGAAAATCGGAAGCCGGCACGGGCGGCAACTAGGCCGTTACGGCCTTCTTTTTGGCGGCCTCCTGCTTCTGGCTGTGTTTTTTGGCCGTGGCGAAGTAGGAGTACATCACCGGCACTACGTACAGCGTGAGGCCGGTGGCGAAGAACAGGCCGCCCACCACGCCAATGCCCATGGCCCGGCGGCTCAGGGCGCCGGCGCCGGTGGCAATGGCAATCGGCAGAATGCCCAGGATGGCGCACAGGCTGGTCATCAGGATGGGGCGGAAGCGGGCCGTGGCGCCTTCAATCAGGCCGGTCATGTAGTCTTTGCCGTTTTCCACTTGCTGGTTGGCAAACTCCACGATGAGGATACCATTTTTGGTCACGAGGCCCACCAACATGATGATGCCGATCTGCGAGAACAGGTTCAGGGTCTGGTTGAAGTACCACAAGCTGAGCAGCGCGCCCGACAACGCCAGCGGCACCGTCACCATGATGATGACCGGGTCGCGGAAGCTCTCAAACTGCGCGGCCAGCACCAGGTAAATCAGCACCAGCGCCAGCCCGAAGGCAAACACGAGGCTGCTGGAGCTTTCCTGGAAGTCGCGGGAGGCACCCGACAGCTCGGTGGAGAAGGTGTCGTCGAGGTTCTTTTCGGCGATGCCCTGCATGGCCGCAATACCATCGCCGAGGGTTTTGCCGGGCGCCAGCGAGGCCGAGAAGGTGGCCGAGTTGTAGCGGTTGAAGCGGTAGAGCTGGGGCGGGGTGCTGCTTTCCGTCAGGCGAATTACGTTGTCGAGCTGTACGAGCTGGCCGTCGGCGTTCTTCACCGACAGCAGGCGCACGTCCAGCGGCTGATTGCGGTCTTCGCGCGCCACCTGCCCGATAATCTGGTACTGCTTGCCTTCCCGGATAAAGTAGCCGAAGCGCTGCCCGCTCAAACCCGACTGCAGCGTCTGGCTGATGCTCTGCACCGATACGCCCAGGCTCTGCGCCTTTTCGCGGTCGATGTTCACGCGCAGCTCGGGCTTGTTGAACTTCAGGTTCACGTCCACGAACTGGAAAGTAGGGTCCTGGCGGGCGGCATCGAGGAACTTGGGCACCGCGGCCCGCAGCTTCTCGAAGTCCTGAGTCTGGATAACAAACTGCACCGGCAACCCGCCGCCCCCGCCGCCACCCCCGATGCTCTGGTCCTGCGACACAGAGGTACGGGCGGCAGTCAGCTTTTTCACACCAGCGCTGAGGCCGGCCGCCACCTGGTCCTGGGTGCGGGGGCGCTGGTCGGCGTCGAGCAGCAGCACGCGGGCCGTGCCCGAGTTGGAGCCGCCGCCGAAACCGGGCGACGTCACGGCAAATACGCTGCTCAGGCTGCTGCCGGCCGAGTCCATGGCCATCTTGGTAATCTGGTTCATGTAGGCATCCATGTACTCAAAAGATGCCCCTTCCGGCCCCGTCGCGTTGACGTTGACGCGGCTGCGGTCTTCCACCGGCGCCAGCTCCGACGGGATGGTTTTCATGAAAAACCAGATGCCCACGCCCGTGCCAAGTACCACCAGCCACGCCATCCAGCGGTTGCGCAAAAAGGTTTGCAGGCTGCTCTGGTAGCCCCCGATCATCTTCTGGAAGAAAGGCTCGGTTTTGCGGTAAAACCAGTTGTGCTTTTCCTGCCGCTTCAGCAGCACCGAGCACATCATGGGCGTGAGCGTGAGGCTCACAAACGCCGAAATCAGCACCGAGCCGGCCACCACAATCCCGAACTCGCGGAACAGGCGCCCGGTGATGCCGGTCAGGAATACCACCGGCAGAAACACCGCCGCCAGTACCACCGTGGTGCTGATTACGGCCATCAGAATCTCCTCGGAGCCCTTGATGGCGGCCGTTTTGGGGTCTTCGCCTTCCTCGATGCGCGAGTAGATGTTTTCCAGCACCACAATGGCGTCATCCACCACCAAGCCGATGGCCAGCACCACGGCCAGCAGCGTCAGCACGTTGATGGAGAAGTCGAGCAGGTACATCACGAAGAAGATACCTACCAGCGACACCGGAATAGCCACCACCGGAATGAGGGTGGAGCGCCAGTCGCGTAGAAACAGGAAGATGATAATTACCACCAGCACAAAGGCCTCGATGATGGTGTGCTCTACCTCGTTAATGGATTTGCGGATGAACACCGAGTTATCGAAGCCCGGCTTGAGCACCAGGTCTTCCGGCAGATCCTTGCCGTAGAGCTCGATACGCTTGTTGAACTCGTCGGCAATGTCAATCTGGTTGGAACCGGGCTGCGGAATCACGGCCAGGCCCACCATCGGCACGCCGTTTACTTTGAAGATGGTCTGGTCGTTTTCGGGGTACAGCTCGGCGTAGCCGATATCCGACAGCCGCACCAGCGACGAGGCATCTTTGCGGATAATCAGGTTGTTGAAGTCCTCCACCGACGTCAGGCGGCCCATGGTGCGCAGCGTGAGCTGGGTGTTCTGGCCCTGCACCGAGCCGCTGGGCAGCTCCACGTTTTCGCGAGTGAGGGCGGCCTGCACGTCCACGGGGCTCACGCCCAGCGCCGACAGCTTCACCGGATCCATCCAGAGGCGCATGGAGTACTTCCGCTCACCGTACACCCGCACCTCCGACACGCCCGGAATCGTCTGCAGGCGTTCTTTCAGGGCGTTGTTGGCGTAGTCGGTCAGTTCCAGCAGGGTGCGCTTGCTGGAGCTGAGGTAGGTCATCACAATCGGCTGCGAGTCGGCGTTGGCCTTGCTCACAATGGGCGGGTCGATGTCGCGCGGGAGGCGGCCCTGCGCGCCCGACACCTTGTCGCGCACGTCGTTGGCGGCGGTTTCCAGGTCGGCGTCGAGGTCAAACTCCACCGTAATCTGGGTGCGGCCGTCGCGGGAGTTAGAGGTCAGGTTCTTGATGCCCGCAATGCCGTTGAGGGCTTCCTCGAGCGGCTCGGTCACCTGGCCCTGCATCACGTCGGCGGAGGCGCCGGTGTAGCTGGCCGACACGGTAATGATGGGCGGGTCGACACTGGGGTATTCCCGGATGCTGAGGTAGCGAAACCCAATCACGCCGAAAATCACGATGACGAGGCTCATCACGATGGCGAGGACCGGGCGGTTGATGCTGGTTGAAGATAAGCTCATATCGTTGTTTCTCGCAGTGTTTCGCGGTGTTGGCGCAGTGTTTCGCAGTGTTCATGCGTCAGCACACTGCGAAACACTGCGAGAAAAATTACTTGGTGGCCTTCACGGCATCGCCCGGCTTCACCTGCAGGATGCCGGTGCGAATCACGGAGTCGCCAACGGCCAGGCCGTCGGTGATTTGAATCACCTTGTCGGAGCGGATACCGATTTTCACCTTCTTCGGGACCATCTTGCCGTCTTTCACGGTGTAGATGCTGTAGCCGCTGGCTTCCGGAATAACGGCTTCGGTGGGCACCTGCAGGGCGTCAGTCGATTCGCCGAGCTGCAGGTTCACTTTCACGAAAGCACCGGGGCGCAGCTCGTTGTTCTGGTTGGCGTAGCGGGCGCGCACCGGCTGGGTGCGGCTCACGGGGTCAATCTGTGGGTCGATGGCGTAGACTTTGGCCTCGTACTTTTTGTTGGTGCCTTCGTCGGTGATGCTCACCACGTCGCCCACGCGCACTTTGGTGGCGAAGCGACCCGGCACGGCAAAGTCAATCTTCACGGGCCGCACGCGGGAAAGGGTCGTGATTTCCGAGCCGGGGCTCACGTAGGTGCCCACGGTGGCCGTAGTCAGGCCCAGCACGCCGCTGAACGGCGCCCGCACGTAGGCCCGGTCAAGGGAGGCCTGCAAGGCCTTCAGGTCCGACTGCGCCGTGAGCAGCTGGTTGTTGGACTGCTCGTATTCCTGGGCGCTGATGTATTCCTTATCCAGCAGGGTGCGCTGGCGGCGCTCCTGGTCGCGGAAAAGCTTGATGTTGTATTGCTGCTTGCGGATGGCGGCCTGGGCCTCGTCGGCGTTGATGCTGAACAGCAACTGGCCTTTGCTCACCGGCTGGCCTTCTTTTATGTTCAGGCTGGTGATTTTGCCCGACAGCTCGCTCTTGATAACCACGGATTCGTCGGCCAGAATAGAACCGGTGGCGGCTACCTCATCGGAGAGGTTGGTGGGCTTTACCACGTATACCTGCACTGGCAGCGCGCCACCGCCGCCGCCTTTGCCACCCTTCGCGCCAGGGGCGCCTTTGCCACCGCCGGCCGCGCCCTTGCCGCCGCCGCCTTTGGCGTCGGCGTTGGGCGAGGGGAAGTATTTTATCTTAACAAAGGCCAGCGCGGCAATCAGCACTACGGCGATAATCAGCCAGCGTACTCCGTGGCTTTTGCCGGGCGTTTCTTCGGCCGTCTGTAGTTCTTCCCGTTCTTGTTCCTGAGTCTGCATAAGTGAGTATCGGAGATTCTGCCGGTCTGCCACGGCCCCGGTTTGTGCGGGCAGGGCAACGGATGACAACGCGAATCAGCTGGCTGGGGTTTACTTCCTGCCCCAACTGGTCTGGCCGGCCATGCGCTTAAGACACCAGAATCGGCCCCGGGTTGCGCCTGCTTCCTGAAATTGTAAGGGCCTGCTTGGGCAGACCGCCCGGCGCGATATGCTTAGTCCGGGCTGCAGATGCCGTATATTTCTCCGGTCTTTCCTTTCCGCTCTCCCCCAATGATTCCGCGTAATCCTACCGAAGCCCAGCGCAATTTCTTTCAGGAAGTGCACGAAGTAGTGCGCTTGGTGCCGGCCGGCCGCGTAACCACCTACGGCGCCATTGCCCACTACCTCGGCGCCCGGCACGGTGCCCGGATGGTGGGCTGGGCCATGATGGCCGCCCACACCGCCGACGGCTACGTGCCGGCCCATCGGGTTATCAACCGCAACGGCCAGCTCACCGGGCGCCTGCACTTCGCCACGCCCACCGCCATGCAGGAAGCCCTGGAGGCCGAAGGCGTGCGCGTGGTCGAGGATGAAGTGCAGGAGTTCAAGCGCCTGTTCTGGGACCCCACCGCGGAGCTGGAATAGCCGCGCTAGTTGGCGGGCCTTTTCTCGCGGGCTTTAATGTGCTTGAGTTGGAACAGGCCTTCCTTGGCTGCCACCGGCTGCACGGTTGGGGCCGTGGTGCTGCTGCCCGGGGCGCAGGCCAGAAACGTAGTGGTACCGAACAGCGGCATAAACGTGTGGCATTTCTCTTGCTCCCCCTGCACGCAGATGGCCATGTCGCGGCGCTTGTCGCGCCAGCTGAAAGCCAGATACTGGCCCGGCCCCAGTTGACCCGCCTCTTTGCCGTCCACCAGCACCCGCAGGGGCGCGGCAGGCCCGGCGTCGGCGCGGCGGTACAGGTAGATGGCAGCGGTGTCGGCGGCGGCAAAACCATCTGCGCCGACGGGCTGCAGGCTGGTCGCTATTCGGCCCGAGGCTAGCCGCAACTCATACAGCTGCGGCTGGTTGGTGCCGATGCTGCCGGCAATGGCTGCCCCGGCCAGGCCCCCTAGCATCGCCCCGGCCAGCACGTTGCTGCCATCTGGCTGCCGGTGTCCCGTGAAGCTGTAATACTTGTCGGCGGCCTGCAGGGGCAAGTAGCGGCCTTGGAAGAAAATATAGGCATTCTGGCCGTCGCTCAGGCCCCAGGCGCCGCGCACCAGGCGGCGGGGCTGGTCGTCGCTGAGGTGCAGGTACCAGGCTTCCACTTCCTCGGTGCCGGCCCACTGCGCGCCCTTGCGGGTTTTACGCTGCAGCTCAAACGGCCCGGCCGTAAGTGTAGGCGCGTTCTGGCGGAACTCCTCAAACGACCGGTAGATGCCGCGCTGCAGCGGCTGGGTTTGCACCGGGAAGCGCGGCAGCGCGCCTTCCTCGCCGGCCAGCACCTGCGCCCACGTCAGGGTGGGGGCGGAGGCAGGTGGCGCGGCCGCCGCCAGCCGTTGCAGGCCTTGCTGCAGGGCGCGCCGAATGTTGTCGGGGTGCTTGTTGGTCACATCCAGGCCCTTGCCCTCCACCAGCTCCGACACGCTGAGCAGCAGCCGGTAGGTATCGGGGCCGGTGGCTTCCAGAAAGTCCATTTCCACCTCCGCACTGCCCGTTTCCGACATGGCCGTAATGGTTTCGTGCACGGCTAGGGTGTAAATACGCACCACCAGCGGCCGAGTAGCCGGGCCGGCCGGCAGCGCCTGCCGGAGCATCGGCGTCAGTTCGGTTTCCAGGCTGCCGCCTAAAGTGGCGGGCACCAGGTGGTTGTCGAGGCCGCGGTGCACGCTGCCGATACTGGTCCGGTCAGGCCGTGCGTCTACCAGCTTATCGAAGTGGAAGGCCGAGCCGGCGGCCGGCAGTACCTGCTGGGCGAGGCTGATTTCCAGCTTGGTGCTTTGGGAATAGCCCGCCAGGGGCAGCAGCAGCAGCGGTAAGTAGAGAAGCTTCACGAGGGATGAGGGAAATGCCAGAAACAAACAATAAAAAGCTACTTGGCGCAGTACGCTCAGCGGCTGGCCATGCGCGTTACTTGGGTTTTGCCTTCGCGCACCGGCACCAGTTGCAGAGAAGCGGGCGCCCCAGGCAGGTACTCGATATAATTGGCTTCGCTGAAGCTCGGCGTCAGCTCCAGGCAGGCTTCGGTGCCCACGCACAGGCGCACCGGCTGGTTGCTGTCGTGCCAGGGCAGCGAAAGATAATCGCCTTCCCGCAGTTCGCCAGCCGCCTGGCCATTGAGCTGTACCGGCAGCGGGGGAGCATTCTTCTGGCGCCGCCTGTACACCATCAAATGGGTAACCAGGCCTTCTTTATTCAAAGAAATCAGGTTCGACGGGCCCGCGTAATTGGTGGTAAGTCCACTGAACAGATTAAGCGAATAGGCATGCTTGGGCGGCCCACCGTTAAAAAGCAGCGTGTTGTTATTGTTGTAGAGCGCCGGCGCGAAAAACAGGAAGGCCGTGCCGCGCTTTTCCAGCAAAAAGTAATCGGCGCCGAAACGGATGTATAGCTGCTGGCCGTCGCAGAAGCCCTAAGCTTGCTCTACTGCCACGTGCTGGCCTTCTGGCGTAAGCATAAACGGCGATACGGCGCGCAGGCCCTGCCACTCGGCTGTCTGGTAGGCGCGGGCGTCGGCCTGCACGTTGCCTGGCCGGCCCGGTGCGTTGTAGCGAAACTCGAAAAAGTTGCTGTACACACCCGGGCGCAGGCGCTCTTCGCTCTGGATAGGGTAGGTCTGGGTTGGTAGCCGGCGCCGCAACGCCGCGGCCTCGCAGCGCGGGCTAGCGGCCTGCTGCGCCGCCCAGTCGAAGCCCGCCATCTGCTGTAAGCTGGCTTCCAGCAATGCCCCCAGGTTAGCCATGTGGCTGGTTTTCGGCTCCGCGCTGCTGATTCGCTGCGTGGTGCGGGAGGTGCGGCACAGCAGATAATAGGTGCTATCGGGCTGGCGGGCGTACCATTCGGCGGAAAGCTCAGCCGCCATTTGCACGCGAAAGTTGCCAACGGGCGCCTCCGCCACGCCTACGGACAGAATGCGCAACACAACAGGCCGGGCCCCGGCTGCCGGAAGGCGGTTTTGCAGGAGCCCGGCCAGTTCCGGCACCAAGCCCTGCTGCAGGTCCACTTCCCGCAGCGTGCTGTTCAGGCCGCGCACTACCAGGCCCAGCGGCCCGGCGGTAGGCCGGGCGTCAATCACCTGCTCCACATACACGCCCGATACGGACAGATTCTGCAGCTCGGTCTGCAGGCTGATGACCACTGGCGCCCCCGGTAAGAGCTGAGCAGTAGCCGGGCCGCAACCTATACATAGCAGAATGCTGATGCCGATTTGCAGCAGGAATATTAAGCGCATATGAGAAGAAGATAGAGCTGGAATCAGATAGAAAACACAATGGTAGAATACAGCCAAATGTACGGCCGTCCGGCAGCTTCCCGCAAACCCCGCGCTTCTGTTTTTCGGCTCCCCTTCAATCCCTTACCTTTGCTAAGCGCAAACCCCGCGCTTCCTGCTTTCTGGTATGAAACAACCCTTACTGACTTTCCTTTTCACCTCGCTGGCTGTCGTTTCGGCGGAAGCCCAAAGTACCTTTTCCATTCGGGGCCGGGTGCTCGATAAGCTAACCGGCGAGGGCCTGCCCGGGGCCACCGTCCAGATCAGCGGCAACGGCGTGAACACCGGCGCCGGCACCGAGGTAAACGGCTCCTACACGGTGCCCAACCTCAAGCCCGGCACCTACGTGGTCAGGGCTTCGTTTATCGGCTACAAAATGGGCGAGCAGAAAGTCACGATTGGCAGCCAAAACGCCGTGGCTACCTTCTCGCTGAACTCCGACAACGCCACGCTCAGCGAGGTGCAGGTGGTAGGCTCGCTGGGTATTGCCGTGGAGCGCTCCACGCCGGTAGCTTTTTCGGCCGTGAACGAAGTGAAGCTGCGCGAAACGCTGTCGAACCGCGACCTGCCGATGATTCTCAACGAAACGCCCGGCGTGTACGCCACCCAGGGCGGCGGCGGTACCGGCGACTCGCGCATCAACATCCGCGGCTTCGACCAGCGCAACGTGGCCGTGATGGTGAACGGCGTGCCTGTGAATGACATGGAAACCGGCCAGGTGTTCTGGTCGAACTGGGACCTGGGCGACGTAACCAAGAGCCTGCAGGTGCAACGCGGCCTGTCGGCTTCGCGCATTGCGGTGCCCTCAGTGGGCGGTACCATCAACGTGCTGACGCGCGGCTTCGACGACAAGCGCAGCATGCTGGCCCGCCTCGAAACCGGCTCCAACAACTACCGCAAAGCCTCGCTGATGCTGAGCAGCGGCACGCTCAAAGGCGACTGGGCCTTCACGTTCTACGGCTCGCGCCGCACCTCCGATGGCTGGGTGACCAACGCCTTCGACGACGCTTGGACGTACTTCGGCAACGTCAGCAAGAAGCTGGGTAGCCACCGCCTCTCGCTGACTGGGCTGGGCTCGCCGCAAAGCCACGGCACCCGCTCGTTTCAGTCGCAGGTGGGCTTGTACTCCGAGGCCAAAGCCCGCGAGCTGGGCGCCAACCCCGTAGCCAACGGCGACAAAGGGTTCAAGTACAACCCGTTCTGGGGCACGCTGCAGCGCTACGACCGCAACCCCGTTACGCGCCAGATCAGCAACGTGCAGGACACGGAGGTGCTCAACGAGCGCAGCAACTTCTACCACAAGCCCCAGATCAACCTCAACGATTTCTGGCAGGTGAACGACCGGCTGTTCGTGTCGACGGTGGTATATGCCTCCTACGGGCGCGGCGGTGGCGTAAGCGGCCTGACCAGCGGCAACTCCAGCACCATCAGCACCAGCTCGGCCACGGGTCAGACGGATTTCCAGGGTATCTTCAACCGCAACGCCCGCAACTACGACCTGGTGTCGGTGACGCGCAACCCAACTACCGGCCGCAACGACACCATCTTCGGGGAAGGCCGCCGCGCCACCCAGTTTTTGGTCAACAACGTGAACAGCCACCGCTGGTACGGCTTCGTAACTGGCGCCGACTATACCCTCAACGACAAGCTCACGCTGTCGGCCGGGGTGGATGGGCGCACGTACTACGGCCTGCACTACCGCGAAATCCGCGACCTGCTGGGCGGCACCTACGCCCTCAACATTGCCGACCGTAACTCGGCCCCGACCTCGCGGCTGGGCATCGGCGACAAAATCAGCTACAACTACGACGGCAAAACCCAGTGGCTGGGCGGCTACGCGCAGCTGGAATACAAAACGCCGGTGCTGTCGGCCGTGGTCAGCGGCACGGTGTCGCGCATCGGCTACAAGCGCTTCGACTACTTCCAGCCCAAAGTGGTGAACGTGGACGGCGCCAACCGGCCCGTGGGCTTCGGCCAGACTTACACCGCCGCCGACGGCCGCGTGTACACGGCCGCCGACGGCAGCACTGTAGAAACCGACTGGGCCCGCTACACTGGCTACAGCGTGAAGGCCGGGGCCAACTACAACCTCACCGAGTTCAACAACCTGTTTTTGAACGTGGGTTACAACAGCAAGGTGCCCTTCTTCAACCAGGTATACACCACGCAGGGCCTGCTCTACCCGAACGTGCGCCCCGAGGGCATCACCAGCATCGAGCTGGGCTACAGCATCAACTACCCCAGCATGAAGGCTACGCTGAACACGTACTACACGCTGTGGGCCAACAAAGCCACCAACTCGGTGAGCACGGCCACCGGCGAGGCCGTGTACAGCTCGGTGCGTAACGTGGATGCCCGCCACATGGGCGTGGAGCTGAGCGTGGCGCAGGAAATCAGCCGCCGCCTGCAGCTGAATGCCGCCATTGCCCTCGGCGACTGGCGCTGGATCGGGGAAGGCCTGCTCAACCAAACCGACGAAGGCGGCAACCCGATTCCCGGCACCCAACTCGACCAGCGCGTGTACCTCGACAACACCCACGTAGGCGACGCTGCCCAGAACCAGTTCCAGCTGGGCCTCCGCTACGAGCCGATCCGCGGGCTGTACGTGCGGCCGTCGTTCCTGCTGTTCACCAAGTACTACGCCGCCTTCAATCCCGAGAACATCGTGAACCCGGCCACGCGCACCGATTCCTACCGCCTGCCCACCAGCCGCAACCTCGACCTGCACTTCGGCTACGACATCAAGCCGCTGTTCAACGACCGGGTGAAGCTGGGCCTGAAGGCCTCGGTGCTCAACGTGCTGGACGAGTACTACTTCACCGACGTTTCGAACCGCAACAACTCCAACGTCGTCGACCCCAACCTGATCCAGGCGTTCTTCAACCGGGGCCGCACGTTCACGGTAGGTTTGTCGGCTACGCTGTAGAGTGGCTGCGTGATGGAGTAACTGAATAGTTTCTGTATCTCCACGCAAAAGCGCTGGCTTCCTGAGGGGGGGCGGCGCTTTTGCGTTGTGGCGGTGAGGCATGGCAACAGGCTGTAAAGCCCGTGGAAAAGCAAAAGCGTCGGCTGCCATCTGGCAACCGACGCTTTTGCTTTATCGGATGAATGAAATCAGCTACTCAGCTACTCTACAGCGTAGCCAGTGCCGGGCGCGACTCGTTGTTGTTGTAGGCGGCCAGAATGGCGCCGCGTACTTCCTCCGGGCTGGCGTTTTTGAGCAGGTAGCCGTGGGCCCCTTCGGCTTTGAGGCTCTCAATCAGCTCGGGCTCGTCGTGCATGGAGATGATGATGACGCGGATGCGCGGGTACTGGGCGCGCAGCAGGCGCACGGTCTGCAGGCCGTCGAGGTTGGGCATCTGCAGGTCCATGAGGATAACGTCGGGCAGGTTGCCTTGGTCGAGACGCTGGAGCAGCTCCTCGCCGTCGCCGGCTTCAAAGAGCACTTCCATGCCCGGGAAGCCGCTGATCAGCGCCCGCAGGCCTTTACGGAAAAGGATGTGGTCGTCGGTAACGGCAAGACGAATAGTAGCAGGTGTCATAGGGCGGGAGAAAAGGCAGGAGCCTGATTGGTAGTAAGATACGGAAGGGGGCAGGATATCCAAACGCGGCTACCAGCCCCCGTTTCCGACTCGTAGCGGAGGGTGCCTTGCAGCACGGCTACGCGGCTGCGCAGGTTGGTGAGGCCATGGCCAGTGCGGGCGCCAGGCAGCGGCGCCGCTTCCACCAGCGCGGGGTCGAAGCCAACCCCGTCGTCGGAGTAGTGAACGGAAAGCACGTCGGGACCGAAGTCGACGACGATGTGGATGGTTTCGGCGTGGGCGTGGCGCAGGCCGTTGCCGAGCAGCTCCTGCACCACGCGGTACACGATCAGCTCGTATTTGGGGTCGAGGCGGCGGGGCTGGCCTTTCTGCTCCAGCGTGAGGTGGGTGGCGCCATCAGCGGGCACGGTGCGGGCCAGGGCATCCAGCGCAAACGGCAGCCCGAACTTCTGCAGGGCCGCCGGCAGCAGGTTGCGCGAAATACGGCGCACCTCGGTGATGGCCTGGTCGAGCAGGGCGGTGGCTTCCTGGGTGTAGGTGGGCTGGCCCAGCGTGCTCAGGTGCAGCTTCACAATGGCCAGGGTGGTGCCCACGCCGTCGTGCAGGTCGGCGGCAATGCGGCGGCGCTCTTCTTCCTGCGCCAGCAGGGCCGCTTCCAGTGCTTGCTGCTGGCCCATTTCGCGGGCTTGCCGAAGCTGCTCCTGCTGCCGCAGCAGCCGGCGCTGGTAGCGCAGCACAAACGCCACGATACCCAGCGCCAGCAACAGCAGCACCGGAGTAGCCAGCAGTACCGGAATCAGCCAGTTGTTCATGAACGCGAAAAAGACAAACGCCGGGTGACGAGAATAATTACCAGGGCAGGCAGCAAGGAGACAAAAGCGAGGAAGATAGAAAGTAAAGCTACTGGATTTTGCCCCGGTAATCCCAACACGGCAAACTGCCCCTCCATGCTTTGCTTATGCCAGCTGATCGGAAAAGTACGGTGCTACATCTGAAATCACCACAGTCCAGCTGCAATTTCAAGTAGGCTGCCGGCGGCTATCTGTGGCTGATGTGTTGAGAGTGGGAGCCTCCGGCAACGTGCAGTTGCTGCTTAGCCGAGGGCGCGGCCAGGACGGCTCGCCAGCCAGAAGGCCCGCGTCAGGAGTAGGTGCAGCCCCAGATTAACGACGCTCAGCCCTGCGTACGCCAGGCGAAGCTCGGGACCCGGAATCAGGTGGCTCGTCAGAAACAGCGTGATAGTGCTCGAATAGAACAGTAGGAACCCTACACTGACTACAAACATGGCATCCTGCCAGAGGCTGGTGGAGCGCAGTTCCAGCAAGATCTGCTCGAAATACAGCAGTACCAGCCCGATAATCAGAATGTGCTTGAGCAGGGTAGTATAGGTGTCATTGAAAATAAGGGTTTGTGTGATGGCCTGCCACAGGTGGCTGAGCACGAAGAAGTCAAACAGCGCCAGCCCTGTAAATACTGTTCCAATCAAGGGAAAGTAGCGCTGCCAGGAAAACTGTAGCGTGTGGTAATAGGCCGCCCCGATAAACCAGAATTCCAGAATGCTAATCAGCTCATTTACTCCATTATTGTTATGCCAAGCCAATCTGGCGTATTCGCTAAAACCCATCAGCAACAGCCACATCAGGCAGCAAGTAACTAGGATGCGCAAGTTGCGCGGCAGCCGCCGCCGCCACAGCAGCCCGGCCACCACCGGTACCAGAATGGATGCCTGACAGACAAAATAGAGCACCTTCAGCCAGTATATAATGTCGCTCAGGTCGGGCATAGCAAGTGGAAGCAGCGAGAAACATACGCCTCGTGAGACAATCCACTACGCAAGGTACAAACTGAAGCTGCCCGCCAACTGCTATTGGCGAAGTCTAAAGCGGCAAACCTGCGCCTACAACAGCCGGCGGCGGGTGGCGGCCCAGCCAGAAGGCCCGCGCCAGCAGCACGTGCAGACCCAGATTGACTACGCCCAGCCCTGCGAATACTAGGCGCCGCTCGGGCCCCAGAATCAGGTGCTTGGTCAGGAATAGCATGAGCGTGCTGGTGTAGAACAGCAAGAACCCCACACTGACCACAAACATGGCATCCTGCCATAAACTCCTAGGGTGCAGTTCCGACAGGCACTGCTCGAAATACAGCAGCAGTAGCCCGATCATCAGGATATACCTGAGCAGGGTAGCATATTTATCACTGAAAATGAGCGTCTGCGTGATGGCCTGCCACAAGCCGCTGAGCACAAAGTAGTCGAACAGCGCCAGCGCCGTAAACACCATCCCAATCAGCGGAAAGTAGCGCCGCCAGGGTCGCCGCAGCGTGTGGTAGTAGGCCGCGCCGATAAACCAGGGTTCTAGGATGTCGACCAACTGATACACCCCGTTGTTGTTGCCCCAGGCCCAGCTGGCGTATTCGCCGAAGCTCATCAGCACCAGCCACATCAGGCAACAGTACACCAAACTACGCAAGTTGCGTGGCAAACGTCGCCGCCATATCAGCCCGGCTACCACTGGTATCAGAATGGACGCCTGACAGACGAGATACAGCACCCGCAGCCAGTACATGATGTCGCTCAGGTCCGGCATAATAGGCGTAGCAGGAAGTACAAACGATTCGTAAGAGGCCTGTCCCGCTGGATTGCACGCTAAGCCGGCTGTTGAGCCGTGGCCGCCGTCAACGGCTCTACGGCCAACTGCGGCTGCCGCCCCGCCAGCCAGAAACCCCGCGCAATAAGCCCATGCATGACCAGATTGAGCACGGAGTTGACGGCGTATACTTTCTGTATCTGCAATAGCGCATTTTGGTCGATGAAATAGGCCCGCATTATGAAGGCTACAACCGTACCAGCGTAGTAGAGCAACAGGGCCACGCTGATGACAAACATAGGGTCGCGCTCCAGCCGGACATTGCGCAGCTCCCGTAGCATCTGCTCGAAATACAGCAAGGTCAGCGCTATAATAAGGACGCTTTTAAGCACAGTTGTATAGGTAATTGGCAGCATCAGGCCGTGCAACACGAAGGTATCGAGTAGTGCAAACGCCGTATACAGAATGCCTAGCGGCAGAAAGTAGCGGCGGAGCCGAAACCGTAGGACGCGGTGGTAGGCTACCCCGATGAACCACATTTCCAGGATTTCTAGCGCATCCCAGATGACAACATTGTAATGCCAGGCTAGGCGAGCGAATTCCCCACACGCCATTATCACCAGCCACATCAGACAGCAGTAAAAGATGCCCCGGGGAGCCGGTGCCAGTTGCTGCCGACGCCGAAATCCAACTACTATCGGCACTACTATTGATGCCTGACCAAGGTAGCCCAGCGCATAAAACAGTTGCATCAATTCAGCAGATTCCGGCGTTGGCATGGCAGCAGGATTAGTGTTGCAGCGGGCTGTCTATTATACTGGGAGGGCTGAGCTGACCGTTGTCAAACAACTTATAGCCTTCGTCTACCAAGTCAGCGGTGGAGTTGGCACTGACCAGCACCATGGTGTCGGCGTTGCCGTTGTTAGCCAGGTAGATGCGAATGCCCTTGGTGTTGGGCTGGGCCATCAGTTCGGTGAAGACACTGTTGGAGAAGTACACCGAGCGCAACTGGTCCGGATTATCGTGCTGGTAGGTGGCAGTCCAGGCTTTGGCCTCGTCGAGGGTGATGGATTGGCCGATGGTTGCCTCTTCGTCGTCGGAGTGGAGTGGGGGATTCATGCGCAACAGGTAAGCGGTGTGTAGAGGAGCAGAACGGAATGGGACAAAAGCTGCACTGATTTGCCCCATTCAAATATAGGGCAAACATCATTGTATGCAAGCCTCCTTTTTTCGCAATGCCTGTTGCCGGCTTCGGCAGCTGCTAAAACAGCAGGCCGCCGCTGATATCGCGCGGGGTTTTGGGGGCGCGCTTGGCGGGTGGCGTAGGGGCGGGGGCTTCAGGCTCGGGCAGTTCCTCGTCCTGGTCGAGGTTCTCGAATACCCGGTCGATGGCGTCTTCGGCGGTGCGCAGCTTCTGCTTGCACAGGCGAATGAGCGTGGCCGAGCGCTGCACGCGGGCCGTTAGCTCGTCTACGTCCACGGTGTCGGTTTCCAGGGCCCGCAGAATAGTTTCCAGTTCTGCTATGGCGTCGCGGTAGGTGGTTTCCATTTAGGTGATTTTGTATGATGGGGTTATGAGGTGATGGGGTGATGGGGTTATGAGGTGATAGGGTGATGACCTCATCACTTCATCACCTCATTACTTCCTCGCCATTTCCAGCAGCCGGATTTCGGCGCGGTGTAGCAGGCGCTCGGCGGCCAGCTGCAGCTGGAAGCGGCGCGTGAGCACTTGCTCGCGGCGGCGGCGGTGCAAATAGCGGAAGCGCCGGGCCAGCAGCTGGCCCAGGCGGCGCAGGTGGCGGTGCTGGCCTTCGGCGGCGTGGTGGGCGGCCCGCTGCAGAGCTTGGCGCTGCTGGCTGAGCAGCAGCTCCTGCTGCCGCAGGCGCTGCCGGGCCAGCGGCGCCGTAGCGCGCACGCGCTGACGCAGCGCCGAATGATGGTCGTGTAGGCAGCTTTGGGCGGCTTGGTGGGTGCGGCGCCCCAGTCTATCCAGGTGGGCGGCGGCGGCGTAGAGGCTCTGCTGGGCCAGCTCCTGCACCCGGGCGCCGTAGCCCTCAAACACGGCATCGAGGCGGGCCAGCCGGTCGGAGAGGAAGGCGGCTACGGCGGTAGGGGTTTTCAGGGCCAGGTGCGCAGCCATGTCCACCACGGCCTCGTCCCGCTCGTGCCCGATGCCGGTGAGCACGGCCAGCGGAAACGCGCCAATGGCCGCCGCCAGCCCGTAATCGTCGAAGGCCAGTAAATCGGTTTTGGAGCCCCCGCCCCGGATAATCACCACGGCATCAAACTGCTGGCGGTGGGGCCGGATGGCGTCCAGCGCCGTCCGGATGCTGGCCGGGGCGTCGTCGCCTTGCATGGCGGCCGGAAACAAGGCCAGCGAAAACGCATACGCTGACTCCTCCAGCTGGCGCACGAAATCCTGGAAGCCCGCCGCCGTCGGCGACGAGATGATGGCCAGCCGCTGCGGGGCCAGGGGCAGCGGCAACGCCCGCTGCCGCTCCAGCAAGCCTTTTTCTTCGAGCTTGCGGATAGTTTCGAGGCGCTGCCGGGCCAACTCGCCTACGGTGTAGGTGGGGTCGAGGGCCAGCACGTCGAGGCTCAGGCCGTACTGCTCGTGGAACTTCACCTGCACCCGCAGCATGATTTTCAGGCCCGGGCGCAGCTCCTGGCCGGTGTGCTCGGCGAAGGCCGGGGCCAGTTGCTGGTAGCGCTGGCTCCAGATGGTGGCGCGGGCCTGGGCCTTGAGCTGGGCGCCGCGGCCGGTCTGGTGCTGGTCGGTGAGGGTGAGGTAGCAGTGGGCGCCGGCAAAGCGCGGCAGCGTGAGGTCGGCAATTTCGGCCACCACCCAATAAGAGTCGGCAAACCGCTCGGTCAGGGTCTGCTTCACGCGCAGCAGCAGCTCGGCCAGCGGCAAAGCCATGGGCGGCGGCGGAGTAGCCGGCAAACCCGGTTCGGAACGGCGGTTGTAGAGCGGTGGCATGGGCTGTAAAGGTAGGGCCTGCGCGCCGCCCATGCCAGCGCCGGCGTTAGCGCAAACGCTAGCGGCGGGCCAGCGGCTGGAACCGATAGCCCACCTGCAGGCCCACACCGCCCTCAAGCCACACGCCCCCCGTGCTGTTAAGCGAGGCTGACTGCCGCCGCCGCAGGTTCAGGCCCAGGTAGCTGTCGAGCGTCAGGCGGCGGCCCAACGACGACTGCCGGCCCAGCAGGAACTGCACCTGCGCGGTGGTGCGGGAGCGGTTGTAGTTCAGGTTGGTGTAGCGGGAGTGCTGCTCTCTGCTGTTGCGCAGGTAGGTGTGCAGGTTGGCGGCCGCAAACCAGCCGGCCAGCGGCCGGATTTTGTGGCGCCGGAAGTAGCGGCGCAGCTGCACGTTGGTATTATAGAACCGCTCCCGCGTTGTGTAGTTGTCTTCCACGATGCTCCCATCGTAGTCGTAGAAGATGGTGCCGCTGCGCTGCGAGTAGCCAAAGTAGCCCACACTGCCTATCACCGACCACTGGGTTGACAGCTGCCGCTCGTAGGTCAGGGCATAGAAACCAGGCCCGAAGCCCTGTATGCCCAGCTTGATGATCTGCTGGGGTGGGGTGGTAGCAAGGATGGTGTCGGGGGCAGACAGCAGGGTGGCGGCGCTCAGCGCCAGCGCATAGAAAGCAGGCATACGGATGTAAAAATAGCAGTAGAAACAGAGACGTAACCCTATACGAACTTGGATGGCGAATATTGTGGCTGCCCCAGATTGGGGTGGCTGCAACTTCGGGCCGAATCTGCCAGTATGGGTTGCGTATCTTTGCCGCTGATTTTCTGATCTGCCCTATTGCTTATGCCCCAACCGCCCGCTGCTGCCACGTATCTTTCCCAGCAAACCCTCACCGTGCTCGTGCCGGTGTACGACGAAGAAGAAAGCCTGCCGCAGTTTGTGGTGGAGATGGATAAATTTCTGGCCCAGACGCCCGTGCCCACCACCGTGTTGTTCATCAACGACGGCTCCAAGGACGGCTCTTTGGCCCTGCTGCGCGACATCACGCGCCAGAACCCGGTCTACCACTTCATCAGCCTGAGCGAAAACCGGGGCCTGAGCACGGCCATCAAAGCCGGCATCGACCACTGCCGCACCACGCTGGTGGGTTACATCGACTCCGACATCCAGACCACACCGATGGACTTTCTGCAGTTCTTCGAGTTCCTGCCCGAGTACGATATGGTGAACGGCATCCGGGCCAAGCGCCAGGATACGGTGGTGAAGAAGCTGTCCTCGAAAATTGCCAACACCGTGCGCCGCACGCTCATCAACGACGGCATCGAGGACACCGGCTGCCCACTGAAAATCATGAAGATTGAGTATGCCCGGCGCCTGCCGCTGTTCCATGGCATGCACCGCTTCCTGGGGGCGCTGGTGCAGCTGCAGGGCGGCCGCGTGAAGCAGCTGCCGGTGCGGCACTTCCCACGCTTCGCCGGCACGGCCAAGTACAACCTCTGGAACCGCGCCTGGAAGCCGCTGGTGGACACGTTTGGCTTCCGCTGGATCCGGAGCCGCTGGAAAAACTACGAAATAGGGGAGCAGCACCGCCCCGAAGCGCATGCTTAGTGCCACGCAGGTAGCGCTAGGTATCGGGCTTACCTCGCAGCTGCTGTTCAGTAGCCGCATTGTACTGCAATGGGTGCAGAGCGAGCGGGCCAAGCGGGTGCTGGTACCCACGCTGTTCTGGCAGATCAGCCTGATTTCGTCGTTTCTGATGATTATCTACGGCATGCTGCGCCAGGACCCCGTGATTCTGGCCGCGCAGCTGGTCAGCTACGCCATCTACATCCGCAACCTGCAGCTGCTGGGCGAGTGGCGCAAGCTGAGCGCGCCGTTTCGGGTGGGGGCCTATGTGTTTCCGCTGGCTATGCTGGGGTGGTTTGCCGTTGGCAACCAGCATTTTAGTTTGCGGGCCATGCTCAGCCACGGCATTCCGGCCGGCGTGCTGCTGCTGGGCGCGGTAGGACAGGCCGTGTTTCTGCTGCGGTTTGTGTACCAGTGGCTGTACTCAGAGCGCAAGGGCGAGTCGGTGCTGCCGCTGAGCTTCTGGGTGGTGAGTTTGGTGGGCTCAGTGATGATTCTGACCTACGCCATCCTGCGCCGCCCCGTTGATATAGTGCTGATTGTGGGAAACATTTTCGGTACCGTGGTCTACGCCCGCAACATCGTGCTCCTGCGCCGTGAGCAGCAGGGGTAGTTGCCAGTAGCGCGAACTTTGTAGTTCGCGTCTCCGCGCTGTTCACGCAATTGCAACGGTGCGGGGACGCGAATTACAAAGTTCGCGCTACTGGCAACTAACAACTTATTTCGGCTCTACGATGAATACGCGCCAGAAGCCGCCGTCGCGGTTCCGGTCGAGGTAAAAGCTGTCGACGACGTGCAGGCGGACCTGGTTGCGCCAGGTGGCGGGCAGCTGCCGGGCTATTTTCGAGCCGGTGAGTACGGCTATCGGGCGGGTGGGGCGCAGCAATACGGAGTCGGCGGAGCGGGGCCAGGAGGGCGCGGCGCGGCCGGCGCGCCACACTTCCTTGATGTGCAGCTCTTCCAGCGTGTACCAGGGCAAGCGGGCCAGCGCCGGGTTGTGCTGCAAGGCATCGGAGCGGCGCAGGCCCGGCTCAGCCTTGCGCTCCGACCACACCGCATGCGCCGGCAGAATCAGCGACACCAGCACCGCCATGGCCGTCAGCGCCACGCCCATCACAAACACTGGCCGCACTACTTGGCGCAATGTGCGGCCCAGCACCACGGCCAGCCCCCAGAACAGCACCAGCGCGCAGCCAAACGGCAACGAACCGATGCCAAAGCCCGGCAGGTTTGCCACGGCCATTGCCACCGGCACCAGCGCAAACAGCAGCGTCAGCAGGCCAGCCCAGATGCGGAGCAGCCGGGTTTCGGGCTGCTGCGTGGGGTTTTGGCGCAGCACGGTTTCAAAGTGGCGCAGCAGCCCCGCCATCAGAATAGCCAGCGGCGGCATCAGGGGCAGCATGTAGCGCTCCTTTTTCTCGGGCACGAGGCTCAGTAGCAGCAGGGAAAGCAGCAGCCAAGCCAGCGCGGTGGTGTAGGGCACGTAGCGGCCGGCGCGGGGCCGCGCAAACCGCACCGCCAGCACCGCCAACGCCACCGGCGCCCAGATGCCGGCAAACACTGCGAAGTTCCAGTAGTCCCAGAACGGGCGGGAGTGGCGCTCCACCCACGAGGTGGCCTCCAGCCGGGCCACGGCCAGCGCGGCCGGCGCCACCATATCCTGAACGGCGAGATACGTCGGCCAAGCCAGCCCTACCAGCAGCCCCAGCGCCGCCAGCAGCAGCAGGCCGCGCTTGCGGGCGGACGTGAGCGGGCCGCGCTCTGGGTGCAGGCGTGGCACCCCAAAGGCTACCAGAAACGGCAGCAGCATAGCGTAGGGCGTCACGGGGCCTTTGCTGAGGATGGCGCCGCCCAGCAGCAGGCCGCTGAGCGCAAACCACCCGCCGCTGCCTTTGGCCGCGTTCCAGGCCCGGGCCAGCGCCCAGAGCGTGCCCACCATCAGGCTGTTGGCGAAAATGTCCCAGTGGCCTTCGCGCCCCACCGTAATCATGAGCAGGCTGCTGGCCAGCACCAGGGCCCCCAGCCAGGCGGTGCGGCCCGGGGCCTCAGTCTCGCCGGGCAGCTGCCGGGTTAGCTCGCGCAGCAAGCCCCAGAAGAAAAACACCAGCAGCGTCGACATGATGGCCGCGGGCAGCCGCAGCAGCGCCGGGTTGGCTGGCTGGTGGGTGAGCTTGATGACGCCGGCCACGGCCCAGGTTGGCAGGGGCGGTTTGGCTAGGCGCAGCGCGCCGTTCATGGTCGGGATGATCCAGGAACCGCCGGCTGCCATTTCGCGGGCCGCCACGAAGTTGCGGGCTTCCATCAGGTTCACCTCGGCCTGGCCCAGGTTCACGAAAAAGGAAAAGGCGCACACCAGCGCCACCAAAGCCACGCGCAGCCGCGGGCTCTCGAAATCAGCAAACAAACCGGTGGACATCAGGCGCTAGGAACGGGGAGTGAGAGCGGCCGGGGCCAGTTCGGACGGGGCAGCCTGAGTATCCAGCCAGCCAACAAACTGCCGCAAGCCCTCGGCCAGAGTGGTTTGCGGCTGGTAGCCCAGCAGGCGGGCGGCCTTTTCGTTGTCGGCGTAGGTTATATCCACGTCGCCGGCCTGGGTGGGCTGGAACTGCAGCACCGGCGCCACGCCCACGGCCTCGCCGATGGCGGCCACCAGCTCCAGCAGCGGCACCGGCTGGCTGTTGCCCAGGTTCACGGTTTCGTAGGTGCCGGGGTGGGCCAGCAGGTACTCCAGCCCGCGCACGATGCCATCCACGGTATCGGCCACGAAGGTGTAGTCGCGGGCCATGCTGCCGTCGCCGTACACCGGAATGGGCTGGCCGGCCCGCAGCAGGCGCGCAAACTTATGGATGGCCAGATCGGGGCGCTGGCGCGGGCCATACACCGTGAAGAAGCGCGCATTCAGCACGCTCAGCTGATACAGATGATGATAGGTGAAGGTGAGGGCTTCGCCGGCCAGCTTGCTGGCGGCGTAGGGCGAGATGCTGCGCGCCAGCAGCGACTCTTCTTCCCGGAACGGCGTGCGCGGCGTGTTGCCGTACACCGACGACGACGACGCAAATACCAGCGTCTTGACTTCCTGCTGCCGCATCCATTCCAGCAGGTGGGTGGTGCCCAGCACGTTGTTTTCCATGTAGGCTGCCGGCTCGCGCAGCGAGGGGCCCACGCCGGCCTTGGCGGCCAGGTGAACCACGGCATCGTACGCAAACGCAGCCGGCAGTGCTGCCTGCAGCGCCGCCGTGCCCTGCCGCAGATCTGCCTGGCAGAAGCTAAAGTGCGGGTGCTGCCGCAGCGCGGCCAGGTTACTCTCCTTGATAGTCTGGCCGTAGAACGGGTCGAAATTGTCGATGCCGACTACGCGGTAGCCGTCGGCCAGCAGCCGCTCGCTGAGATGAGAGCCAATAAAGCCGGCCGAGCCGGTCACTAATACAGTACGCATGCAGCAGCGATAGAATGAATCCGCCAAAGGTCGGCAAGTTCGGCAACTAACGGGCAGGCCCGCGCCATGCAGGCTGCGGGCCGTTGCCGTGGCCTCCCTCAACCCCGGCCCAGAATAGACGCAACGACGCGCCCTTTGTTTTAAGTTTGTTTTAATGAATCAGCCTTTGCCTACTTCCGCCGGTGCCTTTTCGTATTCCCGCTACTGGCTGTGGGGCTTTCTGCTTCTGCTGGCCGCCAGCCTGTTAGCGGGCCTGAATGCCTGGGGGCCGCTGGAAAGCAGCGAGGCACGCTACGCCGAAATCGGGCGCGAAATGCTGGCCAGCCACGACTGGCTGCACCCGCGGCTGCTGGGTATCGGGCATTTTCATAAGCCGCCCCTCACGTATTGGCTTACGGCCGCCGCGCTGGCTATAGCGGGGCCCACGGCGCTGGGTGTGCGGCTGCTGCCGGTGCTGGCCGTGCTGGCACAGGTGCTGCTGGTGTATGGCCTGGGCAAGCTGTTTTTTGGCGGCGACCAGACCCGGGCCCGCACGGCGGCTATCATCTACGGTACGCTGCCAGTGGTGCTGGTGTCGGCCCTCAACGTCACGACCGATGCCTACCTGGCCACGCTGGAGCTGGCCGCCGCCTACGGCATCCTGCGCCACTACCACGACGGCCGTTGGTGGGGCATGTACCTGTTCTGGCTAGGGCTGGGGCTGGCGTTTCTCACCAAAGGGCCGGTCGGCTTTGTACTGCCGCTGATGGCGGTGGCGGGGCACTACGCATGGCGCGGGCAGGCGCGGCGGCCTTTCACTTGGCACCACGCGCTGGGCCTCGGGCTGTTTGTGCTGGTGGGGCTGAGCTGGTACCTGCTGCTGATGCGCGAGAATCCGGCGTTTCTGCGCTATTTCCTGGTGGGGCACACCGTAGAGCGGTTTGCCAATGCCGAGGCCTTCGGGCGAGCCAAGCCGTGGTGGTTTTATCTGGTGCTGGCGCCCGCCACCAGCCTGCCGTGGGCGGTGCTGCTGGTAGTGCAGGCCATCCGGACGCGCTGGAAGGCGCTGCCGCAGCTGTGGCGCAACGTGCTGGTGTTCTGGGTGGTGGTGCCGCTCGTGTTCTTCTCGTTGTCACAGTCCAAGCTGCTGCTGTACGTGCTGCCCATGTTCCCGGGCGTGGCGCTGCTTACGGCCTACTACCTGCACGCGCTGCCCGAAGCCGCTGCGCGCCGCTGGCACCGCGGCTTTCTGGCGCTGTGGGCGCTGCTGCTGCTGGCGCTGGCCGTACTGCCGGCTGTGGCCGAGCCGCTGAAGCTTGCCCTGTCGCCCGCGGCCGCTGTTCTGCCCGTAGTGGGCCTGCTGGCGTTGGCGCTGAGCGTGTGGCGCGGCAGCCGGCTGCCCATGGCCCTGCAACTGCTGCCGGCCGCGGCCATCTTCACGGCCACGCTGGTTGCGGCGGCCAAGCCCGTTTTCCGGCAGAATGAAGTAAAATTCAACGGAACGCGGCCGGTGGCGGCGCTGCTGCAGGCGCATGGGCTAGGTAGCCGGCCGGTGCTGGTCTACAACGAGCTGCTGCCCTCCCTGGCGTTTGCGCAGGGGCGCGTGCCGGTGTCGTTGTATGCCGGCAACCACAATCTGCTGCGCGAAACGCAGTTTGAAACCACTGCCGCCTGGCGCCGCACCTGGCTGGACATGGCGGCCTCTACGGCCCCAGCTACTCTGGACTCGTTGCAGCAGCAACGGGCGGTGCTGCTGGTGAAGGGCGAGGTAAACCAGGGCCACGAATGGCTGCCGCAGCGCTTCACGCACCACCTGGAACTGCCGCCCTGGTGCGTGTATTACAACTGACCTGCCAGGCGTGCAACTCGGCCAAAACCAACCACGTCTTTGCGGCGTGCTATTGCGGGCGGCGCACCAATTGGCAGTTTCCGCTTACTTTGGCACCTGCAAACTGCCTTTCCACCAATCAAATTCCCATGAAAAACCGCAATACGCTGACCCTGGCCGCCCTGGCTGCCACGGGCCTGTCCTTGGCGGGCTGCGCTTCCGGCACGGCGCCTACGGCCGCCACTACGGCCCCGGCTGCCATGCCGTCCACCCCCACGGAAGCCCCCGTTGTGCCCGGCATTGGCCTGAACGTGGCCAACCGCGACCTGTCGGTTTCGCCCTGCGACAACTTCTTCCAGTACGCCTCGGGCTCCTGGCTGAAAAACAACCCGATTCCGGCTGCTGAAACGCGCTGGGGCTCTTTCAACGAGCTGGCCGACAAGAACAACGCCGTAATGCGTCAGATTCTGGACGAGGCCGCCGCCAATACCTCGGCTGCCAAAGGCACCAACGCCCAGAAAGTAGGCGACTACTACGCCACGGCCATGGACTCGATGGCTATTGAAGCCGCTGGCCTGAAGTTCCTCAAGCCTGAGCTGGACCGCATCGACGGCATCAAAGACCTGAAAGGCCTGCAGAGCGCCGTGGTTCGGGCCCAGAAAATCCAGACCGGTGCCTTCTTCAACGGCTACGTTGGCCAGGACGACAAAATCAGCACCCAGTACGCCGTAAACCTGTACCAAGGCGGCCTGAGTTTGCCCGACCGTGACTACTACCTCAAGGACGACGCCCGCTCGAAAGGCATCCGCACGGCCTACATGACCTACCTGGTCAACACGTTCAAGATGCTCGGCGACAACGACGCTGCGGCCGCCAAGAACGCCGCCACGGTGCTGCGCCTCGAAACGCGCATGGCCAAGGCCAGCAAGAGCCGCGTAGACCTGCGCGACCCTTACGCCAACTACAACAAGATGACGGTGGCGGCGGCCAACAAGCAGTTTCCGAACCTGAACCTGCCCGTGGTGCTCCAGCAGATGGGCCTGGGCGCGGCCAAGGAGGTGATTGTGGGCCAGCCGGCTTTCTTCAAGGAAGTAAGCACCATGATGAAGGCCGAGCCGCTGGCCGACCTCAAAACCTACATGCGCTGGCACTTGGTAACGTCGGTTTCGTCGGCGCTGCCTAAGGCGTATTCGGATGAAAGCTTCAAGTTCACGCAGGTGCTGACCGGCGCCAAGAAGCAGCAGCCCCGCTGGAAGCGCATGCTGCGCTCCACCGATGGCGCCCTGGGCGAGGCCTTCGGCCAGCTCTACGTGGACAAGGCCTTCACGCCCGAAGCCAAGCAGAAGGCCATGGCCATGGTGGATAACATCAAGGCGGCCCTGGCCGAGCACATTCAGCAGCTGGAATGGATGAGCCCCGCCACCAAGGTGGAAGCCATGAAGAAGCTGAACGCCTTCACCGTGAAAATTGGCTATCCCGATGAGTGGAAGGACTATTCGGCCCTCACCATCTCGCGCGAATCGTACCTGAAGAACGTGCTGGCCTCGCGCGAGTGGGCCATCAACGACAACGTGAAGAAGTTTGGCAAGCCGATTGACCGCAAGGAGTGGGGCATGACCCCGCCCACGGTGAATGCCTACTACAACCCGAGCATGAACGAAATCGTGTTTCCGGCCGGCATCATGCAGCCCCCGTTCTTCGACCCTAAAGCCGATGACGCGGTAAACTACGGCGGCATGGGCGCGGTTATCGGCCACGAAATCACGCACGGCTTCGACGACCAGGGCCGGCAGTACGACGCCGAGGGCAACCTGAAAGACTGGTGGACCAAGGAAGACGCCGAGAAGTTCGACGCCCGCGCCGCCATTGTCGGCAAGCAGTTCGATGCCTTCTCGCCGCTGGACTCGGTGTACGTGAACGGCAAGCTGACCATGGGCGAAAACCTCGCCGACCTGGGCGGCCTCAACATTGCCTACACCGCCCTGCAAAAGCAGCTGCAGAAACAGTACGGCAGCAACGAGCGGCCCAAGTACGATGGCCTGACGCCCGAGCAGCGCTTCTTCCTGGCCTACGCCCAGATCTGGCGCACCAACGCCCGGCCGGAGTACCTGCGCCAGCAGGTAATGACCGACCCGCACTCGCCGGCCCAGTTCCGTACCAACGGCCCGCTCATGAATATGCCCCAGTTCTACGAGGCCTTCGGCTGCAAAGAAGACGCCAAGATGGTGCGCGTGCAGTCCGAGCGTGCCAAAATCTGGTAGGCTGAATGGCTTGATTGCCGAATAGTTGAATTGCTAAAAGGCGGCCCGCACAGCGTGGGCCGCCTTTTTTGTGTTTGGGGGTAACTGGCCCCGGTCTATGCGGCACAGCCGCGACGACCGGTGGCCGCCAAACCACCCCGGCCTCCGACCGGAAGATGCGCAGCAGCCATCCCACCCCGCGCCGCCACGGCCCAATGGCCGGTTTCCAGACCGGCAATCGGGCGTACTTGCCTAACTTGCTGCCATGCTTAAGATGTTTCGTTTGCTTGCGTGGCTGCCGCTGCTGGCCGCCTGTTCCGGTTCGGAGAGTGTGCAGGAGCAGGTGGACGACCCGCGGGTGGGCGACGTGTACGTGGTGCAGTTTCAGCCCCAGGGCAGCCCGGCCCCGCGCTACTACTTCTACCACCTGTTCCGCGTCGCGCCCGACAGCGTGTATCTGCACCCTGCCCGCCAGGACTCGCCCAGCCCCGACGCCGACCTGCGCCAGCTGGCCTTCGAGCCCACCCCCAAAACCATCGTCTACACCCGCGCCGAGCTGCGCGAGCTACTCCAGCTCCAGCCCGGCGACGTCACGAAAAGCCAGCTGATACAAGTGCGGCGGCCGTAGCGTGGTTGGCGTATGCAGTAGCTAAACCCAAAAAGACCGTCATGCAGAGGCCGGAGGCCGAAGCATCTCGCCAGTATGGTAAATTGATTCTACCACACTAGCGAGATGCTTCGGCCTCCGGCCTCTGCATGACGGTCTTACCTGACGGTAAAACGGTAAGCCACTTTACGGCAGGATTTCCACCCGGATACCTACGTCTTTAAGAGGCCATTTGTAGGCGTCGACGGGCTCGTTGGCTATTTTGTCGATAACGTCGAGGCCCTCGGTGATTTCGCCGAACACGGTGTAGCGGCCATCCAAGGAAGGCACGCCGCCTACGGTGGCGTAGGCGCGCTGCTGCTCGGGCGTGAGCGGCCGGCCGGCCATGGCTTGGCTTTGGGCGGGCGTCATGGTGGAGCCTTGCACGAAGTAGAAATCAGTGCTGGAGGAGAGCTTGCCGGGGTTCTGCTCGTCGTCGTAGCGGGCCATGCCTAGGGCGCCGCGCCGGTGGAAGTGGGCCGGGCGCAGCTCGGGTGGCAGCCGGTAGCGGTTCAGCCGGATGGTGCGGTGCTCGGAGCTACCGCCCTGCACGGCAAAGCCCTTGACCACGCGGTTGAATACCGACTCGTCGAACACACCCCGGCGCGAGAGCAGCAGGAAGTTGGCTTTGTGGATGGGCGTATCATCGTAGAGCTTCACCCGAATATCGCCGTGGCGGGTGTGCAGCACCACGCCCGAGGCCGGATACTGCCGGCCGTAGGGCAGCAGCAGGGCCGTCGCGCTGCTGTCGGCCAACGACAGCAGGGACGGGCCGGGGGTAGGCTTCTCGTTCGATATGACGGGCGCGGCCGTTTCATCCACGGGCTGCTGGCGGTTGCAGGCCGGCAGCGTCAGGCTGGCCGCGGCCAGCAGCAGCGCACCGCGCAGAGTGCCCGTTCGGGCCGAAGGAGGGAAGGAGAGCATAACCGAAAAACAGGACGGAGAGCGGGAAAAACAAACGCGTCGGCCGGGCTCCGCACGGAACCCGGCCGACGCCAAAGGTAGCAGGGTGGCCGGTAGTCTACCAGCCCGAACCGGCCGGTGCATCCCAGCCGTCGTCTTTCTGGGCCGCCTTCTTCTTGCGGGCGGGCTCCTTATCCTTGGTTTTGGTGGTGCCGCCGTCGGCCGACTTGGTTTTGATCTTCACCTTTTCCGGGCCTTTTTCCGAGGGCCGGGCGGCTGGCGCTGGGGTGCCGGCCGTGGCAGCTTTGGGCGCCGCGGCAGGGGCGGGGGCCGGTGAAGTGGTTTCCAGGGTAGGCGGAGCCATGTCGGTGGCGGCGTTGATCTGGTCGGCCTGCACTACCACGGCCTGCTTCTGCAGGGCCAGTAGCAGCTGCTGGGGCACCAGGCCGTTGTCTTTCCACACTTTCAGCTGCGCATCCAGCGAATCTTTGTCGGCCTTTTCGGGCTTGCGGGCCATCAGCTCGTTGAGGTTGGGGCTACCGCCGTCCTTCCAGGCCGTCAGCCACAACGACGAGATAAACGTGGGGGCCAGCTTCAGGCGGAAGGCCACCATGCCGCCCACTTCCTTGTGGTAGGCATCGGCAAAGGCATCGGAGTAGAAGCGGCGGGTCTTGCCGAACTTATGCGAGAAGCTGTACTTGGTTTCGGGCGTAAACTGCCGGGTCACTTTCTCTTCCCGGTCGAAGGTTTCGCCCAGGAAGCCGTACGATTCCTGCAGCACCTTCCACACGTCGTTGAGCGGCTCCTTCACGTACTTGGCCGGCTCCGAATCCAGCTTGTACTCGGCAATGTGGCGCTCGGGCAGCTTGCTTTCCCAGAGCGAGTGCATGCCGGCCTGGTTAGTGAGCTGGCCGTCGTAGTTTTCGGTGGTGTGCAGCGGCACATAGGCATCGGCCACGTAGTGGCACAGCTCGGCCGAGAGCCGCACAATGGCCACCGTGTCGCGCTGCTTGAAGGCCGTGGTAAGCTGGTCTTTCACGTCGATGATGGTCCAGGGCACGGTGCCGTACTTGCGCAGGGTGTCGGCCGTGTACTTGGCCTCGGCTTTCTCCCAGGCCTTAGGCATAGCCCCAAAGGGGTTGTCGCCGAAGTGGTCGAGGTCGATGAAGTGCTTGCTGGCCTCGGTGGGGTCGGTGTCGCGCCGCTCGTCGGGGGCTGTCGACAGGCGCACGATTTCCTTCATGTGCCGGAAATAGAACGACTGCATGCTGGCGGGCAGCGCATAGATGGAAATTTGCGCGATGGTGCGGTGCGCAAAAAAGCCCCAGCCCGGCGACGTAACCGGAACCAGCAGCACCAGACACAACAAGAGGAGAAACTGTTTTTTCATAGCAGAAGGGCAGCGTCTTGAGGTGGCCCGCAGCGAAGTTAAGGGATTGAGGCCGGGAAGCCGTAACGGCGTGGGCGTTTGGCCGCGGGTTCTGCGTATAAGCAAAGCGCAGGTTTCCAAAACACAATACCTTGCCGCCCGGCTCCAGCCGAAGCCCCTGAACTTGTGCGGTTTCCGGCCGCTGCCGCCGCGCCTTCCATCCCACCGTTCCAGCTCTGCCCACCCGTGACGCTTATCACCAAAAAGAAAATCACCTACGCCATTCAGGCGCCGCTCCGAACCTACCTGCAGCACTACGACCGCGAAGCCACGCTGCCCGTCACGTACCAGGACCTCACGCGTAGCAGCGGCTCCTATCCGCTGGCCGACCGCCAGGGCCGCGACACGATGTGGGAAACCGTGTTCTACGAGCCCCAGACCCTGCGCGAGCTGGGCACCGGCCTGGCCGAGGTGTACGCCATCCTGAAAACCGGGGGCGACCTGAGCTTCACGGAGCATCTGCTGGCCGACCGGGTGGACTACTGCCGTTTCGGCAACTCCAACCCGTTTCGGGTGCGCATCGTCAACCAGCTCAACGACAACTACGACTACTTCTACGTGAAGCGCGCCGACGCCTCGCGGGTGTACGGACTGGAGCTGGAGCACCTGCTCTCGCCCAACAGCCTCAACTACCTCGTTTTCGGCGACACCATCATCGAGGAGCACATTGTGGGCATTCCCGGCGACGACTTCATCCGCGACCGGCTGGCGGCCCCGCACCTCAACCAGGTGCGCATCGCCAAGGAGTTTGTGAAGTTCAACGAGCGGTGCTTTGCACGCCTGCTGGGCGATATGCGGGCCTACAACTACGTCATCGACGTGACGCCCGACTTTGAAGATGAGCAGTACCGCGTGCGGGCCATCGACTTCGACCAGCAGTGCTACGAGGGCAAAAAGACCATGTACCTGCCCCAGTATTTCAAGGACAACCGGGCCGTGGTGCAACTCTGCAGCCGTCTGCTCAACGCCGAAACCACCCGCCAGTACCAGACCGAGGAGCGCGCCCTGATGGCCCGCCGGGCCCGCTCGGAGCGCTACCGCCTCAAAGACCTCATCGACTGCCTCCGCCGCGACGAGGTGTCGCCGCCGGAGAAGGTGGAGCAGCTGAAAGCCCAGCTGAACCTGCACCACCACACCGACCAGTTCCGCCGCTGCCGCTCAATGGGCGACATCGTGCGGCTCAACCTCAAGCTCATGCTGACGAAGGCGAAGAAGGAGTGAGTTTGGGTGGTGAAGTGATGGGGTGAATCGTGACAGGTAAAATAAGAACGTCATTCCGAGCGGGGCGAGGAATCTCGTGTGCTGACGTTGGGACGACCCGAGTTACCACGCTGGCGAGATTCCTCGCTCCGCTCGGAATGACGTTCTTATTTTACCTGTCACGATTCACCCCATCACCCCATCACCCCATCACTCCATCACCAAAATCACCTCTCAAACGCCTCTACCCGTACGTCGTCGATGAGGATGCGCTGGGGGCCGTCGGCGTTCCAGAAGGCCACCCGGATGTTGTCGTAGGACTGGTTGCGCGGTGCCTGCAGGTCGAGGTAGACCTCGGCGGGCCAGTCCTGGCCGACTACGCGCTGCAGCCGGATAAAGCCTTCCTTCACCTTGTCGTCGCCCTGCCGGTAGCTGACCACCAGCTGGGTCATCTTCCAGGTGTCCCATTCCTTCTGCACGCATTTGGCGCGGGCGCGCACCCGCACCCACTGCACGTCATTCTGGAAGATGTTGATGCGGTAGTCGGGGCTGGATTGGTGGGTTTGGTCGAGGGCCAGCGAGCAGCGGCCCTGTAGTGCGGGCGTGCCACAGCCGGCCGTGGTGTCCTGCTCGAAATCGGTGTGCCACAGCTCCCGCACGTTTTTGCGGTTGGAGTCATTCACCAGCTGGTCGGGGTTGTCGAGCAGCCAGAACGTGGAAACCGGCACGGCGTTGCGGCCCACCACCTGCCAGAAAAACGGGCGGGTCATCTCGCCGGCCGCAATCAGGCCGGAGCCGCCGTGGGCTTGGTGCGTCATCCAGAGGTTGTAGTAGATACCAAGCAGCAGCAGCACGGTAAAGGCCGCCACGCGCACCCGCTGGGCGAGCAGCCAGCTCATAGCCGCGGCCATGGGCCAGGCCAGCACGGGGTAGCTCTGCACCATGGCCCGCTGCCCCAACGAGCCGCCGTACCACCAGATGTCCCAGGCAAACGTGACGTAGATAAACAGCACCGAGTAAATCAGCATGGCCCAGAACACCTCGGGGTAGCGCCGCCACAACGCCCCGAAGCCCAGCAAAGCCACGGCCATCAGCGGCGAGTACGTCAGCCAGCCGCTGCGGAAGCTGAAGATACCGTCGTAGAGGTGGGGGCGCAGCCAGCTGAAGCTTTGGTCGCCGTAGCTGTACACCAGCCAGCGCCCCGTCACGTAGTGCCAGTAGAGCGGCTGGATGCTGCCGATAGCCGCGCCCGCCAGGCCGGCCAGCAGCAGGTGCGGCAGGTGCCGGCGCCAGAACGCCAGCCGGGCCGCCAGCACCTGCCGGTCGGGCCGCAGCCCCCACAGAATGGGAATCAGCGTGGCCAGCACTTCGGTTGGGCGGGTCAGGGCCATCAGGCCGCACACCGCGCCGATGGCCAGGGCCCGGCCCAGCGTGGGCCGCTTGTAGAACGCCTGAGTGAGCAGAATCAGGCCCGCATACAGCGTAAACAGCCAGTTGTGCGTCATGGCCGAGTCGATGGCGGCGTAGTTGAGGTAATTGGAGCCCAGGGCCAGCACCACCAGCGTCAGGGCCGTGGCTTCCTCACTGAACCGCCGCCGCAACGTCCACCACACCAGCACAAAGCCCAGAATAGCTACCAGCTCCGCGCCTATCTGCAGGCTCAACTGGTACGGCGCCGAAAACCCGTCGGCGGGGTAGCCCAGCGTCTTGGCGGCCAGGTGGCCGGCCGCAAAAAACGGCAGGCTTTGCACGGCCAGCCCTGCCGGATACTTCATCACCTGGTTGCCGCTGGTCGAGTCCAGATAGGCCTGGTTCTGGTACGGGTCGGGCGAGTATTTCTGGGTGATGGCCGGCAGGAAATCCAGCTTCTTCAGGTCGTGGTAGATAAACGTAGCCGGCAGATACATGTAGTACCCCGACGCGTCCCAGCTGATCAGAGCCTCGGTCTGGGGCTTTTTCCAGCGCGGATAATACCAGAAGGAAGTCAGCAGAATAGAGGCGGAGCAAACCAGCAGCACCCAAAAGGAAAGAGACTTGCGAAGAGGCATTAGTACAGCAGATAGCCGATAGGAGTGAGCCGGCAAATTGCTCAAAAATCAGCAGGATGTACCCGGGCGCCGGCAAATTGGCGGGGGTGGAAAGGCAGGCTCTGGGCCGCAGATGTTTCGGCTTCGGCCGTTTTCAGCAATCGGGGCCGCCCGGGTACTTGCATTGCGCCGGCCACTCGCCAAGAGCAGACCTACTCGCTACGATACACCACGCCCTGCTTCATCACGAAGCGCACCCGCTGCATGGCGTTGATGTCCTGCACCGGGTCGCCGTCTACGGCCACCACGTCGGCCAGTTTGCCGGGCTCCAGCGTGCCCAGGCTGCCCGTCTGGCCCAGCAGCTCCGCCGCCGATACGGTGGCGCTGCGCAGGGCCTCCAGCGGCGGCATGCCGGCCTCCACCATGTAGCGGAACTCCAGCGCATTCATGCCGTGCCGGAACACGGCCGCATCCGTCCCGAAGGCAATCTTGACGCCGGCCTTATAGGCCCGCCCAAACGTGCCCTGTAGCTTGGGCCCGATGGCCAGGGCCTTGGGCGTTACGAGGGCCGGGTAGTAGTTCGGGATTTTGGCCGAGTCGGCCACCGACTTGCCGGCCGTGATGGTGGGCACGTACCAGGTGCCGTATTTCTTCATCAGCTTCATGGTTTCGTCGTCCATGAGCGTGCCGTGCTCGATGCTGGTCACGCCGGCCCGGATGGCGCGCTTCATGCCTTCGGCGCCGTGGGCGTGGCAGGCCACGTTCAAACCTAGGTCGCGGGCCGTCTGCACGATGGTGCGGATTTCCTCCTCGGTCATCTGGGCGCTGCTGCCGTCTTTGGCCACGCTCAGCACGCCGCCGGTGCTGGCAATCTTGATGAGATCGGCGCCGCGCTTGTACTGCTCGCGCACGGCCTGCCGGCCCTGCTCGGGGCCGTTGGCCACGCCGTCGGCCGGGCCGGGCATGCCCATTAGATCCTGGCGGTAGCCATTGGTGGGGTCCATGTGGCCGCCCGTGCCCGATATAGCCTTGCCCGCCGTGAAGATGCGCGGCCCCACCACCTGCCCCCGGTTGATGGCGTTGCGCAACGCAATGTTCACGCCGGAGCCGCCCAGGTCGCGCACCGTGGTAAAGCCTGAAAGCAGCGTCACGCGGGCGTGGTCGAGGGTGCCGAAGGCCACGTCGGCCGGGTTCAGGGTGAATTCCTTGAGGTACTGGTCTTTGCTGGTTTCGCTTTCCAGGTGCACGTGGCAGTCAATCAGGCCCGGCAGCACGGTGCGGTTTTTCAGGTCGATGACCTTGTCGGTAGCATTGGTTGGGGTGGTGTAGCCGCGCTCCACGGCCAGCACGAGGCCTTTTTCCACTACCAGCGTCATTTCGGTCTGGGCGCGGTCGGAGCGCATATCCAGCAGGCGGCCGCAGTGCAGGTAGGTGCGCTGGGCCAGGGCGGTAGCGGGCAGCAGCAAGGTGGCGGCTAGCAGGCTGGGGAGTAATTTTTTCAGCATGAGCTCAGGGCGAAGAAGACAGTGGGAGAGAATGCGAGAAAGATACACGAAGAAAAAACGCTGCATGCCGCCTATTTTTCCGGCAATCCGTATCTTTTGCCACAGGTTCTGCCTGGCAGAGCACCAAATCCACCATTCCACCACTTCACCCTTCCGCCTTATGGCCACTCCCGAAGAATTTGAAGCCGCCGCCGCCCGCAGCAAAGAGCTGCCCGCCAAGCCCGACAACATGACCCTGCTCAAGCTCTACGCCCTCTACAAGCAAGGCAGCGAAGGCGACATTTCCGGTGACCGTCCGGGCGGTTTCGACTTCAAAGCCATTGCCAAATATGACGCCTGGGCCGGCATGCGCGGCAAAAGCCAGGACGAAGCCCGCCAGGAGTACGTGGACTTCGTGAACTCCCTGTTCTAAGCGGCAGCAACCCTATGTAACGCGAAGTTCCACTTCGCGGGTGGACCAGGATCGGCGAGAATGTTCCCTACCATCTCTGGCCCACCCGCGAAGTGGAACTTCGCGTTACGGCTGTAAGCAATTACGCCTGTGGTGCTGGCTTGGGCGCGGGCAGGTCGAAAGCTTTGGCGTCGTGCTCGAAGTGGCCTTTGTGCGAGCCGTCGCAGAAAGGCTTCTGGCTGCTGAGGCCGCAACGGCAGATGCTGATCCGCTCCCGGCCGCCGAGGCCGTAGGGCTGGCCCTGGGCATCTACTAGTTCGATATCGGTGCCCTCCACGCGGAGGGAGCCATTGCTGAGGACGGTGAGTTTGGTGGTGGCCATGAAGAAAAGGAATGTAGCATAGGCTTCAGCCTGTGCTTGTTAAAAAAAACGGAGAAACAAAGCGGAGTTATTGGGATGGGTTGGAGAGCGGCACAGGCTGAATATGCTACAGCAACTCCTTGCGCATGACGTAGTCGTTCATCCAGTAGGGGCCGATGGCAATGTCTTCTTCGCGGTGCCGGGCAAAGCCTTCGTGCTCGTAAAACGCCAGCGCGGGGTTGTGGCGGTTTACGTTCAGCTCCAGGATGTGGCCGCCGGCTGTGCGCACGGCCGTTTCCACGGCCCGCAGCAGCCGCTGCCCAAAGCCCTGCCCCTGGTGCGAGGGCAGGATGTAGATCTTGTTGAGGTGGTAGGCGCCGGCCAACTCTTTGGCTGAGTACGACGCAAAGCCGCCCGGTTGCTGGTCGGCATCCAGCAGCAGCAGAAACTGGTGGCCCTGCTCGGTCATCTGGCGCTGCAGCGAGGCTGGCGTGTAAATCACGCGGTACATGTAGTCGATTTGCTCCTTCGAGATGATGAAGCGGTAGGTGGGCTCCCAAGTGGCTTCGGCCAGCGCAACGATGGTGGCAATATCGGCCGTGGTGGCCGCCCGGATGGTAGCAGAAGCAGGTTCAACGCGTGACATAGGCCGCAAAAACGGCATAAAATAACGGAAAACCGAACCCAAAACGCCCGCGCACTCGTTTTTGGGCCAGAAGTTGCCTGTTGAGGCATACGGCCAGGCGGCCGGTCAGCGTTGCTGATGTTCTCCCGTTTTTCCCTATGCTCATGAAACCACTTTCCCTTTTACTGGCCGCGGCACTGTTGTCGGCTTCGGCCGCAGTGGCCCAGCAAACGCCTGCTTCCAAAGCGCCAGCCTCGAAAGCGCCCGCCAGCACCACCCGCCCTACGGCCAGCAGCACGGCCTCGGCCGTGGAGCGCGACCTGCGCATCTTTTCCGACTGGGTAAGCGACAAAGTGAGCCGCGTCGCTGACGACGTAGCCCGCGAAACGCCGCGCATCACCGAGGAATTCAACCGCCAGAGTAAGCGCATCGACAAAGCTGTGGACAGCCTTACCGTGGAAGGCAAGCGTGAATACGACATCCAGAAGAAGCGCTACGGCTCCTGGCAGGCCCGCCAGGACAGCCTCGACCGCGCCGCCCGCACGCCCGAAACCGCGCAACAGTCGCAGAACAGGCTGTTGGGTGAAAACGTGACCATCAGCCGGGCCCGCGCCACCGAGCTGCCCGACCTCTACGGCCGCTTCATCGAGGCCACTCGCGCCCAGCGCCGCCAGTGGACCGCCGCCGACTGGAGCAACGCCTCCGCCGTGCTAGGCCGCCTGAATGCCCGCTACGAGCAGGTGCGCGAGCAACTGCCGCTGGAAGAGCGGGTGCGCATCCGGTCGTGGCAGGGCGAGTTCCGTACCCTGGAAAAAGCCCGCGACGTGAAAGGCGTAATGGCTGAGTAAGCCCGCAGGCCCCCTATAAACGCCGCCCCGGCAGCACACTATTGCAGTGCGTTGCCGGGGCGGCTTGTGTTTGGGCCAGTATGCGCTACAGGTACGTGAATAGCCACGCGTGGGCAGAGTCGGCGTCGTAGAAGAGCTTGATGGCGACGTGCGGACGGACTCGGGTGAAGAATTCCAGCGCCGCCAGCTGGTTGTGCATGTCGGGCGAGAAAACGTAGGCGAAGGCCCGCATACCGTACTGCTGGGCCAGCGGCAACCATTCATACTCCAGCCAGTCCAAGGCCTCGGTCCAGTCGCCGGTGGCTACGCTCTTGTCGTTGAGCACGAGTGCCGGCCGCAGCTGCTGCATACCCTGCAGGCAGGCTTTGCCGCCTGCAATAACCGATTCGGCCGTGAGGTTGCCGAACCACTGGCCGCACAGTAGCTGCTCGGGCGCATAGTAGAGCTGGCGCAGCAGAGGCGCGCCGTGCTCATCGCGCAGGAAGCCCAATTGCTGGGTGCCTGTCGGAAGCGCGTGTTCT
Source organism: Hymenobacter yonginensis (assembly GCF_027625995.1). NCBI lineage: Bacteria > Pseudomonadati > Bacteroidota > Cytophagia > Cytophagales > Hymenobacteraceae > Hymenobacter > Hymenobacter yonginensis. The sequence goes on from NZ_CP115396.1 coordinate 533,436, forward strand.
GATTCGGGCTGCGGAAAGAAGGAGGGAAGAGGGACCGGCATGGGAAAGAAGGGCAGGACAGAGGGGGTAAATATAGGATTTAATAGATATGCGAGGAAAGCCGGCAGCCAGCTGCTGCCGACTTGCGGCGGGTTGTGTACTTTTGTGGTTCGGGCCGGGCCAAGGCGGCTGGCCGCCTTTTCTCTCAGACGTATGCACATTGCCATCGTCGGCAACATTGGGGCCGGCAAAACCACGCTGGCCAATAAGCTGGCCCACCATTTCAACTGGGAAGTATTCCTGGAGGACGTCGACCACAATCCGTACCTGAAGGATTTCTACGATGATATGCCGCGCTGGGCGTTTCATCTGCAGGTGTATTTCCTCAACAGCCGCTTCCGCCAGACCCAGCAGATCAAAAAGCTGCAGGCGGCCAGCAAGGGCGTCATTCAGGACCGCACCATCTACGAGGATGCCCACATCTTCGCGGCCAACCTGCACCAGTCCAGCCTGATGACCGAGCGCGACTACCGCAACTACCTGGGGCTGTTCGAGTCGATGGTGAGCATGGTGGATCCGCCGGACCTGCTGCTGTACCTGCGTGCCGACCTGCCCAAGCTGGTGCAGCAGATTGAGCGCCGCAACCGCGACTACGAGAACAACATCAAGATCGACTACCTCAAGCACCTCAACGAGCACTACGAGGAGTGGATCAGCGGCTACAAGCACGGCAAGTTGCTTATCATCGACGTGAACAACCTCGACTACGTGAGCAACCCCGAAGACCTGAGCGGCATCATCGAAAGCATCAACAGCACCTTGTTTGGGCTGTTTTAGAGTTTAGGTTTTAGGGATTAGGCCCGAATGAACAGAAAAAAAGAGGCCCCGCCGTAACCCGGCGGGGCCTTTCACATAATCCCTAATCCTTCATAATCTCATTGAGGAAACGGACGAAGGGCTGGGCGGCGCGCCAGGCTTCCAGCACGCGGGCCGGGAAGTCGGGGCGCAGCACCTCGGCATCGGGGATGGCGCGCCATACAAAGAAGCGCTTGAGGCGCAGCCACTCAATGTCGGGGTCGAGGCGGTCGTAGCCTTTGGGGGCGGTTTTGAGGGCGTCGGCGGGGTCTAGGCCGGCGGGGAAGTGGCGCTGGAATTCGGGGTGCTGGCGCAGGGCGTGGAAGGCGGGGCCGTTGTAGTGGATTTCCTGCCGGATGCGGGCCAGCTGCTGCGGCTCGGGCTCCCAGCGCCCGGCCCCCACGTATGACTCACCGCCCGGCTCCAGCACCACGTAGTAGCCGGCCCAGGGGCTGTGGCGACCACCGGGCTTGAGGCCAGCGCTCATGTGGCGCTTGTAGGTTTCGGGGTCGCGCTGCGAACGGTCGTTTTTGTGCAGGCGGTACATCACATCGGCCGGCGTGAGGCCGCGGATGCCGGGCTCAAACTGTTGCAGGCCATTGAGTAGCTCGCCCAGCAGCGCCGTGAATTCGGCGCGGGCCTGCTGGTAGTCAGCCCGGTGCTCGTCCATCCAGGCTTTGTGGTTGTGGGTGGCCAGCTCGCGCAGAAACGCCAGCACCAGGGCTCGGTCCATGAGGCAGAAATAAGTGAAAAGCTGACCTTGATACGACAGGCCGGCTATTCAGATGCGCTCAGGGACGTGGTTTGCCCGCTTATTTGTGCAGGGCCTGGGTAGCCGATAACGGCTGCCGGTCGTTGAGGGCCCAGCTAAAGGGCAGAAACTCAATCGGGGCGGTGGCCGCTACCGGCATGGGCGCGTAGCGGTTGACGAACTCCAGCAATTGCGTGCGGCTCCCAAACTCGGCCGCGTAGAAGTTGAACAGGCTGGACAGTTGGGGCTGGGCACCCGCCAGCACATTGCGGGCCGGGTCGTTGAGGAAGCGCCGGGTCTGGCGCTCCAGCTGCTGCGCCAGCTGCGCACCCTCGTAGGCCTCGGGCAGCAGCTGCGGCCCCGACATGGCGCCCTGCACCAGCGCAAAGTGCAGGCGCGGGTCTTGGAAGCGCGCCGTCAGCTTTTCGCGCTCAATCTGGTTGAGCGAATACTCCTGGCCGCCCACCTGCACGCTCGGCGCCTCCCACAGCGAGTGCACCTTCCCTTTCAGCCGGATATCGTTGACGTTGCTGAGCGGATAATACTGCAGCACCATGTACACGGTGGCAGCGTTGTAGATGTTGATCCAGTAGGCCTCCTGCTCGGCCGCCGACCAGCCGGCCGCTTCGGGCGAAACTTTGCGCTGGGCCAGCAGGTAGTCGAGTAGCTTGTCTTCTTCGTCCAGCAGGCCCTGGTAGTTTACGAGGCCTTCGGGCGTTACGTACTGGTGCAGCAGCTCATCCCAGGGGGCGTGCAGCCGGGCGCTGGAAATGGTTTGGGATGCGCCAACCCGGGGGAGGGCAACCGCCAAAAACAGAAGCAGAACGATAACCCGGCTGGCGAGCGTACGCGTCATAGGGGAGCAGTAAGGAGAGGAACAACAGGTGTGCGGCCCGTGGGCCCACCGGCATGCAGCCATGCCGGGTAGTGCAGATTGTAGCGCGGAAGGGTATTATGACGGTATTCCGATCAGACGGTAGACTGAAACAAGCCTGCCTGATCTTCTTAAAACACAAGAAAAAGCGTAAGAATTAGCAAATGTACATATTTCAAGGATATGTACAAACTGCTGAAAATAGTCTGATAACTAAACGGCATTATGCTGCCTCATTGCTGCCCAAAAAGCCTCTGGCAGCAAATCAGGCAATAAGGCAGGCGGACTTATTTCAGGTTTAGTACCTGTAGGGTGTCGCCGACGCGGAGCAGGCCGCGGCCGGGGCCGGTCACGTTCTGCCCGAACATCACCTTGCTGCCTTGGGTGCGGTAGGTGGCCAGCGTGCGCAGCGGCTCGCCGGCCGCGCTTTTCTCGGCCGACTGCTGGTCGATGGTTGTGAGCACGCACCGGCCGCAGGCGCGCACGGCCCGGAACGGCACGTCGCCCACCTGGAATTCGGCCCAGGTGTCTTCCTCAAACGGGGCGCCGCCGCTGAACACGAGGTTGGGCCGGAACCGGTCCATGGGTACGGGCTCGGCGAGGCGGCCGTTGAGCTCGTCGAGGGCGCTCTGGCCGATGAGCAGAAAGGGGTAGCCGTCGGCAAAGCTCACGAGCTGGCCTTCGGGGTTGAGGTCGGGCTCCACGTCGCGGCGGGCCATATCCGACATATACACCAGCTTGCAGGGGCGGCCCAGGGCCTCGCTCACCCACTCGTCGGCGGCGCGGGTGCCGCGCCAGGCAAACACCATATCGTCCCAGATGGTCACGAACAGCGTACGCTCGGGCGTGGCCTCGAAGGGCACGTACAGCGGCAGCAGATCGGGGCGCTGGGCGTGCGTGAGCAGGAAGCCGTTGTAGGCCGGCGACACCCGCAGCAGGGCCATATCGGGCGTCTGGCGCTGGGTCATGAACTGGTTGCGCTCATCTACCAGCAACCAGCGGCGGTCGTGGCGCAGGCCGCGCGGCTCTATCTCGGCCTGGGTTACCCGAATGCCGCCCAGCGACTTGACGGGGTAGATGTAGAGGTCTTGCAGGAGGAGCGGTGCGGCCATACTGCAAAGGTAGCCGCGAAACGCAAAGGTGAAATGGTAGAACGTCATGTAGAGGCGCAGCCGAAGCATCTCGCGTGCTGATTCTGATTAGCAATCCAACATCAGCACGCGAGATGCTTCGCTCCGCTCTGCATGACGTTCATTTTCCCTCAGTCTCAGTGCAGCGGCCGTTTCTTGATCATGCCGCCTTTGGTGTCTTTCACGCTGTGCATCACGATGAACGCCTGCCGGTCGATCTGGTCGATTTCGCCTTTGAGGCGCGAGAGTTCCAGGCGGGTGACGACGGTAAACACAATTTCAACGGGGTTGGGCTGGTCGCCGTGGGTGCCGTAGCCGCGCTTGCCCATGTACACAGTAGCGCCGCGGCCCAGCTTCTCGGTAATCATGCGCCGGATGGCATCGGAGCGGCCCGAAATGATGGTGACGCCGGTGTATTCCTCAATGCCGTCAATCAGGAAGTCGATGGTTTTGGCGGCCGAAAGGTAGGCCAAGATGGAGTACAGTGCCGTTTCGATGGACAGCACATAGGCCGCTACGGCGAAGATGCCGATGTTGAACAGCAGGATGATGTCGCCGACGGTGAGGCTGGTTTTCTTGCTCAGGAACACGGCCAGGATTTCGGTGCCATCGAGCACGCCGCCGCCGCGCATGGCCAGCCCGATGCCGGCCCCGAGGAAAAAGCCCCCGAAAACGGAAATCAGCAGCTTGTCCTGGGTCAGGGTAGGGAAGGACACCACCAGCAGCACCGCCGCCAACGCCAGAATAGCGCCCAGCGACTTCAGGGCCAGCGTGCGGCCCATCTGGAAGTAGGCCATCACGATAAACGGCGCGTTAATGACGATAATCAGCAACGACAATGGCAGGCCGGTAAGCTGGCGCACCAGCAGCGAAATGCCTGTCACGCCGCCGTCGATGAAGTCGTTGGGAAGCAGGAAGGCTTTGAGCCCAAAAGCGGCCGACAGTACGCCCAGGGCTAGGTACATGGCGCTGAATAGGTGGTGCCGGAACCAGCGGCGGGCCGCGGCGGCCGTGCGGTGCGGGCGCCGCTTGAGGCGGCGTTTCGGCTTGCCCGGCGGGGCGTCGGGGGTGGTTTTGTTGCGAAGTTTATCCAGGAAAATAAGTTGAGGTATGAGCATAGCGGCGGGGGTAAGGCGTCTTATAGCATACGCCCACCCTGCCCGAATGTTGAATAATAGCGCAAATACGCCGGACTTGGCCCGGATTTTGGGAGTGGCAGCCGCCAGTATTAGCGGGGGTAGCGGCCCGCGTTTTCACTCGCCTGTTTGCCATGAAACAATACGACTTTCTACAGGGCCGCCTGGGCCGCTCCGACTATGCGCTGCGGCTGCTGCTGGCCCTGGTGCCGCTGCTGCCGACCTCATTTCTGTCGGCTCCGCAGGCTTGGTACGAGGTGCTGCTGGCCGGGCTGGTACTGGCCGTCAGCACGGCGCTGGCGGCGCTGCTTTCGGTGCGCCGCCTCCACGATCTGTACCTGAGCGGCTGGTACGCGCTGGCTTTGCTGGTACCCGTCGTGAATGTGCCGGCCTGCTTGCTGCTGGCGCTGCTGCCCGGCACGGCCAGCCTCAACCCGTGGGGCCCGCCCGCCGGGGCGCGGCTGATGCCGATACCCGTGGCGACACCCGTAGGCAACGAGCCACCAGCCCGGCGCTGGCTAACCGGCGGAGCCAACTAACCGCGTACCAGAAGCCGACCAAATTCGCCAACCATCAAAAAGCCCCGTAGCGGCGACAGTTCAGATCTGTCGTTGCCACGGGGCTTTGCTATTGTTGCGGGCGAGCTACTTGGCCGCCTCGGCGTCGGCGAGCTGCACGGCGCGGTAGAGGTTCACGAGGCCGCCGGTGCGCGACAGCTCGGCGAAATCCACCGTTTTGCGGGTGCCGGGCTTGAGCACCTTGGTATGATACACCACCGCCGACTGCAGAATGATGCGCTTTAGATCAGCCGCAGTGAGCGTAGGGAAGTACGACTTCAGCACCGCCGCCATGCCCGACACCACCGGCGAGGCCATGCTGGTGCCGCTTTTGTTGCCATACTGCTGGCCGGGCAGTGTGGAGTAGATCTGGTTGCCGGGCGCGAATACGTCCACGTTCTTGCGGCCGTAGTTGGAGAAGTCGGCCACGAGGTGCTGGTCGTTGAGGCGGGCGCTGGCGCCTACCGTAATCATGTTCGGCACGGGCTGGCCATCGGGGTACACCGGCGACGGAAACTCCACGTTCACGTCGATGTCGTCGTTTTCGTTGCCGGCCGAATGCACCAGCAGTACGCCTTTAGTGGCGGCGTAGCGCATGGCCGCATCCACGGCCTCGCGCTGTGGCGAGTAGTACTTGCCGAAGCTCATATTGATGATGCTGGCCCCGTTATCCACGGCGTAGCGGATGGCGTTGGCAATGTCCTTGTCCCGCTCGTCGCCGTTGGGCACGGCCCGCACGGCCATAAGGCGCACGTTGTCGGCAATGCCGAGGATGCCGAGCATATTGGTGCGGTCGGCGCCGATGATGCCGGCCACGTGGGTGCCGTGCATGGGGTCGGGGCCGTGGTTGTCGCGGTTGCCGTAGCGGCGGTCCTGGGTGTTGGTGGGGTCGTCGCCGATGATGCTGGCACGCGGGTTGAAGGCCGGGTTGAGGCTGAACTCCAGCTGGCTGCGGCTGTCGTCGAGGCCCTCTTTCATATCCGCCAGCACCGATTCCAGGTCGGCGTAGCCGGCGGAGCGCAGGTTGGCGTAGAGGCTGAGGGCGGCGCGGTAGAGGTTGGGGTCGGTGGGGGTGGCGGCGCGCAGGCTGGCCGTATCGAGGCGGGCCAGGCCGAGGGCCTCGCGCAGGTTGTCGGCGCCCTTTTTATTGAGCGTGTAGGCCTGGTCGAGGGAGGCGGCTTGCTCCTTGTTCTCGGCAATCTTGTCGGCCTGGGTCTTTTTTACTTTCTGATACAGATCATACTCGGCGCGCTTGGCGGCGGGCACGGCGGTGCGGGCTTTGCCCTCGTAGAGCGGCCGGAGGCGGGCCACAAGGCGGGTATCCTCGTAGGTTTCCACGTCCACGTTGCGGCCGTCGGCGCCACCCAGGAAGTTCCAGCCGTGCACGTCGTCGACGTAGCCGTTCTGGTCGTCGTCGAGGCCGTTGCCGGCAATTTCGCGCGGGTTGGTCCAGAGCAGGCGCCGCAGGTCGGCGTGGGCCGTGTCGATGCCGGCATCAATGATGGCCACCACCACCGAGGTCGAGGGTCGGTTTTTGAGCAGCTCGTCGTAGGTTTTGCGCACGCTCACGCCCATCACGCCGTCGGCGGCCGGGTCGAGCAGGTACCACTGCTGCGGCGGCACGGCGGGTTGTGGGGCAGTGGAAACGGCATTCTGGGCCGTGCCCAGCAGTGGCAGCAGCAGGGCCAGGCCCAGCAGGCGCAGGCGGGAAGGAACGGAAAACGTCATCAGCAGATAGCGAGCGGATACTAAAAGAGGCCTATACGCAGGCAGGGTCTTCACGATCATCACCTGCCAACTTCAACCCCACAGACACAGTTCCGCCCGCCCGGACGCATGAGGATATAGTGGCTGGTGTGGTACTACGACTTTTTCCAGTCGTAGTACCATTACCGCTGAACGACAACCAGCCGCGCCGTTCAACGGTAGTGGTACCACGAGGCCCTGCGGGCAACTCGTGGTACCACTCGTTCGGCTTCCCCGGACAGGGTCGGCCGGGGCGGCTTATCTTCACGCCCTCAAGCTGCCCTACTATATGCGTACTCGCCTGTTCCGCGCCGTCCTGTCGGCATTCCTACTTACTAATTCTTCATTACTAATTGGCACAGCCGCCGCCCAGGCCCCCAAAACATGGTCGTCCAGTGAAATTCTGCTGGGGCTGAAGAAGCTGAACGTGCTGGGCTCGGCCCTGTACGTGGCCGCCCACCCCGACGACGAAAACACCCGCCTGATTGCCTACCTCGCCAACGGCCGCCTCGTGGAAACCGGCTACCTCAGCTGCACCCGCGGCGACGGCGGCCAGAACCTCATCGGCCCGGAGCTGCGTGAGGGGTTGGGCGTCATCCGGACGCAGGAGCTGCTGGCGGCCCGCCGCATCGACGGGGGCCGGCAGTTCTTCACCCGCGCCAACGACTTCGGCTTCTCGAAAACGCCCGAGGAAACCTTCACCATCTGGGACAAGGAGCAGGTGCTGGCCGATATGGTGTGGGTGATCCGGCAGCGCCGACCCGACGTCATGATTACCCGTTTCCCGCCCGACGGCCGCGCCGGCCACGGCCACCACACGGCCTCGGCCATGCTGGCCATCGAAGCCTTCTCGGCCGCCGCCGACCCCAAGCGTTTCCCCGAGCAGCTGCAATACGTGCAACCCTGGCAGGCCAAGCGGCTGCTCTGGAACACCGGCAGCTTCTTCGTGAAGGCCGGCGAGGACATGAGCGGCTATCTGAAGCTGGATGCCGGCGGCTATAACTCGCTGCTGGGGCAGAGCTACGGCGAAATTGCCGCCCGCAGCCGCTCCCAGCACCGCAGCCAGGGCTTCGGTAGCAGCGCCCAGCGCGGCGAGGCCTTGGAGTATTTCCAGCCCCTCAAAGGCGACAAAGCCACCACCGACCTGTTCGAGGGCGTGGATATGACCTGGAACAGGGTGCCTGGCGGCGCGGCCATCGGGAAGATGATTGACGAGGTGATTCGCAAGTACGACCCGGCCAATCCGTCGGCGAGTGTGGCTGGACTGCTGAAGGTGCGGATGGCGTTACACAATGCGGCAAAGCAGGAATTCTGGACTAAGGACAAACTCAGTTCAACAGAAACACTGTTGAAAGCCTGCATGGGGCTTCATTTAGAAGCCAGTGCTATGCAGGTACAGGTTGCGTCTGGCCAGCCTGCGGTTGTTAATCTGGACATAGTGAGCCGTGGACCGGATGCTAATCGGAAAGTCAATTTTGTGCGCTTGGAGTCAGTGCGTTTTCCAGAGGCCGGGCAGGATTCAACAATTGGCCGCTTTCTGGATAGAGAGAAACTGCTCACAGTTCGCAAGAAGCTGGTAATGTCTGCCTCTGAGTCCCTGACTGAGCCTTATTGGCTGAGTCAAGCCGGTACAGTGGGTCTGTACAGTGTGCCCAATCAGCTACAGCGAGGCAGGCCCGAAAACCAACCTGCAGCTACGGTAAAGGTGAAAATGCATGTAAGCCAGATGCAAGGCGTGAGTGGTGCAACGGATACCATCACGTTCACCGTCCCCGTCCAATACAAAAGCACCGACCCGGTGGAAGGGGAGAAGTACCGTCCGCTGACGGTGGTGCCGCCGGTGATGGTGAACGTGGGCGGCCACGCCTACGTGTTTGCCGATAACCAGCCCAAAACCGTTCCCGTGACGCTGCGCGCCGGCAAGGCGGGTGTACGCGGCACCCTGGCCCTGAGCCTGCCCAAAGGCTGGACGGCCGAGCCTGCCAGCATCCCGTTCGAGCTGGGAACCAAAGACGCCGAGCAGACCGTGCAGTTCCGGGTGCAGCCCGGCGCGGGGGCACAGGAAGGCAAATCGGAGCTGCGGGCTGTGGCTACTGTGGACGGACAGGCTTATTCGCGCGGCTACCAGACCATTGCCTACACTCACATTCCCACCCAAACCCTGTTCCCCGAAGCCGTGGCCCCGCTGGTGAAGCTGGATTTGCGGCGCAAGGGCCAGGAAATTGGCTACCTGATGGGGGCTGGCGACGAGGTGCCCGACGCTCTGCGCCAGATCGGCTACACCGTAACCCTGCTGAAGCCCGAGGACCTCACCGAGCAGAACCTGCGCCGCTTTGATGCCGTGGTGCTGGGCGTGCGCGCCTACAATACCCTTGACCGCCTCAAAACACTGCAGCCCACGCTGCTGAAATATGTGGAGCAGGGCGGCAACCTGGTGGTGCAGTACGCGGTGAGCCGCGGCACCGTGCTGCCCCAAATCGGCCCCTATCCGCTCACCCTCAGCACCGACCGGGTGACGGTGGAAAACGCCCCCGTCACCTTCCTCAACCCCACGCAGCCCCTGCTCAACACGCCCAACAAAATCACCAGCAAGGACTTTGAGGGCTGGGTGCAGGAGCAGGGCCTCTACTACCCCAGCCAGTGGGACCCCAAGTACCAGACCGTCATCAGCAGCAACGACCCCGGCGAGAAAGCCAAGGAAAGCGCCATCCTCGTCGCCGACTACGGCAAAGGCCATTACATCTACACCGGTCTTTCGCTGTTCCGGGAGCTGCCCGCCGGTGTGCCGGGCGCCTACCGTCTCTTGACCAATATGGTGTCGTTGGGCAAGTAGCCTTCGTATCTGCCGCCGTCGGTCAGGGAATCGAAAAAGCTGCCTGACCAAAGCAAGGCGCATTTTGTAGTGGGTGTTGCTATGGTTTACTTTACCTTCGTTTCCTATGTCTGCTATCCCTGAATCTGAAAAGCCGCCGCTGCTGCCTTCGTGGCGGGCCTGGTACTGGCTGGTGCTGGGCGCGCTGGTGGCGGAAGTGGCCTTTTTCACCTACCTCACCCGCGCTTTCGCTGCATGAGTACCTTCGACTGGCTGGTGCTCAGCAGCACGCTGTTGTTTATTGTCGGCTACGGGGCGTGGCGCACGCGTGGCGCCGGCGCCTCTCTGGATTCCTACCTGCTCGGCGACCGGGACGCCTCCTGGTGGGGCGTGGGCCTGAGCATCATTGCCACCCAGGCCTCGGCCATCACCTTCCTTAGCACGCCCGGCCAGGCCTACGACGACGGCATGCGCTTCATTCAGTTCTACTTTGGCCTGCCCCTGGCCATGGTGCTGATTGCGCTGTTTGCGGTGCCCATCTACCACCGCCTCAAAGTATTTACCGCCTACGAATACCTGGAAGGCCGCTTTGACCGGCGCACGCGCACGTTGGCGGCGCTGCTGTTTCTGGTGCAGCGCGGCCTCAGCAACGGCCTCTCGCTCTACGCGCCGGCGCTGGTGCTGTCGGCCATTCTGGGCTGGAACATCATGCTCACGGTGTGGCTGCTGGGCGGCATCATGATTGCCTACACCGTGGCCGGCGGCACCCGCGCCGTGATGGTGACGCAGCAGGGCCAGGTGGCCGTGATTTTCACGGGCATGGTGGTGGCCGGCTACCTGCTGGTGCACTACCTACCGCCCGAAGTCGGCTTCAAGGAAGCGCTGCAGGTGGCCGGCCACCAGGGCAAGCTCAACCTCGTCGATTTCACCTTCGACCCCACGGACCGCTACAACTTCTGGTCGGGCATGACGGGCGGCCTGTTTCTGGCCCTCTCGTACTTCGGCACCGACCAGAGCCAGGTGCAGCGCTACCTCACCGGCCGCAGCGTGACCGAAAGCCGCCTGGGCCTGCTCATGAACGGCCTCGTGAAGGTGCCCATGCAGTTTGCCATTCTGCTGGTAGGTGTGCTGCTGTTTGTGTTCTACCAGTTCAGCCCGCCGCCGCTCACCTTCAACCGCCCCGTGCGCGACCAGGTGGCGCGTTCCACTACCTACGGCCCGCAGCTGCGCGAGCTGGAACAAACCCACGCCACGCTGTTTCTGGCGCGCCGCCAAGCCACCACCCAGCTGGTAGAGGCCCTGCACACCGAGGACCCCGCCCAGCTGGCCGCCGCCGAAACTCATCTGCAGGCCGCCACCGCCGCCACCCGCGGCCTACGCGACCGGGCCCAGGCTCTCATCAAAAAAGCCGTGCCCTCGGCCGAAGCTAAAGACACCGACTACGTGTTCCTGACCTTCGTGCTCAACAATATGCCGCAGGGCCTAGTAGGGCTGCTGATTGCGGTGGTGCTGTCGGCGGCTATGGGCTCGGCGGCAGCCGGACTCAACGCGTTGGCGTCAACCACCGTCATCGACCTGTACCGCCCCAGCCGCCCCCACGTGGATGAGGCCCACAACGTGCGGGCTTCGCGCTGGGCAGCCATTGGCTGGGGTGTGCTCGGCATCGGCTTCGCCACCTTCGCCGCCCGCCTCGAAAACCTGATTCAGGCCGTCAACATCCTCGGCTCGCTGTTCTATGGCACCATCCTCGGGATTTTCATCGTGGCCTTCTTCCTGAAGCGCGTGGGTGGCACGGCCGTGTTCTGGTCGGCCATCGTGGCCCAGACGGTGGTGCTGTTGCTGTTCTGGAAGACCGATATCGGCTACCTGTGGTTCAACATCATCGGCAGTTTGCTGGTGGTGGGGCTGAGTGTGCTGCTGTCGATATCGGGAAAGAAAACTGTAGCATAAGCTTCAGCTTGTGCCGGGCCTTGCGGGTGCCTCACCCCTAGCCCCCTCTCCCAAGGGAGAGGGGGGACTAGATCTAAAATCATAGCACTAAGAAAGCCCGTCAGACGATCTGACGGGCTTTTTCAATCTTGTTGTTTGCAATGTCTAGCGCTAAAAACTAGCAGCTGGTTCCCCCTCTCCCCCAGGAGAGGGGGTTAGGGGGTGAGGCCCACGTGAGGCGCTTATTTGGCGCCGTTCTTCTTGGCTGTGGCGATGATGTCGTCGTTCATCTTCACGTAGTCCATGTTTTTGGCGGTTTGGGCCAGCTTGCGCGACTGTTCGGCGGCGGTCAGGGCGCCTTTGTAATCCTTCATCTTCATGCGAATTTTAGCCTCGGTGTGGACGTTCCAAAACTTTGGGTCCTTCTCGTTGGCTTTCTGCATCCAGGTCAGGGCCTGCTTGAGGTCCTTGTCGTTGTCGTAATAATAGACGGCGGCAGCGGCCAGGTCGTTGGTGCTGGGCGAGGCGTTTTGGGTTACCTTTTCCGTAATCTGGGCCATCACCTTGGGCTCCACGTCGGCAGCCACTTTGAACTTAACACCAGTCATTTCCCACTGCAGGTCCACGTTGGCGGTGGCGGGGGTGAGGTCGGTGAAGTTCATGGTGAAGGTTTCCACCTTGGCGGCCGTTTTGTAGGGCTTCACCAGGAAGGTAGCCACATCGTCTTCGGCTTTGAATCCGTCGACGTCGGCGCCCTGCTTGGTATTCTTGCTCAGCACCATTTTCCAGGAGGCTTTGCCGGGCACCGTGTACAGGCCATACTCGCCGGCCGGCACCTTCTTGCCTTCCACGGTCACATCGTCGGAGAATTTGATGGTAGTGGTGGCGTTGGCGCCTGTGCGCCAGCGCTTGGCGTAGGGAACAATGGCTTTAGTGGTGGAGTCGCCGAATACCATGCGGCCCTTCACGCTGGGGCGTGAGTAGGTGAGGGTGATGTCGGTGAGGCCCACGCGCTGCATGATGGTGCTTTTGGGGCTGGCCGCCGGCGTGGCAATCTGTGCCTGAGTGGCCATCGGGGCCGCCAGCACTACTAGGCCGGCCGAAATCGAGAGAAGAGCTTTCATGAAAGGGGAAAATGATGGAATGGGGTAACGGCCCAAAAGTAGCAAACCCCGCGTTGCAACGCAGGGTTTGTGGGGTTTCGATAGGTAGTCAGAAGGAAAAATGCTCCGGTCAGCTGATTCCGCCATGCTACTGAAACTACAGCTCCTGCATCGGAATCCGGTGCTGCTGCAGTAGCGCCAGCACCTGCGCGGGCGTGGCTGGGGCCTGCAGGCGGCGCAGATCCAGGTAGTAGCAGGCGGCTTCGGTGGGGTAGAGTAGGAGCCAGTCGGGTTGCACCCACACGGCGCGGCGCAGCACCTGCCAGCGCGCCTCGAAGTGGCCATCGGCGCTGCGGCCGCGCAGCCGTTCGGCATCCAGCTCGAAGCTGATGGGCGCGTGCAGGCCGGTGTTGCGGGCGTAGCCGCGCCGCAGCTGGTAGCGCACCAGCTGCATCCGCACCAGCGCATACAGTATCGCCACGGCCAGAAACGCAACGGTACTGTGGTTGCTGACGTAGCCGGTGCGGCTGATATCCAGTGCCACGCTAGCGGCCAGCAGCAGCACCGCCAGCCCCAGCAGCCAATGGTTGAAACGGGTGCGGGGCCGCTGCCGCCACAGCCGGAAGTTCACGGCCACAAATTCATCGGCCGTCATCCGGACGCCGGGCAGCAAAAGCGGGTAGGTAGTAGGCACAAGCTAGCGGGTAAGAAGCTGTTGCTGCTCCAGCAGCTGTAAAACGTCGGCCGCCGAGGCCGGCGGGTTCACGTTGCGCAGGTCAAGGTAGTAGCAATACTCGGGGTTAGGATACAGCAGCAGCCACGGACCGAGGTGCCGGACCCGGTAGAGCTCCGGCCACAGAAACGTGGTAAACCGGCCCTGGTACTCCACCACTACACCCGATTCTATTATTTCGAAGCGCGTATTCAGCCCCGCCGTCGGACTTTGCCGAAATGCCCGGCGGTACTCACGCATGCGGTACCACAGGCCGGCTGCCGTGAAGAGGGAGCCGATGAGCAGCAGGCGAATGTATCCCCGCACGCCGGGCGGCCCCCATGCGCTGCCGGCTGCCAGCAGCAGCAGCCACGCGGCATCCCACCAGCCGCTGTGCCAGCCATGCGGGGTCGGGAGGGGCGCTATCTGCCGGTGCCGTGTGTCGGGCGGATAGCGCTGCCGCTGCTGCTCCTGGTGGATGGCTGCAAACTCCCGGGCGCTGAGCTGGGTGGTCGAAACGGTGATGGAAGGCGGCATACGGCGCGGATTGCTGCGGCTACACCGGTTCGGTCAACTGGTGACGCTCGTTTTTCACCACGTTGGCCAGCGTCCAGGGGATTTCCTGGCTGAACGGATGCTGCCGGACCGGGCAGTCGGCCATCTGGCAGTGCGAGCAGGCCGAGAAGGTACAGGGGTCGGCGTGCACGAACATTTCCACGTCTACCTCAAACCGGTCGCGCACCAGCTCCTCGATGCGGTGCACCTCGGTGTGGGTTTCTTCCAGGCTGAAGTAGTAGGGCATGGTCACGTGGCAGTCGATGTGCAGGTTGGAGCCGTAGCGCTGCACGCGCAGGTTATGCACGTCAATCCAGGCGGGGCGGCGTTGCTGCTGCAGCTCCGTAATCACCTGCAGCACGGTAGCCTCGTCCGACTCGTCCATGAGCCCGCCCACCGAGCGGCGCACCATGCGGTAGCCATTCACCACGATAAACAGCCCCAGGATAACCGAGGCCGCGGCATCAAACACCACCCGGCCCGTGAGAATCACCAGCACCAGCGCCAGGCACGACACCAGCGTGCTCACGGCATCCAGGTACAGGTGCTGCCCGTCGCCGACCAGCGCCAGCGAGTGGTGCTTGCGGCCTGCCCGCACCAGCACGAAGCCTACCAGCAGGTTCACGAGGGCCGTGGCCGCTAGTAGCGCCATACCCCAGCCCGGCTGCTCCAGCGCGTGGGGCGCCAGCAGCGCCCGCACGGCCGAGTAGAAGATGTAGCCGCCCGCCATCAGAATCAGGCCGCCCTCAAACCCTACCGACAGGTGCTCAATCTTACCGTGGCCGTAGGGATGGTTTTCGTCTTTGGGCAAGCTGGCCAGGTACACGCTGTACAGGGCAAAGCCGCTGGCTACCACGTTGATGATAGACTCCAGCGCGTCGGTCAGGACGGCCTGCGAGTGGGTGAGGAAGTAGGCGTAGAACTTGACCAGCACCAACGCCACACTCACCACGAGCGAAAGCAAAGCCAGACGTTGTTTGAGGCGCTTGGTGGTCATAAGCTGCAGGAAATATTCAGACGAAGGTACGGCCAGACCGCCAGGAATGTGCGGCCGCCGACGCTGCCAGTGCGGCCCACCGCCGGACATACGTACGCCCGGTTTGCCCGTTGGCAAACGGCCAAAGAAGGCAGCCGCCTGGGTGCTATACCGTTGCAGGGCAGCCAGCCGAAGTTATCGGCTAACCCCGGCGCCCGCAAAAAAGTGGCGCTTCGGTGAGAAATAATTGCCGCGGCGGGTGGCCTCGCCAGTGGCCTTACAGCAGCAGCAGGCGCGCACTCTCTCTACCGGAAGACCACACTAGCTGCACCAGATACAGGCCGCGGACCAGGGTGGCGGTAGGCAGCGTGAGCTGCTGCCGGCCCCCCTGAACGGCTTGGCTATGCACCACCTGGCCCGATTGGTTGAGCAGGCGTAGCGTGGCCGGCTGGGGAGCGTTGGTGGCTATCTGCACTTGGGTGGTGGCCGGGTTGGGCCAGAGCGCCAGCGGCAGCTGGCTGGCTACGGCCGGGTCCGGTGCCAGTTGAAAGTCGAGCAGTAGCGGCGAGGAAGAAAGCAACGCCTTCGGGTAATCGTGGGTGGTGGTGAAGCTGACATTGTTGCCCCAGGTCCAGAGTGTGCCATCGGCGCGCACAGCCGCCATGTGGTTGAACCCGGCACTCACGTTCAGCCAGCCGGCCGCGGGCCCAATGGGCTTGGGCGTGTTCTGGGCTAAGCCAGGACCACCCGGGCCGTTGTAGGCATTGCCGATACCCAGTTCTCCGTTAGCATTGTTGCCCCAGGTCCAGAGCGTGCCATCGGCGCGAACCACTGCCGCGTTGCCCGCGCCGTTGGTCAGGCTGCTCCACTGGCCGCCTTCGCCAAACTGCACGGGCCGCTCACTGCCGGTGCTCATCACGGCCAGGGCACCGCCCCAGCGCCAGAGGGTGCCATTTTGCTGCACAGCTGTGGTGCTGTTGCTGCCCGCCGCCACGGCCTGCCAGTTGGTGGCGGTGCCAATCCGAATGGGCTCCTGCCACAGCTCATTGGCCGGGTCGCCTACTTGGTTGGCGTAGTTCGTGCCCCAGGCCCACAAGGTACCATCGGTGCGGATGGCGGCGCCGTGCACGGCGCCGGCACTAACCTGCTGCCAGGTGGTGGCCGTGCCGATGCGGGTGGGTACTACCTGAGTGGGGTTGCCAGACGGCAGGCCCAACTGGTACTGGGTGTTTCCGCCCCAGCCCCAGAGTGTGCCATCTGTCCGCACGGCCAGCGTATGCCGTATGCCAACACTGGCATTTTTCCAGTTGGTGCCGGTCCCCACGCAGGTGGGCGCCAGCCGGTTGGTCGTGGAGTTGTCGCCGAGCTGGCCGCTGCTGTTGAGGCCCCAGGCCCAGAGTGAGCCATCCTGCCGGATACCGACGCTGTGGGTTTCGCCGGCGCTGATGCTGAGCCAGTTATTGTCGGTCCCGACACGGACGGGCTGGACCCGGAAGGTGGTAGTACCGTCGCCGAGCTGGCCGTATTCATTGCTGCCCCAGGCCCAGAGCGTGCCGTCGGTGCCAATGGCCAGCGTGTAGCCCTTGCCCGCACTGCTGACTTTCCAGGAAGTGGGCGCGCCGGGCTGGGCCAGCAGGCGGGGCGTCATCTGGCAGGCGGGGCGCAGCTGCGAGCTGCCCACCTGTCCGTGAGCGTTGTTGCCCCAAGCCCACACAGTGCCATTCTGGCGCACGGCCACGGCGTGCTGGTCGCCAGCCGTCACTGTCTGCCAAGTGGTTTCGGCACTCACGCGCACCGGCTGCGGCTGCATGGTTTGAGTGCCGTTGCCGAGCTGCCCGCTGTCGTTGGCACCCCAGCCCCAGAGCGTGCCATCCCGCTGCACACCCAGCACAAAGCTATAGCCGGGGCTGATGCTCTGCCAGGCCAGCGACGTGCCGATCTGCTGCGTCGTCAGGTCTTGGGCAGAGTAGTTGAGCTGCCACAACGAGCCATCGGTGCGCACAGCCAGGGCCGTGCTGAAGCTGGCCCCCAGCTGCTGCCAGTTGGTGGCCGTGCCGAAGCGGGTGGGGACCGTTATGTAAGTGGGGAAGGCAGTCGGGATGGTGCCCCAGCCCCAGAGCGTCCCGTCTTGGCGCAGGGCCTGTGTGAGGCTGCTGCCGGCCGCCACGCTCCGCCAGTTGGTGTCGGAGCCAACGCGGGTGGGCGCGGTGCGGGAGTAGTTGGTGCCGTCGCCGAACTGATAGTAGCTGTTGCTGCCCCAGGCCCAGAGCGAGCCATCCTGCCGGATGCCCATCGAATGGATAAAGCCCGTGCTGACCTGCTGCCAGTTGGCGTCGGAACCCACGCGGGTAGGCACCAGCCGGTTGGTTGTGGAGTTGTCGCCGAGCTGGCCGCTGCTGTTGTTGCCCCAGGCCCAGAGCGAGCCGTCCTGCCGGATAGCCAGCGTGTGCAACCGGCCGGTGGCCACGCTTTTCCAGTTGGTGGCCGTGCCGATGCGCGTGGGCGTGGTCCGGTCGATGGTAGTGCCGTCGCCAAGCTGGCCGTATTCATTGCTGCCCCAGGCCCACAGCGTGCCGTCGGGGCGCACGACGGCGGAATGGTTTTGGGCCGCCGCCAGAAACGGAAGCAGCCAGAATAGCACGTAACAGCAGAGTAGAGGTAGCCGCATGCAGAATAGGTTGAAAAAGAAAGAATAAGGCCCGGATAGTATAAGCCCGGAAAAGGCACGAAGATAAAAGTGCCGCCCGGAAAGCGGGTGATGAATCACCCGCCAGTTGCAAAAAAGTCAGCCGGTCCGTAATCGACCCAAAAAAAGGGCGAAGCACCGCTTCGCCCTCTCTGATGAACTGCCCGCCCGGCACCCGGGCGGGCAGTGGAAATTCGTGCCTAGCTCATCTCAAACTGCAGCTTGAGCAGGTTGGCGTAGAGGCCATTGTCGTTGTGGGCCAGCTCCTCGTGAGTGCCCTGCTCCACAATGCGGCCGCCGTCGATGACCAGAATCTTGTCGACTTTGCGGATGGTGCTTAGGCGGTGGGCGATGATGATGCTGGTGCGGTGCTGCATCAGCTCGTCCATGGCCTGCTGCACCAGCTTCTCGCTTTCCGAGTCGAGGGCTGAGGTGGCTTCGTCGAGCAGCAATATGGCCGGGTTTTTCAGGATGGCGCGGGCAATGGCAATGCGCTGACGCTGCCCGCCCGAGAGCTTGATGCCCCGCTCGCCCACCAGCGTGTCCAGCCCCTCGGGGAAGGAGCTGATGAACTGCCAGGCGTTGGCTTTGCGGGCCGCCTGCATGATTTCCTCGTCGGTGGCGTTGGTTTTGCCGTAGGCAATGTTTTCCCGGATCGAGCCGCCGAACAGGATGGTTTCCTGCGGCACGATGCCGATGTGGCGGCGCAGCTCCGTGAGGTCGTACGACTGGATGGGGCGGCCATCTACCGTAATCTGGCCGCCGCTGAGCTCGTAGAACTGCATCAGCAGCTGCACGATGGTGCTTTTGCCGGCGCCCGAGGGGCCTACCAGCGCAATCTTCTCGCCGGCCCGGATGGAGAACGTAATGTCCTGCAGCACCGTCAGGTCGGGGCGGGTGGGGTATTGGAAGGCCACGTGCTCGTAGGCAATGTTGCCCTGCAACTGCACCGGCTGCGCGCCCGGCTGGTGGGTGGGCTCGGTGGGCTCGTCCAGGATTTCCAGAATCCGCTCCGAGGCGCCCAGCGTGCTTTGCACCTTGCCATACAGCTCGCCCAGGCCTGCCACCGAGGCCCCGATGAACATGGTATACAAGGCAAACTGCGTCAGGTCGCCGATGGTCATCTGGCCGGCCTGCACCAGCGTGGCGGCGCGCCACAGCACCAGCACGATGCCGCCGAACAGGCCAATGATGACGAACGACACGAAACCGCCGCGGTAGAGGTTGCTTTTCAGGGCCGCCCGCACCGTGTTGGAGAGGGAGGCGGTGTAGCGCTGGGTTTCAAACTGCTCGTTGGTGAAAGCCTTCACCGTGTTGATGCCCTGCAGGGTTTCCTCCACGATGACGTTGGTTTTGGCCAACTCGTCCTGGGTGGTTTTGGCCAGCCCCCGGATTTTCTTGCCGAACACCATGGCCAGCACCACAATCGGCGGAAACGTCAGCAGCATAAACAACGACAGCTTCACCGATACCACCATGATAAACACGATGCCCGCCAGCAGGGTCGTTACCTGCCGGAACAGCTCGGCCAGCGTCAGCGAAAACGAATCCTGAATGATGCCCACGTCGGAGGTGATGCGCGAGGTGATGGCGCCCACCCGGTTTTTCTCGAAATACGGAATGGGCAGCGTCACGAACTTGCGGTAGAGAGCCTGCCGGATGTCGCGGACGGTGAACTCGCTCACCTGCGTGAAAAACCAGATGCGCCCAAATGAAAACAGGCCCTGCAATAAGATCAGCCCCGCAAAGGCCGTGGCAATCTGGTTGATGGAAACGGACATGCCGTTGGGCAGCACCACCGGGTTGCCGCTGGCGGCATCGGCCAGCTTGCCAATCAGCCACGGAAAGGCCATGGTGCTGGCGCTGGACAGCGTCAGCAGGACCGTGCCCAAAACAAACTTGGCGCGGTAGGGCAGCGTGAAGCGGAAAATCCGCAACCCCTGCCGGAAGCTTTCCTTCGACAATTTCTTCTTGGGCACGTCCGGGTCAAGGGTCGCGCCGCTGGTATTCATTCCGCTTCGGGCCATTCTATGGTGTAGAAGTGAGACAGGAGAGGGGAGAAGTAAGACTGGTGCAGGCACCGCCAAGGTGATAACCGGCAAGTCTCATTTCTTACTTCTCATTTCTCATGTCTTATTTCCTTATTCAAACTTGGTTTTGCCTTGCTCTACCTTCAGAATCTGGGAGTTGCCGAACGGCACCGGCAGGCGCACCTGCACGGGCACTGGCTCGCCCTTGCGGGTGGCTGGCTTCCAGGCGGGCATGAGGGCCAGCACCCGCAGCGCCTCCGCGTCGCAGTCGGGGGCCAGGGATTTGGCTACTACCGGGTTAGTCAGGCGTCCATCGGCCCCGACGGTAGCCGTAACTTCCACGTTGCCGGTAACACCCTTGACGCGCGCCGCCTCCGGATACTGGATATTCTGCTGAAAAAAAGCGCCTATGGCCTGCGCGCCGCCCGGATACTGGGGCGCCACGTCGGGGCGGTTGGCGGCCGGGCGGGCCTGGGCCTGCATGCGGCCGGCCTTCAGCTCCACGGGCGCTTTGGGCGCGGCCGGTTGCTGGGCCTGCGCGGCGTGAGTGGCCACTACCGTCAGCAGAAAGAGGAAGAGGTGTTTCATAGGAGGAAGGGCACCGCGAAAATCCGTTTCGCGACGAGCAGAGCGAGTGTCCGATACTGCGCAGCCCGCGCAAACGGCAACTACTCGCTTTGCTCGTCGCGAAACAGAATTTCGCGGTACGTGGCACAAAGGTACGGCTACTTCCCCGTAAACACTCCTTATAAAGCAGGGTTCAATTCGGCGGCAGCGCGGGGGCGCGAAATGGCCAGCAGCCCCAGGAACGTGAGCAGGCCGTTCAGAATCAGAATCTCGAACCCGAACTCATAGCCCCACCACGCCTTGGAGTTGGCGTTGATGAACCACGTGAGCAGCGGTGCGGCCACGCACACGGCCGGCACCAGTCGGTCGTGCAGGCCGCGGCCCGTAAACAGCCCGAAGGAGTAGAGGCCCAGCAGCGGTCCGTAGGTGTAGCCGGCGGCCTTGAACACGGCCGTGATGACGCTCTGGTCGTTGATGGCGCGGAAAATCAGGATGATGACGATGAGCACCAGCGAGAAGCCAAAGTGGGTGAGCTGCCGCACGCGGGTCTGCTTTTTCTCTTCGTACTGCTTGATGTCGAGCATGTCCACGCAGAACGAGGTGGTGAGGGCCGTCAGGGCTGAGTCGGCAGAGGCGTAGGTGACGGCAATGATGCCCAGGATGAATACGATGCCCGCAAACAAGGTGAAGTGGCCCGTGGCCAGCAGCGGAAACACGTTGTCGCCGATGATTTTGCCGGTGGCCGGGTTGGTAGGCAGCGCAATGCCCTTAGCGGCCGCGTACTGGTACAGCAGCACGCCCAGCGACAGGAAGAACACGTTCACCACCACAATGGCAATCGTGAACCAGAACATGTTTTTCTGGGCGTCCTGGAGGTTGCGGCAACTCAGGTTTTTCTGCATCAAATCCTGGTCGAGGCCGGTCATGACGATGGTGATGAAGGCGCCCGAGGCAAACTGCTTCCAGAAGAACTTGTCGTCTTTGGGGTCGGAGAAGTAAATCTGCGACATGCTGCTTTCCTTCACCGTTTTCACCAGCCCGGCAAAGCCCAGGTTCAGCTCGTCGGCCATCAGGTAGATGCTCACGGCCACGCACACCAGCATGGCCATGGTCTGGAAGGTATCGGTCCAGAGGATGGTTTTGAGGCCGCCGCGGAAGGTGTAGAGGTAAATCAGGAAGATGCTGACCGTGACCGTGACGGCAAACGGCACGCCCAGCCCGTCGAATACGGCCAGCTGCAGCACGCCCGCCACCAGAAACAGCCGGAACGCCGCCCCCACGGCCCGCGAAATCAGGAAGAAGAACGCGCCGGTCTTGTAGCTCCAGAACCCAAACCGCTGCTCCAGATAGGTGTAGATGCTCACCAGCCGCAGCCGGTAGTACATGGGCATGAGCACGGTACCAATCACCAGATAGCCCACAATGTAGCCCAGCACCACAGCCATGTAGCTCCAGCTCTGCGTGGCCACCATGCCCGGAATGGAAATGAACGTGACGCCCGACAGCGAGGTGCCAATCATGGCAAACGCCACCATGTACCAGGGCGCGTTGCGGTTGGCAATAAAGAACGACTCACTCGTGGCCTTGCGCGACGTGAGAATCGAAATAATGATGAGAACGACGAAGTAGCCCGCAATCAGGCTCAGGATGAGGGTGGGAGACATAGGGCAAAGCTAACAAAGAACGTCATGCAGAGGCGCAGCCGAAGCATCTTGCCCGTGAAGTAACTGATTTTACCACTTGGGCAAGATGCTTCGGCTGTGCCTCTGCATGACGTTCCCGATGAGCTTACTCCCAGTCCTGCCAGCGCAGCACCTCGCCCACGGCTGGCACGTGCAGCTCACCGCGAAGCATGCCGCCCTGGGCCACCTGCTGCAGCTCGCGCAGCGGCTCGGAGGCCGGCTCGTCGCTGAGGTCGAAGGTGCCGTAGTGCATGGGCACCACGTGGCCGGCGCGCAGCAGGTTGGCAGCCTTGGCCGCCTCGTGCGGATTTACGTGACTCATCTGCATCATGTAGGCCGGCTTGTAGGCCCCTATAGGCATCAGCACAATGTCCAGCGGCCCAAACTGCTTCTCGATGTCCTCGAAGTGACCGGCTATGGACGTGTCGCCGGCGAAGTAGATGGTGCGGCCGTTGGGCAGGCGCAGCAGGAAGCTGCCCCATAGCACCTGGTTCAGGTCGGCGAGGCCGCGGCGGTGCCAGTGCGAGGCGGGTAGAAAAAACAGCTCAAAGGGTGGCTGTTGAGGATCTTCCAACCCCATAGCTTCCCAGTCGATGACGAACTGCTGCCACCAGCCGGCTTCCTGCACCGAAATGCCAGGAGCCATGCCCCGAAGTAGCGGCGTCATGCCGAGCGAGGTCAAAACTTGCATCGTCCGGTTTTGCCGGGCTAGGACTTTCACCGATTGCTCGTCAAGGTGATCACGGTGGCCGTGGCTGAGCAGCAGGAAATCAATGTCGGTAAGATCTTCGATTCGGCAGGGCAGGGCGTGGCGGCGGCGCAGCCCCAGCGACGAGAACAGCAGCGGATCGAAAAGCAGCGTGGTTGCCTCGATGCGTAGCAGAAACGTGGCGTGCCCCAGCCACACGAGGCCGTCGTCCTGGCCCCGCAGGAATTCGGTGCAGTCCACCACATCCGGCGTCCAGAGGTCGGCTTTCTTCTCCTTTTTCTGTGGATTCTCGCTGAGCTGCCACTTCAGCACCGTACCAAATGAAGGCTCGTACAGTTCCTCGCCGTTGCAGTATTGCCGGCCAATCATCTTGTTGCCGGGGTAGTTTGGTTTGACGATGGGCAACTGCGGGTTGCTGACGTAGCGCGGGGCGGAGGCCATAGAGGGAAATGAAGCCGATAGGATGCCAAAGAAACAACAAAGCCCCGGAACCTTCCGGGGCTCTTGTGTTGCAGCTGCGGCCAGAAAATCTTACCAGAACCCGCCCGACAGCCCCGGCACGTAGCCCGGGAAGTTGGTGCCCTGGCCGTTGCTCATGCGCAGCCCACCCGAAATAGACAGGTTTTCGGTAATCAGGTAATCGGCCCGCAGACTCATGCCCGAGCCCATGCTGCCGAAGCCGGCGTAGGGGTTGATGCGGGGCTGCGTACCCGGAATTTCCTTCCAGGCCGTGCCCGTGAGGGCCAGCCGCGGCGATACCAGATACTGCGCGCCGCCCTGCAGCAGAAACTGGTTGTAGCCGGTCCAGGGGCGCAGCTGGTTATCGGCGGCGGCGCTGGGGTAGTAGGCCGCGCCGGGCGTGAGGCGCAGGTAGGTGAGGCCGCCGAATACGCTCAGGCGCGGCGTGAGGCGGTAGCTGGCAATGGGGCTCACCCAGGCCGCCGTGCCCAGCCGGCCGGCCGTCATCATGCCGGCGCTCAGCTGCACGTTCTGGCGCGGGTTGCGCAAGCCAAGCAGGGGCGTACCCAGGCCAACCGTGGCACCCGGCAGCGGGCTTTGGGCGAAGGCGCCGCCTGCCAGCAGCAAACCGGCAGCGAAAGTGGATGGACGGAGTACAGCCATAGCGCAAGGAATCAAGACAACGAACAACCGATAGACGCACGCCGGCCCAGAAAAGTGGCACGGGGCCGGCGCCGCTTCTGAAAAGGTACCACCAGCCCGCCAAAAAGTTGGTATCTAGCAAGGAATTATTCCCGTTGCGCTATGCCTTCCGAGTTTATCCAGTACCAGACTTTTTTGACGGCCGAAGCCGCCCAGCCGCTGCTCAGGAAGCTGCAGGGTGTGGTTGGTAATCGGCAGGTGATAGAGGATCATGGTCTGTTAAGAATTCAGCCAGCACTTTGTCTACTCAAATTCTCCTCCTCCCTCATCCAGCCAGAAACGCAGAGGTAGGTTTTCATCTTCCTGCCAATTTGGATTGGCTTTGAAGTAACCCTCAATATCATTCAATAATAGGGTGCAAAGCTCGCTTTCGGAAGCTTCCTTGTTCGTGTATCTCAGGAATATATGCCACGGCGCCGGAGTAGCTGATCTGATTTTGCATGTGTTGCCAGCGCTGCCAATTATGAAATACCTGCCTGTCAACAACTGTTGCAATTCCATCTAAATATCCATAAAGATGAATGGCTAATAACTCATAGGGTAAGTCTTCTTCCTCGAAAGCAATCAATGTAGATGGTTTAGCTCTAAGCCGGTGGAGATGTTCCAGAATCTTATCGGTTAATGCTTGTCCGTGCATGGCAATCAGGATTTTGGATGACACATTCATCGTCTTCATGAATGTATGTTATGAATAACTGACGGGCAAAAAATGCCGACTAATGGGCTTCAGCTACTCCATTTTTCGCCGGCTGGCCGGGCACGCGCCACGCGGCCAGCACCGCCACGGCGGCCAAACACAGCGCAAACCACGCCCACGGCAGCCGCAAGTCCAGCACCGATAAGGCCCCGAACACCAGTGTGGTGGTAAAGCTGGCCAATCCCTGAAACGCTTGGTTCAGCCCGAAAATCTCGCCCCGGTCCGCGTCGGTGGTGCGCTGGGCCAGCAGGCCTTCCAGCAAGCCCTGAATCAAGGAGAGCGTGAAACAGTCGATGACGACCAGCGCGTAGAGCGCCACCACCGACGTGCCCACCAGCCCGTAGGCGGCCAGCACCGGCACGCCCAGCGCCGCCAGCCACACAATGGCTTTGCGCTGGTTGATGCGGTCAGCGAGGTAGGTATAGAACACGTAGTTGAGCACGATGCTCAATGCCCCGAAGAACATGAAGAAGTAGGAGATGCCGCGCGCGTCCAGGTGCATCGGGCCCTGGCTGATGAAGGGCACGAAGTAGAAATAATAGCCCGTGCTGAGTGTGAGGGCCACCTGCGTGAGCACAATGCGCCGGATACCGGGCGTGGTGGTCTCTTTCTCGCGCAGTCGCGCCCAGAGCGTGAGCGGGTTGAGGGCCAGCGCAAGCTCGGTGCGCAGCTCGGCGCCGCGCACGCCGTTGCGGCGGGTGTGGGTTTCGCGCAGCAGCACGCTCAGCACCACGTTCAGGGCGGCCAGCACCACCGCCAGCCGCACCACGTAGGCGGCTTCCTGGCCCGGCGCCACCTGCAGCAGCGTCAGCAGTACCCCCGACGCCATCGGGCCCAGCACAAAGCCCAGCGAGATGATGGCGCCCTCGATGCCCAGGTTCTTGAACAGCTTCTCGGGCGGCGAAATATCGGTGAGGGCCGAGCGCACGGTGGAATACATGCCGTTGGTGAGGCCGTCGGAAACGCGGTTCGCGAAAAACAGCCCCGCCCGCACCGGCAGCAGCAGCCCATTGGCCAGCAGCGTGCCCACCGCCGACAAAATGAAGATGGGCCGCCGCCCATAGCCATCGGAAAGCCGCCCCAGCACCGGCGCCGAAAACAGCTGCACCCCCAGAAACAGCCCCGTGCCCACCGACAGCCACAGCTGCGGCTGCGGCAGGCCCCGCACAAACTCCGGCATCACCGGCCCGATGGCCGCCCCCACAATCACGTCGATCAGGATAATGAGGTAGATGTGGGGCAGGCGGCGGTCCTTGGGGGCGGGCATGGCGCAAAGGTAGAGGCTTTGCGCTATGGCACCGGCCGGGATGTCGGGCGTTAGGTTAACCTGCCGCAAACCTCTAATTTGCCGCAACTTTATCGTCAACCCTCACCCTATTCTCATGGAAGATTTTACTTCTGAAAACTATCAGGAGCCGCAACCGCAGCTCACCCTCTCGCCCGAGGAAGCCTCCCAGGTGATGTCGCGCTTTATGACGCAGGTGTACGGCTGGATGGCCGGCGCGCTGGCCGTCAGCGGGGCCGTGGCCATGCTGGTGGCCGGCTCGGCCACGCTGCAGGAGCTGGTGTTCGGCAACCGGTTTGTGTTTCTGGGCCTGATCATCGCCGAAATTGCGCTGGTCGGTTTCCTCTCGCGCAAAGCCTTCGACTGGTCGGCGGGCACCACCACGGCGGCGTTTATGGGCTACTCGGCACTCAACGGCCTCACGCTGGGCATCATCTTCATGGTGTACACCATGGAATCCATTAGCTCCACGTTCTTCATCACGGCCGGCACCTTTGGCCTAATGAGCCTCTACGGCTACTTCACCCGCACCGACCTCTCGCGCTGGGGCAACCTGCTGTTCATGGGCCTGATTGGGCTGGTGCTGGCCTCGGTGGTGAATATCTTCCTGAATAGCCCGGCGCTGTACTGGATTTCCAGCTTCGTGGGCGTGCTGCTGTTCACAGCCCTCACCGCCTACGACACCCAGAAAGTGAAGATGCTAGCCTTCCTCGGCTACGAAGACGACGCCACCGACCGCAAAGCCGCCGTGCTGGGCGCCCTCACCCTCTACCTCGACTTCGTGAACCTGTTCCTGTTCCTGCTGCGTCTGTTTGGCCGCCGCCGTTAACGGAAACTATTCGTGCGATAAAAAGCCCCTGCCAATACAATCGGCAGGGGCTTTTTTATGGCCATGATTCAGTGAAATGTGTGGCTACTTCGCCTTGCCGCTCAGCCAGGCTTTGCGGAAGGCCAGCTGCTTGCGGGTGGCTTTGTCGTTGAGCACCACTTCCAGATCGGTGCTTTCCTGGAGCGTGACCGGCACGGTGCGCTGGCCGTCGCGGGCGCGCACTTGCACCTGCAACACGTCGCCGGGCTTGTGGGTGGCCAGCAGCTTCTGCACCTGCGTGTTGCCGGTCAGCTTCTGGCCATCGAGCTTCAGCAGCACGTCTTCGCGGTCGAGGCCAGCCAGGTAGAGCGGGCTGCCGAGCAGGGTGGTGCCCAACGTGGCGCTGCTGTCGGCGGGGTTGAACTGCAGGCGGGCGCCCAACGTGGCCTGGCCGGGGTGGGCGCGGCGCACCAGCAAGCCGGCCGGGGCCAGCAGCTCGTCGTACTTCGGCAGCTCGTGGCCGGTGATGTGCTGGCGGAAGAACTGGCCCGCAAACGCCGTGTCGCGGGTTACTTCGCCCAGCACCCGCTGCAGGTCGCGCAGGGTGTAGGGCTTGGCGGGGGCATAGTTCTGCTGGGCGCCGTGCTGCTGCCAGAGCGTGCGCATATAGGTGTCGAGGTCGGTGCGGTAACGCTGGCGCAGCTCCAGATCCAGGGCCAGCGCGTTGGCCGCCCCGATGTAATAGTAGCTCAGGTAGGTGTTTGTGCGGTTGTTGGGGTCGATGGCGGCAGCGGCATCCACAAACGGTGCCTGCTGGCTCATTTCCACCGGTGAGTAGCGCTTGGGCCCCGGCGAGTTGAGCATGGCCTGCACGATGCCGGTCAGAGCTTCCTGGCAATACTGCTCGTCGGTATACACCCCGGCGCGGCGCAGCAGCAGCTCGCCGTAGTACTGGGTGAAGCCCTCGGCAAACCACAGGTTGCTGCTCATGTTGGCCCGCTGAAAATCAAACGGCTCCAGGTCCTGCGGGCGCAGGCGCTCCACGTTCCAGCTGTGGAAAAACTCGTGCGCCACGGTGCCCAGGTTGTCGATGGCCTCGGGGCCGCGCAGCGGGCGGCGGCTGGTCAGGGAGGTGGAGTTGCGGTGCTCCATACCGTCGCCGCTGGTTTGGGGCAGGTAGTTGGCCACGAAGGTGTAGCGCCCGAAGTCGTACTCCGGCAGGCCGCCGAAGATGGCCGCGGCTTCCTTCACCACTTTTTTGGTGTTGGCGGTGTAGGCGTCCAACTCGGCCTCAGTGCCGTCGTGCAGCACCTTCAGCTCGATGGTGCGGCCGCCTTCCTGCCAGGTGCGCACCTGCTGCTCGCCCAAAGAAGTGGGTGAGTCCATGAGGTACTGCAGGTTGGGCGCCTGCCAGGTGGTGCCGGTGGCATCCGGCTGCAGCTGGCTGGCTACCGTCCAGCGGGCCGGTAGTGCAAACTGTACCTGGGCCGGCCGCTGCGCCAGCGCCGGGGCGTAGGCCAGGGTGGCGGGCATGTTGAGGTGGGCGTGGCGGGCGTCAATGCCGGCATAGGTGCCGTCGGTCCGGTCGCCGAACAGGGTGTAGGTGAACACCACCGTGCCGTCGTGGCCGGGCACGTCCCAGCCGTAGGGGTCGGGGTGCATCACGGGCAGCGCTTTCCCTTTCGAGTCGGTGGCCTGCACGTCGTAGACGTTCTTGGCGAATTCGTGCAGCGCGTAGCGGCCCGGCGACGAACGGGCCATGCGCACCTGCAGCGGCCCGGCGGGCAGCTCCCGGAACGTGGCCGTAATGCGGGCCTCGTGGTGCACGGCGTTCGGAAAGGCAACCTGATAGGCAACGGGCGCCTGCGCCGCCGCCGGCCGGGCCAGGGTTAGCGACGACGCCAGGAAAAGCAGAGCAGCAAGTTTTTGCATGGGTAGGGGAGGCAGGTAATACACCGCGAACCTACGCAACCTTGCCCAGCCGTCAGCACACCGCCCCGAAACTTACCAAGCCCAACTCAGCTGCAGCTCCGTAGCCTGCACCTGCACCTGACGCTCTAGAGTGCCGCCCGTCGTCTGGAACAGCATCGGATGGTAGCGCAGCTCCAGCGTAGGCCGGTAGGCACCCACCGGGATTTCCACGCCCGCCCCCGCTACGTAGCCCCTCGACCAGCGGGCCGCCGTAGCATCTTCGGGCAGTACAACGGCCGGGCGGCTGTCGGGGAACGACAGGGTGGTAGCCACGCTGAATTCCGACGCCAGCGCATAGCCTGCCGAGATACCGCCCAGCAGCACCGGCCGCCACCGGCCGGCTACGGGCAGCCCCACGTGGTAGCGTACCAGCAGCGTAGCCAATGCCTGCCGGCGCTTCAGGCTAGTATCCACGAGGCGGGCAAAGCTGGGCGTGTTGGTGGGCACCGAGAGGCGGCCGGAGCTGGTCAGGCCCTCGTATTCCAGCTCCGACTGCAGGAAAAACCGCTGATTGAAGCTGAGGCGCGCAAACACCGCGCCGGCCAGCCCCACCTGGCGCCCGAAGTCGGTGTCCTGCAGCTCCCCATCGTAGTGGTAGCGCAGGCGGTAGGAGCGGGGGCCCACCCGCAGGCCGCCTTCCAACCGGGCATTGGCTTGCAGCGTGGCCGCACGCACAGGCTCCTGGGGCCAGCGGCAACGGTTGTAGCGCAGCACCAGCGGCGCCAGGTCGCGGCCTTTGTACGCCACCCGGCGCCCTGGCTGCAGAAGCGAACGGGGCCGGAGCAGGCGGGCAAGAGCTGCTGCAGCTGCTTTTGGTAGCTGTTGCGCAGCAAAGGGCGGGCTTCTCCGGCGTCAGGCGCCAGAATGTACTGCTGGGTGCCCAGGGCATCATAGTAGAGCGCCGTGCGGCCCTGCACCACTTCACTTAGGATAGGGGCCGGCGTATAGGGTTGCAGGGCCTTGGGCGTCAGCACCAGATCTTCGCCGCGGCTTGTGTGCCAGCGCCGGATTTCGGTGAGCGGAATGGTGCGGGCCGGCCCGGCAGTAGGCTGAAACTGCACGGCCTGCTCCCGGTAGCGCACCCAGCCCCGCAGGGTATCGGTCGGATTGGTAGTGAGCAGCAGATAGCCGGCTTCCCAGTTTTTCTGGGCCTTAGCGGGTAGCGCCACGCTTAGCAGCACTAAGCCTAACAGAGACAATCGGGAGGATACGAACACAGGAAGTATAGTAAAATACGGCTGGCAAAGGTAAGGCCGCATAACCACCGAGCTATAGCAGATTGGCTGGTCAGGCCAACTTTTCACTGCCACACCACGGCTTCCACCATGCCGCCAAAAAACCGCTGCTCCTGCACCGGCCGCAACCCCAGCCCACCCAGCGTCTGATGAATAGGCGGCAGGCTCCGGGCGCTGATGCCGGTGGTGGCGCGGAAAAAGCCATACATAGCCGCCAGCAACCCCCGTTGCCACCAGGTGCGGGGCGTGGCAAAGTCGGCCAGCAGCCAGGGGGCGTTGGGCTGGCGTGCCTGTTGCAGGCGGGCCACCAGCTGCCGCAGCCGCCCGGGCTCAAACAAGTCCAGTAGAAAAAACGTGACGATTACCTCAAACCGCTCGGCCGGGTCCAGCGCCGCCTCGGTGCCCAGCCGAAACTCCACCTGCGAGGAGGCGCCGGCGGGCACCTGCCGCCGCGCGCGGGCCAGCATCCGGGGGGAGGCCTCCAGATAGAGCACCTGCGCCTGGGGCCGCTGGCGCAGCACTTCGTCCAGCACCCAGCCCGTGCCGCCCCCGATGACAAGCACCCGCGGCGCGCCGGCGGGCAAACCAACTGCCAGCGCCGCCTGCTGCGCCGCCAGCAGTGCCCGGCCATACACCAGTTTCGCCAGCGGATCATAGAAGGCCGCAACCCGGTCGAAGCCGGAATCTGGCAGATAGGGTGGCATAGGCAGCGGTTTGTATCGTATGTAGAGGCCGGAGCATTCCGGGGGCAGCAGCGTGCTGGCCAGAGCAAGGTACCGCCGTTGTACGCGCCGGGCCGCTGCCCACACTATAGTTTATTGCGTATGACCAATCCTGTGCGCCGGCTGCTGGCCGGCAGTATGCTGTTTCTGACCGAGTTTGCCGTGACGCTGCTGCTGGGCATCCTGGGCGTTGTGGGGTTTCTGGCGCTAGGGCGGGAGGTGTTCGACCAGGATGCGGCCACGTTCGATGCCGCGGCGTTCCGGTGGGTACGGCACCTGCTGGGGCCCCGGCAGCAGTGGGTGGAAGCCGTGACGTTTCTGGCCTCGCGCAACTTCATTACCGTAGCCGGGCTGCTGCTCATCAACTGGCTGCTGCTGATGCGGCGGCACCGCTGGTACTCGCTGCTGGTGCCCGTAGTGGCCCTGGGCAGCATCAGCCTCAACTTGGTGCTGAAGCAATTCTATAATCGGCCGCGGCCCCTGCTGCCGCTGGTGTCGGCCTCGGGGCTGAGCTTCCCGAGTGGGCACGCCATGATTTCAGCTTCCTTTTATGGGCTGCTGGTGTATCTGGTGCAGACCCACGTGCGGCCCCGCGGGCTGCGCTGGCTGCTTACGGGCATGCTGGTCAGCATCATCCTGCTGATTGGCCTCACCCGCGTGTACCTACGGGTGCACTACGCCACCGACGTGCTGGCCGGCTTCACGGCCGGGCTGGTGTGGCTGGCAGTGGCCATTCCGGTATTGAAGCGGATAGAAAATCAGGTAAAAAAACGATTTCGCCAGCTGCCGCAATCAACTGAAAAACAGCCTGAATAGCGTACAAACCGATTTTATTCAGAAAAATTTACCGGTTTTTTTTGCGCAAAGCTTGTCTGGTGACAAAAGATGCCCCTATCTTTGTATCATCAAAAGCCACCCCGGATAGGGCAGACGGCCGCTGACACACAAGATGCGCTTGTGGCGAAATTGGTAGACGCGCTGTCTTCAGGCGGCAGTTCCGCAAGGTGTGGGAGTTCGAGTCTCCCCGAGCGCACGAAAGCCGGTCCAGAAATGGACCGGCTTTTTCGTTTTTATTCGTGCCACTCTCCACTGCATGAAGAACCTAACGACTCGATTGCTCGCGCTATTCAGCTTCCTGACGCTGGAAGTACTGGTGGTGGGGAGCGTGTTTCTGGCGTCGTTGGCGCTGTTTTTCTACCTCACGCGGGTGGTGTTCGGCGTTCATTCGCTCACCTTCGACAACTGGGCCATCGGGCAGGCCAATGCCCTGCGAGCGGCGTGGCCGCCGCTAACCGGTGTCGCGCTGTTCGTGACGTTCTTTGCTTCGCTGCCTTTTCTGGTAAGCGCGGCGGTACTGGTACCGGCCGCCATGCGGTGGTGGGGGCACAAGCGGGAGGCGCTGGAGGTGTTTATGGCCGTAGCCGGGGCCTCGTTGTTCAACCAGCTGCTCAAAACGCACTTTCATCGGGCCCGGCCCGCTACGGCGCTGCTGCCGCAGCCGGGCCTGAGCTTCCCGAGCGGCCACGCCATGATTGGCATGGCCCTCTACGGCTGCCTGGCGTGGCTGCTCTGGCGGCACGGCCGCCACCCGGCCTGGGCCGCGCTGCTCCTGAGCTGGGCCGTGCTCATCGGCCTTACTCGCATCTACCTGCAGGTGCACTACGCCACCGATGTGCTGGCCGGCTTTGCTGCTGGTCTGCTCTGGCTGATACTGCTGCGGACCGCGCTGCGCCTGTACTGGCGCGAAAAGCAGCAGCTGCTGCCGTAAACCAGACGCGAAAATCGGCGTATGGCGCCATGCCTGCCGCCCGCCAAAAACCAAATGCCGGCATTTACGGTATGATACGGCTTCCCGAGCGTCTGAACCCTAAGTTTCACCCTGTTTTTCAGCTCTTATGGCTTCTGATCCTTTGTGGGAAGCTTCCTTCTATTCTGTCGACCCTTCCCTGCAGTATATGCTCTGGATGTACGAAATGCCTACCTGGCTGCTGGCGCTCTGTATCACAGGAACTACCGTGTTGGTTTCGCTGATCGGGCTGTACTTTGCCCACCGACGCCTGCATGGCAGCGCCGCCGCGGCCCTCATCGACAACGGTACGGTGGGCTGGTTTTTTTCGGGCGTGACGGTACTCTACGGCCTCACGCTGGGTTTGCTCACGGTGGCTACCTGGCAAAACTATTCCGATGCCTCGGCCATTGCCTCGCAGGAAGCCGCCTCGCTGGCTGTCCTCTACCGCGACCTGAGCGGCTACCCCGACAGTACCGCCCGGCCGCTGCAGGCCCAGCTGCGCAGCTACACCGAGTTCATCGTGCAGAAATCGTGGCCGGCCCAGCGGCAGGGCATGGCCAACGACACCGAGCGGCGGGTGCTTACCCGGTTTCAGCTTGATTTGCTGCGTACCAACGTACGCACCATGAGCCAACAGGTGCTGCACGGCGAGGCCATCGAAACCTTCAACCGGCTGGTGGAGCTGCGGCGGCAGCGCATTGAGAGTATCAGCTCGGGCGTACCGGGCGTGCTGTGGGCCGCGGTGTTGCTGGGCGCCGTCATCACCATTGCGTTTTCCTACTGCTTCGTGGTCGAAAACCTGCGGTTCCACGCCCTGCTGACCAGCCTGCTGGCACTGATGGTGGGCATCATGATTTTCCTGATTGCGGCCCTCGACCATCCTTACCTTGGCGATGTAAGTGTCACGCCCGACGCCTACCAAGTGGTGCTGGATAAAGTAATGGTGCCGCTTTCAGACACGCTGTAAACGCTGCGCACTAATGATACTTAGCTGCTAAGCAGCAGTAGTAGCGCGACCTTTGTAATTCGTATCTCTGCGCCGTTGGACTGGCGTTAATGGCGCGGGGACGCGAACTACAAAGTTCGCGCTACTGACCCAACACCACTAAAACTAATGACTTGTCTAGCAGTAGTTAAGTAACTTCAATAGTGTCATGGCATAGCAAAGCCGCGCAACTTCCCGTTTGGGAGTGGTTGCGCGGCTTTGCAGTAGGTGGCGGTTGTGGGCTAGGTTAGCTTCACTTTCACGCGCAGGGCCAGCAGGCCTTTCACGCCCTGCAACTCTTCCAGCTCCAGTTCCTCGATGTCGTCTTCGAGCATGCCCCGGTCCTGGAGGTAGTCTAGGTATTCGAGATACTCGTCGGCCTCGCGCTGCTGCGAGTACACCAGCGCAATGCGGCCGGGCTGCGTGAGTCGCTCGCCGGTGCCCTGCACGGTGGCCTTGTCGATGCGCTTCTTGATGATTTCGTAGCGGATGTTGTAGGCGCCGTCCACGTCGAACTGGCGCTCATCCTGCCGGAATCGGATGCCCAGCGGCTGGCTGTGAATCAGGATGAGCTGGGTGGTGTCGAGCGGCACGGGCAGCTGCGGCTTGAGGGCCGCCGTGCGCCGCGTAATCTCAATCATGGTGAGCAGCTGCCACAAACGCAGGTTTTTCAGGAACACCAGGTCGAAGGGCTTGTGCTCTACCAGCGAGGCACCCACATAGATGTTGTACTCCACGCCGTCGGTTTTGAAGCGTTGGAAGTAGTGCGGGAACATCTGCTGGGCCTTTTCCTCTTCGTCGTCGAGGTAGTCGCTCACGGTGTCGTTAAGCAGGGTGGTGCTTTGCTCGAAGGCCTTGCGGCGCTTGTAGAGCACGCCCAGCTCGGGGTCGATGTTCGACCAGTACTGGCTGATGACGGCCTGCAGCTCGGGCGTGTTCTGCCCCAGGTACTCAAACAGCGGCTCCACCTCCGTCCGGAGCGACTCGAAGATGCTCACCTCGTCGCCCGAAATTAGGCCCTGGCGCAAACGGCGCAGGTTTTTGTTGACGTAGAACTTCAGCTCGTCGAGAATGGGCAGGGCCTGAAACTCGGAGGCCTTTTTCAGCACCTTGTTGGCCAGCGTGAGGTGCTCCACCAGGTCGCCCTGGATGGCTTCGTTGCGGGCCGTGCTGGAGCCGCGAATGTCGCAGGAGCCGTGCAGCGGGTACACGTCGTGGAACACGATGTCCTCCATTTCGGCGCCGCGGTTGCCGTCTTCCTGCTTCTGGAGCAGGTTTTCGGCCGCGTTGGTGAACCGCCATTCCATGCTCGGGTGGATGGCCGTGAATTTCTCCTTGATAATGGACTGCACGCGGGTCTGGATTTCCTCGGCGTTGCGCTTCACGGCCACCGCAAACAGCGGCGCAAACTGGGCCACCGTCTCAATATCAAACTCGTCCAGGTCGCCGACGTTGGGCGAGCCCAGCTCCAGCAAGCCCACCGTGTCGTCGCCGTAGCGGAGCAGCGCCAGGATGGCCGAGCGGATGCCGATGCTCAGGATCTGCTGGCGCAGGTCTTCGGGAATGGCGGCCGTTTCCACGTCTTCCAGCACCAGCGGCTGTCGGTTTTGCCAGAGCTCCGTGTAGATCTGGCGGAAGCCCGAGCCGGCATCCTGGCTGTGGAGCTGCTTGGTGAGGAAGCTGTGGTTGATTTTGCGGCCGAAATCCACGAAGGCGCGCTTCTTCTCGTTGTAGGCCGCAATACCCAGCTGCAGAAACGGCCGCTTAAACAGCACCCGCAGCTTTTCCTGAATCTGCTCCAGCCGGTCGGAGGCCTGCAGCACGTCGCGCTCCAGCAAATCGTATTTCAGCTCCGACAGGATTTCCTGCTCGGTCACATCGGCTAGGTGCAGGATGTTGAAGCCTTCGAGCACGAAGCTGGCCGGCGGCAGCAGCTCCTGCCAGATATCGGAGCGGTTGGGGTTGCGCGTGAGCAGCTCCACCTGCTCCGACGTCAGCTCGGGCCGGGGCCCCACCACACGCACGTCCAGAAACGTGGAGTCGAACCCCACGCTGTAGTGCCGGTATAGCCCAATGCTGTAATCAGGCACGGTGAAGATGATGGTGCCGTTGTCGGGCATCTGCACCCCGTAGATCTTGTCCAGAATCAGCTGGTAGGCCATACGGGCAGTGTGCACTTCCAGCGTGGCCGCATCGATGTTGAGCGGCTGCTTCACGGTTTTGGCACTCGTGAGCAGCACCTCGGCAAACCGCGGCGTGTGGTAGAAGCTGTAGCGCTGAAACGGCACAATGGCCCCGCTGATGTCGTGGCGGAACGAGGCCGGCGGAAACATGGCCAGCATCAGCGTATCCACCAAGTCGCAGTGGCACTCCAACACGCTCATATCGGTGATGGGGCCGCGGCACCAGGGCTCGGCGGCCACCTTCTCGCCGATGGCGCGGGCCAGCAGCGCTACGCCGGGGTTTTCATCGTCTTCGCGGGCCCGCCAGTAGGCAATAATGGGCTCGAGGCTAAGCGAGGTCTGGAAAGGAAAAGCGGCAGAGGCCGGACGGGCAACGGTGGGTTCGGGTAGCATAGCAACAGCAACAACTCCGAAGGTAGCCAATTCGTAGCAGCCAGCCTTCAGGAGTACGCTATACGTAATGGCCGGGCCCATGGACGTATGTTGAGCGCCCCTGCCTGGTCGGCTAGCGGGTCAGCACCACCGGTACAGCTTTATCCTGGCCGCTGGGGTCGGTGACGTCGATAGGCTGCGGGTTTCCGTTGAGAAACACGCGCTTAAGGGTGTTGTTGTTGCAGGTGCAGCAGCCGTCACTCTCTAGGCGGCTGTTGAGCTGAATGCTGTCGATGGCGAAGCGCACCGTGGGGGCGCGGCGCTTGCCCAGGTAGAGCTGGTAGCGGTATTGGTTGAGCTTGCGGGTGCCGCGCTGCCCAAACGGTTGGGCGTTGTTGAGCACCACGTTGCTGCCGCGCTGCTCGGCGATGCGCACCAGCAGCACGGTATCAATAACCGGCCGGCGGGCAGTGTCGCGGCGCAAAGCGCGCACAAAAAACACCGAATCCAGCTCTTCCAAGGTGAAAGGCCGGGCCGTGCCGGCGGTCTGGTTGAAGCTGAACGACACGGCATCGTCGAGCGAGTCCTGGCAGTCGCAGGCCACGGAGCCGCAGCAGGCGGCCAGCGCCGTGGCAGCAATAAAGAACAGAAGCCAGGTAAACGGAGTGCGCAGCATAGGGCGTAAAGATAAGCAGCAGCCGGCGCCAACCAGCTGTTTGGCGCGGCGGCTGGCATCCTGCATAAAAAAGCCAGCCCCATCAGGGCTGGCTTTCAACGAACGGCGGGCCGCATTATTCTTTCACGAAGCGGCGGGTTTCGGCGCCGGTGCGCGTGCTGATCTTGTAGAAGTAGATGCCGGCTGGCAAGTCGCTCAGGTCGATGGAGAGCGTGTGCGGGCCTTTGTCCTGGCGGCTTTCCTGGGCCACGGTGCGGAGCGTGTTGCCGCGGCCGTCCAGCAGCTCGACGGTGACGGGGCCGGGCTTTTGCATTTCATACGTCAGCTGGCTGGCGGCTACGGCCGGGTTGGGGTAGAGGCTGGCGGCGGTTCCGGCCGGCGCCTGGGTTGGGGCTGCCGGATCGAGGAGCAGGAAGCGGACCGGGCGCAGCAGGTGGCTGGCGGCGGCGTGCCGAGGCGGGCCGGCCGCTGCTGCTTCCGCAGAAGCAGGCGTGTGCCGCGCCCGGATAGCGGCCAGGTCGGCGGCCCATTTCTGTTGCTGGGGCTGCAGCGGCTGGGTTAGCTGGCTGATGTCGGCCTCGTATTTCCGGGCCAGCTGCGCTACGTTCAGCAGGAGGGCTTTGGTGGCGGCGCGTAGCTGCTGGCGCTGCTGCTGTTGCTCGGGCGTGAGGTCGGGGCGGGCGGTGCCGGCGGCGGGTCTGGCCGCTTGGCGGAGCGTGTGGGCCTGCTGGCGGAGCGTGTGCAGCTCGGTGCGGTAGCTGGCCAGCTGCGTGCGGTCGGCGGAACTGAGCCGGGTTTCCAGCTGCTGGCGCTGCTGCCGCAGCACGGGCAGCACGTTTTGCTGAAGGTAGGCTTTGGTTTCGGTGCGGGCAGGAGTGCCGGGGCCCTGCCAGCGCGGGCGGGCATCGGTGCCGGTAGTCAGTAGCAGCAACAGCGTAGCAGCCAGTAGTTTGAGGGAAGTTGTGTTCATGAGGCAGCGTGTAAAATCCGTAGGGAAGATGCCGTGATAGATGCTTCGCCCACCCGCGGGTTTAACTCCCCAAACGAAAAAACCGCTCCAGTCATGCACTGAAGCGGTTCTAAGCCTGAAAAAACAGCAACCGGCTCTTCGGTTCCCAGCCAGATTACTGCCCGCTGGAGGTATTGGTGTCGACGGAATCTTCCTGCAGGGGGCCGGTAGCCAGCAGCTGCTGCCGCAGCGTATCGGCGCTGGCCTCCAGCTGGGGCCGGATCTGGTCGAGGGCCAGGCGCAGGGCCTGCATGTCGGCCAGGCGCGGGGCGTTGGCCTGGGAGTAGCCGTGGTACATGGCCACCCGCACCTTGGAGCGGCCCGCGCCGCTAAACGTCCCGATGACGTCGTTGTGGGCGTTCAGAATCTGCACTTCGGCCTGCACGTTGGTGCGGTAATACTCCACGGGCAGCCCCAGCAGGCTGGGCACCATCATCGTCACCATCTGCACGCCCTGAAAAAACCGGCCGGTGCGCGTCACTTCGGCCTGCTTCACCAGCAGCTTCACGTAGCCGTAGCGGCTGGTATCGGCGGCTTCCATCAGGTTCTGGCCCACTTCCTGCCGGAACACCCGCAGCGGGTCGTCGGGCAGGGCGCCTTCCGTGAAGGCCATCGGGCCGTTGTCAACGGTGATTTCGAGCGGCGGCAGCTGGCTGCTCAGCCGGTGGTTGGGCGTCTGGAACATCACCCGGTCGGCGGATTTGCATCCAGCCAAGACGGTAGCGGCCAGCAGCAAAGACAATGGAAGGCGAAGAAGTGCAATCATACTAAGTGGACTTTTCAGGTTTCGTAGGCCAGAACCCCGAATGTATGTATTTGGGTTCAGATAAAATGGCATTACTAATATAACTTAAAAGTGAAAATATATTATCATTAAAATGTTCTTTAAAGCAGAAACAAAACGCCCCGATCTGAAACCAGATCGGGGCGTTGAAAATCGGAAGCACCGAGTGCTTTTGCTTGAAATTAGTGGGCCTGCGCAATGCTGCTGTCAGGCTCGGCCAGCTCCTGCACGGGCTCGGGGGCCACGTAGTTGTCGATGAACTCGCCTTCCCAGCGGGCCACCACGGCCGTGGCCAGGCAGTTGCCGATAACATTGACGGCGGTGCGGGCCATGTCCATCAGGGCATCAATGCCCAGGATGATGAACACCGGCCAGGCCGGCAGGTTGAAGGAAGCCACCGTGGCCAGCAGAATCACGAGCGAGGCGCGCGGCACCCCGGCCACGCCTTTGGAGGTCAGCATCAAAGTGAACACCATCACCAGCTGCTGCCCGAAGGAGAGGTCGACGCCGGCGGCCTGCGCCACGAACACCGCCGCCAGCGACAGGTAGAGCGTGGTGCCATCGAGATTGAATGAGTAGCCGGTTGGCATCACGAAGGCCACAATGCGGCGCGGCACGCCGATGCTTTCCATGGCTTCCATGGCCCGGGGCAGCGCCGCCTCCGACGAGGTGGTGGCAAACGCAATGCTCACGGGCTCGGCAATGGCCTGCACAAAGCGCTTGATGGGAATGCGGGCGAAAAACGCAATGGGCAGCAGTACCACCAGCAGAAACACAATCAGGGCCGCGTAGAGCGTCAGGAGCAGCTGAAAGGCATTCAGCAGCGGGCCGAAGCCCATTTTACCCACGGTGTAGGCCAGCGCCCCGCCCACGCCCAGCGGCGCGAAGAACATCACCACGTTGGTGAACTTGAACATCACCTCCGACAAGCTCTCCGACCACTCCAGCATGGGGCGGCGGTGCTTGGGGTGCACCATGGCCAGCCCGATGGCGAAGATGATGGCAAACACCACCACCTGCAGCACCTGGCCTTCGGCAATGGATTTGGCAATGTTTTCGGGGAAGATGTGCAGGATGATGTCGGACGTGGACTGCTCCACCGTCTGCAGCTTCTCAGTGTCGGCCGCTACGCCGGCCTGGCTGATGCCCACGCCGGCTTTGGTGAGGTTGATGGCCGCCAGCCCGATGAACAGGGCGAAGGTGGTTACGATTTCAAAGTACACCAGCGCCTTGAGGCCCATCTTGCCCACCTGCTTGAGGTTGGCGTGGCCGGCAATGCCCACCACCAGCGTGCCGAATACCAGCGGCGCAATAATGGTTTTCACCAGCCGCAGGAAGGCGTCGCTGAGCACCTTGAGGTTGACGGCGAGGGTAGGATAGTCGTTGCCGATTTCGGCCCCGACGAACATGCTCACCACAATCCAGAAGGTGAGGGAGCGGCGCTGCACGCCATAGGCCACAAAGGCGGCCAGAAACACCCACCGGGCAGCCTGGGCCACGCCGGAGCTGATGCCGCCCACGCCGTAGGAGGCCAGCACTGTGAGAAGCACGGCCACTACAGCCAGCAACAATACGAGAGGAAGGAGTCGCGAAAACTTCATGCGCGGCGGCAAAAGGAGAAATGTGGGGGGCCAGGGAACAGCAACAAAGGTAGTTTTTGGTTTCTAGTTTCTGGTTTTCGGTTATTGCCGCCGGATTAAGGGTTGTTTGCTGCTCGTTGTCAGTTGTTCGTTGGCAATTGACGGTTGCAGAAAAAGTAGACGTGGCCCACATCAGCCGCCAACCGCCAACCAGCGCCCGACAACGAACAACTACCAACTAGCACCTATACAAGTATGCCCATCTGGTCGCTGACTACTTTGGAACTGCCGTTGCGGTTCACCTGGAAAATCTCGCGCAACGCGTCCACCGCCAAAACCAACCTGCTGGTGCAGGTGCGCGACGAGGCCGGCGGCCCCGGCGGCTACGGCGAGGCGGCCCCCAACGTGCGCTACGGCGAAACGCCGGCCGGTCTGCAGGTGGAGTTTGAGGCGCTGCTGCAGGCCGGCCTGAACCGGGTAAGCTCGGAGGCGGCCCTGCACGAATTTCTGGCTGGCCAGCCGGTGGCGCACGCGCTGCGGTTTGCGCTGGAGTCGGCGGTGGTGCACTGGGAGGCGGCACGGGCGGGCCAGCCGGTGTGGCAGTGGCTGGGCGTGCCCGCGCCGGCTGCGGCTGTGCCTACGGCCTTCACGCTGCCCATCATGGAGCCGGGCGCCGTGGCGGGCTTTCTGCAGGAGCACGACATGGCCCGGTTTGCGCTGCTCAAAATCAAGGTGAACCAGGAAATGGGCTACGAGCTGCTGCGCGAAGTAACGCGCGTGCTGCCCGGCCGGCCCCTCATCATCGACGGCAACGAGGCCTGGACCGACCCCGATGCCCTGCTGCGGTTTGTGGAGCAGGCCGCCCCGCTGCTCGGCCTGCGCGTGCGCCTGCTGGAGCAGCCGCTGCCCGCCGCCGAAGCCGCCGCCTACCGCTACCTGCACTCCCGCACGCCCTGGCCGCTGTTCGCCGACGAGTCGGTGACC
This sequence comes from Hymenobacter yonginensis, assembly GCF_027625995.1. Taxonomy (NCBI): domain Bacteria; kingdom Pseudomonadati; phylum Bacteroidota; class Cytophagia; order Cytophagales; family Hymenobacteraceae; genus Hymenobacter; species Hymenobacter yonginensis. The sequence continues at coordinate 574,466 of NZ_CP115396.1, forward strand.
GATGCGGCCGACTTCGCCGACATTGCCCGGCAGTTTCACGGCGTGAATATGAAGCTGATGAAGGCCGGCGGCTACCGCAATGGCCTGCGCATTCTGCGCGAAACCCAGGCCCACGGCCTGCAGACCATGATGGGCTGCATGGTGGAAACCTCGCTGGGCATCTGGTCGGCGCTGCAGCTGAGCGGGCTGGCCGAAATCTGCGACCTGGATGGCCTGCTCATCATCCGCGACGAGCCTTTCGGGCTGGTGCGCGAGCAGGCCGGGCAGCTGCACGCGCAGGCCGCACTGCCGGCCACGCTGTAGCTCAGGCACGAAATCCGAGGCGTAGATTTTTCATTTTTGGCCGGATTAAAATATAATCCGGCCAATTGTTTTTTGTGTTAAGGTAATATTATTTATCCGTTATATTTGCCGGAACACCAAAGTCCCAATTGTAGACTTCGGGGCCTGATGCACAGGTTTTCGGAGCTGCAGCGCCGGGCAATGGTTGCCGCTATCCAGTCTGTCTGGCGCCATAATCAGGTCGAGTATTCTTCTAGCGTTACCCTTACCCATGTTTCCTTTCTACAAGCAGCAGCATGCCGCCGATTGCGGCAGCGCGTGCCTGAAGATGATAGCCAAGCACTACGGCCGGCCGTGTGCGGGCCTGAAAGCCGCGCCGGCTGAACAGGCTGCCAGCCAGCAAAACCCCTTCAACAGCCTGAGCAAAACGGCCGAGGAAATGGGGTTCCAGACGCTGGGCGTGAAGATGAGCTTCTGCCGGCTGGCCACCGAGGCCACCATCCCGTGTATTGTGCAGTGGGAGCAGCGGTTTGTGGTGGTGTACGGCTTCCGGAAGCCTCGTTTCCGCAACCAGGACCACGCCCGCACCACCGTGCTCGTGGCCGACCCGGCCCTGGGGCTGCTAACGTATTCCTACGAGGAGTTTCTGGCCGGCTGGCTGGTAGACCGGCCGGTGGGCGTTAGCCAGGGGCAGGTGCTGCTGCTGGAACCCACCCCGGAGTTTTACCTCGACAAAGAATTAAGAGAAGATCAGCAGGTGGGCATGAAGCAGGCGTTTTCCTACCTGCTCAAGTACAAGAAGCTGCTGTGGCAGCTGCTGTTCGGTATCGTGGTGGGCTGTGGCTTCCAGCTGATACTTCCGTTTCTGGCACAGGCCGTGGTAGATGTGGGGGTGAACACCCACAACCTCAGCTTTGTGTACCTGATTCTGATTGCCCAGGTAACGCTGCTGGTCAGCCAGAACGTGGTGGACTTTGTGCGGGGCTGGATCATTCTGCACATCAGCGCCCGCATCAACGTGCTAGTGCTGTCCGGTTTTCTGTCGAAGCTGCTGCGGCTGCCCGTATCGTTTTTTGACGTGCGCCAGCTCGGCGACATCATGCAGCGCTTCCACGACCACGAGCGGATCGAGGTGTTTCTGACCAACACTCCGCAAAGCACGCTGTTTTCGGCCCTGAGCATTGTGGTGTTCGGTACCGTGCTGTGCATCTACGACAGCACCATCTTTTTCGTATTTCTGGTGGGCACGGCGCTGTATGTGCTGTGGGCCATCATGTTTCTGAAGCGTCGGCGCGAGATTGACGCGCTGCGCTTCAAGGCCCAGGCCCGCAACCAAAGCTCCATCATTCAGCTGGTGCAGGGCATCAAGGAAATCAAGCTGGCCAACTCCGAGCGGCAGAAGCGCTGGGAATGGGAGAAGATTCAGGCCTCGCTGTTCAAAATCAACCACGAGGGCCTAGCCGCCGTGCAGTACCAGAAAGCCGGGGCCGTCATCATCAACGAGGGCAAAAACATCCTGATTACGTTTCTGGCGGCCAAAGCCGTTATCAACGGGCACATCACGCTGGGGGCCATGCTCACGGTGCAATACATCCTGGGCCAGCTCAACAAGCCCGTCGAGCAGATCATCCTGTTCACCCAAACCTGGCAGGATGCCCAGATCAGCATGGAGCGCCTGAACGAGATTCACCACCTCGACGACGAGGAAACCAGCAACGACTTCAGTTTGCAGCAGCTACCGGCCGAGCACTCTGTCAGCCTTAAAAACGTGGACTTTGCCTACCCAGGTTCGGAGGCGCGGCTGGTGTTGTGCGGCATCAGCCTGCACATTCCGGCCGGCAAAACCACGGCCATTGTGGGGGCCAGCGGCAGCGGCAAAACCACCCTACTTAAGCTGCTGCTGAAATTCTACCAGCCCACGCACGGCAAAATTCAGGTCGGCCACGTCAACCTGGCCCAGATCAGCCAGGAGGCCTGGCGCCGCGAGTGTGGCGTGGTGACGCAGGAGGGCTTTATTTTCTCGGATACCATTGCCCGCAACATTGCGGTGGGCGAGGAGCAGCCCGATGCCAACCGGCTGATGCAGGCCGTACACATTGCCAATATTCAGCCCTACATCGAGTCGTTGCCGCTGGGCTTCAACACCCAGATTGGCACCGATGGCAGCGGCATGAGCCAGGGCCAGCGCCAGCGCCTGCTCATTGCGCGGGCCGTGTACAAAGACCCCGCCTTCCTGTTTCTCGACGAGGCCACCAACGCCCTGGACACCCAGAACGAAACGGCCATCCTGCACAACCTGGAGCAGTTCATGCGGCACCGCACAGTGGTGGTAGTGGCGCACCGCCTGAGCACGGTCAGGAGCGCCGACAACATCATCGTCATGAACCAGGGCAGCATTGTGGAGCAGGGCACCCACGACAGCCTCATTGCGCAACAGGGCTACTACTTCTCGCTGGTGAAAAACCAGCTGGAGCTGGACGCCTAGCCCCCGGGCGGCCCGCATTTTTTAGCGTTTATCAGGTAAGAAACTGCCGTATGGAGATAGTGCACAGCGAAGAACTAGAGGAAATTATTTCCAACCAGCCGCATTGGTTTATCCGGTTGGGAACCGGCTTGTTTTTGGTGTTGCTGGCGGGCCTAGTGGTGCTGAGCGGCCTCGTGAAGTATCCCGTGATGGTGCGGTGCTCGTTTGCCCTCACATCGGCCAACGCGCCCAAGCCCGTGGTCAGCAAAACCGACACCCGCCTCACCACGCTGCTGGTGCACGACCGGCAGCAGGTGGCCGGCCAGCAGGTGCTGGCCTACCTCGAAAACTCCGCCGACAATGCCCACGTGCTGCAGCTGGCGGCCTACCTCGACTCGCTGCACCGCCTGGGGCCGGCCGGCCACGGCCGCCTGCGCGAGCGGGCCTACTTCCCCGAAAAGCTGGGCGAGCTGCAGGCCAGCTACCAGGCCTTTGCCCAGGCCTACTCCCAGTACCGCAGCCAGCACAGCCAGACATTCTACCGCCAGAAGCAGGCCATGCTGCGGGCCGAGCTGCAGAACCTGCGGCGCATCGGGCAGAACCTAGCTCAGCAAAACAAGCTGTACGCCAGCGACCTGGCCCTTACGCATGCCGAAGTGCAGGCCCAGCGCACCCTGGCCCGGCAGGGCGTCATTGCCTCGTCGGATTTCCGGCGCGAGGAAAGCAAGGAGCTGGCCAAGCAGTTTCCGCTCAAGCAGGTGGAAGGAGCGGTGCTGGCCAATGTGGCGGCGCAGCAGGCCAAGGAAGAGCAGCTGCTGGAGCTGGAGCAGCAGCTCAGCGACCAGGCCAATGCCTACGTTCAGGCCCTCAACACCCTGCGCAGCGCCATTGATACCTGGAAAAGCCGCTACGTGCTGCAGGCGCCGGTGGCGGGCCGGGTGCGCTTTGCCCGGTTTGTAGAGCCCGGGCAGGTAGTGCGCGCCAACGAGGAAGTGTTCTACATGGAAGCCGCGCCGGTGGCCTACTACGGAGCCATGTCGGTGCCGCAGCAGAACCTGGGCAAGGTGCAGGTGGGCCAGCAGGTGCTTATCCGCCTCGATGGCTACCCGTTCAGCGAATACGGCATGCTGGAAGGCCGCGTGGCCGCCCTGTCGGCCATTCCAGCCGCCGACAACACGTTTATGGCTAAAGTAGCGCTGCCGCACGGCCTGGTGACCAGCTATGGCCGCCACATCGCCTACCGTCACCGCATCAGCGCGCAGGCCGACATCGTAACCGAGGACATCAGCTTGCTGGCGCGCATTTTCTTCCGGCTCCGCTCTATCTGGAGCGGCTCGGCAGCCGGCTAGATAAATTCCGGCGACGACTTCGCAAGCCGCATAAATGGAAAAAACCGCGCCTGGCCAAGGCCGGGCGCGGTTGCAATCAGAAAGCAAGGCTGACCTTGGAGCGTCTATCAGCGCCCGATCTGGGCATCCAGCTGCTGCAGCTGCTGGTTGAGGCTGTTGATGGCCGCCTGGTTGGCCGGGTTGGGCGTCATTAGGTTGATCTTCTCGGTGAGCAGCTGCACTTTGCGGGTCAGCAACGACGTCAGGTCGTTGGGCGTGCCGATGGCCGTGACGGTGGTGGTGGCCGGAGCAGCTGGCGTGGTACCTTTCTGCACGTAGGGCGTGTATTGCGCGCTGGCGGGCACCGAGTTGTCGCCGCGGGCGGCGGCGGCACTGGCGGGCGTGGCAAACACCACCTCGCCGGCAGTGGTTACGTAGTCGCCTTCGCCGAGCGTCGTTTTCTTGCCGGTCGGAAATTCCACAATACCGCTCTTATAATTTACCTTCGTACCGTTGGGAAGTACTACGTTTTTGGTGAGCGGCGTCAGGCGCGTGCCTTGCCGGAGCAGCACTTCGGCGTTCTGCATCACATACTGGTCGGTGCTGGCAGCAGCGGCGGCGGTTTTCGGCGCGGTTTTCGTTTGGGCGGTGCCGGCATGCGGTGCAGCCACGGCCAACAGTGCCGTAACGGCTAGAAAAGCAAAGGTTTTCATATACTGAAGTGCTTGAAATGGGGGAAGGCTTCTGCTTACGGAAGCCTGCGCCAAAAGGCTGGGACGCTCAGCCACCCAAAAAGAAAAAATATTTCACGGGAACAAATGTTGCTACATAGAATGTATGTACATATATTTGCAACATCATTTCCCCGCAGCGAATGCCGGCCATGAAAATTGAGGACGAAATCAAGCAGACAGTTTTCCGCGACTCCCATCAGAAAGCCCACATCAATGTGATGTACACGGCGGGCTGGCTGGGGCAGCGGCAGGCCGCGGCTTTCAAATCGTTTGGTGTTACGCTGCCCCAGTTCAACATTCTGCGCATTCTACGGGGCCAGCACCCCAAGCCATCCACGGTCAACCTGCTGATTGAGCGGATGCTGGACAAAACCAGCAACGCCTCCCGCATCGTCGACAAGCTGGAAAGCAAGGCCCTTGTAACGCGTACCGTATGCCCCAGCAACCGCCGCGCCGTGGACATCTGCATCACGGATGCCGGCCTGGAGCTGCTGCAGCGCATGGATCTTGTGATGCAGGAACAGCCCATCGGGCTGCACAACCTCACCGAAGAGGAGGCCACGCAGCTCAGTGCCCTGCTCGACAAAATCCGGGATTAGGCTCCCACTCGTTTCGTTTACTCCCCACACACCTTTCTTTTTTCAAAAACCATGAAAAAGCTCCTTTTGCCCGCTCTTATTGCTGTTTCGCTGTTGGCCGCTCCGGCCTACGCCGGCAACCCTGCCACGGCTGCTGCCGCTGCCCGCACCAGCAAAGCTGCCGATAAGTCGTACAAGCTGCAGCCGCAGCTGAGCACGCTGGGCTGGGTAGGCAAAAAAGTAACCGGCCAGCACAACGGCAACATTCAGTTCAAAGACGGTACCGTGCTGGTGCGCGGCACCCAGATTGTGGGCGGCATGTTCACGGTTGACATGAACTCGCTGAAAGTGGAGGACATCAAGGAAGCCGAATACAACGGCAAACTGGTGGGCCACCTGCGCTCCGAGGACTTCTTCAGCATCGAGAAGAATCCTACCTCGACGTTCAAAATCACGAAAGTAGCCGCCCTGAAAGGCGACGCGGCCGGCAACAACGCCACCATCACCGGCGACCTGACCATCAAAGGCATCACCCAGAGCATCAGCTTCCCCGCTAAAGTAGGCGTGAAAGGCGGCGTAGCTTCGGCCAGCGGCACCGCTACCATCGACCGTACCAAGTTCGACATCAAGTACGGCTCCAAGTCGTTCTTCGAAAGCATCGGCGACAAGGCCATCATGGATGACTTCACGCTGAGCTTCAACGTTATTGCCAAGCAGTAATTCTGCTGGCGGAATGCCGTTGAATGGATGATTCGGCATTGTGTTAAAAAGCCCCTCTGGCAGCTGCCGGAGGGGCTTTTTTTGTGCGTCTGGCTTTTACTGGTTGCGGCTCTGGCGTTCCAGCATCTGCTGGTGCAGCGTGTTGGCGAGGGCCGGGGAAGGTTGCCGTACGGGGGCCACGGCCAGGTTGCGCAAATCGAAGCGCAGCCAGTAGGTGCCGTCGGCATAGGTATATTCCCGGTCGTGGTTGGTGTCGGGGCGCACTTCCACCAGTAGCAGGCTGGTGCCGGGCAGCAGCAGGCGGCCCTCCAGATGGGTGCCGTCAGGGGTGAGCTGGCGCAGCTGCTGGCCGCTGCGGTCCGATACGAAAAGGGCGCTGGCGTCTTCCTGGTCCTGGTGGCCGTCGGCGTTGGTATCGGCCTTCAGAATGGTGTAGAACAGGTAGGGCCAGCGGCTGTCGGGCTTCTTTGCGTCGTCGATTTCGGTGACAACGAAGCGGCCGTGCGGCAGCAGCGTCTGCTGGGCCTGCGCACTGCTCCGCCGAAAGAACAGCACGTTGTAGCAGGTGCCCACAATACGGTCGGAGCTGCTGCTTGCGCCATCATAATAGGAGCTGCTTTCCAGCAGGCGGGTGGTGCGGCTGTTATCCTGCGCCACCACCGATACAGGTTGGTAGTAATAGTCGGTGCTGTCGAGGCTGACGGGCGTGTTGTAGTGCACGCGGTACTGCTGGGCGGCTTTGCGTACGGCGGCCGTATAGGGCGCCGCCTGGGTGGCCGGGGCATTGGCCGGGCGCCCAGCGGGGCCGTCGGACGAGCAGGAGGGGAGGGCGCCGAGCAGCAGCAGGGCCGGCAGGTAGCGGAATAGGGGCATAGCGCGGATATTTTCCGGCAAGTAACCGGTTATTCCGATACTGCCCAGCTACTCCGGCAGCACCAACTCGCGGGGCAGCTCGAACTTGAGGCTGCGGCTTTTGGTGCGGGCGTGCAGCTGCTGCAGAAAGTCGTCGATTTCGGCTTTGTACTCCAGCCACAGGTCTTCGTGCAGGTTGTTGAGCACGAGCTGGGCCGTGCGGGCCGCCAGCCGGGCCGTGCCGGTGTAGAAGCCGGCGTACATGCTCTCAAACTGCCCTGTGTAGTTCTCAAAGATGTGGCGCAGGGTGTAGAGGTTCAAATCCACTTCCAGGCGCTTGTCTTTGGTGATGCGGCGGGCGCGGGCCACTTCCTTGGTGGCTTTGCCCAGGGCCTTGGTGAGGCTGCGGTTAAGCAAACGGCCGGTAGCGCCCACCGCAAACAGTTCGTGAATCTGGTCGGAGGCCTGCTCGAACACGGTTTCGGTGGTCACGTCGGGCAGCAGCTCGTAGCAAAGCGTGTCGTAGAGCTCGGCGTCGCGGCGGGCGGCGCGCAGCAGCAGGGCCTCCTTTTCCTTGTCGGACAGCTTCTTGAGGGCGCGCTTGAATTCGGCGGACGGAACGGGCATTTCTGAGGAATTAAAAATTAAGAATTGCGCATTAAAGATTGGCTGGTTTCACCAACAGTGTCGGCCAGTCAATCTTTAGTGCGCAATTCTCACCGGGCTACAGATTGTCGTCGAAGTAGTCGGTGATTTTCTGGTAGAGGTGCACCCGGTCTTTGCCGCCGACGTTGTGCGGATGTCCTGGGTACACGAAGTAGTCGAGCTGCACGCCCTTGTCGACGGCGGTTTTCAGGTAGTCGAGGCTGTGCTGCCACACTACTACGTCGTCGATGGTGCCGTGGATGAGCAGCAGCTTGCCTTGCAGCTTGTCTACGTAGTTGAGAAGGTTGGCCTGGGCGTAGCCGTCGGGGTTTTCCTGGGGCGTGTCCATGTAGCGCTCCGTGTACATGATTTCGTAGAGGCGCCAGTCGATGACTGGGCCGCCGCCCACGCCTACTTTGAATGTGCCGGGGCTGCGTGTCATCAGCGTGGTGGTCATGAAGCCGCCGAAGCTCCAGCCGTGGATGCCGATGCGGGCCGCGTCTACGTAAGGCAGACTTTTGAGGTAGTCGACCCCCTTGAGCTGGTCCTGCATTTCCACGGTGCCCAGCTGCCGGAACGTGGCCCGCTCGAAGGCCGAGCCGCGGTTGCCGGAGCCGCGCGAATCCACGGTGAACACCACGTAGCCTTTCTGGGCCATCAACTGCATCCAAAGGTTGGATCCGCCCAGCCACGAGTCCGTAACGAGCTGCACGTGCGGGCCGCCGTAGAGGTACACCACGGTCGGGTATTTCTTGGCCGGGTCAAAGTTGGGCGGCGTGATGAGGCGGCCGTAGAGGTCGGTCTGGCCGTCGGCGGCTTTCAGCGTCACCATTTTGGTTTCGCCCAGTTGGTACTCGGCCACAGGATTGGGGGCCGTGAGCAGCGTCTGGGTGGTTTTGCCGTCGGCCACGCTCACCGTGCGGATGATGCGGGGCGTAGTGGTGCTGCTGAACACGTCGAGCAGCTGTTTGCCCGAGGGGCTCAGCGTGGCTGTGTGCGTGCCGGTTTCCCGCGTGATTTCGCGCAGCTTGCCGCCGCTGAGCTTCACGGCGTACACCCGCCGCTGCAGCGGGCTGGCGGCCGTGCTCTGGAACACCACTTCGCGGTTGTTATCGGCGAAGCCCAGCACGTCCGTCACTTGCCACGAGCCTTTCGTGAGCTGCAGCGGCTTGCGGTAGCCGCTCAGGTCATATAGGTAGAGGTGGTTGTTGCCGTCCCGCTCACTCTGCCAGAGCGCGTACTTGGCATTGCCGGGCACGAACTCCAGCGGGTGCAGCGGCTCCACGAAATCCTTGTCGGACTTCTCCTCGAACAGCGTTTTCACGAAGGCACCGGTGGCGGCGTCGTACTGCCGCAGCTGCATCTGGTTCTGGCCGCGGTTGAGCACCGCTACGAAGATGCTTTTCTCGTCGGGGCTCCAGCTGATGTTGGTCAGGTACTGCTCCTTAGGTTCGCCGGTTTGCAGAAACACCGTTTTGCGCGTGTTCAGGTCGTACACGCCCACCGTCACCTCGTGGCTTTTGTCGCCGGCCATCGGGTATTTAAACGGCTTGGCCTGCGCCGGCGTCACCGAAATATCCACCAGCGGATAGTCCGTTACCATGGTCTGGTCCATGCGGTAGTAGGCCAGCCGATTGCCGGTGGGGCTCCAGAAGGTGCCCTTCGTGATGCCGAACTCCGAGCGGTGCGCGGCCTGCCCGTTCACAATGGCCGGGTTGGTTTCCTGCGTCACGGCCTCGTTTTCGCGGCCCGCCAGCGACACGTACAGGTTCTGGTCTTTAGTGAAAGCCACCCGCGTGTGAGTAGGGTCCATTTCCACGTTGTCGGCGGCCTGGTCGTAGCCGAAAAGCCTAACGGGAGTGGTCAGGCCCACAGAATTTAGTGCACTGGCTTGTACATGATAGGTTTCGTTGCTAACCGATGTCTTGAATACTTGGTTGTCGGCTGTGATTACGAATTCGCCGCTTTTCACCCAGCGAATCGTGGAGAAAGTTGCTGTTCTCTTCGAACCTGCCGATGCCAAAGAGGCATTAAGTAAAGACAACGGAATAGAAGTGACGTTTCCGGGCTGTTGTAAACTGCTAATGACCAGCTCGTCCTGCTGTTCAGACGTTTTGAGACGCACGTAGCTGTATTCATCTTTCGAGCCCGGAATCCAGGAAAGCTGGCGCAGGTTTTCGGGCTGCAGGCTGCGGTTGAGGAAGGCGTCGGCCATGGTCAGGCGCTTCTGCTGGGCCTGGAGCGCCGGTAGCTGCGCTGCCACCAGCAGAAGCGCCAGCAGCAGCCGGCGCAAAGGAAATGTACGCATGCGTAGGGAAGGGTAGGAAGGTAGGAAAGCGGAAAATTACGGCAGATTTCCCGGAGCCGGCGCGCCGGTCCGCCCGCGGCGGCCGCGCCGGCCGGCCCCGCTGCCGATTCCGGCAAAATGCGGAAACGATTCAGGGCCTGAATCGGTTATAGCAGGCCGGGTGACGTGTTCGCAGTCCGGTTATCTGCCCGTTTTTCCGTATTTTTGCGCCATGAACAGCAAGCCGTTAATCGAGTACGACGAAGACGTACTGCTCCTGGAAGAAACCACCGATGTGCGCGACCTAATCGTGTACAACGACGACGTCAACACCTTCGACCACGTCATCAAAACCCTGATGGACGTGTGCGGCCACCAGCCCGAGCAGGCCGAGCAGTGCACGCTCCTCATTCACTACAAAGGGCAGTGCACCGTCAAGCACGGTGCCTACGAGGAACTGGCCGCCATGTGCACCGCCCTCCACGACCGGGGAATTTCGGCGGATATCCTCTAAATGGCTCAAGTGTTTAATGGCTGGATGGCTGGTCGTTCAACGCGTGAGCAGAACGGCCAGCCATCCAGCCATTAAACAATCCAACAATTCAACTGAATGGAGTTTCCTTCCAAGCTGATAGAAAACGCGGTGGGCGAGCTGTCGAAGCTGCCCGGAGTAGGCAAAAAGACGGCCCTGCGGCTGGCCTTGCACCTGCTCAAGGCCGAAGCCGACACCACGGCCACCCTGGCCGAGGCCTTGGCCAAGATGCGCTTCGAAATCCGCTACTGCGACACCTGCCACAATATTTCCGACACGCCGGAGTGCGCCATCTGCGCCAACCAGCTCCGCGACCATAGCACGGTGTGCGTGGTGTCAGACATCCGCGACGTTATTGCCATCGAGAATACCGGCCAGTACAAGGGCACCTACCACGTGCTCGGCGGCGTCATTTCGCCCATTGAGGGTGTGGGCCCCAGCGACTTGCAGATCGACAGCCTCGTGGCGCGCATGGGCGGGCCGGAGTCGGAAATCAAGGAAGTAATTCTGGCCATCAGCCCCACCATGGAAGGCGACACCACGGCCTTCTACCTCTCGCGCAAGCTCCGCGACTTCGAGGGCGTGCACATCAGCACCATTGCCCGCGGCATTCCGATGGGCGGCGAGCTGGAATACGCCGACGAAATCACGCTGGGCCGCAGCATCGTGGAGCGCCAGCGCCAGGCGCGGTAGCCGGGGAGTTGCAAGCTATAAGCTGCAAGCCGCAAGCCTTCTTTAGGTTTGCGGCTTTTTTGCTGCCTATGGCTTGCACATGGCATTCCGCTTTGGGGGTAAGCTGCAGCTTGTGGCTTATAGCTTGCAGCTAAAACTGCTACCTTTCGGCCCTCTATGCCGCCGCTATCCGTGAAGCTTTCCGTCGTCATCGTCAATTACAACGTCTGCTACTTTCTGGAGCAGGCCTTGCTGTCGGTGCGGCGGGCCACGGAGCGGCTGGGGCAGCCGGTGGAGGTATTTGTGGTCGATAACAACTCCGTGGACGGCTCGGTGGCCATGGTGAAAGCTCGGTTTCCGGAGGTTGTGCTCATCGAAAACAAGGATAACCCCGGCTTCAGCAAAGGCAACAACCAGGCCCTGCGCCAGGCCACCGGCGAGTATCAGCTGCTGCTCAACCCCGACACGGTGGTGGAGGAAGACACCTTCCGGGCCTGCTGCGAGTTCATGGATGCCCACCCCAACGCCGGCGGGCTGGGCGTGAAGATGCTGGACGGGCAGGGCAAGTTTCTGCCCGAAAGCAAGCGCGGCCTGCCCACGCCGGGCGTGGCGTTCTACAAGATATTTGGGCTGGCGCGGCTGTTTCCGACCTCGCGCCGCTTCGGGCGCTACCACCTCGGCTTCCTCGACAAAGACCAGCCCCACGAAATAGACGTGCTCAGCGGGGCCTTCATGCTCATGCGCAAAGCCACCCTCGACCAGGTGGGTTTGCTCGACGAAGACTATTTCATGTACGGCGAGGACATCGACCTCTCGTACCGCATCACGCAGGGCGGCTGGAAAAACTACTACTTACCCGGCACCCGCATCATCCATTACAAGGGCGAAAGCACGAAGCGCACCAGTGTCAACTATGTGTTCGTGTTCTACCGGGCCATGGTGATTTTTGCGCAGAAGCACTTTGCGCCCGGTCGGGCCGGGCTGTTTTCGTTGCTCATCAACGGCGCCATCTGGCTGCGGGCGGGGGCGGCGGTGGCCATGCGGCTGCTCACCCAGGCCGCGCCCATTTTGCTGGATGCCGGTCTGATTTACGGCGGCATGTTTTTCCTGAAAAACTACTGGGAAAACAACCACAAATACGTGCGCACTGACTACCCGCCGGAGTTTATGCTGGTGGCGGTGCCGGCCTACCTGGTGGTGTGGCTGACCTCGGCCTACCTGAGCGGGGCCTACGACCAGCCCACCAAAACGGCCCGCATCGTGCGCGGCATCTTCGTGGGCACGGTCCTGATTTCGGCTATTAGCAACTTCTTCGACGCCTACCGCTTCTCCAAGGCACTAATTATTCTGGGCGGCGTGTGGGCGGTGGTGGCGCTGGTGGGACGGCGCCTGGCCACGCACTTCCTGCGCTACCACGATTTACGCCTGAGTGAAAAGCGGCAGAAAAACGTGGCCATCGTGGGCTCCGGGGCGGAAAGCCTGCGAGTGCGGCACCTGCTGGAGCAGGCGGGCGTGCAGGCCCGCATCATCGGTTTCATCACGCCCGCCGCCGAAGTAGCCGCCGCCGTGCCTGTAGCAGTTGAAGCGCCCGGCGAATACGCGGCCGGGGGCGGCACGGCTACGCTGGCGGCACCTCCGCTGCTCTCGGCCGGGCCCGCCGACGAGGCTTTGGGTGAGGTGCGGCAGCTGGAAGACATCATCCGCATCTACGCCCTCGACGAGCTGATTTTCTGCGGCCGCGACCTGTCGGCCAGCCAGATTATCAGCCTCATGGTGAGCTTGCCGCAGCAGCCGCCTGTGGCCTACAAAATCCTACCCCAGGACAGCGAGTACATCATCGGCAGCTCCAGCAAAGACTCGCCCGGCGACTACTACACGCTGGATATTACCCTGAACCTGTTCCGGCCCGAGCAGGTGCGCAACAAGCGGCTGCTCGACATCTTCACCAGTCTGCTGCTGCTGCTGGCCTCGCCGCTGCTGCTGGGGTTTCAGCAGCACAAGGGCGGTTTTCTGCGCAACTGCGGGCGGGTACTGGCCGGCTCCTGCACTTGGGTGGGGCTGCGCTACGCCGCCGCGCCCCAGCGCCTGGCCCGCGCCATCCTCTCGCCCGCCGACGGCGTGCAGGCCCGCGGCCCGCTCACCGAGGCCACCCGCCGCCGCCTAGAGCTGCTCTACGCCAAAGACTACGAGCCCGGCACCGACCTGCGCATCCTGCTCCGCCGCTTCCGCTGGTTGGGCACCGAGTAGCGCTGCGTTACTTTCGCCGTACTTTTGCCCGCATCCCCACCCCAAATTCCCCCTCCCGCATGTCCGACGCCGCCCCGCTCACGTCTTCCGTTCTCTCCGACCGTATCCTGGCCATGCAGGAGTCGCAGACCATTGCTATGGCCAAAAAGGCCCGCGAGCTGGCGGCGCAGGGCGTGGACGTCATCAGCCTCAGCTTCGGCGAGCCCGACTTCCAGACGCCGCAGTACATCAAGGACGCCGCCAAAAAGGCCCTTGACGACGGCTACACGTTCTACACGCCGGTACCCGGCATCCCGGAGCTGCGCCAGGCTATCTGCGACAAGCTGCAGCGCGACAACCAGCTCAGCTACAAGCCCGAAAACATTGTGGTGAGCACGGGCGCCAAGCAGGCCCTGGCCAACGCCGTGCTCAGCCTCATTAACCCCGGTGACGAGGTGATTGTGTTTGCGCCCTACTGGGTGAGCTACGAGGAGATGGTGCGCCTGGCCGAGGGCACCAGCGTTACGCTGATGGGCTCGTTGGAAAACGATTTCAAGGTGACGGCCGCCGAACTGGAAGCTGCCATTACGCCGCGCACCAAGCTTGTTATGTACTCGTCGCCGTGCAACCCCACGGGCTCGGTGTTCAGCCGCGAGGAGCTGGGCACCATTGCCGAGGTGGTGGCCCGCCACCCGCAGGTGCACGTGCTGGCCGACGAGATTTACGAGTACATCAATTTCGTGGGCGAGCATGTGAGCATGGCGCAGTTTGAGGCCATCAAAGACCGGGTGATTACCGTGAACGGCTTCTCGAAGGGCTACGCCATGACGGGCTGGCGCGTGGGCTACCTGGCCGCCAACAAGGAAATTGCCGGCGCTTGCGAGAAGATGCAGAGCCAGATTACGTCGGGCACCTGCTCCATTGCCCAGCGCGCGGCCCTGGCGGCCCTGCTGGGCGGCCGCAGCTCCGCCGATGAGATGGTGGCTGCCTACCGCCGCCGCCGCGACTTGGTGCTGGCCTTGTGCCAGGAAATCCCCGGTTTCCGCACGCCCACGCCCAGCGGCGCCTTCTACGTCTTCCCAGACGTGAGTAACTGCTTCGGAAAAACCACGCCCGACGGTAAGGTAATCGGCAACGCGTCGGACCTAGCTATGTTCATGCTGCACGACGCCCACGTGGCGGCCGTGGATGGCGGCGCATTCGGAGCCACGAACTGCATCCGGTTCAGCACCGCCGCCGCCGATGAGAAGCTGCGCGAAGCATTCATCCGCATCAAAAACAGCCTAGTAAAGCTGAAGTAGTAGCGGGTGTAGCTCAGGTAGTAGCGCGAACTTTGTAGTTCGCGTCGCCGCGCCGTTTGCGCGTCTCCGCACTGTTGGAGTCATTCAAGCGGCGCGGGGGCGTGAACTACAAAGTTCGCGCTACTGCTTTTCCGACACCTGGTTAGCGCAACGCGTTACTTCCTACCTTTGCGGCTTCTTATGCCCGAACCTGTTGTAATGCCTGCTGCTGCCTCCGCGCCCACTTCCCTGCCCGATTTGTTTGTTGCCTTCAACGGCCTCACCGTCCTGATTGTGGGCGACGTGATGCTGGATGCCTACGTGTGGGGCAAGGCGGCGCGCCTCTCGCCCGAGGCCCCGGTGCCCGTCGTGACGGTAAGCCGCACCGAGCAGCGGCTGGGCGGCGCCGCCAACGTGGCCCTGAACGTGCAGGCCTTGGGCGCCACGCCGCTGCTGTGCGCCGTCATCGGCGACGACCAAGGCGGCGACCAGCTGCTGGAGCTGCTGCACACCACCGGCCTCGCCCCCGACGGCATGGTGCGCTCCAGCCACCGGCCCACTACCGTGAAGCAGCGCATCCTGGCCCACGGCCAGCAGCTGCTCCGCATCGACTCCGAAGTGGAAACCGACCTCAACAGCACCGAAAACGCCGACCTAACCGCCCGCTTCGAGCAGTTGCTGGACCGCGCCGACGTGGTGGTGTTTGAGGACTACGACAAAGGCGTGCTCTGCGAGGCCAGCATCCAGCACTTCATCGGCCTGGCCCGGCAGCGCGGCATCCCCACTGTTGTCGACCCGAAGAAAAAGAACTTCCTGGCCTACCGCCACTGCACGCTGTTCAAGCCCAACCTGAAGGAGCTGCGCGAAGGCCTGGGCGTGGCCTTCGACGATGCCGACCAGCCCGCCTTCGAGGCGGCTGTGGCGCGCCTGCGCGAGATGCTCACGCCTGACAACGTGCTCGTGACGCTGTCGGAGCGCGGCGTGTTCATCGAAAACGGCGAGTCTGCCAAAACCTACCTGCCGGCCCACCTGCGCAGCATTGCCGACGTTTCGGGCGCCGGCGACACGGTTATCAGCATTGCGGCGCTTTGCGTGGCCCTGGGCATGTCGGCGCCCGTTACGGCCGCGCTGGCCAACCTCGGCGGTGGCCTCGTGTGCGAGCAGGCCGGCGTAGTGCCCATTGAGAAAAGCCTGCTACTGGCCGAAGCCCAAGAAACCGGATTAGTGTTGTAGGGCTTAGTGGTGCCTGGTGTCTAGTGCTTGGTGCTTAGGAATGAGTAAACAGAAAAAAAGAGGCCCCGCCGTAACCCGGCGGGGCCTTTCATATAAGCCCTAAGCCCTAAGCCGCGTGCTGTATTCCTTTACGGTTTCGATGAACACCTTCACATTGTCGGGGTTGGTGTCGGGGTAGACGCCGTGGCCGAGGTTGGCAATGTGGCGGTGCGGGCCGAACTGGTCGAGCATGGCGATGGTGGCGGCTCGCACCTGGTCCGGGGTGCCGTAGAGGGCGCAGGGGTCGAGGTTGCCCTGCAGGGTTTTGTCGCCGGTGAGGGGGCGTACGGTGCGCGGGTCCTGGTTCCAGTCGAGGCCGATGGTGCGGCAGTTGAGCTGGGCGAAGTCTTCCACGGCCCAGAAAGCGCCCTTAGCAAACACCGTCACGGGCACTTCCGGAATGGCGGCGCAGATTTCGGCAATGTAGCGTGTGCTGAACTCCTTATAGTGCGCGGGTGGCAGAATCCCGGCCCACGAATCGAACACCTGCACGATGTTGGCGCCGGCCGCTACTTGGGCCTTCAGGTAGGCAATGGTGGTCGCCGTAATTTTGCGGAGCAGCTCGTGCGCCAGCGCCGGATCCTGATACAGCATGCGGCGGGCCTTGCTGAAGGTTTTGGAGCCGTGGCCCTCCACCATGTACGCCAGAATAGTCCAGGGTGCGCCGGCAAACCCGATGAGCGGCACCCGGCCGTTGAGGGCGCGCTTGGTCACGCGGATGGCTTCCAGCACGTAGCCGAGATGCTCCTCGGGGTCGGCGATACGCATGCGCGCCACGTCCTGCGCGGTTTTGATGGTTTCCGGGAACAGCGGGCCGCGGGCTTCCACCATTTCGTAGGTGAGGCCCATGGCATCGGGCACTACCAGAATGTCGGAGAAAATGATGGCGGCATCCACGTCCAGCGCGTCGATGGGCTGAATGGTGACTTCGGCGGCCAGCTCGGGCGTTTCTACCAGCTCTTTGAAGCCGCTGAGGCGGGCGCGCAATGCGCGGTATTCGGGCAGGATGCGGCCGGCCTGGCGCATCAGCCAGACAGGCGTGCGCTCGGTTTCTTCGCCACGGGCGGCACGGAGGAGGAGGTCGTTCTTAAGCACAGGTTTCGCTGATTATTTCGCAGATTCCGCCGCTGCCGAGGCCAGCAGCCGGGGCGCAAAGGTACGCTACATAGTTTGCAACCGCACACGCCTCATCAGCAGTCCGAATTAGAGTTCTTCTAACTACTGCACCGGTAGATAATGATGGTTTTGCGGTCGGCTAAAAAGCCAATAAACCGATACGCATTCATGGCGGAACTACCTCCGCTTAAGCTATGGGCGAATAAAGCAGGCTCTATACTGCCCGCTACTGCAGTAAATGGTCCGCTGCTGATAAATGTGGAATCATGGGCGAAAGTCACCCGTGAAAGGGTTGTATCAGTAGCCACCTCGTGCAGAATATGCTGATAAACAGAAGCCGGAACCTCAATTCGTGCGCAGGCGCTGTAGTCGCCGTGTTGGTCAGGGTAGCTTGCATCTTTATCTGTGATGCGACCATCCTCGGGAAAAGGGAAAGAGGTGATTTGGTGAAATTCTTTCTCGTAAAATTCGTCGGTCGGATAGAATGCAGTGTATATAAAGTAGCCTGCTATCAGGTAAATAGTTATGGGCAAAAACAGAAACAACCTAGCTGCTTTTCGGGAACGTTTGATCAACCAGTGGTAAACGCCCCAGCAGATGCTTAACGGTCCGATCAGCAGTAAACAGACTGCGAGCAGAAGTATCAATAAAAGACTCATTGCTACCGGCTCAGCCCCGGAAACAGCGCTATAATAGCCGTAGCCATAAAATTAACGCCGATAGCCAGCGTCAGGAAGCCCATGATGCGAGCCAGCGCCGCCATGCCGGGCCGCCCCAGAAACCGCGTAAGCCTGAGCGACGACATCAGGATGATGTAGGCCGCCAGCGCCACCAGCACAAAGCCCAGCACAATCAGGCCCATGTCGGAGTAGCTAAGCTTGCCCGTAAACAGGCCGATGCACACGGCCATGGAGCCCGGCCCCGAAAGCATGGGCATGGCTAGCGGCGTGAAGCTGATGTCGTTTTTGTGCATGCTTTCCTCTAGCGTTTCCTCCGACACCTTGGCCCGGTTGCCGCCTGGCGTGAGCAGGTCGAAGGCCGAGCGCATGAGCAGGATGCCGCCCGCAATGCGCAGGTGGTGGATATTGATGCCGAAGAAGTTGAGTACGTATTGTCCCGCAAAAAACGACACCATGAGCACGCCCACCATGTACAGGCAGGCCTTGAGGCCGATGTTGGCGCGTTCGGCCGGCGTGTCTTCCTCGGTCAGGGTCAGGAATACCGGCATGGCCCCAAAGGGGTTCACAACCGAGAACAGCGTGGTAAAAGTGGCGAGCAGTATCTCCATGGGCCGGGCGTGTAGCTACGGGTAAAGGTACGAGCCTTTGAGAATCAGCAAGCAGGGAAAATGCTATGTTTATGCCTCAACCGTAGCCCGGGCAGCCCGTAGAAGCAATTCCCCGGCAGGCCTATCCTGTTTTTCCCTCTCTCTCGTTCCGCTCGCATGAATACCACGCTTCCTCCCACCGTGGCGGCCGCCGACGCCGCTGCTGCCACCGAAACCCCTCTGGTGGGCATTATTATGGGTTCCCAGTCAGACCTGAAGACCATGTCGGCGGCGGCCGAGCTGCTGCGCCAGTTCAACGTGCCCTATGAAATTACACTGGTTTCGGCGCACCGCACGCCGCACCGGCTGGTAGAATACGCCGAAACGGCCCGTAAGCGTGGCCTGCGCGTGATTATTGCCGGTGGGGGCGGGGCGGCCCATCTGCCCGGTATGGTGGCGGCTTTCACCACGCTGCCCGTCATTGGCGTGCCCATCAACTCGGCGGCCTCCATCCACGGCCTCGACTCCATCCTGTCGATGCTGCAGATGCCGGCCGGGGTGCCCGTGGCTACCGTGGCCCTCGATGGGGCCGCCAACGCCGCCGTGCTGGCCACCCAGATGCTGGCTCTCAGCAATGCCCGCCTGCACGATGTACTGGAAAAATACCGTGCTTCGCTGAAAGACAAAGTGATGCGCACCATCGAGGAGCTGCGAAAAGGCGGCTTCAACGACGAATAGTTACCCTGCCTGCTCTCCCGCCGATTCCCTTCCACACCTTTTCTGCTCTGATGCCTGATTTCGACTCGTTGCCTTGGTGGCTCACTACCATTCATGGCCTGGTAATGCTCCTGACGCTGGCCAGCATTGTGGCCACCGTGCTGCCGCTGCTGCGCGCCACCGCCTGGTGGATCCGGGTGTTCGACTTCCCGCGTCTGCAGATTGTAGCCGTAACCCTGCTTACGATGTTAGGGGCAGTGCTGCTGGGCTGGCACCTGCTGCCGGGCTGGGGCGGCGTAGCGGCGCTGGTGCTGATGGGGGCAGCCGTGGTGTATCAGTTCTTCCGGATTGTGCCCTACACCCCGCTGGTGAAAAAACAGGTGGGCGACAGCACGCTCAAAGACGGCAAGCGCCACCTGAGCCTGGTAATGATGAACGTACTGCAGTACAACAAGCAAGGCAAGAAGGCACTGCAGGCCATTCAGAAGATGGACCCCGATATCATCATGGCCGTGGAAACCGACCAGTGGTGGTACGAGCAGCTGAAGCCGCTGGAAGAAACGCACCCCTACACCTGCCATGAACCGCTCGACAACACCTACGGCCTGTTGTTTTTCTCTCGTTTGAAGCTCGACAGCTGCGCCATCAAGTATCTACTCGACGATGACGTGCCCAGCCTGCATACCCGCGTGCAGCTCGCCGACGGCAACACCTGGGTGCAGGTGTACGGCCTGCATCCCAAGCCGCCAGCACCGGCTGAGTCCAAAACCAGCACCAAGCGCGACGCCGAATTGCTGCTGGTCGGCAAGGCTATCGACAAAAAGGACGAGCCCACCATCGTATTCGGTGATATGAACGACGTGGCCTGGTCGCATACTTCCGAGCTGTTCCGGCGCATCAGCGGCCTCATGGACCCGCGCGTGGGCCGCGGCCTGCTGCCCACTTTCCACGCCGACCATTACCTGCTGCGCTGGCCCCTGGACCACGTGTTTGTGTCGGCCCACTTCAAGGTCGATGACATGGAGCGCCTGCCCTACGTCGGCTCCGACCACTTCCCCATCTACATCAAGCTCAGCTACGAGCCCCACGACAAGGAGGAACAGGAAGAAAACTGCGAGGAAGCCGACGCCGACGACCACGCCGAAGCCACCGAGAAGATAAAGGAAGGCTTCGAGGAAGAAGACGAAGAGGAAACCGAGGAAGCCGAAAACCCGGAAAAGGCTCAAAAGGAACTGACTACTTAGCGAGGCGACTGCAAACCGCAAATCCTCAGCAGACAGCTAGCAAGGCCAGTAACGCAAACAGCCCAGGCAAGTGCCTGGGCTGTTTGCGTTACTGGCCTTGCTGTAAATCGACTGGCGGATGGCGGTCTGGTAGGTGAGGTAGCGGCCGGGAATCTTCCGCTCCGTTACGACGCACTTATGCAGAATCAGGCGGCCGCCGACGTTCAGGCCCGCCGCAGTACCGGTGCCGGCAGTAGCCGCTAAGTGGCGGAAGACAGCCCGGCTACAAAACAGAAAAGGCCCGGAGCAAGCTGCTCCGGGCCTTTCCATTATCAACAATCAGCGCTGATCAGCGATTTACTTGCCTACTTCTTCGTAGTCCACGTCGGTTACGTTGTCGTGGTTGGCGCCTTGCTGGCCGTTTCCGCCGGGCTGGCCAGCCCCACCGAAGGGGTTACCACCGTCGGCGCCGGGCTGGCCGCCTTCGGCACCGCCCTGGGCGTACATCTCCTGCGAAGCAGCCTGCCAGGCCGTGTTGATGGCCTCCATGGCGGTATCAATCTGGCTGATGTCTTTGCTCTCGTGGGCCTTCTTCAGGTCGGCGAGGGCATTTTCAACAGCCGTCTTGTTGCCGGCGCTCAGCTTGTCGCCGTACTCTTTCAGCTGCTTTTCCGTTTGGAAAATCATCGAGTCGGCGGCGTTTACCTTGCCGATGCGCTCCGTCTCGGCCTTGTCGGCTTCGGCGTTGGCAGCGGCTTCGTTACGCATCCGCTCAATGTCGGCGTCGGTCAGGCCCGAAGAGGCTTCGATGCGGATCTTCTGCTCTTTGCCGGTGCCTTTGTCTTTGGCCGACACGTGCAGGATACCGTTGGCGTCGATGTCGAAGGTTACTTCGATCTGCGGAACACCGCGGGGTGCTGGCGGAATCGAGTCGAGGTGGAAGCGGCCGATGGTACGGTTCTGCGAAGCCAGCGGACGCTCGCCCTGTAGCACGTGGATCTCCACCGAAGGCTGCGAGTCCGAAGCCGTCGAGAAGGTTTCGCTCTTCTTGGTTGGAATCGTGGTGTTGGCTTCGATGAGCTTGGTCATTACGCCGCCCATCGTTTCGATGCCCAGCGAAAGCGGGGTCACGTCGAGCAGCAGTACGTCCTTCACCTCACCGGTCAATACACCGCCTTGGATGGCAGCGCCCACGGCTACTACTTCGTCGGGGTTCACGCCCTTCGAAGGCTTCTTGCCGAAGAACTTCTCCACTTCTTCCTGGATGCGCGGAATGCGCGTCGAGCCACCCACAAGAATTACCTCGTCGATATCGGAAGTGCTCAGGCCGGCATCCTGGAGAGCCTTTTTGCAAGGCTCCATCGAGCGGCGCACGAGGTTATCGGCCAGCTGCTCGAACTTGGCGCGGCTCAGTTTCACCACCAAGTGCTTGGGGCCCGAGGCGGTAGCCGTCACGTACGGCAGGTTGATTTCGGTTTCAGTCGACGACGACAGCTCTACTTTGGCTTTCTCAGCAGCTTCCTTGAGGCGCTGCAGGGCCATAGCGTCTTTACGCAGGTCAAGGCCTTCGTTTTCCGAGGCAAACGTCTCGGCCAGGAAGTTGATGATCACCTGGTCGAAGTCGTCACCACCGAGGTGGGTGTCGCCGTTGGTGCTCAGTACTTCAAACACGCCATCACCCAGCTCGAGGATGGAAATGTCGAACGTACCGCCGCCAAGGTCATACACGGCAATCTTCTGGTCTTTGTGCTTCTTGTCGAGGCCATAGGCCAGGGCAGCAGCGGTAGGCTCGTTGATGATGCGCTTCACATCGAGGCCGGCAATGGCACCAGCTTCTTTGGTGGCCTGGCGCTGGGCGTCGTTGAAGTAGGCAGGAACCGTAATTACGGCTTCCGTTACGGGCTGGCCGAGGTAGTCTTCGGCAGTCTGCTTCATTTTCTGCAGAACCATGGCCGAGATTTCCTGCGGCGTGTACTGCCGGTCGCCGATCTGCACGGCCACCGTGTTGTTGGAACCACGCACCAGCTCGTAGGAAACGTGCTTGCTTTCTTCGGTCACTTCGCCAAAGCCGCGGCCCATGAAACGCTTAATCGACTGCAGCGTGTTTTTGGGGTTGGTAATCGCCTGGCGCTTGGCCGGATCACCGACTTTCCGCTCGCCCTTGCCATTGTCGAGGAATGCCACGATGGAAGGCGTGGTGCGGCGGCCTTCGCTGTTCGGAATAACTACCGGCTCGTTGCCTTCCATAACGGCCACGCACGAGTTGGTGGTGCCGAGGTCAATACCAATTATTTTGCCCATCTGAATGGTTATCGGTTAGGAGTTGGAGTGTCAGGTTGTAGGATGCGAATTGCTCGCGTCGGGGGAGTTACAAGACGCGTACCAGCCCGAAAAACGGCCTCTGTTCGTGACAGATTGTCATTTTGGGCAAAGCTGGGTCGTTCTTTCCGGACGGTCTGACTTCTACGGGAAAATCACCGTGGGGATTTCCTGACAGGCGGGCAGGAGCAATACTGGCGACGGTCACCTGCGGTGTGGCCTCGTTATGGAGAAGCTGTTTAGTAAGTCTAAAAATTTCAGGGAAGTCATGCACAGCATGTGGCCCAGCAAGCCAGTTCCGAAGCATAACGGTCTGCTGACTTCTAAACAGCTTCACTGCCTGCTTGATCGGCTCCGATTCATGTTGCCGCGCCTTTCCCAACTTTTTATACCTTACTCCGCGTTGCCACTCTCGCTCTGCGCACCACTAAATGAATCATCTGAGTAAGGAAACCTATCTGGGCACTACCGAACACAAGTTTAGTAGCGGGCAGGGCGTTTCGGTGATTGAGGCGGAGTACAAGCAGAAGGTTTCGGAGAACTGGCACTCGCACCAGAACGCGCACATCACGCTGTTTCTGAAGGGCGGGACTCTCGAAAAAAGGCGGCACGAAACCCACGCCGTGCACCCGGGCTCCGTGCTGTTCTACCACAGCGACGAACTACATCTAAATCAGGAGACCCTGTTCCCGTCGAAAAACATCAACGTGGAGTTTGATGAATACTTTCTGAAAACCCACGGCATTACCGAGGAGCAGCTTCAGCAAGGTGCTGCTAATTTGGTTAAGACACAGCTTCTGGTTCTGAGGATGTACAAAGAGTCGTTGGTGAAGGATGCATTTTCGGATGATTCCATCAAGATGCTGCTTGCCGACTACGCTGCGGATGCGAATTTTGCGCAACGGTTTGTGCACAACCCTCAATGGGTGAGTAGTTTGTTTGAGTTGCTGAATGATTGTTGGAATGAAAACCCTAGCTTGGGGCAGCTGTCAGCAACACTTGGTATCAGTCCGGTTTCCATTTCGAAGCACTTCCCCCGATACTTTGGCTGCACCTACGGCGAGTATATGCGGCGCTTAAAGATTAGCCGCTCGCTGGGGCTGCTGGCCCGGCCGGCTCATTCCCTGACGGAAGTGGCTCTGGAGTGCGGTTTCGCCGACCAGAGCCATTTTATCCGGACGTTCAAAGAGCAAACCCGTTTTCTGCCCAAGGATTTCAGGAAGTTGTAACGGGAGTTCGGCTGGCGAACAGCCGGCTGGGGGCAACCCGGCCGATGAGCCGATGAGCTTCCCGGCTATGTGGTTAAAGCGCCCGGGGGGCCATGCAATGAAGGTGATGCTTCACCGGCGTGGCATTTATGATAGCGCGGGATAAACCGGGCGCGGCGGCCAAACACCAGGAAACGGGCGCGGTGAAAAAATAAAGGGGAGGCTAATTTCATTCTATTTCTGGCCGTCGGTAAGGGGCACATTTGTCGCAACAACCCCTAACCCGTACTCCCATGAGCGCTGCATCTTTTAAACAGAGGGTATTGAGCACGTCGATAGCCAGAATATTCGGTGGCATACTGATTTGCTTCGTGGTATTTATCCTGGCCCAACAGCTCGCCGCCAACCTCTTCGATGTATTTCCTGTCGACAGAAACTCCCGCAACCTCATCAAAGGGCTGATTTCTTCCGCGGCCGTAGTCTGGACTTACCGCAGCTTCTACGGGCGCATCGAGCGCCGGGCCGTTACGGAACTGTCGCTGAGCCGCTGGGGCAGGACTATTGGCACCGGACTGGCACTGGGCGCGGCTCTGCAAGGTCTGACTATCCTGGTCGTTGCGTTGCTTGGCAAGGTGCAGGTGGTAGCCGTGAAGCCGGCGGCCAGCGTACTGATTCCCCTGTCAGTGGCTTTCTCGGTGGCTATTTTTGAGGAAGTGCTGCTGCGCGGTATCCTGTTCAGAATTGCGGAAGAAAAGCTGGGCAGCTACTGGGCCCTGGCCATTTCAGCACTCGTTTTCGGACTGCTGCACCTGGCCAATCCGGGCAGTACGCTGTTGTCGGGACTGTGTGTGGTGGTGGCCGGGGCGGTGTTCGGCTTAGCCTACGTGGCTACCCGCAACCTATGGTTCCCAATTGCCATTCACTTCGCCTGGAATTTTGTGCAGTCAGGCATTTTTGGGGCCGTGACTTCCGGCAATGAAAAAACCAGCAGCCTGCTCACCACGAACCTCATGGGGCATCCGCTGCTAACCGGGGGCGCGTTTGGGCCGGAGGCCAGCTTCCAGGCCGTGTTGCTGCTGCTACTGGCCGCCGCGCTGCTGCAGCAAAAAGCCAAACGCAACCTGATTATTCCACGCCGGAACCACAAGCCCGCTGCCTCCGCCGAGGTTGTGTTGGCAGGGTAGCTCAGTCCGGTTTCTGCGGCTCGTATGATAGCATAAAAAAAGCCCTGTCGACGCCGGCAGAGCTTTTTTTGTGAGGCGGATGACAAGTTATTTCACTGCCGGCACTTTCTTAAACTGCCGCGCCTTGCCGGGCAGCGTTTTCTCCCGTTCCTGGCCCAGCGCCGCAACTGGCTCGGGTACCCAGTGGTGACGGCCGCCGGCGCGCTCAACGAACCGGTGCGTGGCGGCTACACCAGTGGGCTACTCTACGTTTCCAAAGCACCTGATGCTTCCACCAGTACGGCTCGTGGCCAGAACCCACAAAATCTTGCCGCTGCTTGGGGCCGGCCAGTGCCGCGAAAATGGCGTCGGTTTCCGGGCGGGTCACGCGCGGGTCGGCGGTGCCCCAGAGCAGCAGGGTGGGCGTGCTGACTTGGGCGGCGTAGCGCGTGGCGTCGAGGTCGAAAGCCCAGAAGTTGTTGGCCAGGCCACCCCACAGCACCAGCAAGTTGGCCATCGGGAAGGGCGGCACGTGCATGGAGCGGAAGCGGCTTTGCGCGGTCTGCAGCATCGAGCCGTAGGGGCACTCCAGGATATTGGCGGCGGGCCGGACGCCCAACTCAGCTTCGGCGCGCAGCGTGGCCACGGCCCCCATGGAGTTGGCGTAGATGAACACCGGGCCGGGTTGCTGCTGCAGCCAGCGCACGGCCGTGGCTACGTCGGCGGCTTCGTGGTGGCCCACGGTGCAGACGTTGCCCGCTGAGCCGCCGTTGCCGGCAAAGTCGGTGAGCAGCACGTTGTAGCCGAGGCTACGGAAGTAGCCGGCTTCGGTCAGGAGTTTGCTTTTGCAACTGGTATAGCCGTGAAACAGGGCCACGGTGCCGCGCGCCCGGGGCACCGTGGCGTACCAGGTTTCCAGCCACCCGTTAGGGCTGCTGAGGTACACCGTGCGGTATGGGAAAGCCGGCCGCTGCTGGTTGACAGGCTTGGGGTTTTTGATACCCGTGAGCAGAATGCCCACTTTCTGCAGCGCCGTCAGCTGCTCCGGGTTATCGGTGTGGGAGCCGGCTTCAGTGGTAAAATGCGTGAAGCGCCAGGCGTGGAAGAACGCCACGGCGTTTAGGGATAGGGCTGCCAGCAAGAGACAGACGAGGAGCCGTTTTAGGATAGGGGGCATGTATAAAGCTAGCTTTAGCGCTAATAGCACGCTCGGTAAGGAGTGTCGGCTACTAGCCGCGGCTGCTACGGCCGCCACCGGCCGAACCGGGCTTGCGCCCCACCGTGCCCCGCCCCGCCGATTTTGGGCCGGGCTTGCTGCCGGTTTTGCCGGGCGAGGCGTTTTTGGGCTTGCCGTTGGAGGGCTTGGCGCTGAACGTGCCCGGCCGGCCGGCCCCGCGACCATCGGCGCCGCCGGGTTTGGCACCGCTCTGGCCGCCAAACCCGCCCCGGTTGTAGCCGCCGGCGCTGTTCTGGCCGGTTTTGCTGTTGGCCGGGCGCACGCCGCCGGGCCAGTATTCCGAGGTTTTGGTGGTGGGCTTGTAGGTGCCGGCGGCGGCCGTCTGGGCGGCCATGTCTTCACGCAGGGCCTGCACTTCCACTTCGGTCAACTCGCGCCACTGGCCGGGCTGCAGCTCCGCTACGGCCAGATCGGCGATGCTGGAGCGCACGAGGCGCAGAGTGGGGAAGCCCACGGCGGCCGTCATCTTGCGCACCTGCCGGTTCATGCCCTGCGAAATCCGGATTTGTACCCAGCTGGTGGGAATGGCGGCCCGAAAGCGCACCGGCTTGCTGCGTTCCCACAGCTCGGGCGCCTCCGGCAGCAACGCCACCTCGGCCGGGCTGGTGTAGCCGGTTTTCAGGTCGACGCCGCGGCGCAGGTTTTCCAGCGCGGCCTCGGTCGGAATGCCTTCCACCTGCGCCCAGTACGTTTTCGGCACCTTGAAGCGCGGCTCCGACAGGCGGTGTTGCAACTGCTTATCGTCAGTGAGCAGCACGAGGCCCTCGGAATCGTAGTCCAGCCGGCCTACCGGATAAATGTCGGGTACGGCCACGAAATCCTTAAGCGTTTTGCGCCCGGCTTCGTCGGTGAACTGAGTGAGGACTTCGTAGGGCTTGTTGAGCAGAATGTAACGCATGGCGCAAAGGTACCACGCATTATTGCGTCAGAGTATGTGCCGGCTATAGAACAATGTAGAGACGCGACACTTCGCGTCTCGTCGTTGGGGATGTTGTTCAGTAAGCGAGGGGCCTAGACCGTTCAACGACGAGACGCAAAATATTGCGCCTCTACGCCGTTCAAAACATTACACGCCACCCGAATACTTGCGGGTGGCCCATTCCAGCGTGGCCAGCGCCAGCAGCACAAAAAACAGCCACTTCAGGTTGATCAAGTCCTTTAAATCCTCCTGCGAGTAGATGACGGGCTTGTAGTCGGCCTTCAGAATATCATCCGTCAGCTGCTGGAGCTGCTGGGGGAAGTAGAGGCGGGAGTTGCTGCGGCGGGCCAGCTGGTAGAGCAGGTTGTGGTCGGCGCGGCTTTGCAGGGCTTCGAGCTGCTGCTCCTGCACCAGCACCTCGCCGCGGTCCTGCTGCGGCTGGCCCGAGAGGGTGGCGCGGGCCACGTAGCGGTAGAGGCCGCCGGGCAGCACGCCCAGGTGCAGCGGGGCGCCGTCTTCGGTGGTGGTGTAGGTGAAAGTGCGGGTTTTCTGCTGCTCGTCGGTGAGCGTGAGCGTGATTTGCTGGCCGTAGATGCGCTCGAAGATGGTGTTGTATGTTTCGGCCGTAAAGGTCACGTCGTCCTGCGAGTTGAAGGCGTCTTGGGTGGGGTACACGTCGAGGCGCTTCTTGTTGGCGTTCTGGGTGAGCAGCTGCAGCGTGCGGTTCACCAGCCGGTCGTAGGCTTCGGGCCGGTCATCGTGCTCCACGGCTTCCTGCAGGCGCCACTGCCAGCTGCCCTCGGTGAGCAGGGTGGCCTGGCGCTGCTGCGGAGTGCCTCCGAAGACCAGCAGCGGCTTCTGGGTGCGCACTCGGCCCACCTGCTGCCAGAGCGCGGCTTCGGCGCCGCCGCCCAGCCGGTAGTCGCCGAACGGCACCGGGGCGGGCGGGTAGGCGGCAAAGCGGCGCAGAGCATCTTCCTCGAAGGTGAAGCGCGAGAAAGCTGGGTTGAGCGTGGGCGTCACGTCGTCCGTCTGGGAGCCGCGGGGCTGCACCGTGAGGCCGGTGCCGAGGGCGTTGTAGGCCCCAAAATCAGACTGCGCGCCCAGCACGTACAAGGCCGGAATGCGGCGGCGGCGCACCTCGGCCAGCACCTCAGCCCCCACGCCGGAGCGGGCCGGGAGCTGGTGCAGAATGGCCACATCATAGTCCTGGCCGGCTTTCAGGGGGCTAATGCCGGGCAGGTAGGAGACAAGGTCGAAGTTGTCATTGCCCTGGATGGCGGCGCGCAGGGCCTTGAGGTCGGGGTGGGGGGCGGCACCGGCCAGCAGCACCCGCAGCTTGCCTTTCACCACCTCGATGTAGGCAAACTTGCTGTTGTTGAGGGCCGTGAATTCGCCGGCCTGGCGCTCCACCACCACCTCGTAGCGGCGCTTGCCGGGGGCGGGAGCCACCACCGTGAAGGCCACCTTGGTACGCCGCTGGCCCGCGGGCAGCGCCACGCGCCGGGTCTGGAGCACGCGGCCGTTTTCGCGCAGCTGCACTACCGCCGCACCGCCCGCAAAGCCGTCGTAGGTGAGGTCGGCTTCGAGGGGGAAGCGGTTGCCGCTGAATGCCACCCGGTTGTAGGTGAGGGCGGGCAGGCTGAGGTCTTTTTTCGGCACCGTGTCGCCGAGGGCTAGGCTGTAAATCGGGAACCGGAACTCCGCGAAAGTAGGCGACTGGCCCTGGTTCACGATGCCGTCGGAGGCCAGCACCACGCCGGCCAGGTTGCGGCCATCGTAGCTTTCCTGGATTCCACTGAGCAGGGCGTTGAGGTCGGTGGCCGGAGCCGTGAAGCGCAGCGAATCGGCAGCTAGTGCCGGGCCGGCCAGCGGGCGGGTTTCCACCGTGAAGCCCTTGGCCTGCAGGGCAGCGGCCAGCTCACGCAGCCCGCCGGTGGCCTGGCTCAGCACCGGCCGGGGCGTGAACAGCGCCACCGACTGCGAGTTGTCGACGGCCAGCACGATGGTGGGTTTCTCGGTGGTGGTGGTCGTAGTGTTGAGGAAGGGCGAGAGCAGCAGGAAGCTCAGGAAGCTCACCACCACAAAGCGCAGCGCCGCCAGCCCGTAGTTCAGGCGGCGGCTCCAGGGGGCCTTGGCCGAATAGAGCAGCGCCGCATAGGCCGCGCCCGCCAGCAGGCACGGCAAAATCAACCAGGGAGAAGCAGCTATAGAAATCAAAAGACGGAAATAGCGGGTGAGCAGGCTAAGAACCCCGGTAAGCGCCACAGAGTTGCGTAGCGCGCCAAGGCCGGGTAGCGAAGGTAGCAGGTTGCGGGGGGAGGGATTGGAATTATATGTGAGCTTTATGTGAGCTTTGTAGCTAGACCTGCTTATTCCTTTGCTATGGGTATTGCTTTAAAAATTCTGATCGGTGTCGGTGTGGGTATAGCAGTCATAGTCGCCGCATACGTAGGCTATATTTTGCTGATTGCAAACGCGTTTGGCGTATTTGACAAGGACTACACTCGCCAGGAACTTGTAAGCGGTTATGCGGAACACCGTAAGGCCATACAAACTGTGATTCGCTATTACTCGGCCATGATCCCGGCTGGCAAGCAAGTGGAAGTTGAGTTTGAGGGCACTGCCATCGACCGGATAATCCTACGGGAAGGACCTGAGCGAAACCCTACCTATACCTATGCTTGGGCCAGTTCATCCAAACCTCAACTCGACAGCTTGGTCGCCAGTCTGGGTTGGAGCGAGGCTACTATTCAGCAGCTTCAAGAAAAGCTGGGGGCCGCCGACTGTATTTCCATCCAGAACGGTGAGCCTGCCGTTTTGGGCTTCAAGAGAAGTGGTATGGGTATGTACTCGTTCAATGTTTTTAGCAGGCCAATTGCGGACAGCCTTCGGGAACAATACGCACGCGGTTGCACCCACATCATTCAGTCCGATGAATTAGTGCTGGAATATGGTGGCGGTGCTATTGGCCCTCAATGCTTTCCGGATGGCTACTAGTTATACACCAATCACTGCGCACAGCCGCGCAATTTCCAGCTCCTCGTTGGTGGGCACTACCAGCACCCGCACCCGGCTGCCGGGTGCCGATAAGTCGCGGGTGCCGGGGGCGCGGCGGGCGTTTTCGGTTTCATCGAGTTGGATGCCCAGGAAATCCAGGTTTGCGCACACCAGCTGGCGCACCAGCGCGTCGTTTTCGCCCACGCCGCCCGTGAACACCACGGCATCGGCCCCGTTGAGGACGGCCAGGAAGCTGCCGAGGTATTTCTTGATGCGGTGGGCATAGAGGTCGTAGGCGAGGCGGGCGCGCGGGTCGCCTTCGTTGAGCAGGCGCGTGATGTCGCGCATGTCGCTGTGGCCGGTGAGGCCGAGCATGCCGCTTTCCTTGTTGAGCAGGTTCTTCACGTCGTCGAGCGAGTAGCCCAACTGCTCTACCAGGTGGAAAATGACGGCCTGATCGGTGTCGCCGGCGCGGGTGCCCATCACCAGCCCGTTCATGGGGCCGAAGCCCATGCTGGTATCCACGGCGCGGCCGGCCACGGTGGCGGCCATGCTGCAGCCGTTGCCCAGGTGCACTGTAATCACGCGGGCGTCGGGCTGGCCCAGGTAGCGCAGGGTTTCGCGGCTCACAAACTGGTGGCTGGTGCCGTGGAAGCCGTAGGCGCGCAGCCCGTGCCGGGTGTACAGCTCCTCGGGCAGCGCGAAGCGGTAGGCGTGGGGCGGGAGCGTGCTATGAAACGCCGTGTCGAACACCGCCACTTGCCGGGCCTGCGGAAACAGCTGCTCGGCCACCTCCATGCCCAGCAGGTTGGCCGGGTTGTGCAGCGGGGCCAGCGGAAACAGCTCCCGGATGCGGGCCTTCACTTCCGGCGTTACCAGCGTTGGCTCCCGGAATTCCTCACCGCCGTGCACGGCCCGGTGGCCCACCAGCTGCACATCGGCGGGGTTTTGCAGCACGCCGGTGGCGGGGTCGGTGAGCAGGCGCATGGCATGTTCCAGGCCGGTGCGGTGGTCGGGGATGGGCAGGGTGTGGCGCTCGGTGTGCTCCTGGCCGTCGGGTTGTAGGGTGGTGTGCGTGAGCTGGCCATCGGGCAGGCCGATGCGCTCCACCAGCCCGCGGGCCAGCGGCTGCTCCTGCGGCCAGCGAAACAGTTGGTACTTCAGTGAGCTGCTGCCGGAGTTGATGACGAAGATGTGCATAGAGAGATAATGAGCAGATCGTGCTGTATTAAGCCAATACCGTTCCTGCCGGTGTAGAGACGCGTACTCGCGTCTCGTCGTTGCTGACGTTGTTTCACTGGCACAGTTTGGCTCAGTTCCGGCCGTTCAACGACGAGACGCGAATACGCGTCTCTACACCCAGGCAGACAGGAAGTCTGCGCTACTGCGCAACCTCCTTCTTGGCCGGCATCAGCTTCTTTACCAGCCGTACTACCTGGTCAACCACGAAGCCAATCACCAGACCGCCTAGGCCGCAGGCCACTACTTTGGCCAGCCAGGCCACGGCGGGCATGGAGGCCAGGGCTACTTCTAGGTCGTGCAGCAGATGGGCGGTGAAGGGGATGCCGTGGGCAATGATTTCGGCACCCACCCACAGCATGGCGGCGGTGCCCACGTAGCTCAGGATGCTGAGAAACTTCGGCATGAACTTCACGAGGCCGCGGCCGAAGCTCTTGGTGGCCGCGCTGTTGTCGCCCTCGGCCAGGTGCAGGCCGATGTCGTCGGCTTTCACAATCAGCCCTACGAAGCCGTACACGGCCACCGTGATGAACACCGCCACGGCCAGCATCACCACAATCTGGTTCACGATGGGCTGGTCGGTTACCTGGCTGTAGGCAATGGCCATGATTTCAGCCGACAAGATGATGTCGGTGCGGACGGCACCGGCCACGCGCTGCTTTTCCAGCTCCTCCGGCGTAATGGTTTCCAGCTGCTCGGTTTCCGCGTGGGCCTCGGGGTGCTGGCTGAACATGGAGTGCACCTTCTCGTAGCCCTCGTAGCACAGGTAAGCCCCGCCCAGCATCAGGATGGGCGTGATGGCCCAGGGCGCGAAGTAGCCAAGCACCAGCGCCGCCGGGGTCAGAATCAACAGCTTGTTGAACAGCGACTTTTTGGCAATCTGGAAGATGATGGACAGCTCCCGGCTGGGGTCGAGGCCGACCACGTATTTGGGCGTCACGGCCGTATCGTCAATCACGATGCCCGACACCTTGCCGGTGGTTTTAGCCACCTGCGCCGGCACATCGTCCAGGCTGGCGGCACTGACTTTCACTAAAGCCGAAATATCATCTAGTAATGCAAAAAGTCCGGAGGCCATGTAGGTTGTTTGGGTGAAAAAAGCAGAGTTAAAAGCGTGCAGCCGGCCCGCGTGCCCGGGTTATCGGGCGGCAGGCCGCTGCAAAGGTATCCGGAGCAGCTGTACGTTGGCTACAGGCCCGGAGCCGAAGCTCGGCAGGCCAGCCGGTACGTAACGACCGTAGGGGTGCGACATGCTATTACGGTTTTCCCGCAAAAAAGACGAGTGGCGTGGGTAGCTGATGGTAGGTGCCGGTAATCTTATTACTCTGGGATCGTTCGGCCGCATCAGCATCAAAACCATTGATATTTGGCCCTGTGTAGCGCGACGCAGTCGATCTGCTTCTATTCTCGATAGCCAAGGTTGTGCGGACTGAGTTTCGGAAATAAGCTTAACGTCGGTGCTGTTGCTGAAAGATTGCTGCATACACAGCGTATATTGCCAAAAATCAAACGTCCTCGCTACTTTCGGCAACAAGGGTATTGTGCGTCGTTTTATAAAAAAAACAGACACTTAAAAATATGAACAAAATAAAAATTGTAATAATCATGGCAGGGCTTTTTTCTTGGTTTACAGGTTGCAAAGAACAGTCTGACGAACAAGATTTTCAAGATGATAAATTTAAAGTAGGGCAAATATGGAAATATGATACTCGATTAGGAGAAGAAAATTCAGTAATCAAAATTTTGAAGGTTGAAAAATATGATAGTTCGGGAATTGTTATTCATATCTATGTTAACGGGCTTAAAGTGAAAAATCCACATAATCCAACAGGTTTTTCAGACGAAATCGGACACTTGCCTTTATCTAAAGATGCCCTTTTGAGAAGTGTAACAACGCTTGTTTCTGAATGCAATAAATTGCCTGACTATAAAGGGGGATATAGTACTTGGAAAGAAGTGTTTGATAATAATAAAGGTGGAATATTTTCTATTGCTGTTAAAGACGCTGTGAAATATGTTGAGGAAGCAATGATTGATGCAACAAAAATTTAAAGAACAAAACACGAATGCATAATAAGCGTTTGGCGAAATTGGGGCGACAGTGCTGAATTAAATATTTGTGCTTCTAAGTCCCCACCTTCACCAAGACCCAAAAATAAAAAAGGCCCCGTTGCTTCACCTGAAGCAACGGGGCCTTTTTGCGGCTGCCGAAACTAGCCCTGCGCCTGAATGGCCGTCAGCAGCACCGTGTTGTAGATGTCGTCGACGGTGCAGCCACGGCTCAGGTCGTTGACGGGTTTGTTCAGGCCCTGCAGCATCGGGCCGATAGCCAGGGCGCCGGTTTCGCGCTGCACGGCTTTGTAGGTGTTGTTGCCGGTGTTCAGGTCGGGGAAGATGAGCACGCTGGCCTGGCCGGCTACCGGCGAGCCGGGTAGCTTCTGCTGGCCCACGGCGGGGTCCACGGCGGCATCGTACTGGATGGGGCCTTCCACCAGCAAATCGGGGCGGAGCTGGCGCACGAGCTGGGTGGCCTGGCGCACCTTGTCCACGTCGGCGCCCTCGCCGGAGGTGCCGGAGGAGTAGGACAGCATGGCCACCCGCGGCTCGATGCCGAAGCGCCGGGAGCTGTCGGCCGAGGAAATGGCAATTTCGGCCAGCTGCTCGGCGGTGGGGTTGGGGTTCACGGCGCAGTCGCCAAACACGGCCACCCGATCCGGCAGACACATAAAGAACACCGACGACACCACCGACACGCCCGGCCGCGTCTTGATAAACTGCAGCGCCGGCCGAATGGTGTGCTGCGTGGTGTGCACCGCCCCCGACACCATACCGTCGGCCAGGCCCTTGTACACCATCATCGAGCCGAAGTACGACACGTCGGTCATCAGGTCGCGGGCCATTTCCAGGGTCACGCCCTTGCTGCGGCGCAGCTCGAACAGGGTTTCGGCGAAGTCCTGGAACAGTGCGGAATGTTGCGGGTCGAGCAGCTGCACGCGCTGCGGGTCCAGGGGGCGGCCGAGGCGCTTGGCAGCGGCCAGAATCTGGGTCGGGTCGCCGAGGATGGTGAGGCTCACCACGTCCTGCTCCAGCAGGCGGGCCGCCGCGCGTAGCACCCGGTCGTCGTTGCCTTCGGGCAATACAATGTGCTTGCGCTGACTGCGCGCCCATTGCAGCAGCTGGTACTGGAACATGTGCGGCGTGAGGCCGCGCGGCGCAAACGTGCTGAGCTGCTCCAGCAGGCGCGGCGCATCGAGGTGGCGCTCAAACGTCTGGATGGCTAGCCGGATTTTCTTGGTTTGCTGTGGCCCGATGCGCGCCTGAATATTGCCGATGCGGGTGGTGGTCTGGAACGTGCCCGACTCCACCAGCAGCATCGGCACGGCCACGGGCAAACCCTCAATCAGGCGCAGCACCGAGTCTTCGGGCCGGTAGCCGCTGGTGAGCACCAGCCCCGCTACGCGCGGGTAGCTGGCCGACATATTGGCCTGCAAGGCACTTAAAATAAGGTCGGCCCGGTCGCCGGGCGTGATGATGAGCACGTTTTCCTCGAGGCGCAGCAAAAAGTTGGGCACCTGCATCGAGCCGTTGATGAAGTGGTCGACGGGGTTGGTAAGCTGGTCGGCCCCGAACAGCAGCTCGCCGCCCAACTGGTCGTGGATTTCCTGCATGGTGGGGCTGCGCAGGGCCGGGCTTTCCGGAATGAGGGCCAGCTGGGTTTCGGGCGGCAGCTGGTCGCGCAGTAGGGTGCGTACCTCGTCCAGCTGCGCCGGGGCCACGCGGTTGAGCACCAAAGCCAGCACCTGCACCTCGCTTTCCAGTGCGTCGCGCCGGATGGACAGGGCGGCGTTGACGAGCTGCTCAACGGTTTTGTCGAGGCCTGAAATCAGCAGTACCACCGGCACGCTCAGGTTGCGGGCCACCTGCCAGTTGAGGTCCAGCTCCAGTGCCAGGCTGCTGCCCACGAAGTCGGTGCCTTCCACCACCACAAAATCGTGGGCGGCTTCCAGCTGCTTGAAGCGGTGGATGATGGTGTCGAGCAGCTCGCCAGCGCGGCCGGCCTCCACCATGCGCAGCGCCTCCTGGCCGGTGTAGGCGTAGGTGTCGGGGTAGGCGAGGGGCAGCTGGAAGTGCTGTAGCACCGTCTGGATGTGGTAGTCGGGCTGGCCGTCGGCGAGGGGCGTGATGATGGGCTTGAAGTAGCCCACCCGCTGCGCCTGCCCCAGCAGCAGGTGCACCAGCCCCAGCGTCACAACGGATTTGCCGCTGTACGGCTCGGCAGTGGCAATGAAAACGGCTTTGCTCATAAGTAAGTCGGAGGTAGTCAGAAGCCCTTACGGATGCGGCGCAAGGTAGGGCGAGCGGCGCAGAGAATCCCGCCGTGAAGCGGCAGCTACCCGCATTGCTTACCTTGACGCCTGCTATCCTTCTACGATAAAACAGCTAAGCCGCTATGGGGGCACTATCCAGACGTTCCGCCACAAGGGTATGGTTGATTGGCGCAGCCCTGGCGGGTCTGCTAACCGCTTGCACATCCAACAACAAGCTCACTCCTGCAAGCAGCGCCCCAGCGCCTTACGCCGAGGCAAAGCTCCGTGGCTGCCTGCCCGAGCGCTGGACGGTGCAGAAAGTAGCGGCCGACAGCAACAAAATTGCCCTGGCGCACATCGGCAAAGCAGACTTTGAGCTGCATTTCGAGGCGCAGTATTCGGTAGTGGATACGCTGTATGCCCGGCAGCTGCGCAAGAAGCCCAGCAATACGTACCAGCCGCTCATCGTCCTGCACTTCTACCGGCACTCAACTGAAATACAGCAACAGGCGCGCTTCGTACAGGATAACAGGGCCATTATATCGGCGCTTGAGTTTCCGCAGGATTTCGGAGAAACGCAGGATTTTCTGGTGTATGAATCCACCGGCCCGGTTGCTCTGCGCGCTGTTGATGCAGCAGAAGTGCAGCTGAGGAAGTGCCTTCAGTCCAAGCTGCGGGAGTAAACGAAAAAGCCCCGTGGCGCTGTGGCGGGCCAGTGGGAATAAACCAGATCCTTACCGCACCGTTACCAGTTCCGGGCTTTCCAGCATCCGTACCGGCGAAATCACCAGCTCATCGAGCGGGAGCTGGCGGCCGTACCGCTCGCGCAGCTTGGCCTGCACGGCGGGGTGGGAGAGGTCGAAGTCGCGCAGGTGCTGGAGCTGCCCGATTTTGCGGCCGGTGGCTTGCTGGTACATCTTCCAGAGCAGCTCCGAGCAATAAATCCGTTCGTCCGACCAGCCAAAATACAGGTCGTAGCTGCGGCCGCGGTACTGCTCGCCGGCGGCGTATAGCTTCCGTAGCACCGGGGGCGTCAGCACGATTTGGGCGTCGCGCAGGCGCTTTACCACGAAACGGCCGCCCTGGCCCCGCGCCACCCAGGCTGCCAGGGAGGTTTCACTCACGGGCTGCACGGCCTCAAACACGCGCCACTCGCCGTTTTTCCGGAACAGAATGCCGCAGTGGCTGTACTCGGAATGCGTAGCCAGCTGAATGGCCCGGCTCTGCGCTGATTGGGAGGTCTGGAAAATCAGGTCGCCGTCGTGGAGGCGCGGGGCCAGCTGCTGCACGGCGGTGCTGGCCGCCTGGGTTTGGCGCAGGCGGGTGTAGCGGCGGTGCAGGCGCGGGTAGGCCAGCACCGTGAGCAGCAGCAGTGGCAGCAGAAACAGCAGGAAGCGGCGCATGGTGGGGTGGGGGAGTAAGGAAAGGATGTAACGCGAAGTTGCACTTCGCGAAGCGCCGCAGCATCGTTTTCAGGGCTGCTACCCCAAACGACGTGTACGCTCCGCGAAGTGCAACTTCGCGTTACAGACAGGACCGCAGTGCTACGTCAGCATGCCGCCGTCTACCTGCAGCACCTGGCCGGTGATGTAGCTGCTGTCGTCGGAAGCCAGAAACGCGGTGGCTTTGGCCACGTCTTCGGGGGTGCCGCCGCGGCGCAGCGGAATGGCTTTGCGCCACTCGTCTACCTGCTTGGCGTCGAGGGCGTCGGTCATTTCGGTTTCGATGAAGCCGGGCGCTACGGCGTTGCAGCGGATGTTGCGCGAGCCCAGCTCCAGCGCCACCGACTTCGTGAAGCCGATAATGCCCGACTTGGAGGCCGCATAGTTGGCCTGGCCGGCGTTGCCTTTGATGCCCACTACCGAGCTCATGTTGATGATGCTGCCGGCTTTGGCGCGCATCATGGGCTTGGTGGCGGCTTTGGTGAGGTTGAACACCGACTTCAGATTCACCGCAATAACCTGGTCCCACTGCTGCTCGCTCATGCGCATCAGCAGGCCGTCCTGCGTGATGCCGGCGTTGTTCACCAGAATGTCCAGCTTGCCGAATTCGGCCACCACGTCGTCCACCAGCTTTTCGGCTTCGGCATACACCGAGGCATCGGAGCGGAAGCCTTTCACTTTGGTGCCGTGGGCGGCCAGTTCTTCTTCGAGCTGCTGGCCTTTCTCCACGCTGGACAGGTAGGTGAAAGCCACCTGGGCGCCCTGCTGGGCAAAATATACCGCAATGGCGCGGCCGATTCCTTTGGAAGCGCCCGTAATCAGGGCCACTTTTCCGTCGAGCTGTTTTGTCATGCGGCGAAGATAGGCGCGTTATTGGTTTTTTGTTGTTCGTTGCCCGTAGGGCATTGGCGAAGCCGGGGCGTCGGAAACCAGTGCGTCGACGGTTACCTTGCAGCTTCTCTGGCGCGTTGGTACTGCCTACGGATAGAGCGAAAAACGAAAACCCAATAACGAACAACGAGTTGCTCGAAACCGACATCTGCATTCTGGGCGCCGGGCCCGGCGGCGCCACGGCGGCCCTGCACCTGGCCAACGCCGGCCACCGCTGCCTGCTGCTGGACAAGGCCACTTTCCCGCGCGACAAAGTGTGCGGCGACGCACTCAGCGGCAAAGTCATCAACGAGCTGCGCCGGATAGGGGAGGCGCTGCCCGCCCAGCTGGCCGCCGACCCCGCCCAGGTGCCCAGCTGGGGCATCGACTTCTACGCGCCCAACGGCCGCAAGCTGGCGGTGCCCTTCAAGCCGCACTACAACAAAGCCGCTGACCGCGCCGCCGGCCACATCATCAAGCGCCTCGACTTCGATAATTTCCTGATCGAGGAAGTGCGCCGCCGCTCCGAAATCGACTTCCGCGAAGGCCTGGACGCCGCCCTGCCCGAGCAGCAGCCCGACGGCCGCTGGCTGGTGCGCGACGCCGCCGGCGCACCCGTGGCGCTGGCGCGGCTGCTGCTGGTGGCCAACGGCGCGCAGTCGGGGTTTGCGCGGCTGGTGGCGGGGCACGCGCTGGAGCCGGCCCACCACTGCGCTGGCCTGCGGGCCTACTACCGCGGCGTGCAGGGCCTGCACGCCGATAATTTCATCGAGCTGCACTTCATTCAGGACTTTCTGCCCGGCTACCTGTGGGTGTTTCCGCTGCCCAACGGCGAGGCCAACGTGGGCGTGGGCATGCTCACGGAAGCCGTATCGAAAAAGAAAGTGAACCTGCGCGAACGGCTGGCCGAAATCCTGCAGACGCACCCGGCCCTCAAAGACCGGTTCGCTGGGGCCGAGCGGCTGGGCCCGGTGCGCGGCTTCGGGCTGCCGTTGGGCTCTAGGCGCCGCGTGCTGTCGGGCCCCAGCTACCTGCTGCTCGGCGACGCCGCCTCGCTTATCGACCCGTTCACGGGCGAAGGCATCAGCCACGCCATGGTATCGGGGCGGCACGCCGCCGACTGGGCCGGCCGGGCGCTGGCGGCACAGGATTTCTCGGCAGGTTTCCTGCGCGGCTACGACGCGGCCGTGTACAACCGCCTGGGCCAGGAGCTGCGCCTGAGCCGCG
Source organism: Hymenobacter yonginensis (assembly GCF_027625995.1). Lineage (NCBI taxonomy): Bacteria > Pseudomonadati > Bacteroidota > Cytophagia > Cytophagales > Hymenobacteraceae > Hymenobacter > Hymenobacter yonginensis. Next base: position 613,592 of record NZ_CP115396.1, read on the forward strand.
CCATGCAGAAGCTGCTCGACTACCCGTGGCTGTTCAACTTCGTGGCCAACCGCGCCGCCAACAACCCCACCCTGGCCGAAACTCTCTCGATGATGTTCCTGGACCTGGATATGCGTGAGCGGCTGCGCCAGCCCAGCTTCTACCTGAAGCTGCTGTTTGGGCGGTAGCTCGCTGTCATTGCGAGCAGACTGTCATTGCGAGCGGAGCGAAGCAATGACAGTCTGCTCGCAATGACAGCGAGCTACTTACCAGCATACCGCCGCAGGCTTTTGGCGGCTTCGGGGTTGAGTTGGGTGGCTTTTTCGAGGTCGGTTTTGGCCTCGGCGGGCTTGTTGATGGAAGAGTAACTGATGCCGCGGTACTCGTAGGCGTCGGCGTAGGTGGGGTCCAGCTCGATGGCCTTCGTGAAATCAGGGATGGCGCCTTTGAAGTTGAACATCTGCATGCGGGCCGCGCCCCGGCCGAAGAAGGCTTCCTTATCGGTGGGGTTGTACTTGGTGGCCTTGCTGAAGTCGGAGATGGCGGGGGTGTACTGTTTGAGCTTGAGACGGTTCAGGCCGCGGTTGTAGTACACCTCGGCGTTGGTGGGCTTGAGGCGGGCGGCCAGGTTGTAGTCGGCAATGGCGTCGGCGTAGTCCTTGAGGTGGCTTTTGGCCTTGGCCCGGGTCAGCAGCGCGTCGAAGTTGCGGGGCGAGCCTTTGAGCGTCGCATCCGCAATGCGGATTTCGTTGCGGTAGTCGGCGCTGGATTTGCGGGCGGCGGCTTCCATGGTGCCGGGGACGGGCACGGGCGCGGCGGCGGAGGCCGTTGCTGCCTCCGTGCCGGTGCTGGCGGTAGCGGCCGGCGCGGAGGCTGTTTCCTGGCGCATGGCGCGCTGGGCGGTGCCAGGCTTGTCGGTTTCGACGGTGGTGGCGCACTGGCTGAAAAACAGCAGGCTGCCGGTGATGGAAAGCAGGGAGAGTAGACGGTGGCTCATAAGCGAAGCAGTAGGAGGGGCGCCGTGCTGGCGCGGTAAGCGGTAAATGTAAATCGGGTCTTCTACGGCACATCGGCCCGAACGGATATAGGCCAGCTGTTGTTTTAAGCGTCCTGCCGGGCTGGCAGGCGGCTGGTGGCCGTCAGTTGGCGAGTTGCGCGGCCTGCCTATCTTTGCCGGGCCCCCGCCAGCAGTTCGTGCCCGGTGTGGGTTTTTCTATCTCACCCTCAAGTACAACAACATGGCATTGCAATACGACCTGGTCGTTGTCGGCAGCGGCCCCGGCGGCTACGTGGCTGCTATCCGGGCTTCGCAGCTTGGTCTGAAAGTCGGCGTTATCGAGCGGGAGTCGCTTGGCGGCATCTGCCTCAACTGGGGCTGCATTCCAACCAAAGCCTTGCTCAAAAGCGCCCAGGTGTTTGAATACCTCAACCACGCCGCCGATTATGGCCTCAAGGCCGAAGGCGTGGGCTACGATTTTGACGCCGTTATCAAGCGCAGCCGCGGTGTGGCCGAGGGCATGAGCAAGGGCATCAACTTCCTATTCAAAAAGAATAAAATCGACGCCCTGATGGGCACCGGCAAGCTGCTGGCCCCCGGCAAGGTGGAGCTCACCAAAGCCGACGGCACCAAGGAAACCGTGGAGGCCAAGAGCATCATTCTGGCCACCGGCGCCCGCTCGCGCGAGCTGCCCACCATGCCCGTCGACAACAAGAAAATCATCGGCTACCGCCAGGCCATGGTGATGCCTGAGCTGCCCAAGCGCCTCGTGGTGGTGGGTTCCGGCGCTATCGGCGTGGAGTTTGCCTACTTCTACCGCACCATGGGTTCGGAGGTGACGGTGGTGGAATACCTGCCCCGCATCGTGCCCGTGGAGGATGAGGAAGTGAGCCGCCAGATGGAGAAATCCTTCAAGAAAATCGGCGTGAACGTGCTGACTTCGGCCGAGGTAACCAAGGTGGACACCAGTGGCGCCGGCTGCCTCGTAACCGTGAAAACGGCCAAAGGCGACCAGCAGATTGAGTGCGACGTGGTGCTGAGCGCCGTGGGCGTGCAAACAAACCTCGAAAACATCGGTATCGAGGAGCTGGGCATCAAGGTGGAGAAAGGCCGCGTGATTGTGGACGACTTCTACCAGACCAACGTGCCCGGCATCTACGCCATCGGCGACATCGTGCCCGGCCCCGCGCTGGCCCACGTGGCTTCCGCTGAAGGCATCATCTGCGTGGAGAAAATTGCCGGCCATCAACCCGAGCCGCTCAACTACCAGAACATTCCCGGCTGCACCTACGCTTCGCCGGAAATTGCCTCGGTGGGCCTCACCGAAGCCGAAGCCAAAAAGCAGGGCTACGACATCTTGGTCGGCAAATTCCCGTTCTCAGCCTCCGGCAAAGCCTCGGCCGGCGGCGTGAAAGACGGCTTCGTGAAAGTCATCTTCGACAAGAAGTACGGCGAGTGGCTGGGCGCCCACATGATTGGCGCCAACGTAACCGAAATGATTGCCGAAGTGGTGGTAGCCCGCAAGCTGGAAACCACCGGCCACGAAATCATCAAGGCCGTGCACCCGCACCCCACCATGAGCGAAGCCATCATGGAAGCCGCCGCCGCCGCCTACGGCGAGGTAATTCACCTTTAAAAATGTAGCATAGGCTTCAGTCTGTGCCGCATGCGAAAGGCCCCGAAACCGTCTGGTTTCGGGGCCTTTTCAGTATACTTGTCTCTGTTTATCCGGAAACGCTAACCCCCTACAATTATGAAGTGGCTGCCAACTTTCACGAAACTGTTTTTACTATTCGTCTTGGGGTTAATCCTGAGTGTAGTCGGAGCAATAGGTTTCAATATGACACTGGGAAACTACACTGCATCTTCAATATTCGACCTAGCTAAGATACTCGGCTTTGTTCTGACAGTGCTGGCGCCGCTGCTGATCCTGCTGAAGTTCTTTATGCGGCTGGATAGCAAAGCCTAGCCCTTTCCGGTGCTGTCTCCTTGCCGACTACGTCAGGCGGCTGCCCGTCCGGAACCGCGCCACCTTCGCCCGGATTTCTTCCAGCCCCAGGTTATGCACGCTGCCCAGGTGAGTGGTCTGGAATTCCTTATGGGGCACGTAGGAGCCGTCTTCCACGGCTAGGCCCACTTGCTTGTAAGCCGTGCGGAAGGGCGTGCCGGTCTGGATCAGCTGGTTGATATTCTCCACCGTAAACACGGCATCGTACTTGGGCTGGTTGAGCAGGTCGGGTTTGATGCGCAGCTGGGGCAACGCAAACAGCACTATGTCGAGGATGTCCAAAAACTGCGTCATCGGCTCGAACAGGATTTCCTTCAGAATCTGGAAGTCCCGGTGGTAGCCGCTGGGCAGGTTGCCGGTGGCTAGTATCAGCGTGTTGGGTAGGGCCTGCAACGCGTTGCAGCGGGCCCGGATCAGCTCAAACACATCGGGGTTTTTCTTGTGGGGCATGATGCTGCTGCCGGTGGTAAACTCTTTGGGCAGCTCCACGAAGGCCATATCCTGCCCGTTGTAGAGCACTAAGTCGTAGCTCATTTTGGCCAGGGTGGCGGCCATGCCGGCCAGGGCGAAGGCCACGGTTTTCTCGGTTTTACCGCGCAGCATCTGGGCCCCTACGCTGCTCACGGCCAGGTTCCCGAAGCCCATTTCCCGCGTCGTCTGCAGCCGGTCGATGGGGAAGGAGCTGCCGAAGCCCGCGCCCGAGCCCAGCGGGTTCTGGTCGGCCACGGTGTGGGCCGCCTCGAACAGGGCCAGGTCCAGCAGCAGGTGCTCGGCGTAGGCCGAAAACCACAGCCCGAACGAGCTGGGCATGGCCGCTTGGAAGTGGGTGTAGCCCGGCATCAGATCGGTTTTGTGTGTTTCCGCCTTTTGCAGCAGCACTTCCACCAGCTCCAGCGTTTTAGCCGCCGCGCGCCGGGTGTAGTCTTTCAGGAACAGCTGAATGGCGGTCAGCACCTGGTCGTTGCGGGAGCGGGCGGTGTGGATTTTCTTGCCCGCGTCGCCGTAGTGCTCGGTGAGGTAGGACTCAATTTTGGAGTGCACGTCCTCGAAGTCTTCGCCGATGGTGAACGTGCCGGCTTCCAGCTGCGCGGCCAGCTCCTGCAGACCCTGCTGCAGCTGCTGGTTTTCCGCCGCGGAAATCAGCCCCGCCCCGGCCAGCATGTTGGCCTGGGCCCGGGAGGCCTGCACGTCGAACTGCGCCAGGTACATATCCAGCTCCCGGTCGCGCCCGACGGTGAACTGCTCGATTTTTTTGTCAACGGCAATGCCTTTATCCCAGATTTTCATAGGTGAAGGGAGTAGCGCTAAGCCTTTGCTTCGCGTTTGATGAGTAAGTTGATTCAGGCTGTAGAGACGCAATATTTTGCGTCTCCTCGTTGCTGATATTGCTGTAGTTAGTTTCAAGTCGTTTAACGGTGCGCGTTACTACGGTCAGCATTCCACGCAGTACCAATCGTTCAACGACGAGACGCAAAATATTGCGTCTCTACCTCACAGCTCCAGCCCGTCCAGCATCTCCACGTAGCCCTGCACGCCGGCGCGGATTTCGCTGAGCAGGATGTACTCGTCGGGGGTGTGGGAGCGGGCCGAGTCGCCGGGGCCGATTTTGACGGTGATGAAGGGCATCATCGACTGATCGGAGAGGGTGACGGAGCCGAAGGTACGGCGGCCCAGCGCCACGCCGCGCTGCACCAGCGGGTGCGTGAGCGGGATGCGCGAGGAGTTGAGGTGGGTAGAGCGGGGCGTCACCTCAGCCCCGATGAGGCCGCGCACGAGCTCCACTACTTCCGGGTTAGTGTATAGCTCGTTGGTGCGCACGTCGGCCACGAAGGTGCAGCGGTCGGGCACCACGTTGTGCTGGGTGCCGGCCTGAATTTGGGTAACCGTCAGCTTCACCGGTCCCAGCAGCTCCGACACCCGCTCGAACCGATAGTCGCGCAGGCGCTGCACGTCGTCGAGGGCTTTGTAGAGGGCATTTTCGCCTTCCTCGCGGGCGGCGTGGCCGGTACGGCCGTGGGCCACGCAGTCGAGCACCACTAGGCCTTTTTCGGCCACGGCCAAGTCCATCTGGGTTGGTTCGCCCACGATGCCCAGGTCAATCCTAGGCAGCAGCGGCAGCAGCCGGCGGATGCCATTCGCGCCCGATACTTCCTCCTCGGCCGTAATGGCGCAGATGAGGTTGTAAGGCAAGTTCTCCCGCTCGTGGAAGTAGAGGAACGTGGCCAGCAGACTCACCGCTGAAGCCCCCGCGTCGTTGCTGCCCAGGCCGGTCAGCCGGTCGCCGTCTACCACGGCCCCGAACGGGTCGGCGGCCCAGGACGCGCCGGGCTTCACCGTGTCGTGGTGGGAGTTGAGCAGGATGGTGGGCTTGGCCGGGTCAAAGTGCTTCGAAACGGTCCACACGTTGTTCGCGTCGCGCTGGGGGCGGGCCCCCCGGAACGCCAGAAACCGGAAAATCAACTCGGCCGTCTGGTCCTCTTCCCGCGAGAAGGAGGGCGTCTGCACCAGTTGAATCAGCAGCTCAATGGCGGCGTCGGTAAGGGCGGTTAGCTCCGGCATAGCACGGTTTTTACGGACTCGTTGATGCGCAGGGCGTGCTCGATAACCACCCGCTCCACGCCGGCTTCCAGGGCGGCAAAGGCGTTATCCAGCTTGGGCACCATGCCGGCCGCAATGACGCCCTCGGCCTTCAGTTGCCGGTACTCAACGACGGTTATCTGCGGAATTACGGAGGCGTCATCATCCACGTCGCGCAGCACGCCGTCCTTCTCGAAGCAGTAGTGCAGCTCCACGGCGTAGTGCGGGGCCAGGGCGCAGGCCAGCACGCTGGCAATGGTATCGGCGTTGGTGTTGAGCAGCTGGCCCGCGCCGTCGTGGGTGATGGCGCAGAACACGGGCAGCAGGCCGGTTTCCAGCAACTGGCGCAGCAGGGTCACGTTCACGGCGTCGGCCGGCAGGTCGCCCACGAAGCCGTAGTCGATGTCGCGCACCGGCCGCCGCACGGCCCGGATGGCGTTGCCATCGGCCCCCGACAAACCCAGCGCATTTACGCCCGCGGCCTGCAGGCCGGCCACCACCTGCTTGTTGGTTTTGCCGGCGTAGAACATGGTTACGATGTCGAGGGTGGCCGCGTCGGTGATGCGGCGCCCCTGCACCATCTGGGGTTCCTGGCCCAGGTCGCGCAGCATCTGGCTGGCACCTTTGCCGCCGCCGTGCACCAGCACCTTGCGACCCGGCACCCGCGCCAGCTCCCGCAGAAACCGCTGCAGCTGGGCGTCATCATCAATAATGCCGCCCCCGATTTTAAAAATTTTCAGGCCTTCGCTCATAGGATGCAAGTAGGGAGAAATGCGGCATTGCGCGCCGTACGCTGCCAAAATGGAGCTCGTTGGGCCTCGGTCGCAACCGGGCGGCCTCACTGTTAAGAAATTTATTTTGCTCCCGGAGCGGCAAAGTTTCCGAAAAAAATCCTCTAGTTTTGCAACGATTTAGCGGTTTAAACGATTTAAACCGTGAAAACACTCCCTCGCCGCCCCGCGGCACCCGTCATGATTCAACTCTCTTCTATTGCGCTTCTGCGACGACCTAGCATGGTCGTGCGAATCATGCCAGCTTAACCGCTGGCTGCAATAGTACGTCCGGGTTCCGCCTCTACCGCGAACCGACGCCGGGTCCTCCCTCCGGAGCCCACCCCAAGAGACACTTTACGAATCAACCGACCTTAGTCCGAGTGTAAGCCTTCGTGTGACGTTGCCCGGTATCCGCCGGGATGCCCCGCTCCCCGGCCTGCTGGCCCCACCTTCTTTTTGGGTTTTTGTCGCTATCGGCGTTGCTGCCTGAGCATAGGCTTTGTCTGGCCCGCGCCGTTCCCCTCCTGCTTTTCGTCTTTCCGAGTCTGCTGCCCAACTCCGGCAGCCCACCGAGCTTTGACCATGTTCCTACGAGTCGCCGATGCTGCCGATGCGCAGTATGTGGAAACCCTCTGTCAATGGTACGCAGAATCCGCCAAAACCCGCGGCGTCGGCATTGCCAAGCGTGATCCTAACTATCTGATTAAGAAGATGGAAAAGGGTGATGCCATCATTGCCTTCATCGATGACCAGCTGGCGGGTTTCTGCTACATCGAAACCTTCGAGGATGCCAAGTTTGTGGTGAACTCGGGGCTGATTGTAAACACCGAGCTGCGCAAAGAGGGCCTGGGCCGCGCCATTAAGCACCGCGTGTTTGAGCTGTCGCGCACCAAGTACCCGGCGGCTAAGATCTTCGGTATCACCACTTCGGCGGCCGTGATGAAGATCAACAACGAGCTGGGCTACCGCCCCGTGACCTTCCCCGAGCTCACCCAGTCGGACGACTTCTGGAAGGGCTGCTCCAGCTGCAAAAACTACGGTATCCTGATGGAAAACCAGCGCAAAATGTGCCTCTGCACCGGTATGGTGTACGATACGCTGGACGACAGCTTCACGCAGCAATCCATCGAAATTCTGGAGCAGAAGCACTAATTGGTAGTCACCAGAACGTCATGCTCCATCTGGCGTCCGCTTGCCGAAGCATCTCTACCGCTTCGTTGCAATGGTAATTAATTGGCCAGAGGTAGAGATGCTTCGACTACGCCTCCGGCTTCGCTCAGCATGACGTTCTTTTTCCCACAACCTCAGCACGCGAGATGCTTCGGCTCCGCCTCTGCATGACGGCCCACTAATACTACACAGCACTCCATGAAAAAAAAGGTAGTTCTCGCCTATAGCGGCGGCTTGGATACGTCCTATTGCGTGGTGTACCTGACCCGGGAGCTGGGTCTGGAAGTCCACACGGTGATTGTCAACTCGGGCGGGTTCTCCCAGGAGGAGCTGGCCGGCATCGAGCAGCGCGCCTACGAAATGGGCTCCACGCGCCACGAGGTGATTGACGTAACCGAGCGGTTCTACCAGCAGTGCCTGCGCTACCTGCTGGCCGGCAACGTGCTCAAAAACGACACCTACCCGCTGAGCGTGAGTGCCGAGCGCATGTTTCAGAGCCTGGCGCTGGCCGAATACGCCCGCGAGAACAAGGCCGACTACATTGCCCACGGCAGCACCGGCGCCGGCAACGACCAGGTGCGCTTCGATGTGGCTTTCTCGGTGATTTCGCCCGACACCGAAATCATCACGCCCATCCGCGACCTGGGCCTCTCGCGCCAGCAGGAAATCGAGTATCTGCAAGCTAATGGCGTGGAGATGAGCTGGGAAAAAGCCAAATACTCCATCAACAAAGGCATCTGGGGCACTAGCGTGGGCGGCGTAGAAACCCTGACCTCCCGCCAGGGGCTGCCCGAGTCGGCCTGGCCGACGCAGCTGAGCCAGCACGAGCCCCAGGAAATCAGCATCACCTTCGAGAAAGGCGAGCCGGTGGCCCTGAACGGCGAAACCATGAAGCCGGTGGACCTGATTGTGGCCCTCAACGAGCTGGCCGGCCAGTACGCCATCGGCCGCGACACCCACGTGGGCGACACGATTCTGGGCATTAAGGGCCGGGTGGGCTTCGAGGCGCCCGCGCCGCTGATCCTCATTAAAGGCCACCACTTGCTGGAAAAGCACACTTCCAGCCGCTGGCAGCTACTGCACAAGGATTACATCGCCAACTGGTACGGCACGCTGCTGCACGAGGCCCAATACCTCGACCCGGTGATGCGCGACATGGAGGCGTTCCTGGAATCGTCGCAGGAGCGGGTGTCGGGCACGGTGTACGTGACGCTGAAGCCGTATCAGTTTGAGCTGCTGGGCGTGGAGTCGCCGTTCGATATGATGCAGTCGAAGGTGGCTACCTACGGCGAGGAGAACAACGCCTGGGACTCGCGCGACGCGAAAGGCTTCATCAAAATCTTCAGCAACCAGCTGCGGATTCATGGCTCGTTCAACGATGAAAATTAAGGCTGGTATCGTCGGCGGGGCCGGCTACACGGCGGGGGAACTGCTGCGGATTCTGCTGCACCACCAGTTTGTGGAGCTGGGTGGCATCGTGAGTTCTTCCAACGCCGGCAACCCCATCTACCAAGTGCACGACGACCTGGTGGGCGACACGGAGCTGCGCTTCGCGGCCGCGCTGCAGGGCGACGAAGACGTGGTGTTCCTGTGCCTGGGCCACGGCAACTCCAAGGCCTGGCTGACTCAGAACCCGCTGCCCGAAACCACCCACGTCATCGACCTGAGCAACGACTTCCGCCTGGAAGTCGATGCCGAGTTTGCGGGCCGGGAGTTTGTATACGGGCTGCCGGAGTTGAACCGCAGCCGCATCCAGCAGGCCCAGAGCATTGCCAATCCTGGCTGCTTCGCCACGGCTATCCAGCTGGCGCTGCTGCCGCTGGCCCAGGCCGGCAAGCTCCAAGACGACGTGCACGTATCGGCCATTACGGGCAGCACGGGCGCGGGGCAGAGCCTGTCGGAGACGGTGCATTTCTCGTGGCGCACCAACAACGTGTCCATCTACAAGCCCTTCACGCACCAGCATTTGGGCGAGATAGGGGAGAGCCTGGCGCAGCTGCAGCACGAGCTGGACGTGGACATCCACTTTATCCCGTACCGCGGCAACTTCACGCGGGGCATCTTCGCCAGCGTCTACACGCCGTCGGATTTGACCCAGGACGAGGCTCGCGCGCTGTACCAGCAGTTCTACCAGGACGCCCCGTTTACTACTGTGTCGGACAAGGAAGTGCATCTGAAGCAGGTAGTCAACACCAATAAGTGCCTGCTGCACGTGCAGAAACTCGGCAAGCAGTTGCTCATCACCTCCGTTATCGATAACCTGGTGAAAGGCGCTTCCGGCCAAGCCGTGCAGAACATGAACCTCATCTTCGGCCTGCCCGAAACGACGGGGCTGGGTTTGAAGGCCGGGCTGTTTTAAAGGACCAATCAATCCGCCGCCAAAATGCTGAAGGAAATAGGCCGCTACTATGCACTACCATTAGTGGGCTGTGCCATTCAGCAGATTAAGTACAACGGCATGATAAGACTGGTCTATGCTGATGCTGACGAACGTGTATTCCTCGACCTCCACGGAGAATTTCAGGTAGAAGCATCGGGGCACATAACCACGTTTTCTCCGCGCCAAAAAGAAGCTCTGTTGCTCTTTTTTGACTGGTTTCATGCTGATGTCACAATTGAGGAAGCAAAAGCTGATAAACAAGGGCAACTGTTTCTGAAGCTTAGTAACCAGCAGGAATTGATAGTTCAGGACGGGCCATTTGAGAACTGGCACTTCACCATTCTGAATCGTCAATTTCCCAGCAAAAACCTCTTTGTCCACGGTGGAGTGGGCACTACCTACTTCTAAATTCTAACCTCTCAGCTCTCACATCTATACCATGGAGCTTTTCAACGTGTATCCGCTCGTCAACATCACGCCCGTGAAGGCGCTGGGGGCGAAACTCTGGGACGACAAGGGCCAGGAGTATCTGGATTTTTACGGCGGGCACGCCGTTATCAGCATAGGCCACTCGCACCCGCACTACGTGCAGCGCCTCACCGGGCAGTTGCAGAATATCGGCTTCTACTCCAACTCGGTGCAGATTCCGATTCAGCGGGAGTTGGCCGAGAAGCTGGGCCGGGTGTCGAGCTACGAGGACTACACGCTGTTTTTGTGCAACTCCGGGGCCGAGGCCAACGAGAATGCGCTGAAGCTGGCTTCCTTCCACACCGGCAAAAAGCGCGTTATTGCCTTCAAAGGCGCGTTCCACGGCCGCACCTCAGGCGCGGTAGCCGCTACGGATAACGCCAAAATCGTGGCACCTTTCAACGCCGACCACCACATCAGCTTCCTGGAGTACGACCTGGCGGCGGTGGAGCAGGTGCTGCAGGGCGGCGACGTGTGCGGGGTCATCATCGAGCCCATCCAGGGCGTGGGTGGCATCATCATGCCCTCCGATGAGTTTCTGCAGGGGCTGGCGGCACTGTGCCATCAGTACGGTGCGCTGCTGCTGGCCGACGAGGTGCAGAGCGGCTACGGCCGCAGCGGCAAGTTCTTCGCCCACCAGCACGCCGGCATCCGGCCCGCCGTTATTTCGGTGGCCAAGGGCATGGGCAACGGCTTCCCCATTGGCGGCATCCTGATTGCGCCCGAACTGAAGGCGTCCTACGGACTGCTGGGTACCACCTTCGGCGGCAACCACCTAGCCTGCGCCGCCGCGCTGGCCGTGCTGGAAGTTATTGAGCAGGAAAACCTGGTGCAGCACGCCGCCGAGCTGGGCGACTACCTGCGCCTGGAGCTGGAAGCCCACGCCGGGGCCGAGGAAATCCGCGGCCGGGGCCTGATGGTGGGCATCAAGTACGACTTCCCCATCAAAGACTTGCGCGACCAGCTGCTCTCGGAGCACCACATCTTCGTGGGCAACGCCTCCGACCCCACGGTGCTGCGCCTGCTGCCCCCGCTGAATATCACCAAAGCCGAGGTAGACCGGTTTTTGCAGGCGCTGTACGCACTGACGGCAAAAGAGGCAGCAGCCATTCCACAAGCCTCGCCCCTGGATTAGAAGGGGGTAGAGACGCACTAGGTGGAGTCTCGTCGTTGAACTTCTCCGCCTCGCTTTTTGCCAATGATAGGCTGGCCCCGTTCTGCAGGAGAGGGGGCCAGGAGGTGAGGCACCCGATAGATTAAGTACCCTGCTAAGTAGAAAACCCCGGATTGCCGATACACCGGTGGGGGGAATACCGCAGAAAAAGTAACGCATTCAGCCAGACAGGATAACCGAACGAGTTGAGCAAAGCGGGGTGAAAAAAATAGCCCCGCCGGTATGTTGCCGAACGTAACAATACCGTAGCTTTGCACCATGCTTCAAGCACACAACTTGTTGATGAAGCGCGGAACCTTGCTCAACCAGGAACCGCGAGTGGACCGGAAGGTCTTCGATACCATCGGTTTTCCTGATTTTCCTTCTGTCGCTTTCGCTGTTTTTTCTGGGTATTGCCCCGCCACCGTTTCGGATTCCGAAACGGTTTTTTTATGCCCATTGAGTTCGTCGGCTTTCCTCTAGCAGTTCACTTTTTCTTCCTACCCGTATGGCCCGTAAAGATTTGCTCGACATCGCCTCCCTGCAGCGTGAGGAAATTGAGCTCCTGCTCGACCAGTCCACTGCCTTCAAGCAGCTGCTCACCAGCTCCGGGAAAAAGGTGCCCGTTTTGGAAGGTAAGTCGGTGCTGATGCTGTTCTACGAGCCCAGTACCCGTACGCACTCTTCCTTCGAGGTGGCCGCCAAGCGTCTCTCGGCCGAAGTCACCAACTTCAACGTGGCCCATTCCTCCATCACCAAGGGTGAATCGGTGCGCGAGACGATTGAAACGCTCCAGGCCATGCGCACCGATTACATCATCGTGCGGCACGGCCGGTCGGGCCTGCCGGGCATGATTGCGCGGCTCACCAAGGCATCGGTTATCAACGCCGGCGACGGGGCGCACGAGCACCCCACGCAGGCGTTGCTGGATGCCTTTACGATCAAGGAGAAATTTGCTGACCCCCGGGGCAAGCGCGTGCTCATCATCGGCGACATTCTGCACTCGCGGGTGGCGCGCTCTACCAGCACGCTGCTGCAGAAGCTGGGCGTGGAGGTGGCCTACCTCGGGCCGGGTTCGTTGGTGCCCAAATACGGCCCGGCCACCATCCGCCGCTTCACCAACTACGACGAGGCTATGGCCTGGGGACCCGATTTCGTGTACCTGCTGCGGGTGCAGATGGAGCGCCAGGACGTGCAGTTTTTCCCGAGCCTGCGCGAGTACCACCGCATCTACGGCATCACCAACACCCGCCTGGAGGACATCCGCCAGCGGGGCCTCTACATCATGCATCCCGGCCCCGTCAACCGGGGCGTGGAGCTCTGCGACGCCGTGATGGACTATGAGCGCAGCCTCATCAACAACCAGGCAGAAAACGGCATTGCCGTGCGCATGGCCGTGCTCAACTGGCTCACGCCCGGCGGCGACCTGCCCAAGCGCGAACCGGCGTACGCCAGCCGGTCCGGGGCTGCCCCGGCGCTGGTAATGCCCTGAGCGCCGCCCGCGTTTTTTATCTTCTGCTAACCGCATTTCCTTCTCCCACCTTGCCCGCTAACAGCCCTTCTCTCCCCATGATTCTGCTTCAAAACACCCGCATCGCCTCCGAAAACTCCCCCGTGCTTGTTGAAGGCGATGTGCTGATTGTCGAAGGAGTCATCCAGCAAATCGGCCCCGGCCTGGCCGTGCCGGAGGGTGCCCGCGTCATCGACGCCCGCGGCCGCATTCTGATGCCGGCCATGTTTGATGCCCACGTGCACTTCCGCGCTCCGGGCTTCGAGAACAAGGAAACCATCACCACGGGCAGCGAGGCGGCCATCAACGGCGGCGTGACCGGCGTGGTGATGATGCCCAACACCCGCCCGGCCATCGACTCGTCGGCGGTGGTGTCTACGGTGCTGGAAAGCGCCAAGCGCAAGTCCCGGATTCCGGTGTATACCTCCGGCTGCGTCACCAAAGACCGCGAAGGCAAGGAGCTGGCCGAAATCGACGGCATGCGCCTGCTCGGGGTGACGATGCTCACCGACGACGGCGACACCACCGGCGACCCGGCCGTGCTGCTGCGGGCCATGCAGTATGCCACCGAGTTCGGCATGTTCTTCGCCAGCCACTGCGAGGTGCCGGAGCTGGCCGGGCCGCGCGCCATCAACGAAGGCGTGATGAGCTACCGGCTGGGCATCAAAGGCTCGCCGGCCTGCGCCGAGGAAATCATCATCGACCGCGACATCCGGCTGGCCCGGGCGGCAGGGGCGCACGTGCACATCCAGCACGTGTCCAGCAAGATGGGCATGGAAACCATTAAGTGGTGGAAGTCGCGCGGCGACGTGAAGGTAACGGCCGAGGTAGCCCCGCACCACCTGCTGTTCACCGAGGAGCACATCGGCGACTACGACACCAACTACAAGATGAACCCGCCGCTGCGCACCCAGGCCGACTGCGACGCGCTGCTGGAAGGGCTCAAGGAAGGCGTATTCGACCTCATTGCCACCGACCACGCCCCGCACACGCCCTTCGAAAAAGCCCAGGACTTCATCAGCGCCCCCAACGGCATCACCGGCCTGGAAACGGCCCTGGTGTCGCTCTACCACTTCTTCGTGCGGCCCGAGAAATTCGGCTGGGACCTAGTGGTGAAGCGGTACTCCGCGGAGCCCCGCCGCCTGATGGGCCTGCCAGTGCCCACCATCGAAGTGGGCCAGCCGGCCGAGTGCCTGCTGTTCGACACCGAAGCCGAAACCACTTTCACCAAGGAGTTCATGAAGTCCAAATCCCAGAACACGCCCTTCATCAACCAGACGCTGCAAGGCCGGGTAGATGTGGTGATTCTGGGCACGGAAATACTGCTGGAGCGGGAAGCCACGGTGGCCGTCGGCTAGTTGAAACACAGAACGTCATACTGAGCGCAGCCGAAGCATCTCTACCGCTTCGTTGAGCTTAACCAGGTCGTGTCTGAAAACTCCAAAACGGTCATGCTGAGCTTGCCGAAGCATCTCTACCTCATACCAACTCACTTGTTGAGAACGAAGCGGTAGAGATGCTTCGATAAGCGGACGCCAGATGAGGCATGACAACCAAGTAACCTCTATGAGTAACACCCTTCCTTCTTCCGATACTCCCGCCTCCGACAAATCCTTGGTGGGTGTGGTGATGGGCTCCAGCAGCGACTGGGAAACCATGAAACACGCCGTGCAGATTCTCACGCAGTTTGGCGTAGCCCACGAGGCCCGCGTGGTGTCGGCCCACCGCATGCCCGACGACCTGTTTGCCTACGCCGAGCAGGCCGAGCCGCGGGGCCTGCAGGCCATCATTGCCGGCGCGGGTGGCGCGGCCCATCTGCCGGGCATGCTGGCCGCCAAAACCACCGTGCCCGTGCTGGGCGTGCCCGTGGCCAGCCGCCACCTGCAGGGCGTCGATTCGCTGCACAGCATCGTGCAGATGCCGAAAGGAATTCCCGTGGCCACGTTTGCCATCGGCGAGGCCGGGGCCGCCAACGCGGCGCTGTTTGCCGTGAGCCAGCTGGCCCTGCACGATGCCCGCTTGGCCGCCAAACTCCACACCTTCCGGGCTGAGCAAACCGCAGCCGCCCGGGCCATGACGCTGCCAGTATGAGTATGAGCAAGGCTCCTGACATGACCCCCGTTTTCCCCGGCAGCACCGACGCCGCCGGCCGGCCGGCCACGCTGGGCGTGCTGGGCGGCGGCCAGCTGGGCCGCATGCTGGTGCACGCCGCTCAGCGCCTGGGCTACCGCACCGCCGTGCTGGAGCCCGACCCGCAAAGCCCCGCCGGGCTGGTGAGCCACCACCACATTCAGACCAGCTACGACGACCCGACCGGGCTGGCACAACTGGCTGACCTGTGCCAGGCCATCACCACCGAGTTTGAAAACGTGCCCGCCGCGGTGCTGCACACGCTGGCCCAGGCCCGCCCCGTGGCTCCGGCCGCGGCCGCCGTAGCCATTGCCCAGGACCGTATCGAGGAAAAAGCGCACTTCGCGGCCTGCGCCGCCGTGTCGGGGGTGACGTGCGCGCCCTACGCCGTGCTGGAGACGGAAGCCCAGCTGCAGGCCGTGCAAAACGAGCGGCCCGACCTGCTGCCCGGCATCCTGAAAACGGCGCGCCTGGGCTACGACGGTAAGGGCCAGATCCGGGTGAAAACCGCGGAGGAGTTGGCCGCCGCCTGGGCGGAGCTGGGCAGCGTGGCTTGCGTGCTGGAAAAGATGCTGCCACTCACGGCCGAGTGCTCGGTGCTGGTGGCGCGCGGCTGGGACGGGCAGGTAGTGAGCTTTGCGCCCCAGCGCAACATGCACGTGGCCGGCATTCTGGCCGTGACGCACGCCTACGAAGGCGCATTGCCGCCGGCATTGGCCGAGCAGGCCCGCGCCGCCGCCGTGGCCATTGCCGGGCACATCGGCTACGTGGGGGTGCTGTGCGTGGAGTTTTTTGTGGTAGCCGATGGCAGTGAGCACGGCGGCCTGGTGGTAAACGAAATGGCCCCGCGTCCCCACAACAGCGGCCACTACACCATAGATGCCTGCGACGCCTCGCAGTTCGACCTGCAGGTGCGCACCATGGCGGGCCTGCCCTTGCTGCCGCCCCGCCAGCACTCCCCGGCCATCATGCTCAACCTGCTCGGCGACGTGTGGCTGGACACCCAGGACCAGCAGCAGGAGCCCGACTGGACTGCCGTGCTGGCGCTGCCGGGCACGCACCTGCACCTCTACGGCAAGCAGCAGGCCCGCGCCGGCCGCAAAATGGGCCACCTGACCATCACTGGCCCGACGGTGGACGGCGTCCGAACCGTGGCGCGCCAGGCGGCGGCGCTGCTGGGCCTGCCGGGCCAGGACGACATCTAGCTACCGTTTAGGTCAGCAAAATTTTCAATAAACGAACAGTCAGGCTTCGGCAAGCTCACCCTGACGTTCTGCCTACGTTCCTACATCATGACGCAAACAGTAAAACTCATCCTCGAAGACGGCACCGAAATCGAGGGCCAGTCGTTCGGCGCCTTCACCTCGGCCGCCGGCGAAGTGGTGTTCAGCACGGCCATGACCGGCTACCCCGAAAACCTCACCGACCCGTCGTTCGCCGGCCAGATTCTGGTGCTTACCTACCCCATGGTGGGCAACTACGGCGTGCCCGGCGAGGAGCTGTATGAGTCGATTTCGAAGATTTTCGAGTCCGACAAAATTCACATTGCCGGGCTGGTAGTGAACTACTACTCCGAGGAGCACAGCCACTGGAACGCCGCCAAAAGCCTCGGCGATTGGCTGAAGGAGTACAACATCCCCGGCATCTTCGGCGTCGATACCCGCATGCTCACCAAGAAGTTGCGCGAGAAAGGCGCCCTGCTGGGCAAAATCGTGGCTGAAACCGACGTGCCTCTGCACGACCCCAACCTCGACAACCTAGTGGCGCAGGTGAGCCCGGCCGGCGTGCAGCACTACGGCCACGGCCAACACAAAATCGTGCTCGTGGACTGCGGCACCAAAACCAACATCATCCGCTGCTTTCTGGAGCGCGACGTGGAGCTGATTCGGGTGCCCTGGGACTACGATTTCACGACCCTCAATTACGATGGCCTGTTCCTGAGCAACGGCCCCGGCGACCCCAAAATGTGCGAAGCCACCATTCAGCACCTCCAGAAAGCCCTGCAACAGGACAAGCCGATTTTCGGCATCTGCCTGGGCAGCCAACTCATGGGCCTGGCGGCGGGCGGCGACACCTTCAAGCTAAAATACGGCCACCGCAGCCACAACCAGCCCGTGAAGCTCACCGGCACCCAGCGCTGCTACATCACCAGCCAAAACCACGGCTTCGCGGTGGATACCGAAACCCTGCCCGCCGAGTGGGATATGCTGTTCGAAAACCTGAACGACGGCACCTGCGAAGGCATCAAGCACAAAACCAAGCCCTTCTTCTCCACCCAGTTTCACCCCGAAGCCGCCGGCGGCCCGCAGGACACGGAGTTTCTGTTTGATGACTTTTTGAAAGCGGTAGGGGAGTATAAGGCTGCTAAATAAATATGCGCTTCCTCAAAGTTCGTCCACTGTATTGTTCGCTATTAGTCTCTCTTATAACTATAGTGAATGGCTGTAAACAGGAAACGAAATTTGACAGGCATCAGTGGTCCTATAGAGGCGATATAGGAAGTTTCCCGCACCGTGAGCGAATGGTTGATGATTTAGTTAAACACCATCAACTAAAGGGACTTACTTACGCGCAACTTCTTGATTCGCTGGGTGAGCCTTCAAACTATGGTGAGCCTGAAGGCACACTTCGGTACTTAATCGTCGAAGATTTCGAATCAGATATCGACCCTGTACATGGCAAAACACTCGACCTGACACTGGGACCAGATTCAGTTATAACCTCTTATAAAATATCGGAGTGGTAGCAGAATTGAATCACGTCTACTCAACCTAAACAAAGAGAATGTTGGCGCTTGCGCCTTAACTGCACGAAATGAACAAACCCAACAAAGTTCTCATCCTTGGTTCCGGCGCCCTCAAAATTGGCGAAGCCGGGGAGTTCGATTATTCCGGCTCGCAGGCCCTCAAGGCGCTGAAGGAGGAAGGCATCCGCACCATCCTCATCAACCCCAACATTGCCACCGTGCAGACGTCGGACAACATTGCCGACGACGTATACTTCCTGCCCGTGACGCCCTACTTCGTGGAGGAAGTCATCAAAAAAGAGCAGCCCGATGGCATTCTGGTGGCCTTTGGCGGCCAAACGGCGCTGAACTGCGCCGTGGCCCTGTACCGCGCCGGCGTGTTCGAGAAGTATAACGTGAAGGTGCTGGGCACGCCTGTGCAGAGCATCATCGACACCGAGGACCGGGACATCTTCAAGGAGAAGCTGGAGCAGATTGGCGTGCTCTCGGCCCGCAGCGTGGCCGTGACGACGATGGACGACGCGCTGGCGGCGGCCGAGAAAATCGGCTTCCCCATCATCGTGCGGGCGGCGTTTGCGCTGGGCGGCCTAGGCAGCGGCTTCGCCAACAATATGGACGAGCTGCGGGCCCTGGCCCAGAAATCCTTCACCACTTCCGACCAGATTCTGGTGGAAGAATCGCTGAAGGGCTGGAAAGAAGTGGAGTACGAAGTGGTGCGCGATGCCTATGATAACTGCATCACGGTCTGTAACATGGAGAACTTCGACCCCATCGGCATCCACACCGGCGAGAGTATCGTGGTGGCCCCGTCGCAGACGCTGAGCAACCGCGAGTACCACAAGCTGCGCAGCATCGGCATCAAGACCATTCGCCACCTGGGCATCGTAGGCGAGTGCAACATTCAGTACGCCCTCGACCCCGTTTCGGAGGATTACCGCGTGATTGAGGTGAATGCGCGCCTCTCCCGCTCCTCGGCGCTGGCCTCGAAAGCCACGGGCTACCCGCTGGCCTTCGTGGCTGCCAAGCTGAGCCTGGGCTACTCGCTGGCCGAGCTGAAAAACAGCGTGACGCAGACCACCTCGGCCTTCTTCGAGCCGGCCCTCGACTACGTGGTGGTGAAACTGCCGCGCTGGGACCTGGGCAAGTTCGCGGGTGTTAACCGCCAGATTGGCAGCGCTATGAAGAGCGTGGGCGAGGTGATGGCCATCGGTAAATCCTTCGAGGAAGCCATCCAGAAAGGCCTGCGGATGCTGGACACCGGCAAGCGCGGCTTCGTGGCCAACCGCCCCGAGGACGAGCTGAATAACGCCGCCATCGACCAGCTCCTAAGCGAGCCGAACGAGGAGCGCATCTTCGCCATCAACAGCGCTTTCGAGGCTGGCTATACGCTGGAGCAGGTGCACGAGCTGACCAAGATTGACCACTGGTTTTTGCAGCGTTTGCACACTATTTTCGAGCTGGGCAATCAGCTCGCCGCTGGCCGTAGCGCGGGCGTGAATGGGCTGGAAACCAACCTGCTGCGCGACGTGAAAAAGGCTGGTTTCTCCGACCAGCAGATTGCCGTGAAGCTGCTGGGCGAAGGCGACGCCACGCACGGCACCAAAGCCGACGAGCTGCTGGTGCGGGCCCGCCGCAAGGCCTTGGGCGTGCTGCCCGTGGTGAAGCAGATTGACACGCTGGCGGCCGAATTCCCGGCCAAAACCAACTACCTCTACACCACTTACCACGGCACCGAAAACGACCTGACGCGCGAAACCGAGAAGTCGGTGGTGGTGCTGGGCTCGGGTGTGTACCGCATCGGCTCGTCGGTGGAGTTTGACTGGTGCGGCGTGCAGGCCGTGCAAACGGCATCGGCCGAGGGCTACAAAACCATCATCATCAACTACAACCCCGAAACCGTATCGACCGACTACGACGTGTCGGACCGGCTGTATTTCGAGGAGCTTAGCTTCGAACGGGTGATGGACATCTTGGACTTTGAGCAGCCCGGCGGCGTGATTCTAAGCACCGGCGGCCAGATTCCCAACAACCTCGCCACCCGCCTGGCCGATGCCCACGCGCCCATTCTGGGCACCGCGCCGGCCCGTATCGACGAGGCTGAGAACCGCCACAAGTTCTCCAGCATCATGGACGAGCTGGGCATCGGCCAGCCGCGCTGGAAGGAGCTGACCTCGCTGGCTGCGATGCAGGAATTCGTGCGCGAAGTCGGTTTTCCGGTGCTCATCCGGCCGAGCTACGTGCTGTCGGGCGCGGCCATGAACGTGGTGTCCAACAACTTCGAGCTGGAAGAATTCCTGAAAACGGCCGTCGAGGTGAGCGCCGAATACCCGGTGGTGGTATCCGAGTTCATCCAGGAAGCCAAGGAAATCGAGCTAGATGCGGTGGCCGACCACGGCGACATCGTGAGCTACGCCATTTCCGAGCACGTGGAGTTTGCCGGCGTGCACTCTGGCGACGCCACCATGTACTACCCGCCCCAACGGGTGTACGTGGGCACCATCCGCAAGCTGAAAATCATCGCCGAGAAGATTGCCAAGCGCTACGAAATCAGCGGCCCGTTCAACATTCAGTTCCTGGAAAAAAATGGTGAAATCCGGGTGATTGAATGCAACATCCGCGCCTCGCGCAGCTACCCGTTCGTGTCGAAAATATCGGGCAACAACCTCATCAAAAAGGCTACCCAGGTGCTGCTCGGCAAACACGTAGAACGCGACGAAAGCGAGCGGGTGTACGACCTGCCCTTCGTGGGCGTGAAGGCCCCGCAGTTCTCCTTCACCCGCCTGCCCGGCGCCGACCCGGTGCTGCGCGTGGACATGGTGAGCACCGGCGAAGTCGGCTGCCTGGGCGACACCGCCGAGGAAGCGCTACTGAAATCGATGCTGAGCGTGGGCTACAAAATCCCGCAGAAATCGGTACTGATTTCCGGCGGCCCCATCATCTCCAAAGTGGCCCTACTCGCGCCCGCCGCGCTGCTCATCAAAAAGGGCTACACCGTGTACGCCACGCAGGGCACGCACCGCTTCTTCGCCGAAAACGGCATCCCGAGCAGCCTCCTCTTCTGGCCAGATGAGCTGCAGGAGCCCAACGTGCTGACCTACCTGAAGGAAAAGAAAATCGACCTAGTCATCAACATCCCCAAAAACCTGTCGAAAGGCGAGCTGGATAACGACTACAAAATCCGCCGCACGTCCGTGGATTTCGGCGTCGGTTTGCTGACGAATGCGCGGCTGGCGAAGGCGTTTATTCAGGCTTTCTGCTCGCTGGAAATGAAGGATTTGAAGATTAAGAGCTGGAACGAGTATAAGGCGATGTAGCGCGAAGCTCCTGCTTCGCGTATCGTTGCAGTATGGACTCAAGAAACATCTACATTTCAAGCCAACATAAATTAAACGGCCTCACATGGTCCGACTTGATTTATGTTGGCTTGAATCATGAAAAGGCGGATGAATACAGAGCGGATAAAGTAGCTGAATACGCTCATGCACTGTTTGATGAGTCGGAAATCCATGTTGTTTTAGGACGTCACGACTCACATTTAGCGCTGCTGGATGACGCATTGAGAAACGTGAGCACATGGCTAAAAACGACTGATGTGTTGCTTTGCAACAAGTCTTTTTCCAAGGCGATGAAGCTCTATAAAATCGGCGTCATGGATTACGGCAAAAAGTTGCTTTAACTCGTTTTTGATATGGGCCACAAAAATGTCTGTTTCAATTGCTGCAATGCCTTTAATGTGCCTTATGAAGGTATTCGCGCAATAGTTTGCAATACATGCGGTGTCCCAATGATTCAATTACCGCACAGATTTCGACCACCCAAAAAGAGTGAAGCTGCTAAATGGGAAACTGTGAAATTCCTGATTGAGAATGGGTTTCCATATCAACACGTTTATCATCGGGACGAGACGCAAAACCATTACAATCGGGTCGAATACCCTGAGAGTATGAGAGAAGC
This sequence comes from Hymenobacter yonginensis, assembly GCF_027625995.1. Taxonomy (NCBI): domain Bacteria; kingdom Pseudomonadati; phylum Bacteroidota; class Cytophagia; order Cytophagales; family Hymenobacteraceae; genus Hymenobacter; species Hymenobacter yonginensis. The sequence goes on from NZ_CP115396.1 coordinate 635,437, forward strand.
AGCGGAATTTATTGTCAAGTATAAATCTCAGGCAAAGAAGCCTACAAAATGAAAAACTTCACCTCTTTCGCCGATGCAGGCGACTATAAAGCCCTGTTGCAGCAGGCCCTCGACATCAAGGCCAACCCCTACGGCTACCAGCACATCGGGCGCAACAAAACCGTCGGCCTCATATTCTTCAACCCCAGCCTACGCACCCGGCTCAGTTCGGTGAAGGCGGCCTACAACCTGGGCGCGCAAGCTTGGGTGCTCAACGCTGGGGCCGACTCCTGGACCCTGGAAATGGCCGACGGGGCCGTAATGAATGGCGGCACCCAGGAGCACATCAAAGACGCCATTGCGGTGATGAGCCAGTACTGCGACGTGCTGGGCGTGCGCACTTTCCCCACCCTCAAGGACAAGGCTGAGGACTATGGCGAGGTCGTGTTCAACAAGATTCTGCAGTACGCCACCGTACCCGTCATCAGCCTGGAAAGCGCCACCCTGCACCCGCTACAGAGCTTCGCCGACCTGATTACGGTGGCCGAAACCAAGCGGAAAGAGCGCGTGAAAGTAGTGCTCACCTGGGCTCCGCACGTGCGCGCCCTGCCCCAGTGCGTGCCCAACTCGTTCTGCGACTGGTTCTCGGAAATCGACTGGGTTGACTTCGTCATCACCCACCCCGAGGGCTACGAGTTGGACCCCAAATTCACCAAAGGCGCCCGCATCGAATACGACCAGAAGAAGGCCCTGGAAGGCGCCGACTACGTGCAGGCCAAAAACTGGAGCAGCTACCAGCAGTACGGCCAGGTGCTGGGCAACGACCCTGCCTGGATGCTCACCCCCGAGCACATGGCCCTCACCGACAGCGCCAAATTTCTGCATTGCCTGCCCGTGCGCCGCAACGTGGAAGTGTCCGACGCCGTGCTCGATGCGCCTGGCTCGCTCATCATCCAAGAAGCCGGCAACCGCACCATTTCCATGCAAACTGTGCTGCACGAGCTGCTGAAGTAATGGCAAGCAAGAGAAGTGAATTTTATATAGATTTTTATGTATATTAACAGGCTGGCTGGTTGGTGCCTGCCTGCGCTTCACTTAACTGCCTAGCCATGAAAATGCCAGCTGTCTGCGTCCTGTTGCTACTGCTAGCCGGGGCTGCCTTCGCGCAAACGGTGCCTCCTCCGCCAAGCCCACCCGCCACGCCGGTGCTCACAGACTCAGTGCGCAAGCCAACACCGCCCGATGCTACCATGCAGCAGGGAACCATGGCTTCGCCGGCCCCGGCTGAGCCGCAACCAACTAAAGTGAAGGAGAAGCGCAAACGCACCCGGATGCGCACCACCCCCAACTTTCCGGAATAGATTAACCTGATTGCCAGCCACCAGAAAGACCGGGCTACTCTGCGGGGCAGCCCGGCCTTTCTGGTAGAGGTACCGGCTGAATACGGCTGCCCGAGCCGGTGCCAAACGCGTATGGCTGGGCGTTTGGTGGGTTGAATCAGATGGTTTTTTTTTGCTGGTCAGCTTGGGCGCAAGATGCTGGCTGCATGGCTGTACTGCGGCATTTGAGGTAGCGGTGAGCCGGCGGCGCCAGGGGCAATGTTCAGCTCAAGCTGAACCATGAGAAGCAAAGTTGCGTTAGAGGCTATTCAAAAGACAGCCAAGCGGCTGACTTAAGTAGTTCACCTTCAACTTGATTTACATGAAAAAGCTACTTGCTATTGCCGCCGTGCTCGTAACCGGTATGTCTGCTGCCAACGCCCAGACCACCAACACCACCACCACGACCACGGTGCCGACTCAACAGAGCACGACCACCACGATGCCGGATCCGGCGAACGGAACCATTAACTCCACGACCACTACGGTGCCGGCTACCACCACCACCGTTGAAACGCAGTCCAGCACCAGCGTAAGCCCATCGGCTACCACCATCCCGGCGGATGCCAAGGTAAAAGACAAGAAGAAGAAGCGGAAAGTGAAAACCGATTCCAACTAAGCAGACCGGATAATTCCCGCGTTCTTGCCTGAGCCCGGCTGCATTTAGTGCGGCCGGGCTTTCTTTTTGTTTGCCGATGGCCGTTGCCGTTCGCACCTTTAGCCAGCCAAAACCGGCCCTTATGAACGACCCGGAAATCCGCGCCCTGCTGTACCCACTGCTGCCGGGTGGCGTGTACATTGATGAGCTGCCCACCGGCACCACCCGCGCCGACGTCGTGCACATCACGCCGGACTTTCTGCATGGCTACGAGGTGAAAGGCGACGCCGACACGCTGCAGCGCGTGCCCAATCAGTTGCGCTGCTACGCTGAGGTGTATGATTTCGTGACGTTTGTGGTGACGGAAAAGCACCTGCCCAAGCTGCTGCCGCTGCTGCCCGACTGGGTGGGCGTGCTGGTGGTGGTAGGGGAGGAGCTGCGCCCGCACCGCGCCGCCCGCTACAATGCCACCGTAGAGCCCGCGCCGCTGGCCAGCCTGCTGCTGCTGGAAGAGGTGAAGCAGTTTCTGCTGGCCCGCGGCCTGCACGGCGTGAGCAGCCTGCGCCGGGCGGAGGTGCTGCATTTTCTGCGCACCACGCAGCTGGTTCCGCTGTCCAGCCTGGCCCGCTACGTGCGCGAGCGGCTGATGGCGCGCCTACCCGAGCGCATGGCCGCCCGCGCCGAGCGCAAGGAGGAACGGCAGCGGCTGGCCGGACTGCGCAAGCGGCGCCAGGCCCGCAAAGCTGCCCGCAAGAAAGCCCGACCCGCGCCGGCCGCCACCAAACCTGCCAAAAAGGCCCCCAAGTCTAAAGGCTGAGCGTGAGCTGCTTGCCGATGAAATCTTCCGGCGTTTCGAGGTTGGACAGCGAAACTCCCAGAAGCCGCACGCCTTTGGGCAGCGGCTGGCAGCCCTGCACCAGCTCCTGGCTGATCTGAGCCAGAGCGGCCATACTGGCCAGCGGCGCCGGCAGTGTTCGGCTGCGCGTAATCTGCTGGAAGTCGGCGTACTTGACCTTGAGTGTGAGCGTGCGGCCCAGCAAGCCGGTGCGCTGGCAGTAGTCCCACACCGAATCCAGGCAGGGCTGCAGGCCTTCGAGTAGCTCTTGCAGCTTGTGCAGGTCCTCGGCGAAGGTGGTTTCGGAGCCTACCGACTTGCGCACCCGGTCGGGCACGACGGGGCGGTGGTCTTGGGCCCGGGCAATGAGGTAGTAGTGCCCGCCGGCCTTGCCAAAGTGCTGGCGTAGAAACGCCTCCGACTGCTGCCTCAGGTCCAGCCCGCTGAAGATGCCCAGCTGATTGAGCCGCGCCGCCGTGGCCGGCCCGATGCCGTGAAACTCGCCCACCCGCAGCTGCGCCACAAACGCCAGCCCCTGCTCGGGCCGAATCACGAACTGACCGTTGGGCTTGCGGTGGTCGGAGGCCAGCTTCGCCAGAAACTTGTTGTAGCTGACGCCCGCCGAGGCCGTCAGCTGGGTCTGGCGCAGGATTTCGGCCCGGATTTCGCGCGCCACCTGTGTAGCCAGCGCAATGCCTTTCAGGTTCTCGGTGACGTCGAGGTAGGCTTCATCCAACGAAAGCGGCTCGATGAGCGGCGTGTATTCGGCAAAAATGGCCCGAATCTGCCGCGACACTTCCTTGTACACCTCGAAGCGCGGCTTCACGAACACCAGCTCCGGGCACTTGCGCAGCGCCGTGCTGGAGGGCATGGCCGAGCGCACCCCAAACTGCCGGGCCTCGTAACTCGCCGCCGCCACCACGCCCCGGGCCCGCGAGCCACCCACGGCCACGGGCTTGCCGCGCAGCGCCGGGTTGTCGCGCTGCTCCACGGAAGCGTAAAACGCGTCCATGTCGAGGTGAATGATTTTGCGGTTTTCGGACGAGGTGTCCACGGCTGATACCTTACGGCTTGGTCTTAAAATACATGGTGCCCGGGCGCAATTGTCGCTGTAGAGGTTCCAGTTTCATGGTACGGCGGCGCTCGTCCAGCTTGTCGAACTCCGCTGTCGGCAACAACGAGTCTACGGTTTCGCCGGAAGGGCGCACTACCCGGGCCGACTGCGTGCCATACTGCTGAGGCTGCCCTTGATTGAGCAATGCCCGGTCAAGGTAAGTGGCGTAATCGGCGGCCGGCAGCCCTTTGGCTTTATAAAGGGCCTCTACGCAGGGCAAATACCGCAGCTGTACGGAATCCGGAGCATGCTGGAGCAATAGAAAAGCAGTTCCGGCTGCTTCGGCACCGGCCTGGGTTAGTGCGGGCCAGCCGTGGCGGCGCTCCAGCTGCTGAAAGGCCGCCAGCCGCGCAGCATCCTGCCGCAGCAGCCAGCGGTTGGCCGTATCCGCTGCGGTTGAGTTGAATCCATGTTGCCGGAACACTGCAAAAATAGCCTGGCGGTCTTGCCAGTCAGCGGCGCTGAGCGAGTCGAGTGTGGCCGCAAGAGCCGGAGACGCCAAACGGGCTGCGTGCCGGGTCGGCCGGGTGCAGGCCGCCAGCAGCAGGGTTATAACAAGCAAGCGGGCAGTCATGGGGAAAACATAAAAATCGGCTCGGTTTATCTGAAGTAGCGGCTAAACTTAGGAGCCGCTGGTTGTGCGCGTCAGTCCTGCACCGGCTCCAGCGGTACCGGCTGCGGCGCGGCTTTCGGCTTGCGGCTCACCAGGAACACGCCCCCGAAAATCAGCAGCGCCTGCCAGGCCCGGTCCCAGGTCAGCACGTCTTTGCCCAGGCTCACGGCAATGAGTACGGCCAGAGCCGGCTGCAGGTAGATGTAGGCGCCCAGCAGGGCAGGGGAGGCGTATTTCAGGGCCCAGTTGTTGAGCAGGTAGGCCAGAATCGTGAGGCAAATCACCATGTAGGCAATGGCGGCCCAGATGCTGGCTGGGAAGCTGGCGTAGTCGGGCTGCTGCACCTGCTGCCAGCCGGCCGGCACCGCCAGGAAGGCGCCCACCAGAAAGATGCGCGCCAGCACCGTGAACGGGTGGTACTTGCGCATCAGCGGCATCACCAGCACTAGATACACCCCAAATGCGGTGGCGTTGAGCAGAATGTAGACGTTGCCCAACAGCCCGTCCTGCCCGCCGGCCGCCACCGGGCCTTTGCTCAGGATAATGCTGGCCGCGCCGGCGCCCGCCAGAGCTATGCCCGCCAGTCGGGGCAGCGTCAGCCGCTCGCCTAGCAGCACCGCCGAGGCCAGCACCGTCACGACCGGTGCAATGGTCTGGATGAGCGAGGCGTTGATGGGCGAGGTCAGGTTGAGGCCCGAGAAGAACAGCAGCTGGTTCAGCCCGATGCCCAGGATGCCGCACGCCACGGCTCGCAGCTGGTCGGCGCGGCCGGTGATGCGGTCCTGCGGCGCCACCAGCCGGCTCAGGATGCCGAAAAACACCGTCGCGCCCACCACGCGCAGCAGCACCAGCCCAAACGGGCCCATGTACTGCGGCATCACATCCTTGGAAATACTGTAGTTGGCGGCGTAGATCAGCGCCACCACAAAGAGGGCCGAGTGGACCTTAGCGGAATTTTTCATTGGGGCGAATGTAGCGTAAGCTTTAGCTTGCGCCGTAACCCATACGTACTAGGGCAAACCCACGGCCACGCCGTTTCATCTCCTTCCGGCGCAAGCTGAAGCTTACGCCCCCCTCTACTATGTCCACCGGTTCCCTTTTCGATTCTGACCCCACGCCGGCCTTTATTCCGCCGGCTGCGGCCAACGCGCCGTTGGCCGAGCGCCGCCGCCCCCGCACGCTTGAGGAATATGCCGGGCAGCAGCACCTCATCGGGCCCGAGGGCGTGCTGCGTCGCTACCTCAATGCCGGCCGCCTGCCCAGCCTGATTCTGTGGGGCCCGCCTGGCGTGGGTAAAACCACCCTGGCCAACCTGCTGGCGCAGGAGTTGGGCAAGCCGTTTGCCTCGCTCAGCGCCGTGAATGCCGGCGTGAAAGACGTGCGCGAGGTGATAGAGCGCGCCCGCAAGCAGCGCGGTACGGTGCTGTTTATTGATGAAATCCACCGCTTCAGCAAAAGCCAGCAGGACGCCCTGCTGGGTGCCGTAGAGCAGGGCATCGTCACGCTCATCGGGGCCACCACCGAAAACCCCTCGTTTGAGGTGATTCCGGCCGTGCTGAGCCGGGCGCAGGTGTACGTGTTGGAGCCCCTGAGCAAGGAAGTGCTGACCGGCCTGGTCGATAAGGCCCTGGCCGAGGACGCGCAGCTGCAGCAGCGCAAGGTGCGGATGCAGGAGTACGGCGCGCTGCTCACCATCTCGGGTGGTGATGCGCGCAAGCTGCTCAACCTGCTGGAAATTGTGGTGGAAGCCAGCCGCCCCGACCCCCAAACCGGCGAAGTCGTCATCACCGACGAGGGCGTGCAGCAGCTGGCCCAGCAGCACCTCGCCCGCTACGACAAAGGCGGCGAAATGCACTACGACGTCATTTCGGCCTTCATCAAGAGCATCCGCGGCTCCGACCCTAACGCCGCGCTCTACTACCTGGCCGTGATGCTGGAAGGCGGCGAGGATGCCAAGTTCATTGCCCGCCGCCTGCTCATCCTGGCTTCTGAAGACGTGGGCCTGGCCAACCCCAACGCCCTGATTCTGGCCCAGAGCTGCTTCCAGGCCATTGCCGTGATTGGCATGCCCGAGGGTGACATTATCCTGGGGCAGACCGTGGTGTACCTCGCCACCTCGCCCAAGAGCAATGCCAGCTACAAGGCCATCCGGGAGGCGCGGGCGCTGGTGCGGCAGCAGGGCGTGCAGCCGGTGCCCATTCCGCTGCGCAACGCGCCCACCAAACTCATGAAAGACCTCGGCTACGGCGGCCAGTACCAGTACTCGCACGACTACCCCGGCAATTTTGCCTATCAGGAGTTCTTGCCCGAGGCCCTCAGCGGCACCGTGTTCTACCACCCCGGCCACAACCCCGCCGAAGCCAAAGCCCAAGAGCGCCTGCGCCAGCTCTGGGGCGAGAAATACGGCTATTAATCACAGATTTTGCAGATTTTTCGCTGATTACGCAGATGTAGGATCGATATAGAACAGCCCTAATCTGGCGGCTTTTACATCAATCCTACATCTGCGTAATCAGCGAAAAATCTGCAAAATCTGTGATTTAAAAGCCACCAATCCAAGCCACACAGGCAGCCGAATCAATATCTTGCCGTCTGGTTGTTATATCGAAAGCAAAACGCTGTGTGCGCCGTCTGCATCTGCGTAATCAGCGAAAAATCTGCAAAACCTGTGATTCATGAGACAATTCTTTAAGTACGTGCTGGCCACGCTCACCGGCCTGTTCGTGTTCGGGGTGCTGGGCTTTGTGCTGCTGATCGGCTTCGTGGCCGCGCTGGCCTCGTCCGACACCGAAGTAACCGTGGCCAGCGACTCGGTGCTGGAGCTCAAGCTCGACAAGCCGATTGCCGAGCGCGAAAGCCGCACCTCGTTCGGCTCCATCGTCAGCTCCCAGGCCGATAACATCGGCCTCGACAACCTGAAAGCCACCCTGCGCCGCGCCAAAAACGACTCCGACATCAAGGGCATTTTCCTGAATGTAGAGCTGGTGCAGGCCGGCATGGCTTCGCTGGAGGAAGTGCGCGACGCGCTGCTGGACTTCAAGAAGTCGGGCAAGTTTGTGGTGGCCTACGCCGATGCGCAGTCGGAGAAGAGCTACTACCTCACGTCCGTCGCCGACCGCATCTACCTCAATCCGCAGGGCACGCTGGAGTTCAACGGCCTCAGCTCCGAGACGATGTACTACAAAAACCTGTTCGAGAAGGCCGGCATTCAGCCCCAGATCTTCCGGGTGGGCTCGTTTAAGAGCGCCGTGGAGCCGTTTTTCCGCGAAAACATGTCGGATTCGGCCCGCCTGCAGACTTCGTCGTTCCTGAACTCCATCAACGACTTCATGCTGGGCCACATTGCCACGGCCCGCAAAATCGCGCCCCAGCGCCTGAAAACCATCAGCGACTCGATGCTGGTGCACAACGCCGACGACGCCAAGCGCCTCGGCCTCGTTACCAACCTCGGCTACTACGACCAGGCCCTCGACTACATGAAGGGCAAGCTGGGCGTGGAGAAAGACGAGAAGCTGAGCCTCGTAAGCCTCACCGACTATAGTAAGGCCGACGACGAGGAAAGCAGCAGCGGCAGCAGCCGGATTGCCGTTATCTACGCCGAGGGTGACATCGTGACCGGAAAGGGCGGCAGTAGCAGCATCGGCAGCACCCGCTTCGCCGAGGCTATCCGCAAAGCCCGTCTCGACGACAAGGTGAAGGCCGTGGTGCTGCGCGTGAACTCGCCCGGCGGCTCATCGCTGGCTTCCGACATTATCTACCGCGAAGTGCTGCTCACCAAGAAGGTGAAGCCGATTATCTGCTCGATGTCGGATGTGGCGGCTTCGGGCGGCTACTTCATTGCCATGGGCTGCGACACCATTGTGGCCCACCCGAATACCATCACCGGCAGCATCGGCGTATTCGGCGTGCTGCCTAACATTCAGCCTCTGCTGCGCGACAAGCTGGGCGTGACGACGGACCGCGTTACAACGGGCAAATTCTCGGATTTCCCCACCATCACGCGCCCGCTCACGGCCTTCGAGCAGAGCCAGTTCCAGAACGAAATCAACCGCATTTACGCCGACTTCACCACAAAAGCCGCCCAGGGCCGCAACATGCCCGTGGAGCGGCTGCGCGGCTATGCTTCCGGCCGCGTATGGTCGGGCTCCGAAGCCAAGGCCCGCGGCCTCGTTGACGTGCTCGGCTCCATGGACGACGCGCTGCGTATTGCGGCCCGCCGCGCCAAGCTCAAGGAAGGCGACTACACGCTGCAGGCGCTGCCACGCCAGAAGTCGTTCATGGAAAACATCTTCAGCGGCATCAACGAGGAAGTGCGCATGAGCCTGGTAAAGCAGGAAATGGGCCCGCTGTTTCCGGTGTACGAGCAGTACAAGAAACTCTCGGAAATGAAAGGCGCCCAGGCGCGCATGCCGTTTGAGCTGAATATCCAGTAACCCTGTTGACCGTCATGCAGAGCGGAGCGAAGCATCTCGCCAGTGTAGTAATTCTACCACACTGGCGAGATGCTTCGCTCCGCTCTGCATGACGGTCTTTTTTACATACGACATACCCACAATGCAACACCTCCACGAAGCCGCCAACCATATCCGCCCGCTGCTGCAGGGCTTTGAGCCCGAGTTCGGCATCATCCTCGGCACTGGTCTGGGCGCGCTGGTCAAGGACCTGACCATTCACCACACCATCCCGTACGCCAGCATCCCGAACTTTCCGGTTTCGACGGTGGAAAGCCACTCCGGCAACCTGCTGGCCGCCGAGCTGGGCGGCCGTAAGGTGCTGGTGATGCAGGGCCGCTTTCACTTCTACGAAGGCTACACCATGGAGCAGGTGGTGCTGCCCGTGCGCGTGATGAAGATGCTGGGCATCCGGAAGCTGTTCGTGAGCAACGCCGCCGGCGGTCTGCACCCCGACATGAACTACTCGGACCTGATGCTCATCGACGACCACATCAACCTGCAGCCTAGCAACCCGCTCATCGGCAAAAACCTCGACGAGCTAGGCGCCCGCTTCCCCGACATGCTGGAGCCCTACGATGCCCGCCTGCTGCGCCAGGCTGAGGAAGCGGCCCGCAGCCTCGGCTTCGCTGATAAGGTGCGGCGCGGCGTGTACGTGAGCGTACCCGGCCCCATGCTGGAAACGCCCGCCGAGTACCGCTACTTGCGCACCATCGGGGCCGATGCGGTGGGCATGAGCACCGTGCCCGAGGTGATTGCTGCCGTGCACATGGGTTTGCCGGTGCTGGCCATCAGCGTCATCACCGACCTGTGCTCGCCGGGCAAGCTCAAGCGGGTGGAAATAGCCGACATCCTGCGCGTAGCCGCCGACGCCGAGCCCCGCCTCACGGCGCTGCTACAGGCCGTCATCGCGCAGCAGGACTAACGCGTATGTAGCACAGGCTTCAGCCTGTGCCCGCTGGCGCCCGGAACTGCCATAAGGGCAACAAAAAACGGCCGCTGCATGATGCAGCGGCCGTTTTTGTGTCGTAGGGTCGGGCAGCGTTAAGGCTGGGCGGAGAAGGTATACACTTCCTGTTGATTGTTCTTGTTGAGCGCGCCGTACTGCAGGCCGGTTTCGGAGATGCTGACGAGGTTGTACTGGTGGTCGTCGCCTTTTTGGTCGGTGAAGTGCAGGATGGTGTTGCCGCTCATCAGCATCCAAGTGCCGGCGTAGGTGGTGCCGTTCACGAACTGGTTTTCGGTGTAGGTGCCATCGGTACGGAACGTGAGGCTAAACCGGTCTTTGATGGCCGTGCCGGTGCTGGTGACCTGGTTGTTTTCCCGGATTTCATCGAGGCGCCAGCTGCCGGTTGTGAGGGTTTTGATGGGGTCGAAGGAGGGCGTGGGGTCGTCTTCCTGGCAGCTGCTAAAGGCAAAGCTGAGTACGGCCAGTAAGCAGATCAGTCGGGTAATGTAAGGTAAGCGCATCGGGCAAGGAATGGATAGAAGTGGAAGGATATAACGTAGAGTAAGTCTGGCTCAGGAACGTTGTATGCCGACGAATTTTTATTGCCGCCGTGCGCCGGCCGCTACGGAATAATAATCTGCTTCCGGTCATAGCTGAGTACCGTGAACACGCCCACGCCGCCCTGCACCGTGCTTTTGATGGCCGAGGGCTGCGCAAACGGGTTGCCGTTGGCGTTGCGCGCATCGTTCACCGACTGCCGGAACAGGAAGTAAGGCCGGTCGAGGTGGTAGAGCGTGACCAGCAGTGTGTCGCCAGGATCGAAGCGGTAGCTGGTACCGAGCGTGTACGTTTTGCCGTCGTTGAGGCGGTCTTCCACGTCATAGTCGATTTCCGGCTCCCGGGAGATACTGTCGCGGTGAATCTGCAGGCGGTAGTAGTCGCCCAGGCCGGCCGGGTCGCGGAAGTTGGTGAGGACGTAAGCCTCGCGGCGGGCGGGCGGCAGGTCGTTGAACTTGTATTCCAGCGAGTCGATGGGCACGCGCGTGGGCACGGTGGCCGTGCCGGTGAGGCGGCGGCCCTTGGTGTCGACCACTTCCAGGCTGAACACGTCGCCGGGGCGGGCCACTAGTGGCCGCCGGCCCATGTGGGTGTAGCCTTTACCGGTTACGGGGTCGACGCCTGGGAAGAAGCGCATCACCTCTACCTGCCCGTTGGCCAGGGTAAGGCGCACGGTCACGTCAGCGGGCAGCACAGGCTCGGGGCTGGCCAGGTAGGGCACGGTTTCTGTCACGGTGAGGCGCGGAATCTGGCCGTCTTCGAGGTAGCACTCGGCCACCAGCTGGGCTGGAATGGCAGGCAGCTCCACGTCGATATCCTTCTGCAGGTCGCAGGAGGCCGTGAGCCCGGCCAGCGCCAGCAAACCGGCGGTGGTGCGCAAAGCGGATAAGCGGTTCATAATACCAAGCATAAGCGAAGAGCGAAGAAGAACAGGAGCGAGCGGCAAAGCGGCAGCAGCAGCGAAGCAACTCAGCCCAAAACGAGCCGCCTACAAAATCCGTGCAATCCGAAAAATCCGGTTGAATCCGTGATTAGAACTTGAAGTTGTAGGTGACGGCCGGAATGGTTGGGAACAGCGACACCTGCCGGGCGCGGTAGCTGGTAACTGGCGTGTTGTCGCCACCGGCCCGCACCTGGTCGAAGTACACGAAATAGGGGTTGCGGCGGTTGTAGGCATTGTAGACGCTGAATGTCAGGTCGGATTCCGGCACCCAGCGGTTGGGCTTCAGCTTCCACACCACCCCCAAATCCAGGCGGTTATAGGGCGCGAGGCGGTAGGTGTTGCGGTCGGGGTACACCGGCACCGCCGACAGGTCGCCGCCGAAGATGTCCTGCACGGCAAAGCGGGCGGCGGGCAGGGTGGTGGCGTTGCCGGTGGTGTACACAAACGAGCCGGTGAGGTTGAGGCGCTCTGTGAGCTGGTGCAGCACCACCACCGTCAGGTTGTGGCGGCGGTCGTAGCTGGGGTAGAACACGCGGCCCTCGTTGATACCGGTGGTGCCGCGCTGGGGCAGAAACTGGCGCTTGCTCCAGCTGAGCGTATAGCCAATCCAGCCGGTGGTGCGGCCGGTTTTCTTTTCCAGGTACAGCTCGTTGCCGTAGGCCCAGCCCTTGCCGAACAGGAACTCCGAGTCCAGGTCGGGGTTCACGAACAGCTGGGCGCCGTCCTTGAAATCCACCTGGTTCTGCGCCCACTTGTAGTACACCTCGTTGGTGAGTAGGTATTTGCCGCTTCCAAGAAGGAAGCTCACGCCGCCGGCCACCTGCTGGGCCCGCTGCGGCTTCACCGATAGCCTTGACGGGTACCAGATATCCGTTGGCAGCGTGGCGCCGGAGTTCGTGACGAGGTGCACGTACTGGTACATCAGGGCGTAGCTGGCCTTGAGCGAGGTTTTGGGCGTAAGTGAGTAGCGCGCCGACCCACGCGGCTCCAGCCCGCCGTAGCTGTTGGAGCCGCTCTGGAAACCGCTCAGGCGCAGGCCGTATTCCAGCTGCAGCTTGTCGGTGGCCTTGAAGTTGTCGGAGGCGTAGAGGCCGCCTTCCAGGCCGCGGTAGGCCACGTCGGAGCCGATGCTCAGGCGCCCATCTGAAGAGCCGGCCTGTAAGCGGCCCACCCCGAAGCGGTGATTGATGAGCTGGGCCCCAAACTTGAAAGCGTGCCGGTCGTTGGGCGTGTAGTCGAGGTCGGAGCGCAGGGCCAGGTCCCGGATGTCGGAGGCCAGGTTGAAGCTGAACTGGTCGAGCTTGTTGGTGACGTCGTACTTGTAGTTGGTGTAGGAGGCGGTGGTATTCAGAAACAGGCGTTTATTGAACACATGGCTCCAGCGGGCGGCGCCCAGCGTGTTGCCCCAGCTGAAGTTGAAGTCAAAACCGCCCTGCGAGCCGAACCCGAAGACGTCGCGCCCCAGGTAGCCGCTCAGAAACACCTGGTCTTTGTCGCCGAGCGTGTAGTTGGCCTTGGCGTTGAAATCGTAGAAGTAGTAATCGGGAATGGGGTTGAAGTCGGGATTGTCTTCGCTGGCTTTGTTGATCTGGCGCGTGAAAACGTCGAAGTACGTGCGCCGCCCCGAGAGCAGAAACGAGCCTTTGTCTTTCACAATCGGTCCTTCCACAGTTAAGCGCGACGAAATCAGGCCAATGCCGCCGCTCGTGACGGTTTTCTGCTTGTTGCCCTCACGCATCTTCACGTCAATCACCGACGACAGGCGCCCGCCATACTGCGCCGGGAAGCCGCCTTTGTACAGATCCACGCTCTGCACGGCATCGGGGTTGAATACCGAAAACAGCCCGAACAAGTGAGCCGGGTTGTACACTACGGCATCGTCGACGAGCACCAGGTTCTGGTCGGAGGAGCCGCCGCGCACGAACAGGCCGGAAGTGCCTTCGCCGCCGTTTTGCACGCCAGGCTTGAGCTGCAGGGTTTTCAAAAGGTCCACTTCCCCAAATAAGGCGGGCAGCAGCTTGGCCTCGGCGGCCGTGAGGCGCTCCACGCTCATCTGGGTGGTTTGCAGCTTCTGCTCCAGCGTGCCCGAGCCTTCCACCACCACCTCGCCCAGCGTGTTGCTGCTCTCGGCCAGCGTGAACGAGAGGCGCTGGGCGCGCGTCAGGTTTAGGTCGCGGGTCTGGCTCTGGTAGCCGATGAAGGAGATGACCAGCTGATGCCGGCCTGCTGGCAACAGGAATGAGTAGAAGCCGGTGGAATCGGCCGTGGCACCGGAAGCCAGGGCCGGCACGGCTACCGAAGCGCCCGGCAGCGGGCCGCGGCTGGCGTCGCGGATGTAGCCGCTAAGCCGGTACCGCTCCTGGGCCTGCGCCGCCGAACTGCCCGCCACGCTCCACAACCATAGTATTCCAATCAGATATGAAAAGTAGCGCATAGGTGAAAAGCAGGACGGAGGCAGCAAAGGTACGCGCCCCGCACTGCCCAACACCGGGCCCTACCAGATGGTTTGTCGGCGGGCTTCCCCTCACCCGCTTAGGATGCGCCTAACTTAGAAAAGGTTGTACGGCCTGCGTCAGCTGGCCAGCCGGCACGGCACCAGCCTGCCGCCACACCGGCTGGCCCTTATGAAATAGAATCAGCGTGGGGATGCTCTGCACGCGGAACTGCTGGGCCGCGGCGGGGTTGCGGTCTACATCAATCTTGATGACTTTGAGCTTGCCCTGGTGCTGCTGCGCTACCTGCTCCAGCACGGGGGCCATAGTTTTGCACGGGCCGCACCAGTCGGCGTAAAAATCTACCAGCACGGGCATGCCGGGGCTGTTTATGAGCTCGGAGAATGATTTCTTAGGCATGAGGAAAAGACGGAAAGTAAATGGGAAGCGGCAACTGCTGCCAACGCTCTGATACGTAATCCGGCGTCCGGTGGCAAACCTCAGCCATAAAAAAGGCCCGCAGCCGAAGCTGCGGGCCTTTACGCACAGTAGCCTGCCGGGCGGCTAAGGCTTTTTCTGCTCGATTACGGACACGTCGTTGGCAGTTTCAGGCAGCGAGAACTTGCCACCCACCACTTTCTTGCCACCCACTTGGCATTCCCAGCTGTAGCGCCCGGGCAGGGCCCGCGCCGCCTCGCCGGTCTGGGTTTTGAAATAGTCGGGCTCCGAGGGCTCGGAAGGGAAGATAACATCGACGCCATTCTGGCCACCTGCCACCTGCTTCACCAAAATGTATTCTTTGCCGGTGGTCTGGTTGGTCACTACGAACTTGGCCGTGTAGCCTCCCAATTGCCCAAACTTGTCCATGACGCCCAGCTTAAGGTAGGGGTCAGTGGATACCATCCAGGTCTGGGCATGCGCCTCGGAAGGAGCCAGGCACCACAGCGCCACCAGCAGGCCCGCCCCCCGCAGCAGCGACGACAGATGATGGAAAGGAGAGGAAGTAGAAATGCGCATGGGCAACAAGGTAAAAGTGAAGTGTATCAAAGGAAGATGCCAAAAGGGAAAAAAACGAGAATACAGCCTTCTGACTGTCTGTATCCCAATCAAATATAGAAGTATTTCGACACGTGCTGTATGACCAAATTTTATTTTTCAGAGTTTTTTTATCTCTGCTGTCTTCGGAAACCGGTCCTGGTTTTTGGCGGTTTCACAGCTGTCTATGTCCCGTCGTCGTCGCCAAGTTGCTCCCCTTCCGTTGCCAGGCCCGCGTGCTGAGGCTGTTGAAACCCGCTGCGGACTTTGCGAGCGGGAAGTGCAGCACACCTCGCGCCATCATCTGGTGCCGCGCGAGGAAGGAGGCCGCCACGGCCCCACCGTACCGCTCTGCCAGCCGTGCCACAGCACCGTCCATCTGCTGCTCGACAACCGCGAGCTGGCCCGCCGCTACTGCACTATCGAGCTGCTGCAAGGCGCCGAGGAGCTGCAGAAGTACCTGCACTGGGTGCGCCGCAGCAAAGTGGAGCGCATCCGCAACCGGCGGGGCAGGAGGTGATTTTTGGGATGGGGGTGATGGGGTAATGAGGGGATGGGATGATGAGGTGGAACGTCATTCCGAGCTTGCGAGGAATCTCGCGTGCTGACGTTGAGGGCGTGTCCGGCGTTTGTGGATAGGCCAGCTTACTCATGCAGCCGCTATGCATTATCGGGGGGTGAGCAGCCCGTTTCACGTCCCAACGTGGCTAGGCGTGTAGATTTGCCCCACAACGTCAGCACGCGAGATTCCTCGCAAGCTCGGAATGACGGTCTTCCTTTACCTGTCACCTCATCACCTCATCCCCTCATCACCTCATCCCCTCATCACTATTTTGCATCCCCGATACTTCGTTCCGTTTCAGCAGCTGCGGCAGCAGCCGACCATTGTAGTGGACAGCACCGGGCTGGGGGCGTCCCTCACGCTGGCGCACTGGCGCGGCGCGGCCACGCCCGAGCCCCTGCGCGACGACACCAGCGCCGGCTCGGTGCTTCGGGCCCTGCGCCAGCCTCACACGCCCGGGCTGGCCGCCGCC
Source organism: Hymenobacter yonginensis (assembly GCF_027625995.1). Lineage (NCBI taxonomy): Bacteria > Pseudomonadati > Bacteroidota > Cytophagia > Cytophagales > Hymenobacteraceae > Hymenobacter > Hymenobacter yonginensis. Next base: position 651,357 of record NZ_CP115396.1, read on the forward strand.
GCCGTCACGGCCAATCATTTTGACGTGGATGGCTTTGTGGGCGTCTGGGCGCTGCTGAACCCGGAGCTGGCGCTGCAGCACGAGGAATTATTGCGCCTGGTGGCTACGCTGGGCGATTTTCGGGAGCTGGACTGGCAGCACCCGCAGGCGCACCACGCCCTGCAGCTGGTATGCTGGCTGAATGCTGAGGAGAAAGCCCGGTTCTATGAGCCGTTTGGCGCCCCGGCCCGCCGCCGCCGCGAAGATGAGGCTTCGGCCGAGAAGTTTGCATGGTTTCTGCCCCGTTTCGCGGCCGTGCTGCACAACCCGGCCCCGTACCGGGCCGTCTGGGAGCCGGAATACCAGCGGGTGCTGCAGGCCGTAGCCGTGCTGCACAGCGCCGCCACCACCGTGCGCCGCTACCCGCAAATCGGGCTGACGGTGGTGCACACGCCGGAGCCGCTGCCGTACTACGCCCTGTTCAGCGCCAGCCGTGGCACTGATATGGTGCTGAGCCTCTACGACGGCCAGCGCTACGAATTCGAGTACAAATACACCACCTGGATCGACCTGGAAAGCCGCCCGACGCTGCCGCGCCTGCCCCTGGATGCCCTAGCGGCCCGCCTCAATGCGCTGGAAGCCACCCCGCGCCGCTGGACCCATGACGGCATCACCGACACCGGCCCGCTATTGCGCCTGAGCGGCAAAGGCCTCACCAAGCCCCAGCGCTACGCCGACCCCGACCAGCGCCCGATTTATGCTTCGTCTATTCCTGCCGAAGAACTGGAGCAGGAAGTAGTACGGTTTTTCGAGGCCGGCTACGCCGATATCGAACCCCGGCGGTACTGGAGTTGGGCGGAGATAAGGGCGGTAAAATAGCCAACTGTCATTCCGAGCGGAGCGAGGAATCTGGGATTATGTCGCTGAACGGCATTTCTCGGATTCCTCACTCGACCCGGGATGACAGGCTACAATGCTCCATTGAACCCCACGACCTGCAGGGAGCTGATGCCGCCGGCCCCTTTCCGCACGCTGATCTGGGTGCTGACGCGCTCCTGCAGGGCCTCCACGTGCGAGATGATGCCGATGGTTTTGCCGGTGCCCTGCAGCATTTCCAGCGCCGAAAGCGCAATGTCCAGCGTGTCGGGGTCGAGGGTGCCGAAGCCTTCGTCAATGAACAGCGTGTCGATCTGGGTTTTGCGGCCGGCCAGCTCCGAGAGGCCCAGCGCCAGCGCCAGACTCACCAGAAAACTTTCCCCACCCGACAGCGAATTCATGGTGCGCACCGCGCCGGCCTGGTACTCGTCCTGGATGAGCAGGTCGAGGTGCTGGTCGGGGTTGCGCAGGATGCGGTAGCGGTCGGAGAAGCGGTGCAGGTGGCGGTTGGCCAGGTCCACGAGGCGGGCCAGGGTAAGGCCCTGGGCAAACTCGCTGAACTTCTTGCCGTCGGCCGAGCCAATCAGCTCGGCCAGCTGCCGCCAGCGGCGCGCTTCCTGCTGCTGGGTTTCCAGCTGGGCGGCCAGCGTGGCGTGGCGCTCCTGGCCGGCGCGGTGGCTGCCCAGGCGCTCCTGGCGCTGGCCCAGTTGCTGATTGAGCGTAGCCAACTGCTGGCTGCTGGTTTCCAGGTGATGGTTCAGAGCGTCTAGCGGCTCGATGGTGAGGGCACGGGCTTCTTCCTGCTGCAACTGCTGCTCGGTTTCCAGCAGGGTGCGGGCGGCCAAAGCCACTTCCTGATCGTGGCGGCTGAGCTGCGCCTGCAGGGTGGCCGCTTCAGATTCGGGCAAAAGCAGGGCCGGCAGGGTGGCCGGGTCGGGGGAGAGGCCGGCGGCCTGCAGGGCCTGCGTGAGGGCCGCCGTGCTGGCGGCGTGAGCCTGCTGCTGCTGCCGGGTGTCGTGGGTGAGCTGCTGCAGGCGGGCCGCCGCCACGGTGGCGGCCGTGTCGTGCTGCTGAAACTGCTGCTCGGCCTGCTGGCGCTGGGTTTCGGTGGTGCGCACAGCCTGCTCCAGGCGCTGGCGCACGGCGGCAAGGTCGGCATCGGGCAGTAGGGCGTGGCGCTGCTGCTGCCGGGCCTGCATAGCGGCGTTCTGGTCCAGCAAGGCCTGCTTGCGGGCGCTCAGCCAAGCCTGCAGCTCCTGCCGGGCAGCCTCCGAGGTGTCGGCTTCCACGCTCACGCCACTCAGCTCCTGCCGCGACTGGGCCAGCTGCTGCTTTGTCGTTTCAAACTCGCTGATGCGTTGGCGGGCTTGCTCCATCAGAGCGCGGCCGTTCTCGTCGGCAAACGGCAGCCCGAAGCTCTGTGCCTGGCTTACCACCATGTCGCGGGCGGCGGGCATGCGCTCTTCGGCATCTTGGAGCTCCTTTTCCAGCTGCGCTACGGCCTGGGCGTAGTCATGGTGCTGGCGCTGAGCAGCCTCCTGGTGGGTGTGGGCCTGCTGCACCTGCTGCTCGGCGGTGGCGCACTGCTGCTGCAGATGCTTGAGCTGTTGCAGCAGTTGCTTGATGGTTTCGGCGGCTTCCTTCTCGGCCGTTTCGGGGAGTAGCTGAATGGTAGCTGAGGTGCCAGGAGCCGTTTCGGGCACTGCCTGCTCCAGCATCGTGACGTAGGTGTTAAGGCGGTTGAAGCGGGTGCCCAGGGCCCGCACGCGCTGGCTGAGCTCTTCTTCCCGCTGCCGCTCCCGCTGAAATGAGTCTTCGCTCACGCCCAGCACGCCCGCCAGATACGGGTGCTCCAGGGAACCGCACACCGGGCAGGGCTGGCCAGCTTCCAGCAGCTGGCGGGTGTCGGTGTGCGACAGGATGAGCTGCTGCATGTGCAGGCTGCGGCGCAAATCGTCCCAATGCTGCTGCTCACGCTCCTGTTGCTGGTGAAGCGCCTGCACGTGGTGGCGCAGCTGTAGCAGCCAGTTGTGGCAGGCGGTGGCGGTAGAGTGGTACTGCGTTGCCGAGGCGGCCAACTGGCCGCGGGCCGCCTCAGCAGCCTGCTGATGCGTGGCCGCCTGCGTGGCCGCCTGCCCAGCCCGCAGCCGGGCTTCGTGCAGGCGCTGGCGTAGCTGGCCCAGCTCCGCCTTGAGGTATTCCCAGTGCTGCAGGTTAGCGGAAAGTTCAGGCAGGCCATTGGCCAGCTCACCAACGGTAGCGTGCAGCAGCAGCCATTTGTCGAGGTCCCGGACTTGCTCCTGCAGCAAGCGCGCCCTTGTGCCAGCCTGCTCGGCTGCTGCTTTCAGACGTTTGCACTGCTCGTTTTGAGCTTCATACTCGGTTTTGCCCTGTCCCAACAGGCGGCGTGCTTCCGCTATCTGGTGGTCCAGTAGCTCGGCTTCGCGCAGCTTAGGGTCCTGCTCGGAGCGGAGGTGGGTGGCCTGATCGTAGGCGAGGCGGGCGGCAGTGCGGGTGGCTTCGGCGGTGGCGCGGCGCAGCTCCAGCTGCGGCAGCTGCGTCTGGAGCTGCTGGGTTTCCTGGTGCAGGCGGCCGAGTTGGGCTTCCAACTGGCGCAATAGGGCGTAGTCGGTGGCGAAGGGCGCGGCTTGCTGATGCAGGGCCAGGCGCTGGCGCAGCGGGGCCAGCGTTTCGGCCTGCCCATTTAGCTGGTGCTGGCGCTGCTGGGTGGCCAGCACGCTGCGGTGCAGCTCCTGCAGCCGCAGGTGCCACTGCCGCGCCTCGCGCAGCTGCTCCTGGGCGGCGGTGGCGGTGGCCAGCTGCTGGGTGAGCTCCTGCGCTTCGCCTTCCAGAAACGCCACTTCCTCCGCCGATAGCAGCGTGACGCCCGCCAGCCCGGCGCGCAGCTGCTCTACCTGCTGGGTTTCCTGCTTGGCCCGCTCGAAGGCCGCCCGCGAGATGTCGGAGTACTTTTTGGTGTCGGTGATTTTCTCCAGCAGCTGAGCCCGCTCGCCGGCCGGCGCCTTCAGAAAGCGGGTGAAGTCGCCTTGGGCCAGCAGTACCGAGCGCAGAAACTGCTTGTATTCCAGGCCGCTCAGCTCGGCTACGCGCACGGGTACCTGCCGCTTCATTTCCTCGATGAGGGGCCAGGTTTCGGTGCCGTCGTCGGCCGTTTTTCGCTCGCTCAGCTCCATGCTGGGGGGCTGCAGATTGCCTTCGGGCCGCTTGCGGGCCCGGTACTGGCCCCACTTGGAGCGGTAGTGCTGGCCGTTCACCTCAAACTCCACTTCGGCCCAGCTCTCGCCGGTGCCGTGGCTCATCACGTGCTCGGGGCCGGTGGCCTCGTGGCGCGGCACCTGCCCGTAGAGGGCCAGCGTAATGGCGTCGAGGATGGTGGTTTTGCCCGCGCCGGTCGGCCCGGTGATGGCAAACAAGCCCGCGTCCGAGAGGGGCGTCTGGCTGAAATCTACGGTATGCTCGCCGCGCAGGGAGTTGAGGTTGAAGAAACGGACGCGGAGGATTTTCATGAGAAAGCAAAGCCAGGGCCGGCACGGTAGTTCACCAAGCCCAATTAGCCGGCAAGATACGGCTTGCAGGCCAGGGTAGGGCCTGAATGTTGGTTGCTTTCCGTTTGTGCAAGCACCGCCGACACACGTTATTTGAACCTCCACCCAGCCTCAGACTCACATGGCCAAAAAGCAGGAAGACCTCAAAAACGAAGCAGTCAGGAAGTATGCTTTCCTGCAGGAAATGACGGAGGATACCTATTTCCCCAAACAGCTGGTAGACAAGGGTAAAGCGGTTTTGGTGGCGCTGTGCTTTTCCATCGAACAGCAGCAACCCAAGGAGCTGGATGAACTATACGAACTGACCCACGCGGCCACCGACAAATTCAACGATCTGCAGGAGGCATTCGAGGAGGCGGATAGTGAGATAGAGACGGGGGCAAGAGAATGTATTGCAGCGGATTTCGACTTCATCGCAAAGGCGTACGGCTTCGCTGAGGCGGATCTGGAAGAGCTGATTGCTACCAGAGAATGGTAGCGCCCTTAAGCTGCGTCCACCTGCGTCTGCCCGGAGCGAAACATGCGGGCCTAGTGAATCGGAAGCTTTCTGCTTTTTCACGAACTCACTGCCTTCCCCAAAGCCGATGAACCGTCTACCGCTTGCCATGTTGCTTTTGCTGCTTGCTGGGGCCTGTGCGCCGGTGCGTCCCGTTTCGGCCGTCGCTACATCGGCTTACGCGCCGGTTTCGCCGGAGCTCTACGCCACCATTGCCCGGCAGGACAGCCTCCTGTTCGCGGCGTTCAACCGCCACGACCTCGCGCAGCTGCAAACCTACTTCGCCGAAGACTTGGAGTTCTATCACGACAAAGGCGGCCTGGCTGATTTCCAGCAATCCATGGAGGGCTTCCGGCGCCTGTTCGAGCAAAACAAAACCACCGGCCTGAACCGCCAGCTGATGCCCGGCACCCTGGAAGTGTATCCCATCAACGGCTATGGCGCCGTAGAAACCTACCAGCACCGGTTCTGCCACGTCGAAAACGGCAAGGACGACTGTGGCACGTTCAAGAACATGATGGTGTGGCGCCTGAATGAGGGGCGGTGGCAGGTGACGCGGGTAGTGAGCTACAACCACTAAGGCGCCCGGCCGCACGCCTGCCAGTGCACCTGCCCGGCACGGCCGCGCGGCCGCAATCAGCCACAAAAAAGCCCCACTCCGAAGCCAATGGCAATCCAGAGTGGGGCTTTTCTGTATAGGCAGCAGGCTGCTTACAGATTCGGATTGAAGCTGGGGGCGCTGACGCCCTTCTTTTTGTTGCGGTTGTAGAGGTACGCCGCGCCGGCGGCCAGCAGCGCGCCGGTAGCCAGCTTGCGGCCAACGCCACCCGACCGGGCAACATTGCCATACGTGTCGGAAGTGGGGTGCACGGCTTTTCTGCTGCCGAACAGGCCTGCTAGCAGGCCACCTAATGTACCGCTGGGGCGGTCAGAACCGAAGATGCTCATGAGTCACAGGAAAATGAGTGGAGGCTGTATAACGCAAGCCAGCGGCCGGCGGTTGCTCCTTGCCATCGTATTCACATACTCTCCAGCAGCTCATCAAAGGTGCGCAGCAGCTCGGCGCGGCCGGCTTCGGGCTCGGCGGCGAGGCGCTGGCCGAACACTTCGCGCTCCGTGAAGTCATGCAGGCTGGGCGTGAGGGGTTCGTCGGTGTCGGTGTCGTCAGGGCCGAGGGCGCGGAGCTTGATCAGACGCAGGTGGCGGCGGGCCAGCACCTCCAGTTGCTGGCGGTCCAGGGTCTGAATAACCTGCAGCAGCGCGTCGGCCACTTCCAGCTGCGTAAGCTCTGAGTGGATCTGCACATCGGCCCAGGCCGGGAGCAGGTAGCCGGCGTTGTCGTAGGTGGTGAGGCCCTGCGTGACTTCCTCCAGTGTGCCGTGGAAGCGCACCAGCCGCCGGGCGCCCGGCACCAGCAACGGCTGCAGACCCGCCAGCTTGCCCCCAGCAAAATCCAGCAGCAGCACTTCCTTCGGATGATCCAGCTCGGAAAACGACAACGCAATTGGGGAGCCCGAGTAGCGGATATGCTCCCGCCCGCCCACGCGCTGCGGCCGGTGCAGGTGGCCCAGCGCCACGTAGTCGAACACGGCAGGGAAGTGGTCGGCCGTCACCTGGCCCAGGTTGCCGACGTGGATGGTGCGCTCGGAGTCGGAGGGGGCGGCGCCGGCGGCGTAGAGGTGGCCGGTAGCCAGCACGGGCAGGCCCAGGTCTTTAAGCTGCCACACTTTCTCTACTTCGGCGAGGCGGGCGTAGTGGTCGGCAATGCCTTGTTTGATGCGGGCTTCGCGCTCTTCGGCGGTTTCGCCGGGCACCGAGAGGCGCACATCCCGGTCGCGCAGGAAAGGCACGGCGCACACCACCAGGCCGGGCTGGCCGGCGGCGTCATCCAGCACCAGCACTTGGTCGTCGAAGCAGTCGGGCACGCAGCCGACTACGTGCACACGCAGGTGGCGCAGCAGCCGGGCCGGGGCGTTGAGCGTAGCCGGCGAATCGTGGTTGCCGCCCACCACCACAATGTCGCGGCAGCCGGTGTCGCGGATGTTGAGCAGAAAGGAGTAGTACAGCTCCAGGGCCTGATTGGAAGGCGAGCCGGTATCAAAAATGTCGCCGGCAATCACCAGCACTTCCACCTGCTGCTCCCGGATGGTCGTCACCAGCCAGTTCAGGAAGTGGCGGTGCTCGTCGGTGCGCTCGTGGCCCTGGATGAAGCGCTGGCCCAAGTGCCAGTCGGCGGTGTGTAGTACGCGCATATATCGAAGTCCCACAACAAAGTAGTGGCCATAAAACGCAAAGGCCCGCGGAGGTCGTTCCCCCTGCGAGCCTCTGCGTTTTGTTGCCGCTACTCTATTGCGGGAGAAATTTAGTGAACTGCCTGAGGCTGAAATGACGTAATAGCCTCCCCCAGATCATATACCGTAGTTCCGGGCAGAGCCGCCTGCACGATGCTGGAGCCGGCCGCCGAGCGGTAGCCGCCAGCGCAGTGCACCAGCACGGGCTTATCGGTTGGGATTTCTTGGGCCCGCTCGCGCAGCTCGGGCAGCGGAATCACTAGGGCATTGTCGAAAACGGGCTGCTGGGCTTCGGTGCGGTTGCGGATATCCACGATGGTGAAGTCCTGAGGCTGCTGGCGTACTTGCTCAACCTTCACGGCCGGCGAAGTAGCCGGCATCTCACGTGGCGTCAGAATAGCGCCACGCACGTTGCCTTCATAACCGATTTTGGCGGTTTTGCGGATCACGGTGTCCAGCGCAATCTGCGAATCGGCCAGCAGGTAGAACGGCTCCTGCGGCCCGATGATGGAGCCCAGCCAGGTTTCAAACTTGCCGCCGTCCATCAGGTTGATGGCGCCGGGCAGGTGGCCGGCCCGGAACTCGGCGGCGGGCCGGGTGTCAATCAGCAAAACGCCCGGCTCCAGCTCGGCATCCGGAAACAGCCGCGGCACAGCCCGCACGCTGTCCTCGAAGGGCAGCGCGCCCAAGCGGTTGAGCACCACGTCGTGCCCGAAGTACTTGGGCATGAACGGCTGGTCTTCAAGCAGCACTTTGATAAACTCGGCCTCCGACATCGGCTGCAGGGCGTAGTTGGTTTTCACCTCCTTGCCGATGGTGCTGTCGAGGTCGGTGCTGGTGGTTTTGCCGCACAGCGAGCCGGGGCCGTGCGCCGGGTAGACCTTGGTGGTGGCGGGCAGGGTCATGAGTTTCTCGCGGGTGCTGTGGTAGAGCTGGGCCGCCAGGGCCTCGCGGCTGTGGCCGCCCACCAGGTCAGACTCGCGCAGGTCGGGGCGGCCTACGTCGCCCACAAACAGGGTGTCGCCGGTGAATACGGCACGGGTCTGGGCCAGCTCGTCCATGAGCAGCACGCTGATGGAGTCAGGCGAGTGGCCGGGGGTGTTGAGGGCGTGCAGCTCCATGGTGCCCAGCGTAATCCGGTCACCATCGTCGAAGGTTTCGTGCGGATACGTGGCCTTCACCAGCTTGCTTACATAGATAGTGGCGCCGGTTTCCTGGGAGATTTCCAGGTGGCTGCTCACGAAGTCGGCGTGGGGGTGGGTTTCAATAACGGCCACGATCTGGGCGTCGTGCTCGTCGGCGAAATCGTAGTAGGGCTGCGGGTCGCGGGCCGGGTCGATGATGGCTACCTGGCGGCCGCTGCGGATGGCGTAGCTGGCGTGGGCCAGGCCTTTGTCGTAGAACTGCTGAATTTGTACCGAGCCGGTACTACTGGGCAGAGGACTCATGGGGTGGAGGATGTGGTGGAGCCGCCACGAAGGCGTACTTCTTCAAATATATCACCCGAAGGTAAGTGGAACAAGCAGAAGCCGGCCGGGGCCGCCGCTGGCGGCGGGCGTTTTCGGGGCCGAAAGCCAGCCGGGCGGGCATTCGGCCAGTACAAAAAAATCCCCGGCCGGTGTGGGTCGGGGATTTTTGAGCGGTTTACCAGCGGCTTAGCTTTTTTGCTTGGTGCGGCCTTCCTTGCGCTTTTCCTGGCGGTCTTCGCGCATTTGGCTGTACTTGGCGTATTGCTCGGCCGTGAACACGCCTTTCAACTGGGCATCGTATTTTTCCTGCACGGCTTTCAGCTCCTGGCCGGCTCCTTTGCGGTTGTCAGCGGAGGCGTATTTGCCGCGCAGGGCCTGCAGCTCTTGGTTTTCGGCCAGGGCAATGGTCTGCACTTTGGCGCTCTGCTCGGCGGAAAGGGCCAGTTGCTGGGTGAGGCGCTTGGTTTGCATTTCGGCCCGCTGCTCGGGCGTGCGGGCGGCGTCCTGCATGCGGCCCGCGCCCATGCGGGAGGTGGGAGCGGGAGTGGTTTGGGCGGAAGCAGCGCTGGCCGACAGGGCAACGGCGGCAAGCAGAACAAGCATCTTTTTCATGGCAGTGAAGTCTATGTGGGCGGTTACGGCCGGTTAGAGTGGCGGCGGGCGCCGGAGTTTAATCCGGCCCCTGCCGCGCCTGCTAATCGGGAGTTGCTAGCTTACCAAGCACAGAATCGCCTATATTCGGGGCCTCGCAACGGCTTGCAGGCCGTTGGTATCATGGTTACACCTCTACACTTTCCTCTCTCTCCAAACCTGTATGGCAAATATTTTCGCCAAAAAACCGCTGGCCCAGCTGCTGGGCGAGGCTAATTCCACCGGGCACGGCACGCTGAAGCGCACGCTGGGCGCCGGCAACCTGGTGGCCCTGGGCGTGGGTGCCATCATCGGCGCCGGCCTGTTTGTGCGCACGGCCGCCGCCGCTGCTCAGGCCTCTGGTCCGGGCGTGACGCTGGCCTTCATCGTGGCCGCCATCGGCTGCGTATTTGCCGGCCTCTGCTACGCCGAGTTTGCCGCCATGATTCCGATTGCCGGCTCGGCCTACACCTACGCCTACACCACCATGGGCGAGTTTGTGGCCTGGATTATCGGCTGGGCCCTGATCATGGAATACGCCCTCGGGGCCGCCACCGTGAGTATTGCCTGGAGTGAATACCTCAATAAGCTGCTGGAAGTCTTTGGCACCAGTATACCGTACAACCTAAGCCACTCGCCCTTCGAAAGCGCGGTAGTTGACGGCGTAATGCAGCACGGCATCATCAACCTGCCGGCGCTGCTGGTGATTGTGGCTCTGTCGCTGCTGCTCATCAAAGGCACCCAGGAGTCGGCCATGTTCAACGCCATTGTGGTGTTCCTGAAAGTGGCTATCGTGCTGGTATTCATTGCGGTGGGCTGGCAGTTTATCAACCCCGCCAACCACTCGCCGTACCTGATTCCCGACAATGCCGAGCCTGTGAAAAACGCAGCCGGCGTGGTAGTACGCGAGTACACTGCTTGGAACAAGCATGGCTGGGGTGGCGTGCTGGGTGGCGCGGCCATCGTGTTCTTCGCCTTCATCGGGTTTGATGCCGTGAGCACCGCGGCCCAGGAAGCCAAGAATCCTAAGCGCGACATGCCCATCGGTATCCTCGGCTCGCTGGCCGTGTGCACCGTGCTCTACATCCTGTTCGGCCACGTGCTGACGGGCGTTGCCAACTGGCGCGAATTTGCCGACCCGGCCCTTGGCGGCGAGGCTTCCGTAACCTACGCCATCAAGGCCCACATGCCCGGCTACGAGTGGCTGAGCACGGCCGTGACGGTGGCTATTCTGCTGGGTTTCTCGTCCGTAATTCTGGTGATGTTGATGGGCCAGAGCCGCGTGTTCTTCTCGATGGCTAAGGATGGCCTGATGCCCAAAGCATTTTCCGAGCTGCACCCGCGCTTCGGTACGCCTTACAAATCCAACATTGCGCTGCTGATCTTCGTGGGTGGTTTTGCGGCCTTCGTACCCGGCTCCCTAGCCGGCGACCTGACCTCGTTCGGTACGCTGCTGGCCTTCGTGCTGGTATCGGCCGGCATCTGGATCATGCGCCGCTCCGACCCCGCGCAGCACCGTCCGTTCCGGGCGCCGCTTTCGTCGCCGTCGTTCCCGCTGGTGCCCGTGATGGGTGTGCTGGTGTGCACGAGCATGATTCTGGCCCTCGACTCGTTCACGCTGAAAGTGGCGTTGGGCTGGATGATCCTCGGCTTCATCGTGTACTTCCTCTACGGCAAGCGCAACTCCATGCTGCAGAAAGGCATTGTGGTAATGCCAACTGAAATGGACGAGCAAGCCTTCATCGAGCCTGACAAAGACAACCGCTAACCTTGCGCTTGTAAACTAAAAAAGCCTGCCCGGATGTGCATCCGGGCAGGCTTTTTTTATGCTCTTCGCTTATCTGAAGCGCCTATTTCTTGTCGGCTGCCGAGGCCGCTTTTACCTCGCTTTGCAGCTTGAGCACCCGGTCGCCGTTGTCCTGCACGATAACTAAAGCTGGATTTTCCGGCGTGCCATTGCGGGTTATTTCGGCGCCCTTCAACTTGCGCGTGACGCTTTCCTTGTGGGTTTCCTCGATTTTGCCGGTGGCCGTACCGGTGCCGTATTTCCAGGTGACAGTGGTGCCTTTACGCATAATGGGAGAGGGGCAGAAGTGAGAACAGGAAGCAGGCGCCCCGCCGCAGCGGGCGGGCCTGTTGCAGGAGTGTACTGCGGAGCGAAGACAGATGTTGCCGGCCGGGTCCGGCTTTTAATCGCGAAAGTTGTATATATGCCTGTTAGTTTGATGCTTGCAGGGTGGGCCGCCTGAGCTGATGGCCGTTGCGTTGGTCGGGTTGCCGCTGCCGGGCCCCGCTGCCAGCACTGCCGCCCTGGCCCTGGCTTTTGCCATCTGCCCGGCCCGCCGCGGCAGATGGTTTCATCACGGTACGCTCGTCCACGATGCTATGCGCGAATCCTTAGTCGTTATCTGGCTTTTGTGCAGCACTGCCGTGGGCAGCCTGGCGGCCCGGCAGCCCAGCGCCCGCGCCGACAGCCTGCAGCGCCTGCTAGCCACCACGCCCCCCGACACCACGCGGGTACACCTGCTGATGCTGCTGGCCTGGGACCGGACCGACGACGACCCGCTGGCCGCCGTGCGCTACGGCCGCCAGTGCCTGCGCCTGGCCCGGCAGCTTGGGTTCAAAACCGGAGAATGCCGGGCGCTGCTTATGCTGGGCTGGGCCTTTCTGCGCAGCGGCAACTACCCCACGGCCGTGCAGACGCAGCTGCAGGCGCGGCGTCTGGCCGAGGCAATTCCATACGCGGGCGGCATCATCCACGCGGATAATGCGCTGGGCTACGCCTACGCCGAACAGGGCCGGTACCCGTCGGCGCTGCGTTACTACTTCCGGGCCATTGCCTTGGCCCGGCAGCGCCATGACCACGTACTGCTTACCCCGATTCTGGGCAACGTGGGGCAGGCCTACCTGGAGCAGGGCCGGCTGGATTCGGCGTGGCATTACACTTGGGAAGGCTACCGCTACGACCTGCGCTACCACGACCAGCACAGCGAAATCGGCGACCTGTCGCTGCTGGGCGACATTGCGGCGCGGCGTGGGCAGCAGCTGGAGGCCCGGCGCTACTACCTGCGCTCCATTGCCCGGTCGGTGGGAATGCCGGTGTCGTACGCGCTGTGCCGCTCCTATCTGGGGCTGGCCCGGCTGGCGCAGGTGCAGCAGCCCCACCAGATGCTGGCCTACGCCCGGCAGGCGCTGCTGGCCAGTGAGCAGGGGCGCTACGCCAAAGGCGTGTTCGAGGCCAGCGGCTACCTGGCCCAGATGATGGCCGCCCGCGGCGACAGCGCCCAGGCCTACCGGTATCTGGCAATGGCGGCCGGCACCCGCGATAGTCTGTTCAGCCACAGCCGGCAGGTGCAGATTCAGGCCCTGGATTTCAGCGAATATCTGCGGCAGCAGACCCTAGCCGAGCAAAGCCGCCAAGCCACGGCGGCCCGCCGGCAGTACTGGGGGCGGGTGGCGCTGCTGCTGCTGGCGGGCAGTATCGGGGGAATTTATCTGCTGCTGAACCGGCGCCGGCTGCAGCAGCAGGTGGCGTTTGCGCAGGAGCGCCAGCAGCTGGAGCGGCGGCGGGCAGAGGAAGTGCTGGCCGCCGAAGAGCGGGAGCGAAGACGCATCGGCGCCGACCTGCACGATGGGCTGGGCCAGCTGCTGAGCGTGGTGAAGCTCAACCTGGGCGCCCTGCGCAACGAGCTGGAACCCAGCCTCCGGAAAAGCCAGCGGCAGCAGTTTGGGGCGGCGCTGGATGTGGTGGACGAGTCGGTGCGGGAGGTGCGCGGCATCTCGCACAACCTCGCGCCCTACGTGCTCATCAAGCGCGGCCTGGCCGAAGCCGTGCGCAGCTTCCTTGACAAAATCGGCTGTGCCAGCCGCCTCCATATCGAGTTTGAAGCGCTGGGCCTAGAAGAGCGGCTCGACCCGGCCGTAGAGCTAGTGGTGTTTCGGGTGGTGCAGGAGCTGGTGCAGAACATCCTCAAGCACGCCCAGGCTACCACCCTGTCGGTGCAGCTGCTGCGCCAGCCGCACCGCCTGACGGTGCTGGTGGAAGACAACGGCGTGGGCTTTTGCCCAACCAGCCTGGCGGGCCAGCCGAATGCCGGTATCGGCCTGCGCAATATCGAGTCCCGCGTGGCGTACCTATCGGGCACGGTACATATCGACTCCCGACCCGGCCGAGGCACCAGCACCACGGTGGAAATACCGCTGGGCCCGGCAGGTGCCGCCGGACGCGGGCAGGCGCGGCCGGACAGGTTGAAAACGTAGTCTGATTCCCGTATCTTCCTTGATTACGGTGCTTTACCTGCCGGCTCAGGCACCACTGCCGATAAACCCGTTCGGCGGCAGGTCTGCTGCAATCTGCTCCTATGAACGACTCCCTGCTTTCCCCCGCCCGTACGCATGTGCTGCTGGCCGACGACCATCCGCTGGTGATTGAAGGCATCAAGATGCTGCTGCGGCAGGAGCATGATATCCGGGTAGTGGCCCAGGCAACCACCGGTGCCGAGGCCCTGCGCTGCCTGCACAGCCACCCCGAGGTAAGCGTGGCCATCGTAGACCTGAACATGCCCAACATGAGCGGCGTGGAGCTTACCCGCCAGATTCACCGCCAGCGCCCCGATGTGCGGGTGCTGGCCCTGAGCATGTTCTACGATCATGCCTCCGTGACGGAGGTGCTGGAGGCCGGCGGGGCGGGGTATCTGCTGAAGAATACCAGCAAAGCCGAGCTGAGCGAGGCCATTCGGGTGGTGGCGGCCGGCAACACCTTTTTCAGCCCGGAGGTGGGGGCCATGCTGCTGCAGAACATGCAGGCATCTGCCAAAAAGCGCGCTACCGCCGCCGCCGGCCAGCCGGTGGAGCTCACCAGCCGCGAGAAAGAAGTGCTGCAGCTCGTGGCCCGCGAGTTTTCCAACGCTCACATTGCCGAGCAGCTCTTTATCAGTGAGCGAACCGTGGAAACCCACCGCAGAAATATCCTGGCCAAAACCAACTGCAAGTCGGTGGTGGGGCTGATCCAGTATGCGCTGCGCCACCGGCTGATCAGTTAGCGCCCCTGGTTTTTTCGGGCATGGTAGGAGGCGCAAGGTGATGTAAAGGCTGCATAAAGCATATCCGAAATCGGGAGGGAGGCCGGTTGGCAGCGCGTAAAGTGCATGAATTGAGCTGTATGGGACTTTGTTAAGTCCGTGCCAGCACGTAGCCACGCCTACGTGCTGGCACGGAGAATAATATACGGGAGAGTCGGTATTTATACTTATTTGATAAAAAATTTACCTTAGCATCATTCAATCGAATGATAATATCTTTACATTTGAAACGATGATCAGAAAAAGCGTCTGCTGCGTCTGATCGGTTGCTTTCCCTCCGCTCAAACCTCTCTGCACCACGAAAACAAACTTTACACCATGGCTTCAAAAATCCTCTCCTTCATCTGTCACGTCCCCGGCATGATGCCCGGGATTTACCCATCTACTTCTATGCCCGCCACACCAAAGCCCGAGCGCAAAGCCGAACAGAAGCCCCAGAGCAGCGGCCATTTTACCGCCATTTATGAGAACGACCGGTTCGTTCGCTTCAAGTATATCCACAACGCTCAGTAGTCGCTCCGGGCCAGCGCCCGTAGCTTGATTGAGATGCGCCGCACTCCTGCTGAAGGGGGGCGGCGCGCTGCTTTTCGGCGGCCGCAGGGTTTTGCCCTAACTTGCGGGCCCTACCTTCCGTTCTGTTGCCCATGATTCAGCTGTCGTTCCGTTTCTCTCTGGTTGCTTTCTTGATTTCATGGCTGTGCGCTGGCCCGCTTCAGGCCCAGTACGCCGAAACCGCCCCCGAGGAAAACGCCTGGTACGGCATTGTGGCCCGCAGCAGCGGCCGCTCGCTCGATGTCAGCAAAGGCTCGCAGGACCCCGGCGCCGCGGTGGTGCAGTGGGAGTTCACCCATCCCAACAGCCAGCAATGGCGCTTTGTGCGGGTGGCGGCCGGCAGCGACTACTACCGCATCGAGGCGCGCCACAGCGGCAAGTGCCTGACCGTAGACAAGCCCGACGAAAACGCGCCGCTGGTGCAGCGGCCGTGGTCGGGCAGCTTCTACCAGCAGTGGAAGCTGGTGCCCGGCGGCCCCATTGGCAGCGTGCAGCTGGTGGTGCGCGGCAACGAGAAGTGCGCCGCCATTGCCAATTCCGACAAGTTCAACGGCACACCAGTGGTGGTGCAGCGCCCCCAAAACCGCGCTACGCAGCAATGGCGGCTGTTCAAGCTGCGCCTCAACGTGGATGCCTCGCAGCCTGGCTACGGCACTCCCGAGCCGGTGGCGGCCCTGAACACGCCCGGCAACGAACTGCACCCGGTGCTGGCCCCGGATGGCAGCGCGCTGTACTTCACCCGCACCCGCTTCGCCGGCAACACCGAGGGCAACACCGAGTCGGGCGACGCCTGGGTGAGTGCCTCCGCCGACCAGGGCCGCACCTGGGGCCCGGCCACCCGCCTCGACGCCCTCAATACGCCCCAGCACAACGGCGTGATGGCCGTGATGGGGCCGCAGGGCAGCCGGCTGCTGGTGCGTGGCACGTATGAGCGCGACAACAGCTTCCGCGACGAAAGCGCCTCAACAGTGGCGCGTAGCTTGGGCAAGGGCAGCCGGCCGGCTCCGCTGGAAATAGCCAACTACTACACCACCGGCCCGGCCACGTCGTTTTTTATGACGCCCGATGAGAAGGTGCTGCTGCTCTCGCTGGAGCGCAGCGACTCGCAGGGCGCCAACGACCTGTACGTCAGCCAGCCCGCCGCCGACGGCATCTGGAGTGAGCCGCGCAGCCTAGGCAGCGCCATCAACTCGCCGGGCTTCGAGTTTGCGCCCTGGCTGGCGCCCGATGGCAAAACGCTTTACTTCAGCTCCTACGGCCACGCTGGTTTCGGCAGCTCCGATATTTTCGTGAGCACCCGCCTCGACGACTCCTGGACGCGCTGGAGCGAGCCGCGTAACCTCGGCACGCCGCTCAACGGGCCCGGCTTCGACGCCTACTTCTCGCTCACGGCCGACGGCAAGCAGGCGTACTACGCCTCGGCCCGCACGCCCAACGGCCCCGCCGACCTCTACCGCACTGCCGCCGGCGTGCCCCCCACAGCCGCGCCTGCCGACTCTACGGCGCCGGCAGTGGCCGTGACGCCGCCCGCTGCCGCGCCGCGCACCCTGCTGACCGGCCGCGTGCTCAACGCCAAAACCCGCGAGCTGCTGGCTGCCGAAGTGAAAGTCATCCGGCTCGACAACGACATTGCCTTCAACGCCACCGGCCGCAGCGCGGCGGGCAGCGGCGCGTTTCAGCTGACGTTGCCAGCGGGCCGCTACCGGGTGGCGGCCACCAGCCCCGGCTTCCTCACGGCCACCGACACGGTACGCATGACTGGCTCGCGCACCATTGATCTGCTGCTGGTGCCGGCCGCCGTGGGCTCCAGCCTGGAGCTGCCCACGTTGATTTTCGCCCAGGGCAAGTACACCATGCTGCCGGCCTCCTACGCCGAGCTCAACCGCCTGGCCCGCACCCTGGCCGACAACCCCACCGTGAACATCCGTCTGGAAGGCCACACCGACAACCAGGGCAACGCCGACCTCAACCAGAAGCTCTCCGAAGACCGGGTGGCTGAGGTGCGCCGCTACCTCATCACGCGCGGCGTGCCCGAGCGCCGCCTCAGCGTGGTAGGCTACGGCGGCAGCAAGCCCCGCGCCAGCAACGACAAAGAAGAAACCCGCCGCCTCAACCGCCGCGTAGAATTCACGATTGTGAAGTAAGCTGGATGAGTGGAGTGATGGGTTGGTGGGTTTTCAAGTAGCCGAACAACTGAACATTCGTTATCCGACCACAATCCGCCATCCACCACATGCGCGCTACCATTCTTCGCCAGCTTGATCTGCCTAATCTGCCGTCCGCGTCGGGGGTGGAAATAGTGGGCGGTACGGTGTACGTTATCGGCGACGACTCGCCTTTGCTGTATCAGTTTGAGGCGGCGGAGCTGCAGCCCGGCCAGCACATCACGTTGTTCGATACGGCGCACTTCAGCACCGGGCGTATTGCCAAAACCCTCAAGCCCGACCTGGAGTGCCTGACGGCCCTGACCGACCCGCGCACCCATGAAACGGGGCTGCTAGCCTTTGGCTCGGGCGCTACCTCGGCGCGGGAAGGCGGTTTCTGGGTGCCGCTGGCAGACCAGCAGGCAGCCAGCACGGTGTATCCGGTGAGTATGGCCGGCCTGTATGCACGGCTGCGGGAGCTGCTGCCAGCGGGCGTCACGCTCAACCTGGAGGCGGCGGCGGCCAGCGCCACGGAGCTGCTGCTGTTTCAGCGTACGGTGGGGTCGGCGGCCGGCAACCTGCTGTTCCGGCTACCGCTAGCGGCCGTGCTCGATTACCTGCACCACCGCACTGCCCAGGTGCCGCCCGTGCAGGCCACCCACGTAGCGCTGCCAACTATTGAGGGACTGCCGGCCGGCTTTTCCGGCGGCACATTCCTCGAAGAGCTGCTGTTCGTGACGGCTTCGGTGGAAGACACCCAGGATGCCGTGCTGGATGGCACCGTGCTGGGCAGCTTCGTGGGGGTGCTGGATGCGCGGCACCCGGGCACCAAACCCGCCACGTTTGTGCAGCTGGCGCTGCCCGACGGCCAGCCTTACCGGGGCAAGGTGGAAAGCGTAGCCGTACGCCGCCGCTCCGGTCCCGGCCGCTACGAGCTGCTGCTCGTCACCGACGACGACCAGGGCGGCTCCACGGCCGTCATCGTGGACTTTCAGGCCTGAAAAAGTAGGACTTTTGGGGAGGAGAAAGAAGACGGTAATTTATCTGACGGATAGTGCTTTGGCGGGAATTTGCAGGGGGGGGATGGTGTTGAAATTCAGTGCTGTTTTTCGCCTGAAATTTCTCTTCGATGATTGTCTTCAACACCTGTTTTCTGTACCCAGTGAGTGCCGTGCAGCTGCAGGAGCAGCAGGGGATTCTGCCCCGGGAGTTTCTGCAGAGCATTGAGCTGCTGCGGCCCTTTCTGGAAAAGGAAAAAGCCTACGGCGACGTGTGCGCCACCACCGTAACCTCGCCTCTGGGCCGCAACCTGCTGGTGTACTACCGCAAATCGTACTCTTCCGACAGCGGTTTCGTGGTCGAGATTCTGGACGCGGAGGTAGTACAGCCGCTGGCCCAGGTGGCGTAAACGCCCGTCTTTTTACAAATGTCATCCTGAGTGAAGCGAAGGACCTCGTCACGCCTGTATAACTGCCGCAAACAGTTGTTCAAGCGTGGTAAGGTCCTTTGCTTCACTCAGGATGACGGTTGCTTTTGGGCTGATTCAGGACCCGCGCTTCCAGATGAAGCCGTCCAGCACGTAGTGCGTGGCCTGGGGCAGGGCCAGCAGCGGCACCAGCAGCGTGAGGCCCCAGGCGTCGGATACGGTCGGCAGCTGCTGAAACCACCCGAACACGCCGGCATGCTCGCGCCACACCAGCCCGTCCCAGAGGCCCTCTTCCAGTAGCGCCAGCCCAGCCAGCACGCCCAGAAACAGGGCCACGCCGTAGCGCCCGTGCCACCAGGCCCGCGCCGCCGGAGCCGTAGTGGGCGCCGGCTCACTGGCCGCCCACACCAGCGCCAGGTACGGAATGCCGTGCGCCACCACGTTGAGTAGGGTAAAGGTCAGGTCGCCGTTGAAGAGCACGATGCCGACGTACCATGATGCGGCCGTGCCGAGCAACAGCAGGTTGCGGGGCCAGTTGACGACACTCGAGCGGCGCCACAGCCACAGCTCTTTGATGGCGTAAGCAGTCAGCAGGGCCAGGTACAGGCCGGTCAGCAGCTGGCGGCCGGCTGGCCAGTCGGCTTGCACGAAGTCGCCGGGCACGAACCAGTTGAAGTGGCGCCCCGGCGCCAGGTGCCACCACAGCAGCGGGTAGAGCGTGGCAGCGTAAATCAGCACCGTGTCGAGGTGGCGGGCGAGGGGCGGGGCGGGCTCGTGGCGGGCATAGAGGCGCAGGAAGCCGTACTGCTGGCGCACGAAGTGAAACACGGCCGCGTAGGCCAGCACCCGCCAGAACCACAGCGCGCCGCCCAGCCCGTACAAGGCCACGCCGGCCGCGTAACAACCTAGCGGCACCGTCCACAGCAGCGTGCGGAACCGCTGCCGCCGCGCCCAATCGAAATAGGTACGAAACAGGGTGCTGTACACGTGCGCCACATCTACCAGCACCACCAGCGCCACCCAGGCCCACACTGGCATCTGGGTGGTGGTGCGGGCCGTGGTGGGCAGGGCCGCCACGGCCGCCAGCGCCAGAAACGGCGGCCCCAGAATCCAGAGTCCATCAAACGCCGCAGAGCGAATCCAGGGCTGGCGGCGGGGCGCAACGGCAGGCGGTGACAGTACGGGCATGATGGCAGAAAACCAGAAGGTGGCCGAAAATACGGCTTTTTGAACAGGCTGGTGGGTAGAAATCGGCGTGCCTAACTGGCCGCCAGCACCTCCCCGGCAGCGCGCAGCCCCTGGTAGAAGCCTTCCTCGAAGATGGACATGCCACTGAGGTCAGTGTGGGCGAAAAACAGCTTATGCTGCCAGGGCTGCGCGGCCGCCGGCCGGGCCACACCCCACACGAACCCGGGCGTGGGCGCCACCATGCCGTGGCCCCACACCCACACGTCGGCGCGCTGCACTAAAGGCGTGAGGCCGGGATGGGCGGTTTCCAGCTCGGTGAGGGCGCGGCGCACCCATTCGTCATAGCTGGTTTGGTAGGCCTGGCGGCGGGCCGCAATGGGGTCAGCGGCGGGCAGCGGCAGATACCAGGTGAGCACCAGCAGCTCGGCTCCGGGCTGGCGCAGCTCCTGGTGGCGGGCACTTACGTAGCCCACCGAAGCGGTGCCGTAGAGCACGTTGTCCCAGCTTAGCGGCTGGCCGGGGCCTTGCGGCAGCTCCGTCACGGTCAGGTTCACGACCACCCACGGCGCCCGGTGGCAGGGCAGGGCGCGGTGCGCGGCGGCGGGCAGCGTGGTCAGCAGCCGCTCGGTGATGAACAGCGGCGTGGCTATGATGACGCGGCGCGCCTGCACGCGGGTGCTGCGGTGCTGCACCACGTCGTAGCAATCCACGGCCAAACCCTCAGCGGTGTCGTGCAAAGCGTAGGCGACGGTGTTGGGCAGGATGGGGGAGGTGGCCTGGCGGCGCAGCTGCTCGGCCAGGAAGCCGTTGCCCTCGGGCCAGGTCAGCACGTCGGCGGCGGTGGCGTTGTGGGCGCGGCCCTTGCGCGCCGCAAAGTAGTGCAGCCCCGCCCACGCCGACACCTGGGCCGTGGTGGCGCCGTAGTCGTCCTGGCAGCTGTAGTTGAGGTACCAGCGCAGGTGCGGGCTGCTGAAGCCCTGTGCGTCCAGGTAGGCGTCAAACGGCTGCTCGTCGAGGCGCTGAAACTGCGGGTCCTGGGAGCATTCCTGCACCGGAATCCGAAAGGCGTCGCGCCCATCCTGCCCCACAGCTTTGCGCAACTCCTCAATCAGCTGGAAGAAGCGGGTAATCTGCTGCTTTTCCTCGGCGGGCACGCCCAGCTCCGGCACCAGGCCGTTTTGCCATTGACCGCGCAGGTACAGGCGTTCCTCGGGGTCGTGGCAGAGGTGGTACTCGTTGTAGATGGGCAGGCCCGAGGCTGGGTGCGTGCCGGTGATGACGCTGGCTTCCTGCAGAAACCCCAGCAGCGCGTGGTTGCGCGGGTCGGGCACGGGCAGGTAGTGGGCGCCCCAGGGGTAGGCGGCGCTGGCGTTGCGGCCGGCGCGGGAGTTGCCGCCGGGCGCTTCATCCAGCTCCACCAGCAGCACCTGCTCGGGGCGCAAGCCTTGGCGCTGCAGCTCGCGCCGGGCCGCCAGACCGGCAATGCCGCCGCCCACAATCAGCACATCCACGGTCTGGGTGCGGGTGGGCGCGGGCAGGCGGGCGGAGTCGCGCAGGAGGTGGCCGGTGGCGTGGTTGGCGCCGTGCAGACTGCCCCGGATGTGGCTGCGCCCGGTGCCCGGCGCGCAGGAGTGCAGCCCCGCCAGCGGCGCCAGCAGCAGCCCCGCCCCACTCAGCGCGGCCCGTTGCAGAAAGTGTCGGCGGGAAGACATTTTTTAGTGCTTGGTGCTTAGTTGTTAGTGCTTAGGGAATAGGCACGGTGTAGAGACGCAATATTTCGCGTCTCGTCGTTGCTGAGGTTGGCCGTTCTACGCCGTCGTTGCTGATTGCTGGCCGTTGTATGCCGCCGTTCAACGACGAGACTCCAACTATTGCCTCTCTACACCGTGCCTAAGCCCCAGGCCCTAAACCCTAAAAATTCAATGCGTGTACGGCCCCCAGTCTTCCTCAAAATAGCGGACCAGGGCCTGGTTGTTGAGCTGATTGATATCGGTGGGGACTTCGGCCATGTCGGGTGGGAAGTCCAGCATCTGGCGGATGGTGACGGGCGTGACGTAGCGCAGGCCGCGCGGCAGCGGACCGGCGTCGGGGCGCCAGTGGGCGTTTTCGCCCGCCAGTACGTAGCCCCATTCGCCAAAGGAAGGCACGTAGCAATGGTAGGGCGTGGTGTGGAAGCCGGCCGCCTGCAGCGTGTGCGCAATGCACCAGAAAGACTGCCGCGCCACGTAGGGCGAGGTGCTTTGCACCACCAGCTTACCGCCCGGCGCCAGCAGCCGGTGCAACTCCTGGTAGAACGCCGCCGAGTACAGCTTGCCGATGGAGTAGTTGGCCGGGTCCGGGAAGTCGATGATCAGGCAGTCGTAGCGGGTGGTGTCCTGGCGCACCCACTGGTAGGCGTCGCCGTTGATGACTTCCACCCGGGGGCTGAAAAAGGCGCGCTTGTTCAGGGCCGTCAGCAGCTGATTCTGCTTGAATAGCTGAGTCATGCCCGCGTCCAGGTCCACGAGGCGGATTTTCAGCTGCGGGTACTTGAGCAGCTCGCGCACCGCCAGGCCGTCGCCGCCGCCCAGCACCAGCACGCGGCGCGCCTTGGGCAGGGCTTGCATGGCGGGGTGCACCAGGGCCTCGTGGTAGCGGTACTCGTCCTGGGAGCTGAACTGCAGGTTGCCGTTCAGAAACAGGCGCAGCTCGCGCTGGTTTTTGGTGAGTACGATGCGCTGATACTGCGTGCTTTTGGCGTAAATCACTTGGTCCTGAAAGGCCAGGGTTTCGGTGTAGCGCTGGATGCGGCCGGCGTAGGCGAACGTGACGGCCAGCGCCAGCAGCGCCACGCCCATCAGGGCGGCGAAGCCGCGGCGGTAGGGGCGGGTTTCGGGGAAGCGGTACAGCGCCACGGCCGCCACCACCACGTTCAGCGTGCCAAACAGCAGCGACGTGCGCATCAGCCCCAGCTGCGGCACCAGCACCAATGGGAAAATCAATGAGGCCAGCAGCGCCCCGATGTAGTCGACGGTGAACACGCGCGACACTAGGTCCTTGAACTCGTAGCGGTTTTCCAGAATCCGCATCAGCAGCGGAATTTCCAGCCCCACCAGAATGCCCGTGAGGCCCACCAGCGCGTACAGAATCAGCCGGAACGAGGCTACGTATTCGAACAGCACGAACAGCAGCGGCGCCGAAAAGCCGCCCACCAGCCCCACCAGAATTTCCAGCTGGATAAACCACTTCAGCAGCGGCCCGCCCAGGTACCTCGACAGCCACGAGCCTACGCCCATCGAAAACAGGTAGGCCCCGATGATGGTGGAAAACTGCGTGACCGAGTCGCCGAGCAGGTACGAGGCCAGCGTGCCCGCAATCAACTCGTAAATCAGCCCGCAGGTGGCAATGACGAACACCGAGCCCAGCAACAGCACCGACTGCGCCTCCTGCCGCGCCGTGCCGCGCCGCACCGGTCCGGGCGCTTCGGCGGTGGCGTTACCCATGAATGGCCGAGCTGATAATCAACGCCACGGCAATCATAAACGCCGCGCCCAGAATGGCCAGGGCCGTGTTGTGCTCCTCCACAATCTCCTTCCAGAGCATGCGGGGCGAGAGTTTTTCGATGACAACGAACGACAGCACCAGAATCAGAATGCCCAGCACCGAATAGATGACGGAGGCAATGATAAGCTTGAAGTTGAGGTATTCCATGAATCTAGGTGATTTTTGGTGATGAGGTGATGAGGTGAATGGGGATGAGGTGACACATGCTAGGGGAGTGGTATGGGGGGATGAGGTGACACGTGGTAGGCAGAGTCTGTGCGACTTTGAGTGGGGTGCTGTGACGACGCCGGTGAAAAAATGATAGCCCGGCTGATTGGCTCCGCAGACGAGCCCAACTCTGCACAGCCCTGTCACCCCATCACCTCATCCCCATTCACCCCATCACCTCATCCCAATTCACCTCATCACCTAATTACTTATGATAAAATCGGGCGTGGCCGCCGCGGGAGCTGGTGGTGCGGCTGCCTTCGGGATTTTCGTTGTCGTCGCCGAGCAGGCGCACGCCGTTGAGGCCGGCCCACAGAAACACGCCGTAAATCAGCAGCGCCACCACCGCGTAGTAGCGGATGGCCGATAGGGAGCGGAGAAAGTCCATAGGAAGCGGGCGTTAGGAGTTGTCGGTGGGGCCGTAGTCGCTGTTTTGCCAGCGGGTGGCGTCGTGGGAGTGGCGCCGCCAGTACTGCACGGCCGGGTACAGCGCCAGCAGCAGCAGCGCCAGTATCCCGTTGGATTGCAGCGGTGTGTGCTGGCTGGCCGTGAGGCGCAGCGGCAAATCCATGCCGTTTTCCGTGACGGGGTAGAGCGTGAGGTGGTAGCGGCCCGACGGGATGCCCGCCAGCGTGGCTTCCTGGTCGGTGTCGCCTTCGCGCCAGGTTTCGCCTTGCTCCACGCCGGTGTAGAACTCCAGGTTTTTGGTGAATTCGTAGCTCTGGCCGGTGCGCTCGTTTACCAGCGTCACGGGCACTTCCAGCCACTGGTTGTAGAGCGTTGTGGAGGCCAGCTCGAACTGCAGCGCCGCCGGCCCCGTCACCTCAAACGGCTTCGACACCAACACCGTGTTGCTGCCCGCGGCCATGGCCTCGGAGGCCGCCGGGCTCACCTCGCCGCCTGGCGACGCCCGGCCCGTGGAAAACTCCTCGCGCAGCAGCTGCTTTTCGGGTTTGATGAACAGCAGCGCCAGCTGCGTAAGTACCACCAGCAGCATCATCAGCAAGCTGAAAGTGCGCAGCGTCGGCCAGGTAGTCTGGCCCGGCGCGGGTTGCACAGCGCCCACGCCACTGCGGTACGGCAATGAGTCGCGCGGCACGCCGAAAGCCGTGGCTACTTCGCCGGGTTCCAGATGTTCGCCCTTGTACCATTTTGCCGGGCCTTTGCCAGGTTCTTTCTCCCGTACCAGCATCCGAGGCGGCGCAATGTATTCGGTGATGGTCAGATGCGCATCGTCGCGAAAGTCCCAGTCGAACTCACCGGCCGCGTACAATACTCTCGGCTGATAGCTGTTGTAGATGTGGTAGTCGTCCTCCACCTCATCAATGTACGCGCCGCGGCCGGTAGCGTGGCCGATGACCCGGTAGTCGCGGCCGGCGGGCTCCAGCAGCAGCCAGTGACCCTCGTACACGGCCAGCTGGCAGTAAGCGCCCGTTTGCTCGTGGCGCAGCATATACTCCTGCCACTGGTAGGCGGCGTGTTTTTCGCGGCGCAGTTGGAAGCCCAGCACCCGGTAGGGCTGGCCCCGCAAGGTGCCTACCGTGCCCAGTGGCAGCATAATGGGCAGCGTGGAGTCGCCTTGAAACTTCCCCAGAATCAGAGGTTTTGCGGCGCGGTCGTCGGCCTCGAAATAGGTGTGGCACTCCGGGCACACGAAAAAGGCGCTGTTGAGCTGGTCGAAGTAGGGCACGCTGTGCTGGCAGCGCGGGCACGGCAGCTGGGCCGGCGCGACAGGGGCGGTAGTGGTTTCGCTCATCGGCGCACTTCCGTTTTGGTGAGTTCGGTGCCCTCGAAGAACGAGAGTGTGGCGGCGTATAGCTGCCGGGCGCGGTCGGCGTTGTCGCGCTGGTAGTTGCTTAGAAACACGTCGAAGGTGGCGCGGCCGTGCTCGGGCCAGGTGTGGATGCTCAGGTGCGACTCGGTGAGGGCCAGCACGGCCGTAAACGAGCTATTCGGGAACCGGTGGTAGGCGGCGCCCACCTCCTGCAAGCCCAGCGCCGCCACCTGCGCCTCGAAGAAGCGGCGGCAGGCGTCCATATCGGTGAGAGGGCCGGCGGCGGCCGCAAAGGTGGCCAGCACGTGCAGGCCCGGGGAATAGTCAGACATAGAGTATAATGCGGCCAGGATGGCCGAGTGCCCCGCGTGGCGGCGCCCGGCTACGGGCAATATTACACAGTTGGCCCTGAACCGCCCAAGGCCCGCGCCGTATTTGTGGAGCGTTGCCAGTAGCGCGAAGCTTTTGCTTCGCGCATCGTTGGAGTATTCGCGCATAGTTGGCGTAACTGAGCAAGTACACATTGCCCAAGTAAGCTGGGCTGTTCAACGACCCGCGACGCAAACGCTTTGCGCTCCACTACCTTTCGGCCCTCAAACTCCTCCACCCATCCCAATACCCACTTTTTATGCAGCAGAACTTCCGGCTTGAGCACGACTTTCTGGGCGAGCGTGAAATTCCCGCCACCGCCTACTACGGCATCCAGACGCTGCGGGCCCTCGAAAACTTCTACATCACGGGCATTCCGCTGAAAGTGGAGCCGCTGTTTGTGCAGGCGCTGGCCTTCGTGAAAAAAGCCGCCGCTCTCACCAACCGCGACTTGGGCGTGCTGCCCGCGCCCATTGCTGACGCCATTGCCCAGGCCTGCGACCGGGTAGCCACCGGCGAGTTCGACGGCGAGTTCCTGACTGACATGATTCAGGGCGGGGCCGGCACTTCCGTGAACATGAACGCCAACGAGGTGATTGCCAACGTGGCGCTGGAAATCATGGGCCACGAGAAAGGCCAGTACGAGTTCTGCCACCCCAACAACCACGTCAACTGCTCGCAAAGCACCAACGACGCCTACCCCACGGCCTTTCGTATTGCGCTCAGCAACAAGCTGGTGGGCTACAGCGCCGTGCTCGGGGAGCTGGCCGAAGCCTTTGCCGCCAAAGGCACCGAGTTCCGCGACATCCTCAAAATGGGCCGCACCCAACTCCAAGACGCCGTGCCGATGAGCATGGGCGACGAGTTCCGGGCCTTCGCCACCAACCTGCGCGAGGAGCTGCTGCGCATCGAAGACTCGCGCCGCCTGATTTCGGAAATCAACATGGGCGCCACCGCCATCGGCACCCGCGTGAATGCCCCGGAAGGCTACGCCGAGCTGGTGACGGAGCACCTGCGCACCATCACCGGCCTCGACCTGAGCCTGGCCGGCGACTTGATTGAAGCCACCTACGATACCGGCGCCTACGTGCAGCTCTCGGGCGTGCTGAAGCGCACGGCCGTGAAGCTGAGCAAGATCTGCAACGATTTGCGCCTGCTGTCCTCGGGCCCGCGCTGCGGCATCAACGAAATCAATTTGCCGGCGCTGCAGCCCGGCTCCAGCATCATGCCCGGCAAAGTGAACCCCGTGGTGCCCGAGGTGGTGAACCAGACGGCGTTCTACGTCATCGGGGCCGACCTCACGGTGACCATGGCCGCCGAGGCCGGCCAGCTGCAACTCAACGTCATGGAGCCGGTTATCAGCTTCGCGCTCTTCACCAGCATCAGCTACATGACCAACGCCTGCCGCACCCTGCGCGAGAAGTGCGTGGTGGGCATCACGGCCAACAAGGAGCACGCCGAAAGCCTCGTGCGCAACAGCATCGGCATCGTCACGCAGCTCAACCCCGTGCTGGGCTACGAGGCTTCGGCCGAAATTGCCAAAGAGGCCCTCAAAACCGGCAAATCCGTCTACGATATTGCCGTTACGGAGCGCCAGCTGCTCACGCAGGAGAAGTGGGACGAAATCTTCACCTTCGAAAACCTGATCCGGCCGGGCTTCATTCGCTAGCCCGGGTTGCGGAGGTCTGCCGGTCCGGCGGCTTTTCCAGTCGTCGGACCGGCCGCGGGGTGTCTTAAAAGTCGATTGAAGCTCCTTGACCGTCATGCTGAGCTTGTCGAAGCATCTCTACCGCTTCGTTGCAGCGCCATTTACCAACGTCAGCACGCGAGATTCTTTGCGCTGCTCGGAATGACGTACCAACGAAGCGGTAGAGATGCTTCGGCAGGCTCAGCATGACGTTCTGGAGTTTCCAGACACAGTAATGGTTTTCTCTCTCTCGCCAATTCGTTTCTGATGGCTGCTTCCATTTCCTCCACAAACCCTGCTGCCTCCGCCGGCCAGCCGGAACCGGTTCGCGTGACCGACTTTGGCCGCACGGCGGAAGGCGCCACGGCCCAGCTCTACACGCTCCGCAATGCGCACGGCCTGCAGGTGAGCATCACGAATTACGGCGGCACCATCACGCAGCTGCTCGTACCCGACAGGGCCGGGCAGCTGAGCGACGTGGTGCTGGGGTTCGACAGTCTGGCCGGCTACCAGAGCCCGGCGTACCGCAAGGCCGGCCCGTATTTCGGCGCGCTGATCGGGCGCTACGCCAACCGCATTGCCGGCGGCCGGTTTCAGCTCAACGGCCAGCAGTATACGCTGGCCACCAACAACAACGGCAACGCCCTGCACGGCGGCCTCCGCGGCTTCGACAAGGTGCTGTGGCAGGCCGAGCCCGGCAGCAGCCCCGCCGGCCCGACGCTGCGCCTGACCTACCTGAGCCCCAACGGCGAGGAAGGCTACCCTGGCAATTTGCGCGTAACGGTGACCTACACGCTCACCCACGACAACGCCCTGCAGCTCGACTACACCGCCATCACCGACCAGGCCACGCCCGTCAACCTCACCAACCACACCTATTTCAATCTGGCGCTGGGGCGTAATGCGGACGTGCTGAACCACGAAGTGCAGTTAGCGGCTGACCGTTACACGGTGGTGAATGACAGCCAGATTCCGACCGGCGAGCAGCGCCCGGTGGCCGGTACGCCCTTCGACTTCACCGCACCCCAGGCCATCGGCAGCCGGATTGCGCAGGTGCCCGGCGGCTACGACCACAACTGGGTGTTGCGCCAGCCCGCCGGCCTGCACCCGGCAGCTTCCGTGTACGAGCCCACCACCGGCCGCACGCTGGAGGTAACCACCAGCCAGCCCGGCGTGCAGTTCTACACCGCCAATTTTCTGGATGGCTCTCTGACCGGCAAAGCCGGCATTACCTACGGCCAGCACGCCGGCCTGTGCCTGGAAACCCAGCATTTCCCCGATTCGCCCAACCAGCCCACGTTCCCGAACACCATCCTGGAGCCGGGCCAGACGTTTTCCGCCACCACCGTCTACCGCTTTGGCGTGCGCTCTAAATAAAACAGGCACCCGCTACGGCCGTACCGACGACTCGCGGGGCAGCAGCTGGGGCGGCAGCACCACGCGGCGGGGCTGATGCTCGACGGTGCCTACTTCCAGAATCTCCAGAAACAGCCGCACCGCTTCCTGGCCCATTTGCTCGCAGCGCTGGTCTACGGAAGTCAGGCGAGGCTCGGTGAAGGAGGTGAAGATTTCGTTGCTGAAGCCGGCCAGCAGCATATCCTGCGGCACTTGCAGGCCATGCGCCTTAAGCGTTTGCAGCGCCCCGACCAGAGAAAAGTCGCTGGCCGAGAACAGGCCGTCGGGGCGCTGGGCGGGCGGCAAAGCCAGCAGCTGGGCCATGCCGGCGGTGCCGTCGGCCAGCTTCATGTCGGAGGTGATGACGAGGGCGTCGTCTTCGGGCAGGCCGTAGGTGTTCAGGGCTGCCAGGTAGCCCAGGCGGCGGTTGCGGTAGATGTTCAGGTGCTGGGGGCCGGCAAAGTGGGCAATGCGGCGGCAGCCCTGCTCGATGAGGTGCGTGGTGGCCTGGTAGGCGCCCTGGTAGTCGTCGAGCACCACGGCGTTGACGTTGGGTGTTTCCAGCATCCTATCGAAAAACACCAGCGGAATGCCGCGCTTACGGACTTTTTCGAAGTGGCGCGTGTCGTGGGTGGTGCGCGACAACGACACCAGAATGCCCTCCACCTGCGCGTTGATCAGCGTGTCTATGTTGCTCTTTTCCTGCTCTACTTCCTCGTTCGACTGGCAGATCATCACCCGGAAGCCGGCCTTGCTGGCCACCGTTTCGATGCCGTGCACCACCGACGCGAAGAACGTGCCCTCAATGTGCGGCACCAGCACGCCCAGCAGCTTGCTGCGCCCGGTGCGCAGGCTGGCCGCCAAGTGGTTGGGGTGGTAGTTGAACTGCTCCGCCAGCTCCTGCACCCGCTGCCGGGTGGCCGCGCTGATGGTGGTGTGGTTGTTGAGCGCCCGCGAAACAGTGGAGGGCGACAAGTTCAGCGCCTTGGCCAGATCGGCAATAGAAGCGCGGTGGTTCTGCACGGCAAGCGAGGGAAAGGGAAGAGAATTAAAGATTAAAAATGAAGAATTAAAAATAAACCGGCGGCCGGGCAAGTAGCGCGAACCTGTAGCGCGAAGCCTTTGCTTCGCGTTTTGTTGCGAAAATAGCTTCCGGTTTCCGGCCACGAAGAGCTGTAGCGCGAAGCCTTTGCTTCGCGTTTCGCTGCCCGATGCTGCGTTGCTCAACGAAACGCGAAGCAAAGGCTTCGCGCTACTTAGCTACCAGAACTTCACGTACAGGGCCGAAATCAGCAGCAGGATTACGGTGATGAGGGCCAGCTGCCGCGGCGCCACCCGGAACATGCCTTTCTCCAGGTGCAGGGCCTTGGGGTTCACGGCCGGGCCGGTCAGGCTGATGAGCGCCATCAGGGCCACGGTCAGGAAAAACGACCAGCCCATGCTCACCAGAAACGGCACTTCCAGCATGCCTTTGGCATTGCGGAAAGCGGTGTAGAAGATGGTTTCGGCGCCCAGCAGGCGCGGAGCCAGGTCGTTGAAGAACAGCGAGAAGCCGAAGCCGCCCAGCATGCCCGCCACGGCCGCCGTAGCGGTGGTGCGCTTCCAGAACATACCCAGCAGAAACACCGCCACGATGCCGGGCGAAATGTAGCCGGTGTACTTCTGCACGAACGTGAAGCCGCCGTTGCCGCCCACGCCCAGCAAATCTTCCCAGGTGAAGCTGATGGCCAGCAGCATGGCCAGCAGCACCGTCAGGCGGCCCACCCACACCAGCTTCGCCTCCGTGGCCTGCGGGTTGAGGTAGCGGCGGTAGATGTCGAGGGTGAAGATGGTGGAAATGGAGTTGGCTTTGCCGGCCAGCGAGGCCACAATGGCCGCTGTGAGGGCCGCCAGCGAAAGTCCCTTCAACCCATTCGGCAGGAAGGTGAGGATGGCCGAGTAGGCGTTGTCGGGATTCACGCCGGCCCCGCCGGCGCTCATTTCGGCCTGCAGGCTGCCGTTCTGGTGCAGCACGTAGGCCGCAATGCCGGGCAGCACCACCACCAGCGGCATAATCAGCTTCAGTAGGGCCGCGAACAGGATGCCGGTGCGGGCCGTGTTGAGGTTGGCACCCAACGCCCGCTGCGTGATGTACTGGTTGCAGCCCCAGTAGTTGAGGTTGGCCACCCACTGGCCGCCGGCGTACATCACCAAACCCGGCAGCGCCAAGTACTTGCTCACGTATTCCTGCGACGAGTTGGGCGTGGGCTTGGCGAAAATCATGTGAAAATGGTCGTCGGCGGAGTGCAGCAACGTCTGGAAGCCGGCAATGGCGCTGTGGCCCAGCCCGAACTTCTCGCTCACCAGCGTGAGAGCCAGGTAGCTGGTGGCCAGGCCGCCGAGCAGCAGCACCGCCACCTGAATCACGTCGGTGTAGCCCACCACCTTCATGCCGCCCAGCGTGATGATGAGCGCAAACACGGCCAGCCCCACCAGAATCAGGTGGAAGCTGCCGCCGTCGGCGCTACCCACCAGGTTGTTGATGGCCAGGGCTCCGAGGTAGAGAATCACGGTCAGGTTCACGGCCACGTACAGAAACAGCCAGAAGATGCTCATAATCAGGCTGAGCGTGGCGTTGTAGCGCTGCTCCAGAAACTGCGGCATCGTGTAGATTTTCTGCCGCAGGTAAATCGGCATAAAGAACACGGCCACGAACAGCAGCACAATGGCTGCCACCCACTCGTAGGCCGCCACCGCCAGCCCCTGCGTGAAGCCCGCCCCGGAAGTGCCGATAAACTGCTCGGCTGAGATGTTGGAGGCAATCATGCTGGCCCCGATGGCCCACCACGTCAGCGAGCCTTCGGCCAGGAAGTAGTCCTTGGAATCCAGCTCCTTGCTTTGCTTGCGCTTGTAGATATAATACCCGTAGCCCGACACCCCCAGCAGGTAGAACAGGAACACTAGAAGGTCGAAAGTTGTCAGGCCGTTGCGCATCAGAGAGGAAGGGTGGGAAACAGGGGAGGGGAGAAGGGAAGCAGAGCAGGGACAGCGCAGTTTGCGCTACGCTGCGGGACGGTACTAGTGCTAAGTAACAGAATTAGCGGCAGCTGCCTTGTAGTGCACTTCCGGCTGGGCCCGCAGCTGCTCGGCGGCCCATTCCGGCGTGATGTCGCGCTGGGCGTTGGCCAGCAGCTCGTAGCCCACCATAAACTTGCGCACCGTGGCCGAGCGCAGCAGCGGCGGGAAGAAGTGCATGTGCAGGTGCCACTCGGGGTACGCCGGGCCATCGGTGGGCCGCTGGTGCAAGCCGGCCGAGTACGGAAACGAGGTCTGGAACAGGTTGTCGTAGCGGATGGTGAGGCGCTGGAGGGCGTCGGCGAAGGCGTCTTTCTCGGCTTCGCTGAGCTGGGTGAGGTCCTGCACGGCGCGGCGCGGCAGTAGCAGCGCCTCGAAGGGCCAGCTGGCCCAGAACGGCACCAGCGCCACCCAGTGCGCGTTTTCCAGCACCACGCGGCTTTGCTCGGCCAGCTCCAGGGCCAGGTAGTCGGCGAGCAGCGTGCGGCCGTGCTCCTGGAAATAGGCCAGCTGCTGGCGGCTCTCCTTGGCCGGCTCGCCGGGCACGGTGCGCTGCGCCCATATCTGGCCGTGCGGGTGCGGGTTCGAGCAGCCCATCACGGCGCCCTTGTTCTCGAAAATCTGCACGTAGCCGATATCGGGGCGGGCGGCCAGCTCCCGGAACTGCTCGGTCCAGACGTCCACCACGCGGCGCAGGTCGGCTACCGGCATTTCGGGCAGCGTCAGGTCGTGGCGGGGCGAAAAGCAGATGACACGGCCCAGGCCACTCTCGGCCTCGGCCCGCAGCAGTCCGCCTTGGTTGAGCGAACCAGCCGGCGCATCCTCGCGCAGGGCCGCAAAGTCGTTGTCGAACACGAAGGTGCCGCGGTAGTCGGGGTTCTGGTCGCCGTTCACGCGGCCGTTGCCGGGGCAGAGGTAGCAGGTCGGGTCGTGGGCGGGGCGACTAGCCGTGTCGGGCGCTTCCTGCTGGCCCTGCCAGGGCCGTAGCGCCCGGTGCGGCGACACCAGCAGCCACTCCCCGTTCAGCGGATTATAGCGTCGGTGCGGCTGCTGGGCCAGGTCGAAAGTAGCGGGTGAGGACATGGTAGCGGGGTAGAGCGGGTGTCGGAGAGGTTTGAGAAAATTTCAGAACGTCATGCTGAGCTTGCCGAAGCATCTCTACCGCTTCGTTGCAACAGTATTCAGGCGAAGCGGTAGAGATGCTTCGGCAAGCTCAGCATGACGTTCTTCTTTCATCCTTACAGCACTGAAACCCCGCCGACTATAGTGGTCTGGTAGGTTTCGAGCGGGCGGCCCAGGTGCTGTTGAAACGCGGCGCTGGTGGCGGCAATGAAGCCCGGCACGGCCGCGGCTGGCACCAGGTTGATAGTGCAGCCCCCGAAGCCGCCGCCCATCATGCGCGCGCCCAGCACGGCGGGCTGGCCCTGGGCCAGCTCCACCAGCAAGTCCAGCTCGGGGCAGCTCACCTGGTAGTCGTCGCGCAGGCCGGCGTGCGAGGCGTACATCTGTTGCCCGAAAGCGGCCATGTTGCCGGCCGCCAGGTGCTGGCCGGCTGTTTCCACACGCTGGTTTTCTTCCACCACGTAGCGGCAGCGGCGGTACACCACCTCGCCCAGCTCGGTCTGGTGTTGAGTTAGCTGCGCCAGCGTGGCATCGCGCAGACTGCGTACCTGCGGGTAGTAGCGGTTGAGCACGGCCACGCCCTGCCCGCACTCCTGGCGGCGCGTGTTGTACTCGGAGCTGGCCAGGCTGTGCTTCACGCCCGAGTTGCAGAGCACCAGGTGGTAAGCCGCCGAATCGAAGGGAAAATACTGGTACTCCAATGAGCGGCAATCCAGGCGCACCACCTGGCCCGCCTGCCCGAATAAGCTGGCGAACTGGTCCATGACACCGCACTGCACGCCGGCAAACTCGTGCTCGGCCTGCTGGGCAAGGCGGGCCAGCTCCAGCCGGCTAAGCTCTAGGTGCAGCAGCTCGTTGAGGGCGAAAGCCAGGCCGCATTCCACGGCGGCGGAAGAAG
This sequence comes from Hymenobacter yonginensis, assembly GCF_027625995.1. Classification (NCBI taxonomy): domain Bacteria; kingdom Pseudomonadati; phylum Bacteroidota; class Cytophagia; order Cytophagales; family Hymenobacteraceae; genus Hymenobacter; species Hymenobacter yonginensis. The sequence goes on from NZ_CP115396.1 coordinate 685,104, forward strand.
AGAGGCCCGCGCCCATCGGCACGTTGCCCCCGAACACGCAGTCGAATCCGGGCACCGCCACGCCGCGCCGTTGCAGCTGGGCCACTACGCCCAGCAGGTAGTTGGCCCAGAGCGTAGCGCCGGGCTGTAGCGGCGCCGCGCCTAGCGGCAGCTCGCAGGCTTCAGCTTTGTCCAGGGAGAACAGCCGCGCCGAATTAAGCCCGTTGAGGGCCACCGCAAACACGATTTCCTTATCGATAGCCGCCGGCAGCACGAAGCCTTCGTTGTAATCGGTGTGCTCCCCAATGAGGTTCACCCGCCCCGGTGCCCTGACCAGCAATGGGTTAGTGCCGTAGCGGTGCTGAAAGGATGCAAGAACGCGCTGTGCCAACATAGCAGGGTCTAGTAATGAATCTGGGAGGTAACAGATGACTGCAAATCTATGCAATCGATTGCAAAAGCAAAACCGTTCTGCTGTAACGCGTGGAATTTCTTGTCGTATTTGCTCTGTTTAGCCTGCCTGAGTATTCGTGTGAGAGCCCCGGATAGCTCTTGCTATCTGGAATCCATAGAGGCCATAACAATCAGCCCGCTGTAGGTATAGAATGTTCATGAAACCAGTCGGTTGACCCGGGTTTAGAACAGTAAAAACTAGTTCTAAAAAGCTAGTCCCCTCCTTGGAAAGGAGGGGTTAGGGGTGGTTGATTCGTTGAACATCCACTAGGAATTAGCTTTAGTGAACGTTCTGGCGCAAGGTCAACCACCCCTAGCCCCTCCTTTCCAAGGAGGGGAACTAGCTTTCTAACTCTAGCGCTTGTTCTCCGCAACCTTGGTAATCAGTATGTATGCATTTGAAAAAAAGTTAGATGTGAGAAGCCGTGAAAGGTCGTGTTGGGATTATGGCTGGCGTTTCTATCTTTATGCAATCGTTTGCAAAATCGGTTTCATACTGCTTCTGCCTACTTTTCCTACCAATCCCGCTCCTGCATGTCCCGTGTTCTTTGTCGTATTCTTGGCCTGACCGCGCTGGTGGCCAGCGCGTGGTCCGCTGCCGCGCAAACTCCTGCCGCCACCCCGCTGCCTGCCGGCGACGTGGTGGTGGACAGCCGCGGCGTGATGCGCTGGCAGCAGAATAAGCAGGAAGTGGCCTTGTTCGGGGTGAACTACACGGCCCCGTTTGCCCACGCCTACCGGGCCCATCAGGCGGTGGGGGCCAACCTCGAAAAGGCCATCGAGCAGGATGTGTACCATCTCTCGCGCCTGGGCGTGGATGCGTTCCGGGTGCACGTCTGGGACGTGGAAATCACCGATACGCTGGGCAATCTGCAGGCCAACGAGCACCTGCGCCTGTTCGATTACCTGGTGGCCCAGCTCAAGCAGCGCGGCATCAAGCTGGTGCTCACGCCCATTGCCTACTGGAACAACGGCTACCCGGAGCGCGACTCGGGCACTGGCTTTTCCAGCATCTATTCCAAGCTGCAGGCCTACCGCAACCCACGCGCCATCCAAGCCCAGGAAAACTACCTGACCCAGTTCCTCAACCACCGCAACCCCTACACCCAGCAGCTCTACCGCGACGACCCCGACATCATCGCCTACGAGGTTTGCAACGAGCCCAAATACCAGGCGCCGGCCGCCGAGGTGACGGCCTTTGCCAACCGCATGGTGGCCGCCATGCGCGCCACCGGCTACCGCAAGCCCATCTTCTATAACATTGCCGAGAACCCGGAGTTGAGCGAAGCCATCCTGGAGGCCAACGTGGAGGGCCTCACGTTTCAGTGGTACCCGGCCGGGCTGGTGAGCGGCCACACGCTGCGCGGCAACCTGCTGCCCCACGTCGACCAGTACCCGATTCCGTTCCGCGCCGACGCCCGGTTTCAGCGCCGCGCCAAGCTGATTTACGAGTTTGAGTCGGCCGATATTATCCAGCCGGTGATGTACCCGTTTATGGCTCGCAGCTTTCGCGAAGCCGGGTTTCAGTGGGCCACGCAGTTTGCCTACGACCCGCTGGCCATTGCCCACGCCAACACCGAGTACCAGACCCACTACCTCAACCTGGCCTACACGCCCGGCAAGGCCATCAGCCTGCTCATTGCGGGCAAGGTATTCCGCCAGACGCGGCGGGAGCAGCCGTTTCAGCGCTACCCCGCCGATTCTACGTTCGGTGCGTTTCGGGTGAGCTACCGCGAAGGGTTGAGCGAGATGAACACCGACGAGGAGTTTTATTACACCACTTCCACCCAAACCCGTGCCCGGCGCCCGGCGCGGCTGCGCCACCTGGCCGGCGTGGGCAGCTCGCCGCTGGTGCAGTATGGCGGTACCGGCGCGTACTTCCTCGACCGGCTGGCCCCGGGCGTGTGGCGGCTGGAGGTGCTGCCCGACGCGGTAGCCATCCGCGACCCGTTCGAGACGGCCTCGCTGCAGAAAACCGTCACCCAGATCTTGTGGAACGACCAGCCGCTGCGCCTCATGCTGCCGGAGCTGGGCGAGGCGTTCAGCCTGCGCGGCCTCAACGCCGGCAACACCGCGCAGTTCCAAGCCACGGCGGGTCGCCTGACCGTGCGGCCGGGCGTGTACCTGGTAGCGGCGGCCGGCAAAAACACTGCCGCCTGGACGCCGGACTCACGGCTGGGCCCGCTACGGCTGGGCGAGTTTGCGGCACCCGCCCCCACAGCCCTCGGGCCGCAGGTACGGCACACGCCCGTGCCCCAGGCCACAGCTGGCCGGCCCCTCACCATCCGGGCCACGCTCACGGGCCTCACGCCCGCCGACAGCGTGTTTCTGGTGGCCCAGCACTACTACGGGCGCACCGTGCGGCTACCCATGCAGCGGCCCGCCTACGCCACCGTGGAAGCCACCGTGCCGGCCGAGCTGACCTACGCCGGCCAGCTTCGCTACTGGATTGAGCTGCGGCAGAACGGCCGCCCGCGCACTTTCCCGGGCAACGTCAGCGGTGCGCCGCGCGACTGGGACTACTTTGCGCGGGAGCGGTGGGAGGTGGCGCTGGTGGGACCCAAAGCCCCGCTCGACCTGTTCCGGGCCGCCACCGACCAGGACCGGGTGGAAGCCCGCGCCCTGGCCCGCAACGCCTGGACCGACTACGTCACCACCGAGGCCACCGGCGCCCTGGCGCTGCGTTTCGTGCAAAGCAACCAGCCCGCCGCACCGGCCGCCGTTGCGGCTGGCCCGGCTGCCAGCCTGCGCGTGTACTTCGCCGACAAGCTGCTGGGTCGCCCGACTGACGTGGCAGGCTTCCGGGAAGTGGTGGTGCGCGCCCGCGCCAGCCAGCCGGTGGGCGCGCAGCTGGTGCTGGCCACCAAAGATGCCGCAGCGTTTGTGGCCCCGCTGGCCCTCAGCACCGAAATGCAGGAAGTCCGGGTGCCGCTCAGCGCCTTCCGGGCCGGGCCGCTGTTGCTGAGTCCGCGGCCATACCCGGGCTTTCTGCCGCTGCAGTTCCAGTCGGCCGCCGCTGCTACGCCCCTGAAACTGGCTGATGCGGAAGTGCTGCAGCTGCTACTCGACGCCGTTCCGGCCGGCGGCAGCGCTCCGGCGTACGTGGACATCGAGTCGGTGCAGCTGCGGTAGCAGCCGGCCTAGTTTGCGTGGGCTTGCTAGAGCAAGCGTAGCTTGGAACTGCATACGGCAGCTTCGGCCGGCACGGGCGCTGTAAGCTGCTGGTAGCGCACCAAGGCTTCGAGGCAGAAGGACGTAGTCAGTTCTTCCGAACCCCAGCCCAACAGGCGTTTGGGGCCGCCGTAGTAGAGCAGCCAGCGGGGCCACTCGCCATGCTCGCCCTGGGTTTGCTGAATGTAGCGCACGGCCGGAGCCAGCTCGGCCGGGTAGCTGCCTAGGTTCAGCAGGCTGCACACGGCCCAGGCGGTATCGGCCAGGGTTTCGCCCAGACGGCCGTCGGGTTTGGCCTGGGCCAGAATCCGGTCGATGATGGGCTGGCGTATGGGCTCCAGCTGCGTGATACCGATGTGGTAGCAGCGCGTGAACGAGTAGTACACGAAAAATGGGTCGAGGTACCACAGGTCGCAGGTGCCTTCCTGCTTTTGGGCAATGATGCGCAGCAGGAAGGCAATAACTGGCTGCGTCTCGGGAATGTCGCCCAGGTAATACAGCGCGTTGGCGTTGACCACACCGTCCACGTCGTTACGGCTGGCTTCCACCCCGCGCCAGAACAGCAGGCTTTTCACCGGGTGCAGCAGCTCGCGGGCCGCCACCCGCCAGAAGGTGCGGTTGGGCACCCAGCGCAGGCGCAGCAGAAACCAAGAGTAAAACAGCCCCTCGTGGTTGCGGTTGGCCAAAATCAGCGGCACGTTGGTTGGTACCGGGCAGGCAACGCCCCGCGCCCGCAGCACCGCCGACACGCAGGCCGTGTCGTCGATGTCGAGCGGGCAGAGGTGGCGCAGGTGGTGCAGGTTGGTAAAATGATTCCACAGGCCGCCGTGGTTCATCTGATTGCGCATAAACTCGGTGGCCTGGCTCAGCATTTCATCTGCCAGGGCGCTTTGCTTCTCGGCGTGCAGCAGGCAATGCGCCACCAGGGCCGTGGGAAACACGGCGCTGTCGGCGTAGCGCCAGCCCTGCATGGGCAGCTCGAGGGCGCAATACACGGCAAACTGCCCGTCGGCCAGCTGGCGCCGGTGCAGATAGGTCAGAGCCCGCTCAATAGCCGGGTTGAGGTCGGAGGGCGCGGAAGCGACGGGGGCCAAGGGAAGCGGTTCGGGTTGCATGATACGGCAGGAAGAACTAAGAAAGCGGAGACGGATATCAGGCACGATAGATAAGAAAAGCAGCTTAGCCGGTAGGCGGGCGAAACAGGGGGCTAAGGCGTTTTGAACTTCTGCCAGAAGTATTGTGCTCTACAAATACAGGGCGCAATCTTACGTATTATTTTAGGAAGAATTAAAGTGATCGTGTCGAGTTGTGGCCGATAATTGTAAATTATTTCTTTACTTTGTACAAAGTAAAGAGCTGCGGCTTATCGGCGACGATCCGTCATTCTTATCTTAGCTACAATTTAGTATAATGGCACGAGTACAAGCTCCGGCTGCCTTGGGTTTCAGTGGTCAGTTAGCTGAAATAGCTCGGGTGCAGGATTGGTGGAGTTGCAAATTTTCGCCGGTTCTGGCTACGTTTTACGCTTCTGCCTGCCTGGCCGGCATAACGGTGTGGCCTTTGCTGCCTAAGCTGCTGCTGCTGCTGCTGAGTCTCACGGTGGGCGCCACCTACGTCAGCGTCATCAACGACTGGACCGACCAGGCCGACGACCAAGCCGGCGGCAAATATAACCGGGTGGCCAACAAGCCCACCGTTTTCCCGATGGCGCTGCTGGTGCTCTGCCTGGGCACGGGCCTGGTGCTGGGCGTGTATTTCTGGCACACCAGCCCACTCAGTGGCATGCTGTACCTGGGCTCGTGGGTGGCGTTTTCCTGTTATTCCCTGCCCCCCATCCGGCTGAAAAAGCGGGGCCTGGCCGGGGTTCTGTCCGATGCCTCGGGCTCCCACCTGTTTCCCCAGCTGCTCACCGTCTCCCTGGTTTCGGCCTGGACCAGCCATCCGCTGCCGGGCCTGTGGTATGCTGCCGTGGGCGTGTGGGCCCTGGCCTGTGGCATCCGCAACATCTTGCTGCACCAGCTCGACGACGTGGAGGCCGATGCGCAGGCCGGCGTCAGTACCTGGGTAAGCTTGCGCGGCGCCCGGTTTGCCCAGCGTTTCGGGCAATACGTGGTGTTTCCAATTGAAGTGCTGGCCTTTGGCACCATGCTGGTGCTGAGCCAGCAGATCTGGCCGGTGCTGCTGCTGGGTGTGTATGCCGCCATGGAAGCCTTTAAGTGGCGCCTCTGGAGCAGTCCGCCCCGGGTGCTCCAGCCCAATTCCCGCATCCTGCTGGGCGAGTACTACGAGGTGTTCTACCCCCTGGCCTTCGTGCTGGTCCTGAGCCTGCGCCACCCCATCGATGGGTGGGTGCTAGCCTTGCACCTGTTGCTATTCGGTCTGCGCTTCTGGCAAACCGTGTACCTCTTTGGCTGGGCCGGCTCGCTGGTTGTCCGCAAAGTAATGAGCCGCCTGGCCTAGCTGGCGCTAACGGCCACCAGATTCAGCAGTTTCTGGGCCAGCAGCCGCGGAGCATCTGTCGGCACGGTGGCCCGGGCCTGCCGGGCAGCCTCGGCCCCGAGACGCGGCCAAGCTGCCTGAGCTGCCCAGGCCCGCTCCAGGGCTTCATCGAGGGCCGACACGGTAGCGGCGGCGGCCAGAAACCCGGTTACTTCGTCGGTCAGCAGCTCGGCGATGCCGCCGGCATCGGCCGCAATAGTGGGCCGCCCCGACAGCATGGCCTCGACCAAAGCCAGGGGCAGGCCCTCGTGGCGTGAGGGCAATATCAGCGCGTGGTGGCTGCGCCAGATGCCCGCCACGTCGGAGGTATGGCCGCCGAAGCTCACCTTATCCTGCAAGCCCAGAAAGGCAATCATCTCCTGAATAGCGGCCTCATCCGGGCCATCTCCATACAGGGTAACGTGCACGGCCCGTTGCCGCCACTTCGGCTGCGCCAGGACCTGCAAAAGCAGGTCCTGGCCTTTGTCGGGCACGTGCAGGCGGGCCACGCACGCCAGCTGCACCACCTCGGCAGCAGTAGGAGGGGGCCACGCCAGTTCTCCCGCGAAGGGTACGTTGTAGGGGTTCCAGACCACCTCCGCCTCCGGCAGCCGCATACCCAGCTGCAGCTCCGTCAGCTCCAGGTTGTGGCGCGACACGAAGTAGCACCGCTGGGCCAGCCGGTAAATTTCCTGCACCAAGCCCCGCTCCAGGTCGGGGGGCAGAAAAAAGTCAATGGCTTTCTGCGACAACAGCACGTAGGGCAGGCCCATGCTGCGGCACACGTCGGCCAGCACAAACCCGTCGTAGTTGGAGCCCTGCGAAATAACGGTGAGCTGGGGCTCCAGGGCGCGCAGGCCCCGCTTGAGCAGCTGCTGGCTGATTTTGCGCCAGGTATACTGTCGGCGGTAGGGCAGCAGCCGGTTGGTAATGCGCTTGCGTAGCGTCACGGCCGGGGTAAGGTCGGTAATGGGGCAGCCGGCCGCGCGCAGGGCTACCAGGCGAGGGTGGTTGGCATTCACATTGGTTTTGAAGGCCCGCACCGTGTGCCCTGCCTGGGCCAGCAGCAGCGCCGTGCCGGACCACAGTTCTTCACTGCCTCCCCATTCGCCGGAGCAGGAACTGACAAACGCAATACGGAGGGACGAAGCAGCAACGGTGGCTGTGACGACGGAATGGGTCACGAAATGGGTAGGCACACGGATGTAAACAAGAAAGCAGGATAACAGACTAGCTCCTCCTGCCGCCAAAAAGCAAAAATCAAGAGGCTATATCCTTCAAATATACGGCTACCCAACGGAAGCGGGAAATGGTTTATGCTGTTTCAGCCCGCTACTGCGTTTGGTGGCCGTTACGCACCCTGTAAGAGTGTATACTAACCCATCAGTGGTAGTACTGATGGTTTGTAGCAGCCAGTTCAGCAATAATACCCCCTGCACCTCGCCCGAAAGCTGCCTTCTTCACAGGTTCATTTTTGCTCGTACGACGACTGCCTAGCAGTGACCTCACGCATTCATTGCACAAGCCAGAGGCGCTAGAGCAGCTGGATATGCTGTAAGTAAGGGTAGTCATCATCTGAGCGACAACAGTACTCCGCTCGAGAAGGCCCATAAGTTGCTGGGCAACCTCGGTCCGACCATGATGGCACTGCTGCACTGCCCGCACATCTCGTCACGGTGGTAAACAAAGGTGAGGTGGTCTAGGCTGTGTCTGAAAATGGGTGTTCCGTATCTTAGAAGCTGTTTAAGTTAGCTTGGTGAGTCGTCGGATGTTGGCTAGGTATAGCCAAGCGTTGGCGTGCTGGGTTTTTCGTTCGTAGTCTTTGGCCAAACGGCGGTTGGTACCGGCCCAAGCAATGCTGCGTTCCACGACCCAGCGCTTGGCGTGGATAAAAAAGCGGCCTTTATCGGCCACTACGCCCATCGGCACCTGTGCCTGCAGGCCTCGGCCCGCCAAGTGCTGGCGGAAGCGGCGGCCAAAGCCGCCGTCCACGAACACGGTCTGCAGCCGGTCAAGCAACTCGCTGCCCAGCGCCAGTGCGTCCCAGAGGCGGGCGGCGCTGGCTCCATCGTGGCAGTGGGCCGCCATGACGCAGCAAGTAAGCAGGTTGCCCAGCGTGTCGACCAGAAAGAAGCGCTTGCGGCCCTTGATGCGTTTGCCCGCGTCGTAGCCCACTTGGCAGGTGCTGGTGGCCGTGTTCTTCACGCTTTGACTGTCGAGGATGGCCGCCCTGGGCTGGGCATTTTTTTTACCCGCTCGCGGGCTTCCAGCGTCAAACAACCACTCACTCGCTGCCAAGTGCCATCGGCAGTCCACTTACTGAAATAATAGTACACCGTAGGCCAGGGAGGGAAGTCTGCCGGCACGTCGCGCCACACACAACCGTTTTTGAGCACGTAGAAGATGCCATCTACCACCGCACGCAGCGGCCACTTACTCGTGCGCTGCACCACGGATAAGGGCGCTAGCTTCGTCCACTGACGCTCCGTCAAGTCTGAACTATACCGCTTCTGCTGCATCCAGCAAAGCTAATCCCGGCTGATTAACTTAAACAGCTTCTGAGGCAGGCTTCGAGCGGAGCGGCATTACCATCTTCAACCAAGCTGGCAAGATGCGCGACCTCACGGCCATCGTGGCTGATCTGAGCACCAAAACGGCGGGTATGAATGACAAGCAGCGCCAGGCATTCCTGTCCGGGTTGGGGCTGGATGCGCAGGCCGCCGCCTTTTCGGTGCTGGCGCAGAACAGTGGCCAGCTCAACGAGTTCACGAAGGCCACTACCAACAGCACGGGCGAGATGGATCAGGCGTTGAAGAACAGCGCCAACATGTCGGATCGTATTGCGGGCTTCATGAACAGGATGAAGGCCGTCATGCTCAGCCTGGGTTACCGGCTGCTGCCTTACGTCAACTATGGGCTGGATGTACTGGATGCCGGCTTTACGTGGGTAGGCGAGAACCTGAACGGCATCAAGGCTATTGCGGAGGGCTTGGGCGCAGGCATTGCCGTGATACTGGCCAGCATGGCTGCTCAGGTTATCTGGACTGGCGTGGGTCGCTAGCATGGTGGCCAGCGTGGGCGCCACTTTCCTACTGGAATATGCCCTGCTAGCCATCCGCACTGCCATTTTCAACATTCCCATAGTGGGCTGGATTGCCGCGGCTATTGCCGGCTTTGTGGCGCTGTATCAAAGCTCCTCGACTTTCCGGGCTGTGCTGGCGGGTATTGGTAGCGTGCTGCTTTCCCTCTGGGACTCTATCAAGCTGTTGGGGCTGGCCATAGCCAACATCTTCAACCCGGCAGCCTTCGCGGCCAACATGGCCCGGTTCGTTGTGGCAGTTCGCAACCTCGACATCAAAGGCAGCTTTAACAAGGGCTACGACGATTCGATGGCCGCCAGTAAGGCAGCGGAGGCGACTGGTGGCCCGAAGAAGTCGGTGCTGTCGCCATTCAACGCGCCGCCACCGGCGCCCGGTGGTGGTGGCTCTGGCGGTGGCAAGCTGAAGGGCGGGCTGAAGGCCGTGACGGACGGCGGCCGTCAGGTGCGCAATGTGATGGTAACCATCAACGGCGGCCTGGTGAAGGATGTGAAAATCATTACGAGCACCAACCAGGCCAGCAAAGCTGAGCTGGAAGACTTCATTAAGGAAACTCTCATCCGGGCCGTGAGTGGCGCGGAGCAAGCCCTACAGTAATGGCCGAACGCAATCCTCTCGACTTATACCGCAAGCATTTTGGCTTTGTGGGCCTGCCATGTCCTGGCACTCGGGCAGAGCAGGCGCGGGTGGATATTCTCCGGTCGGCGGATATCCAGAAGCGCGACGCAGCTACTATTGCCCGGCAGAGCGCCGCCCCGGCTCACTACCTGGGCACGCCCATTTTCATGCCTGTGACGCTGGACGGGTTCACGCTGCCGTTTGAGCCGCTGGTGGAAATCAGCGTGAGCAAGAGCATCGTGCGGACGCCACTGGCCGGCTACGACGGCACCGTGAAGGAGAACATGGGCCTGGACGATTACGCCATTGCCATCCGGGGCGTGGTGCTGAATGAAGACAGCGACGATTACCCGGAGACGCAGGTGCTCCAGCTGCGCAACCTGTTCAAGAAAAAGCAAAGCCTGGACATCGTGTGCCCGCTGTTGGGCCTGTTCAACATCACCCGGATTGCGCTGGAAAACCTGCGTTTGCCAGCGGAGGAAGGCGTTTTGCACTACCAGCCTTACAAGTTTACCGGCTACAGCGACTTCGATGCGGAGCTACTGTTGCGGGATGATCTGGAAAAACTACTCCCTACCAATGTACTCGTTCAACGCTAGAGTCACCATCGGCCAGTTCGATGCCAGCCTGGCGCTGTCGGAGTTCGAGGCCACCAGCTCGTGGAAGAGCATCGGCGACAGCGCCACGCTGAAGCTGGGCGGTCTGCGCACGCGCCTGGAGAAGTAGATCACAACCGGTATGCGGGTGAAAGTGGAAATGGGCTGCGACGGCCAGTATTTCCCGGAGTTTGAGGGCTACGTCGCGGAAGTGATGCCCAACGTGCCCTTCAGCCTGCGTCTGGAGGATGCCGCCTACCAGCTGAAGCATGAAACCGTGAATAAGGCCTGGAAGAGCATCAGCCTGAAGGAAGTGCTGCGCTACCTCTACGACGGCCCCGTGAGCCTGAGCGTGCCCGACGTGACGCTGGCGCCGTTCCGGCTGGACCGCGTGAGCAAGTACAAGGCGCTGGAAAAGCTGAAGGAGGAGTTTGGCCTGACTATCTATTTCCGGGGTGCCACGCTGTTTGCGGGCCTGGCCTATACTGATAAGCAGGCAAAGGACGTGGTGCTCTACCGCCTCACGGGCGACGCGGCCCGCCAGTTGCCGCCCAACGTGGTGGAAGCCGACCTGACCTATAAGCGCCGCGATGGGGGTGCGTGCCATCAGTATCCTGCGCAGCAACACACGTCTGGAGGCCAAAGTAGGCGATGAAGACGGCGACCAGACCACGATGCACTTCTACAACGTGACTTCGGAAGCAGCGCTGAAGAAGATGGCTACCGAAAAGCTGGGCCTGATGAAGTTCGAGGGCTACCGTGGCAGCCTTACCACGTTCGGGCTGCCGCGAGTAGAGCATGGCATGGCATGGCATGGCATGGCTGCGCAGCTGCGTGATCCGCTTTACCCGGATCCGGGGTACTCGCAGCTACTTTCGGAAAGCTCCTAACTTCTTGATTTACTATCCATTAACTCCGCGTTTCAGAGTAGGTAGTAACGTCTTGGTGACAGCACTAAGTTTTACTCGTTTTCGCCCATCAGTTTCACGTCGTAGCGGGCCGCCACGTCCAGCTGCAGGTTGCGCAGCTGCTGCGAGTCCTGGGCCAGCATTTCCATCAGCACCAGCATCCGGTCGTACGCCTCGTCCCGGTTGGCCGGGATGCTGCGCGTGAGCAGCGCCTGCACGTGCCAGATTTCCCGCACATCCTTCTGCGGCAGCACAAACGGGTCGTAGTAGCGGTTATCCGAGAGCAGTTCCAGCGGCTCGTTTTTCTTCACCGGCCCGCGCAACCGCTTCACCGTCACCAGCTCGTCGGTAATCACCACGTACACGTGCTTGGGCTGAATCAAATCCAGCCGCTCCGTAATAGTGGCAATAACCAGGTCGCCCTGGTTGATGATCGGCTGCATGCTGTCCCCGGCCACCTCGAAGGCCCGCACCGTGCGGCCCTTGTAGCCTGGCACGCTGATGGTATCCAGCGGTGCGGAGGCTTCCTGGCCCTGGGCCCGCGCCAGCATATAGCCGCCCTGCGCCTTGATGCCCCACACGCTGATAAGCTCCTCGCCGCTGGCGTCCACGGCCACGGCGTAGGGGATGCCCGGATAAGCTGCCGCCGGCGCTGCCGGCTCGTCCCGTACCATCGGCCCGTCCCCGCGCATCAGCCACTCGGCGCTCAGCTCCGGAAACTGGTTGAGGATGTCCATTAAAGTTTCGTAGCCGGGCTTCGACTTATTCTGGACTAGTTTGTACAACTTTTGGGGACCCTCGTAGCCCAGTTTCGCCGCCAGACTATAGGCGGAAAGGCTATAATGCTGCAAAATAGCGCTGATACGGTCCCCGACTTGCATTTCTTGTGCCACTATTTTTGCTGTTTTGGTGTAGACTTTTGTTGTGTAAATCAAGTTTGTTCGCCAGGTTTGTACGACTAAGGTCTAAACAAAGATACAAAACAGCAAACAAAATAGAATAATTGGCAAAGAAGATTTCGGAGCTGCGGGCCACCTTGCCCAAGCGCAACGACTACGCCCGCCGCACGGTCGAGTATCTGGCCGCCCGGGGGCAGGAGTTTTCCAAGCAGCAGGTCTACAACGTGCTCAGCGGCCGCTACCACAACGCCGACGTGGCCTTTATCTGCGTGGTGGAAGAGGAGCGCAAGCGCATTGCCGACCTGGAGAAGCGCGTCACCAAAGTCACCGCCGCCTAGCCATGCAGCACGCCATCCTGGTTTCCGAACAAGAGTGGCAGCAGCTGCTCTCCGACGTGCAGGCTCTGAAAGCTGCCACCCCCGCGCCACCCCCGCCCGCGCCCGACCGCATCCTCACGGTCCGGGAAGCCGCCGCCTTCCTGCGCCTCACCCCCGAAGGCCTGCGCAAAGCCCGCCGCAAGGGCCGCGTGCAGGGCGTGCGCATCAACGAGAAGTTCTGGTGCTTCTGCCTCTCCGAGCTCGTGCGCTACCTGCGCCGCTACCACCGCCTGCCCCTGGAAGGGGAGGAGGCAGCGGCGCTGCTGATCCCAGCTGCCTAATCGTCTTCATCGTCTACCCGCGCCGGCGCTTATCGGCCACTGCGGGCTGCTGCTACCCGATGCCAATCTATTCTGCTATGTCCCAGCTACTGCCAGTTGTCGGCCCCGACAACCCCGCGCTTCAGTCCCTTATCACCGTGCAGAAGGCCAAAATCAAGGAAGGCCAGCTTACCTGCGAGTTTACCGAGCAGCGCACCGCCGACGCGCCACCCCGTGCCTTCGCCCTGACTTGCCACGAGCCCGTCCACCCTGACCTGCTGCACTGCCTCACTCGCCTGGTGCCCCACCTCTGCCTGCTCACCGAGCAGCTGCTGGAAACGCCTGATTTCTGGCCCGACGAGGCCGAGGAGCTGCCCGCGCTGTTTCGTCTCTTCACCGTCACGGGCTTCTCGCTCAGTAAGGCCGGCGCCGGCATCACCCTCATCGGCCGCCGCGAGCTGGCCGGCGGCAAAGTGCTCAACCTCACCAGCCCCCACGTGGCCTTCGACGACGAAACCCCCGGCGCCTATTCCTACGCCGGCCTGCTCGAAACCGCCGCGCATCAAACCATAGTCGAAGTCGAAGCTGCCCTGCGCGGCAAGTGCGCCCCCGACCGCCAGCTGCTTCTAAGCTTTTAGCTGATAGCTCCTGGTTTTTGAACGACGCTAACGGCTAACAGCCAATAGCTAACAGCTCACCTCGATGAAACTTCCAGCTATCCAATTTTACCCCGGCGACTGGCACAAAGACCAGGGCGTACAGGCCCTGGACCTCGCGCAGCGTGGGGCTTGGTTCAAGCTGCTGCTGATGATGCACGACTCGGACGAGCGCGGCGTCCATTGGGCCGACTTGGAGATGCTGGCCTGCCAAGTGCGCCGCCAGCGCTACTGTCGCGACCTGCTCTACCGCGGCACGCCCGAGCTGACCCACACCGCCGTGCACATCGAAACCGGCATTGCGGTAAAGGTGCGCCCCGACCTGCTCGTGCGCAGCCGCGCCGGCCGCCGCCTCACCCTCATAGACTTCAAAACCACCAGCTGCCCCGACCGAGCCCGGTTCCTAGCCACCATCGAGCAGTACGACTACGACCGCCAGGCCGCCTTCTACTGCGACGTCCTTCAGGCCGACCGCTTCCTCATCATCGGGGTGCAGAAAAAGGCCCCCCACGAGCTTTGGGTGGTGGAGGTAAGCGCCGATGCCGCCCTCATGGAGCAGGGCCGCAAAAAGTATCAGCGCCTGCTGCGGGCCTATGCTCAACAAGATCAAGGCTTAGCGGTAAAATCGCCAACACCGGTTGCCACACCTGCTCGTCTTGTTCCTGTTACTACGATGCTTGCTTACAGTCCATGATTACCTTGCATCTGGCTGTAGTAGTTAGTATTGCTAGTGACAACCGTGTGCTTGTATCAGCAACTCATTCTGCTCAGTTGCTTGATATGTATTGGTCCTGATTGGTAGCACTAGTTGTGATTCACTTATTTTGCTCAATCTGTATACTACCGTTTTATTGCTTCTCGCTGTACTATGGATCATAATGATTTGATGATCACGGCATCAATTATTGATAGCATCGCCGGACTCTATGCAGGACGGCAGCAGAAGCGGAACCATTCCTTAGCTGAGCTTATTCCTGCAATTGCTAGTAATAAGGCCGTTAGCCGCGAGCAGAACCGGTTGAAAAGCCATGATTTGAATGTATTCCGTTTCTTCAATCCAGGCGAAACTACCCATAGCCGGCTGCTTGCTTATTTTCTTGATCCGCGTGCCTCTCATGGACAAGGCCCTCTTTTCTTGGTGGAATTTCTTCGTTTGCTGAAAATTAGCCAGCCAGACAGTGCATCGGCTTCTCCTTGGATTGTAACCGCAGAAATAGGTAGGGTCGATGTGCTCATCAAGAGGATGTTTCCTCACACTGTAGTTGTGATTGAAAATAAATCCAACTATGCTTACGATCAGCCCAACCAGCTGTATAGATATTGGTATCAGGAAATCTATCGAAAGCAATTAGAGCGACATGCACCATCATACGATTTGATAAACCCATCAAAAAACCATTACCGGATTGTGTATCTGTCTCCGGAGTCATGGAAGCAAGCAGATAAACAGTCCGTAAGTAAGCCGAGCAACTTGAGCGCTGAACTGCCCGAAACAGTGCCAGAGAACATCATTGAGCATCACTTATTCAAGGATCTTGTGACTGAATGGCTGAAAAACTCTTTAGCGCTTATCGCTCCTGACAATCATCGCCTGCGAGAGTTTACCGAGCAGTATATTCAATTCTGGCATTCAAACTAAGCTGTCATGCAGACCGAAGAAATAAACCAGGCCGTTCAACTATTCGACACTCCCGAAAAGTGGAGTGCGTTTCTTGCGCTAGCGGATCAGAAGGAGGTGCTAAGACAGGCAATGTACCGCACGGCCTTCGTACGAATCAGTAGCCATTTTCTCAAGGACCACCAAGTGGAAGGCTGGAGCTTCAAGCCGCTTGATTCTAGCGAGTTGGCCATGGTCTGGTATCTCACTCAATACGGCGAATTTTCTATTTGCTTGGTGATGGCTTGGAAGGGGGAATTTGTATTGGAAGTAAGGGGTGGCGACCGAAACTACAAGGTTGACGAGGCTGCCAGATTGTTAGCAGACTCTAGATTCAACACGCTGTTGTCATGTTTTGAGCGAATTGACAAAGGGGTAGAGCGAGAGTATCTGGCGCGGGAGAAATTCAACTTCAGCTTCGGCAGCCCATCAGATACCCGATTTGGTCCATTTCGCCTTGCATGGTATGCTCAGTTTGAAACTGAGAAGTTGCTTGAGCAAATAATTACCAAAGTGTCTCGTTTTCAGACCCCGGAGATGACTGCTTTATTAGGTGATTTCAACCGAATGGCACGTAAGTAAACCTAGCCAATTGCACACTATATAAGTGCCCTATGATTGGAATTGTGGGCATCGGGCCGGCTGCCCGCCCGCACCGCCGGCGCCACCTTTCTCATGTAATCTTTGGGCCGAATTGTAGATAGGCCTATCTGGAAACGCCGGGGCCAACGAGCTAACCGCATTATGAACCACTCCCCAAACCAAGCAGTGTTAACAGTCTCGCAGCTGGAAAGAGTCAGTCCAGATGCGCGGTAATAATGGCGCTACTGAACTACAAGCCGTCGGGTTTCGGGCGAATGACCTGGTAGTTGCACAGTTAGCAGATACATCCCCGCCGCGAGATTTCCGATGGGCACGGCACCACGTACACCGGTGCGGTGCCAGAGCTGCTGTCCTGTTAGAGTGCGGAGCTGCACAGTAGCTGCTTGCGGGATTTGCAGCGTGATGGTGCCGTTGGAAGCCACCGGGTTAGGCCAGAAGGTCAACGAATTGAGGGGCGCAGCTGGCAAAGTGCCAGCTAACGGCGCCCCACCTTCATTGAAGCTAATCACCCAATCGGAAGTAGACAAATACCTGTAGCCACAGCCCGCAAAATCCAGGTCACCATCACCATCCAGGTCACCCAGCTCAGCCCAGTATATATCGTTGCGCAGCAAGTTGTTCGGGAGAGTAGTGCTGAAGTCGGCTGGGCCTGAGTTCAGACCCACCGACGTAGTGGTAACAATGTCTACGTCGGTGTCACCATCTAAGTCCCCCACGGCAATGGGGTAGCCAGGCAAGACGCTGGAAACGGCATTGAATATGCCTTGGCCATTGTTGGTGTGTACCCTAGTGTATCCAACTGAGCTATACGCAGCCACGTCGATGTCCCCATCGCCGTCCATATCACGGGCCATGATGTTGTCTGTACCGCTTACGATAGCAGTAGGTAGGCTTGCGGCCATGTTGCCCGCCCCATCATTAAGGCTAATCATATACCGCCCGCTTGCGGCGTCAGAATATAGAGCGTCCAGGTCGCCATCATTGTCAACGTCCGTGAGAAGCATTCCTCGGATGTCAGTGCGGGCAAAACGGCCACTCCCGTTAAAATTGCCGCGGCCGTCGTTCAATCGAGGGCCGCCGGCCGCTACAACATCCACAAACCCATCACCATTCAGGTCGCCAACCGCGTGCACTCGCGCGTTCACGTAGAGATTGTCAATGATGCCCTGCTCTGTGAAAGTGCCACGCCCGTCGTTCAGCCATACTGATTGGGCCGCTGTATTTACTCCTTGAGTACCTTTACGGTAGGCCCCGCCCACAAAGTCCAAGTCCCCGTCGTTATCCACGTCCCGCAGCCAGAATTGCTCAGCTCGCACGTCACTTCCTAGTAAGGGAACCGGTGCTGCAAAGCGCCCATTGCCCTCGTTGCGCCGCAGGCTCAAAATGGGAGGCAGACTTGGATAATAAACCGGATTGATGTCGTCGCTCAGAGAGGTCAGAATGTCCAGGTCTTGGTCCCCGTCAATGTCAGCCAAGCGGATACAATAAACAAAGTGGGGAGGAATAGTAAGAAACTGCCTGCCGGCAAAGCGTCCCGATCCACCCGTAGAGGCGGCAACAAATTGCCACACGTAGGGCTGGGCCAATGGTATACCGGCCGCACTCATCGTACCAACTGGTAGCGTAGCGGACACCAGTTCGCCAGGAGCATATGCGGCGGCAGGTACAAAGCCAAGGGTGTTGCCGCTGGTGCTGGCGGTGCCGGAGATCAGGCCGCGGCTCTGGCTGCCCGACACACGCAATGCACCGGCTGCCGCTGGTTGCATAGAGGTACTGAGCGTGGCAGTCACCGGGGCTGTCCGCATGGCCACCCGGTGGGCCGCCGGAGTGGTAGTTTGCACGGCATAAGGGGCAACAGGGGCCGGGCCATTTCGCAGCACTTGAATGGCGGCTTGGTCGGTATCGAAAACAGTGGTCATCAGGTCCATGTCACCGTCGGAGTCCACATCGGCTGCCACCAACACCTCAGAACGGTAGGTCTGCAGCTGAAAAGCCTGCTCCTGATCGGAGCCTGCCGTAAAGTTGCCCGTTCCGTTATTCAGCAGGGTGGCAATACGGCTATCATAGGCGTACACAACATCCACATCAGCATCTCCATCCACATCGGCGACTGTCATGCCCTTTACATAACCAGTAGCCTGCAGAGGGGTGCTGCTAAATGTTAGGTTCTGCCGGTTCTGCCACAGCCGAAAGCGCTGTTGAGTGACACCGCCAGTCGATTCATCATGAGTAGTGAGTATATCTAGGTAGCCATCCGCATTAAGGTCGGCGAGTTGCAAATGCCGGGCCCGGGCCGACGGCGTCCAACTAGAGCCTAGCCGGAAGCTGCCAGCCCCGCCGTTTAGGTAGGTGTAAAGCATGCCGCCATCCGCGCCCACTGCATCCAGGTCACCATCGTTATCCAGGTCGCCAAGCTGCAGCAGGGTGAGACAGGCTACAGAGCCTAAAATCCTGCTGGAACCAGTGAATTGTCCATTGCTGTTCAGATACATGGCCAGCCGGCAACTTCCCGAAGTCGTTGCTCCAGCGTGCACCAGATCCAAGTCACCGTCCGCGTCCATGTCGGCCGGAATCAAGTTGTCACCGGCGGCACTGCTTGCTTGGATATGCTCTGCAGTGAATGTGCCGTTGCCTTGGTTACGTAACACAGATAGATAAGGCATGGTGGTAGAGCCCACCTGCCGGTCGCCTGTAGTCATCACATCCAAATCGCCATCATTATCCACGTCTGCACTGACAAGGGTTCTGGCAACGTAGGGAATAATTATGTCGGCTACGGGTCTATAGCGAATGGAACCATCATTGAAGCGCATACTCACCCGGCTTGTGTAGTCGCCGTTGATGCTGCGCGTGGCTAGTATATCTGGCGTGCCGTTACCGTCCAGGTCGGCTGTGACCAGAAGCTCGGGCGGACCCTGCCAGGCCAGGCGGGCGGCGGGGGTAAGCAGCCCCGTACCCCCGGTGGCCTCAGCCCGCAGCGGCCATACCTGATCAGGACCCGGCATGGTCAGCTGGTTGGTGCCGCGTACGGAGTCGCGGCGCAATGTTACCCACACCTGTTCCCCGGCCAGCAGGGGCGTCGTAGGCCGAAAGGTGAGTTGTGCACCCGAAACCGTGGCCGTGCCTACCTTCATCCCTCCAC
Organism: Hymenobacter yonginensis; assembly: GCF_027625995.1. Taxonomy (NCBI): domain Bacteria; kingdom Pseudomonadati; phylum Bacteroidota; class Cytophagia; order Cytophagales; family Hymenobacteraceae; genus Hymenobacter; species Hymenobacter yonginensis. Next base: position 703,999 of record NZ_CP115396.1, read on the forward strand.
GCTGCGTACTGTACATGCCGATGCTGCTGCTGGACCGCGCAGCCAAAGGCCTATCAAATGTTACCTGCACGGTGCCCGCGCGGGGTACTATGGCATTACGGGCAGGGGTGAGCAACTGCACGGTGGGCTGGGCCACCAGGGAGGTAGCCCACAGGCACCCATTAAGCGTAAGCAAGACAGATCGTATAAGTTGTGTCATATAAAAAGAGAATAGATTCAGCCAAATATAGACAATCGTTACAGGCAATTCTATTTAGCTGATGATGGCACGCAGGTAGCGCATTTGGCACAATACAAAACACGCCGGCTCTACGAGGCGGCGTTTTCTGGGACTATATACCTGAATAGACCTGTCTGTATAGCGTAACAGGCCAACCTCACCCAAATGAAATTGACCTGTTGCATCGGTTAACAGCGCGACCGGATACAGAGCGGGCCAGGCCTCAGCATGGTCTGGCCGTAGATCAGCATACAATCCGCTTTCAGGCAGCAAAAAGGCCAGCCCCCGCAATTAGTGGAAACCGGCCTTGTGTTCACCCTGCACTAGGTGTCGCTACAGGGTCTGCTCCGTATCTGAAACCGACTCCAGTTGTGGCTCTAGCTGCTTCTCTGCTACGGGTGACGGTGATTTCACCACCGCCTGCAGTACCGGTGGGTCTACCACCACGGGCGGCGTGGCTACCAGCTCCCCAAACAGCGGATCAGCTGGCAGGGGCTGCCCGCCGTTACCATCTGGAATCTGGTTGAACAACACGACTTCTTCCCCAGGGGTACTTTGCGCCAGGGTGCCGGTCAACTGCGCCGACGTCACCAGCTGCTGCAGGTCGTGCACAAGTAGTGTCTGCGTGCTCACGTCCACGTTGTAGAGCTGGTTCAGCGCGTTCATCTGCGCGGCCGCGCTGCTGCCCAGCGTGAGGGCGTCGGCCAGCAGCTGCGCGTAGCGCCGGGCTTTGCGGTCTGCTTTCGCCCGCAGGCTGATAGCGCGCTTCATGCGCCGCTTGTATTGGGTTTGATACGCCGTCAGAGGCATGAGAAAAGGTGTTACAGAGTTGAAAAATAAAGCGGCCGGCCGTTGCCAGCCGGCCGCTTCTCCTATGCTGCGGCGCCTCTACGCCACGTACTCAATGGCCAGCGGGTTGGTGCTGTTGTTGTTGAGCGGGTAGTTTTTGCCGTTCACCTGCTGGTAGAAGTTGATGCCTACCACCCCCACCACCAGCGAAGCGGCGGCCGGCACGGCCGCGAAGCTGGCCACCACCTGCTGGTTGGCCAGCGGAGCAGTGTTGATGGGCAGCACCCCCAGCGGAGCCGCCACGCGGGCCCCCGAGAAGGTCATCGTCTCCATGTCCAGCTCGGCCGCGGCAAACACCACCTCGAAGTGGGTGGCGCCCTGCGGCGCGGCAATGTCCGAGACGGGGTTCAGCGCCGGGATGCTCAGCGTCACGTCCGCGCCGTTGCCCGTCACCTCAAACGGGAAGTACATCGTCTGCCCGATGCCGGCCCCGGCGTTGAAGTTGAAGCCCAGCAGCGGGGCCGAATTGGCCGCGTCGAACACGCGCTGTCCCCGGTCGTTGGTGTCGTCCAGTGCGATAACCTCGCGCATCACCTTGGTCAGGCGGGCCGCCACCTGACTGTCGCTGGCCGCCGAAATGGCTACCCGCAGCGCGTCGCGCAGCAGCTTGCTGTACTTGGCCGCTAGGCCAAATTCGTTGGCGTTTTCGCGGGTGCGCTCCATGCTGGGTTTGTTGGCGAAAGCCGCTTTGTTGCTCGCCGGCTTTTGCGCCACCGAACCGTCTTTGCGGAACACCAACCCGCCCACCGTGCCGCGCAACCCCAGAATTCCGGTTTGTTGTGCCATCGTTGTAAGAAGGGTTAGGGTGAAAAAAAGTTGCTCACCAGATCCGCGCAGCAGGTATATCGGCGCTGGTGTACACCAAAGTTGTGCAACTATTTTTGCTAATATTCGCTTGCTGCCCCAATTAACCCCGCATACCCCACTATACTTCCATGCCGCGCATCTGCCTCTATCCGAAAGACGTAGCCACCCTCACCGGCCGCAGCTACGACGCGGCCAAGCGCCTGCTGCGCCGCGCCCGCCAGGCCGCCGGCAAACCGCAAGGCGCCCTGGTCACCGTGCAGGACTTCTGCGCTTACACTGGCCTCGACACTGTTGAAGTGTCCGCTGCATTGAATAGGAAATAAGTCCAGCTCCAGCCACCTCCGTCCGTACTCGAAGGTCGCTCGTAGCATAGTAGGGCTACGCACGGCTGAGTCGCCGGTCGTTAAGAGGCTCAGGTGTACTGCCTGGCTGCGTTACACCAGCTCACCAATGGCTTTTTTCAGCGTGGCAGTGGCTTTCCAATGGCGCAAATTGGGTTGTGCAGCCTCTGCTGGCAGTCGGCCGCTACGGCTGGCCAGCTCGGCATACAGTTCAACCAGCTTCTTGGTATTGCGCAGTGGCGCGACGGGTAGTTCAGGCAACAGGGCATCCAACACTTGCTGTAGCGCGTCGTCCGTGGCGGCATCAATGGCGCGGGCTTGCTGCAGGTTGTCGGCCAGGCGCTGCACGGGAACAAACTCGTTGGCCAGGAAGCGGCCCAGCGTTGTGCCCAGGGTGGCGGGCACCAGCCGACCCGTAGCGCAGGCCGCCAGCAATACTTCCAGGGCCAGGGCCCGGCACGCCGGGACTTTGTGCATCAGCCCCAGTGCCAGCAGCAGGGTGGTAGGTTCCGTGAAGGCCGGGCCGGGGGCCAGCAGCTCCTGCAAGGCGGCCTGCACTACGTCCCGTTCCAAAGATTCCAAACCATCGGCCCAGGCGGCGGTACGGACTACGTGCCAGTGCAGGGGCGCTGGGTTGTGCGGCACTAGGCTGGCCACGAACCGGTAGTCAAGGGGCAGCACCCAGCCAGCGTGCTGCATGGCCGCGAAGCGGGCGTGCTGCGAATACAGCAGCAACGGCGACGGGGGTGTCTGGCTGGTGTACTTGCTCGGAAACTGCAGCACCGTGTACTGATGCGTGACCGTGGGCTTGCCCGGCTTCCACTGCTCCACCCAGGTGTTGGTTTTCACCTCGAAGTGCCACCCGGGTGCCCAGGGACGAACAACGCCGATGTAATCCGTCGGCACCACTGCCGTCAACTCCTCAAACATGCCTTCGGGCTGGCGGGTGCGGGCGGCCACGGCCCACAGCCAGGGCCAGGCGTCAGCCAGGGAAGAAGAAATGGCGTTGCCCGGCAGCAGCTGGCTTAGGCGCGTGGTCAGATGTTTGAGCACGGAGGGCTTGTGCTTCGGCTGCAGAGGCAATGGCTGCATGGCCGGGGCCAGCAGCCATTGCAGCAGCGCACGCAGCTCGGCGCTTTGCAGCCGGGGCAGTTGAGTCAGGGCAGCTTGCGCATCGGCTGCGTCGGCGTAGGCGGTGCGGGCCAGGGCTACGACCAAGTCCGCCGGGTCCGGCTCGGTGTGCGCCGCCTCGTAGGTCAGGAGTCTATCCACCAGGGTGGTAGGCGCCAACCAGTGCGGGGCGTGCGAGGGCGTGCTGAGCAGGGGCAGGCCCGAGCGGGCGCGCAAGTGGTGTTCCGCCGCTACGAAGCGGCGCTGCTGCACCAGCACCAGCGGGTCGGAGGCATCCTGGTCGTGGCGCACGTTCACCTTCTCCACGCGCGCCACAATGAAGCCCTGGGCCCAGCTCAGCAGCAGGGCTTCGACCAGACCGCGGTGCCCGCTCAGGCCGTTGCTGGCAATAATGGCCGCGGTCTGCTCATCCACTTTGCCTTTCAGGGACGGCCGCACCTGCACCAGGTAGGGCAGCAGCTGCTGGCCGTAGTCTTGCGGGTACCGGGGCTGCAGCCGCCGCAGGCCATCGACCCAGCGCTCCAAAGCCAGCACGTCGTTATAGCGCAGCACCTGCCCGGTCAGAAACAGCAGTTCGTGCCAGTCGGCGACGGGTGCCACCGCGTTGGCGGCTGACAAATCGGGCACAAACGCGGCGTGCGGCGCGTAGGCGACGGCCTCGGTGGGCTGAGGCGCAGCGGCCGGGCTGAGCCACCCCACCAATTGCTGGCGGGTTTCCGCGGTCAGCAGGTCGGCGTACAAGCCGAGCGAGTCCGTCAAGTCCGTGGCTTGCTCGGGAGTGAGCAGCGGCTGCTTGGCTTGCAGAATAGCTACAAGGAGCTTGCCGGCTTTGGCCTGCACCGCGGAATCTGGGCTGGCCAGGGCGGCCACGGCCAGCCGGCCCAGGTCCGGCGCCAGGGAGGGAGCCCGCTTGAGCAGCTTCTCGAAGCTGCCCAGCAGTGTGCGCTGCGCCGTTTTGAGGTCCTGCCGCGTCACGAGCAACTCCGCGTACACCAGCAGCGGCGCCGGCTCGAACTCGGGGTGCAGCCAGAGCGCCTTTAGCTGATCCAGGGCGAAGTTGACCACCTGCGGTTGCGCGTGGGCCAGCAATTCCACTAGCTCCTGCTGCCGGGCCAGGCGTTCTTCCGCGGTGGGCTGCAGGGCCAGAAACAGGTTCTTGAACCAGGTCAGCAGCGGCCGGCGAAAGTCCCGCCGCATAGCTGCCAGGGTGCGCGTGAGTAGGTCGGCCCGGTCCAGGCGACCCGCCGCCACCAGGTGCTGCAGTACGTCGAGCCACCGCACGTACTGCTGGGCCACGTCCGTGTAGGCCAGGGAAGAATCCACGGAGGTGTCGTAGTCGAAGAAAGCCAGCAGGTCCCGGCGGAAGGTGTCGGCAGACTCTTCGCACTCGCGCAGCAGCTTTTCCCCGGAGTGCGGCACGGGCTGCTTTTCGCGGCGGTGGTAGCTCTGCTCGGTAAGCCAGTTCGCCAGCGTGCGGGCAAAGAACGCCGGCTCGTAGGCCACGAGCTGCCGGGCTTCCAGCTCCCGCAGTAGCCGGTAGTCGGGCAGGCCCCACGGGCCGCCCTGGCCCTGGCGCTCCAGCCATTCAGCCAACCAATTAGGCCGGGCATGCTCGGCCACGGTGAAGAAATACGCTTCGTTGGCGGCCCGAACAGCACTTTCGCCCCAGTGAATGCCCAGGCGTTCGTTCAGTCCCGTCATCTCCTTGCGCGTGTACGTCGCCACCCCCGCCAGTTGAAGCATGACCAGCTGGGGCTCTGTGCCGGTACGCCCCCACGTGGATATCCCCAGCTGCCGAATCTCGGTTAGCTCCCGGCGCAGGGCCTTGGTTTTGGCGCGAACGGCCACCACGTCTTTCTTGTCGAGGGCCAACAGAAAAGGTACGAGCTGGTCGGCATTCTGGCGGCGGATAATCAGTTCGAACGTATCGACAGAGGACATCAGCTAAGATAATCGGTAGAAGAAAGGAGTAAGTAAGTAGGAGTAATCCTCGCCCGAGAAGCCCCGCCCCCGCGCACGTCCCCGGCGCTGGCCACCCGCGCAAAATTGGGGCGCGCATCGCGCCAGGAGTTGCGCAGGCGTCCCCAGAAAAAGCAGAAGGTGTCAGTCTTGACCTCATCGGCGAATGCGGAAAGCAGGAGGGCGTTGCCGTCCGGACGCTGCTCCAGGGCCGAGGGTCGGGCGTATGTATAAGCGAAATCAGACATGAACGCGGCAACGAATCAATCAGGCTACCAAGCTACCAAATTGCCCTGGCTCCGCCGCGCTTGGGTGAAACCCGCCCGCGGCCATGCTGAATGATTACCAAATATTCCTTAAAAAGCACACTTTGTCGCAGTGAATGATTAGCAATGAATAGATGGCCTACACATTAAATTCCAGCCAGGATAAAGGCAGGACAAAGGCACCACCAACCCAGGTTGGTGTATATAAAAAAGCCCGGGGCGGGGTAGTCCCCGACCGGGCTTTTCCAGGTAGGCAGCCGCTATATTAAGCTGCTGTCAGCACCGAGCAGACAGTGCCATCGGGGGCTGCCTGGTTGCTGGTAGTCGCAGGTCCATCCCAGGCGGCCCGCATGGCCTGGTGCTGCAGTTCCTCTACCACCTGGGCGTACTTCATGGTGTTCTGAATCTTGGCGTGGCCCATCACCCGCTGCAGTACGGCCACCGGCATGCCACGCAACAGGCTTTGGACGGCAAACGTGTGCCGGGCCGTGTGCATGGTCACCAGCTCATGCAGCGGCACGGCCCCTTTCACCACCCGGCCGCCGGCCGTACTCACCACTTCCACCAGCCGGTTTAGCCCCGCCAGCTGCGTTATTTTCTTCAAGTAGCGGTTCATGGGCTGGTTGGCCAGTACCGGCAGTAGCCTGGCACCTTCCCCGTGCGTTCCGCCGCGGCGTAGCGGTCCAGGATTTCGGCCGCCAGCCGGCTCAGGTAGATGCTCACCGTGGCCCGCGTCTTGGTTTGCACCAGCCGCAGCACCCGGTCCCCGTCGCCGTTGGCGCCCAGGGCGTGCAGGTTGCCCCCGTGCAAAGCTGCTACGTCGGAATAGCGCAGGCCGGTGTAGCAGCAAAACAAGAATACGTCCCGCGCCGGCTCCAGCGTCTGCGGCAGCTGCACGGCCGACAGGTCGGCCAGGTCGGCCCCGGTCAGGTAGGTTTTGGCCTGGTCAGCGTAGCGCACTTCCACGCGCTTGAGTTCCAGTCCCAGTGTTTGCTTGCGCTCGTCCTGGGTGTGCCGCAGGAAGGTCTTCACGTCCTTGAGCACCGTGTAGATGCCGTTAGGGCCCAGCCCGCAGGTGGTGCGCAGATACTTCACGAAATCGTCGTGTACGGCCCCGTCGTAGTCGGCCACGCTGATTTTGCGGCGCCGGCCCGTGGCCAGAAACGCTGCCAGGTGGTTGCGGGCCGTGCCGTAATGCCGCAGCGTGTGGAAGGCGTAGCCCCGCCCGCGCAGCACCTCGATAAAGGCCGTCATGGCCTCCGCCATGCTCAGCTCCGGCTTGACGGCCGCCGGGTTTATCACTTCCCGTAGCAGCGCCAGGGTAGGAGGGGTGCCCGCCGTACGCAGGTCGCGGTAGCGCTTTTGCACCCGCTCCGCCATGGCCTCGAGCACGTTGTTGGCCTCTTCCGCCCCGGCTTTTCCCTTCCGGAACCGCTGCTTGTCGGCGTTCCATTCCTTAGGCTGGCACTTTTCGCGGGTGAAGCAGCGCAGCCGCAGCCCCTCAAATATGGCATCGATGAATACCGGAACCAGCCCGTTTTTGTCGGTTTTGTCTTCCCGGAGGACGAATTTGACGGTCATTTTTGGTGACAGATTTGGTGACACAATTGCGGCCGCAAATGGGTGCAAAACCAAAAAGCCCCGGACGCAAAAAGGCCCTAAAAACTGCTTTTGCGTAGTGCGAAGCAGGTTTTAGGGCCTTCCGTCAGTAATTCCTAGTACCCGGAGCCGGGGTCGAACCGGCACATCTTTCGATATCGGTGTTTGAGACCGACGCGTCTACCGATTCCGCCATCCGGGCGTTTCACGCCGAACCTGTCGGTAGATCAGGAACGGGTGGCAAACTTAGCCAGACTTTCTTGAATGCGCAACAGATAGCGCTTTTTGAGGTAGTAGGTGCGAACCTGGCTCAGGGCCTGCGGGCGGGCGTCAGCGGGTAGCATGGCATAGCCGGCCAGGACGGGCTCGATGCCGGTTTTCAGGGTGTGAGTGAGGTGGTTAACGTCGGTTTGCAGCTGGCCGACCAAGGCTGGATCCGAGTCGAATTCCAACTCCATCAGCTGTTCGTTTAGCTCCATTACTTCCATTAAAAAATCGGCCGGCAGATCCTGCTTTCCCTCTTCCAGCAACCCGTGTTGCTGCAGAATATAAGCCATCCGGCGGTCGGCGTCGGAAAGCGTGCGGTAGGCGTTGGTGTTGAGCGTGGCCAGGGTCAGGATTTCCTGCTGATGCTCCGGGCTGGCCGTGGCGTGGAAATCGGGGTGGTATTGGCGGCTTAGCGCGTAGTATTTGCTTTTGATGGCCTTCTCGTCCGGCTGAAATGACTCCGGCAGTTCGTAAAAGGCAAAGTAATCGGTGGCGGGCATACGATAGGGGAGGAAAAGAGCACCGGTATAGCCGGGTGTCATCTTGTACGTGGGTTTGAGAGAAATCAAGCCCCGCAAGCAGGAAAATGTTACTGTACGCTGTCGGCTGCCTGCTGGTCTGGCGTGGCCGGTGTTACCGAAAAGGTCAGCGGCGGCGCTGCGAACAGTGCCTTGGTGGCCGGCCAGACCTGCCCGAACAACGCCGACCGGCGATAGGCATTCAGGGCGTCGGCGGAGTCCCAGTGGCTGTGGGTGCAGTATACGTGCGGCTGGTCGGCATCCTGCCAGAGCTCCAAGAAGCGGCAGCCCGGCATGCTTCTGATCTGGTTTTCCGAGGCCTCAAACAGCTGCAAAAACTCAGGCACCCGCTCCGGGGCAAACGTCATGCGCACAATGCGAATCAACATACAGACGGCTGGCGAAAGGGGAAGTAATTATCTATTTATTACTTAACATAATAAATAGATGGATTAAGAAACGTGTTTTCAAGGCTCCTGGCCGTTATGCAGGCAGTCGGGCTAGCTGTCCAGCGCGAACCGAACGTCGACCTGCGAGTCGAAGTGCAGGCCCAGCAGCTCCGACGCGTTGCCCTGGTTGATGCCGATGCACAGCTGGTCTTGGCTGTTGAAGATGCAGACGGCTTCGCCCGGGTCGGCATCCTGAAAATGCCGCGCAATGCTGCGCACGGTTTCGCGGGCGAAGTGGATGGCGCAGGGCCGGTCGCGGCCGATGACTTCCACCGCCGACCGGGTGATGTTGGTGATGAGGTTGCCGTAGTGATCCACATGCACCACGTGGCCCGTGATGCGGTGGTCCTGCAGCCGCACTTGGCGGTTGAGCAAGGAGTAGAGGTCGGTGGTGAGCGGGCCCAAACCCTGCAGCGCCCCGCCCTGGGCCAGGTGCACGGCGGCCGGAGCCAGCAGGTCGCGGGTGGGGGAGGCGGTGGGGGCTGCTGCCGGGGCCAGCGAGACCAGCTCGTCGGGCTGGCCGTCGCAGAGCAGCGCGAGCAGGCCGTTGTCGGCCGCCACGAAGTAGTGGCCTTGGAAGCGGGCCGCGTGCCAGGCCGCCCGGGGCGCGCCCAGGTCGTTTACGCCCACCAGGTGCACCGTGCCGGCCGGGAAATCACGAAACACGGCTTGGAGAACGTGTTGGGCGTGCGCGATGTTGAAGGGTTCGATGGCGTGCGTGATGTCGAGCACCGGCACGGTGGGTGCCAGCTGCAGAATCCGCGCTTTCACTGCCGCTACGTAATGGTCGCGGTAGCCAAAGTCAGACAGAAACGTAATCAACCCCATTGCCGTAAATCCTGCGTTCTTCGTACTATTGCTTAGGTGCCTCAAGGGCGGCAAAAGTAGGCTATTTAGCTGAACTGCCCCCTTTCCAGCGGGTACCTTTTTCCTAACTCCCTAGCTACAAAACCCCCACAGATTGGTCGAGAAAGTCATCACGCTCGAAAACGTGTCCCTGATTGATTTCCTGGGACCCGACAACCAGAATATCCGCCAGCTTGCGGCGGCCTTTCCGGGCAGCAAAATCATTTCACGCGGCAACGAGATTAAGATTCAGGGCCAGACACTGGTAATCAGCCGCATCAACGACATTCTGTCGGCCCTGATTGAGCACTACCATCAATACGGCCAGATCAGCGAGAAAACGGTTTCCCAATACCTGTCGTCGGCTGACGAAGATCAGCAGGACCGCATTTTGGCGGCTTCGCCCGACGTTATCCTGTTCGGCGATAAGGGCGGCGTCATCAAGGCCAAAACTGCCAACCAGCAGCGCCTCGTTGACGCCGTGCTGAAGCATGACCTGGTGTTTGCGCTGGGGCCGGCCGGTACCGGCAAAACCTATATTTCGGTGGCGCTGGCCGTGCGGGCGCTCAAAAACAAGGAGGTGAAGCGCATCATCATCTCGAGGCCCGTGGTGGAGGCCGGCGAAAGCCTCGGTTTCCTGCCCGGCGACATGAAGGAGAAGGTCGACCCCTACCTGCGCCCCATCTACGACGCGCTGGAAGACATGCTGCCGGCCGAGAAGCTGAAGCTGTACCTGGAAAACAAGACCATCGAAATTGCCCCGCTGGCCTACATGCGCGGCCGGACGCTCAACAACGCGTTTGTGCTGCTCGACGAAGCCCAGAACACCACGCCTTCGCAGTTGAAGATGTTTCTGACGCGGATGGGCCCTTCGGCCAAGGTGATGGTGAACGGCGACCGGAGCCAGATCGACCTGCCCACCAAGGTGAAGTCGGGCCTGATGCAGGCGCTGGATATTCTGCGCGACGTGCCGGGCATCGGCTTCGTGGAGATGAGCGCCGAGGACGTGGTGCGCCACCGCCTGGTGAAGCAGATTGTGCTGGCCTACGACAAGTTCGACGTGGACACCCAGCAGGAGCAAGCCAACCAGGCCAACCGCCCCATCCGGCAGGCGCAGCCCTACCGCCGCCCTGGCGGGCCTAGCTCCACCTCCTCCGACCCCAGCCGCCACCCCGACGCCCGCCGCGAGGACGACGGCATGGCAGCCCTGCCCGTCAACCACGAGCAATAGCGGCCGGCCTCGGCAGATTATCAGGATTGATTCTGCCGGTTTGTGTTGGTTCCTTATAGAAACGGCAGCCCTTGTGGGCTGCCGTTTTTGTTTGGGCGTTAAGCCGGCAATGGGCTGTGTTGGCTACTTTCGCCGCTACCTCATTTCCTCAGAGCAGAAAAGCTTCTTTTTTCACCAGACCGCAAGAACATGGAAACTGCACGTGTACACCGAGTTACTTCTGCCCCCGACCTGGCGGCGGCGCTGGCAGTCCGGCACACGGTATTTGTGCTGGGCCAGAACGTGCCGGCCACGCTGGAGCAGGACGCCCACGACCACACCGACGCCACCCACTACCTGGCCGTAGCGGCCGACGGCACGCCCTGCGGCGCCGCCCGCTGGCGCCCCACCGACAACGGCGTGAAGCTGGAGCGCTTCGCTGTGCTTGCCGACTACCGCAACCAGCAGGCCGGCGCTGCGCTGCTACGGCAGGTGCTGCTGGACGTAGACGCCGCCCACCCCACCGCCACCGTGTATTTGAACGCCCAGCTGCCGGCCGTGCGCTTCTACGAGCGGCACGGCTTCCGGGCGGAGGGGCCGCAGTTTGAGGAAGGCGGCCTGCAGCACTACAAGATGGTCTGGGAGCGCCCGGCCTAGACTAGTAGAGGCGGAACAGGCGCTGAAAACGGGCTGCATTGCGCCTGAAAGGGTGAGGGTGGACCTATGGCTTAGTAGCTGGTTTTCTGATATATTGGCTATTGAATACCACTATATTATGTGCTGCTATGTTTCACTGGGCTTCCTATGCGTTTGTGCGCCTGACGTTGGCGCTCATGGCTGGTATCCTCACATACTTATATGTCGGTGAACAGCTGCCCACGCTGGTATGGCCGCTGGCGGCGCTGGTGGGGCTGTTCCTGATCATCCAGGCGCGCGTGTGGCGCCACCCCGACCCCGCCGTGGCAGACAAGGCCGGCCTGCTGGCTTTGGCGGCGGTGTACGTAGCCGGGGCTGCCTTCATGCAGCAGGCCACCGAGTCGCGCCGGCCTGACCACCTGTACCGCTTCGGGGCGGATATCGAGTTTTATCGGGCCGTGGTGGACGACTACACGGTGGTGCGGCCGGCCACGTACGCTACTACTGTGCGGGTGTCGGCGGTGCGGGTAGGAGGGAAGTGGCAGCCGGCGGTAGGCGGCATCCGGGTTTCCGTTCCCCGCGATTCGGGCGTGGCCGCGCCGCAATACGGCGACGTGTGGCTGGTGCGCGGCGCGCCCGCACCCAGCAAAGCTCCGCTCAACCCCGGCGAGTTCGACTACCGCCGCTACCTACAGTACCACCAGGTTTATCACCAGCAGTTCATCCACCCCGACCAATACCAGCGCATCGGCATCGCGCCGCCCAGCGTGCTGAAGGCCGCCGCCATGCGGGCCGCCCGCGTGCTCGATGGCGTGTTTCGGCAATACGTGCACGCCAAACGAGAGTATGCGCTGGCGTCGGCGCTGGTGCTGGGCATCAAGGACGACGTGGACCAGCAAACCCGGCAGGCCTACGCCAACACCGGCACCACCCATATTATGGCCGTGTCGGGGCTGCAGGTGGGGCTGCTGTTCGGGGCCGTGTCGTGGTTGCTGGGGTGGCTGCCGGGCCGGCGCGGGCCGTTGTTTCGGCTTCTCACGGCCCTGCTTGGACTGGCCGTCATCTGGAGCTACGCCTTCCTGACGGGGCTGTCGGCGTCGGTGCTGCGGGCCGCGGTGATGTTCACGTTCATCATTGTGGCGCGGGCCTCACAGCGGCAGGCCAACATGTTCAACACGCTGGCCGTGGCGGCTTTCTGCCTGCTCTGCTACGACCCCTATCTGCTCTGTGACGTCGGGTTTCAGCTGTCCTTTCTGGCCGTTATCAGCATCGTGTACCTGCAGCCCCGCATTGCCGGCTGGTTTGATGTGAAGAACTATTTCCTGGAAAAGCAGCGGCCCTGGCAGCCAAATCTGGTGCAAATGCTCTGGAAAGGAAGCAGCAATTTCCTTGATGGGGTCTGGCAGGCCACAGCGCTGTCTTTGGCGGCGCAGGTGGCCACGTTTCCGCTGGGGCTATTCTATTTCCACCAGTTTCCGCTCAGCTTTCTGCTCTCCAACCTAGTGGCCGTGCCTATTTCCAGCATAGCCGTGTACGTGGGGCTGGGGCTGCTGGCCCTCAAGGGCGTGGTGGCGGGCTTGGCGCTGCTGCTGCCCGACTTGGCTGCTCTGCTGAATTACGGGCCCATTGCGGTGGCCTGGGTGTTTGAAAAGCTGATCTGGCTGTTCAACGAGTACATCTTCTGGATTGGGCGAACCATGCCGGGTGCCCTTATTTCCGAAATTCACGTTACGGCGCCGCAGGCCTGGCTGGTGTTCGGCATCATCCTGGCGCTGCTGGCCTTTTTCCAGCTGAAGAAGCTGGCGTGGCTGGGGCTGGCCTGCCTGCTGACGGGCATCTTTGCCGGCAGCCGCGTGTGGGCCGCCCACCGTCTCGCCCCCGACGAGCGCCTGATCGTCTACAGCATTCCGCGGCGGTCAGTGCTGGGCTTCTGGCAGGGCGCGGCCGCCCACATCGTCAGCGTCGACTCGCTGCCGCTCACCGAAACCGAGCGCACCTACCGCATCGTGCCGGGTATTATCCAGCGCGAAGCCCGCTCTGTGCGCTACCACACCCGCTGGCGCGAGTCGCCGGTGCCGGCCACGCCCGATATAGCTGCCCGGCCCGGGCTGGTGCTGGCCGTGTGGCGCGGCGTGCGGGTGGCGCTCGTGAGCGGGCCGCTAGCCGGCGCCCACCAGCCGGTGGCGGCGCACGTGGTGGTGCTACGCCGCAATGCCCGGGTGTGGCCCGAGGACCTAGCGGCCGTTTTCGGCCGGGGCGCCATAATCGTGTTCGATTCTTCCTGCAAATCCTGGTACGTGGAATCTATGCGGGAAAAGCTGCAACCTACTGGTTGGCAGCTACATGATGTGGCTATGCAGGGCGCATTTGTCTGGCAGGTGGGGGCCACTGACGCGCTAAACCGCTAGCTCGACGAAACTTGCTTGCCCCATAGCCCGCTATATAGTTTACTTACCGCATCAATTTTGTTAGGTTTGGCTGGTTCCGATCTGACGATGCCGATTTGGTGGTGCCCGGCCGCTCTGCTGCGCAGAGCCAGTCCCGTGCTGCTGCTCACCGTTGCAACCCCCTGATATCCTATGGACAACATGGCCACGCAAGAGTTGGAGGCCCTGCGCTTCATCCGCTATGAGGCGGCTGATGCCATTGGCTACATCACCCTCAACCGCCCCGATAAACGCAATGCCCTCAGCGCCGACATGGTGACGGAGCTGAAGCTGGCTTTCGAGTTTGCCGAAGAAGACGACGCCTGCAAAGTGGTAGTGCTGCGCGCCGAAGGCCCGGCCTTCTGCGCCGGCGCCGACCTGGCCTACATCCAGGAACTGCAGGGCTTCGGCTACACCGATAACTTGGCCGACTCTACGCACCTGATGCAGCTGTTTCACCAGGTTTACACCCTCAAAAAAGTGGTGATTGCGCAGGTACAGGGCCACGCGCTGGCTGGCGGCTGCGGCCTCGTCACGGTCTGCGACTTTGCGTTCAGCGTGCCCGAGGCCCGTTTCGGCTACACCGAGGTGAAAATCGGGTTTCTGCCGGCCATCGTGAGCGTGTTTTTGCTGCGCAAAGTAGGAGAGGCCCGCACCAAGCAGCTGCTGCTCACCGGCGACGTGCTGCCCGCTTCCCGGGCCCTGGAACTGGGGTTGCTCACCAGCGTGGTGGAACCGGCCGAGCTGGCCGCCCACGTCTACGCCTTCGCCCGCCGTTTGTGCGTCGAGAACTCCACCCAGAGCATGGAAATCACCAAAGAGATGCTGGCCCGCCTGCCCGAAATGCCGCTGGAGGACAGCCTGCGCTATGCCGCCCAGCTCAACGCCGAGGCCCGCGGCTCGGTTGACTGCCGCCGGGGCATCGCGGCTTTCCTGGCCAAGGAAAAGATTAGCTGGGACAATTAATTTTCTCCCGCTCAGCAAAAGAACGTCATGCCCCGCCGCACTTCCTGCCGGGCATGACGTTCTTTTTTTGCAATATTACCGTGCCTGATACAGGCTTCTCAAACCTTCTCCGCTAAACAGTGGTTTTCCCCGCATGACGACGCTGGCAGCCTTCGCCATTTCGGCAACTACTTTTCTGGGCATGGAATTCGTTGCCTGGTTTATGCACCGTTTCGTGCTGCACGGGCCGTTGTGGTTTCTGCACCGCTCGCACCACGTGCGGCACCCGCACCGCTTCGAGCGCAACGACTTTTTCTTTCTGTTCTACGGCTCGCTGTCGGCGCTGCTGATCATCTACGGGGCGCCCGACAAGGACTGGCGCTTCTGGGTGGGCGTGGGCATTGCCGCCTACGGCACGCTCTACTTCTTCGTGCACGATGTGCTGATCCACGGCCGCATGCGCTTCTGGCGCAAGTCGCGCAACACCTATCTGCGGGCCCTGAATATGGCTCACAAGATGCACCATAAGGCCATCACCCGCGACGGATCCGAGGAATTTGGGCTGCTGTGGGTATCGCCGAAATACTTTGAGCTGGCCTTGCGCCGGCCCGCGCCCACCCGCACCCTGCGGACCCGGGCCGCATCCACCCCACAAGAAAAAGAAGGAGGCCGTTAGCAGTGGGACATTTTTCCATCAGTGATCTGGAGCAGCTCTCCGGGATTAAGGCACACACCATCCGCATCTGGGAGCAGCGCTACGGCATTCTGCGGCCCGTGCGCACCGCCACCAACATCCGCACCTACTGCGACGACGACCTGCGCCGCCTGTTGAACGTGGCCACGCTGTGCGGCCGCGGTTACCGCATTTCCAAAGTAGCCCAGCTCAGCGAGCAGGAGATGGAGAAGGCTGTTATGGCCTGCAACGACGACTCCAACAACTACTGCCAGCAGGTACATGCCCTGATGGCCGCCATGCTGGCCATGGACGAGGTGCAACTCAACTATCTGCTTAACAGCTCCATCCGGCGGATGGGCTTCGAGCAGGCGGTGCTGAACGTGGTGTATCCGTTTCTGCAGCGTATTGGGGTGATGTGGCAGGCCGGTAGCGTGAACCCGGCCCATGAGCACCTGGTTACGCACTTGCTGCGTCAGAAACTGATGGCCGCCACCGACGCACTGCCGGCCGTAAACGCGGCCAGCGTGCGCCGTTGGGTGTTGTTTCTGCCCGAAGGCGAAATGCACGAGCTGGCGCTGCTGTTCATGAACTTCGCCCTGCGCGCCCGGGGCCACCATGTGCTATATCTGGGCCAGAACCTGCCCATCGACGGCCTGCTAGAAGTATGCCAGGCCTACCAGCCGCATTCGGTCTGCACGGTGCTCACGGCCGTGCCCGACCGCGACCAGCTGCAGGGGTTTGTGGACGAGCTGCGCCACGTGTGCGGCAGCGCCACGGTACTGCTCTACGGGCCCGTAGCCCAGACTGAGCCGCTGCAGCTGCCGCCACATATGATCCGGCTGCAGCTCATGACCGACTTTCTGGCCTTCGCCGACCAGATGCAGGAAGCCATGGCCGAGCCGGCGTAACAAAAAAATAACCTGCGCGCCGTTAAACAGAATAATCGGTGTACGTACATCTAAATGCCTGTTTTAGGGGCATTTGGCTGGTAAAACCGGGCTGAAACTGATCGGCAAAACGAAGCCTGAAGCACAACAGTGCCGAATCTTGTTCAGATAAATACAGCCTGATAATCAGTATGTTCGTAAGGGATGGTTGGCGTCGCAAGGACGCGGCAGGAGGATAAAAAAAATAGTTGTGCGTCATGCATCCGAGTTCCGGATTAGCGCGTATATTTGTTTAACTTTTTGCCACGAAAAGCTAAACAGCATGACCTCACTGGAATTCACCAACCAAGTACAGAAGATTTCCTATTCGCTGAAGCCCGTGGCGATGAACCTGACCCGCGACGCCGATGATGCCAAAGACCTGGTGCAGGAAACTTTGCTCAAAGCGCTGCTCAACAAGGACAAGTTCAAGGCTGGCACCAACCTCAAGGCATGGTTGTACACCATCATGCGCAACACGTTTATCAACAACTACAATAAGATAACGAAGCGCAACAGCAACATTGATTCCACCGAGTACTTCCAGTACTTCAACACCGACGAAAACTACATCACCCACAACGGAGCAACCTCCGACTTCGTAGTAACCGATATCAACCAGGCCATTGCCGGGCTGTCGGCCGACTACCGGACGCCGTTCATGATGTACTACATCGGCTACAAGTACCTGGAAATTGCGGAAAAGCTGCAAATCCCGATTGGAACCGTCAAAAACCGCATTCACATTGCCCGCAAGGAGCTCAAGGATGCGTTGAAGGTATACGCCCCCGGCGTGTAGGGAATAGGGAGAGAGTATACCCCGCCCCGGGCGTATCACGGGCCGCGAATGACGCCACTGGGCGCTGTTCGCGGCCCGTTTGTTTGGGGGCCGGGCCTTCCGTGCGAACATAATTTGGGGGATTTTGGGGTCAGCCGGCAAACCTATGCCCGGGCTGGCGGTATGCATCAGGACGGTAGGTTTGCGGCCGGGTAGGCTGGAGTCCCAACCCAAATAGTCACCTTTGCGCATCCGCTACCGCGAAATCCTGTTTCATTTGCCCCAATCTCCGCTTTGTGAGTAAACACGTTCTGGTTATCGGCTCCGGCTTTGCGGGCCTCTCGGCGGCTACTTCGCTGGCGCAACGCGGCTACCGCGTCACTATTCTGGAAAAGAACGAAGGCCCCGGCGGCCGGGCCCGTGTGTTCCGCACCCAGGGCTTCACCTTCGATATGGGCCCGAGCTGGTACTGGATGCCCGATATCTTCGAGCAGTACTTCGCCCGCTTCGGCAAAAAAGTAAGCGACTACTACAACCTGGTGCGGCTGGACCCCTCGTATCAGGTGATTTTCAAAGGCCCCGAGGCCGTGGACATTCCGGCGGCCATGAGCGAGCTGCGGCAGCTGTTTGAGCGCTACGAGCCCGGCAGCGCCGCCCGCCTCGACGAGTTTCTGCGGCAGGCGGCCTACAAGTACAAGGTGGGCATCGGCAAGTTCGTGCACATGCCGGGCCGCTCTCTGCTGGAGTTTGCTGATCCGCGCCTGCTGGTGGACGCTGTACGGCTGGATCTGCTGCAGAGCATGCACAAGCACGTGCGCAAGTTCTTCAAGGACCCGCGCCTGCTGGAGCTGGTGGAGTTCCCTATTCTGTTTCTGGGCGCCACCTCCGAAAACACGCCGGCCCTCTACTCGCTCATGAACTACGCCGACCTGGCGCTGGGCACCTGGTATCCGATGGGGGGCATGCACAAGATTGTGGAGGGTATGGTAGCGCTGGCTCAGGAGCAGGGCGTGACGCTGCACTACAACCAGGAAGTGCAGCAGATAGTGGTGGAAAACGGCCGCGCCACCGGCGTGCAGACCGCCAGCGGCTTCCATGCCGCCGATGTGGTGGTGGCTGGCGCCGACTACCACCACGCCGAGCAGCACCTGCTGGCTCCCGAGTGGCGCCACTACGACGAGGCCTACTGGGACAAGCGCACCATGGCGCCGTCGTCGTTGCTGTTCTACCTGGGCGTGAACCGGCGCATCGAGAAGCTGCGCCATCACAACCTGTTCTTCGACGAAGACTTCAGCCTCCACGCCGAGGAAATCTACGAAAACCCCAAGTGGCCCAGCCGGCCGCTGTTCTACGCCTCCGCGCCCAGCCTCACCGACCCCAGCGTGGCGCCCGAAGGCTGCGAAAACCTGTTCCTGCTGATTCCGGTAGCGCCCGACCTACCCGACCCTGAGGCCACGCGCGAGCATTACTACCACCTCATCATGGACCGGTTGGAGCGCCACTGCGGCCACAGCATCCGCGACGCGGTAGTGTACAAGCGCAGCTTCGCCCACCAGGATTTCCAGCAGGACTACCACAGCTACAAGGGTAACGCCTACGGTTTGGCCAACACCCTGCGCCAGACGGCCATCCTCAAACCCTCGCTGAAGAGCAATAAGGTAGGTAACCTGTATTTTACGGGCCAGCTGACCGTGCCCGGCCCCGGCGTGCCGCCCTCGCTCATCTCGGGGCAGGTAGTGGCCGGCGAAGTGGAGAAGGAGAACAAGTAATTAATAATTAAGAATTAAGAATTGGTAACACACAGAATGAACTCCCTTCGGCCTCAAATCCGGCTGTACGAGCCAATTCTTCATTACTAATTCTTAATTATTAATTCAAAAAATAATGGACCACATTGCCCTTTTCACGGAAACCAGCCGGGCGTGCAGCAAGCTGATTACGCAGCGCTATAGCACGTCCTTCACGCTGGGCATTCGCACGCTTGATGCGCGGTTTCACCTGCCCGTGTACGCCGTGTATGGCTTCGTGCGCTGGGCCGACGAAATCGTGGACACGTTTCACGCCCACGACAAGGCGGCGCTGTTCGCCGATTTCAAGCGCCAGACCTACGAGGCCCTTGAAATCGGGCTGAGTCTGAACCCCGTGCTGCACGCCTTCCAGGACGTGGTGCGGGCCTACGGCATCGACCGGGAGTTTATCGACGCGTTTCTGTACAGCATGGAAATGGACCTCGACGACCGGGCCTACAACCAGTCGCTGTACCAGAAATACATCTACGGCTCGGCCGAGGTGGTAGGGCTGATGTGTCTGCGCATCTTCTGCCAGGGCAATGAAGCCCAGTTTCAGCAGCTGCGCGAGCCGGCCCGGCGCCTGGGCTCGGCGTTCCAGAAGGTGAATTTCCTGCGTGACATCCGCTCCGATTATGAGGAGCGGGGCCGCGTGTATTTCCCCGGCGTGCAGTACGAGCGGTTCACCGACGAGGTGAAGCGCGAAATCGAAGCCGACATCCGGGCCGACTTCGACGCGGCGTATGCGGGCATCGTGCAGCTGCCCCGCTCGGCGCGGCTGGGCGTATACTTGGCCTATGTGTACTATCTGAAGCTGTTCCATAAAATCCGGCAGCTGCCTGCGGCACGAATTTTGGGTGAGCGGGTGCGCGTGCCCGACAACACCAAGCTGCTTTTGCTGATGGGTTCGTACTTTCGCTACCGCCTCCGGGCCATCTAGTCACGAACCTGCCGCCGCGTGAAGCTTCTGCTGCCCTTTCTTCTTACTCTCCTTCTGACTGTTACTTCTTTCGTGTCCGACGCTACTCCATATTCCCTGCCCAATCTGCGCCGCCAATACCAGGAAGCCGCCACCAGCAAAGATGCCGGCGAGAAATTCCACAAGCTGATGAGCGCCTACACCCAGCGCGACGCCGTGGTGCTGGCCTACAAGGCGGCCGCTGAAGCCATCCGGGCCCGCGACGCCTCGATGTTCAACAAGCTGACCTACGTGCAGAACGCCACCAAGCAGTTTGATGAGGCCGTGAAGCTGGACGCCGACAACGCCGAGGTGCGGTTTCTGCGCCTGAGCGTGGAAAGCAACCTGCCCTCGTTTCTGGGCTTGAGCACCCACGTCGACGAAGACCGCCAGTTTCTGGTGCAAACCCTTCTCCAGCACCCCAAGTCTGGCCTCGATACTGAATCGTTTGGGCTGGTGCGCGACTTTTTGGTGGAGCGCGGCCATGTGTCGGGCCCCGATGCTGAGAAGCTCGGCCGGATCAGCTCTTAGTAAATGCTTGACTGACTGTGGAAAGCGAAGTGCCTTGGTGGCGCTTCGCTTTTTTTGTGGCCTGCTCTGCCGCCCGAAAAGTGCCGTGCTATGGGCGCCGCTCAGTTGGGCGTGAGTGCCGGCAGGGGCCATGGCGCGCCAAAGATGTGCGCAGCTTCTGAAACAAGAGAGGGGAGAAGCCGGTACGCTACTGTCGTGTTGAATTTCGTAACTTTTGCAGCCTCCGTTAGCAATCCAATAACCTTATGCCTGCTTCGGCGGTTACTTCGTCAGCTATGCCGCACCACCTGAGCGTCCGTATCGACCCCAATTCCGGCTTTTGCTTCGGCGTGATCTATGCCATTCAAATGGCGGAAGACTTGCTCGATGAGCAGGGGTATTTGTATTGCCTCGGCGATATTGTGCACAACGATGAAGAAGTGCAGCGCCTGGAAAAGCGCGGCCTGCGCATCATCGACTACGAGCAGTTTGAGGCCCTGCGCGACGAGGCCGTGCTGATTCGGGCCCATGGCGAGCCGCCTAGCACCTATCAGATGGCCCTGCACAACAATCTCACCCTCATCGACGCCTCGTGCCCGGTGGTGCTGAAGCTGCAGAACCGCATCAAAACGTCCTACGACAAGAAGGACCAGATCTTTATCTACGGCAAGCACGGCCACGCCGAGGTGCGCGGGCTGCTGGGCCAGACCAGCGGCAACGCCGTGGTGTTTGAGAGCCTCGACGAGCTGCTGAGCCACGAGCTGCCCGCCAACATCACGCTCTACAGCCAGACCACCAAAAGCACCGACTCCTTCTACCGCATCAAGGGCGAACTGGAAGGCCGCGGCTACCAGGTGAATGCCAACGACACCATCTGCCGGCAGGTGAGCAACCGCGACAAGGACCTGCGCCGGTTCGCGGCCCAGTTCGACCAGATTGTGTTCGTGTCGGGCACCAAAAGCTCCAACGGCAAGGTGCTCTACCACGTCTGCAAGGAAACCAACGAGCACACGCACTTCATCTCCAGCACCGATGAGCTGCGGGCCGATTGGTTCCGGCCGGGGCAGTCGGTGGGTATCTGCGGGGCCACCAGCACCCCCATGTGGCTGATGGAGCAGGTTCGCGACGCCCTGCTGGCGCTCTGACAGCCGGCCGGTAGTTCGCTAGTCGGTGAATTTTTTATGTCTGCCGGGCTGTTTGCCAGATCAGGTAGCTTTGCTCATATGCCCGCCAGTATCTCCCCGCCACTTATTGCCACTCCTGCTTCAGCCACTCCCCGGCGCGTGAAACCCGCTCCATTGGGCAGCAAGGGTGTTTGGGTGGCGCTGGGCATCCTGCTGTGCTGGGGCAGCCTGCTGACGTTTCTGCTGGCATTTTACCGCCCCAACTGGGCTACGCCGTGGCCGTATCTGCTGGCGCTGCTGCAGATGCATCTGTACACGGGCCTGTTCATCACGGCGCACGATGCTATGCACGGCGTGGTAAGCGCCAACAAGCGCCTCAACAACGCGCTGGGTACCCTGGCTGCCGGCCTGTTTGCCTACAACTGGTTTCCGCGGATGCTGCCTAAGCACCACGAACACCACCGCCACGTAGCCACCCCCGACGACCCCGACTACCACGACGGGCAGCACCCCGGCTTCCTGCCCTGGTTTGCGCGCTTCGCCTGGAACTACGTAACCGTATGGCAGGTGCTGCTGATGGCCGCCACCTACAACGTGCTGAAGCTGTTCTTCCCGCAGGCCAATGTTATTGCCTTCTGGATGATACCGGCTGTGCTGGCTACGTTGCAGCTGTTCTTTTTCGGCACCTACCTGCCGCACCGGGGCGAGCACGCCCCCGACAACGTGCATAAGTCGCGCAGCCAGTTTCGCCATCACCTGTGGGCATTCGTGAGCTGCTATTTTTTCGGGTATCACTACGAGCACCACGACCAGCCCTATCTGCCGTGGTGGCGGCTCTGGCGCACCAAGCACGCGTAAGGCCAAACCTCGCCCGCACTTGTGCAACGTTCCCGCGTTGCCTGCGTTTTTAACGAAAAGATAACGCAAGCTGCAGAGCAGCAGGCTAAAAGCGCGCTGCCAACAAAGAAGAAGGGTTTACAAAAGGCACTAGGGGGAGGTGGCTGCTGTTATACAGCGAAAATAGGGCAGGCCTCTTCAGCATGGCTGAAGAGGTTTTAATATATGGTATTGCATATATGTATACCTTGCCCGCAATGCTTCGCATCTACTGACTGGTAGTGATACTCGTTTCAACCTCCCTGAGCATCCATGCCATTTCACTGCTCACGTACGTTTCCTGCCGTTTGGTGGCCGCTACTGGGGCTCGTGCTGTGGCTGGCGGCCACTGTGCAAACCGTGGCCCAGCCGGGCGCTGTGCCCCGCCGCAACGCAGCGGCGGCAGCCACGCAGCATCTGCGCCGGAGCGAGCAGTTGCTGCCGCTGAACCCGGCTGCGGCGCTG
Source organism: Hymenobacter yonginensis (assembly GCF_027625995.1). Taxonomy (NCBI): domain Bacteria; kingdom Pseudomonadati; phylum Bacteroidota; class Cytophagia; order Cytophagales; family Hymenobacteraceae; genus Hymenobacter; species Hymenobacter yonginensis. Next base: position 726,568 of record NZ_CP115396.1, read on the forward strand.
CTGCAAGGCGAGCAGGCGCTGCACCTGGCCGCCGTGGGTGGTCCGCCGGCGGCAGTAGGTAGTGCCTATCTGGCGATGGGCGCGGCCTACCAGGCCCAGCGGCAGTATGATGCGGCGTTGCGCCATTTTGTGCGGGCGTTGCGCCTGTATCAGCAGTTGCACGACGAGTCCGGCCGGGCGCGGGCGCTGCGGATGCTGGGGCGGGCCCAGTACCTGCAGGGCGATACCGGCCAGGCCTACGATACCTACAAGCAGGCCCTCGCCATCACGCTGGCTTTGCGCGACCCGCGCAGCGTGGCGCAGGTCTATGGCAACCTGGGGGAGCTGCTGGGAGCCGGCGGCCAGTGGCAGCGCGCCCTGCGCAGCCACGAGCAGGCCTATTCCGAGTGGCAGCAGGCCGGCAACCTGCCCGGCCAGGCCCAAGCCCTGAACGCCATCGGGCTGGCCCACCATCAGCTGCGCCAGTATAGCCGGTCGCTGTATTACCTGCGGCTTTCGCTGCAGCAGGCCCGGCAGCTGGGCGACAGTACCAGCATCGGGGAGGCGTTGGCCAGCACGGGCCGTGTGTATCAGGATGTGGGCAACTATGAAGTGGCCATGGGTTTTTACACCCAGGCCATCAGCCAGCTGCCGCATTACACGCCCCCGGCCAGGCGGGCGGCCGCGCTGCAGGCGCTGGCCCTCGTGCAGGACTCCATGGCTAACCGGCCCGCCGCTATCCGGGCGCTCCGGCAGGCGCTGCCGCTGGCCCGGCAGGCGGGCTCCCAGATTCAGGTGAGTACGCTGTATCAGAAGCTGGCCGATCTGTATCAGCGGGAAAACAACTACCCGCTGGCTTTGGCAGCGCAGCGCCGCTATTCCGATTTGCAGGACAGCGTATTTGCCGAGCGCCGCTCAGCCCAGATAGCGGAGCTGCAGACGCGCTACGAAACCGAGAAAAAAGGGCGGGAGATTCAGCTTCTGCTCAAAAACCGGCAGATTCAGGACGCCAATCTGCACCGCCAGAAGCTGCTGCGCAACACCATGGCCGTGGGTGCCCTGCTGCTGCTGCTGACGGTGGCCGCTCTGTACCGGGGGCGCCGCGAGCAGGCCCGCGTCAACCGGCTGCTGCAGCGGAAAAACCGGGCTATCAACCGGCAGAAACAGGAGCTGAGTCACCTCAACCGCACCAAAGACACGCTGTTCTCTATTATTTCGCACGACCTGCGTAGTCCGCTCAGTTCGCTGTACTCCATGCTCACGCTGCAGACTATCGGCAATCTGCCGCCTGAACGGATGGCAGCGCATACCCAGCGGCTCAGCCGCACGCTCGACGTGACGCTGCGTCTGCTCGATAACCTGCTCAACTGGTCGGCCGCGCAGATGCAAGGCGACAAAGTGCGTCCCGAGAAAGTGGTGCTGCAGACGGCGGTTGAGGAAGCTCTGGCGCTGCTGGCCGGTGATGCCGAGCGCAAGAACATTGAGCTGCGCACCCAACTCCCCGCGCACTGCCTGGTAAGTGCCGACGTGAATATGCTGCGGCTGGTGCTGCGCAATCTGGTGGGCAACGCCATAAAATTCACGCCGGCCGAGGGCAACGTCACTATTTCTGCGCGCCTCCGGGAAGCGGGCGTGTGGGAAATAGCCGTTGCGGATACCGGGGTGGGCATTGCCGTGCCCGATCAGGCGCGCCTGTTTGGCGAAGACGGCCTGCATTCCACGCTGGGCACGGCCCACGAGAAAGGCACCGGGCTGGGGCTGCGCCTGTGCAAGGAGTTTGTGGAGCGCAACGGCGGGCGCATCAGCTTCGAGTCGGTGCTGGGGCAGGGTACTACCTTCTGGTTTACGCTGCCCGCCGCGCCCGAGGCACCGGGGCCGCCCGCGCCGGCGGTACCGGCTATTGCTGCTGCCGCCGGATAAGCGTGCGGTTCACTACCCGTTCCGTCACCCGCTCGCGGTAGGTCTGGCCCAGTGGCAGCGCGTGCCCGCCCACCCGCACCTCCAGGTTGCTGATCGACTCAATCTGCCCGGAATTGACCAAGTAGGAGCGGTGCGTGCGGATAAACATGCCGGCCGGCAGTTGCTCTTCCAGGTTTTTCAGGTTGACCAGCGTCAGGTGCGTGCGGCCGTCGGCGGTGTTGATCTTGGTGAAATCCTTGAGGGCCTCGATGTACAGGACGTCACGGTAGTGGAGGCGCACAAACTGGGCATCGGTGCGGATAAAAAACGAGCCCCAGCCCGACAGGGCATCCTGCTTGGGGTCGTTTTCCGGCGAATTGGCCCGCAGAATACCCGCCACTTTATTGACGGCTTTCAGGAAACGGTCCAGGGAAATGGGCTTCAGCAGAAAGTCAATCACGTCGAGGTTGAACCCTTCCATGGCGTACTGCGGATGGGCCGTCATGAGCACTACCAGCGGCGGGTGGTGCAAGGAGCGCACCAAGTCCAGGCCACTCAGATGGGGCATCGTAACGTCGGAAAAGAGCACCTGCACGTCGTTGGTGAGCAAGTAGCGGTGGGCCTCCAGTGGGTCCGTGAACGTGGCTTTCACGTCCAGAATGTCCGTCATAGCCACGTAGGCCTGCAACAGGTCCAGTACCAGCGGATCGTCGTCAAGCAGCAGGCAGGTAATCTTCATGGAGTAGCAGAAAGGGGCAGGTGACCGGGTCAATATAAAGAGTTTCGAAGGGAAATAGGCAATTCTCTATAAGAAGAAATCAATCTTAACGGCAAATATTACCATATACGTCTACTTTTTGACCTCATTGCTCTACTTTAAAGACTTATAGTCAAGTGCTTCAGCTAACTTATAGAGTAGTCAGAATTTTGAATATTCGACAGCCATCGAGTGGAGTCTGTTTGAGTTTCATGGTTTACTGACTGTCGTTTGCCGCGCTCTGTTCCTGCCTGCACACCTGTCCTCTCTGCTATGAATCCGGCTTACCTACCTGTTGCCGCGCTACCCCCGGTTGTGCTGGGCGTCGCGCTTACGATTGGCTTACATCAGGGGCTGCGCCGGTCGCTGCACACGGCGTTTGGCCTGAAAACCCGGGCCATCAACCTGCGCATCGACCCGAGCATGGACCTGATATTTCTGTGCGAAGTTACACTGCCCGGCACATTGGCCTGCCTGGCCGCCCTCACGCGGCCCGGCATTACGGCCGTAACCCTGCGGCAGGCGCACCTGGAGTGGCAGCCCGATCCGGCCCATCCGATCGGACGCGGCACCTCCACGCTGGCGGCGCTGGAAAGCGGCAGCTGCTTTCTCACGGCCAACACGCGCAAGATTCCTATTGCCTCGTTCTCGGCTGCCGACGTGCACCCGACCCGTGTGAACATGGAGCTGCAGGGCCGGCCCAATCTGCTGGAATATCTGCGCTCCGACTGGTTTACGCTGGAAATATCCGGCACCAACCGGCGGCGTCTGACTCGGCCCTTAGGCTTCAGTGCGGTGCTGGAATTCGACCTGCAGATGAACCCAGAGCTGGCGGGTATGTAGGCCGGCTGCACTCAGCAAAAAGCCTCTCCGCAGAGCTGCAGAGAGGCTTTTTGCTGATTACTCGCCGCCGGTGTGCACGGCGTTGGTTTTCTTGCAGCAGTCGGGCAGCCGGTCGTAGGCGCGGGCCTCGGCGGGCTGGCTGTCGGCGTCGTAGCCGGTTTTCTGCACGGCCGAGCGGAGGGCAGCCGGGGTGGTTTTGTCGGGGCGGTAGCTGACGGTGAGCACTTGGCTAGGTACGTCGAGCACGGCGGCCTGCACGCCTTTTTCGTAGGCCATGGCCTTTTCGAGGCGCGTTTTGCACATGTCGCACACGGCCGAGGTTTTCAGCTTCACCTGTTCCGTGCCGGGGCCTTTGGCTTTGGCGGGGACGGCCGTCTGAGCCTGGGTGCTGAAAGAAACGAGGCTGATAGCCGAAAGCAGAAGGAATTTCAGAGAGTTCATCATCAGGAAAGCAAAGCTGACAGGCAGCGGGAAAACAAGGGAACTGCGGACCTCCTAACAAATACGCCGCCAGAAGTGTGCCGCTGGATTGAAGATGCCCGGTTAATCGAGCCGGAAACGCAGGCCGGCGTAGGTGAGGCGGCCATAGGTGGGGCCCCAGACCATGGCGGCGTCAAAGGCCGGGCTGAACGGTGCCGCCGCCCCGTCGATGGGGTTGGGCTGGCGGTAGTTGGTGAGATTTTCGATGCCGGCGTACACTTCAAAGCGCTTGAAGGCCCGGGTCACCTGCGTGTTGAGCAGGGCAAAACGGGGCGCGTATGGCAGCTGCATCTCGTCGGTGCCGTGCTGGTGGCCCGGCTCGCTGGGGTTGTAGGCCAGCGGGCGGCGGCCGTAGAGCTGCACCGTCAGGTCGGCGCGCCACTTGTCGAAAGCCGTGGCGTAGCCCACGTTGAAAAACACGCGGTGCGGCACCGTGAGCGGCCGGGGCAGCAGCTCGCCGCCGTAGGTGGTCTGCACATCCAGGTACTTGTAGGCGGCTTTGGCCGTGAGGCCCTTTACCGGCTCCACCTGTACTTCGGTCTGGAAGCTGCGCGAGAAGGAGCGGGCCCCGGGCGCCAGGTTGTCGATGAGCAGCAGATTGGGCGAGCTGTACATATCGGACACTACCTGGTTCTGGAACTCGGTGTGGTAGTAGTCGGCCACGAAAGTGGCGGGGCGGCTGGCCACCGTGAAATACTGCGTGAAGCTGCCGCCCACGTTCCAGGCCTTTTCGGGCCGCAGGTTGGGCGCAATCAGGAATTCGCGTGAACTGAGCAAGGCGCCGCTGTTTTCAGCAATGGGGTTGGCCACCCGGAAGCCCGTGCCGGCCGCCAGCCGCAGCACCGTGTTTTTGGTGGCGTCGTACTTCACGTTGAGGCGGGGCGTGAGCTGCCAGCCGTAAAGGTTGTGTCGGTCGAGGCGCAGGCCGCCCACCAGCGTGAGGTTATGGCTGTTCTGGTAAGTGTACTCGGCGAAGGCGCCGGGCACGTTTTCCAAGCGGTTGCGGTGCTCCCGGGCGTAGCGCTGCTCGGGCGTGTCGGTGGCGTAGGCGACGCCCTGGCTGAAAAACTCCCGGTAGTCGTCGTGCAGGTAGCTCAGGCCGAGGCGGTAGGTGTGGGCCGTGGTGCCCAGCACGCTCTGAAACAGCAGCGTGGCCAGGCCGGTGCGCTGGGTGCCGTCGTACTGGCGGAGGGTGCGCTGGGTGCTGGTTGGGGTCAGGACGCGGCCGTAGGAGTAGTCGGAGTTGAAGTCATGCGACGTGCCGCTCAACAGCAAACCCAGGCTCTGGTAGGGCCGGCCGGGCCAGGTGTAGGAGGTTTTGGCGTAGCCGGTGTAGCGGGTGGTGCGGGCCGTGAAGCCGTAGTCGCGCTGGTAGGCGTCGGCGTTTTCCGGCCGGAAAGCCAGCTGCCCGCCTTCCCGGGTTTCGCGCAGCGCGCCCAGGCCCACTTCACTAACTAAGCCTTTACCCGACAGATATTTCCACTTGTTGAATACATTGTACTGCGTGGCCAGCGGCAGGTCCATGAATCCGTCGTTGTTGCGGTCGACGCGGCGGCCTAGGTGGTCGGTGTGGAGCAGGAATGTGGTGCTGACCTTCTTGCTCAAAGGCGAAGCCAGATTCAGGTTAAGGTCGAATTTGCCCAGGTCGTTGGCGTAGGCGTTGAACAGCAGCCGCTCGGCCTTATCGGGTTCCTTGAGGCGGATATTGACCTGGCCGGCAATGCTTTCGTAGCCGTTCACCACCGAGCCCATGCCTTTGATGATGTCGATGCTCTCAATCCAAGTGCCGGAGAGGTAGCCCAAGCGGTAGGGCGTGGCTAGGCCGCGCAGGGCCGGCAGGTTGTCAACGGTCAGCAGTGAATAGGCGCCATCCAGCCCCAGCAGCTGAATCTGCTTGGCCCCCGACACGGCGTCGGTGGTGGAAACCTCCACGGCGGCGTTGGTTTCGAAGCTTTCGGCCAGGTTGCAGCACGCCGACTTGGTCAGGTCGCGGCTGGTTATCACCTGGGTGTTGGTGGGCGTGAGGGCCGAGTAGGCCACCGCGCGGCCTTCCACTTTCACTTCGCCCAGCTCGGTGCCGGGCTTGAGCGCCACGCGCACGTAGGGCGTGCCGGTGGCGGCTACGGCCACCGTATCGGCGCGGTAGCCGAGGGCGTTGATGATGAGGCGGCTGGCCTCGGCGCGGGCCGGGCGGGCCAGCGAAAACTGGCCGGTGGCGTTAGTAGTGGCGGCGTCGGTGGTGCCGAGCCAGCGCACCACGGCGCCGGGCAGCGGGGTGGCGGCGGCGGCATCCGTCACCTGGCCCCGCACCGGAGCAATTACATCGGCAGACGATTGGGCCGTGGCCGTGGCGGCCGCGCTCAGCACCAGGCCAAGCGCAGCCGTCAGGGAAGGCGCAGAAACAAGATTCATACAGTCAGGAAGTTAGCATTCATTCAGAAGAAAGCAGCCGGTGCAGCATCACACGGCGGTTTCAGCCGGCCTGAAACAGACCAGCCCGAACGAAATGCTAGACGACCAGCACCTGAATGAACGTCAGCAGTTGCCGGCCCGCCCGGGGCGGCGGCGAGCTGTCGGAGGCGTGCCAGGCGGCGGCACGAGCCACCAGCGGGGCCGGGGGCAGCGTGGGCCAGGCGGTGGCCGGAAACCAGTCGGCCGCCAAGGGTGGCGGCAGCAGCTTCGCCCAGGCCAGCTCGGGTGCGGGCACGTCCAGCTTGTGCAGGTGGGCCTGGAAGTCGCAGCAGGCACTCGTCAGCTGCGCTTTCGTGGAATGATGCGTGGCCTCCTGAGTGGGCTCCGGGGCCGGGCAGCGGTGCTTGGGCGTGCTGAACACCACCGCCGTGGTGCGGTAGCCACTCTGCCGGCAGGTATGCTGCAGCACCGCCATGCCCACCGAGGCGGTGAGCACCAGCAGCGCCAGAAGCGCACTGAATAGCCGGTGGGAGAGAGGACGCTGCATAACTCCTGCAAAGATACGCAACCCGGGCCGGGGTTGCAGGTGCAGAATGCGGTGGGCCATTGTGCAAAACCCGGCCATTGGCAGGCCAAGCTTTCGGCAACCGTTAGCAGTAGCGCCCCACTCTGCCATTATGTCAAGCGTTCCGGAGAGGCGATTTGCGGCGGGACCTAACCGGCTTAGTAATGCGCTAAATATGCGTTTTACTGCGTTTAAACGCGGTTTTCGGGGAGTGGTAGAAAATGGTAAATAGTGGTTGCCTTTTCTGAGGCATTGCGTACTTTTGCTATCATCCCTCACCTGTGCCCACCAATCATGCACCTGCTCTCTGGCGAATACGACTGCAAGCTGGACCCGAAAGGGCGGCTGGTGCTGCCGGCCAAGGTGAAGGGCAGCCTGCCGGAGGCGTCCGGCAACCAGTTGGTGCTGGTGCGGGGCTTCGAGCCCTGCCTGGTGCTCTACCCGCGGGAAGCGTGGCGCGTGATTCACGACAAGGTGATGGCGCTCGACGAGTTCAACGAGGAGTACCGGCAGTTTCAGCGCAACTTCTTCCGGGGCATGACCGAGGTGGAGCTAGATAGCATCGGGCGGTTTATGCTGCCGGGGTCTATGCGGCGCTACGCCGGCCTGGAGAAGGAAGCCATCATCGTGGGCCTCGGCAACCGCTGCGAAATCTGGGACACCACCCGCTACGACGAATACCTCATAAAGGACCAGCAGAGCTTCTCGAAGCTGGCCCAGAAATTTCTTACCACCGAAACCGGGCCTGGCGGCTCCCTGGCCGCATGAGCGAAACCCCAGCAAACGACTACCTGAACGACACGGCCTACCACCGGCCCGTAATGCTGCGCGAGTGCCTGGAGGCGCTGGAGCTGCGCTCCGAGGGCCGCTACGTCGACGTGACCTTCGGGGGCGGCGGCCACTCGGCCCGGATTCTGGAGCACCTGAGCGGCGCCGGCCACCTCTATAGCTTCGACCAGGACGCCGACGCTGAGCGCGAGGCCGCCAAGCTGGCCCGGCCGCAGTTCACGTTCATCCGCAGCAACTTCCGCGACCTGCACCAGGAGCTGCAGCGCCACGGCGCCCTGCCCGTGGATGGGCTGCTGGCCGACCTGGGCGTGTCGTCGCACCAGTTTGATACGCCGGAGCGTGGCTTCAGCACCCGCTTCGACGGGCCGCTGGACATGCGCATGAACGCCGAGGACGGCCCTACGGCCGCCGATATCATCAACGAGTACCCGGAAGCCGACCTGCACCGCATCTTCGGCATGTACGGCGAGGTGACCAACGCCCGCACCCTGGCCCAAACCGTGGCCTCGGCGCGGCGCGGCCAGACCATCAGCACCATTGCCGGCCTGAAAAAGGCCATTGCCAGCTGCACGCCGCGCGGCAAGGAAAACAAGTACCTGGCCCAGGTATTTCAGGCGTTGCGCATCGAGGCCAACGACGAAATGAAGGCCCTGCAGGAAATGCTGGAGCAAACGGCGCAGGTGCTGCGCCCTGGCGGCCGGCTGGTGGTGATGAGCTACCACTCGCTGGAAGACCGGCTGGTGAAGAACTTCCTGGCCAAGGGCAAGTTCTTCGGCGAAGCGGAAAAAGACCTGTTCGGCAACACCAACACCCCGTTCGAGGTCCTGACCCGCAAGCCGATTGAGGCCTCCGAGCAGGAGGTAGCCACGAACAGCCGCGCCCGTTCGGCCAAGCTGCGCATCGGTATCAAAAGTGAGGAGCGAAGTCGGTAGCACACTACGCGACACTGCGTCACCCACTGCGAAACACTGCGAGAAATCACCTTTGACCTTCCCCACGCCCCGTGGCCATTAATACCATAAAACCCGCCGCCAGCCAGCCCCGCGCCAACGTGCCCCGCCACGTGGAGCCGGAGCCTGTGCCCACGCCGGAGCCCGCTTCCGCGCGGCCAGCGGAGCCTGCCCCGCGCGCCCCAAAGGCCGCCAAGGCTCCGCGGCCGGCGGCGCCCCGCAACTCCTGGAGCGTGTTTTCGCTGCTGGAGCGCCTCACGCGCATGGATGGCCTGTTTCGGGAAGGGCTGCCGGTGCGCTACCTGCCGCACGTGCTATTCGTGATGCTGCTGATTCTGATTTACATCGGCAACACGCACTACGCCACCCGCATGAACCGCAGCATCCAGCGCCTGAAGATTGAGGCCGAAGATCTGCGCGCCGACTACACGACCCTGAAATCGGACTACATGGAAGCTAGCAAGCAAAGCGAGGTGGCCCGCAAAGTGGCCGCCTACGGGCTGGTGGAAAGCTCCTCGCCGCCGTTCCGCATTGAAGTGCCCGCCGGCCGCCTCGACGAGGCTGCCCTGGACCTGGTACCCGTGCTGACGGCCGATTCGCTGGCGGCGCGCACCCTGCGCGACTCGCTGCGCCGCGCCGGCCCCGTTGGGCCGATTGACTCGATGTCCATTGAGGTAGGGGCGCCGCCCGTACCCATCGGGACGGATGCCACCGGGGAGCCGGCCATGCCGGAACCCACCACGCCTCGCCGCCGCTAACTGCCCTATGAAAGGAAGCGTTAAAAAATCCATCGTTACCCGCGTACGGCTGGCGTTTTTGGGCGTCTGCCTGTTTTCGTGCGCGGTGGTCTGGAAGATTTCCAACATCCAATTCAAGGAAGGCGAAAAGTGGCGCGCCCTGGAGCAGGAGCGCCGCGTGGTGTACCAGCCCGTGTTTGCCACCCGCGGCACCATCCTCGCCGACGACGGCAAAAGCATCATGGCCACCTCGCTGCCCTTCTTCCGGGTAGCCTGGGACCCGAGCGTGGTAGACCGCCAGCTGTTCGACCAAAAGGTGGACTCGCTGGCGATTCAGTTGGCGCACTTCTTCGGCGACCGGAGCGTATCGGAGTACAAGCGCAAGCTCAAGAACGCCCGGCTGGCCAAGCCGTCGGTGCGCTACATCCGGCTGAACTCGCGCCAGATCAACTACCAGGAGAAAAAGGAGCTGGCCAACTGGCCCATCTTCCGGGAAGGTAAAAACAAGGGCGGTGTCATCTTCGAGAAGGTGGACAAGCGCTTCCGGCCGTTTGGCGGGCTGGCGCAGCGCACCATCGGCTTCGTGAACGAAGACAAGAACGGCGCGGGCCTGGAGTTCACCTTCAACCGCCACCTGGCCGGCAAAGACGGCGAGGCCCTGTTTGAGCGCCTGCCCGGCGGCAACAAGCCCATCTACGACGGCACCGAGGTGAAGCCGATTCCGGGCTACGACGTGCAGACCACGCTCGACATCAACCTGCAGGATGTGGCCGAAAACGCCCTCTACAAGTCGTTGGTGGACAACAACGCCCAGTACGGCTGCGTGATTCTGATGGAAGTGGCCACCGGCGAAATCAAGGCCGTGGCCAACCTGGGCAAGGTGGCCGAGGGCGTGTACCGCGAGGACTACAACTACGCCATTGCCGACCAGGGCCGCACCGAGCCGGGCTCCACGTTCAAGCTGGCCTCCATGATGGCTCTGTTCGAGGAAAACCCCGAACTCAGCCTCGACGACATCGTGGATACCGGCAACGGCCGCATGTATATTGGCGGGGCCGTGAAGACGGACTCGCACGGCTACGGCAAGATTACGGTGAAGCAGGTGTTTGAGAAGTCCAGCAACATCGGGGTGGCCGTGCTTGTGGACCGGCAGTTCAGCAAGCAGCCCCAGCGCTACGCCGAACACCTCAAGCGCTTCGGGCTGCACAAGCCGCTGGGCTTCCAGATGGCCGGTGAGGCGCGCCCCTACGTGAAAGACCCCCAGGACCGCAGCTGGAGCCGCACTTCGCTCACCACCATGAGCATCGGCTACGAGCTGAAACTGGCCCCCTTGCAGACGCTGGCCTTCTATAACGCCGTGGCCAACAACGGCGTGAAGGTGCAGCCCATGATTGTGCGCGAAATCCGGCAGGCCGATAAGGTGCTGGAGCGGTTTGAGCCCACGGTGCTGAACCCCAAAATCTGCTCCGACGAGACGCTGGCCAAGATGAAGGCCATGATGGAAGGCGTGGTGACCGAAGGCACGGCCCGCGGCATCCGCAGCGAAGATTTCACGATGGCCGGCAAAACCGGCACCGCCTGGAAATTCAAGAATGGCGCCTATACCAAGGTGTATTCCACCAGCTTCTGCGGCTATTTTCCGGCCGAAAAGCCCAAGTACAGCTGCATCGTGGTGGTGGACTCGCCCAAGAAGGGCCGCATCTACGGCGCCGACGTGGCCGCCCCGGTGTTCCGCGAGGTGGCCGACAAAGCCATGGCCCGCGACGCTGCCAGCCAGCGCCCCTTGCTGGCCCGGGCCGCTTCGCTGCAGAAAGCCAAGCTGCCCTACGCCCCGGCCGGCATGCAGGACGAGCTGCGGCTGGTGTGTGAGCAGATCGGGGTGAAAAGCGAAGGCGCCGCCCCCGACGAGGACTGGGTGCGCACCCCGCTGGCCGCTGACAGCAACGCCGAAACCCTTGCCCTGCAGCCGCTGGCCGTGAAGCCCGGCCGGGTGCCCAACGTCACGGGCCTGACCTTGCGCGACGCGCTGTTTCTGCTGGAAAACCGGGGGCTGCGCGTGCGCACCCAGGGCACGGGCCGCGTGAAGGCGCAGTCGGTGGCGGCGGGCACGATGGCGCGGCGCGGCACGGTGGTGGTGCTGGCCATGGAGCCCATCGGGCAACGCTCGGCCGGTCCTGCGCCAGTAGCGGCCCCGGCCCCCAGCCAGCTAGCTGAAAACAAGCTGCTCACGCCCATCGACACCGACCTCGACGCCAAAGCCCGGGCCTTGGCTGCCAAAGCCAAGGCTCGCCTGACCGGCACCATGCCAGCCACGGCCGCCCCCGCCCGCAAAAAGCCCGACCCCAAACCCACGGCGCAGCAGCCCGCTGCCACCAAGCCGCCCAAGAGCTAGCACGCCCCAGCGCCTTCTGCGCCTTCCTCTGCGCCCTCTGCGGGCTAAAACTGACCGAACAACCTTGTCTACCCCGAAAGAAATAACGCCCCCGCTTTTCGCCTTGCTCGCCGACGTCACCGTGACGGCGCAGCACGGCCCCACCGACGTGCCCGTGCAGCAGCTCACGCTGGACTCGCGGCAGGCGGCGCCCGGCGCCGTGTTCTTCGCGCTGCGCGGTGCCGCCACCGATGGGCACCAGTTTATTGAAAAGGCCGTGGCGCAGGGCGTGGCCGCAGTGGTGTGCGAAGTGCTGCCCGCCGAGCTGAACCCGGCCACTGCCTACGTGCAGGTGCCCGACTCGGCCGAGGCCATGGCCCACATGGCGGCCGCCTTCTACGGCCACCCGTCGCGCAGCCTTACCCTGATTGGCGTAACCGGCACCAACGGCAAAACCACCTGCGCCACGCTGCTGCACAAGCTGCTGCGCGAGCTGGGCTACCACACCGGCCTGCTGAGCACCGTGCAGAACCAGATTGACGAGCAGGTGATTCCGGCCACCCACACCACGCCCGACGCCATCCGGCTCAACGAGCTGCTGGCCCGCATGGTGGAAGCCGGCTGCACCCACGCCTGCATGGAAGTAAGCAGCCACGCCGTGGTGCAGCACCGCACCACGGCGCTGCGCTTCGCCGGCGGCATCTTCACCAACCTCACCCACGACCACCTCGACTACCACGGCACGTTCGACAACTACCTGAAAGCCAAGAAGGGCTTTTTCGATAGCCTGCCCAAAACGGCCTTCGCCCTCACCAACGCCGACGACAAACGCGGCATGGTGATGCTGCAGAACACCGCCGCCCGCCGCGAAACCTACTCGCTGCGCAGCGCCGCTACGTTCCGGGCCAAGCTGATTGAAAACGCCGTGCACGGCCTGCACCTCGAAATCGACGGGCACGATGCGCAGTTCCGGCTGATTGGGGTGTTCAATGCCTACAACCTGCTGGCCGTGTATGGCGCGGCTGTGCTGCTGGGCGAGGAGCCGCTGGAAGTGCTGACGGTGTTATCTGGTTTGCTGTCGGCGCCGGGCCGCTTCGAGACTATTGTATCGGGCAAAACCCGCGTGACGGGCATCGTGGACTACGCCCATACGCCCGACGCGCTGGAAAACGTGCTCCAGACCATTGCCGACATCCGCCAGCCCACCCAACAGGTAATTACGGTGGTAGGCTGCGGCGGCAACCGCGACGGCGCCAAGCGCCCCATCATGGCGCACCTGGCCTGCCAGGCCTCCGATAGGGTGGTGCTGACTTCCGACAACCCGCGCTTCGAGGACCCCAACGATATTCTGGCCCAGATGCAGGCCGGCGTGAAAGTGCAGGACCAGGCCAAAGTCCTCACCATCCCCGACCGGCGCGAGGCCATCAAAACCGCCGTCACGCTGGCCGGACCCAACGACATTGTGCTGGTAGCCGGCAAAGGCCACGAAACCTATCAGGAAGTGAAAGGCGTGAAAGCCGATTTCGACGATAAGAAGGTATTGCAGGAGATGTTTGAGCTGCTTGGGAAGTAACTCTCTGTCATTGCGAGCGGAGCGAAGCAATCCTTCCTCTCATGGCAGACACTTTCCTTATAGATAAACCCTCCGGCAGTAGTGTAGTAACCAAAAGCCGGAAAGCTTTCTGCTCAGGGTTGCTTAGCGCTTAAAGAGAAAGGATTACTTCGCTCCGCTCGCAATGACACTACACCAAAATCAACACAAACGCAACGCTTGCCGAACCCCGAAAAACTGGAACCTTTGCAGCTTGCCTCCCTTCTGACCGCAACCTGCTGACCTCGCGCCCATGCTGTATTACCTGTTCAACTACTTATATAAAGTGCATCACGTGCCCGGCACGGGCGTGATGCAGTACAGCTCGTTTCGCGCGGCCCTGTCCATTGTCACCTCGCTCATCATTGCCCAGTACTTCGGGGCGCCGCTGATCCGGCTGCTGCAGCGCCAGCAGATCGGGGAGAGCATCCGCGACCTGGGCTTGCAGGGCCAGATGGAGAAGAAGGGCACGCCTACCATGGGCGGCCTGATTATCCTGCTGGCCATTCTGGTGCCGGTGCTGCTGTTTGCCAAGCTCGACAACATCTACATCGTGCTCATGATTCTGAGCACCGTCTGGCTGGGGCTGATTGGCTTCGTCGATGACTACATCAAGGTGGTGAAGAAGGACAAGGAAGGTTTGGCCGGCCGCTTCAAGATTATGGGGCAGGTGGGGCTGGGCCTCACGGTGGGCTGGGTGCTGTTCTTCTCCAACGACGTGACCGTGCGCCAGTACCTGCTGGCCAACGGCCAGGCCTCCGCCGTAGACGCCAGCACCATCTACCAGGATGTGAAACTGATGATTACGACGGTGCCGTTCCTGAAGAACAACGAGCTTAACTACGGCGACCTGTTCGCCACGGCCGGCGACTTCTTCAACGAGTACTACGCCTTCTTCTACATCCCCATCGTCATCCTCATCATCACGGCCGTCAGCAACGGCGCCAACATTACCGACGGCCTCGACGGGCTGGCGGCGGGCACGTCGGCCATCATCGGCACCACGCTGGCCATCTTCGCCTTCGTGAGCGGCAATGCCTTGCTAGCTGACTACCTAGATATTATGTTCATTCCGAACTCCGGGGAGCTGGTGATTTTCTGCGCGGCCTTCGTGGGGGCCTGCGTGGGCTTTTTGTGGTACAATAGCTACCCGGCGCAAGTGTTCATGGGCGACACCGGCTCGCTGGCCATCGGCGGCATTATTGCCGTGCTGGCCATCATCGTGCGTAAAGAGCTCTTGATTCCGGTGCTGTGCGGAGTGTTTCTGATTGAAAACCTGTCGGTTATGCTGCAGGTGAGCTGGTTTAAGTACACCAAGCGCAAGTACGGCGAAGGGCGCCGGCTGCTGCGCATGTCGCCGCTGCACCACCACTACCAGAAGCTCGGCTACCACGAATCCAAAATCGTGTCGCGGTTCTGGATTGTGGGGATTATGCTGGCGGTCTTGACTTTGGTTACTCTCAAATTGCGCTAATGCTGAATGGTACTGAGTAATGCGTATTGAGTGGTTGGTATAGTAGGAGTTAGCGTCCTAATTCCTTGCTGCCTGACACTAAACACAGTACTCACTACTAAGTACCCAATACTCAATACTGAAAGAATGCACTACGTCATCTTAGGAGCTGCGGAAAGTGGGGTAGGGGCGGCGCTGTTGGCGCAGGCCAAAGGCCACACCGTATTCGTGTCCGACCAAAGCCCGATTCAGCCTGTATATAAGGAGAAGCTGCACGCGGCCGGCATTCCGTTCGAGGAAGGCCAGCACACCATGGCCGAGGTGATGAAGGCCGACGAGGTAGTGAAAAGCCCTGGCATCCCGGAGAAGGCGCCGGTTATCAAGGCGCTGCGGGAGAAGGGTACGCCCATTATTTCGGAGATTGAGCTGGCCGGGCGCCACACCAAGGCCCGGTGCATCTGCATCACGGGCACCAACGGCAAAACCACCACCACGCTGCTCACCTACCACCTGCTGAAGGAAGCAGGCTACAAGGTGGGCCTGGCCGGCAACGTAGGCTTCTCGCTGGCCGAACAGGTGATTGAAGATCAGCACGAGTACTACGTGGTAGAGCTGAGCAGCTTTCAGCTGGATGACACCTACGACTTCCAGCCCTGGATTTCGGTGCTGCTCAACATCACGCCCGACCACCTGGACCGCTACGAGTACTCGCTGGAGAAGTACGCCCAAGCCAAGCTGCGCATCGTGCGCAACCAGGACAGCAGCAACTACTTCGTTTACAACGCCGACGACGAGACCATCCAGCGCCACTTCAAGGCGGCGCTGCGGCCCGTCAACCAGCTGCCCTTTAGCCTGCACCACCGCCCCGACTACCAGCTGGGCGCTTACTATATCGACGAAACCGACATCTGCGTGGATATGCAGCCGGGCTACTTCAGCAAGACGGAGAAGCTCAGCATTGCGGCCTCGCCGCTCATCGGGCAGCACAACCGCCAGAACATGCTGGCGGCCGTGCTCTGTGCCCGCCTAGCCGGGTTGGAAAAGCCGCAGATTGAAGCCAGCCTCGGCACCTTCCACAACGCCGACCACCGCCTGCAGCCCGTGGGCGAAGTCCAGGGCGTGCGCTTCATCAACGACTCCAAAGCCACCAACGTGGAAGCCGCCTGGTACGCTCTCGATGGCATCCGGCAGCCCATCGTCTGGATTGCGGGCGGCACCGACAAGGGCAACGACTACACCACGCTGGTGCCGCTGGCCGGCTCGCGCGTGAAGGCCCTCATCTGCCTCGGGGCCGACAACGAGAAGCTGCGCGAAGCCTTCGGCGACGTGGTGCCGCACCTCGAAGAAACCCGCAGCGTGGACACGGCCGTGCGCCGCGCCGCCGCCCTGGCCGAAGCCGGCGACGTGGTGCTGCTCTCGCCGGCCTGCGCCAGCTTCGACCTGTTCAAAAACTACGAGGACCGCGGCCGCCAGTTTGCCGCCGCCGTGGCCCGTTACGCCGACGACCTCACCCGGGAAGAAGCCAACGAGTAACGGCCGCGCCCCACGCGTCCCAATACATCACTCCCCCAACCCACCATCATGGACATCATCAAAAACTGGCTGCGGCAGAACCTGAAGGGCGACCCGGTGCTCTGGGGCATCGTGATTCTGTTTTCGCTGATTAGTATGGCCGTGGTGTACTCGGCCACGGGCACGCTGGCGTATAAGAACGAACTGCGCGGCCGGGCGGGGTCGTCGGAGATGATTCTGTTCAAGCACACCAGCCTGATTTTCGCGGGCCTGGCCTTGATGTGGTTGGCCCACCGCATCGACTACCGCAACTACTCGCGCCTGTCGCTGTACGCGCTGCTGGCCTCGGTGCCGCTGCTGCTGTTCACGTTCTTCATGGGCGGCACCACCCTTAATGACGCCTCCCGCTGGCTGACCATCCCGGTCATCAACCAGACCTTCCAGCCCTCTGACTTAGCCAAATTGGCTTTGATTGCCCACGTGGCGTCTATGCTAAGCCGGCGGCAACAAAACGTTCATGATTTCAAGACTACGCTGCTGCCTGTGATGCTCTGGGTGGGTTTGATTTGCGGTATCATCATCTTGAGTAATGCTTCCACGGCATTGTTATTATTTGGCACTTGCCTGCTGCTAATGTTCATTGGCCGCGTGCCTCTCAAGCAGATGGCCGTAATGGTGGCTATTGGGTTAGTGGTAGGCGTTGTAGGGTTAGCCTCAGGAGAGCGGTACCATACATTTGTGTCGCGCATCGAGAACTTCACCGACAAGAGCAAGCCGGTGCCGTTTCAGCTGGAGCACTCCTACATTGCCATTGCCACGGGCGGCGTCACGGGCAAAGGCCCCGGCAACAGCACCGAGCGCAACATCCTGCCCCACCCGTACTCCGACTTCATCTACGCCGTCATTATCGAGGAATATGGCCTTGTGGGCGGCGTGGCCGTGCTGTTTCTGTACTTGGCCTTCCTCTATCGAGGGCTGCTGACGGTGGTGAACAGTCACGGCGCGTTTGGGGGGCTGCTTTCGGCGGGGCTGAGTTTCAGCTTAGTCTTGCAGGCCATGGTGAATATGGGCGTGGCCGTGGGGCTGGGCCCGATTACCGGCTTGCCGCTGCCCCTGCTGAGCATGGGTGGCACCTCGCTCATCTTCACTGGCATCAGCGTCGGTATTATCCTGAGCGTAAGCCGTGGCGAGCGGGAAATCCGCCCCGTAGTCGGCGAGCCCGCCGACACCGTGCGGATTCCGCGCAAAACAGCCTACGCTTAGTGCCTGGTGCCTGGTGCTCAGTGCATAGGCCGTTCAAGTGAAGTATCGCTCATGAACGACCTATGCACTGAGCACCAGGCGCTAAGCACTAACAAATAAGCACTAACAAAATGAAATTCATCATCAGCGGCGGCGGCACCGGGGGCCACATCTTCCCGGCAGTGGCCATTGCCAACGAGCTGCGCCGCCGCCTGCCCGACGCCGAAATCCTGTTTGTGGGCGCCAACGGCCGCATGGAGATGACGCGCGTGCCGGAAGCCGGCTACAAAATCGTGGGCCTCGACATCAGCGGCCTGCAGCGCCGCCTCACGCCCGAAAACCTGATGTTTCCCATCAAGGTGATGCGCGCCGTGCGCAAAGCCGGCAAGCTCATCGAGCAGTTCCGGCCCGATGCCGTGGTGGGCGTGGGCGGCTACGCTTCGGCGCCGGTGCTGCTGGCGGCCACCTCGCGCGGCATCCCCAGCCTGATTCAGGAGCAGAACTCCTACGCCGGCCTCGTGAACAAGCTGCTGGCCAAGCGGGTCGATAAAATCTGCGTGGCTTACGACGGCATGGACAAGTTCTTCCCCGCCGACCGCCTCGTGCTCACCGGCAACCCGGTCCGCACTGAAATAGCCACCGGCAACCGCGCCGAGGCTCTGGCTTTCTTCGGGCTCGACGCCAGCCGGCCGGTGCTGCTCGTGATTGGGGGCAGCCTGGGGGCCCGCACGCTCAACCAGGCCACCGCCGCCGCGCTGCCGCGCCTGCAGGCCGCCGGCGTGCAACTGCTCTGGCAAACCGGCAAAGTCTACTACCCGCAGGCCCGGGAGCAGGCCGCGCCATACACTGCCACCGGCCAGCACGCGCTGGAGTTCGTGCAGCGCATGGACCTGGGCTACGCCGCCGCCGACGTGGTGGTCAGCCGGGCCGGAGCGCTGTCGGTGTCGGAACTGTGCCTCACGGGCAAGCCCAGCATCCTGGTGCCCTCGCCCAACGTGGCCGAAGACCACCAGACCAAAAACGCCATGGCCCTGGTGCGCAAAGATGCCGCCCTGCTCGTCCCCGATACCGAAGCTGCCACCCGCCTCTACGACGAGGCGCTGGCGCTACTGCAGAACTCCACGCAACAGCAGCAGCTGAGCGCCAACGTGCTCCAGCTCGCCCGCCCGGCCGCCACCACCACCATCGTGGATGAGCTGCTGAAGCTGGTAAAGCAGTAGTAACTACAGCCCGTCCGTCATGCTGAGCCTGTCGAAGCATCCCTACCGCTTCGTTGCAGTGCCAATTGGTTAGCCAGCAGTAGAGATGCTTCGGCAAGCTCAGCATGACGGTCAACGATTCACTCCATCACCTCATTACCCCATCACTTCACACGTGAAACAGCTCGTCTACTTCCTTGGCATTGGCGGCATCGGTATGTCGGCGCTGGCCCGCTGGTTTCAGGCCAACGGCCACCAAGTGTCGGGCTACGACAAAACCCGCACGCCCCTGACCGACGCGCTGGAGGCCGAAGGCATTGCCGTGCATTTCGAGGATGCCGTAAACCAGATTCCGCTTGAAGTGCGCCAGAACCCCGGCAACACGCTCGTAGTCCTGACCCCGGCCATTCCAAAAGACCACCAGGAGTGGGCCTGGCTGCGCGAAAACGGCTTCGATATCCGCAAGCGTAGCCAGGTGCTGGGCGTGCTCACGCAGGGCCACCGCACTATTGCCGTGGCCGGCACCCACGGCAAAACCACCAGCAGCAGCATGGTGGCGCACTTGCTGCACCATGCCGGCGTGCCCAGTGCGGCCTTCCTGGGCGGCATCAGCGTGAACCTGGGCTCCAACCTGCTGCTGCCGCCCGCCGGCCACCCCGATGCGCCGGTAGTAGTAGAAGCCGACGAGTACGACCGCAGCTTCCTGACGCTACATCCCACCATTGCCATCGTCACAAGCACCGACGCCGACCACCTCGACATCTACGGCGACAAAGAGTCGCTGGTGGAGTCGTTCCGGCAGTTTGTGGGCCAGATTCAGCCCGGCGGCACCCTGCTCATCAACCACACCGCCGACCCCAGCGTGGCCGCCGCCGCCCCGGCCGGCGTGCGGGTGATTCGCTACGGTTTGTCGCAGGAGCAGGGGCCGGAACTGTACGCTACGGGCATCACGGCTCAGGGCCACGAGTTCCATTTCGACCTGCACGGGCCGCTGGGCACCGTGGCCGGCCTCACGCTGGCCGTGCCGGGCTTTCACAACGTGGAGAATATGCTGGCCGCCGCCGCCGTGGCCCAGCTGGAAGGCGTGGCGCCACAGGCCCTGCAGGCGGCCGTGGCGGCCTACCGGGGCGTAAAGCGCCGCTTCGAGTTCATCCTGACGGCCGGCACGCCCGCCGCGCCTCAGGTGTATCTTGATGATTATGCCCACCACCCACGCGAAATCGAAGCGTTCCTGCGTTCTGTGCGGGCGCTGTATCCGGGCCGCCGACTCCGCGTCATCTTCCAGCCCCACCTGTTCTCCCGCACCCGCGACTTCGCGCCGGGCTTCGCCGAAAGCCTGAGTTTGGCCGATGAAGTGGTGCTGATGGATATCTACCCGGCCCGGGAGCTGCCCATGCCCGGTGTTACGTCCGAATTGATTTTGTCCCAAATAACCGCGCCCAAAAAATCGTTGCAGACCCGCAACGAAATTCTGGCAAATGCCGAAACAGGCACGGATTTCGACGTGCTGGCCACCGTCGGTGCCGGCGACATCGATCAGTTGGTACCGCGTTTAAAGAATATTTTACATCTTCGTTGGCATGGAACTCAAGCGTAAGGTCAATAACGTGCTGTTTGCTACCGGCTGCCTCGTGCTGCTGGGCGGGCTGGCCGTGTTTGCCGGCGTGCGCCAGGCCAGCCGCCCCGTGGGCCAGGTGATTGTGACCATCGGCAACGAGTTCAACAACTTCTTCATCAGCGAGCGGGAAGTAACGGCCCTGCTCACCCGCGACGGCCGGCAGCGCCTGGAGGGCGCCACCCCCGACGAACTCAACCTGCCGGCTCTGGAGGCCCGCCTGAAGGCGCACAGCTTCGTGAAGGACGCTCAGGTGTACCGCGACTTGGCCGGCAACCTGCACGCCGACGTGCGCCAGAACCGCCCCATCGCGCGCCTCGTGCACGCCGACACCCGCCAGGACTGCTACCTCGACGCCGACGGCCACAAGCTGCCGCTGTCGTCGCTGTTTACGGCGCGGGTGGTGCCGGTGGCGCGGCCGGGCGGCCAGCCGCTGTCGGCCGGCTTTTTTCAGGATTCCACCGGCCGGCGCTACCTGGAGCTGCTGCGCTACATCGACGAGCATTCGTTCTGGCGGGCCCAGGTAGCCGAGGTATTCATTGCCCCCAACGGCAAGGTTTCCTTTACCCAGCAAATAGGAGACCAGCAGGTAGAATTTGGTTTTCCTGAGAATATTTCGGAGAAATTTGCGAAACTGATGGTATTTTACCGACAAATACCCCCGGCCCTGGGCTGGGACACGTACCACCGCGTCAACATCGAATTCAAAGACCAGATAATCTGTGAGTGAGATTTTCTTACTCTGTTAGCTTGAAAAGGCTATTTTTGCCTTTCTACACCTGCTCTCCACCGCACCTCTCTGCCAGCTTTCCCCGACATCCTCCCCATGCAGCACGATAAGATTGTAGTCGGCCTCGACATTGGAACCACCAAAATCTGCGCCCTAGTGGGCCGCAAAAACGAATTTGGCAAGCTCGAAATCTTGGGCATGGGCAAAGCCGTGTCGGAGGGTGTCGTGCGCGGTATCGTGTCCAACATCGACAAAACCGTAGACGCTATCAAGCGGGCCATCCGGCAGGCCGAAGAGCAGTCCGGTATTAACATTGGCGTGGTGAACGTGGGCATTGCCGGCCAGCACATCAAGAGCTTGCAGCACAACGGCAGCATCACGCGTGCCTCGGCCGACAATGAAATCACGCAGGAAGATGTGGAACGCCTCACCGGCGACATGTACCGCCTCGTGACGCCGCCCGGCTCGCAGATCATCCACGTGATGCCCCAGGACTACAAAGTCGACTACGAGGAAGGCATCATGGACCCTGTGGGCATGTCGGGCGTGCGGCTGGAAGGCAACTTCCACATCATCACGGCCCAGAGCACGGCCATCAACAACATTAACAAGTGCGTCACGAAGGCCGGCCTCGAAATCGACAACCTGATTCTGGAGCCGCTGGCTTCGAGCATGTCGGTGCTGTCGGATGAGGAGAAGGAAGCCGGTGTGGCCCTGATTGACATCGGGGGCGGCACTACCGACCTGGCTATTTTCAAGGACGGCATCATCCGCCACGCGGCGGTGCTGCCGTTCGGTGGCAACATCGTGACCAGCGACATCAAGCTGGGCTGCCAGGTGATGCAGAACCAGGCAGAGCAGCTGAAGGTGAAGTTCGGCAAAGCCATTGCCGAGGAAGCTTCCGACTACGAAATCGTGAGCATCCCCGGCCTGCGCGACCGGGCACCCAAGGAAATCAGCCTTAAGAATCTGGCCTACATCATCGAGGCCCGGATGGAGGAAATCATCGAGCTGGTGTATGCTGAAATCCAGCGCACCGGCCACGCCGACAAGCTGGCGGCCGGCATCGTGCTGACCGGCGGCGGCTCGCAGCTCCAGAACCTGGTACAACTCACGGAGTACGTTACGGGCCTCGACACCCGCATCGGCTACCCCAACGAGCACCTGGGCAAGAGCAAGATCGAAGCCGTGAAGTCGCCGATGTACGCCACCACGGTGGGCCTCGTGCTGACCGGCTACCGCTCGCTCGATGAGCGCCTGAACCGCAACTACGAGCAGCAAGAGGAAATTCGTCCGGCGGCCGTGCCTTACTACCAGGCCGCCGCGCCGACTCCCGCCCCGCAGCCCGTGGCCAAAGCAGAGCCGCAGAAACCTGCTGAACCCAAGAAGCCATCTGGTGCCAGCAAGTTCCTGTCGGACATCATCAGCCGCACCAAAGGCCTGCTCATCGACGATTTCGACGATAAGCAGTACTAAAGGTGTTAAATGGTTGAATTGCTAAATGGTTGTCGATGAACGACCAACAATTTAACCATGCAACCATTTAGCCATTCACTTCATGAATTATAAATTCGACATCCCGGCGCAGTCCAAGTCCATCATCAAGGTGATTGGCGTGGGTGGGGGCGGCTCCAACGCCGTGAACCACATGTTCAGCCAGGGCATCAAGGACGTGGAATTCGTCATTTGCAACACCGACAAGCAGGCGCTGGCATCCTCCACGGTGCCCAACCGCCTGCAAATCGGGCTGGACCTGACGGAAGGCCTCGGCGCCGGCGCCAACCCCGAGCGGGGTAAGCAGGCGGCCATCGAGAGCCGCGAGCAGATTCGGGAGCTTCTCAGCAACGGCACCAAAATGGTGTTTATCACGGCCGGTATGGGCGGTGGTACGGGCACCGGTGCGGCGCCGGTTATTGCCAAGGTGGCCAAGGAGCTGGGCATCCTCACGGTGGGGATAGTGACGGCTCCGTTCATGTTCGAGGGTAAAAAGAAGCGCCAGCAGGCCGAGCACGGCATCAAGGAGCTCAGCGAGAACTGCGACACCGTACTAGTGATTCTTAACGATAAGCTGCGCGAGATTTACGGCAACCTGCCCATCCGCTCGGCCTTCGCCAAAGCCGATAACGTGCTGAGCACGGCCGCCAAGTCCATTGCCGAAATCATCACGGTGACGGCCGACGTGAACGTGGACTTCGAGGACGTGAAAACGGTGATGAAGGACAGTGGCGCCGCCGTAATGGGCAGCAGCATCACGGAAGGCGAAAACCGCGCCCGCCGTGCGGCCGAGGAAGCCCTGGCTTCGCCGCTGCTCAACAACACCGACATTCACGGTGCCCAGCGCATCCTGCTCAGCATCATGTCCGGCGACCAGGCCGAGCTGGAAATGGACGAGCTGACCGAAATTACGGAGTGCATCCAAGACAAAGCGGGCCAGAACGCCGAGGTGATTTTTGGCCACGGCATCGACGCCACGCTGGGCCAGAGCATCCGCGTGACGGTAATTGCCACGGGCTTTGCCCGCGAGGCGCACACCATCACGGCGGTGCCGGTGCGGGAAGAGGAGCCGGCGTTGCCGCAGCCCGAGCCACAGCTGAACGTGTTCAACAAGGAGCCGCTGGACGTGTCGTCGGCCCCGGTGGTGCCGTCCTTCACCAGTTCTCCGCAGTCGGTTGCGGCCACGCCCGAGCCGGTAAAATTCGATCTGGAAACGTCGCCGTACACGGGGCAGGTGCCGCCGGTGGCCGCGCCTTCGTCGCCGGCTCCCGAGCCGGTGGTGTACCAGGCTACCCAGCCCGCGCCGCCTATTGCCGGCCGCCCCGCCATCGACGCCCGCGCCGATGAGCGCCGCCGCCGCCTGCAGGAACTCAGCAATGGTCTCACCAACGACGCCATCAAGGACCAGCTGGAAACGCCGGCCTACCTGCGCCGCCAAGTGAAGCTGGAAAACGTGACGCCCTCTTCGGAGCGCAACATCAGCCGCTTCAACCTTTCCGACGACAACGAGCTGCTGGGCGATAACCGCTTCCTGCACGACAACGTCGACTAACGAAACGCTAGCACAAGCAGAACGGCCCGCTGAGATATTCTCAGCGGGCCGTTCTGCTTGGTAGGGGCGCTACCGGCGCGGGGCCGACAGCGGTACGGAGTCGAGCCGGGTGCTGTCGGCTGTGGGGGAGTAGCGCGGAGCGGCAGGCTCCCGGTCGGGGCTGAGCTGGTTGTGCGAGGCCACCGAGCAGGCTCCCAGCAGCAACGCCAGCCCGGCGCCCAGCAGCGCGCCGCCAAACGGCCGAGTCAGGATTTTGCGGCCATCATTGCGGGGGAAGAAGAAAGGCTTCAAAATGGATTGGAAAAGCGCGGATTCTGGATGAACGTAGAATCAGTGAGCGTTTTGAGAAAGGCTACGAGCTGGCGCTTCTCGGTGGCGGTAAGGTCGAGTTTGGTGCCGCCGTTGGTGTTGGACAGCAGCAGAATGGGGTCGACGTTGGGGCTGTTGGTGAGGATGTGCTCGTTGTAGTGGTCGACTACTTCTTCCAGCGTCCGGAACCGGCCGTCGTGCATGTAAGGTGCCGTCAGGGCAATGTTGCGTAGGGTGGGCACACGGAAGCGGCCCCGGTCAGCGTTCTGGCCGGTCACGTTGAAGCGGCCCTGGTCGGTGAAGGTCAGGTCGAGGCCGTTGTTGAAGTACTGGGTGGTGCCAAGGCGGCTGGCCGTGAACAGGAAGTTGTTGCCGTTGTGGCAATGGTCGCAGGAGCCGCCACGGGCCGTGGCAATGCCGCCTTCGCCCGGGTGATTGAAGAACAGCACGCGGCCGGCCCGCTCATCAACACTCAGCACGGCCTGCCCCAAGAGCGACTTTTCGTAGCGCGAATTCGACGAAATCAGGGTGCGCTCGAACTGCGCCAGCGCCTTGAGCACGTTGGCTTCGGTGATGGTAGCCGAGCCGAACGCCTGCGCAAACAGGGGCGGGTAGAGGCTGGTTTGCTGCAGCTTGCTCACGCCCACGGCCAGCGACTGGTGCAGCTCCACCGGGTTTTCGATGGGCGTGCGGGCCTGGGCTTCGAGGGTAGTGGCCGAGCCGTCCCAGTTCAGGTTGGGCTCCCAGAGCAGGTTCACCAGCGACATGGTGTTGCGTGGGTGCGGAATGCCGTCGACGCCAATGGCACGGGTGCGCCCATCGGTGAAGGCCTTGCTTTGCTGGTGGCAGCTTCCGCACGACATGGTGTTGGTGCTGGAAAGCCGGGTTTCGTAGAACAGCTTACGGCCCAACTCAATGCCTTCCACGGTGAGGGGGTTGTCGGCGGGCAGCGTCACGCTTTGAGGCAGCTGCGAGGGCAGCACCAGCGTGTAGGGCGTAGCCGGGGCCGACGGCGGACTGGGCGGCGCCGGATCGTCCGGGTCTTTACCGCAGGCTGCAGCCAACAGCAACAAACCGAACAGCGGCAAACAGAAGCGCAGGCGGGTAGTCATCGGCAATGGGCAGAAAGCGAGGAAGAAGAGGTTCAAGATACGGAATATGCCTTCAACGTATCCGCCGGCCTGTTTCGTTTCCCGGCGCCGGCCGCGTGGCGTCGGCGGGAGTGTCTGCGCGCAGTTTGCGTACTTTGGGGCCGCCTACCGCAGTGGAGGCGTGTTTTAGCTGACATGATTATCCAGCCCCGAGCGCTGTTGCGCGAATATAGTTTGCTGCTGCTGTTCAGTTTCCGCTGGGTGCTGCTGAGCGCCATCGTGGGGGGACTGGCCGGTACGGCGTCGGCAGGCTTTCTGGTGGCGCTCGACTTCGTGACCAACTGGCGCGAACTGCATCCGTGGGTTATTGCGCTGCTGCCGGTCGGCGGCCTGCTGGTGGGGCTGCTCTACCACTACTGGGGTAAAAGCGTGGAAGGCGGCAACAACCTGCTGCTCGATGAAATCAACCAGCCCGCCCAGCTCGTGCCGCTGCGCATGGTGCCGCTGGTGCTGGTGGGCACGCTGCTCACGCACCTGTTTGGCGGCTCGGCGGGCCGCGAGGGTACGGCCGTGCAAATGGGCGGCGCCCTCGCCGACCAGCTCAGCTGCTGGCCGCGCCTGATCCGGCGGCGGGAGCGGCGGTTTCTGCTGCTGGCCGGGCTGAGCGCCGGCTTCGCCTCGGTGTTCGGGACGCCGCTGGCCGGGGCGGTATTTGGGCTGGAAGTGGTGGTGCTGGGCCGCCTGCGTTACGATGCGCTGCTGCCCGCCTTCCTGGCCGCCGCCGCCGCCGACTACGTGACGCGGGCCTGGGGCGTGGGGCACACGGCGTATCCGCTGCTGGCAGTGCCTGCCTTGGCGCCGTTGCCGCTGCTGAGTGCGGCCGCCGCCGGGGTGGCGTTCGGGCTGGCCGGGCGTTTGTTTGCGGGCGCTACGCACGTCGTATCGGACTTCTACAAGCGCACGATTGCTTGGCCGCCGCTGCGGCCGGTGGTGGGCGGGGCCGTGGTGGCGCTGCTGCTGTGGGCGGCGGGCACCACGCGCTACAGCGGGCTGGGCGTGCCCACCATCGTGCAGGCGTTTCAGGAGCCGCTCCCGGTCTACGTTTTCGCCCTGAAAATCCTGTTTACCGCCCTCACGCTGGGGGCTGCGTTCAAAGGGGGCGAAGTGACGCCGCTGTTTTTCGTGGGTGCCACGCTGGGCAACGCCCTGGCGCTGGTGCTGCCGCTGCCCATGCCGCTGCTGGCTGGCCTGGGTTTCGCGGCGGTGTTTGCCGGAGCCGCTAATACGCCCCTGGCCTGCACGCTGCTGGCCATGGAGCTGTTCGGGCACGAGTGCGGCCTCTATGCCGGGCTGGCCTGCGTGGTGAGCTACCTGTTCTCGGGGCACCGCGGCATCTACGGCGCGCAGGTGGTCGGCCAGGCCAAGCACGGCCTCTGGCAGCGCCAGCAAGGCCGTCGCCTGCGGGATTTGCTGTAATTGGTGATGAAGTGATGGGGGGATGAGGTGAAACGTCATGCAGAGGCGTGGACGGAACAGCTTGCGTGGGCCTCACCCCCCGGCCCCCTCTCCCGTGGAGAGGGGGAGCCGGACGATTTTTCTCAGGCGACAGTGTTTTTTGGGATTAGCACGCTAGCGAGATTCCTCGCAAGCTCTGCATGACGTTCTTTCTTTACCTGTCACCTCATCACCTCATCACCTCATCACCAATCCACCAAAACTCATCACTTCAACAGATACTTGGTTTGCTTGAGGCTGTAGCCGACGGCCAGCACCAGGCGGCCGGCGCTGGTGGGGTGGTCGGTGGGGGCGGTGTAGACGGGGAGCTGCACGCTGGCATTCAGCGACAGGTTTTTGTAGTACACATCCAGGCCGGGGCCCAGCAGGGCGTTGTGCATGGCGTGCTCGCCGGTGAGGCGGCCCTCGAACATTTCGCCCTTGGTTTTCTCGTAGAACAGCTGCGCCGACGGGTATAGCTGCCAGTTTTCGCCGAGCGGTACCCGGTAGAAGAGGTTGGCGAAAGCAGCTACACCGGGGGCCAGGCTTTCCTGAAACCGGTTGCTGACTCCGCGGCGGTAGCTGGAGTTAAGGCTGAGGCCGAAGCTGCGGTAGCTGCCGATATAGTTGGCGTACACGAATCCGTCGGTGGTGCCGGTGCCGGGTTGCGTGAGGGTGGGGTAGCGCCGGCCGGCGGGGCTGCTACGGCGGAAGCTGCCGGTGGGCAGTTTCAGGCCGCCACCCACAATCAGGCGGCTCTGCACGCCGGCCGTTTCGATGTTGCGCAGCAGGTGGTAGCCCGCGAAAACCGTCACGTCGCCGAGGCCGCTGAGGTTAAGCTGCCGGCCGTTGATCTGCGACGTGTTCATCACGTAGGGCACGAAGGCGTTCAGCTCCAAGCGCTTGGCCAGGAAGTACTTGCCGCGCATCTCCACCACCCGAAAGGCCTCAAAATCTGTGGGGTCGCCTTTATGGGAGTGAGTGTAGTCGTTGTCGGCGCCGTTGAGGGGGCGGGCCAGCAAGGGGCGGGCGCCGTTTGGGAAGAACTGCGGGTCTTGGCCCAGGGCTTGGTAGCCGTTGAAGATGCGGTAGCGGTGCATCAGCGAGAAGCTGCTCTGGTTGTCGTAGGGCGTGATGCCCATAAAGCAGCCGCAGATGTCGCAGGCCAGCATGGTCCGAGCCGGCAGGAGCACCAGCAGCAGTAGTATCTTTTTCATTGGAAATTTCAGAAGGAAAGGAGCCGACCCGCGCCTGATCCGGCCGATGTATGGCCGTCGTGTCGGGTGGCAACATAGGAGCATCAGGCCGCATAGAAATCGGCCTGATGCCTGCCTGTCAGGAGCTGGCAGCCGGGGGCTACTGCTCGGAAAGCTGCGGATTACGCAGAAACTCTTCGTCGGAAAGGGTGGCCAGAAACGCCAGCAGCTGGGTGCGCTCCGCAGAGGTGAGCGGAATTCCCGGCGCCTGGCCCGGCCGTCGCAGCTGCGCGTCCAGCGTGGCCGATTCCGTCATGCCGTGGTCGTAGTGGTCGAGCACCTCGCTGAGCGTGGCAAAGCGGCCATCGTGCATGTAGGGCGCGGTGTGCAGCACGTTGCGCAGGCTCGGCACCTTGAACCGGCCCACATCAATGCTGCGCCCGGTGATGTGCGCCCGCCCCGAATCGGCGGTAAAGCGGCTGTCGAGCCCGTTGTTGCGAAACGACTCGTCGGTGAACAGCTCGCCGGCGTGGCAGCTGCCGCACTTCTGGCGCAGTACGGCCAGGCCGCCTAGTTCCTGCTCACTGAGGGTACCACCAGCTTCCTGCCGCACGTGGCGGTCGTAGCGGGAGTTAGCCGAAGTGAGAGCCGCCGTGAATTGCGCCAGCGCCCGCAGAAACTGGTAGGAATCAATGGCGCCGCTGCCGCCAAACACCTGCGCAAACCGGCGCCGGTAGCTGGCATCGGCGTTCAGCTTGCGCAGCACATTTTCCAGCGTTTCGTCCATCTCCACGGGGTTGGTGATGGGGGCCAGCGGCAGGGTTTCAATGTTGCTCGGGCCGCCGTCCCAGAAGAAATTGGGCTTCCAGCGCAGATTCTGCAGAGCCGGCGCGTTGCGCGTACCCAGCCGATTGTCTACGCCGTGGCTGAGTGTGTGCCCGGCGTGGGCAAACGCCACGAACTGCTGGTGGCAGCTGCCGCACGACACGTCGCCCGTGCGCGACAGGCGCGGGTCGTAGAACAGGCTACGGCCCAGCTCAAAAGCGGCGCGGGTGGGCGGGTTTTTCTCCGGCCCATACACCGGCACGGGGAAGTTGCCCGGCACCTGGGTGCCGGGCACTTCGCCTATGGGGGCCACATCGGCATCGGGCTGGCAGCCACTGGCTGACAGCATCACCAGTAGGCCGTAGCAGATCTGTAGCGGCTTCTTCATGGAAGCAAGCACCGGGACCGGCTAGTTGCCGTGGATATGGTCGACGGTGAACATGCCCGCCGCCTGGTTATTGGCGACCAGCACCGAGCCGGGGCCTCCCATGCTGTTGCTGAGCGTGGCAAACCGGATGGTGTTGGGGCCCGAGAACATCTTCAGCACGTTGGCCTTGAGGTGTACCTCCGGCGTGCGCCCGTCGCGGATCTGGATGGTGGCCCCGTTCAACGTAGGCGAAACCGTCCGGATGGTGTTGTTAGGGCTTTTGAAGCCGCCAATGTGAAACACGATGGCACCGTTGCTGGCCTGCGGCGAGCGGCCTTCCAGCTTGGTGTAGATGTAGCCCGAGTTCCAGCTCCAGAACATGTCGCCGGGAGCCAGCGCGCCAGTCTGCACGCCGGATACGTTGCGGGCGCTGTCTACCCCAATCGTGAACGTGAGGCCGGTATAGTCGCCGGTGGGGATGTTGGGGATAGAGAAGGTTTTGGACGCCGGCAGCGCCTCATCAATGAGGTAGTAGCTCTCAGGCTGCACGAATTCCGTGCCGTCGGCCTTCTTGAGCTTGATGTTGGAAATGTAGTAGCGGAAGGTGCTGACCGTGAACTGGTCACCGGCGGGCGTCTGGTAGGGCGTGGCGCTGTTGAGCTGCAGGGCCGACGTGCCCACTACGTTTTCAAACTCCAGGCTCATCTTGCCCAGACTCGGCACGTCGTCGTCCTTGTCACAGGAGGAAAGCGAGGTAGTGGCGGCAAAAAGGGACAGGCACAGCGTGGTGTATTTCAGAAATTTCATCTTTCAGGGCGTAAATCAGGGATAAGCAAACGACGTAGCCGCTACTCAGCCAGCGGCTGGTAGTGTGCTACAAACGAACGAAGCCCAGAAACAAGGCTTCGCTAAGTCGAAAATCAGGCCCTGAAAGCCGGAGGATGAAACACGCCGTGAACCGGCGAAAACGCATACTGCGCCGCGGCCGACGGGGCGTACTGCCGCGCCGAAAGGGGCACCCGCACGGGTGTGGACACCCGCAACTGGAAAGGCACCACCACCTCGTACTTCACTTTGGCAAAGCCGGCGCCGGGCGCTTTGCTTTCCGTATCGGAAGCTTTGCGCAGCTGCTTGGCCAGATGGCATTTGCCGTTACACTTCAGCTGAGGCTTGTCCTTGTTGACGCAGAACAACTCCGTGATGCGCGCCTTATGCACCTGATAGTCCACGACGATGACCTCCCGACTGAATGTCTGGAGGAGCATCAAAGCAGCCAGGAAAAAAGCCAGGAAGCGCGTCATAGCAAGGGAAAAACCCGCAGTACGGAGCAAATGTACGCGCCGTAGTCTTAATTACCGCCCGCTACGCTCCGCGTATCCTAGCTGGCGACCAGCTGGGCCACTTGCTCCCGCAACAGTTGCGTGTAGAACTCATTGGTGAGCTGACCTTCGTCGGTGAGGTGCTGGTCGATGAAGGGCAGGCGCACACGGGCCGGCACCACGGTAGTGTTGAGGTACATGAGCACGTCGGTGAGGTGGCTCAGAGCCAGCAGACCGCCTTGCGCCCCGGTGCCCAGGCCCACCAGCGCGGCCTTCTTGCCCCGGATACCGCCTTTGTAGGGCAGGCCGTCAATAAACGTCTTGAGCACGCCTGGAAACGAGCAGTTGTACTCCGGCACCACAAACACCAGCTTATCCGCGGCCTCAGCCTGAACGGCGAGGCGATTGAAGGCGTCGTGCCGGCCGGTGTTGTGGTAGAGCGCCGACACGCTGACGTCGGCGGGCAGCTCTACCAGGTCCAGAATCTGGTGCTCAGCGTGCAGCTCACTCAGCAGACCGGCGTAGAGGTTAGCAATGCGGCGGGCGCGGGAATCGGGGCGGTTGGTACCGACAATGATGGTAATCATCAGAGCTATAAAGAAGGAGAGAAAACAACGGAGCCGCCAAGCCGCAACGGAAAAGGATATCCGCCTGCCGGCTCAGCAAAGCGTCAACAAAAAAGCGAAACGGCCTGCCGTTTCGCTTTTTTGTTGACGCTGATACTACTAACCGTAAACCTTACGCGAGGTTATTGGAAGTTGCTTTAGCAGCCAGGAATTCGCGGTTCAGGATGGCAATGTTTTCCAGCGAAATGCCCACCGGGCACTCGGCCGCGCACGAGCCGATGTTGGTGCAGGCACCAAAACCTTCCTTGTCCATCTGCGCCACCATGTTTTCCACGCGGGTTTTGCGCTCTACGTGGCCCTGCGGCAGCAGCGCCAGCTGGCTCACCTTCGCCGAAACGAACAGCATGGCCGAGGCATTCTTGCATGAGGCCACGCAGGCGCCGCAGCCAATGCAGGTAGCGGCTTCGAAAGCGCGGTCAGCAATTTCCTTGGGAATCGGAATTTCGTTGCCGTCGGGGGCGCCGCCGGTGTTCACGCTCACGTAGCCGCCCGCCTGAATGATCCGGTCGAAGGCCGAGCGGTCCACGCTCAGGTCGCGGTTTACGGGGAAGGCATTGGCGCGCCAGGGCTCGATGGTGATGGTGTCACCGTCGGAGAACTTGCGCATGTGCAGCTGGCAGGTGGTGGTGCCGGTTTCGGGGCCGTGGGCGCGGCCGTTGATGAACAGGTTACACGAGCCACAGATGCCTTCGCGGCAGTCGTGGTCGAAGGCTACCGGCTCGTCACCTTTGCGCAGCAGGTCTTCGTTGAGCACGTCCAGCATCTCCAGGAAAGACATTTCGGGCGAAATGTCTTTTACCTGGTAATCCACAATCGCGCCGGCTGCGGTACGGCTTTTCTGCCGCCACACTTTCAGCGTGAGGTTCATTGGTTTGGCGTTGGGGTTACTTCCGGCCATTGTATTTCGAGAGTATTGGGTAGTGAGAATGTAGTAGGGGAGGGGCTAATAGTACTGAGCGGGTTTGGTGCCCACTCAGTACCACATACTCACTACTACTTGTAGCTCCGCTGCGTGAGCTTCACGTTTTCGAACGTCAGTTCTTCCTTGTTCAGGATTTCCGGCTGGTTGTCGCCGACGTACTGCCAGGCGGCTACATAGGCGTAATTGTCGTCGTCGCGCTTGGCTTCGCCTTCTTCGGTAGCGTACTCCTCGCGGAAGTGGCCGCCGCAGCTTTCGTTGCGGTTCAGGGCGTCGTCCATCATCAGCTCACCCAGCTCCAGGAAGTCGGCTACGCGGCCGGCTTTCTCCAGGGCCTGGTTGAGCTCGGTTTCGGTGCCGGTCAGCTTCAGGTCGCTCCAGAACTCCTTGCGCAGCTTCTGAATCTCGGCTTTAGCGTAGGTGAGACCCTCGGCATTGCGAGCCATGCCGCAGTACTCCCACATCAGGTGGCCCAGGTGCTTGTGGAAGTCGTCGGGCGTGCGGGTGCCGTTGATGCTCATCAGCTTCTGCACACGGGCCCGAACCTCAGCCTCGGCCTGTTTGAAGGCAGGGTGCTCGGTCGTAACGGGTTTGGGCGGCGTGGAAGCCAGGTAATCACCAATGGTGTACGGGATTACGAAGTAGCCATCAGCCAAGCCCTGCATCAGCGCCGAGGCCCCAAGGCGGTTGGCGCCGTGGTCAGAGAAGTTACACTCACCCGTGGCGTACAGGCCGGGGATGGTGGTTTGCAGGTTGTAGTCCACCCACAGGCCGCCCATGGTGTAGTGTACGGCCGGGTAGATGCGCATCGGCTGCTTGTAAGGGTCCTCGTCGGTGATTTTCTCGTACATGGCAAACAGGTTGCCGTACTTCTGGCTCACTGCTTCGGCACCGGTCCGCTTGATGATGTCAGCAAAGTCGAGGTACACGGCTAGACCGGTTGTACCTACGCCACGGCCTTCGTCGCACATCTGCTTGGCGTTGCGCGAGGCTACGTCACGGGGTACGAGGTTACCGAAAGCGGGGTATTTGCGCTCCAGGAAGTAGTCCCGGTCGTCTTCGGCAATGTCAGAAGCTTTGATTTCGCCTTTGCGCAGGCGCTCAGCCATCTCCACCGTCTTGGGCACCCACACGCGGCCGTCGTTACGCAGCGACTCCGACATCAGCGTCAGCTTCGATTGGTAGTCGCCGGAAACCGGGATACAGGTCGGGTGAATCTGGGTGAAGCAGGGGTTGGCGAAGTAGGCACCGCGCTTGTGGGCGCGCCACGCGGCCGTGGCATTGCAGTACATGGCGTTGGTGCTCAGGTAGAACACGTTGCCGTAGCCACCCGTAGCCAGCACCACGGCGTGGGCCGAATGCTGCTCGATTTCGCCGGTAATCAGGTTGCGCGTGATGATACCGCGGGCCTGACCATCAACTACTACCACATCCAGCATTTCGGAACGGGTGTACATCTTTACCTTGCCATAGGCAATCTGGCGCGAGAGGGCAGAATAAGCACCCAGCAGCAACTGCTGTCCGGTCTGGCCGCGGGCGTAGAACGTCCGGCTTACCTGGGCACCGCCAAAGGAGCGGTTGGCCAGCAGCCCGCCGTACTCACGGGCGAAGGGCACGCCCTGGGCTACGCACTGGTCGATGATGTTCACCGACACCTGCGCCAGCCGGTACACGTTGGCTTCGCGGGCACGGTAGTCACCGCCTTTGATGGTATCGTAGAACAGGCGGAACACGGAGTCGCCGTCGTTCTGGTAGTTTTTGGCAGCGTTGATACCACCCTGCGCAGCAATGGAGTGCGCGCGGCGGGGCGAGTCGTGGTAGGTGAAGGCCTTCACGTTGTAGCCCAGCTCAGCCAGCGAAGCCGCGGCAGCGCCACCAGCCAGGCCGGTGCCCACTACGATTACGTCGTACTTGCGCTTGTTGGCGGGGTTGACGAGCTTGACGTTGAACTTATGCTTTTCCCACTTCTCGGCTAAGGGACCTTCGGGAATTTTGGACTCCGGAAACATAGGCGTGCTGGGGTGGAGTTAGTTGAAAAAGTAGAAGTAAATCGGCATAGCGGCAAAACCGGCGCAGACGACAACAGAAAAGACGATGCCCAGCAGCTTGATGGCGGGCGTGTATTTGCGGTGGGTGAGGCCCAGGGTCTGGAAGGCGCTCTGGAAGCCGTGCAACAAGTGGTAGAGCAGGGCTACCTGCGCCAGCACGTACAGGGCCACGTACAGCGGGTTGTGGAAGGCATCCACCACCAGCGCGTAGGCGTTTTCGTTGCCCTGTGAGTCTTTCAGCGGCTCGCCGAAGCGCAGCGTGCCAAAGAAGTTGTAGAGGTGCACAATCAGGAAGAACAGTACGATGCTGCCCAGCACGGCCATGCTGCGGGCATGCCAAGGGCTGTTCTGCTCGATGCGGTTGGCAACGTAGTTGCTGCCGCGGGCGGCTTTGTTTTTGAGGGCCAGCGTCAGGCCTTCATAGATGTGAAAGCCAAAGCCCGCCACCAGCCCGATTTCCAGGATCCGGATGATGGTGTTGTGGCTCATAAACTCGGAGTAGGCATTGAATGCCAGACCACCGTCGTTTTTGAATAATTGGAAGTTGCCGGCTAAGTGTACTACCAGAAAAGAGCACAAAAACAGGCCGGTGGCGGCCATAACGATTTTGCGGCCGATGCTGCTGGAAAACGTGTTACTAATCCAACTCATAGGAGCGAGAAAAAGGGTTTGGTGGGGTCGGTGAATCAGCCAAAGGTACGGGCCGACCCGCTAGGAAACAATCCAAATAAAGTCTCCACATTAGGCGTTACCTTCCGTGAATCTATCCGCCCGGAATGCCGTTACACTAACCGGCGGATAGGTTTCGGGTGATTAACCTGCCGGGCAGGATTTTTGTTGGACAACCTGTACGATTTTCCCGGTGTCTTTCCCGGTGTTCCTGAACCGGGCTTTTGTTTTCTTCTTAGCGCGCACCTCTATGCATTCTTCCTTACTATTCTGGCTGGCACGGCGTGGGTCGTTGCTGGCATTACTAATCGGCATCCTGATGTGGGCTGCCCCTCAAGCGCAAGCCTCTCACCTGCGGGCCGGCGACATCCAGGCTAAGATTGATACCACCGTTGGGCCCGGCTTCAATCCCAATCGGGTGTTCTTCAAGATGATTCTCTTTCAGAAGACGCCCGGTTTGAATGGCGCTCCGGATGAGGATTTCGTCACGATATATTTTGGCGACTGCAACGCCCCTCAGAGAGTTCAGCGTCAATCAGTGGCAGTTGTAAATAGCGAAACCAACCGCAACGTGTATGTTTTTGAGCATACTTACAATGCTGTGGGAACGTACACCGTACACTATATAGGGGAAAACCGCAACAGAGCTGTGCTCAACATGGCTAACTCAGACCAGCAGAGCTTTTATATCTCTACCACATTCACGCTTGATCCGGGCTTAGGCCGCAACCGTTCGGCTATTCTTACTAGACCATCAATAGATAATGCAGCAGTAGGGCAGGTTTTCCTGCATAATCCATCAGCATTCGACCCGGATGGCGATTCACTAGCATTTGTGTTGCGCGCAAGCCAGCAGGTACCAGGTGGTAATACTGGACCTACTGGGCCTTGCTTTGTACCCATGCCGATTAATTCCACAGGTTACGTATTGCCCAACCAATTGATAGGTGCCAGTAATGGCGCACAGGTACCGTACAGTGACCCGCCCAGTGGAAACCCAAATAGTGTGGATGGGGCTGCTTCCATTTTTCAGCAAAACCCGGTTACAGGTACCATCATCTGGAACTCGCCGGGCACGGTGGGGGAGTACAACATTGCTTTTGAAGTGCAGGAATGGCGCCGCACGCAGTTTGGCCGGCGGCGGATTGGTACCGTCATCCGCGACATGCAGATCAACGTGAAGGGTACTACCAATCAGCGCCCCATTCTGACCATTCCGCCGGATATCTGCGTGGTGGCAGGCACGCTGGTTACGGGCAACGTAACGGCCACCGACGCCGACCGCAACCCGGTGCGGATAACGGCCAACAGCGGCATTCTGCCGCCGGCCACGTTCACGCAGACCTCGTTCGGCCCGCCTACGGCCGCCGGCACATTCCGCTGGACACCTGACTGCAACAATATTGCCGCGCAGCCTACCCGCGTGAGCTTCACGGCCGAAGACCAGCCCACCGGCAACAACCCGGTACTGATTGACCAGCGCGTCTGGAACATCACGGTTATCGGGCCGGCTCCGCAGAACCTGCAGGCTAGCAGGCTAGGCAACAACACGGTGCTTACCTGGGACAGATACACCTGTCAGCGGCCGGGGGCCAAAATTCTGATCTTCCGCCGCGAAAATCCTGGGCCTTCCTTCTCAGATCCCTGTATAACCGGCATCCCGGCCTCGGCAGGCTATACGCTGATCGAAACGCTGACGTACCCGACGCCGCCGGCCACCGGCGACCTGCTTTCGTACGTGGATACCAACAATGGGCTGGGGCTGCAACGCGGCAAAACGTATTGCTACCGCATCTATGTGGAGTTTCCGCTGCCGGCCGGCGGCAAGAGCCTGGCTTCGGAAGAGGCCTGCGTGAGCTTTGCGGGCCGCTCAGCGGTGTTTACCAACGTCACGGTGGATGCTACCTCCACTACGGCCGGGCGCATCACGGTGAAATGGACCCGTCCCGGCCCGATCAATACCTTCAATGCGCCGCTAGTGTACCGGTTGCTGCGCGCCAACGGCCAGAGCAGCACGGCCACGTTCACGGAAATTGCCCGCATCGTAGACCGCCCCAACGACACGGTGTACGTGGATAACAACCTCGACACGCAGAATCGGGCCTACATCTACCGGCTGGAGTTCATCAGCAACACCACCAATCAGCCCGGCTCCGGCGTCGTGACGGAAACCGCCACGGCCGCTTCGAGCGTGCGTGTGGATGGCACGCCTGATCCGCAAAACAACCGTATTGCGCTGCGCTGGACATACAATGTGCCGTGGGACAACAGCCGCCGGCCGGCCACCATCTTCCGCCGCGACCCGGGCGCGGGCAGCCAGTTTGTGCAGATTGCCACCGTAACGGGCACGACCACCGGCGGCACCTACGTCGACCAGGGCACCACTGCTCGGCCGCTGGTGAAGGGCCAGACCTACTGCTATTACGTTTCGACGAACGGCACCTACAGCAACCCGGCCATCATCGACCCGCTCATTAACCTGAGCCAGCAGCAGTGCGTAGCCCTGCGGGCTATTCCGTGCCCACCGGTGCTGAGCATCAAGCGGCCCAACTGCGACAGCCTGGCCACGCGCCTGTTCGATCTGCCGGCAACGCCTGCTTCCGGCCCGATTTATACCAACGTGCTGAGCTGGACGCTGGGGGCTACGCCGCCCGATTGCAGCCGGGCCATTGCCTCGTATAACATCTACTACGCCCCCAACCGTACCGACTCGTTGACTTTCCTGACCTCGGTGCCCGGCAACCAGATGAGCTATCTGCACCGCAACCTCACCTCGGAAGCCGGCTGCTATGCCGTGCAGGCTGTGGATTCCAGCGGCACCCGCAGCGTGCGCAGCAATGTGGAGTGCAAAGACGACTGCCAACTGTTCCTGCTGCCCAACGTGTTTACGCCCAACGGCGACGGCCTCAATGATACGTTCCGGCCCAAGGTGTTCACGCCCATTCGTCGTACCAGCTTCCGGGTGTTCAACCGCTGGGGCGTGAAAATTTACGAGAGCGACAAGGAGCCGCTGATTAAGTGGAACGGCGGCAGCCGCGCCGAGGGCAACTCCAACTCGACGGTGGTGGAAGGCGTTTACTTCTACCAAGCTGACGTGGAATTTGGCGACGTTAATAACACCAAGCGCACCTACAAAGGGTGGGTGGAAATCAGCCGCTAAACACCACGGATTAGCACGGATTTTAGCGGATTACACGG
Organism: Hymenobacter yonginensis; assembly: GCF_027625995.1. NCBI lineage: Bacteria > Pseudomonadati > Bacteroidota > Cytophagia > Cytophagales > Hymenobacteraceae > Hymenobacter > Hymenobacter yonginensis. The sequence goes on from NZ_CP115396.1 coordinate 764,799, forward strand.
ATTCCGTGGACGATTGCCGGGCGCCTCTTTGGGGCGCCCGGTTTTTTGTGGGGTATGGCCGGCGGGCGGTGCATGGGGCTATGCTGGCGTCAGAAGACATTTTTGTGCAGCTTGCAGCTGATTTTTCTCTCACCCGCCCGGAAAAGCAGACCCGGACAGACAGGCCCCGCCAGACACCCGCTGCGCTGCGGGCGCCGTCCACGAAATCCGTGTAATCCGCTAAAATCCGTGCTAATCCGTGATCCTTTGAAAGCAGTAATTTTCCCCGGCCAGGGCAGCCAGTTCAGCGGCATGGGCCGCGACCTGTACGAGCAGCACCCCGAGGCCAAGCGCCTCATGGACCAGGCCAACGACATTCTGGGCTTCTTGCTCACCGACGTCATGTTCTCGGGTTCCGAGGAGGACCTGCGCCGCACTGATGTTACCCAGCCGGCCATTTTCCTGCACTCGGTAGCCTTAGCAGCCGTGCTGCCCGATTTCCGGCCCGATATGGTGGCCGGTCACTCGCTGGGCGAGTTTTCGGCGCTGGTAGCGGCCAAGGTGCTGCGCTTTGAGGATGCCCTGCGGCTGGTGGCCAAGCGCGCCCAGGCCATGCAGGCCGCCTGCCAGGAGCAGCCCGGCACCATGGCTGCCATCTTGGCCCTCGACGACGACACCACGGCCCGCATCTGCCAGGAAATCACCGACGGTGGTAACGTGGTAGTAGCGGCCAACTACAACTGCCCCGGTCAGCTGGTGGTATCCGGCTCGCAGCGCGGCATCGAGCTGGCCTGCGAGCAGCTGAAGGCCGCCGGAGCCAAGCGCGCCCTGCCGTTGCCGGTGGGCGGCGCGTTCCACTCGCCGCTGATGAAATCGGCGGAAACGGCGCTGGCCGAAGCCATTGCCCAGACCACCTTCTCGGCTGGCATCTGCCCCGTGTATCAGAACGTGGACGCCGCCCCACACACCGACCCCAACGAAATCCGCGAAAACCTAGTGCGCCAGCTCACCGCCCCGGTTCGCTGGACCCAAAGCGTACAGCGTATGGTGCAGGATGGCGCTACGGAGTTTGTGGAGTGCGGCCCCGGCAAAGTGCTGCAGGGTTTGGTGAAGAAAATTGCCCCCGAAGCCATTGTCAGCTCGGCTACCCTCTAAACAGGGTTGATTCACCGCTCACGAAAAAGGCCCGCTGACAGTGTCAGCGGGCCTTTTTCGTGGCTATGCTGGCTGCACCGGCAGCGTGTCGGGGCAGGTTGCCAGGAGTTGGGTGATGGTGCGATGCAGGACCGGATGTAACAGATGCGGGGCCAACTCGGCCAACGGCACCAGGGCAAACCGGCGCTCCGGCAGGCGGGGGTGGGGGAGTTGCAGCGTGGGCGTGTCAATTATTGCCGCGTCGTACAGCAGGATGTCCACATCGAGGGTGCGGGCTCCCCAGCGCACCAGCCGCTCCCGGCCGGCCCGTTGCTCGGTAGCTAAGCAGGCGGCCAGCAGCTCCGCGGGGGATAAGGTAGTCAGCAACTGCACAGCCTGGTTTAGGAACGGGGGCTGATCCTCCAGGCCCCAGGCGGCCGTTTCATAGAGGCCCGACGTGGCCTGTGCAGTGCCGGCCGTAGCGTCGAGCTGCGCCACGGCGTCGTGCAGAATGGTGGTCCGGTCGCCGAGGTTGGAGCCGAGCAGGAGGTAGGCAGTGTGCATAGGCATTACAGCACCCGCCGCAAAAACTCCACAGTGGCTTCCGCGGCCTGTTGAGCCTCGACGGGTAGCTCGGCGGCCGTCCAGGGGTGCGCCCCACCAAAGTTGTGGGTTACGCCGGGCAGCACCACCAACTCGGCGGCAGGCTGCCACTCCTTCAGTTGGTGGGCGCGGGCCAGTGGTACGGTTTCGTCCTGGTCGCCGTGGAGCACCAGCAGGGGGCGGCCCTTTAGCTTGCGGCGCAGGCCGTGGCGGATGCTCAGGCGCAGGCGGTGCTGATGGTAGTCTTCCACAATCTGAAAGTACAGCGGCAGCTGCTGGCCGGTGCGGCTGTTTTCCACGTGAAATACGCCCTGCTGCTGCCACTGCTGCATGAGGGCTTCGGGCCAACCGGGGTTCACGTCGCTGATGGCGGCCCAGCTCACCACGGCCCGTACCCGCGGGTCTTCGGCCGTTTTCAGCAGCACCAGGCCGCCGCCCCGGCTGTGGCCGATGAGGGCTAGCCGCGACAAATCCATTTCCGTGGCCGGAATACCCGATTGGCCGGGCGTGTGCAGGCAGTCGAGCAGGGCCCCGATGTCGTCCAGCTCTAGGCTGAAATTGTTCTGGCCGAAGGCTTCTAGGTCTTCTAGGTCGCCGGTGCCGCCTACTACCACGCCGTTGTGCGAGAGGTTCAGCTTCACGAACACGAAGCCTTGGCGGGCAAACCAATCGGCCAGCACGTTGAAGTGGCCCCAGTCCTTGAACCCCTTGAAGCCATGCACGAACACCACCACAGGCTTGGGCTGCCCGTCGGCCACGAAGCGGGCATCGGCCGCGAAGGGGCGGCTGTGGCGGGAGCAGGAAAGCAGAAAATCGACGGTTACCATACGTACGGAGCAAAAAACCAGGAAAAAACCGCCGGGGCTAGAGCAGCGCCAGCGTTACGGCAAACACCAGCAGCCGGTACACAAACTGCAGCAGCACCAGAAAGCCGCCAATCAGCCCGGCCGTCAGCAGCAGGGCCGGGAGGCGGGGCAGGTGGTAGGCGCGGCGCAGCAGGGGCAGGGCCCAGGCCCCGAGTATGAGCGCCAGCAGCCCGGTGCTGAGCGTATCGCGCTGCTCGTAGCTCAGCGACACGTGCCCCAGATCAAGCAGTCCGAACACCAGCACGGCCGGCAGCAGTAGCAGCAGGGAGCTGAGCAGAAACTGGCTGAGCAGGTGGGTTGCCACCACCACGTGCTCCAGAAAGTAGTGTCGCCGCCGCCAGAGCAGCCCTGTGAGCACCAGCGCCAGCAGCGGAATAAACACGAACAGCAGCGACTTGGACAAGCCCTCGGACAAGTGGTTGAACTCGGGCGTCAGGGCGGCCACGGTGGTGTGGTGGGCGGCGGCGTGGGCCGCCAGGCGGGCCTGGGCCCAACTGCCGTACCAATTGTGGAGGTGAAAGCGCAGCGGCGAGCTGAAAATAAGCATGCCCACGCGCTCGGCCACGAAGAAGTACAGCACGTTGGCAATCAGAAACAGCTGCAGAGGCTTGGGCCAGGCCACCCGCCGGCCGGCCAGCACATCGGCCGTCATGCGGCCGGGCCGGTACAACAGGGCCCACAAGCCCTTAACCACCTTTACATCAAAGTGCGTGAACGTGTCGACGGCGTTTTCCAGGTAATGGCCTAGGGCGTAGTCGCGTCGGTCGAGCCGCTTTTCGCCGCAACGGTGGCAGTAGGGGCCCTGGAGCGGCGCGGTGCAGCTGGCACAGGCCGCCAGCTGCGCATCGGGAGCAGTGGTAACGGACATAACGAAGGATAGCAGGATGCCCGGCGAAGGTACAGGGATTTTCAGCACGCCCGAATGGGGGCGGGCCCTGCTGCCGTACCAGGCCACACCTTCGGCAGAAAGCAACCGATTTTCCGCGTACTTTCGCAGCGCCCAACTCATTCGCATGACCATAACGCTGGACCAAATACAGGCGCCCATTGCCGCCGAAATGGTGGAATTTGAACAGAAATTCCGCGCGTCCATGCAGACCAAGCAATTGCTGCTGGACAAGATTATGGGCTATATCGTGAAGCGCAAGGGCAAGCAGATCCGGCCCATGTTCGTGTTCTTCACGGCCAAAATCAGCGGCGGCGACCCGCTGCCCGAAGCCTCGTTCCGGGGCGCGGCCCTCATTGAGCTGCTGCACACGGCCACGCTGGTGCACGACGACGTGGTGGACGAGAGCAACTACCGGCGCGGCTTTTTCAGCATCAACGCCCTCTGGAAAAACAAGATTGCCGTGCTTGTCGGCGACTACCTGCTGAGCAAGGGGTTGCTGCTGAGCCTGGAAAACGACGACTACGAGCTGCTCAAAATCGTGAGCAACGCCGTGAAGGAGCTGAGCGAAGGCGAGCTGCTGCAAATTGAAAAGGCCCGCCGCCTCGATATTACGGAGGACGTGTACTTCGACATCATCCGCCAGAAAACGGCCTCGCTTATTGCTTCCTGCTGCGCCGTGGGGGCTGCCTCAGCCGGCGCAGATAAGGAAACCATTGAGCGCGCCCGGCTTTTCGGCGAAAAGGTAGGCATGGCCTTCCAGATCAAAGACGACCTGTTCGACTTCGGCACGGCCGAAATCGGCAAGCCCGTGGGCATTGATATCAAGGAAAAGAAGATGACGCTGCCGCTCATCTACGCCCTGCAGCAGGCCGACTGGCTGACCAAGCGCAAGGTGATTTACAACGTGAAAAACAACGACGGCCGCAAAGACCGGGTGCAGGCCGTCATCGACTTTGTGCAGAAATCCGGCGGCCTCGACTACGCCATCAAGGTGATGGAGCGCTACCGCGACGAGGCGCTGGCCGTGCTGCACACCTTCCCGGCCTCGGCCTCCCGTACCTCGCTGGAGCAGCTCATCAACTACACCATCGAGCGGAATCACTGATTAAAGCGGATTGTCCGGATTTATCGGATTTCGTGGACGACTTGTGTACACTCTTTAGCTTGTGCTGTGCATTGTCTGACGCTATAACCAACCATGCTGTAACGACAAGAGGCTTGCCACATGGCAAGCCTCTTCTGCTTGTATTCAGTATGCTACACCATTAGTCGACTTGTAGCACAAGCTGAAGCATATGCTACAAGTCGTCCACGAAATCCGATAAATCCGGACAATCCGCTTTAATCAGTGATTCAGTTGGTAGGCTACACTGCCGGGGGCTACTTCCGAGACGTCGAATTTTACGCCGTCGAAGGTGCTTTTTACGGTGATTTCGTGGGTCATGTCGCAGCCGGGGCACTTCACTTCCTCTTTCTCATACTGGCCGTCATCCTCCATAGAATTGGCCAGCAGATCGGGGGCGGGTACGCCGAGCGAGTCAGTGAAGACCTCAGTATGGCACTTGTTGCACTCGAACTTCAGGCCTACGGTGTGGCCCTGCAGGTCGGCGAGGGGGGCCAGGGCATCGGGTTTCTGTTGAATCCACATAAGGGGAATTGGTTTGGTTGTTGGAGAAGGAACGGAGGCGGGCCGGGGCCCGGGTAGCTGTACGCGGGAAGCCTAGTGCCGGGTTGTATCCGGGCCCCGGATTGCGGGCGGGCCTCGTATCTTCCGGAAGATAAACCGCCGATTTGCGCCCGTTTCCGATGCTGCTCCCCGACGCAACCCCCGCCCTGGCCCCGCTGCCCCGCGTGCCCCGCTGGCGCACTCTGCTGGGCTCCCTGGCCATGGCCCGCCAGCCCATCCGCAACCTCGACCGGGCCCTGGCCCACCACGGCGACACGGTGGGCCTGCACCTGGGCGGCGTGCGACCCTGCATCGTCACCCGCGACCCGGCCCTGGCCCAGCATATCCTGCAGAAAAACCACCGCCGCTACCTCAAGTCCGACCTCACGCACGGCCTGATCCGGTACCTGGGCCGCGGCCTGCTCACCAATGAAGGCACCGACTGGCTCCGGCAGCGCCGCCTGATTCAGCCCGGCTTCCACCGGCAGCGGCTGGCCGCCCTCACGCGCCTCATGCAGGTTGCCGCCGAGGAGTGGAGCCAGGAGTTGCGCGCCCGGCTGGCGGCGGCCGGCGGCCGGCTTACCGTGGATATCCACGCCGAAATGACCCGGGTGGCGTTCCACATCATCGCGCAGGCCACCTTCGGCACCAGCATGACCGATGCCGAGCGCAACCGCCTGTCGGATATCCTGACCCGCATTCAGGCCTTCTATGTGCGCACCATCCGGCAGCCATACCTGCGGCCCTGGTTCACGGCGCGCGGCACGTTCCGCCAGCACGATGCCCTCAGCCAGGAGCTGCGCGAGCTGGTGCGCGGCTACATCCGCCGGCGCCAGGCAGCGCCGGGTACCGCGCCAGCCCCCGACGACCTGCTGCAAATGCTGCTGGATGCCCGCTACGAGGACACCGGGGAAGGCATGAGCGAGGAACAGCTGCTGGACGAGGCCAATATCCTGCTGCTGGCCGGCCACGAAACCAGCGCCAACGCCCTAAGCTGGATGCTGTACCTGCTGGCCCGCCACCCGGAGGCTGCCGCGCAGGTGCGGCAGGAGCGGGCCGCCGCCGGCCTCGCTCAGCGCCCACCCGAATTCGCGGAGCTAACGCAGCTACCGTACTCGATGCAGGTGGTGCAGGAAACCATGCGCCTGTACCCGCCCGCCTGGATTCTGGACCGCGTGGCGCTGGAAGACGACGAGTTTCGGGGCCTGCCCATTCCGAAAGGCACGCTGTTTTCCATCTACATCCACGGCATCCACCGCCATCCGGGGCTGTGGCCGGAGCCTGATGCCTTCCGGCCCGAGCGGTTTGCGCCCGGCCAAGAGCCGCCCATTCCGGCCTATGCCTACCTGCCCTTCGGGGGCGGGCCCCGGCTGTGCGTGGGCAGCCATTTTGCCCTCACCGAAATTCAGCTGGTACTGCTGGAAGCTCTGCGCCACTTCACGTTTGCGCCCGTTTCGGAGGCGCCCGCCGGCACCGATCCGCTGATTACTTTGCGTCCCAAGGGGCCGCTGTGGCTGGCCGTCACCAGCGCCTGAGCCCCGTTCTGCCCATTTTATTCCAGCTGCCGCCATGACGCCGCCCCTGCTTAGTCTGCTCGACATGCCCGCCGTGACAGTGCCCCGCCTCGAAACGCCCGACCTGCTGTTGCGCGGCCCGCTGCCTACCGACCTGCCGGAGTTCACGGCCCTCTCCAACGACCCGGCGTTTTACCGGTTTCTGGGCAACAAGCCCCAGACCGAGGAGGAAGTGTGGCGGCGGATGCTGGGTCAGCTGGGGCACTGGGCCATGTTCGGCTACGGGGCGTGGTCCATCGAGGAAAAAGCCACCGGCCAGTACTGCGGCTCTGTGGGCTTCTTCGACTTCCAGCGCGACCTGACGCCTTCGCTCAAGGGCACCCTGGAGGCCGGCTGGACCATTGCCCCGCGCCTGCACGGCCGCGGCTACGCCAGCCAGGCCGTGCAGGCCGCCCTGGCCTGGATTGAGCCCCGTTTCCCCCAGGCCCGCCTCACCTGCATCATTGACCCCAACAACGTGGCCTCCCTGGCCGTAGCCCGCAAGTTCCACTTCCACGAATTCGCCCGCGCCACCTACCACGGCGAGTCTATCGTGCTGCTAGAAAGGCGCACGGATTTTTCCGGATAGAAACGGATTTATCAAATTTCGTGGATGATTGATCTTCATGTAAAACGAAAGAGGCTCGCCAATTGGCGAGCCTCTTTCGTTTTGGAGTGCGGTGCAAACAAGCGAATCAGCGCCTTCCACAAAATCCGTGAAATCTGCCTCAATCCGGAAAAATCCGTGAGCTTATTCCGCCAGCAGCTGGTCGATGGTTTTGTTGAATTCGGCCACTTCCTGCTCGTAGTATTTGCCGGTGCCGGGGCCCGAGTAGCCGGTGTGAATCTTGCGTACCTCGCCTTTCTTATCCAGGAAAATGGTGGTCGGGAAAGCCAGCACCTTTTGCAGTTGCGGCAACGACTGGCTGGCAGCGTCCTTATTCGCCTCGCCGGCCACGGCAATATCGTAGCCGATGTTCATGCGCTCCTTCATCTTCAGTAGCTTCCGGGTGGCCACGGCCTGGTCGGTGGTGCGCTCGTAGCCCAGCCCGATGATTTCCACGCCGCGGCTTTTGTTCTTCTCGTACCAGGGGGCTAGGAAGTTGGTTTCGTCCATGCAGTTGGGGCACCACGAGCCCAGTACCTGCAGCACTACCACTTTGCCTTTGTACTTGGCGTCGGAAGGGGAGATGCTGGCCCCTTCGATGATGCTCGGGAACTTGAAGTCGAGCTTTTTCTGGCCGGGTTTCATGCCGGTCAGGGCGTTGGCGTCGGGCAGCTTGGCATTGGGGTCGAGCACGGCGGTCCAGGTTTCGTGGCCCGATTTGCCGGAGTAGAAGTCACCGCTGATGCTGTTGATGTTGCCGGGCTTGGCCAGCTTGCCATCAAACAGGAAGCCGTGGCTACCATCGAAGGTAGACAGCAGGATATGCTCGCCGTCGGCCTTGGTTACCAGGTTGCCGGCCAGGTAGCGGTAGTCGCCGGTGGTGGTCAGAAACGTGCCGGTCAACTGGGTGGGATTCAGCGAATCCTGGGTAATGATGCCTACGGCCGGCGTGGTTTCGCCGTCGCTGCCCTTGAATTCTGTGCGGAACGTGCCGCCCTTCTTCAGGTCGCCGAAAACGGACGTGTTTTTGGCCGTGCCCGTGAACAGCGCTTCGTCAGCTCCAGCCTTGGTGGCCGCAAACGCCACCCGGTAGGGCTCCTTGCCGTCGTACTTCACCCAAGTGCCCTTGAGCTTGTCGGCCCCATCGGCGCGTACCACCAGCGCGGCATCGAACACGCCCAGCCGAATGGTGGTGGAGTCGCCGGCCGCGCTGATTTCATCGAGTTTCAGGCGCTCCTCGCCGTTGCGCAGCGTAACGGTGGGCTTGCCGCCGTCGGTGTTTACATCAAACAGAAAGGGTATTTCCTGGCCCTGGGCCGAGAGCACGCCGCGCCAGGTGCCGGCCGACAGGGCCGAAGCAGCGGCGGCGCTGCCGGCCTCGGTAGCGGCCTGATTTTCAGAAGTGGAGGAATTGGGCTGGCAGGCCGCGGCGGCCAGCGCGAGTCCGGCCCCGAGTACTGCCTTGCGGATGTCAATGGCAACGGGCATACAAAAGAGGGTTAAGGTGATTCGGGGCTAAACTACGGCAGGCCCGAATTAGTTTACTGAGCAATGGCCGCGAATGTAGCCCAACTTTCGGCAGGCCCCGGCTGGAATCATTCTAAATGCCGCCCGCCCACAGCTTCCGGCCACCGAAAAGTTGGGCTGCGCAACGACCTGTACCTATATTTGCGTACCTGTCTTTGATAGGCACGTTCTCTCCACTTTTTCCCTTTTGAATTATGGCGTTTGACTTAGAGATGATCAAGGCTGTGTACGCTGGCATGGGCTCCCGCATCGAGGCCGCCCGTACCGCCGTTGGCCGCCCGCTTACCCTGACCGAAAAAATCCTGTACGCTCACCTGTACGGCGGCACTGTTTCGCAGGCGTTTGAGCGGGGCGTATCCTACGTCGATTTCGCCCCCGACCGTGTGGCCATGCAGGATGCCACCGCCCAGATGGCGCTGCTCCAGTTCATGCAGGCCGGCAAGCCCCAGGCCGCCGTGCCCAGCACCGTGCACTGCGACCACCTGATTCAGGCCAAAGAAGGCGCTACCGAAGACTTGGCCATCGCCAACTCCGAAAACAAGGAGGTATACGACTTCCTGGCTTCGGTTTCCAATAAATACGGCATCGGCTTCTGGAAGCCCGGCGCTGGTATCATTCACCAGGTAGTGCTCGAAAACTACGCCTTCCCCGGCGGCATGATGATCGGCACCGACTCGCACACGCCTAACGCGGGTGGCCTCGGCATGATTGCCATCGGCGTAGGCGGTGCCGATGCCGTGGACGTAATGGCCGGCATGGCCTGGGAGCTGAAGTTCCCGAAAGTAATCGGCGTGAAGCTGACCGGCAAAATGAACGGCTGGACTTCGGCCAAAGACGTAATCCTGAAAGTAGCGGGTATCCTGACCGTAAAAGGCGGCACCGGCGCTATCGTGGAGTACTTCGGCGAAGGCGCCAACAGCCTCTCGGCCACCGGCAAAGGCACCATCTGCAACATGGGCGCCGAAATCGGAGCCACCACCTCGGTGTTCAGCTACGATGAGAAGATGGGCGACTACCTGCGCTCCACCGAGCGCGCCGACATTGCTGACCTCGCCGCCGGCGTGGCCCAGCACCTGCGCGCCGACGACGAAGTGTACGCCAACCCCGAAGCTTTCTACGACCGTCTCATCGAAATCAACCTCGACGAGCTGGAGCCCTACGTGAACGGCCCGTTCACGCCGGACGCCGCCTGGCCGATTTCGCAGTTCGCTGCCGCCGTAAAAGAGCACGGCTGGCCCGAGAAGCTGGAAGTGGGCCTGATTGGCTCGTGCACCAACTCCTCGTATGAGGACATCACCCGCGCCGCCAGCATTGCCGGCCAGGCCGTAAGCAAAGGCCTGACGGTTAACGCCGAATTCACCGTAACGCCCGGCTCGGAGCTGGTGCGCTACACCGTGGAGCGCGACGGTTTGCTCGACACTTTCGCCCAGATGGGCGGCGTGGTGCTGGCCAACGCCTGCGGTCCGTGCATCGGCCAGTGGGCCCGCCACACCGACGACCCCAAGCGCCGCAACTCCATCATCACGAGCTTCAACCGCAACTTTGCCAAGCGCAACGACGGCAACCCGAACACCCACGCTTTCGTGGCTTCGCCTGAAATCGTGACGGCCTTCGCCATTGCCGGCGACCTGACCTTCAACCCCCTCACCGACACGCTGACCACCAAAGACGGCCAGCAGGTGAAGTTCGACGAGCCCCGGGGCATTGAGTTGCCGCCCGCTGGTTTCGCCGTGGAAGATGCCGGTTTCCAGGCACCCGCCGCCGATGGCTCGGGCGTTGAGGTGCTGGTAGCGCCGACGTCGGATCGTCTGCAGCTGCTCGACCCCTTCAAGGCATGGGAAGGCACCGACCTGAAAGGGTTGCGTCTGCTCATCAAGGCCCAAGGCAAGTGCACCACCGACCATATTTCGATGGCCGGCCCGTGGCTGAAATACCGCGGCCACCTGGACAACATCTCCAACAATATGCTCATCGGCGCCATCAACTCCTTCAACGGCGAAGCCAACGCTGTGAAAGATGGCCTGACGCAGGGCACGCCTTACTCGCCGGTGCCGGCAGTAGCGCGCAACTACAAAGCCCAGGGCATCGGGTCGATTGTGGTAGGCGACGAGAACTACGGCGAAGGCAGCTCGCGTGAGCACGCCGCCATGGAGCCCCGCCACCTGGGCGTGCGCGCCATCTTGGTGAAGAGCTTCGCCCGAATTCACGAAACCAACCTCAAGAAGCAGGGCATGCTGGCCCTCACCTTCGCCAACAAGGCCGACTACGACCTGGTGGAAGAGGACGACACGTTCGACATCCTCGGCCTGACGGAGTTTGCCCCCGGCAAGCCCCTGCAGATCCGTCTGCACCACGCCGACGGCGACACCGACCTCATCACGGTGAACCATACCTACAATGAAGGCCAGATTGAGTGGTTCAAAGCCGGCTCGGCCCTGAACCTGATCCGTCTGAAGGAGTCGGGCGAAGCCCAGCTGTCGCAGAAGTAATTCCGGCTTCGGCCTGCATGTGAAAACGGCCGCTTCCCACAAGGGAGGCGGCCGTTTTTTTGTGCCTTATCAGAATGGAACTGCGCCGTAAACCGGCTGAATCAATGCTGAAATGTGGTACTCGTAAAGTCTGAATATCTGACTAAAAACAGCTGAAGAGAGATTTTAGAGCATATTTTAGAATATACCCGAAGTCCTGAAAACGCAATAATTCGGGTGCAGGGGAGAAGGGCGGTGCGCTATACTTGTCGCAGCATATCAGTCCGGAAGACTGGTAGCAATCCTCACCGCCATACGCCCCCACCATGCTTCGCCCTGCCTCCCGTCTGCCACTTGCCCTGAAAGTGCTCTTCACCGCCTTCCTGGCCGTGATGGTGCCGGTGTACTGGTACAACTACGGCCCCAGCAACTTCCTGTACTTCTGCGACATATCGTTGCTGCTCTGCCTGATCAGCGTATGGACCGAGAAGGCCCTGCCGGCGTCGATGGCGGCGGTGGGCATTCTGCTGCCGCAGGTGCTCTGGTGCGCCGACTTCGTGGGCGAGCTGCTGGGCGTCCGGCTGCTGGGCATGACCTCATATATGTTCGATGAAAACCGGAGCCTGTTTCTGCGCGGCCTCTCGTTCTTCCATGGCTGGCTGCCGTTTCTACTGGTGTACCTGGTGCGCCGCCTCGGCTACGACCGGCGCGCCCTCTGGGCCTGGACGGGCGTGGCCTGGGCGCTGTGCCTGGTAGCGTACTTCCTGCTGCCGCCCGCCGGCGCCATCATGTCGGACCCAAAGATTCCAGTAAATATTAACTACGTGTTCGGCTTCAATGATGCCGCCCCGCAAACCTGGCTGCCGGCCCCGGTATACTTAGTCTGCTGGATGCTGGCGCTGCTGGTAGTCGCCTATCTGCCCACGCACTTCGTGCTGCGCCGCTGGAGTGTCCGCCGCCCAGCTCAGCCGGCTCCGCTGCAGCTGGTTGTGGCCGGAATGCAGGAGGTGAGGTAAGGCGTGGTTAGTTTAGTCCGGAACATGTATTAACACCTTGAAACTGCAATGGTAAAGGCTATAAAGCAGTTTACTAAAAACGGCCGCCTGCCCGGAGAGGAGCTGCGGCCATTTTTATTTGAATAAACTTTGAAATACAAAGTACTTTAAAGTATGTTTGTTCGACCCGAGTAACTAGGCAGTTGCCTGATGTGGTGTGGGCGTTACGTTTACTGAATCTTATGCGTAATCTATTGCATCCGAAATGGTTGTTGCTGGTCAATACCGTGGCCATTGTTGTACTGGTGCTTCTGAGCTATGGGCAGTTCAATGTTATCCAAAGCCTACTGCCAACCAGTAGTGTGCAGACCTGGGCGTGCCTGGGGGGCGGCCTGGCAGGGCTGGCCGCCAGCACGCTGATGTATGCGCTGTGGCAGCTGAGGCGCAGACAGGAGGTCAGCACGCTATACTGTGTGCTGACGCTGGCGGGCTATGCGGCCTTCATCTGTCTGAGCGTGAGCTTGGCGGATGAGCTGGTGCCCCGGGCCGTGCCGCGCTGGATGGTGCCCACCGACCCGCTGGTGTACCTCATCACGTTTCTGATGCCCACGCTGGCCCACGCCGGTTATGCCTTGGTAATGCGCCTGACGCCCGCTGACCGTGAGTATTCCGTCCTGATTAATGTGCTGCTGGCTCTGGCGGTGCCGGGCGTGTGGTTCGTGCTGATTATGCTGCCGGGCGGCTTCCTGCTGGAAAACATTCTGCCTGCCTGGCTTAGTGGCGGGCTTATGGTGACGGGGCTGGTGGTGGGCACCATCGGATTTCTGTTTTACGTGGTGCGGGTGGTGTACATTCTGGAACTGCGGCGGGGCGGCTACGGCCGCGAATTCAGCCTGCTCTGGAAGGTGCTGCTGGGAACTGTGTTGCCGGTGCTGGGCTTGTTGGTGAACAACGGGCTGTTCTGGGGAGGTTTCGGTAGTGCGGAGGCGGGCATATTTGGCAATTTCACCAGTCAGTGGTTTTATGGGCTGGCCGTATTGAATGGGCTGCTGCTGTGTCTGCCGGCCAGTTCCAACCGGTGGCTGCACCTACTGCTGCTGTTTGGGCGCAGTGTGCTGCTGAGTTACACGTTCTACTTTTTTCTGGTGTTTCTGCCGTTCCTGCCGCTGTCGTTGCTAGCCGTCATTATCATTGGAACCGGTTTTCTGATGCTCACACCACTAGTGCTGCTGCTGGTGCACGTACGCGAGTTGGCTGCCGACTGGAAACTGCTGCGGCCGGTGTTTTCGGGGCGAGTACTGCTGCTGGTATTACTGGGCGGAATAGGTGCGTTGCCGCTACTCATCACGGCCCGTTATCTGTTCGACCAATACACTCTACACCAGGCCCTTGATTACCGCTACGCCCCCGATTACCGCCGCCGGTATGATTTGGATGAGTCGGCCCTGGCCCGCACGCTGGCGGTAGTGAAGCAGCATAAAGACCGCACCAACCGGGGCGACGTCATGTTTGGCTCACATGTGCCGTACTTATCGTTGTACTTCAATTGGCTGGTGTTGGATAACCTTACACTATCGGATACCAAAATTGCGGATCTGGAACAGGTGTTCCTGGGCGCGCTGTCAGAGGATACGGAACCGACAGCCCGGCCTTTTGCTACACCAACACCCGCCGCCCCGGCCATCACTCAAGTAACCACGAAGAGCACCTATGATGTCCGCCATCAATCTTGGGTGAGCCAAGTAGAGCTGCGCGTGGCAAACACCGATACCACCCTACGCGACGGTGAGTACACCACGCTACTGAACCTGCCTGCCGGCTGCTGGATAGGCGACTACTACCTAGACATGAAAGGCCGGCGGGAGCATGGCATTCTGGCTGAGAAAAAGGCTGCCGCCTGGGTGTATGCCCAGATTCTGAGCGAAACCCAAGTGCGGGACCCAGGCCTGCTGACCTACCAGAACGACCACCAACTGAGTTTGCGCGTGTATCCGGTGGTCGGCCGCACCTCCCGCGTAACCGGGTTTCAACTGTTGCATAAGGAGCCGGTTGTTCTAACGCTGGATGGTCGCGCACTTCGTCTGGGGCAGGCACCCGAAGTGCCGGCCGTAACAGCCCCAGTACTGGCTTCGGACGGGGAGGTAGCATACGTGAGCGGCGCGGCTAAGCAGCGCCTGCCGCTGGTGCAGCGCCGGCCGTACTACCATTTTCTGCTCGATGTGTCGGCCCGTCAGCAGCAGCATCGTCAGGTGTATGCCCGCCACTTGGAGCAGCAGTTTGGGCCCAAGGTGCTGCGCGATACGTCCACGCGCTTTACGCTGGTAGATGCCTACGTTACTCAGGTACCAGCCGGAGCCGACTGGCAGCAGCAGCTTACCGGACACCAGAGTCGGGGCGGATTCTACCTGGAAGGCGCTTTGCGTCAGCTGCTGGTACAGGCCCACCGACGGCCCCGCGCCACCTACCCGATTCCGGTAGTAGTAACTGAAACGCTGACTACGGCCGTGCTGGGTTCCGACCTAGCCGAATTGCAGGCTGCGTATCCGGAATCGGACCGGTTTTACGTACTAGATGCCAACCAGCAGCTAACCGCGCATGCGTTGCGGCAGAATTCCCACAAGCCCCTTACGGATTCCTCTGCAACGTCGCTGCCCACAACCACCCGCCCGAAAGTGCGCGCCTGGCCCTCGGCTATCCGGCCGCTGGCCTACCTCGCCGATAATGGCACGGCCGAAGTAGTGCTGGCGCATCCGGCGGCCCCAATGCGGCCGGCGCTGGCGGCCGGTGGACGCTGGCAGACGGGCTTGCAGCTACACGGCTACCAGCAGTGGCAGGCGTTCCATCCCGAAGCCACCGACGAGCAGCGCGTACCGTTTGTACAAGCCAGCTTCCGGGCCGGCATCCTGACACCCTTCACGGCTTACCTTGCCCTTGAAAACCAGGCCCAGAAAGCGGCGTTGCAACGAAAGCAGGAGCAGGTTCTCAGCGGTAAGGCAGCTCTAGATGTAGATGAAGGCGAATCGAATCAGCCGACAGCCGTGCCGCTAGATGACTACCTCGGGCTGCTGGTGGTGGCGGCAATAGGCTTGGCCGCGTGGCACCTGCTGCGGCGGCACCCGGTGTAGTATTGGGCCAACAACTAAGCCGCCGCCTGCTCCGCCCGCGCCTCCCTGGGCTTCTGCACCAGATAGTAGTACAGCAGAATCAGGAGGCCCGTCAGGAATGGCAGCAGCGCCAGGTGCTTGCCCGTGACGTTGCCCCACACCCGTACCGTATCGAATTCCAGAAACTCGCTGACCATCCAATAGGAGTTGGCTGAAATCCAAAACACGATGGCCAGGTTGTGGGCCAGCTCGGCGGCAATGTGGCGGGTGCGCCAGGTGATGACGAGGGCAATGGTCAGGGTCGGGAAAATCATGCTGATGCCCAGTGGTTTCCAGAGCATACACCAGCCGATATCCTTGAGCAGCCAAAACAGGATGTGCAGGTTTTCCATGCGCCGGTACGGGGCCGGAATGGTGTAGAGTTGGTCGTCGGAGGTGGGCATAGCGCGGGTATAAGCACCAAATATAGCCCCGGAACGGCTTTCTTTGTGCGCTTTCGTATGAGGGGCATTGCCCTTCTTTCCTCACTCTGTCCCTCGTTGCCACATGCCCGTTACGCTGAAGAAAATAGCCAAAGGAGCCGCCTACGCCGGCGGCAGTATACTCGGCATTCTGGTGCTGTA
The DNA here is from genome assembly GCF_027625995.1 of Hymenobacter yonginensis. Taxonomy (NCBI): domain Bacteria; kingdom Pseudomonadati; phylum Bacteroidota; class Cytophagia; order Cytophagales; family Hymenobacteraceae; genus Hymenobacter; species Hymenobacter yonginensis. The sequence continues at coordinate 780,813 of NZ_CP115396.1, forward strand.
TGGGGTGGCCGCTGTAGGGCTGTCGGCTGTGCCGGTAGGCGAGCGGGGCCGCCCCGCCTCCGGCGGCGTGGAAGTGTACATTCTCTCCAACGGCGTGCACACTGACATTGTGGTGCCCGTGCGCAGCCCGCAGATCGACTGGACCCGGCAGATCCGCTACGCTGATACGCCCGCCGCCGACCCAAGCATGCAGTTCGTGGGCTTCGGCTGGGGCGACAAGGGCTTCTACCTCGACACGCCCACTTGGGCCGAGCTCAAGCCCAGCACCGCCTTCAAGGCCATGTTCTGGCTGAGTGAGTCAGCCATCCACGCCACGTTTCACCACCGCCCCACTGAGGGCAAAGACTGCGTCCGGCTCTACCTGTCGGAGGCGCAGTATGCTCAGCTGATTGACTTCATTCAGCAGAGCTTCGACTACGATGCGCAGGGCCACGTGGAGCATATTGCGGGCCATAGCTACGGCCAGTACGACGCGTTTTACGAAGCCAAGCGCACCTACAACCTGTTCTACACCTGCAACAGCTGGGCCAACGAGGCACTCAAAGCTGCCGGCCAGCGCGCCGCCTTCTGGACGCCCTTCGATGCCGGTATTTTCTGGCACTACCGGGAGCGAGGTACGGCTGGTGGTGATAAGTAGAAGTCTGTTTAACAGTGGGTTAGAGAGGGGTAGTGGGAAAATATTCTGCGCCGCCTATCCTTCAGAGCCGATAAACGTATACTTGGACCATGATAACCTACGACGAAATCTTCGAGAATAACCGCCAGTGGGTGGAATCCAGCACGGCCACCAACGCCGACTTCCTCAAGCACCTGGCCTCCGACCAGAAGCCCGACTATCTCTACATCGGCTGCTCCGACTCGCGCGTGACGGCCGAAGACCTGATGGGTGTGGCTCCCGGGGAGGTGTTTGTGCACCGCAACGTGGCCAATCTGGTCATCAACATCGACCTCAATGCAACGTCGGTGATTGAGTATGCCGTAGCCCATCTGGGCGTGAAGCACATTGTGGTGTGCGGACATTACGGCTGCGGCGGCGTGAAGGCAGCCATGCAGCCCCAGGATCTGGGCATCATGAACCCCTGGCTGCGCAACATTCGCGACGTGTACCGCCTGCACCACGCCGAGCTCGATAAAATCGAGGATACTACCGCCCGCTACGACCGGCTGGTAGAGCTGAACGTGCAGGAGCAGTGCGTCAACGTCATCAAAATGGCTGTGGTACAGCAGGCCTATCTGAAGCAGGGCTACCCCACGGTACACGGCTGGGTATTCGACCTGAAAACCGGCCTGCTCAAAGATCTGAACTTGGACTTCGAGCACATCCTGCACGACATTCAGGAAATCTACAACCTCGGCGACCAAGTGCTGTTCGGCGAAGGCAAAGTAACCCCCGCTATTGAAATCGGGCGAGAAGCCAAGACAGAAGCACAGCGTTAACACTGTTGTCACGCAGGGCGTTGGTATTAGTAGTGTTGGTGCAGTAGCGCGAACTTTTTAGTTCGCGCCCCCACGCCATTAACGCCATGCCAGCGGCACGGAGACGCGAACTGCAAAGTTCGCGCTAATGCCGTTACGCACTGAAAAGAATTAAGCCCGGCTTTTCCGCTACCTGTAAGCGGAAAGGCCGGGCTTTGTGGTGAGAAGGAAGGCGGCTTAATTCAGCCACACCTGGGCCACGGTTTCGAAACGGTGGCGGGCAAATGCTCCGTACGGGCGCTCAGCGTAGAAGCCCAGCACGTGTACCTGCGGCTGGCCGGTGCGGGCGTTGCGCCGCATCTGCACAGGATACACGCGGCCGGCTTCAGGCCAGTCGCCTACGTGGTCGGTGGGGCGGCGCGAGGCGTCTACACAGCGGGCATAGAGCTGCACGGGAGGCGAAACGGGAAGCTTAACTTTCGACATATCCAAAGATAAGCATATTTCCTGTTTTCCAAAAAAATTAGTCTTCTATTTTACGGGTGTAAATGGGCGATTAAAGCCTTTTTAATTGAATTTTAACCTATTTAGCGTTATGCTGGAGGCGGCATTTCAGTGTGCGGGTTGGTGGCTAAGCACCGTGCTTTTGACGGATTTTTGCTAATTTAGTTAGTGGTCTTAATCGCGTTGTGAAACCGGCCGCCAGCGTGCTGCTGAAGCCGCTAGGGCTGCACCAGCAGCTGCCGGGTCAGCTGGCCCGCGGCACCCTGCACGCGCACTACATACACGCCCGCCGGCAGGCCGCCAGCATCCAGCTCAGTGGTAGTGCCGCTGAAACTGAACTGCCGGACCAGCTGGCCCAGCGGATTGAATAGCTGGGCGTGGTGGCCGCCAAAGCTGGCCGGAACTTCGAGGCGTATCCGTCCGGTCGTCGGGTTAGGGTAGAGCTGCCAGGCACCGGCGGCCAGCGCCGGCCGGACGGGCAGCAGCTGGTTGTAGCGGGTCTGAGCGGCATCGGCGGCGGCCTGCAACTGCGCCAGCGTGGGGGCGGCCAGTACCGCAAACGCCACCACGGCCGAGTCGGCGGGGGCGAGGCGGGGCAGGGCGGCGCCCAGAACGTGCGCTATGTCGGTGCCGGTGGGCAGGCCGGTGCTGCGCTGGCGGGTGCCGCTGCTGAGCGCGAGGTACTTCTCGGCGCGGCTGAAGCCGTTGGACAACTGCACTGGACTGCCGGCCGGCGCATTCACGTCGATGGCGTAGGTGGTGGCGGTGCCCCCGCGCAGCCACTTCAGGCCCACGTATACGTCGGGGCTACCGGCATCGTAGGCGTAGCTTAGGCGCCGCACCGAGTCCCAGGCCACTACGTTGCGGGCGTACTCCGGCGCCACGTCCCAGTCCATGAACAGGCCGGCGTACAGCGGCTTCAACGTGTCGGGTGTGACATTGCGGAGCTGATACTCCAGCACCACGTAGTCGCGGTGCGGGGCCTGGGCCCAAGCGTAGCCGCGCTGGCGTATCTGCATGCCCACGGTGCGGTTGCGGGTGGCCGAAGGCAAAGAATCCTGTAGGACATTGCCGGCTTCCTGGTCGGCGCGCAGTGGCTGGCGTCGCAGGGCGGCCTGGTTCAGGCGGAAGAAGTCGGCGTCGGCTACGTTGCGCTCATTGCGGAGGCGGCTGGAAACCCGGGTGGGGCTGGTGGCCAGCAGCAGGCCCCCCTCGTAGAGCAACGGCGCGCTGCCCCGGTACGTCACCCCTTCGCCCAGGTCAGACCCAATACCGTCGTAGCCAAGGCTGCCCCGGCTGGTGAGCGTAAGGGCCAGGTCGCCGGCATTGAGCACCACGTAGTCGGGGCTGAGCTGCACTGTGCTGTATTGGTCTTCCTGATAGCCGGTGGCCGCATCCTCGAAATGATAGCGCAGCACGGCGCGGGTATTGAGCGGTACTGCCGCCGCCACCGTCAGCCGAAACGGGGCGGCCGTATTGGCGGTGCGGGCCAGCGTGGCCAGCGCCCCGGCTGCAAACGTGCCCTGCCGCACGGTCAGGTAAGGCGAAAGGGACGTAATGGTGAGGGTCAGGTTCTGGACGGGCAGCAGCAGATTCTGCATTTCCACAACCAGCCGTATGGTATCGGCGGGTTGGTAGGCGCTTTTGATGGGGCTGAACACGCGCTGGGTGAGGCGCATGGCGCGCTGGTCGTTGGCGCGTACGGCCCGCAGCATGTTCAGGCGGCCGGTGCCCAGCTTGCCGATGTAGGCGGCGTTGCCGGGCAGGGCGTCAATGTTGTCAGTGGTGCGGCGCAGCTGGGCGCGCACCTGGGCGGCGGTGAGCTGCGGAAAGCGGGCCCGCACCAGCCCGGCTGCACCCGCCACCAATGGCGCCGAAAACGACGAGCCCGTGGCCGGAATGTAGTCGGTGTCGGTGTCGCCCCATACAGTCAGGATGTTGTCGCCGGGCGCTACCAGATCGAGGCGGCGGCTGTAGGTGGCGTAGCCCGACTTGACATCGGTGCGGTTGGAGGCGCCCACCGACAGCACGTGCTCATAGGAGGCCGGGTAGAAGTCCAGCTCGGCGTTGGTGTTGCCGGCCGAGGCCACCACTACGGCGTCGCGGTTGACGGCCGCGTAGGTAATGGCGTCCTGCTCGAACTGCGAGCGGCCCCCGGCGGCCCCCCAGCTCATGTTGATGACCTTGCAGCCGTGGTCGGCGGCGTACACGATGGCCTCGAAGCCCGCGAAGCTGCCCCCGGGCGTGCTGGGGTAAATTTTCAGGGGCAGAAAGCGGCAGTTGAAGCCGGCGCCGGCCACGCCGCGGCCGTTATCGGGACGGGCGGCGGCGGCCCCGGCCGAGTGCACGCCGTGCCGCGGCTGCTGGTAAGAGTCAGACGAGGGGTTGTTGTCGTTGTCGGCTAGGTCCCAGCCGCGGTAGTTGTCTATGTAGCCGTCGTTGTCGTTATCGAGGCCGTCGGGTGGGTCCTGGCGGTTGCGCTGCCACTGGCCGTTGAGGTCTTCGTGCGAAAGCCGGAAACCGGTGTCGGTGATGCCGATGAGCACGCTGGAGTCGCCCTTGGTCACGTCCCAGGCCTGGTAGGCGCGGATGTTGCGCAGGTGATATTGGCCGCTGGCGTTGGTGGAGTCAGCCAGGGGGTCGTTGGGCTGGTAGAGGGGCGCGCGGTAGTAGAGTGGCTCCACGTACGCCAAGGCACCGGTCTGGCGCAGGGCCAGCTGGGCCTTGGGCAGCACGGTGGTGGCCGGCAGCCACACCTGATAGATCAGGCGCAGGTCTACGGCCTCGGGGTTCTTGGGGTCGGGTGGCAGCGCGTTCGGAAACTTCTGCACCAGGCGCAACGCCCCGAGGCGGCGCAAAGTAGCTTCCAGCTGCGGTACGGCCACGCGGCCGGGCTGCGCCTGGGCCCGGTATTCGGGCTTCAACTTGAACACCAACAGCCCGGGCTGAGCTACCGCCTCCGGGCTAGCCGTGGCAGAAATGGCGCCGGCAGTTTGCGCATGCGCGGCCGGGGCTCCCAGCAGCAGAGCCAGTAAAGGATAAAACCGTAAAAATGAGGGCATACGTGAGGGAAAAGTCAGCGTACAACAGATAAAGGCATTAACGAAGCTGCGCGGCCTTCGGATGTGCGGCAACAGCGCGCCGGCAGATACCTGGGCCCTGTAAATCTACAGTTTTCGGGAGGCACTACCGCAGCGCTTATACTGCATTTTCGACCAACGGCCCGAAATCTGCCATCAATGCCATGTGGGTGGAGTGGCTACGGGCTTTTCATGCTTTAGTGCAACTATGCCATGGCCTGAAACATTTGCCATGGCAGCAACTTAGATTTGGCAGCGGCAGGACTACAGAATAGTGAGCCATGCGTATTCAGCAGCTTAGCTGATCAGCATATTTCTACGATTGCCTGAATGCTCATGTCTGAATGCTCAGCACTGCTGTCCTGCTACTGAAAGATTGGCGCCGTAAAACCAGCAAGGCCCTGCCGTGTGGTACGGCAGGGCCTTGTTGGCAGAGAAGTAATAGCGGGAGCTTACCAGCCTACTTTACTGTACTTGTACTTTTTGGGCGCTTTCACGGTTTCGTACTGCGTGGGCTTCCGGGGCGAGAGGTCGATGCCTAAATCAATAGGGTTGCGCTCTTTGCGGAAGCGGGCCTTATTGTTGCCGCGGCGCTCAGACTTGACCTTAACCGTGCCGTAGCCGCGCGGATTGGCGTTTTGGGCGGTGCGGTCCTGCGCGCAGGAGCCGAGGCCGATAAGGGTGGCAAGGGCAAGTATGGGAAAAAGTGCTTTCATGGCAGTAGACGAGGTAAATGGTACTTCTCCGTGTACTAACGTCATCTGCAAAAAGATACAGTTTCCCTGTATTATGCTATAGGCTAAGTAGTTCGCGAAACCGCACCGACTGCTGCCGCGATACTTCCACCTCCGGGCCGCCCCGCAGCCGGATCTTGAGGGTGCTGCTGAACCAGGGTTCGATGCCTTCAATCCATTTCAGGTTGATGATCTGCTGGCGGTTGGCCCGGAAGAACACGCGCGGGTCGAGGCGCTGCTCCAGGTGCTGCAGGGTGCGCGGAATCAGGGGCCGGTGCTGCTCGAAGTAGATCTGGGTGTAGCTGCCGTTGATTTCAAACAGCCGGATATCAGCCAGCCGCACAAACCAGCACCGCTCGCCATCCTTCACAAATACTTGGTCGTGCTCGGTGAGTAGGGTGGCGGCCGGCTCGGGGGCGGTGGTGGCCGGGGCGGGCAGGGTGGGAGCATCGGTCGGAGGCAGCAGCTTAGTGCGGGCTTTTTCCAGGGCGGCGGCCAGGCGGTGCTCCTGCACCGGCTTGAGCAGATAGTCCAAGGCATTTACCTCAAAAGCCCGCAGCGCGTACTCGTCGTAGGCGGTGGTGAAGACGACGTGCGGGGCGGTTTCCAGCGAGGCCAGCAGCTCGAAGCCGGTTTCGCCGGGCATGTGGATGTCGAGCAGCAGCAGGTCGGGGCGCAACTCCTGCAGGCGGGTGCGGGCCTCGGCGGCGTGGCGGGCTTCGCCTACCACAGTCACATCGGGGAAGGCCTGCAGCAGGTGGCGCAGTTCGGTGCGGGCCAGCCGCGAGTCGTCAACGAGCAGAACGTTCACAGTGATGGAGTGATGAGGTAATGGGGTGACAGGTGATGGGTGAATGGGGGGGGCTCGGAGCTAGTGGAAAGTGGCCGGGGCCTCGGCTCGCACCGGCAGGCGCAGGTGAGCTACCACGGTGTCGGGCTCGGTGGGGTGGTTGTCGATGTCGAGGTGGGCGGCGGGGCCGAAGAGCAGAGCCAGCCGCTCGCGGGCGTTGCGCACGCCCACGCCCTCGTGGCCGGGCTGCGGCTGGTAGCGGCCCGTGTTGCGGATGCTCACGTGCAGCTGCCCGGCGCCGTCGAGCTGGGCCGTGAGCTGGATGCTGCCGCCCTCGGGCCGCGGGGCCAGGCCGTGCTTGATGGCGTTTTCGACGAGCAGCTGCAGCGTCATGGGCGGAATGAGTACCTGCTCGGCTGCCGGATCCACGTCGAGGGTGTAGGTTAGGCGCTCCTCCAGCTGCAGGGCTTCCAGCTGCAGGTAGTGCTCCACAATCTCCAGCTCGCGGCCCAGCGGCACCTGCTCGGCCGCGCTGAGCTGAATGGAGTAGCGCAGCAGGTCGGAGAGGTGGGTCATCATGGTGCGGGCGCGGGTGGGGTCTTCCATCACCAGCGCCCGGATGTTGTTGAGGCCGTTGAACAGGAAGTGCGGGTTGATCTGGGCCTTGAGGGTACGCATCTCGGCTTCCCGCACGGCCGCCGCCAGCCGCCACTTGTCCACTTCGGCTTGCTTGTAGCGGTGGAAAAAGTGCCAGCCGAAATAGAAGCCGGCCCAGAGCCACAGCATGAAGTTGACGTTGAGCGAGTAGCCCATAAACTGCGCCCAGCCGTGCGGCCGCCCATCGGCACTAGGTTTCACCACCCAGATCAGCAGCGCCCAGATGATAACCTGGCTCAGCACCGACAGCAGCGCATTGGTCACCAGCAGGCGCCCCAGCAGCGGCAGGGGCGGCAGCAGCTCCCAGCCGTTGGCCCGGATATGGTAGCGCAAAGCGTGCGACAACCCCATCACGGGCAGCACAATGGCCGTGGTAATCAGCACCAACTCGCCGGAAAACCGCCCGAAGACCGAGAACAGCACCACGTTGAACACAAAGTACAGGCTCCAGCCCAGCAGCTGCAGGCGCCAGTACAGCCGGCTCGGAGCCGGGGCGGAGGCGTAGGAAAACGTAGTCATGGGAGTGTCTGCCTAAGCTGCCGACAGCTCCGGCAGGGAAAGCGCCGCCTGTTTGCTGTGCCGGTAAGCAGGCACCAGCAGAGCCCCCAGCACCAGCAGAGCCCCGGTGATGAAAAGCGGAATCAGGTACAGCGCAGACGTGGCCAGCTGCAGCCCCAGCACCAGGCAGCCCACCGGAATAATGCCGGCCATGATGGCATAGGGCCGGGCGCTGTACAGCCAGGCATACGGGAAGAAATGCGCCCCCGTGATGATGCCATAGGTCATGATAAAGTGCTGCGGATAGCGGGTATAGATGAAAATCAGAAAGGGGAAGTAAAACAGCTGCGCGAAGTTCAGCCACAATCCCAGCGGCTGCAGCGGGTTGTGGGGCAGCACCCAGGTGGTGCGAAACACCTTCGACAGCAGCCAAGCCAGCGGTAAGGTAAGCGCGCCCATGAAGAAGGTGATGAAGCCTTTGGTGCTGACACCGTAAGGCAGCAGCCACACCGCCGTAATGCCGGCCCATACCACGCTGGCGGCTACAATAAAGTCGAGGCCGTTTTTGGCTTTCACGGAGAGCTCCAGCTTCAAAGCAGTAAATTCCTGGGCGGATAGCATGGACAGGTAGGGGAAAAAGGGTTGGGAAGAGATAGAAGGAAAGAGGCAGCAGATGGTAGGAGCCGGGTGGCGGCAGGACGTTTACTTTTTAGCCACGTAATGCTGCTGCAAAAAAGCGTCGGTTTGCTGAAAAAACCACTGAGTATCGTCGTACATCAGGAAATGGCGGCCGGCTTCCGACATTTCGATGCGGTGCTGGGGCAGGCGGGCGTACTGCTGCTCGAATACGGCGCGGGTGCTTTCCTTAGTGGAGCCGTAGGGCTTGTAGGCCGCCCAGGCACCCAGCACCAGCACCGGCTGCTGCACGCGGGCAATGTCCTGGCGCAGGTCGGTCGTGAACAGGTCGTACATGGCCTGGGCCACGGTGGCGGGGTTGGAGGCTACGCTCCAGCGGGCTGTCTGGGTGATGCGGGCGGTGTCCTGCATCATGGTGGCGCTCATCTGGCGGGCGGCGGCCATCGTCATCTGGCCGGCGGCCATTTGCTTGCGCATGCCTTCGGCCATGGGCCGGGCGCCTTCCACGGTCTGGGCGGGGTTCTGCACGGCCGCCAGGAATGGCAGCGAATCCACAATCACCAGCGGGCCCACGGCCTCGGGCTGGGTGGTGCTCAGCCACAGGCCCATAAAGCCGCCCAGGCTGTGGCCCACCACCACGGGCTTGGTCAGCTGCTGGGTTTTGATGTAGGCCAGCAGCTGGTCGCGCACGTTCTGCAGCAGCTTGTCGGTGGAAGCCGGGGCCGCGTTGCCGCCAAAGCCGGCCAGGCTGATGATGTGGCACTGGTACTGGCGCTGGTAGCGGGCCACGGTTTCGTCCCAGACGGCGCCGGGGCAGGTGAGGCCCGGAATCAGCAGCATGGGCCGGCCTTTGCCCACCACCCGTACCGTGAAGTTGGGGTGGGCGGCGGGGTTGTCGGCGGCGGCGCTGGCGGCGGCTACGGCCGGCGTGGCGGCTACGGCCGTTTCAGGGGCGGTGGAAGCGGCCAGCAGCAGGGCGAGGCAGATAGGGCGGAGGCGGGCGGTCAGGTTCATAGCGAAGTAGGAAAGGAAGGTTGGAGGTTGATTTCTGCTTCAAACCTAGCCGCGCTTTCAGCCTGCTGAAACCACTTTTCAGCGAACGGTAAATCCGGCGGCTGAACTGCGGGTTTTGCCGATTGAATGGCAGCCCGATTCTGCCCCGGCCGGCCGCGCCGTTCGGCCCGCACCTCCGCAACGGCGGCACGCGGCAACCGGCTGGACGCCTGCGGCGTCGGACCGGGGCCGGAGTTTGCGCGCACAAAAAAGACCTGCTGATGGGCAGGTCTTTTTCCTTCTTATTCGGGCGTTGTGCGTTCTGCGGCCAGCGCCTGAGCGGTTGTTTGGGTTAGTGGTGAAAGGTGTAGAGACGCAATACTTTGCGTCTCGTCGTTGCTGATGTTGTTCAAACGGCGTGGTTCCGGTCGTTCAGCGACGAGACGCAAAGTATGACGTCTCTACAGCAGCTTCTAGATGATGTTGCGCAGGTCCTGGCGCAGGTTTTCGATGCCCTGCCAGATTTCATCCCAGGCGCTGCGGTCGGAGCTGGATGGGGCGGCGTGGCCTTCCGGCGTGGTGGGGGCGGTGCCGAGGCGCTCCTGCAGCTTGTGGCGCTTGGCTTCGAGGCTGGCAATGTGCTCGTGGTAGGTGTGGGGCGCGCCGGCCGTGGTGGCGTGGGCGCGGTTGCGCAGCGTCTGGATTTTGCTTTCCAGCTCCGTGAGAGCCTGCCGGAGCGAGGCGTCGGACAGGTTCTGCGGGGGGCGTACGTGTTCGGGGGAGGGCAGCGTCGACATAGCAATAGCAGTGAAGTGAGCAGGAAGATTCTTCTCAAGATACAGCTTTCGGCCCCGAAAGGATACAGCCCATGTTACCAACATAAGCGCAACGCAAGCATAATACTGGCGTTACCGGGGCGCCTGGGCCGCGACCTAGCTTTGCGCACATTTCACTATATGCTCAGCTGCTTATGCTTCGTCTTGCTACGCTTGTGCTTCTGCTCCTGATGCCCCGCCTGCTGGCCGCCCAAACCGCCGCCACTGCCGCCCTCACCGATTCCGATACCAGCCTCGCCGGCCCGGCCACGTCGGCCAGCCCCGCCGCCCCGGCCGCGCCGCTGCTCTACCACGCCGCCGACGAAATGCCGGCCTTTCCCGGTGGCGCGCCGGCGTTTCAGCAGTTTCTGCGCCAGAAGCTGCGCTACCCGGAGGAGGCGCTGCGGCGCAATCTGTCGGGCAAGGTGCACGTCAGCTTCGTGGTGGATGAGCAGGGCCACATCCTCGACCCCAAAGTGGTGCGCGGCTTAGGCAGCGGCCTCGACGAGGAAGCCCTGCGCCTGGTGCGCATCATGCCCTGGTGGACGCCCGGCCGCGTAGCCGGCCAGCCCGTGCGCGTGGCCTACACCCTGCCCATCGTGTTCCGGGCGTTGGAGTAGGGGTGAGGCGCCCCGTCAGGCTGATGATGACAGGCTCATTTTTAATTCTCAATTTTTAATTGCCACCGGCACGCCCAGCTCCCGGGCCAGGGGCGCGGCGGCGGAGGCGTAGAGCAGCGCCAGCACCTCGTTGAGGGCCGGCTCCAGTTCCGTGAGGTAGTCGGGGTGGAGCTTGGTGGTCTGGCGCAGCACCTCGTGGGTGCGGCGCGCCAAATGCTGCAGCAGCGGCTGGGTGGGGCCGTGCAGGCGCGCCACGGCCTCGGGCTGGTGGCGCAGCACGTTGCCCAACAGCCGCAGCGTCAGCTCAATCTCGCCGAAAGTGTCCCCCGTGATTTTGGCATGATATGCCAGGCGGGCCTGCAGCTGGCGCACAATGTGGAGCAGGTCGTTGGGGGTTTGGTGGTAGCCGCGCACGGGGTCGTCTACCTGAGTGCGCAGGCGCTGGCGGCGGGTTTCCAGGGCGTCGGCATCGTCGTCGAGTTCCAGCAGGCGGTAGGTCAGCTGCTCTACCAGCACGGCATCCTGGGCTACGAGGCGCGTGAGAAGCTGGTCTTTCTCCTTCTGGGGCAGCGCCAGCAGGGCTTTGCGGAGGTCGGGCGGGAGGGCAGGCATGGGCGTAAAACTAGCTGTCATCCCGCGCGCGCGGCGCAGGATGACAGAACAACATCAAACCGGACAACCAAAAATTCAGCCGCGCTTCTTCTGCTTCGGTGCGGCCTTGCCGCTGCCGGCGTAGGCAATGCGGTAAATCACGCCGTTGTCGTCGTCGGATACCAGCAGCGCGCCGTCGGCCGCCTGCACGATGGCGCAGGGCCGCCCGAACTGCGACTTGTCGTTTTCCACCAGCCAACCCGTGGCAAAGTCCTCGAACTGCTGGGGCTGGCCCTGTTCGTTGAAGCGCACCCGCACGATTTTGTAGCCCGAGGGCTGGGCGCGGTTCCAGGAGCCGTGCATGGTCACGAAGGCGCTGTTCTGGTAGTCGGCGGGCAGCTGCTGGCTGCGGTTGAACACCAGTCCCAGCGGCGCCGAGTGGGCCTTGTAGAGAAGCAGCGGGCGCACGGCCTTGGCATCAAACTGCTCATACGACTCGCCGCTCTTGGGCTTGTTGGCCGGGTAGGGCTTGCCGTCGGCGATGATGGACGGCCAGCCGTAGTTGGCGCCCTGCTTGAGCTGGTTGAACTCTTCCTGCTGGTCTTCGTCGCCGAGCCAGTCGATGCCGTGGTCCATGCCGAACAAGGCTTTCGTAGTCGGGTGCCAGTCGAAGCCGATGGTGTTGCGCAGGCCCGTGGCGAAGATGCGGCGGCCCGAGCCATCGGTGTTCACTTGCAGCAGGGTGGCGCTTTCGGGGTTGTCTTCGTCGCAGGCGTTGCAGGTGCTGCCCACCGAGAGGTAGAGCTGGCCGTCGGGCCCGAACTGCAGGGTGCGGTTGGCGTGCTGGCCGGCGTCGGGCAGGTCGGAGTAGAGCGTTTTCAGCTCGCCTAGCGTGCCGTCGGGCTTCACGTCGGCCACATACAGCTCGCGCACGGCGGCCATGTATAGCTTGCCGTCCCGGAGGGCGAGGCCGTGCAGGTGGGGCTTCTGGGCCACCTGCTGCGTGAGTTCCACTTTGCCGTCTTTGTTGGCGTCGCGCAGCAAGGTCACGGTGCCTTTCACGCGGTTGCTCACGTACAGGTCGCCGTTGGGGGCCTGGGCCAGCATGCGCGGCGCGTCGAGGCCCTCGGCGTATTTGCTGACCGTGAAGCCGGCCGGCACTTTCAGCGAGGCCACCCGCTCGGGCGTGGCCGGCAGCTTCTTGGGCAGGTAGATGTTGCCCGTCATCTGAAACGGCGTGGCCTCGGGCGGTACGTTCTGGGCCGTGGCGGAACTGAGGCCGGCAAAAAGGGCCGTAGCGAGCAGGAGTGGGGCTTTGGTCATGGAAAGTCGAAAGAAAGGATTGCCCCTGTTCAACTCCCATTCACGTGCCGGGGTTACAGCCGTCTTTCACCCCAGCCGCCAGCGCTGCCCCAGCCGCACGGCAGACAGCAGCGTCAGCAGCAGCAACAGCAGCGTGGAGTTGCGCCAGTCGGGAGTTGCTAAGTCAGCGAAGCTAGCGGAAGTGGGTTGTGGACGCCAAGCTGCCATGTTATCGGACGTGCCGCAACTCATCATTGGGATGGTTGATTTGGTTGTATCAGCTACAGTTGGCACGTCGGTGAAGGCGTATAGGGTATTCGGTAAACGATAGATGTCGAGCCAATACTGCTTTATATCCCGGCTTTGCAGCTGGTCAAGTGCGAAAATCAAGCTTTTGTAAGTCGCTGACGGTTCAAAAACAAGCTTCATTCCCATTCGGTACGTGGTGTCTCGTTCCAGATAATTGGCCGCTACTTGGGTTTGCTGATAGCTGAAATAGTCCTGCCACAGATTACCAGTAAAACGGATGTTTTGCCAAGGGCGGAAGGCGGCTAGTTCATAGGAGGAAAAGTATGGGGGCCAGAGTGGACGCGGGGGACTGAATGAGTCGAAAGCGCCAGGAAACTTAGGCCCGAGCATCGTGAGCTGAGTAACATAACCTTGCGGTTTGTTGAATCCGCTCATCTGCGGCAGCGCCACACAGCCCAGCCACAGCAGCCACGCCAAGGCCAGCAAACCCGGCGGGAACAGCAGTGGCCGGCGGTGGCGGCGGGGCAGGTGGAGGTTAATGGGTAGCATAGGATGAATACTAGCGGATTGATAACCAGTAGCAGCCAATAGCGCCCTGGGGCGGCACTGGCAGAGGGGAATATACGCGGATTCTGCGGCCCGCAAACCAAGACGCCCGGCCTTTCCCGCTGAGGGAAAAGCCGGGCGTCCGGACAAGTGGTGCAGGAAAGGTTATTCCTTCACCAAGCGCTTGGCATACTGCCGGCCGTCGGTGCCGCGCACCAGCACGATGTAGGTGCCTCGGGCCGCGTTGGGCAGCACCAGCGGGCTGATGTCGCCGCCGGCCATGGTCTGGGTCAGCACGATGCGGCCCACGTTGTACAGCACCCGCACCTCATAAGAGCCGGCGGGCAGCAAGCTCAGGTCCAGCTTCGTGGTCTGGGTGAGGGTCGTGGGGTTCGGGTACAGCGAGATGCCGGCAGGCTCCGCTTTGCCGTCGAAGCGCACGATCTGTACCGGCGAGTAGGTGGCCGTGCCATCAAGGTCCACTTGGCGCAGGCGGTAGTACAGCAGCTTGCCGACCCGCTTGCCGGCTTCGGCATCGAGGTAGGAGTAAGCCGTAGCGCTGGCGGTGGTGCCCTGGCCGTTCACGCGGGCAATCCGCTCAAACGCCCGGCCATCGGTGCTGCGTTGCACCTCGAAGTACTGGTTGTTCAGCTCGGAAGCCGTGCGCCAGGTCAGCTGCGCATCTACGGCCCGCACCGCTTTAGCCTGGAAGCTCACCAGCGTCACGGGCAGCGGACGGTTGTCGATAGGCATGGAGTAGGTAGCGGTGTTGTTGCTGCCCGCGCCGCTGTCGTCGGTGGCGGTGTAGGTGAAGGTGGCCGTGCCCACGTAGTTGGCCACGGGGTCGAAGAACAACTGGCTAGCCTGCGAGGCCGGAATCACCTGGCCCGGAATAACGGGCGTGCTGTTCAGGTACAGGATGCCGGCGGCGCTGGCGGGCAGCGTCTGCACCACAAACGACTCCAGCGGCGGGCCGGCCGTAACCGTGGCGCTCAGCGGCGGAATGCTGATGGACGGAGCCGTGTTGCTGATCGGGCCCGAGTTTACGTCGTTGGCGACCAGGCCCACGGCGCAGGTGCCCAGGTATAGGTCGTCGAGCCCGAAGTCGTTGCCGCCGGTGGCTTTGTTCACGTCGCGAATCTCGAACACGGCCGTAGTGCTGCCGCCCGAAAACCACAGGTCGGAGATGCGCGTGTAGCCTGTCGTGCCGTCCAGGGTGGTCACCGTCGAAGTGGACTTGCCGTTGATTACGAAGCCCAGCTGGGCCGGACTCTGCGGGTTCACGCTGTTGGCGAAGGCCGAGAAGCTATAGTAGGTGTTGGGGCGTACCGTCACGGTTTGCTGATACACCACCGACAGGTTCTGCGAGCCGTTCACAATCATGAAGTTGTCGCTGGTGCCGTTGCGGCCGTTGCCCACGAAACTTGGGTGCAGGGCTGCCGCATCGGGCCCAATAGAATACAGGGCTTCCGGCACCAGCTCATTGTTGACGCTCGGATTGTCGGCCACGTAGCCGTAATTCGACGTGAAGCCCGTGTTGCCGTTGCTGAAGCTGGGATTGGCCAGCAGGTTGGTACCCGTACCGATGGCGCACACCTGGCTGGCATCGTACACGTTCAGGCGCACGGTAGACACGTTGGAGAACTCCGGCGAAGCGCCTGGTACCCGCACCCGGTACGTAAACACATCGGGGCCGAGGTAGCCGGCGGTGGGCGTGTAGCTATAGCTACCGTTGGCATTCAGCACCAGTGTACCCCGCGTTACGTTGCCCACCAGCTGCACCTCGAAGCCGCTGTTGGCCAGGTTGGCTGGGTTGGCATCGTTGAGGATGATGTTGCCGGACTTGGTGGAGCCGCCCGGTACCTCGTTGCTGTCGTCGTTGGTCACGAAGATGTTGCCGGCCACTATGGTCACGTTCAGCGTCGCCTGGTCGGCGGCGGTGTTGGAACCCTGGCTGGTGCTGGTGCCCACGGTGCTCAGCAGCGAGTTGGCACCCTGCGTGGTGGGCACCGTGAAGCTGAACGTGTACGTGTTGGTGGTGCCGCTGTTAAGTACGGGCACGGTCTGGAAGCTGATGGTGTTGGTGGCGGCGCTGTAAGAAGCGCCGGCCGGCAGGGCCGCCTGCTGGGCACCCGTCATGCTGGACCCGGTGGGCAGGCGCACGGTCTGCGTCACCTGATTGGCTGCCTGCGGGCCGTTATTGGTAAAGGTTACGGTGAAGGTGCCCGACGACAGCCCGGCGCCCAGCGTAGTGGGGCCGCTCAGGGCGGTCGTCACGTCGGCCACCGGGCCCACTACCGGAATGGTGTAGGTAGCGGGCTGGTTGGAGGCAATACCGGCGTTGTTGACCGCCGAAAACGTAAACGTGGCGTTGCCCGCGAAGGAAGGCTCGGGGTCGAAGAGCAGGTTGGCGGCCTCCGTGGCCGTCAGGAGCTGGCCCGCTGCCACCGGCGTGGTGCCCACGTACAGAATGCCGCTGGCCGCCGAAGGCAGGGTGTTCACCACGTAGCCCGTAACCGAGCCGCCCGCGTTGGGGTCGGAGCCGGCCAGGGGCTGGATGGCGGTGGAGGCGTTGGTGCTCGGCATAGCCGGCGAGTTGGTCACGGCCGTGGCCACGGGCGGCAGCGCGCTGGGCCCGGCGCACAGGGCGCTGTTGGGCACAATACGGCGGCTGATGCCCGCGCCGGCCGTGCTGCTGTATTCCAACGTGAGCGTGTTGCCGCCGGTCTGCTCGCCAAAGTACACCAGCACGTTGTGCAGCCCGGCCGAGAGGGTCACGGTGGCCTGCACCATCACGGGGCCGTGCGCACCACCGTTGTTGATGGTCACGTTGCCGAGGGTCGGGGCAAACACGGCCCCGTCCACCCACAGGTACGAGGCGTCGTCGGAAGTCAGGTAGAACGTGTACGCGCCGGCCGTCGGGATGAAGATGCTGCCCCGGTGGCGGCTGGAAAACTGGTTGGGGTCGGTGCCGGTGCCCGAGGCAGGCGGAATGATGTTGCCCCAGCCATCAACTGCCGTGGTGCTGCTGTTGGTGTAGCTCAGCTGCGGATCGATGCGGGTGAGGCCGGGCGTGGTGGTGCCGAAAAAGCCCAGGTTGTCGGCAAAGTAGCCGGCGTAGTAGTCCGACGAAAGGCCGCTGGCCGACGCTCCGCCCCCATAGGCCGGGCCGCAGCCTGCCGGTGCCGCCGGGGCCACCAGCGGAATGGTGTAGGTGGCCGAGTTGGCGCTGAAGTTGCCGTTGCTGTCGGTGGCCGTATAGGCAAACGTGAGGTTCTCGGTGGTGCGGCTGGCGGGCAGGTAATACAGCTGTCTGGCCTGCGCCGGCGTCAGCACCTGGCCGGCGGTGGCTACAAAGCCCGTCGAGCTGCCAACGCGCAGCGTGCCGGTGGCGGGTACGGTGGTGAGCCGGTACGAGGCCACTGTGGCTCCGGACGGCCCCGTGATGGTGGCGCTCAGCGGGCTGATCAGGGTGGCGTTGATGGTGGCGCTGGTGCTGATGCTGGCCGTGGTGACGTCGTTGGCCGTGAGCTGCGGATTGGCTGCCGGAGCCAGCAGCGACATATCGTCGAGGCCAAAGTCATTGCCGCCGGCGTTCAGCTCCAGGTTGCGCAGCCGGATGATCAGCTGGGTGCTGGCGCCGGGATTCACCGTCACCGTGTTCAGCTGCCACACGCCGCCGTCGTTGGGGTTGGTGAACACCGGGCCCACGTCGGTGCTGTTGGCCGACACCTGAATCCGGGCCTTGTTGGTGCCGATGGCGTTCAGCAGCCAGAACGAGAACTGGTACGACTGGTTGGCCGTCAGGCCCGCCACCGTCTGCTGCCAGATGACGCGACCGGCCGTGGTGGCGCCGTCCACAATCATGTAGTTGCCGGTGCCCGTGGTATGGTCGCCGAAGCTGGTGGGAAACGCGGTGTTGAACGCCCGGTTATCCGTGCCGACCGTGTAAGTGCCCTGGGTGGAGTTGCCGTTCGGCGCCGTGAACGTGTAGTCCGAGGTGAATCCCGCGTTGCCGTTGGTGAAATTCGGGTTGGCCAGCCGGTTTTGCGCCGCTGCTGGAGCGGCCGCAAAGAGCAGCACTGCCAACAGCGTCCAGACAAGATGACGTAGGGGTTGAAGCATAGGAAAGGAATGAAGTGGAAAGGCCTATGGTTGGAAATTTTATAAATTCTGCAATGAATAAGCGCTCTGGCTTATGCTGATGGGCTTGGCCTTTGCGGTTTTTTTAGCCGTTCTGGCCACACCCGGGGGCTACTGGTAGTCAGTAAATAGATAATTCCATAGAAGCAAATAAAGAAGGAAATTATCAGAACCAAGCGAATATCAAATCATTAGGTGAATATTTAACGGGACCTGGTACTGTGTTGGGAAAGTGTTGCCGTGCGCTGGGTGTATAACAATGCATGAGAAAGGAATAATCATATAATGATCCTTTCGGAGGGCCTGCCGCCCACCCGGTTCTGCCCGGGACGGCGCCGTGAGGTAAGCGCGCGGCCCGCCGTAGCTTTGGGGCGGCAAGAGCACGTCTGCGAAGGCGGCGCCCCCAACCTTGCGGCGGGCTCCGTCGTTCGGCCTAGCAACCTGTTCCAGATTTGTAATGTCCTACCGCTACGCCGCGCCGCTGCTGCTGCTGCCTGTTTCCGCCTTTGCCCAAACCGCCGCGCCCGATACCACCCGGGCCGTGGCTCTGCCCGAAGCCACCGTCACGGGCTACGGCCAGCAGCTGCCGCTGCGCCGCACCGCCGCCGCCGTGGGCGTACTCAGCGCCGCCGATTTCGACCGGTTCGGGCAGCAGGCCCTCACTCAGGCCGTGAACACGCTGCCCGGCGTGCGGCTGGAGGAGCGCGCCACCGCCAGCTACCGCCTCAGCGTGCGGGGAAGCACGCTCCGCTCGCCGTTCGGGGTGCGCAACGTCAAGCTCTACTACGAAGGCCTGCCGTTCACCGACGCCAGTGGTAGCACCCCGCTCAACCTCCTCGACCCCGCCCAGATTGGCAGCCTCGAAGTGCTGAAAGGCCCCGCCGCCAGCGTGTATGGGGCTGGCACCGGCGGCGCCATCCTGCTGCGCAACCGCCGCCCCGAAGCCGGCTCGGCCCGCGCCCAGGTGGGCTTCACGGCCGGCAGCTTCGGGCTGCGACGCTACACTGCTACCGCCGAAAGCGGCACCACCACCGGCTACGTGCGCGCCCAATACGCCCGCCAGACCCTTGACGGCTACCGCCAGCAAAGCGCCCTGCGCCGCGACGTGCTGGCCCTTGACGGCGAATTTCAGCCCTCGGCCCGCCAGACCGTGGCCCTGCATGGCCTCTACTCCGACATCAACTACCAGCTGCCCGGCGGCCTCACCCGCGCCCAGTTCCAAGCCGACCCCCGGCAGGCGCGGCCCAGTACGGCCACCGCGCCCGGCACCGTGGCCCAGCGCGCCTACTACGCCTCGCGCACCCTGCTGCTGGGCGGCACCCACGAGTTCCGGTTCACGCCGCGCCTGAGTTCGGTAGCCACGCTCTACGGCACCGGTAGCGTCATCCGCACGCCGTTTCTGGTGGATTTTGAGCGCAACACGCGCTTGGAAACCGGCACCCGGGTGGCGCTGCGCTACCAAAGCCGCCTGGCCGGCCGGGTGCTACGCCTGCAGGGTGGGGCCGAGGCCCAGGCCGGCTTCCTGAGCGGCCGCAGCTACCAGAACCGCGCCGGCCAGACCGGCCCGCTGCGCTACGACGACGAAATCAAGTCCGGCACCGGCTTCGTGTTTGGGCAGGCCGACTATGAGCTGCCGGCCGGTTTTCTGCTGACTGCCGGCGCCAGCTACAGCCGTCTGCGCTACGACGTGCGCCGCCTGCTCGATGCCACCCGCCCCGGCACGCCCACCAGCTACGCCGTGCAGCGCGACTTCCGGCCGGTGGTGTCGCCGCGGGTGGCGCTGCTCAAGGAGTTGACGCCGCAGATTTCCGTGTACGGCAGTGTCAGCCGCGGCTTCTCGCCGCCTACTACTGAGGAAATCCGCCCCTCCGATGGCAGCCTTAACACCGATCTGCAGGCCGAGCGCGGCACCAGCTACGAGGTAGGCACCCGCGGCACGCTGCTGAACCAGCGCCTCAAGTTCGACGTGGCCGCCTACGACTTCCGCCTGCGCCAGACCATCACCACCTTCACCACCGACCAGGGCACCAGCCTGTTCCGCAACGCCGGCACCACCCGCCAGCGCGGCTTGGAAGTAGCCCTGAGCGGCTGGTTGTGGGAGCAGAAAGCTTCAAGCCGTAAGCTGCAAGCCGCAAATGCCGCTGTACAAACCGGCCTGCGCGCCTTTGCCACCTACGCCTACAACCACTACCGCTTCGGCAGTTACGAAAGCGGCGGCCAGGATTTCAGCGGCAACCGGCTCACCGGCACCGCCCCGCACACGCTCACCGCCGGCCTCGATTTCTCGCAGCAGTTCGGCTTCTACCTCAGCCCCACCGTCAGCCACCAAGCCCGCATCTTCCTCAACGACGCCAACACCGAAGCCGCGCCTGGCTACTGGGTATTCGGCGCCCGCGGTGGCTGGCGGCGCACGCTCGGCCGCCTGGAGCTGGACGTATTCGGTGGCCTCGACAACGCCACCAACCGCCGCTACAGCCTCGGTAACGACCTCAACGCCTTCGGCGGCCGCTACTTCCAGCCCGCGCCCACCCGCAATGGCTACGGCGGCGTGCTGCTGGGCTGGAAGCTGTAAGCTGAACGCTGTCATTGCGAGCGGAGCGAAGCAATCCTTCCTCTCCTTGCTCTGAACTACCCTTATCACGAAGCCCTCCGGCAGTAGTGTAGTACACTAACGCCGGAGGGCTTTGCTGTAAGGAGATTGTCTGCCACGAGAGGAAGGATTGCTTCGCTCTGCTCGCAATGACAGTTTCCGCTTACACCTTCACTCGCTTACCGGTGCGGGCGGCTTCGTAGATGGCCATCACGAGACGGATGTCTTTCAGGCCTTCCTCGCCGGGCGTTTTGGGAGTCTTGTTTTGCAGCACGCACTCGGCCATGTGGTCGAGCTCGGCGGCGAACTGGTTGCCTTCCTTGATCTTAGGCTGACGCTTTCCGTCTTTGTCGCCGATGGTCATGTGGTGCTCGTAGTAGTCGGTGGCGGGGTCGAGGTCCAGCCAGGCTTTGTCGCCGAAGGCCCGGAACCGCTTCACCTCCTGAATGCTGTAGGAGCTAGTGCACGAAGCCAGCACGCCGCTGGGGAAGCGCAGCGTGAAGTGGATGGTGTCCTCCACCTCCTTGAAGCGCGGGTCCGACTTGTCGCTGAACTCCTGGGCCGTGACTTCCACGGGCTCCTCACCGGTGAGGTAGCGGGTGGCGTTCAGGGAGTAGATGCCGATGTCCATGAGCGAGCCGCCGCCGGCCAGCTTCTTCTGCACGCGCCAGGCTTCGGCGGGCTCTTCGGTGGGCTTCACGCTGCGGCCGTGGTCGGCCGTAATCTGACGCAGCTTGCCTAGCTCACCCTTTTTGATGCGGGCAATGGCGTCCAGGTTGAACGGCTCGAACTGGGCGCGGTAGGCAATCATCAGCTTTTTGCCGGCCTTTTCGCAGGCCTCAATCATCTTCTGGCAGTCGGCCACGGAGGTAGCCATGGGCTTCTCGCAGAGCACATGTTTGCCGGCTTTGGCCGCCCGAATCGTGTACTCGGTGTGCAGGCCGGGCGGCAGCACGATGTACACCACATCCACAGCCGGGTTGTCCTTGATGGAATCGAAGTTGTCGTAGCTGTAGACATTCTTTTCCTCGACGCCGTACTCGCGGGCCAGCTTGCGGGCCTTGTCGGGCGAGCCGCTCACGAGGGCCGTGATGCGGGCGTGCTTGCACTCCTTGAAAGCGGGCATCATCTGCTGCTGGGCAAACTTGCCGAGGCCCACAATAGCGAAGCCGAGCTTTTGTTGATCGTCGTATTGCATAGCGGAAGGGGAGGTGGCCAGAGCGGCCGTGGGGCCGGCCACGGCAGTAGCCGCGGCGGTCAGGCCAAACTGGCGCAGAAACTGCCGGCGCGAGTCGGTGGGGCTGGATGAAGACATAAAGTGGGGACTTGGGATGAACCTACCCTTTCCCCAACGGCCCGCAGCCGCTGGGCGTTACGTCTGGCCTGCCATTAATCGGTCCGGCCGCCGCTGCCGGCTACTCAGTGGCGGGCAGCAGCAGCACCGGCACGGTGCTGTGCAGCACCACCTGTGCCGACACGCTGCGGTTGAAAATCTGCCCCAGAAAGCTGCGCCGCCGAGCCACCACCACCAAAAGGTCGGCGCTGGTTTCGGTGGCGGCCTGCAAAATTCCGCCCGCAGGCTGCAGGTGCCGCACGCCGTGCGTATCGATATGGGGCAGGTCGGTGCCGAGGCCGCTGTGCAGCACGCTGGCCAGGGCCATGCGGCAGTCGTCGCTGTCTTCGGGCTCGGCTACGTGGGTTACTGTGAGGGCCGGGTGCACCCGCTGCAGCAGCTTCTGGGTGGAGGCAATGATGGAGGGCGCCAACCGGAAGGGCTGGCCATCGGCGGCCAGGGTGAGCCGGGCCGGCGGCACGGCGGCCGTGGCCTGGCCGGGCACTACCAGCAGCGGCACCTGGGTGGCGCGCAGCAGCGTGAGCGAGGTGCTGGCTACCAGCTCGTCGGGGGTGGCGTCGGTGTTGGGCTTGCCCAGGATAACCAGCACGGCACGGTGGCGGCTCACGGCCTCTTCCACGCCGTCGGCCACGCTTTCCACGGCGGTTTCCACCACAATAGGCACCCGTACGGTGGCAGCCCGCTCGGCCAGGGCCGCGGCTACTTCACCCTCACTCATGTGCCTGATCTTGCCGGTAAAAGCGTCGGGGTCGAGCAGCGACTCGCGGCGGATGTGCAGCAGCACCAGCGAGGCCCCCAGCGGGGCGGCCAGGGCGGCGGCATAGGCCAGGGCATGGTCGGCGTCGGGCGTGAAATCGGTGAGGACAAGCAGAGCGGACATAAGATGGGGTGGGTTAGGAGAGTAGACGGAGGATATGCTGCTTATGCGTAGCGGCCCGGCAGAAGGTTGCACCCGGGGCCAGGGCGGGCCGCGTCCGGTGGGCTGCTACTGGCGGAGGTGGCGCAACAGCACACGAAAAAGGCCTTCCACAAAACGCGGAAGGCCTTTCTGCAACGCCGGGAAGATGGAGTCCTAGCGGTTATTGTCGTCGATGGGGTTGTTGAAGCCCGGGTTCATCAGCTCGTCGGTCATGCTGGAGTTATCGGGGTCGGGGCCGGTGGTGGGGCTATCGGTGGGCTCGCCGGCGGTGGCGTCGTCGAGCATAGCTGAAGTATCAAGGGTGCCTTCTTCGTCGCGCTTGTAGCCGTAGAGCTCTTCGCGGTGCTTGCGCTGCTCATCAGAAAGGTTGGCGCCGGCTTTCGGATCGAGGGCGTCGGCGGGGTTCTGGTTTTCGGGAGTGGCCATGGGGCTGGATGCGGAATGAATGAAATGAGCCGGAAACCTACTTGCCGGGTACGCCTTTACCGCCGTCCTGGCGCAGGGCGCTGAATTCGTCGGGGTTGTCGTTGCTGCCGTCGTTGGACACTGTGCGGCCGTCGTTGCCCTCCTGCTCGGCCGGGGCGGTGGTTTTGTTGGCTGGCTCAGCCGTGGCCCAGTTGCGGGTGCCGCCGCCATAGCGCGGGTCGTCTTTGGCCCAGCCTTCGCGCTGGTCTTCGTATTCAGCTTCTTTCACGTCGCGCACGCCCTCGGGGTCGAGGTTCTGGGGCACGCTGCCGCGCTGCTCAGGCTCCACGTAGGAGGGGGCTGCTACGCCGCCCGGGTTGGTACCGGCGGGGTGCGAGGCCAGTTGCTCGGGCGTAGGAGTTGGGGCTTCGGCGTGGCCGAACTCGCCGTACTGGGGCGTATTGCTGGCCGTGTTGGGGGTGGCGTTTTCGTTTTGGTCGGAAGGGTGGGTGCTCATGGGAGTAGCGGAACTTAAGGTGAAGGGAGAGGCAGCCGGAAGGCTTGCCGTGTTGCATACGCAGGCAGGCCCGGTTGTGGTTAGGGTGGAAACTAAAAAATCCTGGCCTGCCTGCTTCGCGTAGTGCTGTGGAGGCCGGCTGCCACGGCAGCCCCCGCATTTTCATCGTCCATTTCTTCCGCACGTATGTCTGTCCGCATCGAACACCACCCGCAAGACCAGGAATTTATTGCCAACACCGGCGGCCATACCGGCGAGCTTGCCTATAGCACGCCCGAGGAAGGCGTCATCGACTTCATTCACACCTTTGTTGATGAAGCGCTACGCGGCCAGGGCGTGGGCGAAACGCTGGCCCGCGCCGGCCTAGACTACGCCCGTCAGCACCAGCTACGGGTGCGCACCAGCTGCAAGTTCATGGCCGCCTTCGTGCGCCAGCACCCCGAGTTTCAGGATTTGTTGGAAGCCAAAGCGTAGCTGCCAGAGCTGCTTTCAGACCACAAAAAAGCCCCGGCTTCCGTCAGGAAACCGGGGCTTTTTGAGTTGAGGCTGGCAGCAGTTTAGTGCTTCACAGCTACGCGGCTGGTGTAGCGCACGCCGTCTACCACCACCCGCACGGAGTAGAGGCCAGCGGGCAGGTTCTGCACGTCAATCAGGGTAGCATCGGCCCCGCTGATGGTGCGCTCCTGGAGCAGCACCTGCTGGCCCAGCGCGTTGTAGAGGCGAATGTCGGCGGCGTGGCGGCCGCGCAGGCCGGCTACCTGCACTTGCACGGCCGTGGCGGCCGGGTTGGGGTACACGGCCAGGCCGGTGTTCAGCGGCGCGTTTTTCACCGTCGAGTTGACGATGCAGGCCGTGCTGGTGTGGCTGCCGACGTTGGTGTATACGTCGGTGCCGAGGGCCTGCCAGGTGCTGGCGCCCACGCTCCAGCGGGTTTCGCCGCGGGCCACGGTGGGCTTGCGCACCAGCGTGTTGTCGGTGGTGGAGCCGCCCCCCGGAATGGTCCAGGTGGTGCCGGGGTCTACGCCAATCACGCCAATAACGTCCAGCGTGTCGGTGCCGTCGAACAAAGCCAGGGCGTCGTCGCCGTTGAAGAAGCACACGGCCGACTGCAGGTCCGTCTGGCCGAGAACTACCGTGGAAACCACGCCGGTGTTAGCCACCACGTACACGTCGCCGGGGGCAATGGTGCCGCTCAGAGCCTGGGTGGCCGTGGGCGTGCTCGAGCCGTTGGCAAACAGTTCCAGGCGAATGCCGGTCAGGCTGATAGGCGCGCTGGTGGGGTTGTAGATTTCCACCGCCTTGCTGTTGCTGGCGGCGCCTTCCACGTACTCCGAGAAGTAGAGGTCGGTGCAGGGCGAGCCGGCCGGGGCCTGGTCGTCGTTGAGGATGGTGAGCGTGTGGGTAGTGGGGGCAACAACGAGCACGGCCGCGTTGCTGGGCGTACCCAGGCGCAGGCGCACCGTTTCGTTGGGCTCGGGTGCCACGTCGCCGTTCACGGTCAGGGTCACGGCCTGAGTGCTCTGGCCGGCGGCAAAGGTGAGGGTGCTGGTGGTGAGGGTGAAGTCAGCGGCATCGGCCGTGGTGCCGGCCGTTTCTACTGATACAGGGATTGTGATGCCGCCTGCCGGAATGCTGGCCGCCGTTACGTTTACCGAGTAGGTAGTGGTGCCGCTGTTGCCCTCCGTGAGGCTGGCCGCAGCCGAAGCAAAGCGTACCGAAGGCGGCGTACCGTCGTCGTTGGTGATGGTAAGCTCCTGCGAAGCCGGGCCGCCGATGGCCGCGCCGGTAGCAGCGTTCCGCAGCGCCAGTACCACGGTTTCGTCGGCTTCAGCCTGGGTGTCACCGTTTACGGTTACCGTCACGGTCTGGCTGGTCTGGCCGGCCGCGAAGGTCAGGGTCTGGGGCGAGGTGAAGGTGAAGTCCTGGCCGCTGGTGGCGGTGGAGTTGGCGGCGTCAAACGCTACCTGTACCGTGAGGGCCGAGGTAGGCGCGGGCGTCACGTTCACGGTAGCCGTGAAGGTGGTGGTGCCGCTGTTGCCTTCCACGATGCTGCCGGTAGCGGAAGCAAACGAGAAGGTAGGCACTACCTGGAAGCCATAGGCGCGGGCCACGAGGTCGGGGAAAGCAATGTAGGGGTTGAAGTTGCCCTGGCTTTTGGCCACCCGGCGGTTCCGCTCCCGCTCGCGGGCGTCTACCGGGTCGGCCAGGTGCCACTGGTAGAGCGTGTTCAGGTCGGCCAGTGCCGTGATGACGTCCTTGCCCGGGTCGAAATTCTGGCCCTGGTGCATGGTGTAGAAGTAGAACGCCGCGCGGGCCAGGTTGCCCTTGTGGTCTTCGCGGGGCTCAAACTGCGAGTTGGTGTCCTCGCTGTACTCCTCGATGTTGCTGGTCGGGACGGTAGCCTGGCTGGTGGCGCCGCGCATCCACTTGGTGGTCTGGTTGTCTGGAATCTCGGCAAACGGGTCAGAACCGCGGTCCGAGTTCCACTGAATAAACGTTGGGAACAGGTGGTGGATGTCGGAGCGCATGCGCACTACCTCGTTGAACCACGACTGCGGAATGCTGTGCTCACAGTTGATACCGCTCACCACGCCCGGGTTGGTGCTGGCCGAGTCGATGCGCACCGTTTCCTGATAGCCAGAGTACACGCACGTTACGCGGCCCTGGAAGTTATCAACGTAGTTGTACATCTTGCCGCGGGCGGTATTGTAGCTAAGCTCGGTGCGCTTGCCGTCGTACCAGTTCTGGCGCAGCCAGTCTTTCAGGGCCTGGCCCTGCAGGGAGGTAGGCGGAGCAGGCGGTAAAGTTTGCGCTGAAGCCACGACGCTGCCTAGGGTCAGCGCCGCGCCCAGCAAACGGGCGAAAAAGTGTTTCATGCTGGCAAAAAAGGTAAGAAAACGTCTGCTAAGGTCGGGAATTTATAGCAATGGCTGCGTGGTTAAATTGTTACCTGCCTAGTAGTTGCCGTCCGCTGGGGTCGCAGGTGCATAAAAAAAGACCTGCTCCGTCGGGAGCAGGTCTTTCAGTGAAGCAGACAGGCCGCCTACAGGGCAGCACCGACCTTACTTGGTGGGCATCAGCACCGTGTCGATTACGTGCGTGATGCCGTTGCTCGATACCACGTTCGGAATGGTTACGTTAGCCATGCCGCCTTTGGCGTCATGAATCATCACGGTGTTGCCGCTGCGGTGCACGGTCAGGTTTTCGCCTTCCACGGTGGTCAGGGTCTGGCCGTCCTTCAGGTCGGCAGCCATCAGGCGGCCGGGCACTACGTGGTAGGTGAGGATGGTGGTGAGCTTAGTCTTGTTTTCGGGCATCACCAGCGTGTTTACGGTGCCGGCGGGCAGCTTATCGAAAGCGGCGTTGGTGGGGGCGAAGACCGTGAACGGACCGGTGCCTTTCAGCGTCTCCACGAGGCCGCCGGCCTTCACGGCAGCTACCAGCGTGGTGTGGTCGGCCGAGCCTACGGCGTTGTCGACGATGTCCTTATCGGGCGTCATCATGGCGCCGCCTACCATCACCCCACCCGAGGTGGAAGCGCCCATGCTGCCGGAGCTCATGGAGGCATCGCCGCTCATCTTCATTTCTTTCATGTCCTTGCCTTTGCGGGGCTTGGTGGTGGCTTTCATCTTTGAGCCATCGGCGGCTTCGCCTTTTACCTTCATCTTGCCATCGTCGGCCACCTTGGTTTTGGTGGTCATCTCGGCGTCTTTGGTTTTGGTCTTCTCGTCGTCCGACTTAGTCTTGGTGGTCTGGGCGGCGGCGGTAGAGGAAAGGCCAACGTTTACGGCCAGAGCCAGCGTGGCTACGGAAAGGAATTGCTTGAACATGGTGTGAGAATATAGTGAGTGAGGGGAATTCGGATTTGGGCCTTATACGGGCTATAGCCGGGAATAGATATAGCCGGAGCTATAAGTGCCCTCAGGTGCCTGTAAGCAGGATTCAGGCAGCCGGAAACAGAACACTAGGGTCGTTGTGGGCGGGCGAGTTTACGAGGGTGCTCACTACGTACTCCTGCATCTGGTCGGCGGGGTAGGGCAGCAGCAGACTTTGATGGGCGGCCGGGCCCAGGCCGTCGTCCAGCCAGGCCAGCTCCGCCTCACGCCCTGGCAGAATCACGGGCATGCGGCTGTGGATGCGGGCCATCAGGGCGTTAGGCTCGGTCGTGACGATGGTGAAGGTGGGCAGCACCTCGCCGCTGGCGCGGTCCAGCCACTCATCCCAGAGGCCGGCGAAGGCGTAGGGCTGCTTGTTCTGCAGCAGGATGCGGTGCGGCGTTTTGGGGCCTTTGCTGCCGCCAGTCTGCTGCCACTCATAGAAGCTGTCGGCCAGCACCAGGCAGCGCCGCCGCTGCAGCAGTTGCCGGAACGAGGGCTTCTCGGCCAGCGTTTCGGCGCGGGCGTTGATGGGCTGCGGGCCGGTAGTACGGTCTTTCACCCAGGCCGGCACCAGCCCCCACTGAAACAGCTGCACCCGCCCCGGCTCTGTATTCGTGACGACGGGTAGGCGCTGCGAGGGCGCGGCGTTGTAGTTGGGCACAAGGTCGGCGGGCACGGCCACCTCGAAGCGCTCCGCAATGGCCGGAGCTGGGGTAATGAAGGTATAGCGGCCGCACATAATCAGGAGAGGGAAAGTCAGGAAACGGTTTCCTCTGCAAACGGCCCACCCGCCGCGGAGTTGGCCCGGCGGCGGCATTTTATACAAGCAAATGGCCCCGCGAACTGCCAGTCAGGCGTCGCGGGGCCATTTTACAGATGGCAACAGGAGGAGGTAGGCTAGTTTACCACCATCGTCATGATGGAGTGGGCGGGGCTGTTGGCGCTGGCGCCCTGGCCCTGCATCCAAAGCTGGAAATCCTGCGCTTTGTCGCTGTTGTTCATCACCACCACGGCCACTTTGCCGTCGGGATTGAGAAAAGCCGTGGTGCTGAGATGGTCGCGGTTGGAGGAGCTGATGATGCGCCGCGCACCGGGCTTGATGAACTTGGAGAAGTGGCCAATGTAGTAGTAGGCGTTGGTGTAAATCAGCTTGCCGGTGCGCGTATCGCCGATGATGGGCGAGAAGCAGAAGTTCTGCACGTGGTTGGGGCCGCCGGTTTGGTCGAGCAGCACGTTCCAATCGGTCCAGCCCACGGTGCCGCTGTTGAAGTCGTTGATCATGGAGTGGCCGTACCGCTCGCCTAGGGCCCAGTCGTTCACCTTATCGAAGCTGAATTTCTCCACGCAGCCTTCCGTGAAAATCAGGTTGGTGTTGGGGTAGGCCTCGTGCACGCGGCGCAAGTTGTCGAAGAGCATGCTGCTGCCAGTCCAGGTTTCGTACCAGTGGTAGCCGATGCCCCACACGTACTGCGCAGCCTTGGGGTCGTCGAGGATGGTGCTGGCGCGCTGGTAGATCTGGTCGCGGTTGTGGTCCCAGGCAATTAGCTTCCGGTCGCCAAGGCCGCCTTTCTTCAGCGTCGGGCCGAGGTAGTCCCGGATGAAGTCGCGCTCCTCCTCGGCCGAGAAGATGCAAGACTCCCACTTCTGCTTGGCCATGGGCTCGTTCTGCACGCTCAGCCCCCAGATCGGAATGCCCTGGCGCTCATACTCCTTGATGAACTTCACGTAGTAGTCGGCCCAGGTCTGGCGGTACTGGGGCAGCAGCTTGCCGCCGCGCAGCATGTCGTTGCTGTCCTTCATCCAGGCGGGCGGGCTCCAGGGGCTCACGTACATCGTGAGCTTGCCGCCGGCTGCCGCCTGGGCCTGCTTGATGAATGGAATGCGGTACTGCTCGTCGTGCTTCACGCTGAACGTCTTCAGCTGCTCGTCTTTGTCGGCCACGTAGGTGTAGGGCCCGCTGGAGAAGTCGGAGCTGTGGATGCTCGTGCGGGCCAGCGTGTAGCCGATGCCGGCCGTGGGGCTGTAGTAGGCCTGCATGAACTCTTGCTGGGTGGCCTTGGGCAGCTTGGCGTAGGTTTCGGCGGCGGCATCCGTAAGGGCCCCGCCAATGCCCAGCATGGTCTGGAACGTCTTGCCGGGGTCCACGAAGATGCAGACCTGCGTTTCCAGCGGCTGGCCCACCGGCTGTAGCGTCAGGGTGTTGCCAGCCGAGATCCGCAGCTCGGTGTTGGCAGCGGTGGTAAACACCTGGGCCTTTTTGCCAACGGCCGAATACGGCTGAGAATTGCCGGCGTTTTTGGCGGCTTTCTGGGCTACGGCGCTGCCGGTGCACAAGGCAGCCAGCAGCAAGGAAGGAAGGAGGGTTTTGCGCATAAGAAATTAGGCGGCGGGTGGCCCGCCAGGGCCGCTGGCGTAGAGGCGGCAGCGGAAATGAAAAAGTCTAGAGAGTGGCGCCGTAGGCTACCACACGTAGGTACCCACAGCGCCGGCCGGCAGCGTGGTGCTGGCTGCCTTGCCGCGGTACTGAATGTCGAAGGCCTGGCTGGTGCCGCTGGTGTTCTGCACAATCAGCACTTTCTGGCCGTTCGGTGCCTTGAAGGCCACGTTGGTGAGGCCGCCGGGGGTAGTTGAGCCAATGCGCACCGAGCCGGGCCGCACAAACTTAGCCGCGTGCGCCACCGTGTAGTAGGCCGTGTTGCGCGAAACCGTGTTGCCGTTGATGGTGAGGGCGCCCAGGCAGGTGCTGCAGCCGCCGTTGGTGTGCGGACCGTAGTTTTGGTCGGCGGCCAGGTTCCATTCCAGCACGTTGCGGCTCCAGTTGAGCGTGCCCCCGATAATCAGGTTGTTGATGTGCCAGGTGAAGTCGGCGGCGAAGTTGCCGGGGCCGCCCACCCACTGCTCCGTGAAGTACACGCTCTTAGCCGGGTAGGCGTTGTGCACCTGGCTCATGGCGTTGATGTTGCCGGCGTACAGATGGAACGCCGAGCCATCGACGTAGCGGCTCACCTGCGGATCGGCCAGGATGGCGAGCGGGTAGTCGGTACGGTCGGTATTGTGGTCGTAGAGGATGATTTTGGTGGTCAGCCCGGCCGCCTGCAGCGCCGGGCCCAGGTTGTTTTTGATGAAGGCAGCTTGCTCCGCAGCCGTCATCAGCATGCTGGGGTTGTTGTAGGGATTCAGGGGCTCGTTCTGGATGGTAATGGCATCGAGGCGCACGCCCTCGGCCTGCATCTGCTGCAGGTATTTCACGAAGTAGCGGGCGTACACGTCGTAGAACTCGGGCTTCAGGGAGCCGCCCACGAAGCTGCCGTTGGTTTTCATCCAGGTGGGCGCCGTCCAGGGCGAGCCCAGGATTTTCAGGTCGGGGTTGATCTGCAGAATCTCGCGCAGCACGGGCAGCAGGTCGGCGCGCTCGGGCTCTAGGCTGAAGCGGGCCAGCGTGGGGTCAGTCTGGCCGCCGGGCAGGTCGTTGTAGGTGAACTCGCGGCTGCTCAGGTCCGAAGCCCCGATGCTGATGCGCAAATAGCTCACGCCAATGCTGCCGGCATCGGTGCCGAACAGCTCCCGCAGCAGCGTGGTGCGGTTCGCGGCGGGCAGCTGGTTGAGCAGCTGGGCGCTGCCGCCCGTGAGCGTGTACCCGAAGCCGTCGATGCCCTGAAACGTCTGGGTGGTGTCCACCACAATGGTCGGATTCTGCCCCACCGGTGCCAGGAAATTCAGCGCCAGCGTGCTTTTCTGGAACAGCGCCGACTGGTCGGTAGTCGTCAGCCACAGCGCCACTTGCGACGGGCCCGCCGTGGGCGGCGGCGTCACGGGTGGCGTTGGGGGCGTGGCCGGGTCCGGCGAATCGGTACCGCAGTTGCTCAGGCCCAGCAGCAGCGCGCCGGCCAGAATGCAGATCAGGCTATGTTTCATAGGGGAGTGGCTAGTATTGAGTAGGTGGTATTAGGTATTGAATAGTTAGTCGGGAACAAGCCGCTTAGCAGCGACGGGTATGTAGTAATCAGCGCAGACAGAAGCAGAGCCGCATAGCGGCGGCAGAAATTCTGACAGACCAGCCGCCGCTACGCGGCTGTTTTCTGCTCTCTGCCAACTACTCAATACCAACTAATCAATACTACTTACCACACGTAGGTGCCCACGGCGCCGGGGGCCAGGGTGGAGGCAAATGTGCGGCCGCCGTGGCGCACGCTGAATGTTTGGGCGGTGGGGTTGTCGTTCTGCACAATCAGCACCCGGTCGCCGTTGGGCGCCTTGAAGGCCACGTTGGCCAGCTTGCCGGTTACCGTGGAGGCTATGCGCACCGAACCGGGCCGTACAAACTTGCTGGCATGCGCAATGATGTAGTAAGCATCTTCGCGGCTGACGGTGTTGCCGTCCAGGGTGAGGGCGCCGCGGCACTCGGTGCAGCCGCCGGGCGTGTGCGGGTTCTGCTGCGGATCGGCGGCCAGGTTCCATTCCAGCACCGTGCGGGCCCAGTTGCGCGTGCCCCCGATAATGAGGGTGCGCACGTGCCAGGGCAGGTTTTCGGAGAAGTTGCTCTTCGAGCCCACCCACTGCTCGGTGAAGTACAGGTTCTTGTCGGGGTGGGCGTCGTGCACCTGGCTTAGGGCCTCAATGGGGCCGGCGTAGAGGTGAAACGCCGAGCCGTCCACGTACTGCTTGGCCTCGGGGTCGTTGAGGATGGTAATCGGGTAGTCGGGCCGGTCGGCATTGTGGTCGTAGACGATGATTTTGGTATCCAGCTTCGCCGCCTTGAACGTGGGGCCGAGGTGCTTCTTCACGAACTCGGCCTGCTGCTCGGCCAGCATCAGCAGGCTGGGGTTGTTGCCGGGGTGCAAAGGCTCGTTCTGAATGGTGATGGCGTCAATCCGCACGCCTTCGGCCTTCATCTGCTGCACGTACTTCACGAAGTAACGGGCGTAGGCGTCGTAAAACTCGGGCTTGAGTGAGCCGCCTTTGGAGTTGTTTTTGGTTTTCATCCAGGTCGGCGGCGACCAGGGCGAGCCGAGCAGCTTGATGGCCGGGTTGATGGCCAGAATCTCCTTCAGGATGGGCAGCAGGTGGGTTCGGTCGGGGGCCAAGCTGAACTTGGCGAGGGTAGGGTCAGTCTGGCCGGCGGGCAGGTCGTCGTAGCTGAAAACCTGGGCATCGAGGTCGGAAGCCCCGATGCTCAAGCGTAAGTAGCTGACGCCAATAGCGTTGCCGGTGGTGCCGAACAGCTCCTGCAGCAAAGCAGCGCGTTTGGGTGCATCCATGCGGTGCAGCAGCTCGGCGCTGCCACCCGTCAGGCAGTACCCGAAGCCGTCAATCGGCTGGAAGGTCTGGCTGTCATCGACTTCAATAACAGAGCCCGTAGCCGGGCTGGCGCTCCAGGTGGGCGCCGGCTGCAGCTGAAACAAGGCCGATTTATCGGGATTGGTGAGCCAGAACGCGGCCGAACGGTTGGTGCTGGCCGGGGCCTGAGCGGTGCCGGCCTGGGGTGGCCGCTGGCAGCCCGCGCCGAGGCCCAGGAGCAGCAGCAGCGAAAAGCCGGTAGATCGGAAAGTGGAAATCATAGCAAGTCGGAAAAGCAGAAAAGGGCAGGAATGGTAGCCAGGTTCGGCAGCCGTAGCCGCCAGCCCAGGCCCCGAGGGCCGATTCCGAGGTGTCCCCCCACGAAACCGGCCCTGGTTCCTGTTGGCCGGAAATGCGCCGGACCGCGCAGCTTGTCCCGGGGCGTTGCAGCGCCCCGAGTACAGGACGCTACCGCTGCCTTCCGCCGAAAATTGAAGCCATACCAGGGTCGTTCAGCAGATTCAACCAGGCTCCTTTTTTCGTCGGCATGACAGCGGCAGCCCTGCTGTTAGTACCCCGGGTTCTGGGTTACGTTGGGGTTGGTGTTGGTTTCCTGCTGCGGAATGGGCAGCAACAGGTAGTTCACGTCGCGGCGGGTCAGCTTTTCCTGGATGGCGTCGAGGGCATCCTTGGGGTGGTTGACGCCGGCCTGCGCGGCTTCGTGGCGAGTGTAGCGCAGCAGGTCAAACCACCGCTCGCCCTCGAAGGCCAGCTCCAAACGGCGCTGCCGGTCGATTTCGTTGCGCAGCGTGGCCTGGCTGGCGGCTTCCGGCGAGGCGGCCGTGAGGGCCGCCAGCCCGGCGCGGGTCCGGACCTGGTTGAGGGGCGGCAGCGCAGCAGCCGTCTGGCCCTGCTCGTTGGCGGCTTCGGCCTGCATCAGCAGCACATCGGCGTAGCGGATGACGTAGGTGTTGTCGGGTGAGTTGAAGCTGTTGGGGTTGCCGGGCCACTTGTACACGAAAGCGCCGTCGTCGTTGCCGGTGCCGGGGCCGCCGTCCACGTAGCTCACATGGTCGCGGCCGCCCGTCACGTTGCCGAGGTAGGCCCAGCGCAGGTCGGTGCGGCGCTGCTGCGGATTGTTAGGAGCGTAGGTGGTGGTGTCGGCGCCGTTGGGGCCGCCACCCAGCAGCTCGGGCGTGGGGATGTTGAACTTCGGAAACGAGAAGGTAGCAGGCGGCGCGGGCAAAGCCACGTCGGGGAAGATGTTGCCGCCATCGTCAGCGCCCGCAAACTGCACCTCAAACACCGACTCGCGGCGGTTGTTGGCGGGGTATAGGCCTTTTGGGGTGGCCTCAAGAGTGTAAAAGCCGCTGGCTACCACCTGAGCGGCGGCGGTGCCGGCCGCGGCCCAGTTGCGCTGCGTGAGCTGCACGCGGGCCAGCAGGCCGTTCACCGAGCCGCGGGTGGCCCGGGTGCGGCTCGTGGCGTCGCCGACCGGAGCCAGCTGGGCGGCCTGCGTGAGGTCGTCCACAATCTGGGCGTAGATCTGGTCGGCGCTGGCGCGGCTTAGGTTCAGCACGGCCGGGTCGCCGGTTTCGGTGGGCTCCAGGCGCAGCGGCACGCCGCCGTAGAGGCGCACCAGGTTGAAGTAGTGCAGGGCGCGCAGAAAGCGGGCCTCGCCCAGAATCTGGTTGCGGCGGGCTTCCGGCATCGTGATGGTCGGCACGTACTTCAGCACGGCGTTGGCCCGGTTGATACCGATGTAGGCGGCCGTGTAGATGGTGCGCACCTGCTTGGTGGTGGGGCGCCACGTGAAGCGGTCCAGGTCGGTCACGTCGCCGTTGGTGCTGCTGGCGTTGTCGGTGGGCATTTCGCCCATGGCAATCAAATCCAGGCCGTAGTTGCCTTCCTGCTGCAGGGCGTCGTAGGCGGCCGAAATGCCGGCCTCGGCGTCGTCGGCGTTCTGGAAAAAGTTGACGGGCGTGATGCTGGGCAGCGGCTCCTTGTCGAGAATGTCGCAGCTGGTCGTAACCAGCAGGGCCGCCAGAATGGGATAGAGTATCTTTTTCATGGGTGGGAGTCGGTTAGAAAGTGGCGTTCAGACCTACCGTGTAGGTGCGGGCCTGCGGATACACGCCCAGGTCGCGGCCGAAGCCAGTGCTAGAGAAGGGGTCGGCGCTTACTTCGGGGTCGTAGCCGGAGTAGTCGGTCCAGGTGAGCAGGTTCTGGCCCGTCACGTAGACGCGCACACCGCTGATGCCGGATTTCTGTAGCACGCTCTGCGGCAGGCCATACGCCAGCGTCAGGTTCTTGAGGCGCACATACGAGCCGTCCTCGATGAAGCGGCTGGACACCTGGTTGTTGCCGGCCGGGTCGCCGAACACGGCGCGGGGCACGTCGGTATTGGTGTTGGTTGGAGTCCAGCGGTTCAGCACGCGGGTGGTCTGGTTAAGGGCCTGGCTCATGCCTTCAGTGGTGCGGCGGTTTTCGTTGTAGATGTCGTTGCCGAATGAGCCCTGGAAGAACACGCTCAGCTCCAAGCCCTTAAACGAGAAGGTATTCGTGACGCCCGCAATGGAGTTGGGGTTGGCATTCCCAATCACCGTGCGGTCCTGGTCGTTGATGCGGCCGTCGCCGTTCAGGTCCACAAACCGCTGGTCGCCAGCGCGGGCGTTGGGGTTTTGGGCGCGGGCCTCGGCGTCAGTCTGGAAGATGCCGTCGGCTTTCAGGCCGTAGAAAGTGCCCAGCGGCGAGCCGTTGCGCACAATGTTGTAGTCGTTGATGATCTGGCGGCCGCTCTCCTGGCCCTGCTCGTTGCGCACGGTTCCGATGTTGATGACCTTGCCGCGGTTGAGCGTGAAGTTCAAGTTGGTGCTCCAGGCGAAGCCGTTGTCCTCGGCGCGCACGTTCACCGTGTTCAAGCCCAGCTCCAGGCCCTTATTTTCCACTTCGCCCAAGTTCTGGATGATGTTGAGCGTCTGGGCGCCGGTGCTCAGCGGCAGCGGCACTTCAAACAGCAGGTCGGTGCTGCGCTTGCGGTACAAGTCGGCGTTAAAGGTCAGACGGTCTTCCAGCAAGCTCAGGTCGAGGCCCAGGTTGGTTTGCTTGGTTACCTCCCAGCTCACGTCGGCGTTGCCGATGCGCTCCGGCGCGATACCGCCCGAAATGCTGCCGTTGCCCTGGTAGCCGAAGCCCGAGCCGTAGGTGGAGAAGCGCACGTAGTCGCCGATTTCCTGGTTGCCGTTTTCACCGTAGGACGCGCGCAGCTTCAGGCTGCTGATGGCGTCGGTCTGCGGGAAGAAGCTTTCCTTGCTGATGTTCCAGCCCGCGCTGACGGCCGGGAAGTAGCCGAAGCGTTTGTTTTTGGCAAAGCGGCTGGAGCCGTCAGCCCGGAAGCTCACGGTGGCCAGGTACCGGTCGTCGTAGTTGTAGATGGCGCGCCCGAACGCGCTCAGCAGCGCCCACTCCGACTCGAAGCTGCTCACCGAGCGGTTGGCGGTGCCGGCAAACAGGTAGGGCACGGCGTTGGACGGGAAGCCCGTGGCGCGGGCATTGGACGTGAACCGGTTGGACGCCTGCACCGACTGGCCGGCCAGCAGCGTCAGGCGGCTTTTCTCGCCCAGCGTGAGGTTGTAGGTCAGCGTGTTTTCGTTCAGCCAAATCACCTGCTGGTCGGTGCCGGTGCGGGCCTGGCCGAGCGTAGCCGGGTCGGGCGTGCTGGTCTGGCGGTTGCCGGGGTACTCGCGGGTCACGTACTCATTCTCCACCTGCGAGCGGAAATCAATGCCCAGCGACGAGCGGAACTGCAGGTTATCGAGGATATCCAGCTCGCTGTAGATGTTGCCGATGGCCTGGTAGATGAGGGCCTTGTTGCGGGTTTCCAGCAGGTTGCCCACGGGGTTGTCGAAGCTGCTGTTGAAGGGGTTGGTGGCGTAGGTGCCGTCGGCGTTGCGTACGGGCAGCGTCGGAATCTGGGTGATGGTGCCCAGCACCGTGCCGCCGTTGCCGGAGCCGCGCTCCGAGCGCACCGAGCCGTTGTTGTTGGTGCGGCTCAGATTAAGGTTGGTGCCTATACGGAACCGCTTGCTCACTTCCTGATCCAGGTTGATGCGGAAGCTAAACCGGTCGAAGCCGGAGTTACGGAAGATACCGTCCTGCTTGAAGTAGCCGCCGCTCACATAATAGCGGGTTTTGTCGGAGCCGCCGCTCACGTTGAGCTGGTAGTTCTGGATGGCGGCTGTGCGGTACACCTCGTCCTGCCAGTCAGTGTTGGCGGGCAGGTTGTTGAGGTCGGGGTAGGCGGCGGTGCGGCCGCCGTTGATTAGGGCCTCGTTGTAGTATTCGGCAAACTGGCGGGCGTTGAGCACGTCCAGCTTTTTGCGCAGCTGCTGCTGGCCGTAGTACATGCTGAGGCCCACCTGCGCCTTGCCGGCCTTGCCACGCTTGGTCGTGATAACTACCACACCGTTGGAAGCGCGCACGCCGTAAATAGCGGCTGCCGCGCCATCCTTCAGCACGTCGATGCTTTCGATGTCGCTGGGGTTGAGGGCGTTCAGCGGGTTCGGCGACTGGTTGCTCAAGCCGCCCAGCTCCCGGTTGTAAGTCGGCAGCACCGGCACGCCGTCAATCACATACAGCGGGCTGTTCGATAAGCTCACCGACGAGTTGCCCCGAATCCGGACGTTGATGCCCGCGCCGGGCGCGCCGCTCGGCGAGGTCACCTGCACACCAGGCGTCTGGCCCTGCAGCGCCTGGTCGAAGCCGGCTACCGTCTGCCGCTCAATCTGCCGCGCCCCCACCGACGAAACGGCCGTGGTCAACTCCTGACGGGTCTGGGTGCCGTAGCCTACCACTACCACTTCGTTGAGGGCCTGGGTGTTTTCGGCCAGGGTGGCGGCGGCCACCTGCGTGGTCTGGCCATCTACCACCGTAATCGGCAGGCGCACCGTGGTGAAGCCAATCGAGGAAATAACCAGCGTGTGCGGGCCGGCCGGCACGTTCGGGATGGTGTAGTTGCCGTTGGCGTCGGTGGCGCTACCCAGGGTAGTGCCTTCCACCACCACCGTCACGCCGGGCAGAGCCTCGCCCTTGGCATCCACCACCCGCCCCGAAACGGGACCGTTGAAGGCGGCAGTCAGGTCTTTGCCGGCCGTAGGGGCCGGTAGGGTGGGAGCGTAGGCCAGCGCCGCGCCCGGCTGGGCGGCGGCCAAGCCCGTGAGCAGCAAGCTGCCCACGGCCGGCGTCAGCAGCAGGCGCCGGAAGGGCCGGTTGCCCTGCGGAGATTGTAAAGGGAACGACATGAGAAAGTGGGTTAGGTGAGACGAAGTAGTGGAAGAGCAGAAGCGGCGCCCGCAGCTGATGCTAGTTGGCAGCCGTTGCGGGCCGGGTTAGCCGGTAAGGTCCAGAATGGCGGTTTCCGAAAGCGGCGCGGCGCCGCGGTGCGTGGCCACCAGCGCGGCCGCCGCGCAGGCCCGCCGCAAACTGGCGGCAGGAGAGGCCGTGGGCCAGTCGGCCAGCAGCGCGGCTAGGAAGGCGTCGCTGCTGCCCAGCGTGTCCTGCACAGCCACCGCAAAGCCAGGCTGCTCCACCAAGTGGCCGCCGTGCCAGAGGGCGGCGCCGGCCGCGCCCCGGGTGAGGCACACGGCCTGCAGCCCGAAGTGCGCCGCCAGCCACGGCAGCGCCGTAGCCGGGGTAGCGGGCTGGCCCAGCCAGCCCATTATTTCGGTGAGTTCTGGCTCGTTGAGCTTCACCAGATCGGCCTGGCGGAGCAGGTACTGCACTACCGAGCGGGTGTAGTGCGGGGCGCGCAGGTTCACGTCGAACACCTTGTAGGGCGCCACCTGCAGCAGGCGGTACAGCGTTTCGCGGGTGGCCAGGCTGCGGGCCGCCACCGAGCCGTACACCAGCATGCGGGCGCCGGTCACGGTGTCGCGCAGCTCGTCGGTGTGCTGGAGGTAGTCCCAGGCCACGGGCTCCACCACTTTGTAGGTGGTGCGGCCGTGGCGCAGCGTCACTTTCACCACGCCCGTCAGGTGGGTCTGGCTGCGCTGAATCAGCTCCTGGCCCAGACCCTGCGCGGCCAGCTGCTCCAGCAAATCCGTGCCCAGCTCGTCGTCGCCGACGCGGCTGATGAGCTGCACCGGTTGCCCCAGCTGCCGCAGGTGCCGCGCCACGTTGAACGGCGCGCCGCCGGGCTGGCGGCCATCGGGCAGCATGTCCCAAAGGAACTCGCCGAGGCAGACAATGGGAACAGATGGGTTCATGGACGCAGGACGATTTCAACAAAAGTCGTCTGCTGCTACCTCGAAGTCTTGCTGATTTATTTCAAAATCCGAACATAGGATAAATATGTGTTATATATCTAATTATT
Organism: Hymenobacter yonginensis; assembly: GCF_027625995.1. Lineage (NCBI taxonomy): Bacteria > Pseudomonadati > Bacteroidota > Cytophagia > Cytophagales > Hymenobacteraceae > Hymenobacter > Hymenobacter yonginensis. Next base: position 819,697 of record NZ_CP115396.1, read on the forward strand.
AGATATTTAAAAATATAAAAACCGAACCTGTTACGGGTTCGGTTTCGTTTTTAGCACACGACTTTCGGGATTATATCAGTGGTGCGGGGTGATGTGCAGAGCCCGAAACTCGGAAGGCGAAATCTGGTAGCGCCCCTTGAAGCTGGTGGAGAAATAGGAGGGCGAAGAGAAGCCTAGCTCATAAGCCACAGTGGCGATGCTGAGGGCATCATCAAGCAGCAGCTCGCGAGCTTTGGTGAGGCGCAGGTTCTGGATGAAGTCGGTGACGCCGGTGCCCAGCACGGCCTTCACTTTGCGGTAGAGCTGCATGCGCGAAATGCCCAGGCTGCGGGCAATGTCTTCCACGCTCAAGTCGGTGCGGGTGAGGTGCGCTTCCACGATGGCCGTAAGGTCGGCCAGGAATTTCTGGTCGGGGTTGGTGGCCACCGTGGCCGTATCCACGGACAGCTCGCGCCGGAAATGCTCGCGCTGGCGGGCGCGGTTGGCCAGCAGGGTCCGCACGCTTTCCAGCAGGAAGGTGGGGTTGAAGGGCTTGGTGAGGTAGAGGTCGGCGCCGGCCTGCACGCCTTCCACCTGCTGCTCGGGGGCGCTGCGGGCCGTGAGCAGCACCACCGGAATGTGGCTGGTGCGCCAGTCGGCCCGCAGCTGGGTCACCACTTCCAAGCCGCTCAGGCCGGGCATCATCACGTCGCACACAATCAGGTCCGGAATCAGGTCGGTGGCCATGCGGAAGCCGGTGTGGCCGTCGGTGGCGCTTTGCACCCGGAAATCGGTGCGCAGCCGCCGCGCCAGAAAGTCGTTGACTTCGGCGTTGTCTTCAATCACCAACACCAGTGTCTCGCTGCCGCCGTCGGCTGGGGCGGCCGTGGTGGCTTCCAGCTCGGGGCTGAAGGTGGCGGCAATGGCCTCGGGCTCATCGAGCAGGAAGCTGGCGGTGGGCGCCTCGCTGGTAGAGCACAAGGCTTCGGGCAGCTCGCGGGGCAGCGCCACCACAAAGGTGCTGCCCTGGCCCGCCTGGCTACTGAACGTGAGCTGGCCCTGGTGCAGGCGCACGAGGCCCTGGGCCAGCGCCAGCCCCATGCCCGAGCCCTTGGCCACGGCGCCCTGGTCGCCCTGGTAAAACCACTCGAAAATGTGGGCCTGGTCCTGGTCGCTGATGCCGCGGCCCGTGTCGGCGATGCTCACGCGCAATCCCTGGCCGTCGGGGCTGGCCTGCAGGCTGATGGTGATGCGGCCCTGCTCGGGCGTGAACTTCAAGGCGTTGGAGAGCAGGTTGAAGAATACCTTGTCGAGGATGTTGCCATCAAACCAGGCCAGCAGCTCGGGCTCGGCGGCCAGAAATCGCAGCTGCACGCCGCGCAACCGGGCCGGCTTCTCGAAGGCATCCACGATTTCGCGCACAAAGGCCACGAGGTTGCCGTAGGTGGCGCGCACGGCCATCTTTCCCACCTCTATTTTGCGGAAATCCAGCAGCTGGTTCACGAGCTGCAGCAGCCGCTGGGTGTTGCGGCGCACCAGGGCTAGGTCCTGGTGCTGGGCGGCGGTGAGGTCGGGCGTGCTGGTGAGCAGCTCTTCCACGGGCCCCAGAATCAGGGTGAGCGGGGTGCGCAGCTCGTGCGAGAAGTTGGTGAAGAAGCGCAGCTTGGCCTCGGTGTCGGCGCGCGACTGCTCGGCCAGGGCCTCCAGCTGGTTGCGCTGCAGCCGGATTTCCTCGTTCTGCTGCTGCAGCTGTTGGTTGATTTTGTCGTTTTCGGCATTGCGCAGCGCCAGCTGCCGGTTGATCTGCCGGTTTTTGCGGGCCGAATGCCAGGCCAGCGCGCCCAGTAATAAGGCTCCCAGCAGCGTCGTCAGAAGGCCGTAGAGGATGGTTTGCTGGCTGGCATAAGTGGCGCGCAGGCGTTGCAGCAGGCCCTGCTGCCGCTCGATGTCGTGCTGCTGGCTGGCCATCTTGTCGGTCTGCTGCTGCAAAGTCAGCACGTTCGTGGAGTCGATGACAATGGTGCCGAGCGTGTTTTCCTTGTCGTAGGGCTGCTTGTTGAGGATTTTCAGGGCCGTGCGCATGGCGTCTTCACCGCCCGGGGAGTACAGGATGCTCGCATCAAGGATGCCGCGCTGCACCAGGTCAATGCCTTCACCCTTGCCCACCAGCCCATCCACACCAATGATGCGCACCTTGCCAGCCAGCCTGAGCTGCTGGCACACTTCGTAGGCCCCGCGGCCCATGGCGTCGTTGTGGGCGAAAATCAGCGCCACGTTGGGGTGGGCTCGTAGCGCTGCCAGCAGCGCCGGCTTCAGGGTCTTTTCCTGCCAGTTGCCGTTCACCTGGGCCACCACCCGCAGCCCAGGAAAGACTTTCAGGCCCTCGGCAAAGCCCTGGTGGCGTTCCGAAGTGGCCGAGGAGCCGGGCGTCCCCAGAATCTCAACGACTTCACCCTGCGGCCGGCCCAGCAGGCGGGCGCCGTAGCGGGCGGCCGTCTGGCCTACTTCCAGGTTGTCGCCGCCCACGTAGGCGGTGTAGCGCTGTGAGGCGGTGCGGCGGTCAAGCAGCAGCACCGGAATGCCCTGGGCGTAGGCTTCCTCTACGGCCGGCGTTACGGGGCCGGCTTCATACGGCGACACAATCAGCAGATCGAGGCCGCCCTGTACCAGCTTGCGGATCTGCTGCTGCTGCAGGTCGCTGTTGTCGTGGGCGTCGGTAGTGCGCAGCTGCACTTCGGGGTGGAAGCTCAGCTCCCGGTTGATGCCGTTGAGCATGGCCTCGCGCCATGGCCCCGACGTGCTGCACTGCGAAAAGCCGATGCGGTAGGCCGGCGTTTTGGCCGGCTCCGCGCAGCCCGCCAGCAGCGCCCCGGCCAGCAGGCACAGCAGCAGTTGAAGCTCCCGAAAGAGTTCTGCTTTTCTCAAGTAACAACGGGCCCTGCCAGGGGTGGGAACTGGCCCTGCCTAATCAAATATACCGGATTCTTCTGCACCCTGCCAAGAATATAGCCACGTTCGCATACGCCCACCCGGCCCCAGACCCGCCAAGCTGAACCATGGCTCCTAAGGATTTCAGGGCTGCAACGCAGGCGGCTGGCTGCGGGAAATAATGCGCTGCAGATCCTGCAGGTTGCCGTAGTCGGGCCGGATGAAGCCTAGCTCGGGGTTGTCCAGGTCGCGAATCGACTGAATGGTCAGCACAGAAATCACCACGAACAGAATGGGCACGAAGTAGTGGCGGGTTTCCTGGGCGCTGTTGGTGAAGCCCACCAGAATGCCAATGGCCCACGACGAGACAAACAGCAGCGACAGAATGGAATAGGGCGTGCCCTCCCGGTAGGAATAGTGCAGCCGAAACGTGTTGGAATCGAGCTTGTTGAAGGCCGGCAACAGCCGCCGCACCCTATCGGCGCGGGCCGGGGAGGTGCGCCCGGCGGCACTGAGCTGCTGCCAGAATTGGTGGTCGAGGCGCTCCAGGCGGCGGATGTGGGCGGGGTCGTGGGGGCGGCGGGGGCGATGCTCGTTGAGCTCCAGCTGCAGCAGCTGCAATAGGAACTGCTGCACGGCGGCGCGCTCTGGGGCCGGCAGCAGTTGGCTTTCGCGGTAGAGCTCGGCAATGGCATCCGAAGTCTGGTGAATGAGGCCAGTGCGCTCCTTAAGCGAGTTGTTGGACGAGAGCAGCGTGAACGACAGCAGCAAGCCGAACACCGTAATCAGCGCGCTTTCGATGCCCGAGGGCTTCCAGATGCGCTGGCGGCGGCGGTAGTAGACCTCGGCAAACAGGTAGCCCACCGCCACGGCCAGCAGCAACGACGCCGGGTAGGCCAGCACAAACCACAAAACCTCGAACGTACTGTACCGCATGCTGCCAGGTTAACACGTTTTCTATTCAGCCGGCCACACCCCGCAGGTGCAACAGCCCCTTCAAGAAACGAAAAAGCCCCGGTTCCAGCGCAGGACCAGGGCATTTCGTGGGAGGGCATTCAGCTACATCTTCTCAGGGTTCTGATTGTGCCAGGCTTTGAACGCTGCAATTTCCTTTTGCTGGGTGGCTATCATCTGCCGGGCCAGAACCTTGAGCTGCGCGTCCTGGCCGTGGGCCACCTCGGCCTGGGCCATGTCCACGGCACTCTGGTGATGCACGGTCATCAGCATGTTGAAGTTCATGTCGGGGTCGGCCACCGGCTGGGGCATGTTGCGCATCATGCCGCTCATGGAAGCCGCCATTTTGCTGGCGAATGGGTCTGTGGCCTGCTTTGGGTTGTAGTTGGTGGGGGCGTCGGCGAGGCGGGTGGCAGCAGCTTCCAGCGCCGTAATTTCCTGCTGCTGGCCGGCCTTGATTTCTTCGGCCAGCTGCCGCATGGTCGCGTCTTTGCCGTCGCGCAGCTCCAAGTCGGCCATCACCACGGCGCCCTTGTGGTGCGCCAGCATGTGGCGGGCGAAGTCGTAGTCGGTGTTGCCGCGCATGGGCACCGCGTGCATCTGCTGCATCATCTCGTTCATGGCCGTGAGCTGCGGTGAGGCGGCGCTGTTGGTGTCGTGGGCCATGGCCGAGTGGTCCATGCCGGCCATATCGTGGGCGGCCGGAGCAGAATCGGCGGTGGTGGGAGTCTTGGCGTCGGGGTTGCAGCTGGCCAGCAGGCTTGCGCAAAGTAGGGCCAGGGGGAAAGAAGACTTTTTCATGGAAGAAGACGTAAGGGAGAAAAGGCTGGCAGCCGGCAAAAGGCTAGCGCCGGAAGCGCAACGTGTGCTGCACCTATTTACGCAGCTTCGGATACGGCCGATACGCAGGACGCTATAGGCAGCGGGCCAAGCCGACCGGAAAACGGCCTCCAGACCAAACTGAGGCCGATTGCCGGTCCGGGCAAGGGGGAATTATGCAACTATTCGGTTGGATTCCGTACGGTCCCGGACCTTCCTGCAGTGTTCCTTTGTAAGTGCATTGCCGCCTTATGGCCGGGCCCAACCCCGGCCGGCGTTACGCGTGCCCAACCCTATGGAACCCGATCTTAAAACCGAAACCCTCGACATCGAAGGCATGACCTGCGCTTCGTGCGCCTCCTTCGTAGAGAAGTCTTTGGCCCGCACGCCCGGCGTGCAGCGGGCCGTCGTGAATTTCGCCACCGAAAAAGCCACCATCGACTACCTGCCCGCCGAGGCTAGCCCGGCCTCCCTGAAGCAGGCCGTGGTGCAGGCCGGCTACGGCGTGGTGGAGCGCGCGCCCGACACCAGTGCCGCCGACCGGCAACTGGAGCTCGACCAGCAGAAAGCTCTGGCCTACCAGCACCTGCAGCGCCGCTTCTGGGTGGCGGCCAGGCTGGCGCTCGTTATCATGCCCCTGAGCATGCTCATGCTGTGGCCCGCAGCCATGCAGCGTCTCAACATGCAATGGCTCAACTACGGCCTGCTGCTGCTCACGCTGCCCGTGCTGCTCTACAGCGGCCGCGAGTTCTACACCGCCGCCTGGAATGGCTTCCGGCATCGCGCCGCCAACATGGACACGCTCATTGCCGTGGGCACCGGCGCGGCCTTCCTTTACAGCCTGGCCGCCACGCTGCTGCCAGGCTTTTTCCGGCAGCGCGGCATCATGCCCGAAGTCTACTACGATACCACGGCCACCATCATTGCCCTGATTCTGCTGGGCAAGGTGCTGGAGCTGCGGGCCAAAATCCACACCTCGGCTGCCATTCGGGCGCTGATGGGGCTGCAGGCGAAAACCGCCCGCCTCGTGCGGCCCGGCGGCCAGGAAGTGGACGTGCCCATCGAGCAGGTGCGCCCCGGCGACCTGGTGCTGGTACGGCCCGGCGAGAAAGTCGCCACCGACGGCATCCTCGAAGACGGCCACTCGGCCGTGGAGGAAGCCATGCTCACCGGCGAAAGCCTGCCGGTGGAAAAGCGGCCCGGCGACCCGGTGTTCGGGGCCACGCTCAACAAAACCGGCTCCTTCCGCTTCCGCGTCACCAAAACCGGCGCCGACACCATGCTGGCCCGCATCGTGCAGCTGGTGGAAGACGCCCAGGGCAGCCGCGCCCCCATCCAGCGCCTCGCCGATAAAGTCAGCGCCATTTTCGTGCCCACGGTGGTCGTCATTGCCATCCTCACCTTCGTGCTTTGGTTTGATTTGGCCCCTATCGAAACCCGGCTGCCGCTGGCGCTGGTCAACTTTGTGGCCGTGCTCATTATTGCCTGCCCGTGCGCGCTGGGACTGGCCACACCCACGGCAATCATGGTAGGCACCGGCAAAGGCGCCGAGCACGGCGTGCTCATCCGCAACGCCGAAGCCCTGGAAAAGGCCTACCAAGTAACCACCGTGCTGCTCGACAAAACCGGCACCATCACCCGCGGCGAGCCGACCGTCACGGATTTCGTGCCCGCTGCCGGCCAGGATGCCGCCCGCTTGCTACCGTTGGTGGCCGCCGTAGAGCGGCAGAGTGAGCACCCGCTGGCCGCCGCCGTGGTGCGCTACGCCGACAGCCAGCAGGCCGCTGCGCTGCCGGCCAGCGGCTTCAAAGCTGTTGAAGGGAAGGGCGCCCAGGCCACCATAAACGGTCAGCTGTTGCTCGTCGGGAATGCCCGGCTGCTGGCCGAGGCCGGTATCAGCTTGCCGCCCGCCGTGCTTCAGCAGGCCGAAGTGCTGCTGGCCCAGGCCAAAACCGTGCTCTACGTGGCCGTGGCCGGCGAGGCCGCCGGCCTTATCGGCGTGGCCGACACCGTGCGCGACACTTCCGCCGCGGCCATCCGGCAGCTGCAGCGCATGGGCCTGGAAGTGGTGATGATGACCGGCGACAACCCGCAGGTGGCCGCCCAGATAGCCCGGCAGGTGGGCATCACGCGCTTTTTTGCCGAGGTGCTGCCTCAGGACAAGGCCGCCAGAGTGCAAACCCTGCAGGCAGAAGGCTGCACGGTGGCTATGGTCGGCGACGGTATCAACGATGCGCCCGCGCTGGCCCGCGCCGACGTGGGGCTGGCCATGGGCGGCGGCACCGATGTGGCAATGGAAGCAGCCGGCATCACCCTCATGCGCTCCGACCTCCAAGGCGTGGTAACGGCCCTGCAGCTCTCACGCCAGACGATGCGCATCATCCGCCAGAACCTGTTTTTTGCGTTCTTCTACAACGCGCTGGGTATTCCTGTGGCCGCCGGGCTGCTGTACCCGGTTTTCGGGTGGCTGCTGTCGCCGATGCTGGCGGCCGGGGCTATGGCCCTGAGCTCGGTATCGGTACTGACCAACTCGTTGCGCCTGCGCGGCTTCAATCCCTCCAAATTCTAACCCCGCATGGATACCGCAGAAATCATCGTAACGCTGAGCGGCGCGGCCCTGATTGGGTTCGTGGTCTGGTATTTCTTTCTGGCCGCACGCACGCCGGCCGCCGCACCTGCGCCCGACACCACCACAAGCCCGGAAACCCCGCCACGCTCTGCGCTTGAGCCAGGGCGCGACTAACTTGTTTTACCAGCAGCCGGATAAAAATGAAAAAAGCCCCTTAGCAGGGCGCTAAGGGGCTTTTAGTGGTCGCGCCAGGAATCGAACCTGGATCAAGAGCTTCGGAGACTCCTATACTATCCGTTGTACTACGCGACCCGGTTAGGAGGCGCAAAACTAGAGAGAAAATGCGGCCGCGCAAAACAATACAGGCCATTTTCTGCAAAATCATGTTCAGCCTTACTACAACCTTCCGGACGGTAAAGCAGTTAGCCTAACCACACAACCCGAACTTATTTACTGTATGGCTTCCACTGAAAAAAAGAACCTGTATACCGCCGACGCCACCGCAGTAGGCGGCCGTAGCGGCCACGTCCGCTCCGCCACTGGCATCATCGACCTGGATATGTCGGTGCCGGAAGGGCTGGGCGGCAAGAAAAACGCCACCAACCCCGAAGAGCTATTCGCGGCCGGCTACTCGTCGTGCTTCCAGCAGGCGCTGCTCGTTATTGCCCAGCGCGCCGGCGACAAGCTCGACCCGCAAACCGAGGTAAAATGCTCGGTGACCCTGTTTCAGGAAGGCGAAGGCTACGGCCTGTCGGCCGTGCTCGACGTCGACCTGAAATCGTTTGACCAGCAGAAAACTGTGGAAATGGTGCGCCAGGCCCACAAAATCTGCCCGTACTCAGTAGGCACTCGCGGCAACATGGAAGTGGAACTGCGCGTGAAAGGCGAAGCCCTGCCCGTAGAAGCTGACGAGAATGCCGGCGTAGCCGCCAAAGGCTAACCGCAGCTTTCAATAGCCCAACGAAAAAGGCCCGTCCGGATATCCGGACGGGCCTTTTTTATGCTAAACAGTTGTTTTGGAGAGACTAGATGCCTTGGGCAACCAGCACTTCCTTCACGCGCTCAGCGGCATCCTTCAGCAGCACGGCCGAGTACACTTTCAGGCCGCTTTCGTCGATGATGCGGGCGCCTTCTTCGGCGTTGGTGCCCTGCAGACGCACGATGATCGGCACTTTAATGTCGCCGATGTTTTTGTAGGCTTCCACCACGCCATTCGCCACCCGGTCGCAGCGTACGATGCCACCGAAGATGTTGATGAGGATGGCTTTCACGTTCGGATCCTTCAGGATGATGCGGAAACCGGCTTCTACGGTCTGGGCGTTGGCTCCACCCCCTACGTCGAGGAAGTTGGCCGGCTCGCCGCCGCTCAGCTTGATGATGTCCATGGTGGCCATGGCCAGGCCGGCGCCGTTCACCATGCAGCCCACGTTGCCGTCGAGCTTCACGTAGTTCAGGTGCGAGGCCGAAGCTTCCACTTCCAGCGGATCTTCCTCGTTGGTGTCGCGCAGCTCTACGAAATCCTTGTGGCGGTAGAGGGCGTTTTCGTCGAGGGTTACTTTGGCGTCAACGGCCAGAATCTTGTCGTCCGAGGTTTTCAGGACGGGGTTGATTTCGAACATGGCCGAGTCCGTCTCGTCGTAGGCCTTGTACAGCGCCTGCACGAACTTTACCATCTCCTTCTGCGCTGCGCCGGTCAGGCCCAGGTTGAAGGCAATCTTAGCGGCCTGGAACGGACGCAGACCCACGCGCGGGTCGATATGCTCGCGGTGGATTTTCTCGGGGTGCGCCTCTGCTACCTCCTCGATGTCCATACCGCCTTCGGTGGTGTAGATGATGACGTTTTTGCCGGTGGCACGGTCCAGCAGCACGCTCATATAGTATTCCTTGGTTTCCGAAGCGCCGGGGTAGTACACGTCCTGGGCAATCAGCACCTTGTGCACCTTGCGGCCTTCGGCGCCGGTTTGCTTGGTTACGAGCTGCATGCCGATGATCTGGCCGGCAATTTCTTTCACCTGCTCCAGGTTTTTGGCGAGTTTCACCCCACCGCCTTTGCCACGGCCGCCCGCATGAATCTGGGCTTTGATAACGTACCAGCTCGTGCCGGTTTCTTCAGTCAGCTTCTTGGCCGCTTCTACCGCCTGCTCGGCAGTGTCGGCCGTGATGCCTTCCTGCACGCGCACGCCGTAGCGCTTCAGAATTTCTTTGCCCTGATACTCGTGAATGTTCATAAAGGTCGGTTAAAGAGAAGTTCGGGGTGGGTTACTGAGCGCGAAAGTAGGCAATTATAGGCTGAACCGCGCTGTCATTGCGAGCGGAGCGAAGCAATCTTTCCTCTATTTGCTTGAAGCTTTCCTTTCCGATAACCTCTCCGACGCCGGATTAGCAACCTGTTGCCGGAGGGCTTTGCTGTAAGGATAATGTCTGCGACGAGAGGAAGGGTTGCTTCGTCGTGCCTCCTCGCAATGACATTTACCTGCCATACCACTGCGCCATTACCTGCTCGGCGGGTTTGTGCTGGGGGGTGAAGTCGAGGTGGCGGTGGGCGGGGCCGTTGAGCTGCAGGCCGGGGTACCACTTCCAGATAAAGATGCCCCGAAACCAGGGCTGCGGCCAGAACGTCTCGAACATGGCCTCGTAACACACGCGCTGGGTGGTTTCGTCGGGGGTGGCGGGCAGGGCATTGCGGTCGGGCCACACCCAGGGCTGGATGGCCGCGTCGGGCGTGGTTTTGTAGCCGGCTTCGGTGAACAGCACGGGCTTGCCGTAGCGCTTCTGCACGGAGGCAATGCGGGCCAGCGGCTCGCGCCAGGCCTTGAGCAGGGCAGCTTTGGCGGGGCGCTCGGAGGTGCTGAGCGGGAAGTAGGCCTGCACCCCGATGTAGTCCAGCGCGTCCCAGAACTTCACCTGCTCGAACTCGCCGCTCCAGTTGGCGGCGTATGTGAGCGGGCCGTGGTACACCTGCCGCACCCGCCCGATGAGGGCGCGCCACTCGGTTTCGTGGCCCACGGTTTTCTCCAGCTCCGTCCCGATGCAGAGCGCCTCCATGCCGTTGGCCTCGGCCAGCTCGGCGTAGTGCACGATAAACGTGGTGTAGGCGGCAAACCACGTCTGCCAGTCGGCTTCGTTGGTCATGCTGATGTCGCCGGGCCAGGTGCCGCCGGGGCCGCGCAGCCACAGGTGCGGCTTGAGCAGCGTGTGGATGCCGCGCTGCCGGGCCTGTTGGGCGGTGCGCACGAGGCCCCGGTCACTTTCGCCCCAATAGTGGCGGCTGCCGGCGCCGGTGTGCATCCGGATTTCGGGCGAGGCAGCACCAGCCTGCCAGCCAAACGGCGTCTGGGCTATCCAGTTGACGTGGGCCCGCACCAGCGGCTCCAGGTCCTGGCTGGCTACTGAGTCGGCCCCCACCCAGTTGACGCCCTTGAGGCGGTCTTCCGGCCGGGCAGGCATGGCGCTGGCAACTGCCGAGCGGCTGGGGCTAGCTGGCAAATGCGGGTCTGCTGGTTGGGCAGAGCGCCGGGCTAGGCCCAAAGCTGCAAGCAGGGCCAACGCCGCCAGCCCCAGCCAAAGCCACGACCAGCGGGGGGAAGAAGGAAAAACAGCCATAGCCATAAGGAGGTGCGTCAGCGTATAGGGCTCAAATTGCAGAAATCCGCTTGCATCTGCGGCGGGCCGGTGGGGCCGGCCAGCGGCATGTACGGCAGGCGGGCCGGCCGCAAGCCGGTGTAATCTGCGCGGCAAACTGTAGATTTGTTTTTCGTACTCCGGCTCACTTTACCTGGTTCCGTTTTGCTGCAAGCCATCAACGTTCGTAAGAAATACAATACGCTGGAAGTCCTCAAGGGCATCGACCTGACTATTGAAAAGGCCGAAATCGTGTCCATTGTGGGGTCTTCGGGGGCTGGCAAGAGCACGCTGCTGCACATTCTGGGCACGCTCGACAACCCCGACTCCGGCGAAATCCTCTTCGACGGCCAGTCGGTCAGCTCGCTGCGGCGGTCGGAGCTGGCGCGGTTCCGCAACCGCCACATCGGCTTCATCTTCCAGTTTCACAACCTGCTGCCCGAGTTTACGGCCCTCGAAAACGTGTGTCTGCCAGCCTATCTGGCCGGCCGCTCCGAGAAGGAAACCCGCGTGCGGGCCCGCGAATTGCTTGGGATGCTGAACCTGGAGCGCCGAGCCGACCACAAGCCCTCGGAAATGAGCGGTGGCGAGCAGCAGCGCACGGCCGTGGCCCGCGCCCTCATCAACTCCCCCGAAATCATCTTCGCCGACGAGCCCAGCGGCAACCTCGACTCGCAGAACGCCCAGGAGCTGCACCAGATTTTCTTTTTGCTGCGCAAGGAGTTGGGCCAGACCTTCGTCATCGTGACGCACAACGACCAGCTGGCGGAAATGGCCGACCGCAAAATCACCATGAAGGACGGCTACATCTGGGAAGGCCAGAACTAGCTGGCCGCACATCTCCGGCACGTTTCGGCGCCTCTTCCTGCTGCAGGGAGAGGCGCTGTTGCGTTTGGGCTGGAGGGCCTGCGGAACCCCGGCGCGGTGGCAGGCGTTGAAGCTACCAGAACCCTCTACGACGCCGCGGGCTTTGGCCCCGGCTCAGGTCATGCGTCCGACCCGCCCCGGACCATGCAGCCCAACCCCTTGCCCCGTCACCGGAACGGAGCAAGGGGTTTGTTTTTGCCTAGCCAAGCTGCTGCGGAAGCAGCAAAACCGGGTGAAAAACTGGCCGGGAAAGACCAAAAATATTAGTTGACTAACCTTGTTGGAAATATTGTTTGTAAGTTGTTGGATATCAAGGGTAAAAATTGATAAAAATTCTGTCAATTTTTGCACCTTTGCTAAGGCTGGGGCGTTACATATCCAGAACACACAACGGTATTACAGGACATCAAAACGACAGACGCCATGAGCGAAGCAACCAAGACCATCAAAGAGCCGGTTCGCAAGACCAAAGTAGAGAGCTTTGACATCTCGCGCTCCGACGAGACGCTGCACTTGGCGACTGACTTGGCCAAGTTCATCAAGGAAAACAAGCTCACGACCACCGTGCAGGGCAAGGAGTTCGTGAACGTGGAAGGCTGGCAGTATGCCGGCTCGCGCCTGGGCATCGTGCCCATCGTCGACCACGTGATTAACGTGTCCACGGACCAGGAAATTAAGTACCAGGCCAAGGTGACGCTGTTCGACATGAAGTCGGGCCACACGGTAGGGGCGGGCTTCGCCATCTGCTCCAATAAAGAGCAGGGCAAGAAGTTCTACCAGGAGTTTGCCATTATGAGCATGGCCCAGACCCGGGCCATCGGCAAGGCTTACCGCAACATCCTGGCCTGGATTATCCGCGCCGCCGGCTACGAGCCCACGCCGGCCGAGGAAATGGACTACGGCGGAAACTCGCCTGCTGCCGCGCAGCCCGCTATGGCTGTGGTGCCGGCTTCGGCGCCGGCCGTTGTATCTGCTGAAGCTCCGGCCCCCATGAAAGCTGTAGCCGCCGACGCGCCTGCTGCTGAGGTTTCGGCTCCGGCCTACGCTTCGGCATCGCAGAAAGAGGAAATCATCCGGTTGCTGAACCATCCGGTCATCTCGCGCCCCGAGAAAACCAAGATGCTGCTCAACATCAACCGCCTCGATGAGGAGCGCGCCACCCAGGCCATTGCCAAGCTCCGCAAGGCCATTGAGGACCGTGAGAACGGCCAGGCCGCTGCCGCCTAAATACACCCCACTACATATATCGAAAGCCCGGTGCCGCTTGGTGCCGGGCTTTTTTTGTGCCCGGCGAAGCGGCGCTTCGCATTACTTTTGCGCCATGCCCGAGCACGCCACCGACGATATTCTGCACGTACTGCGCCAACACTGGGGCCATGCGGCGTTCCGGCCGCTGCAGGAAGACATTATCCGGTCGGTGCTGGCGGGGCAGGATACGCTGGCGCTGCTGCCTACCGGCGGCGGCAAAAGCATCTGCTTCCAGGTGCCGGCGTTGGCCCGGCCGGGGCTGTGCGTGGTGGTGTCGCCGCTGATTGCGCTGATGAAGGACCAGGTGGAAAACCTGCGCAAGCGCGGCATCAAGGCCGAGGCGGTGTTTTCGGGCATGAGCCACCAGGAAATCGACCAGACCCTGGACAACTGCGTGTACGGGCCGGTGAAGTTTCTGTACGTGAGCCCCGAGCGGCTGCAGACCGACATGTTCCGGGCCCGGGTGGGCCGCATGAAGGTGAGTCTGCTGGCCATCGACGAGGCCCACTGCCTGTCGCAGTGGGGCTACGATTTCCGGCCGCCGTATCTGCAGATTGCGGCGCTGCGTGAGCTGCTGCCCGGTGTGCCGTGCATTGCCCTCACGGCCACGGCCACCGAGCAGGTGAAGCTGGATATCGTGGAAAAGCTGCTGTTCCGGCTCGGCCACCGCGTGTTTCAGCAGAGCTTTGCCCGTCCCAACCTGTCGTATTCGGCGCTGGCTACCGAGGACAAGCTGCGCCGGCTGCTGGAAGTGGTGCGGGGCGTGGGGGCCGGCAAAACCAGTATCGTGTACGCCCGCACCCGCCGCCAGACCGAAGACACGGCCGCCTACCTGCAGCAGCAGGGCGTGCGCGCCGCCGTCTACCACGCCGGCCTGCCCAGTGACCAGCGCACCCGCACCCAGCAGGACTGGATGCAGAACCGCATCCACTGCATCGTAGCTACCAACGCCTTCGGGATGGGCATCGACAAGCCCGACGTGCGGCTGGTGGTACACCTGGAGGCGCCCGACAACCTGGAGGCCTACTACCAGGAAGCCGGCCGCGCCGGCCGCGACGAGAAATACGCCTTTGCCGTGCTGCTGCAGGGCCCCAACGATGCCGCCGAGCTGCGCCGCCGCACCCAGCAGGCCTACCCGCCGCTGGACACCGTGCGCCGCGTGTACCAGGCGCTGGCTAACTTCTCGCGCACGGCCGTAGGCGGCGGCGAGCTGGTAGCCTTCGACTTCGACATTCAGCACTTCGCCGAAACCTACCGCATCAAGGCCCTCGACGCCCACAACAGCCTCCGCACCCTGGCCCGGGAAGGCTTTGTGCAGCTGAACGAGGCCGTGAACACGCCTGCCCGGGTCCACATCCCCATCGACCACCAGGACCTGTACCGGTTTCAGGTGGCCAACGCCCAGCACGACCAGCTCATCAAGAGTCTGCTGCGCTTCAACGGCGGGGAGCTGTTCAGCGGGTTTCAGCGGATTTCGGAAAACAGCCTGGCGCAGCACCTCAAGCTTAGCGTGGTGGACGTGCGCAAAACGCTGGTATTCCTGCACCGCTCGGGCATTATTCAGTACCAGCCGCGGCAGGAGTCGCCGCAGGCCCTGTTCACTACCCCGCGCTTCGATGCCGACAAGCTGCCGCTAGACCAGAAGCGCCTGACGCAGGCCCGCGACCTGGCCCTGCACAAAACCGAGGCTGTGGTGCGCTACGCCGCCGGAGGACGCTGCCGCCAGCAGCTGCTACTAGAGTATTTCGGCGAGCTGGACGCGCCGCCCTGCCGCGTCTGCGACTTCTGCCTGGCCGAGAAGAAAGCACGCCAGGCGCCCGCCTCGTCCGCCGACCTGCGCCAGCAGCTGCTCAATCTGCTCAAAGCCACGCCCCAAACGCCCCGCGAAATCCTCGCGCAGTTCGCGCCCGGCCAAGCCACGGCCGTCACGGAGCAGCTGCGGGAGCTGGTGGAGCTGGGCGAGCTGGCGTACGCGCCGGATGGGCGGCTGGGGTAGGAATTTATTGGCGCCTTACAGGAATGGCTCCGGTCCGGCGGCTTTTTTCAGCCGTCGGGCCGGTTGCCGATTGAACGACATAGGGTGCACAGTAGTAAGCAACGTCAGCTTACAGCGACCGGTCCGACGGCTGAAAAAAGCCGCCGGACCGGAGCCGATGCACTGTGCTAACACCCAAAAAGCCGCCCCGGCCGCGCCTGAAACAGGCACAGCCGGGGCGGCTTTTCTTGAGGAAGCTCGAAGTTATTTCTTCAGCAGTTTCAGCAGCTCCTCAGCGGCCGGCTCCGACGAGGCGGGGTTTTGGCCGGTAATCAGGTTGCCGGCTTTCACTACGTAAGGAGCCCAGTCGGCGCCTTTGGAGTAGTCGCCGCCGTTCTGCTTCAGCATGTCTTCCACCAGGAAAGGCACCACGTTGGTCAGCTGCACGGCTTCTTCCTCGGTATTTGTGAAGCCCGCTACCGATTTGCCTTTCACCAGCGGCTCGCCGTTGGCGTCTTTCACGTGGCGCAGCACGCCGGGGGCGTGGCATACGGCCGCTACCGGTTTGCCGGCGGCGTAGAAGTTCTCAATCAGCTCGATGGACTTTTTGTCCTCGGCCAAATCCCACAGCGGGCCGTGGCCGCCGGGGTAGAACACGGCGTCGAAATCAGCAGCGTTTACCGTGTCCAGCTTCACGGTGCTGGCCAGGGCCTGCTGGGCGTCGGTGTCGGCTTTGAAGCGCTTGGTGGCGTCGGTCTGGGCGCTGGGGTCGTCGCTCTTAGGGTCGAGGGGCGGCTGGCCACCGGCCGGCGAGGCCAGGGTGAGCGTGGCGCCGGCATCCTTGAACACGTAGTAGGGAGCGGCAAATTCTTCCAGCCAGAAGCCGGTTTTATGTCCTGTGTCGCCCAACTGGTCGTGGGACGTCAATACCATCAGAATGTTCATGGTTGTGGGAAAAAGGGGTGAAAAACGGGTGTTGAACGGCCGTAGCGCGAACTGTGTAGTTCGCGCCATTGCGCCGTTTGGGCGGCTGTCGTTCGGGGGCGCGAACTACACAGTTCGCGCTACTGCTTTTACTTGCCCTGGACGGGCAGCAGGCGGTAGAAAGATGTTTTGCGCTCGGCCAGCAGCGGCACTATCCGGCCCAGCACGAGGTCCTGGAAATGGGGCGCGGCGCGGTGCGCAATCTGGGCTTCCTGGTTGGCGTACTGCTCATACACGAAGAAGCGCCCGGGCTCGTCGGCCGACTCGTGGGCAATGTAGAGCAGGTTGCCGGGCTCGTGCTGGCGCACGGCGGCGGCAGCTTGCATCAGCAGGTCGCGCACGGTGTCGATGTGCTCGGTGGGCACCAGCCACTCGGCGGCCACGCAATAGATTTCAGCTTGGTTTGCCATGAAAAGCGGGAGTTGAAAGGAGGAAAAAAGCTAGGCTACATTCACGATGGCCTTGCCGGTGTTGTCGCCCTGAAACAAGCCCAGGAACGCCGCCGGAATCTGGTCGAAGCCGTCGGTGATGGTTTCCTCGAACTTCAGCTTGCCCTGGCCATACCACTCCGTGAGCTTGGCCACGCCTTCGGGCCACTGCGGCAGGTAGTCGCTCACGATGAAGCCCTGCAGCTTGGTGCTGGTTTTGAGCAGCTTGCCCTCGGGGCGCAGGCCTACGGGTGCTTCGGTGGTGTTGTAGGTGGAAATCTGGCCGCAGAGCGCAATACGAGCGTGCTTGTTCAGCAGGTCGTACACGGCGTCGGTGATGGGGCCGCCCACGTTGTCGAAGTAGCAGTCGACGCCATTGGGGGCGGCGGCGGCCAGGGCTTCGGCAATGTTGGCGGTTTTGTAGTTGATGGCTTCATCGAAGCCCAGCTCTTTCAGGTAGGCCACTTTCTCGTCGGAGCCGGCGGTGCCAATCACGCGGCAGCCCTGGATTTTGGCCAGCTGGCCTACCACCATGCCCACCGCGCCGGCCGCGCCCGATACCACTACCGTTTCGCCCGCTTTGGGCTGGCAGATATCGAGCAGCCCGAAGTAGGCCGTGAGGCCGGGCATGCCCAGCAGCCCCAGGAAGTAGCTCACCGGCGCCTTGTCGGTCGGAATCCGGTTCAGGCTTTTGCCGTCCGCAACGCTGTGCTGCTGCCAGGGCAGGTTGCCCACCACTACGCTGCCCACGGGCAGCGCGTCGGACTGGCTTTCCACTACCTCGGCCACCACGCCACCCGCAATCGGCTGGCCCACCTCAAACGGCGCCACATACGACTTGGCGGCGCTCATCCGGCCGCGCATGTACGGGTCAACCGACACGTAGCGGGTTTTCAGCAGCACCTGGCCGGCCGCCAGCGGCGGCAGCTCCAGCGTTTCAAATCGGAACTGTTCGGCGGTCGGCGTGCCCTGGGGGCGGCTGGCCAGCACAATGGCTTGGGTTTTCATAGCGTGGGGAAAAAGGGCGAGGGAAAAATTAACCGTCATCCCGAGGTTGCTCAGGATGACGGTTATACTGCAGACCAGGAAGCTGGTTACGCGGCTTCGGTGGTGGTGGTCAGGTTCACCTCGATGTTGCCGCGGGTAGCGCGCGAGTAGGGGCAGATGCCGTGGGCGGCCTGCACCAGCTCTTCGGCCTGGGCCTGCTCTACGCCGGGGATGTTGATGTGCAGATCGGCCGAAATGCCGTAGCCGCCGTCTTCCGCCTGGCCGAAACCAATCAGGGCTTCCACCGTCACGCCGTCGAGCTTCACCTTGGCCTGGCGGGCGGCTACGCCCAGCGCACCCTCGAAGCACGAGGCATAGGCGGCGGCAAACAGCTGCTCGGGGTTGGTGGAGTTCGGCTTGCCGGGGCCGCCCATTTCCTTGGGCGTGCTCAGCGGAATGTTGATTACCTCATCTTTGGACGTAACCTGGCCGTCGCGGCCACCTTTAGCTTTTGCCTGTGCGGTGAAGACTTTGTTGATTTTCATCGGGTAAGAAATGAAGGGAAGAGAAAAAAAAGCCGGCCCGGACTCAGGACAGCCGAATGAGTAGTTGTTGAAGCTGGGTGCGCAGGGCCTCAAACTCGGCGGGCGACATGCCCAGCCTGGCGAATAGGGCCTCCGGAACGTGGCAGGCGCGCTGCTGCAGCTCGCGGCCGGCCGGCAGCAGGCCAATGATGACGGAACGCTCGTCGCGCGGGTCGCGGCGGCGGCTCACCCACTGCTTCTGCTCCAGCCGCTTGAGCAGCGGCGTGAGTGTGCCCGAGTCGAGCAGCAGGTTGTCGCCCAGTGCCTTCACGGTCAGCTCGCCATGCTCCCAGAGCAGCAGCAGCACTAGGTATTGCGGATAGGTAAGGTCCAGCTCCTGCAGATAGGGCTGGTAGGCCTTGGTCAACATCCTGGAAACCGCATAGATCGGGAAGCACAGCTGGCTTTCCAGTTTCAGCAGCGTTTCGTCGGAAGGAAGGGAGGGATTGTCGCTCATGGGTTTCGGAATAGTAAACTGGCTGTGGTTGTGTAATGTTTAGTTGTGCGCAATTAATTATTGCGCTTTGTGACAAGTGTCTGATAGACAGGCATAAAAAAAGAGTCGTTTCCCCAAACGAGGAAACGACTCCAATAGATACAGCCGAAAAAGCTACGCCTGCTGGTAGGCCTGGAAGCCGCCGAGCAGGTTGCGAACCTGCATAAAGCCCTGCTGGGTGAGGTACGCTTTGGCCGAGGTGGAGCGGCCGCCGCTTTTGCAGTGCACAATGATTTCCTGGTCTTTGAGGTCTTCCAGCTCTTCCAGCTTCTGGGGCAGCGTGTTAAGCGGGATATTCTGGCTGCCTTCGATGCGGCCTTCCTCGTTTTCCCAGGGCTCGCGCACGTCAATAATGGTAGGTTTTTCGCCAGCGGCCTGGCGTTGTTTTAGCTCGGCAGGAGTTATATCGGCCATAGGGCTATGTGAAGGGTTGTGGAAGGAAAATTGTGGAGCGTAAAGGTGGCAAAACTCCACATAAGTACCACGCAAAAAGGGCCCGCAGATTATCTATTTGTTCAGTATCAGGCGCTTGCTCACGATCAGGCCATCGGCCAGTGTCAGCTGCACCAGGTAGAGGCCGGCGGGCAGCGTGCCTAGCTCCAGCAGGGGCTGGCCGTGCTGGCTGGCGGGCTGCTGCCAGGCGACGCGGCCCAGCGCATCGAGCACCTGGGCGCGGGCGTAGCGGCCCTGCACCCGCACCTGCCCCTGCGTGGCGGGGTTGGGGTAGAGGCTGTACGAGTCGGCCACCGACGCCGGGGCGCTGCTGAGCACCGTGTTGGTCATCACCGGGCGCAGCATCAGGGCCCAGCCCTCATACTGCGGCGGCACATCCGGCGAAACCGTGGGCCTCGGCTCCCACACGTTGCGGGTGAACTGCCAGAAGGCATTCGTGGGCGGCACATTGTTGAGGTCAATATTGATACCAAGCGGCGTGGTGATGAGGCCGTGGCCGTAGCCGGCATAAAACCGCCCGCTCACCGGCACCGGCGCCGCAAATGCAACTTCCATAAACGTCTGCCCCGCCGGCAGCGAGGCCGGAATCTGCACACTCTGCGTGGCCTTGGGCTGGCGCGTGGGCGCACCATTGGCCGGGTCGGCGTCCCACACGTTCACCGTGATGGTGCGGCCCGCCGCACTCGGATACGCCGGCGAAATGCGGATGCTGCGTACCTGGTCGGGCTTGTTGAGGTCGAACTGCAGGGCGTAGTAGCTCTGATTGAGGGTAGAAGGCGGCACACTCACGAAGGCTTCGGCCGTGCCATCGTCGTAAGCGAAATAGTCGCTCAGCTCGGTCACGCGCGAGATGGTATCGTTGGGCATGGTGCGCGGGTCGGTGTTGGCTTCGTTGGTGATGAGCGTGAGCCGGTGCCGCACCGTTTTGGCCGCCGCCGACACCGGCAGCGGGCTGCTGCGCAGGTCGCCCTCAATCCGAAACTGAAACTGAGGGCTGCTCAGCGAAACGAAATCGGTAGTGCGGAACAGCGCCGACGGGCCGCTGGGCAGCACGTCCAGCTGACCCACCCAGCGGCCGGGCACCGGAAAGCCGCTGTCGGAGAGGTTGTTGATGGTGGTGAACGTGGCTGGGTTTAGTAGCGCGGTCGGGTTGGGGGCGGCGTTGAACTGCCCCACTGGCATGGCCGTGCCGCGGGCCAGCAAGCTGCTCAGCGGGCGGCTGGTAGCCACGTCCTGGTACAGTGAGTCGGCGCGCACCCGCACCGGGGCCAGCTTCACGTAGTCGATGCTCCAGGAGTCGTCGTTGTTGGCCAGGCTGCCCTTGGCCCGAAACCGGAACTGGAAGCTGCCGTGCAGAAACCGCGCCTGATCAATGGCCACAAACTTGCGCCGGAAGGCTTCGCGCGTGCCGTCGCTGCGGCGCGTCCAGACCGGCACCCACAGGCCGTTCTGGTCTTTGAACTCCAGCTGCAGCTGCACCGCGGCCGTGCCGGAGTTGGCCGACGGCCGCCGGAAAATGTTGCCCGCCTGCCAGTAAAAGCCCAGATACAGCCGGTCGGTGGCGGTGCGGCCGCTCAGGTCGATGGGCTGCGACACCAGCGAGTCGATGTCGCTGTAGCCGCTGCCGTAGGGGCGGCCGTTGGCCTGCTGCCCGTCGAAGGTGGCCACGCCGCGGGTGGGCGGCGCCAGCGGAAACCGGTTGTTGACGAGCACCCCGCCGCCGGGCAGCCAGTTCGTCGCTTTGGGCGTGCCTTCCTGGGGCGTCGTGAAGTCGTCGAAGAAGGGCAGCGTCAGGGCCTGCCCGCGCTGGGCGGTGGCGGGCCGTGCGGCCGGCGCCGTGCGGCCCGGGTCGGTGCCCAGCGAGTGCAGCTCCTGCGCCACCGTGGCCAGGGGCAGCACACCCAGAATCGATAAGACAGAAACGCGTAGAACTTTGGAATACATCATCGAAAGCAAGTTAGGATATGGGCTTGAAACGCGCCGGCACCGCTTAAAATTTCAATCACAGATTTTGCAGATTGAAAAAGGATGTCGCGGATTCAGGCGGCAGAGATATGCGCCTGCTGGTGGCAGTACAAAGCAAAAGAGCCGCGCAACAGCGCGGCTCTTTCGGGGAAAATCAATCTGTGAAATCAGCCTTAAATCTGCAAAATCTGTGATTCTAGTTCACCGGTTTCACGGGCTCGTCGCCGGCCACCCAGATGTCGACCAGCTGGCCCATGCGGATGGTGGCGTCGGGGGCGGCCACGGGGCGCTGCTTCACTACGGTGCCGTCGGTTTCGCCGTCCTGAGCGGGCTGGTAGAACACCTCACCTAGCTGCAGGCCCTGGCCGATGAGCAGGGTGGTGGCTTCGTCGGCGGGCATGTTGATGAGGTTGGGCACCGGGAATTCCTGGTTGCCGAGGCCGTCGCCCACTTCCAGGTCTACTTTGGTGCCTTTGGCAATGGCCGCGCCGGGCGCAATGTCTTTGCCGCCCACCAGCTGCCGCAGCACGGCGTTCTGCTGGATGTTAGGCACCAGCTTGATCTGGCCCACCACCAGGTCGTAGCTGCTCAGAATCATCTGGGCGTTTTTCACCGAGCCATCCGTCAGCTTGGGCATCTTGATGACGGGCGGGTTCTTCATGGCCACCGTGATGTAGATCTTGCGGTCTTCCTTCACCTTCTCGCCGGGGGCGGGGTCCTGGTTGAGCACCGTGAACGGGCGCGTGCCGGGGTTGTAGGAGCTGTCATCGACGTAGAAGCGCAGGTTGCGCTCGTCGAGGTAGTCCTCCAGATCGGCCTGGTTCATGCCCGTGATTTTGGGCACCACAATGGTTTCGCCGTGGTTGGTGGTGAGGGGCAGGTACACGAAGAAGAACCCGAACACCAGCGCCGCCGTGGCCAGGCCAATCACCAGCAGGTGCTTCACCAGATCAAGCGGCGTATCAGATTTGAAAAAAGACATTGGAAGGAGAGAGGTGAGAGTCGGGGCTAAAACTAGGGGTTTGGAAGCTAAAGCTAGTGTTATAATTGCCCTCCTTGTTCAAATAGGTGGTGGCCGCAGGCCAAGGTGGTTCCATCGTTGAAAGATAATCTAGCCCTAGTATTCTAGCTCTAGTAAACCACCCCGGCCTGCGGCCACCCCTCCTTAAATAAGGAGGGGAATTAGATTCTAGTTTCTGACGGCCAGCTTCTCACTGCGCTGCTTGCCGAACTCCAGGATCTGGTCGATGAACTGGTAGGGCGTGTAGCCGGCCAGCGCGGTCTGGTGGAAGATGCAGGTGGCGGGCGTCATACCGGGCAAGGAGTTCACCTCGATGATGAGCACTTCCACCGCCCCGTTGTCGCGCACGCGCACAAACGCATCGATGCGGGCGTAGCCCTGGATGTTCAGGATTTCGGCCACGCGGCGCAGCTCCTGCTTCACTTCCTCCGAGATGCGCTGGCGCTCTGCAGCGTCCGGCGCGTAGCGGGCCGGGGTGATGTTCTGGCCTTCGCCGGCCAGAAACTTCTCTTCCAGGCTCAGCACCTCGCCGGTCGCCAGAGCCTCCGAGGCTTCAAATACCTCAATCTGCAGCTCGCCCTCGGGACCGTAGTGCGTGAGCAGGCCGCCGGTTACTTCCAGGAAGTGGGCCGCGCCGTCGCGTGAAATCAGGGTTTCCACCAGGAAGGCGTCCTTCTGCGGGAATTCCTCCTTGAAGCCCAGGCTGAGCGTGGTAGCATCGGCCGGCATCAGGTCTTCCTGGTCGCGGAAGATCAGGCGGGTGAAGGCCTCCAGCTCCGGCCGGGACTTGATTTTCTTCACGGCCGAGGAGCAGCCGTCGTCGGCGGGCTTGGCGATGAATGGGTAGGGGAACTGCGTTTCCAGGCTCCGGTAGAAGCTTTCGGCGTCGGCGGCCCACTCCAGGCGGCTGGCCATGCGGTGCTCGGCCACGCGCAGCCCGGCTTCGCGCAGGCGGCGGTTGGTTTCAAACTTGTTGATCGTGACTGAGGAGCTATCCACGCCCGAGCCGTTGTAGGGCAGCCCGAACTTCTCCAGCTCGCGCTGCAGGGCGCCGTCCTCGCCGGGGCGGCCGTGCAGGGCAATAAACACCTCGTCCACCATGTCGGCCAGCTCCTCGAACGACACGCGGCGCGGCTGGGCCGTGAGCTGCCCCGCAAAGGTGCGGGTGATGGCCTGGGCTTCCTGCCGGATGCGCTCCAGAATGGGGTGCAGGCCGTGGCCGGCCTCCATGTGCTCCACTTTCTCCCGGATGTCGTCGGCGTTGTCCTTGAGCATCACATTGATGGGCAGCACGTAGAGGCGGAACTCGTCGCTGTTGCCGGTCAGGAACACGGGCACTGGCTCGTACTTCACCGAGGAGCTGAGCTTCTCAAAGATGTTGCGGCCGCTTTCCACCGAAATGTGCCGCTCCGACGAGTAACCGCCCATAATCACGGCCACTTTCGTGCGGGTGCGCACCTCGCTGGCCCGGGCTGCCACCGCTGCGTCCAGCTGGCGCAGCTGTGCTTCCAGCTTGGTTGGGGCCATCCCGCTACGGCGCCGCGCCGCCAGGGAAGTCCGAATGATGTACGTCAGAAACTGGCTCGGATTGAGGCCAATTTCAGCGGCTTGATGGAAGAAGAACGAGGCCGGCAGCATCCCCGATGTTGTATTCGGGTCGTTGAGGAAGATAGTGCCGTCAGCCTGAATGAAGCCGTCGAGACGGGCATATACCTGAAAGCCGAACGTGCTAAACATCGTCTGGGCTTGCTGCCGGATGCGCTGAATATCAGCTTCCGGCAAGTCAATTGGCGTCACTTTGCGCGCCAAGCCCGGCAGATACTTCGAGCGGTAGTCGAACATTTCGTCGCCCTTCACAATCTCCGTTGGAGGCAGAGCAAGCGGTTCGCCCCGCTCATTCTCCACTACAATGCAGCTGAACTCGCGGCCGGCCACAAAGCTTTCCACCAACACCTGCGTTTCGCCGGTGGTGCTGCGCAGGTGAACTACATCGGCTTGCGGAAAGTGCTCGTTTAGGAAAGTGAGCAGTTCCTGCGGGTGCTCCAGCACCGGCATCACATAGTCGGAGCTGATGGCTCCGAAGCCTGCTTGGGCAGCATGCGCTGCAACGGGCAACCCAATGCCTTCCCGGATATCAGCCACCTGTCGCACCCAGGCCAAGCGAGCCGGCTCGTCCAGCGCGGCCCATTCCTCCCGCGTGATGGTGTGCTGAAACAAGGCCCGCTCAATAGCTTTGGCAAAAGCGGCCGGGTCTTCTTCTTTCAGAATGCTGATGCCCAAGCTACTGCCTTGGCGCGGGGCCTTGATAACCAGCGGCAGCCCAAGTTCCTCTACCAAGCCTCGTAGATACTTAGGGTGAGTGGCATTCAGAGCCCACGACTCTTCCAACACCCGAAACTTCGGGGTCGGTAGATTCAGTGCTTTGAGTAACTTTTTCTGCGCAATCTTATCAATGCCGAACGCCGAGGGCAGAATGCCGGAGCCGGAATACGGAATGCCGTACCATTCCAGCAGGCCCTGAATGGCGCCGTCTTCGCCGCCCGGGCCATGCAGGGCCAGGAAGGCGAAGTCCATCAGCTCGCGCAGCTCCTGGGGCTGCACGCGGCGGCCCACCTCCGCGATGATGCGGTCCTGCTCATCCAGGCTCAGGTGGCCGAGGCTTTCCAGGTACACCTGCCACGGTAGCTCGGTGCGCGGCAGCGTCGATACCGGCGGGTAGAAGTCGCGGATGGTGCCTTTATAGATGAAGTGCCAGTCGAGCAGAATGAAGTTTCCGCTGCTGTCCACAAACACGGGGACGGCCTCAAAGAGGGCCTTGTCGAGGTTGTCGTATACGGTGCGGCCGCCCGCAAAGCTGATTTCCCGCTCACGCGACGGGCCGCCGAAGAAGATGCCGATTTTCATAGGTAGCGCAAAGGTACGGGGATGTAGCATAAGCTTTAGCTTGTGCCCTAAACCGCCCCAACAGAAAAAAGCAGTCAGCGCTGGCCGGCGGTTTTCCGTACACTCCCAGCACGGCACAAGCTAAAGCTTATGCTACATTCGCGCCGTCATCCAACCAACCCGCTTATGCAAACCCTCGATCAGTACAACTTCGCCGGCAAGCGCGCCGTGGTGCGCGTAGACTTTAACGTGCCGCTCGATAAGAGCTTCGCCATCACCGACGATACCCGCATCCGGGCCGCTACGCCGACTATCAAGAAAATCCTGGCCGATGGGGGCTCGGTGGTGCTGCTCTCGCACCTGGGCCGGCCCAAAGGTGGCCCCGAGGACAAGTTTTCGCTGAAGCACATTGTGGCCCGCCTGGGCGAGGAGTACGGCACCGAGGTGCAGTTTGCCACCGATGCGCTGCAGGCCCAAGCCCAGGCCGACGCCTTACAGCCCGGCCAGATTCTGCTGGTGGAAAACGTGCGTTTCTACCCCGAGGAAGAGAAAGGCGACGACGCGTTTGCCGAAAAGCTGGCCCCGCTCGGCAACGTGTACGTGAACGACGCCTTCGGGGCGGCTCACCGCAAGCACGCTTCCACAGCCGTCATTGCCAGCCACTTCGCGCCTGCTGACCGCGTGGCCGGCTACCTGCTGCAGAGTGAGCTCGACAACGCCAAAAAGGTGCTGGAGCACGCCGAGCGCCCGTTCACGGCCATCATGGGCGGCGCCAAAATCTCCGACAAAATTCAGCTGATTGAGAAGCTGCTCGACAAGGTCGACAACCTGCTCATCGGGGGCGGCATGGCCTATACGTTTGCCAAAGCCCAGGGCGGCCACATCGGCAGCTCGCTGCTGGAAGCCGACAAGATGGACCTGGCCCTGCGTCTCATCGAGCAGGCCAAAGCCAAAGGCGTGAACCTGGTGCTGCCCACCGACAGCCTCATTGCCGACAAATTCGCCAACGACGCTCAAACCAAAGTGGCTGCCAACAGCGAAATTCCGGACGGCTGGATGGGCCTCGACCTGGGCCCGGAGTCCAGCAAGGCGTTTGCGGAGGTGGTGCGCCAGTCCAAAACCATCCTCTGGAACGGCCCGATGGGCGTGTTCGAAATGCCCAGCTTCGCCAAAGGCACCCAGGCCGTAGCCCAGGCCATTGCCGACGCCACCGAAGCCGGCGCCTTCAGCCTCATCGGCGGCGGCGACTCGGCCGCGGCCGTCAACCAGATGGGCTTCTCCGACAAGGTGAGCTACATCAGCACCGGCGGCGGCGCGCTGCTGGAGTACATGGAAGGCAAGGAGCTGCCCGGCGTAGCGGCGCTAGAAGGCCGGTAAGTATTTGGTAGCAATTATTTAGTGCTGAGAAGTCAGTGCTTAGTATTAGCAAGGAAAAGGGCCTTTCTTTTCGGCAATGTGCCGAAGAGAAAGGCCCTTTTTGCGTGCGTCGGCAGCCACAGGCTACTTCATACTTACTACTAAATACTAATTCACGTAGGGCGTTTCCAGGTCCTGGCCCATGCTGCGCATGGTGTCGAGCGAGAGGCGGCCGGTGAGGCGAGTGGCGCTGGTGCGGGCCTCGGCATCGGTGAGGACTTCCAGGTTGCGCAGCCACTGCAGGCGGTGCAGCTGGATTTCGATGGGGCCGAGCGGGTTCACCTGGCCGTACTCGTGGCGCAAGTAGCTTTTGGTGCGGCGGTCCAGGGCTTCGGCAAAGCCCTGCAGGGCGGCCTGCTCAGACGAACGGTCGGCGAAGATGATGCTGGAGCGGGACGTGAGGAGCACAAACTCGCGCCACCGGTGCTGCCAGCCATACCAAGCGTACACCAGCAGCGGGCCGCCGAGGCCCAAGGCCCAGAGCCAGAAATCGACGACAAACGAGGCCTCCTGGCGGTGGTCGAGCGTGAAGGTGAACAGGCACCAGCCCACAATGGCCAGCAGGCTGAGCAGTTTTTTGTGCGGCACGAAGTTGCGGCGCTCCACCCGCACGGGCAGAATTTCCTCGTAGGGCAGCTCCACTTCCAGCACGGCCCGCCCGCCCGCTTCGCGCTGGCAGATGTAAAGGCCATGCTGGCGCAAAGCCACCAGGGTGCTGCCGGCCCACAACCGGCGTTGTTCAAGAAGCATGGAATAGTAAAACGACGGGCGAAACTGCCCCGAAAAACAAACAGGAAATCAGGCCACTCAGATAAAGGCGAACGGGCTGGGCGAGAAACACAGCACAAAAATAGCCAGCATCAACCAGCCCAGCACCTTGCGCCCGCCGGAAAGCGGCGTTTCGTCGGGCGCCGGCGGGTGGAACACGCCCATCAGGCGGCTCAGCAGCAGCCCGAACCCCAGCCAGCCCGGATTGCCCAAGATGCCCGGCACCGCCACCGTGCAGGCCAACTGCACCGCCCACACGCCCACCGCCAGCAGCAGCGCCTGCCAGAGCCGCGGCACCACCGGCCGCAGCACTACACACAGGTAGGCAAAGTACGGCGCGCCCCAGTACAGCCACGTCTGGCCGGACGTGCTACTGGAAAACAGCCCTAGCCCGGCGTAGAACACAAACCCCACAAACAGCACCCCCGACAGCCGGTTGAAGCGCCGGAAGCCCAGCAACCCGTACAGAATGTGCCCGCCATCGAGCTGGCCGATGGGCAGCAGGTTGAGCGCCGTGAAGAACAGCGCCAGCGCGCCGGCCAGTAGCACCGGGTAGTGCGTCAGCTCGTTGGGGTGCGGCAGCCGGGCAGGGTCGGCAAACAGGTATTCGAGGCCCTGATACAGCAGCGGCTTGGCCAGCGTGATGCCTTGGCCTGCACTATATACATAGCGAGCATACTCAGAGCCATACTTAGCGTATTGCGGGTGAATCTGGAAGATATAGTCAGCGGGCGGCAGGTGCGTGAAGCCGTAAATCAGCACCGGCACCGCCAGCAGAAACCCCGCCAGCGGCCCGGCCAGCCCGATATCAAAAAACTCCTTGCGCGAAAATATC
The DNA here is from genome assembly GCF_027625995.1 of Hymenobacter yonginensis. Lineage (NCBI taxonomy): Bacteria > Pseudomonadati > Bacteroidota > Cytophagia > Cytophagales > Hymenobacteraceae > Hymenobacter > Hymenobacter yonginensis. Next base: position 847,477 of record NZ_CP115396.1, read on the forward strand.
CGGTCCTTGACCCGAATGACGGCCCCGAACGTGCCGATGGTGCTGAACATGCCCGTGAAGAAAGGAATGTAATAGGGCAGCGTGGCCCGCACCCGGTGGTGCCGTGCCGTGAAGTAGTGGCCAAACTCGTGCACCGTCAGCACTCCCAGAAACGGCACCGAAAACCACAGGCCCTGCCGGATTTCGGCGGCCGTCAGGCCCGTGCCTTCAAAGGTGAATTTGCCGGTCATCCACTCGGCGCCAGCCAGGGTGGTGGTCAGCAGCGTCAGTAGGAACAGGCCCAGGTGCAGCGCATAGCGCCGCCAGCGCGGCGGTTCTGGTTTTTCAGCATATCCGTCCGGCCAGGGCTCGTCCGGTTCAGACGGCGGCAGGTCAGGGCTGGCCGCGTCAGGAAAGGGGAGGAGCGGCGGAGGGTTGTCGGTTGGATAAGGCACTAAGGGCAGCAGGTAGGGCGTCGGAGAGCGTGAGGGGCGGGGCCAGAAACAGCGTGTGCAGGCCCAGGCGTTGGGCCGTTTCGATGTGTTGAAAACTGTCCTCGATGAAAAGAGTTTCCTCGGCCTTCCAGTTCATCTCGCGCAGCGCGTGCCGGAAAATTTCCTCGCCCGGCTTGCGCAACCCCACGTGCTGCGAGTAGAACACCCGGTCGAGGCAGTCGGCAATGCCGTGCTCGAAGCCGTACTGCGCGCGCAGCACTTGGTTGATTTGGTCGATGTGAATCTGGTTGGTGTTGGACAGCAGCGCCGTCTGGTGGCCCTTGGCCCGCAGCTCCGCAATCAGAGCCAGCCGCTCGGCCGGCACATCCAGCAGCATGGCGTTCCAGGCGGCGTCCAGCTCCTCATCGGTGGCCTCCAGCTCGTAGGTGGCGCGCAGGCCGTCCCGGAACTGCGCCGGCGTCAGGCGGCCCGTTTCCATCTGGTCGAACAGCTCGGCCTGCGCCGCCTGCGTAAACTCGATGGTGCTGCCGTGCCGGTGCAGGCGGCCCATGGCCGCCAGGGTGCGCTGGTAGTCGATGTTGATGATGACGCCCCCAAAATCGAAGAGCAGGTTGGGCAGTTGATGTGGCATAAGGCTGACTATCTGAGGCTGGGCACCGGAACAACGCTTTTCCTGCCCGGTGTAATTGCAAATCCGCCCGCAAAAGTCGAAGTTTGCACGGCTGAAACCAACCATCCCGTGGGCGGTAAAGGCAAGGGCCTATAGCTCAATCGGTTAGAGCAACTGACTCATAATCAGTAGGTCACTGGTTCGATTCCAGTTGGGCCCACCAAATCCCGCTTTACGGCAACGTAGAGCGGGATTTTTGTTTTTCTGCCTACTGTTCTGCCAGTATTTCTTAGTGGAGACTCCCAAAACGGCCTGCGCGCTTCTGCCCGGCGCTGGCAGAAGCCCGGAAGCTTGGAGCACTAGCAGTATGTTAGATGGCACCTCAGGCCGCAGCGGCGGGCAATGTGCCTTTATCTTAAGAATGGATTAATTTATCTATAACCGGATATCCTGCACCAACCTTTTCCGCAAAAGGAGAGTTGAATAGCGCGTCGCGCTGCCGACAAGCCTGCCCACCACCAACCCTTTTTAGCTGACCTCATCATGCTGGATATCCACCACGACAAAACCAACACCGATTCCTTTAAAATGGAGGGCAAATGCCCCTTCGGCGGCGACCGTATCGGCGGCGTGGAAGGCACCCCGCCCACGCTCTCCGACTGGTACCCCAACCGCCTGAAGGTGGAGTTGCTGCACCAGAACGGCCCCCAGGCCAACCCCCTGGGCGAGGACTTCAATTACGCCGAAGCCTTCAACTCCATCAACCTGGAGGAGCTGAAAAACGAAATCAAGAGCTTCCTGACGACTTCGGTGGACTGGTGGCCCTCCGACTACAATAACTACGGCCCGCAGATGATCCGCATGGCCTGGCACTCGGCCGGTACCTACCGCATTGCCGACGGCCGCGGCGGGGCCGGCGAGGCCCTGCAGCGCTTCGCCCCCATCAACAGCTGGTGGGACAACGGCAACACCGACAAGTCGCGCCGTCTCATTTGGCCTATCAAGCAGAAGTATGGCAGCTCCCTCTCCTGGGCCGACCTGATCGTGCTGACCGGCAACTGCGCCCTCGAAATCATGGGCTTCCCGACCTACGGCTTTGCCGGCGGCCGCCAGGATGCCTGGGAGGCTGACAACGCCACCTACTGGGGCCCCGAGGTAGTGCACGATATGTCCAAGGCCAAGTCGCCCGACGAGATGGTGAGCCGCGACAAGCGTTGGCGCGGCCGCAACGGCAACGCCGATTACGACCTCGAAAATCCGCTGGCCGCCTCGCACCAGGCCCTCATTTACGTGAACCCTGAAGGTCCCTATGCCAACGGCGACCCGCTGGGTTCGGCCCACGACATCCGCGTGACCTTCACGCGCATGGCCATGAACAACGAGGAAACCGTGGCCCTGATTGCCGGCGGCCACGCCTTCGGCAAGAGCCACGGCATGGTGCCGGCCGCCAAAATTGGTGTGGCCCCCGAAATTGCGCCTATGGAAGCCATGGGCCTGGGCTGGCACAACCCCCAGGGCAAGGGCAACGCCGAAGACACGATGACCAACGGCATCGAAGGCAGCTGGACGCCCAATCCTATGCAGTGGGACAACGACTACCTCACCAACCTGTTCAAGTTCGACTGGGAGCAGACCAAGAGCCCGGCCGGTGCGCTGCAGTGGACCCCGGTGGACAAAAACGCCCCCAAAACGCCCGACGCGCACATCGAAGGTCAGATGAACGACCTGATGATGATGACCACCGACATTGCCCTGAAGGTGGATCCCGAGTACCGCGCCGTGTGTGAGAAATTCCTTAACGATTTCGACGCCTTTACGCAGGCCTTCTCGAAAGCTTGGTACAAGCTGACCCACCGCGACATGGGCCCGCGTGAACGTTACCTCGGCCCCGAGAAGCGCAACGAAAACGACCTGCTGTGGCAGGATCCCATCCCGCTGGCCGACTACACCATCATCGACGCAGCGGACGTGGCGGAGCTGAAGAAGGCCATTCTGGCCACCGATATTTCCGTGTCGGACCTCGTGTTTACGGCCTTCTCGTCGGCCGTGACGCACCGCCAGAGCGACAAGCGTGGCGGCGCCAACGGCGCCCGCCTGGCCCTGGCCCCGCAGAAAGACTGGGAAATCAACCGCCGTACGGTGCCTGTAGTAGCCGCCCTGCAGAAGGTAATGGCCGATTTCAACGGCACGGATAAGGACAGCAAAGGTGGCAAGCAGGTTTCGCTGGCCGACCTCATCGTGCTGGGCGGCTGCGCGGCCCTCGAAAAAGCTGCCGCCGACGCTGGCGTGCCCACCGAAGTGCCCTTCACCCCGGGCCGCCGCGACACCACCCAGGAGCTCACCGACATCGAGATGTTCACCTGGCTGAAGCCGGTGGCCGACGGCTTCCGCAACTTCCTCGACAACGACTTCAACCAGCTTGCCAAGCATGTGGCCCCCGAGGAGATGTTCCTCGACAAGGCCCAGTTGCTCTCGCTCACCTCGCCCGAGTGGGTAGCCCTGACGGGCGGTCTGCGCGCCATGAACGCCAACTACGACAATTCGAAGCACGGCATTTTCACTGACCGCGAAGGCGTGCTCACCAACGACTTCTTCAACGTGCTCACCAGCACGGATTACGAGTGGAAGAAGTCGGACTCGCGCGGTATGACCTTCTGGCTGAAAGACCGCACCTCGGGTGAGAACCGCTACTCGGCCACCCGCGCCGACCTGGTGTTTGGCTCGAACAGCCAGCTGCGCGCCGTAGCCGAAGTGTACGCCGGCAAAGACGGCCACCAGCGCTTCGTGAAGGCCTTCGTGAAGGCCTGGGACAAAGTGATGATGCTGGACCGCTACGACGTGAAAGTAGCCGCCCGCTAACCGCCCGCCCCGGCCGTAAGGCTAGTAGGCAACTTCATAGGGGAAAAGCTCCACATCGGGGTTTTTCCCCTATTTGTTTGTGGAAGCGGCCGGCTGCGAAGTCAGCGCGGTTTAGGTGCTACAGTCCCCTGTAGAGATGCGACACTTCGCGTCTCCTCGTTGCTGACGTTGTGCAGGCTGTGGGGCTGGTCGTTCAGCGCCGAGACGCGACGTGTCGCGTCTCTACAGTTGATGTGCCGTTTCGGGGAGCATGGCAGCCTACCATCCACCGATTCAAGCTAAACCAGCTGGGCTACGACCACGTCTACGCCCATGTACGGGCCGCTAACGTTGCGCGTGAGCCAGTCAACAATTCAACCATTCAACAATAGCTCAAACCTGATGAAATTCTCCCTTCTGCTCACGGCCGCGCTGGCCGTTTTCGCCTTGCAGGCCTCCGCCCAGACGGCCGCTCCGGCCGCCGCACCCCGCGCCACTCCCGACCAGATTGCCACTAAGCAAGGCCCGCTCATGGTGCAGCCCATCACCCACGCCAGTCTGGTGCTGACCTGGAACGGCAAAACCATCTACGTGGACCCCTCCGGCGGAGCTGAAGCCTACGCCGGCCTGGCCGCGCCCGACGTGGTGCTCATCACCGACATCCACGGCGACCACATGGATGCCAAAACCCTGGCCGCCCTGCCCATCAGCAAAGCCCTGCTGCTGGCCCCCAAAGCCGTGGCCGAGCAGCTGCCGGCCGAGTATCGGACGCAGGTCCGCATCCTCAAAAATGGCCAGCGCCTCGACACGCTGGGTATGCGCGTATCGGCCATTCCGATGTACAACCTACCCGAAACGGCCGACTCCCGCCACCCCAAAGGCCGCGGCAACGGCTACATCCTAAGCCTGGGCGGCAAAACCGTGTACCTCTCCGGCGACACCGAGGATATTGCCGAGATGCGCGCCCTCAAGAACATCGACGTGGCCTTCGTGTGCATGAACCTGCCCTACACTATGGATGTGAACCAGGCCGCCCAGGGCGTGCTGGCCTTCAAGCCCGGCATCGTGTATCCCTACCACTACCGCGGCCAGAACGGCCTGAGCGACGTGGCCAGCTTCCAGAAGCAAGTGCAGGCCAAGAACAAGAAAATTGACGTGCGCCTGCGCAACTGGTACCCGACGGCGCAGTAACGCCGGGAACTTGTCTTCACCTGAAAGCCCCTGTAGGGTGGTGCTCTGCTAATGAGTGCCACCCTACAGGGGCTTTTTGTGCGCTGTATACTTTCCGCGCAAGGCTTACGCTGCTTTCCTCGCCACCGATTCTGCCTATATGCTGCAACCTAGGCGAGCTATTGGTAAAAACTAGAGAAACCGGCGTTGGAAGTCCTGTTTTGGGAAAATTTAGGAATCATTCGGAGATATTATTATCCACTTGTAAAATAAAATTATATAAATTATTGATTTAAGAATAAATATTGTTTATTTGTTATGTCATTGATCTGAATGCTAGCTCACCATCCCACCTGTTGTCCGCGCCTTCTCTCTTACTCAGCAGTCTACATGGAACGCTACAGACACTACACAGACGCCTCCCGCGTCACTCTGTTGTTGGTCGATGTGCTCCTTATTTTTGGAGCCTTTCGGCTGGCTGGCCGTATCACCTTGGGCCACTGGGCCTTTAGTGGATACTATCCGTTTTTCTTCATCATCTTCGGGCTGCTCTGGTGGATTCTGTCGAGCCAGTATGCCAACATCTACCGGGTCGACCGGCTGATTACGTACCCGGAGAAGCTGCTGCACCTGATCCGTACGTTTCTGCTGCATGCCGCGCTGGTGCTGTTGGTGGTGGCGGCCGGCGGGATGCACTGGCCCCCGGTGGAGTATCTGTTTTCGGTGTACAGCCTCGCGATGGTAGGGGTTGTGTCGGGCCGGTTTCTGCTGACGTTCCTGTACCGCTCGTATCACCGGCATTTTGCGCGGGCCAACAGCCGCTTCGTTATCATCGGGGCCGGCGACAGCGGCCAGGAGCTGTACCGGTTTCTGGCCTCGCACGATCCTATCGGCAACGAGTTCATGGGCTTCTTCTCCGACGAGGCGCTGCCCACGGAGTTCCGGGGCTTGGTGCGTGGCCGCCTGGCCGATCTGAAAGCCTACTGCCTGCGCGAGCAGATCAACGACATATACTTTGCGCTGCCGCTCGACCGGCGCCAGCTCATTGAGGACCTCTCGCGCTTCGCCGACGACAATTTCCTTTCCTTCCGTATCGTGCCCGACTTCCGCGGCACCATGCGCAAAGACGTCAACGTGTATTTCTACGACCATCTGCCCATCCTGACCATCCGGCACGAGCCGCTGGGCATGCGCACCAATCAGGTAGTGAAGCGGGTGTTTGATATCGTGTTTTCGGGGCTGGTTATCTGTACCATCTTCCCGATCATCATGCCCATCCTGGCCTTGCTGATCAAGCTGGACTCGCCGGGGCCGGTGTTCTTCCGGCAGATGCGCCCGGGCAAGCGCAACCAGCTGTTTCCGTGCTACAAGCTGCGCACCATGCAGGCCAGCCACGGCCGCCCCGAGCTGCAGGCCACCAAGCACGACGTGCGCGTAACGAGGGTGGGCCAGTATCTGCGCAAGTATAATCTGGATGAGCTGCCGCAGTTTTTCAACGTGCTGCTGGGGCACATGTCGGTGGTAGGGCCGCGGCCCAATATGGTGTCGCAGCTCGAGGAGTATAGCAAGCATATCCGCACCTACCACATGCGCCACGCCGTTACCCCGGGCATTACTGGCTACGCGCAGGTAAACGGCTACCGCGGCGAAACCCGCGAAGCCGGCACCATGGAAAAACGGGTGGAATATGACCTGAAGTACGTGGAAAACTGGTCGTTTGGGATGGATATGAAAATTATCGGGCAGACTGTCTGGAACATGGTGCGGGGCGAGAAAAACGCCTATTAAAAGGCGTAATGGCTGCAGGAGTAAGTGGTTGGTAGCAGGGAGTTGTCTGGCAGAATAGCCCGCCATTTAACCATTGAACAATTCAACCATTCAATCCCTATGCTACCCAAGCGCTACGTCCTCGACTCCCGGATTTCCACCGGCTCCACTGCCCATTTCGTGGACGCTATCCTGCAGCTGGGAGCGGCCCGGTGCTCGGCCTACGTGTGTTTTGCAAACGTGCACATGGTGGTGGAGTCGCAGCGCGACCCGGAGTTTCGGCAGGTGCTCAACCAGGCCACCATTGCCGCGCCCGATGGCAGCCCGGTAGCCGCCGCAGTAGGTTGGTTCAACACCGGCCAGCGGCAGGCCCGCATTGCCGGTATGGATTTGCTGCCGGCTTTGCTCACCGAAGCCGCCCGGCGGCAGCAGTCGGTGTACTTCTACGGTACTACGCCGCGCGTACTGGAGGCCATGGTGGCCCGCGCCCGGCAGGAACTGCCCAACCTGCAGATTGTAGGAGCCTACGCGCCGCCGTTCCGGCCGCTCACGCCCGAAGAAGACGCAGCCGAAACCGCCGCCATCAACGCCGCCGACCCCGATCTGCTGTTCGTAGCCCTCGGCTGTCCCAAGCAGGAAAACTGGATGGCGGCCCACCGCGGCCGAATCCGGGCCTGCATGCTGGGCGTGGGGCAGGCTTTCCCGGTGTATGCCGGGCTGGAGCGCCGCCTGCCCCAGTGGGCCCGGCGGCTGTGGCTGGAATGGGCTTACCGACTCTGGCTGGAGCCCCGGCGTTTGTGGCGGCGGTATCTGGTCACCAACTCCCGCTTTCTGTATCTGGTAGCCCGCCGCCTGGTAGCGCTGAGCGTGGGCCGGCCTACGCCCGCAATCTATAGCGAGTAACTGCCTGGGGTTCCACTGTCGCCCGCTGCGTCACAGGTTCCTTTTCCACAGGGTTCCTTGCCTTGGAATGCGGATGATTGTGTATTATAATTAATTTTTATTGTTATTTTATTGAAATAATTCATAAAAAATATTGACAATATTATAAATATATATACCTTTCACTACCTGGTATATTCATGAGCGGCTATGCTTGTGTGTATCGGTTGATGGAAGTTCTTTCTGCTCTTTTTCTCTCGGACTATCACCTGTCTCTTAACCTGTTGCAGTCATGAAAGCGGTAATTCTGGCGGGAGGCTACGGCACCCGCATCAGCGAAGAAAGCGGGGTGCGCCCGAAGCCCATGGTGGAAATAGGTGGAAAACCTATTCTGTGGCACATTATGAAGATCTACGCGCATCATGGCATCCGCGACTTCGTGATCTGCTGCGGCTACAAGGGCCACATGATCAAGCAGTACTTCTCCGACTACTTCCTGCACAACGCCGACGTGACGTTTCGGATGGACCGCAACGAAATGCAGGTGCACCGCAACAACACCGAGCCCTGGAACGTGACGTTGGTGGATACCGGCCAGGAAACCATGACCGGCGGCCGCCTGCGCCGGGTGCGCGAGTACCTCGACGACAGCACGTTCTGCCTCACTTACGGCGACGGGGTAGGGGACGTGGACATCAGCGCGGCGGTGCGCTACCACCAGGAGCAGGGCGTGCTGGCCACGCTCACGGCCGTCCGGCAGCCGGGGCGCTTTGGCGTCTTCAACCTGCACGACAGCGCCGACCGAATCGAGAGCTTTACGGAGAAGCCTGAAGGCGGCGAAACGCCGTGGATCAATGGCGGCTTCTTTGTGCTGGAGCCCGGCGTGCTGGACTACATCGACGACGACAGCACGATGTGGGAAAAGGCGCCTATGGAGCGCCTGGCCCGCGAGAACCGGCTGGCCGCCTTCCGCCACACCGGGTTCTGGCAGCCCATGGACACGCTCCGCGACCGGAACATGCTGGAAGAACTCTGGCAGAAAAACGAGGCCAAGTGGAAAGTCTGGGACAATGCCGCGCCACCCGTGCCGGCGCCCGACCCCGTGCTGGCCGAAATAATGGCCGCCCCGGTGCAGGCCCCGCAGGGCCAGCGCGTGGCCGCGGCCACCATAATGCCCGCCAGCTAACCGCTGCCTACCTCCAATTCCCACCGTCTGCCCGCCGTCGGCTCCTACTCTACAGGGGCTGAAAGGGCTGCTCCTGGCCTCTTGAACGCTCTTTTCTGCTCTATTTCTCTTCCTCTGCACCTTCTGCAATGAACCGCATCCTCATCACCGGCAACATGGGCTACGTAGGGCCCGGCGTGGTACAGCACCTGCGCCGCCAGTTTCCCCAGGCGGAGCTGATTGGCTACGACATGGGTTTTTTTGCGCACTGCCTGACCGGCGCCACCCGGCTGCCGGAGTCGCGGCTGGACCGCCAGCTGTTTGGCGACGTGCGCGAGCTGCCTGCGGAGGTGCTGCAGGGCGTGGATGCCATTGTGCACCTGGCCGCCATCAGCAACGACCCCATGGGCCAGACCTACGAGGACGTCACCATGCAGGTAAACCACGAGGCCGGCATCCGGCTGGCGCGGCGGGCCAAAGTGGCCGGCGTGCGCGCCTTTGTGTTTGCCAGCTCCTGCAGCATCTACGGGGCCGGGGGCGAAGGTGCTAAAACCGAAACCTCCGAAGTGAACCCCCTGACGGCCTACGCCCGCTCCAAGGTGCGCAGCGAGCAGGATTTGCGCCCGCTGGCCGACGACGACTTCTGCGTGACCTGCCTGCGGTTTGCCACGGCCTGCGGCTGGAGCGACCGGCTGCGGCTGGATCTGGTAGTCAACGACTTTGTGGCCGGGGCCGTGTCGGCGGGCACCATCAGCATCCTCAGCGACGGCACGCCCTGGCGCCCCCTGATTCATGTGCAGGACATGGCCCGGGCCATTGAGTGGGCCATCGGCCGCGAGGCCAGCCACGGCGGCGCCTTTCTGGCTATCAACACCGGGGCCGACAGCTGGAACTATCAGGTGCGCGACCTGGCCCAGGCCATTGCCGAGAGCATTCCGGGCACCGAAGTGAGCCTGAACGCTGCCGCCCCGCCCGACAAACGCTCTTACCGCGTCGACTTCAGCCTCTACCGCGACATGGCGCCCGCCTACCAGCCCCAGCGGACGCTGCCCGACACCATCGCCGAGCTCCGCGACGGCCTGCTGGCCATGAATTTCCGCGACGCCTCGTTCCGCACGTCCCAGCTGATGCGCCTGCGGGTGCTCACGGCCCTGCGCGACTCCGGCGAGCTAACCGACGACCTCACCTGGGCGCTGCCAGTGGCGGTGCCTGGCCCCGCCATACTGGTCTGACAAGGCTTGGTCTCATCTGTCCGAAACCCCACCGTTTCTCCACACTCCAATGGACTCCCGTATGATTTTCACTGAAACTGAGTTGCCAGGCGCTTTCATCATCGATGTGGAGCGCATGTCCGATGAGCGCGGTTTTTTTGCGCGCTCCTGGTGCGAAGACGAGTTTGCGGCCCACGGCATTCTGATGCCGCCGCTGCAGGCCAACGTCTCCTCCAACCCCCGGCGCGGCACCCTGCGCGGCATGCACTATCAGCTGCCGCCGCACGAGGAAACCAAGCTGGTGCGCTGCACGCGCGGCGCCATCTACGACGTGATAGTGGACCTGCGCGAAGAGTCGCCAACCTATGGCAAGTGGCTGGGCGTGGAGCTGACCGCCGACTCGTTTCGGATGCTGTTCGTGCCGGGGCGCTTCGCCCACGGCTTTATCACGCTCACCGACAACACCGACGTCTGCTACCAGGTGTCGGCCAAGTATGCGCCGGGTGCCGAGCGGGGCCTGCGCTGGAACGACCCGGCCATCGGGATTCAGTGGCCTTTTCAGCCCGCTCTGGTGTCAGAGAAAGACCAGCGGCATCCGGATTTTCAGCTGCGCGTGCAGGAGGAGGTAAACAGTTAGTAATTAAGAATTGGGAATTGGTAATGGCCGTTTTGGCTCGTCAGGGGCATTGGGGCCATCGATAATTCTTAATTTTTAATTCTCAATTTTTAATTGAAACCGCATGCTCATCATTGATAAAGCCCTGGAAAAGCGGCAGCGCGACGGCAACCCGATTCGGGTGGGCATGGTGGGGGCCGGCTTTATGGCGCGGGGCGTGGCCCGGCAGATCTGCCGCTACGTGCCCGGTATGGAGCTCGTGGCCATTGCCAACCGCACGCCCGACCGGGCCCGCGCCATCTATGCCGAAGCCGGCGTGCCGGATGTGCGCGAAGTAGCCTCGGTGGCGCAGCTGGAAGCCTGCATTGCGTTGGGCCAGCCCGCCATCACCGACGATGCGCTGCTGCTGAGCCGCGCGGCCGGCATCAACGCCATTATTGAGGTGACGGGGGCCGTGGAGCATGGCGCGCAGGTGGTGCTGGAGGCCATCCGGCACGGCAAGCACATCATCCTGCTCAATGCCGAGCTCGACGGCACCGTGGGGCCCATTCTGAAGGTGTACGCCGACCGGGCCGGGGTTATCTACTCCGTGTCGGACGGCGACCAGCCGGGCGTGACGCTCAACCTAGCCCGCTTCGTGAAGGGCCTGGGCGTGACGCCGGTGCTGTGCGGCAACATCAAGGGCCTGCACGACCCCTACCGCAACCCCACCACCCAGGAGGGCTTTGCGCGGCAGTGGGGCCAGAATCCTAGTATGGTCACGAGCTTTGCCGACGGCAGCAAAATCAGCTTCGAGCAGGCCGTTATTGCTAACGCGCTGGACATGCGCGTGGCGCGGCGTGGCATGCTGGGCCCCACTGTGGAACCGGGCACACCCATCAGCAAAGCGGCCGAGTGGTACCCGCAGGAGCTGCTGCTTGGTGGCGGCCCCGGCCTCGTCGATTACGTGGTGGGGGCCGAGCCCGGCCCGGGCGTATTCGTGCTGGGCACTATTGATGACGCCGTGCAGCAGCACTACCTCAAACTCTACAAGCTGGGGCCGGGGCCGCTGTACTGCTTCTACACGCCCTACCACCTGTGCCACTTCGAAACGCCTACCACGGTGGCCCGCGCCGTGCTGTTTCAGGATGCCGCCCTGGCCCCCGCCGGCCCCATGCGGGTGGAAGTGGTGACAGCCGCCAAAGTGGATCTGTTTGCGGGGCAGACGCTCGACGGCATCGGGTACTACCACACCTACGGCCTGGCCGAAAACGCCGACGTCACGGAGCGCGACAACCTGCTGCCCATCGGCGTGGCCGAAGGCTGCGTGCTGCGCCACGACGTCCAGCGCGACCAAGTGCTGACCTACGACGATGTGCTGCTGCCGGAAGGCCGCCTTATCGATCAGCTGCGGGCCGAGCAGGTCACCCATTTTTCCGCCCATGTACCCCAGCCGGCCGGGCTGGCCGCGCCCCCGGTGATGCAGTAAGTCGGCGGCCAATTACCAAGTATTCCGTTCACTCCACACTACTGCTATGATGACGAAGCTACCTGCATATCCGACTACCGCAGCGGCTCCGGCCCCGCTTTATTCGGCAGATGCACTTGCACTTGGCGAACCTGTAACGCAAGCCGCCAGCCCGGTAGAGCCACCGGCCAGCCCCTGCCGCTTCTGCGGGGCGCCCCTCGATGTCACCTTCGTGAACTTGGGCACGTCGCCGCTGTGCCAGCACCACGTGCGCCCCCACGATTTCAACCGGGCCGAGGCCTTCTATCCGCTGCATGCCCGGGTGTGCCGCGAGTGTTTTCTGGTGCAGCTGGATGAGTTTGTGACCTCCGAGCAGATTTTTCAGAACGACTACGCTTACTTCTCGTCCTACTCGGCCTCCTGGCTGCGCCATGCCCGCCGCTATACCGACATGGCCTCCGAGCGGTTCAACCTCACCAAAGACAGCTTGGTGGTGGAAGTGGCCTCCAATGATGGCTACCTGCTGCAGTATTTTGTGGAAAAAGGCGTGCCGGTGCTGGGCGTAGAGCCCGCGCACAACGTAGCCGAAGTGGCCCGCGCCAAGGGCATCAACACGCTTGGCAAGTTCTTCGGCCGCGAAACCGCCGCCTACGTGGCGGCCACCGCCGGCCAGGCCGACCTGCTGCTGGGCAACAACGTGCTGGCCCACGTGCCGGATATCAACGACTTTGTGGCCGGTATGCAGCTGCTGCTCAAGCCCGATGGCGTTATTACGATGGAGTTTCCGCACCTGCTGCGGCTGATGGAAGGCAACCAGTTCGACACCATCTACCACGAGCATTTCAGCTACCTGTCGTTTTACACCGTTGAGCGCATCTTCGCGCATCACGGCCTCACGCTGTTCGACGTGGAAGAGCTGCCCACGCACGGCGGCTCGCTGCGCATCTATGCCCGGCACACCACTTCTGCGGCATGGCCTGTGACGGCGCACGTAGCGGAACTGCGGGAGCAGGAGCTGGCGCTGGGCATCACGGAGCTGGCCTACTACGCCGACTTCGAGGAGAAAGCCAAGGAAACCAAGCGCAAGCTGCTCGAATTCCTGATTGACGCCAAGCGGGCCGGCAAAACGGTGGTCGGCTACGGGGCGCCCGGCAAAGGCAACACGCTGCTGAACTACTGCGGCATCCGCACCGATTTTCTCGATTACACCGTCGATGTGAGCCCGCACAAGCAAGGCAACTTCCTGCCCGGCAGCCGCATTCCCATCTGCCACCCCGACCGCATCTTCAGCACCCGGCCCGACTACGTGCTGCTGCTGCCCTGGAACCTGCGCGAGGAAATCATGGAGCAGATGAGCGGTATCCGGGAGTGGGGCGGCCAGTTTGTAGTGCCCATCCCGGAGGTGCAAGTCTATGAATAAGGCCGTGGCTGGCTGGGCAGGTTCATGCCGCTGGGCATTCTGAGCCAGCAGCGAGCCTGAGTAATACCGCCGGCAATTTTTTTCATTCTCTCAACGCCTCACGCTACACGCCGTGTCTGCTCTTGCCGCACCTGCTTCCTGCATGGCCCCCGTTGCGCTGGCTTTGGGCCTGGATATGCATGCGCTGCTGCGCCGCCTGTTCCCGATCTGCCGGAGCATTACGGGCGACGGCGTGCGCGAAACCCTGGCCATTGTGCGCGAGTATCTGCCGGCGCTGCAGGTGCACGAAGTGCCCAGCGGCACGCCGGTGCTCGACTGGACGGTACCGGCCGAGTGGAACATTCGGGAGGCATGGGTGAAAAACGCGGCCGGGGAGCGGGTTATCGACTTCGCGCAGCACAACCTGCACGTGCTGGGCTATAGCACGCCGGTGCGGGGCTGGTTTTCCAGGCAGGAGCTGGAAGCGCATCTGTACTCATTGCCCGATCAGCCCGACCTCATTCCGTACCGCACCAGCTACTACCAACCCGCCTGGGGCTTCTGCCTGCGCCACCACGACCGGCTGCAGCTCCAGGACGACTACTACGAAGTGTGCATCGATAGCACGCTGGACGCCGCCGGCTCGCTCACCTACGCCGAGCTGCTGCTGCCCGCCACCGCGCCCGAACCCGATGCCGGCGAGGCGCTGCTCTCGTGCCACTGCTGCCATCCGTCGTTGGCCAACGACAACCTCTCGGGGCTGGTGGTGGCCGTGGCGCTGGCCCGGCAGCTGGCCGCGCTGCCCGAGCGGCGCTATGCCTACCGGTTTGTGTTCGGGCCGGGCACCATCGGCAGCATCACGTGGCTGGCGCGCAACCCCGAGGCCGTGGCCCGCATCCGGCACGGGCTGGTGCTCACGCTGCTGGGCGGGCCGGGCCACTTCACCTACAAGCAAAGCCGGCAAGGTGCCGCCGCGGTGGATGCCGCCGCCGCGCTAATGCTGGCCCGCCACGCCCCTGGCGCCGAAATCCGGCCCTGGCTGCCCTACGGCTACGACGAGCGGCAGTACTGCTCGCCGGGCTTCAACCTGCCGGTTGGCTGCCTGTCGCGCACGCCCTTCGGCGAGTTTGCTGAATATCACACCTCGGCCGATAACTTGGAGTTTGTGCAGCCTGCCCAACTGCAGGAGTCGCTGGAGCTAGTGCTGCGCCTGTGCCAGACCCTCGACCAGAACCGCTGCTACCGCAATCTGCTGCCTTACGGCGAGCCTCAGCTGGGCCGCCGCGGCCTCTACAAGGGTGTGGGCGGCGGCACCGAAGGCCACGACTGGCAGATGGCTCTGCTGTGGGTGCTGAGTTTGTCTGATGGCCGCACGCCGCTGCTGGACGTGGCGGCCCGGTCGGGGCTGCCTTTTGAGCTGCTGCACCGCGCCGCACAGGCCCTGGCCGCCACCGATTTGCTGGCTGTGGCTTCACCCGAGCCGGCCGCCTAGCACCTTGCCCGTATGGCTTTGCTTTCTCACTCCGTACCGCTGCCCATGGAAACCGACTTTCTTTCTCCGCCACTTCAGGCCCAGGCTAGCCCCGGCTTTGCGGGCTCCCAGGCGCTGCAGGCCCGCTTTCACGCTGCCATTCCAGGGGGCGCGCACACCTACGCCAAAGGTGACGACCAGTTCCCAGAGCACATGGCCCCGTACATCGCGCGGGGGGAGGGCTGCCGGGTCTGGGACGTGGATGGCAACGAGTTCATCGAGTTTGGGGCCGGGCTGCGCTCCGTTACGCTGGGCCACGCCTACGCCCCGGTGGTGGCTGCCGCCCGCCGGCAGCTTGAGCTGGGCGTGAACTTCGGCCGGCCGGCGGTGCTGGAGCTGGAAACCGCCGAAGACTTCCTGGACTTCACCCAGGCCGGCGACATGGTGAAGTTTGCCAAAAACGGCTCCGATGCCACCAGCGCCGCCGTCAAGCTGGCCCGCGCCGCCACCGGCCGCGACCTGGTCGCCATCTGCCAGGACCACCCGTTCTTTTCCTGCGACGACTGGTTTATGGGCACCACGCCGCTGGCCGCCGGCATTCCGCGGGCGGTGCAGGCCCTCACCGTGGGCTTCCGCTACAACGACCTGGCCAGCGCCGAAGCCCTGTTTGCCGCGCACCCCGGCCAGATTGCCTGCCTGCTGCTGGAAGTGGAGAAAGACGTGCCGCCGGCGCCGGGCTTCCTGGCTGGCCTGCGCCGCCTCTGCGACCAGCACGGCGCGGTGCTCGTGTTCGATGAAATCATCACTGGCTTTCGCTGGCACAACCACGGGGCGCAGGGCTACCACGGCGTCCGGCCCGACCTGAGCACCTGGGGCAAGGCCCTAGCTAACGGCTTTAGCTTGGCTGCCCTCACCGGGCGGCGTGAGCTGATGGAGCTGGGCGGGCTGCACCACGCGCAGGAACGGGTGTTTCTGCTTTCCACCACATACGGGGCCGAAACCCACGCCTTGGCTGCTGCCCGCGCCGTGATGCACGAATACCGCACCCAGCCCGTGGTAGACCACCTGTGGCAGGTGGGCCGGCAGTTGGCTGCCGGCCTGCAGCAGGCCGCCCACGAGCAGGGCGTGGCCGCCCAGGTGCAGGCCGTGGGCCAGCCCTGCGGCCTCATCTACACCACCCGCGACGCCCACGGCCAGCACTCGGCCGCCCTGCGGACCCTGTTTCTGCAGGAAACCATGCGCCGGGGCCTGCTCATGCCGTCCCTGATTGTCAATTACTCGCATACGCCGGCCATCATCAACCAGGTGCTGGAGCGGCTGTATGAGGTGCTGGGCGTATACCGCCGGGCGCTGGAGGATGGCGTGGAGCATTATCTGGCAGGCGAGCCGGTGAAATCAGTGTACCGCTCCCGCAACTAACTGTCATGCTCCCGCCGCCTGTTCGTGCTAGTGAGTTTCCTGCTTTCAACCTGCTTTCTACACAATGCTGCGCATTCTGCTCCTGCACAACTACTACCAGCAGCCCGGCGGCGAAGACGCCGTGTTCCGGGCCGAGCGGGATTTGCTGCGGGCGCACGGTCATCCGGTGGAAACCCTGGAATTTCATAACCAGGAGCTGGGAACCGGCATCTGGGCCAAGCTGAAAGCGGGTCTGTTTGGGTTCTACAACCCTGCCAGCGCACGCCGGCTGCGGCAGGCTATCGAGGATTTTCAGCCCGATATCCTCCACATCCATAACCTGTTTCCGGTGGCTTCGCCGGCAGTGCTATGGGCCGCCCGCCAGGCCGGAGTCCCCGTGGTGATGACGCTGCACAATTACCGCCTCATCTGCCCCGGGGCTCTGCTTTACGCCGATGGGCAGGTGTACGAGAAAAGCGTGCACCAGCTGTTTCCGTGGGATGCCGTGCGGCGGGGCCTCTACCGCAACTCGCGGCTGCAAACCGCGGCGGTGGCTGCCCAGACCGGGCTGCACAAGCTGCTGGGCACCTGGCAAACCGGCGTGGCGCGCTACCTGGTGCTCACGGAATTTGCCCGCCGCCGCATCCTCGACTCGTCGCTGAGGCTGCGGGCGGAGCAGGTGGCTTATAAACCCAACTTCATTGCCGATCCGGGCGCGCCACAACCTGACAGCCAGCGTGCCGGGCACCTGCTGTTTGTAGGCCGGCTCTCACCTGAAAAAGGCCTGCAAACCCTGCTGACTGCCGCCGCCACGCACGCGCTGCCGCTGGTGGTGGTCGGGGA
Source organism: Hymenobacter yonginensis (assembly GCF_027625995.1). Lineage (NCBI taxonomy): Bacteria > Pseudomonadati > Bacteroidota > Cytophagia > Cytophagales > Hymenobacteraceae > Hymenobacter > Hymenobacter yonginensis. The sequence continues at coordinate 864,728 of NZ_CP115396.1, forward strand.
TGGGCCTTTGCGGGCGGCGGTAGAGGCGTGCGCGTCTACCACGCCCTCGGTGCGCTATCAGGGACCGGCTGATGGGACTGGGGTGGCAGCGGCCATGCGCCATTGCCGCGCCCTGGTGATGCCATCGGAATGCGTGGAAGGCATGCCGATGGTGGTGCTGGAGGCTTTTGCCAGCGGTACGCCGGTGCTGGCCTCGCGGCGCGGTGGCCCGGGCGAAATGGTTAAACCGGGTGTCAACGGGCTGCTGTTTGAGCCCGGCGACCCGGAAGGCCTGGCGCAGGCCGCGCAGGCGTTGCTCGCGGATGAGGCGCTGGCGGCCCGCCTGGGTACCGCCGGCCGGGCCAGCTACGAAACGCTGTATACCCCCGCCGTCAACTACGCGTGGCTGCTTGCCCTCTACCAGGCTGCCGTAGCTGAAGCGCGTGATAAGCTACCGGCCGTTGCCAAACCCATGCAGTACGAGCACGCGTGAGATGCACGCCGCCGAACAATCGTTACTGAAGACTCAGCGTGCCCGGTGCCGGGCGTGAGGCCGCTGGGGCGCTGCCTTTTCGCTTCAATTATATTCAGGATTTAATATTAAAATATATTTATAAAAAATATAATAATAGTTTGTGTATTTGAAGGTGCTTCTGTTAAATTTAAGTCAAGTGCTGTCGAGGCCGGATACGTCCGGCGTGGGCTGTTGCCGAATTTTCACTGCTTTGCTAACCCTGTCCGCATGGAAACCCTGATGTATCCTTCTGCTCCGGTTCTGTCTGAGTCTGAAGTTCTCGTGCCACCTGCCACCGCCCAGCAACAGCCCACGCACCGCCTGCTGCACATTCTGTGGGAACTGCGCTACTCCGGCGCCGAAGTAATGGTGTATGATGCCAAGGAATACTTTGAGTCGCGCGGGCTGCAGGGCGCTATTCTGGCCCGCGGGCCGGAGTTTGGGCCGTACGCCCCTACGCTTGCCCGGGCCGGATACCCCGTAGAGCATCTGCCGGCCCGTCGCAATCTGGGGTCGTTCATTGAGCTGTATCGGTACCTGCGCCAGCATCCGGCCGATGTGGTGCACCTGCATCTGGAGGGGCTGTTTATCTGGCACTGCTTGGCCATTCGGCTGGCTTTCCCGAAGGCGCGCATTGTGCACACGCACCACGACGTATACTTTCAGTACGGCCCGTATTTGCGCCTGAAGCGCACATTTCACCGTTGGCTGGCCACGCACGTGCTCGATGTCCGCCACGTAGCCATTGGCGAGTCGGTGCAGACGGTGGAGAAGGAGCATTTCCGCAACCCAACCACCATTGTCTACAACTGGATTGATGAAAACGAGTTTCGGCCCCCTACGCCCGAGCAGGCTGCGGCCGCCCGCCAGGAAATTGGCATTGCGCCGGACGCCTTCGTGGTGCTTACGGTGGGCACCTGCAACGACAAAAAGTGCCACAACGAAATTTTCGATGCCGTGGCCCGCGTGAAAGACCGGCTGCCCAACCTGGTGTTTCTGCACCGCGGTACCGGCGAAAACCTGCCGCAGGAGCGCGCTTACGTGCAGAAGCTGGGTATCGAGCAGCACGTCATCTTCCTCAACTACATTGACTATCTGCCCAAGGTGTTCTGGGCTTCTGATGGCTTCATTTTCTCTTCGCACTGGGAAGGGCTCGGCAACGTCATCCTGCAGGCCATTGCGTGCAAGGTGCCCGTCATCCTGTATCAGGGCTGGGGCATGAACGACTTCCGGCCGGAAAACCCCGCCGAGAACTATGGCTTCTGGATCAATCCCGACACGGAGCGCTTTGACGAGGCGCTGCTGGAAATGTACGCCATGAAGCAGGACGGACGATTGGAGGACTGGCGGGATAAGGCTTTTGCCTTCTACCGGAAGAAGTTTTCCGCTAAAAAGTCGCTCACCCGCATGGCCGACCAGTATCTGTTGTAGCCAACACAGTTGCCCCGTTGGTGGCAGCACAAAGAAAACGCCCGACCATCCGGCCGGGCGTTTTCTTTGTGCTGCCACCAATGGGGCAGGTACTACGTTGCTTTTACTGGCCTGCGCCGGTCGAAGTAGTGGTCGTGTTGCTGGCCGTGCGGGCAGCGGGGCGGGTGTGCACTTCGATACCCGACAGGTTAGCGTCGCCGCCCGAAGAGGTTACCGCAATGGTGCCGTTGGTGACGCTGGTTACGAACGGGCCAATCTTAGACCAGCTGCCAGCCGCGCCGCTGTTGCGGTTCGAGGCAACCGTCTGCCCGTTGATGGCCATGTTGTAGGTGGTAGCGAAGTTGTCTTCCCACACATACAGGTACACTTCATAAGTGCCGTTCGGGACGGCCGTCATGCGCACGTCCAGGTTGCGGCTCCACACCGAAGAGCGGATTACGCTGGCGCGGGTAGCATCGGTGGCGGGCGTCAGGGTCACGTTGTTGGCCGTGAATGGGTTACCGGACACCACCGAGAAGTTAGCACTGTTGCCAGCTCCCCAGGCTTTGCCATCGAGGGTAGTGGCCGCGCCACCTACGTTTACGGCGCGGTAGAACGTGGCCGCCACAGGAGCCGGAGCCGTTACCGAAAGCGCTACAGCGGCCGAGGTAGTGCTGGCACCCGCGTTGTCGGTAGCCTTAGCCGTGAGCGAATACGCGCCGGCGGCTACGTTGCTCCAGGTGAAGGTGTACGGGGCGGTGAGGTCTTCGCCCAGCTTCGTGGTGCCCCGGAAGAACTCCACTTTGCTTACGGTACCATCCGTGTCCGAGGCCGTAGCCGTCAGCGTTACGCTGCCGCCGGCCGCCAGGGTAGAGGCCGAGGTGGCCAGCTGGGCGCGGGGAGCTACGTTGGCTGCCGGTGCGGTGCTGGTCGTGCGGATTTCCAGACCCGAGAGATTCAGGTCGCCGCCCGACGAGGTCAGTTGCAGCTGGCCATTGGTGCCTACCGTAGCGGCAAACGGACCAACCCGCTGCCAGCTACCAGCCGAGCCCGTGTTGAAGTTGCTGAGGACACGCTGGCCCTGTACGTTCAGGTTCACGACGCCCGCAAAGTTGTCTTCCCAAACGTATGCATACACGGCGTACTGGCCGGCGGGCACGTTGGCTACCGTCAGTTGCAGCGCATTGCTGTAGATCGAAGAGCGGATCATGCTTGTGCGAGCCGCATCGGTGGCAGGGTTCAGGGCAACATTGTTGTTGCTGAAGCGCTGGCCGTTGTGCGTTACGTTAGGGGCGTTGTCACCTTCCCAGTTGTTGCCATCAATGCTGCTGGCGCTACCGTTGAAGTCAATGGCGCGGTAGAGGGCGCCGGTGCCAGCCACCGGGGTTACCGGAGGAGTGGTTGGAGTCGGAGTGGGGGTTGGCGTCGGCGTTGGGGTAGGAGTGGGAGTCGGCGTGCTGCCACCGTTCAGACGGATACCGGCGCCGGCAGGTGCCGGGTAGCTGGCCGTAATCGACTGGTCGCCCCAGCTGTTGTTGTTCTCCACCAAGCCAGGCGTGTTCAGCGTCCAGAAGGGGTTCTGCTGGCCAGCGCTGTTCACCCAGTTTACCTTGTTGCCGGTTACGGTAGAGTTTTCTACCAGACGTGGACCGCCCCACAGGTAGATGCCCACATTGGTGAAGCTCTGCTGACGGCCAAATACTACGTTGTTGAGGATCTTGTTGCCGGTGCCGCCGGTGTTGGCAATGCCATACTGGCCGGGGTTGATAACCACGTTGTTTTCAATCGTGCAGTACGAGCCACCGGTGTCGCCCACCAGAATACCACCGCCCGAAGCGCTGGGGCCACCGCCGTTGATGTAGTTGTTGCGAATGAGCAGCGGGCTGCTGGACGTGCCGCTGGTCATGAACATGTTGATGGCATCTTCCGGGTTGCTTTGGCCTGCAATGTTCAAGCCGTAGTTGTACTCGATGATGTTGCCGGCACCCGTGCAATTGTTGAACTGGATGAACTGCCCGCGGGCATCGGCCATGTTCATGTTCTTGAAATTGTTGTGGCGCACCACAAGCCCACCCGTGCCGTTCTGGGCATAAATACCACCAATCAGGTTCTCGAAGTACGAATCTTCGATGGTGATATTCGAGCAGTTGTAGAGGTCAACGCCCAGCTTCTGGCCATTCCGGAGCGACACCCGACGAATTGTGATGTTGGAGCAGTTTGTGAGCTTGATGGCTGGTGTGGCAGAGAAATTGGTAATCACCAGATTCTCAATGACACGGTTGCTCTGGCCATCCATAGTAACAGGGCCGCTGGCCGTAAGGCCGGTCAGGCCGCCATCTGATTGAGCGTGGGCGCAAAACGTGGTGAAAAAGAGTAACACAACCAACGACACATAGGTCTGCACATAAGCAGACACTCCAAATTTCTTTTTCTTCAGCATTTGCACTTTTTAAGAGGTGAAAGGACGAAAAGGATGTTTTGACTACGGCAAAGTTAGGAAAGAAAACTTATATCGTCTTGTAAGTAATAGCCTGATAAGACGCGTAAATATGTAGTAATAGCATACATATGAATAGTGTATATAAGTTCACATATTAAAAAAATCATGTATAGATTAAGGAATGGTGCTAGTAATTGCTTTTGCCGTAATTGAACTATTGCGCGATGATAGTTGAAGTATTTTTCTGCCAAATAGGAATTTGGAGGATAAGCTTAATCAACGTTGAATTATTGCTGGGAAAGATTGACGCTACCCGTTCGGGGGTTCAACTTTTGTTTCTCGCGCCACATTCTGCGCGGGCAGGCCAAAATCATGTACAAAAACCGGCCGCCTTGCAGTAGTAAATACCTGAAAATGAAAGTAAAACCTTGCTTCTCTACTAGTAAGAAGCTGTATGATACCAGCGACTGGACTGAAAAAAGGCTGGCCTGCCTGCCGCGCATAAGCGGCGAGCAGGCCAGCCAGCCACAGCCAGCAAGAAGCCTATCTTAGGAAGTAGCCCACCAACCGCCGCGAATACCCGGTCAGCAGGCACAGCGGCAGGTCACGCGGGGGACAGTTGCGGCGGGCAAACTGCGTGAAATCCCGCAGATTGGCTCCGCCTCGGATGCTGAACAGGTGCTGGTAATAGTTGCGCAACGTCCGTTGCTGCCGGTTTTTCTGGTCCCCGCTTTCGTCAGGGTAGGTGCCCAGGCGCGCATCGAAGTTCAGATACACCTCAAACCCGGCCAGCCGGGCCTGGTGGGTGAAATCGTAGTCGGCATAGTAGTGAGGGAGAAGCTCGGCCGCAAACAGCCCGATGCGCTCAAACACAACCCGGGGAATAAGCAACCCGCGGCCGGGCAGGTACTCGGTGGGGCGCTGGCCCCGGCGTTGGTCGGCCGGCACTTCGTCGAGCAGGCGCCGGAAGCTGCCGGTGCGCCAGTTCAGCCAGCCACCGGCGTAGATGGGTTCCTGGGTGCGGGCATCCAGCTCAAAAGCCCCGTACAGGGCAGGTGGCCGGCTATTGGCCGCCTGCATCATCTGGGCCACAAAGTCAGGGTAGGGTACCACGTCGTTGTTCATGGTCATCAGCCAGTCGGCGCCCTGGTCGAGGGCGTGCTGCAACCCCAGGTTCACGCCGGCGGTCCAGAACAGGGAGCCGGTGCCCGGCAACACCGTTACCTCGGGATACTCGGCAGCCAGCACGGCGGCGGTGCCGTCGGTAGAGCCGTCGTCTACGATGATGGTGCGGAAGGACTGGTGTGTCTGCTGCCGCAGGGCATCAAGACAGGCCCGGGTGTAAGCCAGGCGGTTGAAAACCGGAATGACGATGTAAAGCATAGGGCATTACATTAAAACAGCAAAGAGAAAAGCAACTGGCCTTGTCAGGCGGGCAGAGCATTCATCAGGCCCCGGTAGAGCTGGCCGCCCAGTTCGGCGGGCAGGGCATTGAGCAGCATGTAGGGCAGGGAGGCCGGGGTGGTGCGGGCCAGTAGCTTGTGGCGCTGCAGCAACGTATCGAGGCGCCGGCTAAGGCTACGGTTTTGCAACAGCTGCCCGGAAATGAAGCGTAGTTTGGGCACTTCCCGGGAAAGGGTCTGGCGGAAAGCCGCGGCTCCTGCGGGGTCGTAGTGCTGCAAAGGGGCCAGGTAGTACAGGGCATGGCAGTAGCTTTCCATATACATGGCCCACCGCGTGGTGCGGGTGGAAATCTGGTTGCCGGGGTGCAGGTGGTAGTTGCCCATCACGGCGTCCACCACCTGAAAATCACCGCGCATCATCATGCGCAGCCACAGGTCGAAGTCGCCGGTGTAGCGCAGCTGCTCCTTGAAGCTGCCGGCGGCCAGCACCGCCTGGCGGCGCATGAGCGAGTGCGAGATAATAAAAGGGCAGCCCAGCTGTAGGGTCTGGGTAAACAGATGACGCCCATTGAGCCGGGCCGGATACGTGAACTGCAACTGCTGCAAGCGCAGGTCGTGCTGCTGCTGCACCTGGGCGGCATTGGTACCCACGAAGATGCTGCGCCCGGTAACTAGCACCAGGTCCGGATCGGTGAGATAGGGCTGCAGGGCATGCAGGTAGTCGGGCGTGATTTCGTCGTCGTCGTGCAGAATCTGCACCCACTCGCCCCGGGCCCGCCGGATGGCCAAGTTGCAGTTGTTGTACTGGCCCAGATTCTGGGCGTTGCGGTGATAGATCATGCCGGCCGGCTGCTCCCGCGCAAACCATTGCTGCGTGTCGTCCTCGGTGGAATTGTCGCTGACCAGAATTTCCAGGCTCAGGCCGGCTGGGCGCGACATGCGCTGTAACTGCCCCAGTACGCGCTGCAGGTCTGGCAGGCGGTTGTAGGTAGGCACGATGATGGAGAGTTGAAGTGCGGCCATCGTTGAGTGGAATAGAAGGTAGGAGATGGGAAACAGGCTTACAGGGTCACAGAAAAGACGGCAGCTAGCTGGCGCACCCGCGCCACGGCCTTGTCGCGCAGGGTGGAGCGCCACTGCCGGTAGTCGGAAAGCGTATCACGCATCATAAAGGCCGGATGCCGCAGCGGCAGCGGCATAGGCTGGGTAGGCAGGTTGGCCCAGGGGTGCCCTACATTGTGGGTGTGGGTAGCCTGGCTGCCAAAACCAATGTTGCAAATCAGATTGACGCTCGGCGTGATACTCAGGCCCGATTGGCTGAGCAGCGTGAAAGCCCACTGATAGTCCCAGGTATCAAGCTGGCCGTTGTGCGTGGCCCAAAGCGGCTGCAAGGCCATGCGCTGCTCCAACTGGTGGAAAAAGCGCCGCCAGAAATAATTTTTGCGCTCAAGCTCAGGTAGTTGTGGTGTAGCTACATTGTAGAGCTGCCAGGCCCGGCGCCAGGTGGCCCACCCCCAGATGCCTACATACTGGGAGAAGAAGTAGGAATAGTCTGGGTCGCGGTGCCAGCCGCGCAGTAGGTTGCTGCCGCTGATGTGCAGCACGCGGGTATCGTGGGCGTAGCGCTGGAGCAGCTCTTCGCAGTAGGGGAAGAAGCTGGCGTGCGGCAGGCAGTCATCTTCCAGAATAATGCCGCATTCTTCGTGCTCGAAAAACCAGCTGATGGCCTCGCTCACGGCGCGGCGACATCCTAGGTTCTCATCCCGAAATAGGGTGGTTACGGTACAGGGCCAGTCGATAGTGGCCAGCACCTGCTGGCGCAGGGTGGCGCAGCTGGCCGCCTCAGTGGGGCGTTGAGGCCGTGGGCCATCGGCGGCTACGTAGAGGCGGGGCGGCTTTGCTGCCCGGATGGCGGCCAGCACCTGCAGCGTCACGTCGGGCCGGTTGAAGACGATAAACAGCACCGCAGCCCGTGGCGGCGCAGCCACGGCAGGGCGAACAGAAGGGGCAGCGGAAGTCAGCATGGCTCAGACAGGAAAAGGCAGGCGGGCCGGCGTGGCCGGGGCTGGGGTGGCAGGCTGCTGTGGCGTATTCGGGCGCAGGGTAGGCGGCGGCGCTGGCGTCAGTTGCCGGATACGCAGCAGCCCAAACCCGATGAAGCCGTAGAAAAAAGACGGCAGGCAGTAGGAGTAGGCATATACCAGGTTCGTGACGATGAGCACGGCCCAGGTCAGGGCTTCGGGCGCCACGGGCACGCGCCGTAGCAGCTGGCGCATCACGGAGAGGTGAGGCAGCACAAACAACACCAGCCCTACGCCTCCGAAGTAAAAGAGCGTTTCGAGGTAGAAGCTGTGCAGGTTGTGGCCGTGCCCATCCTCAAAGAAAGGCTGATTGCTCTCGGGGTTGTAGAACTGCACCGGCAGCTCAAACCCTGCCAGGCGCATACCCAGTACCGGGTGTTCTTCCACGAATGGCCAGTAGGATTCGAACTGCAGCACCCGCCACGACCCCGTGCCCTGGGTGCTGTGGTTTTCGATGTCGGAGAAGTTGGCGGCCAGCTTATCAAGCACCTCCGGATACGACACCAAAATGAAGGAAGCCGCCAGCGACACCGCCAGCAGTGGAATGCCCAAGAGCAAGGGCCCGGCCGCGCCACCCAGCCGGCGGGGAGCCGCGCGGGTCACCAGCACCACATTCAGAACCAGCGCCAGCGCGGAGGTGACCCATACTGTGCGGTGTTGGAAGAAAAAGATGGCCAGTGCAGCCAGGAAAAACAGCAGCAGATGCCGCATCTGGCGGCCGGCCAGGTACTCGTTGAAATGATACAGCAGCGGCAGCATCAGCAGGTAGGCCGAAGAGGCATACAGCCCCCGGTTGTGGGCCAGGAAGGCCCCCAGGCTTAATACATCGGAGTTGACCAGCACCAGATTCAGTGCCAGGGCCACCCAGATCAGCGGAATAAGGTCGGCGAGTGTAATGCGGCCCACCCGCGCATAGAAGCCATAGAAGGCCGGAATGGCAAACAGAATCAGCAGCTTCTGAAACACATGCGGATACACCATAGGCGTGTCGTAGAACCAGTAGGACTCTGCTGCCAGCAGTGCCGTGGCTACTACCGTGGCCCAGAAAATTCCCCGGGCCATGCCGTGCAGGTACCGGTAATAGAGCACGCTAAGTACCACCGACAGCAGGGCGAATAAGCGGGTGTACACCAGCGTGAAGGTATGGGCCGGATGTGGGCCCAGGTCTTCTTCGGGGGCGTGGCCGGTGAGCAGGTCTGAAAACAGCGGGTCGGAGAGCAGCAGCACCAGCATGCCCACGATGTAGCAATAGCGTAGACTGATTTTCATGGCAGCTCAAGCAAGGGAAGGGAACAGCGTTGGGCTGGCGGCGGCCAGCTTTCGTGGTCAGAGGTAAGTGTACTGGGCGGGTAGCCGAGCACCTGCGCATAGAGTCGCTCGTAGGCTGCCGTCACGGCGGCCTGGGAGAAGTGCTTGGCCACCCGGCTTACTCCCCGGGCGCTCAGCTCCTCGTAGCGGGCCGGTTGCGTAAGTAGCTCCTGTAAGGCTTCCGCAATGGCGGTTGGCGAGTTGATATCGGTGAGCACTCCGCAGTGGCCTTGCTCCAGCACCCAGGGCACAGCGCCCGAGTGGCGGCCTGCCACCACAGGCAAGCCGGCCTGCATGGCTTCCACCAGCGTCAGGCCAAACGATTCTTCCCGGGAAGGATGCAGCAGCAAGTCGAAATCGGGCAGGCATTGTAGCAACTCCTCGTGGAGCAGGCATCCGCCGAAATGCACGCCTTCTGCCAGGCCCTCGGATAGCGCCCACTGCTGGGCGGCTTCATTTTGGCCATAATCGGGCCCGTATAGCCAGTACTCGAGGCCGGGCCCCAGCTGGCGCCGCACCGTCTGGAACGCCCGCAGTGCCGTGGCAACGTTTTTCAGCTCCGACCAGCCCGTAATGATGGATATGATGCGTCGCCGCGGCCCATTCGGGAAGGCGCGCACGCCGCCAGGGGCCGGCAGCACGGCATTGGGCACCAGCGCCGGCTTCCGGGTGCGGCTGCGCAGCGCCTCCACCAGATACGGTGACACAGCCGAAAAATTGCGGCCTCGGTGCAGCATCCAGAGCTTAAGCACCAGCCGCACTACCCGGTACAAGTCGGGCTGGTAGCGCAGCACCTTCCACGGATTGTCGTGGAGGGTGATAAGGTGTGGCCGCCCGCTGGCCAGAGCACCGCGGGTAAACTCGTAAGCCCAGTGTGCGTGCACGATATCAGGCTCATCGAGGTCAATGAACTGATGGACAAGCGCGGCTTCCGCGGCAAACAGGTCGGGGCAGTGCTGCCGGGCGCGAGGCCGAAAATTGCCCACGTACACGGTCAGGTGCGGGCCGCGCAGTATCACTGGCTCTGAAATATTGTGTCCCAGCGTGTATACCGATACCGTATGGCCGGCGGCCAGCAACCCCTGCACCAGAGGCGTAGTCGCGCTGCCGCCCAGGCCCTGCGGCAGCACAGTGCCAGCCGCTAGGTTGAGGTGCGGACTCAGCACTTCAATATCAATGGGAGTAGCCAAACCGATTTTCATGGTGCGAGAAAGCCTGAAGTGAAGCAATAGGTGGCAGCAGGACGGTAGGGTTTCGGTATAAATAGCTGTCAGATAGCGCGGTATTCAGGTTGGGTAGTCAGGCTATTGCTTGCTGCCGAGTACAGCAGCTGAGGGGTTTAAGAGCGCCAGCAGCCAGTCGCGCAACTGGCCGCTGCCGAGGTGGGCGTCCACCTCGTGGTAGAGCGAGAGCCGGACTGTGCGGTTCCAGGGCATAGCCAGCTGGCCCAGTAGCGCGGCTACTCCCAGCGCCATCAGCAGCAGCAGCTGCGGCAGCGCGGCCACGTGCAGCCGGGCTAAGCCAGTTTGCGCGGTGCCTAGCACCAGGGCCAGCACCAGGGCCGTGCAGAGCGCCGGCCAGTAAGCCCCCCACAGGTCGGTCGCTGGAACATGCAGGTAGCGGTGGATGGCAAACTGGTAGGCGCCGTGGCGCAGCAGCTCCGCCAGCAGCACCGTCAGGGCCATGGCCCGCAACCCGTAGGGCGCCGTCAGCAGCAGCCCGGCCCCTAGCACGGCAATAAAGCCCAGCTGCAGCCACACCTTGAACTGGAGCTTGCCCAACGATTCGCAGAGCGAGCCACTATAGATGGTAAGCAGGTGGGCGCCTACCATCAGGGCCAGTGGCCCCAGCAACGGTACCGCGGCGCCCCACTGGGGCCCCAGCACCACCCGCACCAGCGGGTCGGCGGCGGTAGCCATGCCGGCCGCCATCGGCAGCATCACCCACGCCGACAAGCTGAGGGAGGTGAGGTAGAGCGGCCGCAGGCGCGGGAGGTCGTGCTGCAGGCTGCTGTAGGAGGGCAGCATCACCCGCGAAATGCTGTCAGTGAATTGGTACAGCGGCAGCTGTACCAGAAAAAAGGTGCGGTTGTAGAGCCCCAGCGTGTAGGTACCCAGCAGCCGCCCAATGCTGAGCCGGTCCAGGTTGGCACCTACGTATTCCAGCGAACTCACCACCGATACCGCTCCGCCAAAATTGACAAGGGGCTGATAATGGGCCCAGCACAACGGCGGGCGCAGGCTGTGCCGCACACATAGCCAGGCCGCTACGGCCTTTACCAGCAGATTGCAGAGCGTGGCGCCTACCAAACTCCAGATGCCCCAGCCTGCCCACGCCATGCCCAAGCCAACAACACCATACCCCACCAGAAAGGCGCCCAGCTCTATGCGGGCCAGCAGATCGAAGGCCATACGGCGGCGCAACAGGCTTTGCGACGTAGCGCCAAGGCTGTTTACCACAAACGTGAGCGACATGCCGCGCAGCACGCTCACCACTCCCGGCTCCTTGAAAAGCAGTGTCGCCAGCGGCGCCAGCCCCCACATCAGGCTGGTGACCAGGATGCCCAGCCCGATGGCTACGGTAGAGGTGGCCCGGATGTGCACCGGCTCCAGCGTGGCCCGCTGAATGAGCGCTTGCTCCAGCCCCATGTGGGCAAAGTAGCCCCCAAAGCTGATAACCACCATAGCCATTCCCATCAGCCCAAAGTCGGCCGGGGTGAGCAGGCGGGACATAATCCCGGAATACACGAATTGCAGCACGGCAATCAGGCCGGTGGCAATCAGGCTCCAGCGCAGGCCGCGAAGGGTGCTGGCCGGAATGGCAGATGTAGAGACAGCAGGCATAGCAGAAGCAAAAGCAACGGGCTGCGCAGAAGACAACGGGAGGCAGGAGCGGCGGACGACATGAACAGAAACAGCGGGCTGCTATGCGCCTAGCCGGGGCTAAGCGTCAGGCGGGGCGGCGGCGACAGGAGCCGCCGTAGTACCACCAGCAACCGGGGCAGCTTCCGGGCCAGGATCAGCAGGCGCTGCGGGTGCCACAGCGGCCGCGGAACGCCTAGAAAGCGGCCCAGGTACGCGGCCAGTTCGGTAGGCGGCGTTTGCCAGAAAGTACTGTGTGGGTCCAGCACCCGGCGGCACAAAATGGGCAGGCCCTGGTTTTTCTCGTTGGGCAGATGCCAGATAGGCAGCTGTATATCGGTGGCGCGCACGTCGGTTTTGCGGTACGAAGTCCAGATGCGCCGAATGAACGGGCTGGCATCCGTTCCCGGCCGCGCTAGGCGGTTATACACGTAGCTGGTTAGGTACTCGTCGCCGTCGAAGAGGCTGCGGCCGCTGGCAAAACGAGGCGCCGCCGTGGGGTAGTCGCGCAGCACCATCGCCCAGAACGCCTGCAGCTCGGCGGCAACCTCGGCGAGGCGTTGGCGGCTCCCGCCCAGCAACTCGCCGCCGTAGTGGCGCGGCACCGCTACCGGATAGGTCGGGTCGAGTTGCCGGTACAAGTGGCCGATGTCGCGGCGGCTGAGGCCGTGCACTTTGGTGTCGGGGCCGGTGTCGGGTTCGGCATCGAGCAGCAGCAGGGTGTCGGGCTGGCGCAGCAGTTCCAGCAGGGCCGGCACTGGCCGCGTCCAGACGCAGTCGGAATCGAGCAGGAGGCTGCCGGCTTCTGCCTCCGGCCGGGCCAGCTCGCGCAATACTTCCAGCTTGTAGAAGGCGTTGCGAAACTCAGTGCCGAAGGCCGGCGGCGGGCAGAACTCCTCGAACGCCAACGGTCGGATCTGCACCCCCATCGCCAGCAGAAACGCCCGGTAATCGGTGCCCTCCCAGCAAGCGGGCGCCTCATCGTTGGTGTAAAACAGGTGTGTCACGCTGGGGTTGCAGCGTACGGAGGTCGCGAAGAACACCACCGTACACTGCCAGTACACCCGGCGCCGTTCCTGCGCGCCCACATCAAGGAGTTGCGGATACACCGAGGCCGGAGTGCCGGCCGTGTCCACGCAAAGGCTCGTTACGATGGCCATGAGGCTGGAGGGAGAGGGTTGGAAAGGAGGAGGGAGCTGCACCCGGCCCGGGCGTGGTGCCGCCCAAAGCCAAAAGCGTGTCGCCAGCGCACTGCTACACCGAGTAGTAGGCCGCCTGGCTCTTGTAGTGGTACTCGTAGGTATCGTGGAAATTCACGTTGTTGAGCAGCACGTACACCTGGCCGGCCGGCGTGCCGGGGTGGGCACTGTCGGCAAGCTCCTGCAGGTGCTGCAGGCTGGTGCGCTGCGTGTAGCGGTGGCGCACCACAAACACCGACACGTCGATGTACTGCCGCAGGATGTGGTATTCCGAAACCAGCCCCACCGGCGGCGCATCCAGCACCACGTAGTCGTATTCCTTTTTGAGCAGGTCGATCAGGGCGCCGAAGCGCGGGTTTTCCAGCAGGGCCATGGCATCGTCCGGAATGGGACCGGCCGCCAGCACGTCCAGGTTCGGAATGTGGCCGGGGTGCTGCAGGGCCTCAGCCAGCGTGATTTCGCCCCGCAGATAAGACGACAGCCCCGGCCGCTGCGCCGAGAAGTCGAAGTAGCCGCTCATGGTGGGCTTGCGCAGGTCTGTCTCGATCAGCACCACACGCTTACCCGACAAGGCTAGCTCCGCCGTCAGGTTGGCACAGCAGAACGTTTTACCTTCGCCCGAAACTGCGGAAGTAAAGCCAATCACCTTCTGCTGCGTGCCGCCACTCACGTACTGCAGGTTGATGCGCACCGTCCGAAACGACTCTGTGACGGCCGATTTGGGCATTTCATGGCGCACCAGCTTCGTCGACCGGCCGGCATCGGCAATCAACCCCAGAAACGGCACGCTCGTCACGCTCTTGATCTGGTCGACGGTCTGCACGGTCTGGTCGGCCCGGTCGCGGAGCAGGATGAAGCCCGCCGGAATCGCCAGCCCCAGCACCAGCGCAATCAGGTAGAGCTGCGAGGGCAGCGGCGGCAGCGGGTCGCTGCTTTCCATGGCGGCCTGGTCCACCACTTTCTTGTCGCTGGTGTTGGTGGCCAGCGTCACGGCGGCCTCGGTTTTCTTCTGCAGCAGGAAGGTGTAGTTTTTGTCGTTGATGTCGGCTTGGCTGCGCAGCAGCGCCAACTGGCGCTCGTTTTCCGGCAGCTGGCTGATGCTGCTTCGTACGGCGCCCAGCCGCTGATCGTAGCCGCGCAGAGCCGCTTCTGAGGAGCGGACGAGGTTGGTGAGGTTGCGCAGCAGCGCCGCCCGTCGGCCCTGAATCTTGTTGTTGAGGGCCTGCACCACCGGGTTGTCTTCGGAGGCTTCCACGGCCAGCCCGGCCTTCTGGCTGTTGAGCTGGGCCAGCTCCATAATCTGGCTGTTGAGCACCGGGTCTTCCACGCCCAGGCCCGTGGCCGAGCTCACGGCGTCGCCATCGGGAGAGGCCCGCAGGTAGCTGAGCACGTTCAGGTAGGCCAGGCGGGCGTTCAGGACTCTGGACCGTTCGTTTTCCAGCTGGCTGCGCATCTGCAGATCGGAAGTGGCCTGCTGCGTAGCGTCCACCAGGCCGCGCTGCCCCCGGAACGTAGCTACGGCCGATTCGGCGCGCCGCAATGAGTCGCCGACCTTGCCCAGCTGCGAATCGATGAACGACAGCGCCGTGCGTCCGTCCCGGTTTTTGTCGTTGAGGTCGTTGGCAATGTAGGTGTGCATCAGCGCATCCAGAAAGCGCAACTCCTTGGCGGGCACGGCCCCTTTCGTGGTCAGGTTCAGCACCCGTGAGTAGCGCTCAATCGGTTTTACCAGTAGGCCACTGCGGTACGCGCTGGTTAGTTCTGGCAGCGTATGCAGCACGAAGAAGAACTTCTGGCCGCCGAGCGCCGCCGTGCTGCCCTCAATGGTGAAGCGCGAGTAAGGGCCCTGTACTATCTCTCCTGGGTTCACCGTTCGTTCGAAGCTGAACTCTGGCACGGTGTTAAGCATGGCTCCCGTCTGGTACTGCACCACCGGCACCCGCTTGCCTTCGGCCTGCACCCGCAGTCGGCCATCGGGCAGCGTTTCCACGAAATAGCGCACCCCGGTTGCTTGCGGCGAGGCGCTGTCGACCAGCACCCGCAGGGGCACCTCGGCGCCGTACAACTCCTGCGTCTTAAGCGGCCGGAGCGCATTCACCCATACATCGGGCACCACGTGGTAGCTGACGCCGAAGTCCAGCCCCTGCAACGCCTGGCTTACCAGGCCGGCCGAGGTCAGCAGTCCGATTTCGTCCTCTGTTTTCGTCTCGTGCTCCTTGTTATCGGTCGTAAGCAGATCCTGCGCGTGGCGTGAGCCGGTGGCGCGCTCGGATAGCATCAGCGTCGATTTGAACCCGTAGCGTACTGGCAGCAGCTGGGCCAGGAAAAAAGCAGCCCCCAATGCCAGCACCAGCGACGCCGCAAAGTAGTACCAGCGTGCCCGGAGCTTGAACAGCATGTTGCTCAAATTTAGCTCGTCGGCCGTGGAAGGAGTTTGATGAGTAGCCATAGCATCAGAGGAAAAGCAGGAGGTGTGACAGGATAAAGCAGGCGGGAACCCAGCGGCTTCGAGGTAGCGTAGCGGAAAACCTTAATTTACTATAGTTATATTTAAAAATGGTTTTGTGACATGTTTTTGCAGGTCTTATCGGAAGAGGCCGTACAGCAGGGCAGCCGTGCCCAGGCCCGAAAACAGCAGCCCTAGGTTCACGGAGTTGCCGCGCTGCGTCAGGGCCTTCACCGGCTCCACGTACAAGGCATCATTGGGCAGCAAGTAATAGTAGGGCGAGCTGAGCAGCTCCGGGCGCGTGAGGTCGAGCAGCATCACCTGCGACCCGTCCTTGGTTTGCCGGATCAGCTTCACATTGCGGCGGTTGCCTAGAGGCGTCAGGTCGCCGGCCAGCCCCAGAGCCTCCAGCACCGTGGCCCGGTCGTTGAAAATGGTGTAGCGGCCCGGCGTTTTCACCTCGCCCAGCACCGTTACCCGGAAGCTCACCAGCCGCAGCACCACCGTGGCGTTGCGCACGTAAGTGGCTATCGATTTCTGCACCAATTCCTGGGCGGCGCTGATGGTGAGCCCTTTCACCGGCACCTTGCCCACCGTCGGGACCAGAATGTTGCCGGTATTGTCAACCACGTAGCCATTGACGTACAGTGAGCCGGGGTCCGACTGGTTGAATACCAGCTCGTTTTCGTGCAGGTTGAATGCCTTAGTTAGCTCTGGCTGCGCGCTCTGCACCTTAATGTACAGCACATCATTAGGCATAATCAGGTACTCGGCGGGCTGGTTGACCACGCTGGTGGGCTGGGCCGAATAATTACCCTGTAAATAGCTGACGTCGCGCGTGGAAACGCACGAAACCAGCGTAGTACTCAACAGTAACACACCCAACAGCACCAAGCGAACAGCAGACGAAACGGCGGAATACGGCATGGCTGGCAAAACGTAGTGAGAAAGGAGCGGGAAAAGGCCAGTAACACGATATAAAGCAAAAATTACTGACTGGCACTTTTTTATAAAAATGTTGTATTGAAATGGCAAAAGCAAGTATTTATTAAATTTTTTAAATAAAATATTGCACTGATAACAGTGCTGATTGTGCTGTGTATAGGTAAAAATCTATGTTTCAGGCTGCTAGGGTGCCTGGGCAGCACACTGGGCCGGATACGCTGAAGGCTGTACCTTCGGCCTGTCGGATTCCGGCATCACCCTAACCTCCCGCTGCATGAAAATCCTGCTGGTGGAAGACGAGCCCAAAGTGGCCGCCTTTCTGCATAAAGGCCTGACGGAGCAACAACACAACGTAGAAGTGGCCATTGATGGACCCACCGGCCTCCGGCTGGCCCTCTCCGGCCAACACGACCTGATTATCCTCGACAACCTGCTCCCGGGCCTGAGTGGCCTGGAAGTCTGCCGGCAGGTGCGGGCCCACAACCCGGCCGTCCCCATCCTGATGCTCACGGCCCTGGGCGAAACCGACGACAAAATCCGCGGCCTCGATGCCGGCGCCGACGACTACCTGGTGAAGCCCTTTGCTTTCCAGGAGCTGCTGGCCCGGGTGCGCGCCCTGGTTCGGCGGCGCCCCGAGGCTGCTGCCGCCGCCGCCGTGCTGCAGCTCGCCGACCTCACCCTGGACCCGGGCAGCAAGCTGGTGCAGCGCGCCGGGCAGCCCATTCAGCTCACGGCGCGGGAGTTTTCGCTGCTGGAGTACCTGTTGCGCCACAAGGGCCGGGTCATTTCGCGGGTTGATATTCTGGAGCACGTCTGGGAAACCTCGTTCGACACCGGCTCCAACGTCATCGACGTGTACATCAACTTTCTCCGCAAGAAAATCGACAAGGACTTCACCCCCAAGCTCATCCACACGCTGGTAGGCATGGGCTACGTGATGAAGGAAGAGTAGACTTTTTTTGGGATTAGGGATGAAGGATTAGGGACTGTGGCTTAGGAATCGGGCCTGGATTCTTACATCAGATTGGACCTGTATCCTAATCCCCAATCCTTCATCCCTAATCCCTAATCCACAATCCTTCATCCCTAATCCCTAAAACTCCCACATGACGATACGCCTTCGGCTGGCGCTGCAGTTTGCGGCTATTCTGGCGTTTACGCTGCTGCTGTTTTCGCTGGTTATCTACTTCTTCACGGCCCAGGCCCGGCAGGAGTCGTTCACCGAAAACCTGTTTGCGCGCGCCCGCATCGTGGCCCACGTGTACCTTGATGGTACCGGCCGGGCCGATGAGGCCAGCCGGGCTTCGTACCGCCGCTACCTGCGCCAGTTCTACCGCACACTGCCGGAAGAGGAGGTGCGCGTGTACGACGTCCGCAACAAGGTGGTGTTTCGGGAAGGGCAGCTGTCCGACGTGCCGGTGCCCGTGAGCCTGCTGAGCGCCGTGCGGCAGGAGGGGCGGGAAGTGCAGCTGCTATCCAACTACCACCAGACGGTGGGGCTGCTCTACCGCGACGCCCGCCGGGGCGACTTTGTGGTGGTGGCCTCGTCGGTGGATACGGATAGCCGCGACAAGCTGCGCAGCCTGGGCAACATCCTGGCCTTCGGGCTGCTCTCGTCGTTTATTATGGTGAGCATCGGGGGCTGGTTTTTTGCCGGCATGGCGCTCCGGCCCATGCAGAAAGTGGTGCGCGAAGTGGACAGCATCACCGTATCGGACCTGCACCGGCGCCTCTCACAGGCCGACGGCTACGACGAAATTGCCCATCTGGCCCAGCGCTTCAATCAGCTCCTCGACCGGCTTGAAACGGCCTTCGCCGGCCAGCGCACCTTCGTGCGCGACGCCTCCCACGAGCTGCGCACGCCCCTCACGGTGCTGATTGGCGAGCTGGAAGTGGCGCTGCTGCAGCAGGAGCGGAGCCCGCAGGAGTACCGCCGCGTGCTGCAGAGCACCCTCGATGCGGCCCGCCTGCTCAAGGACCTCACCAACGGCCTGCTCCAGATTGCCCGCGCCTCCGACGACCCCTCGCAGGTGCCGCTCACCACCCTACGCCTCGACGAGTTGCTGCTGCAGGCCCACGAAGAAGTGCAGCGCCGCAACCCCACCTGCCGCGTCGACCTGGAGTTCGGCGACGTGCCGGCCATGGTGCGCCAGCCGTTTGCGGTGCGCGGCAACGAGGCCCTGCTGCTATCGGCGTTCCTGAACGTGCTGGAAAATGCCTGCAAGTTCTCCAAGAACACGGCCGCGCCTATCGTGGCCAGCCTCACTACCACGGCCTCGCGCGTGGTGCTGGAAGTGCGCGACCAGGGCGTGGGCATGAGCGAAGCCGACCGGCTGCAGGTGTTCGTGCCCTTCTTCCGGGCCGAGGCTATCCGCATGGTGCCCGGGCACGGCATTGGCCTGCCGCTCACGTCCAAGATTATGGCGCTGCATGGCGGCCTTATCCGGGTAGATAGTGAGCTGGGCCAAGGCACGCAGGTGTGGCTGGAGTGGCCTGCGCTGGGATAATCGGGCAATGGAAATACAGCTTATGTATAGGGCTTCGACGATTTAACTCGCTTTTAATTCTCTTTTAACCGGGTCTTAATTAGGCCGCCTTAGACTTGTGGACTGCTCCTTCTAACCGTGCCGGCTGCACAGCTGGCATAGCCCACTCCACTTTTCTACCCATGCCCGAAATAGCTCCGGCTCCGCCGCAACAGACGGCGTCCGTCCCGGTTCCGATGGCCGCCCCCGGCGGCGTATTCAGCTCTTTGGGCAAAGATGCGCCAGCTGGTCTTGTGGTGTTTCTGGTGGCGCTGCCGCTGTGCCTGGGCATTTCGCTGGCCTCGGGGGCTCCCCTGATGGCGGGCCTGATTACCGGAATTGTGGGCGGCTTGTTGGTGTCGTGGCTTAGCGGCTCGCAACTGAGTGTGAGCGGCCCCGCGGCTGGCCTCACGGCAATTGTGCTGTCGGCGCTCCAGACGCTGGGCTCCTTTGAAGCCATGCTGGCCGCCACGGTGGTAGCCGGCATCCTGCAGGTAGTAATGGGCTTCGTCCGGGCCGGTATCATCGGGCTGTATTTCCCCACGTCCGTTATCCGGGGCATGCTGGCCGCCATCGGCCTCATCCTGATTCTGAAGCAGATTCCGCACCTGCTCGGAGTGGATACCGACTACTTCGAGGACATGACGTTCCTGCAGTTCGACGGCCAGAACACGTTTTCGGCGCTGGCGGGGGCGTTGCGTTCGTTCGGCTGGGGCTCCGCGCTTATCGGCATGGTGTCGTTGGGGGTGCTGGTGTTTTGGGAAAATGTGCTGGCTAAGCGTATTGCCGTATTCCGGCTGATACCGTCGGCGCTGGTGGTGGTGGTGCTGTCGATTGCGCTCAGCTCGCTGCTCGATATTGCCCTGCCCGTGCTGAAAGTGCGGCCCGAGCACCTGGTGCAGCTGCCCAATATCAATTCTTGGTCGGATTTTGTGGGCGTGTTTACGTTTCCGCAGTGGTCGGCCGTGGTCAAGCCGGGTTTCGTGATGGTGGCCTTCACCATTGCCATCGTTGCCTCACTGGAAAGCCTGCTCAGCGTGGAAGCCGTGGACAAGCTGGACCCGCACAAGCGGTCCACGCCCACCAACCGCGAGCTGATGGCCCAGGGCGCCGGCAACATCATCAGCGGCCTGATTGGCGGCCTGCCCATGACGGCCGTTATCGTGCGCAGCTCGGCCAACATCAACGCCGGCGGCCAGACCCGCATGTCGGCCTTCATCCACGGCCTGCTGCTGCTCACGAGCCTGCTGTTTCTGGAAACCATCCTCAACCGGATTCCGCTGTCGGCGCTGGCGGCCGTACTGCTACTGGTGGGCTACAAGCTCACTAAGCCGGCCCTGTACCGCACGCAGTGGAAGCTGGGCTGGCAGCAGTTTCTGCCGTTCATCATTACGGTGATGGCTGTGCTACTCACCGACCTGCTCAAG
The DNA here is from genome assembly GCF_027625995.1 of Hymenobacter yonginensis. Taxonomy (NCBI): domain Bacteria; kingdom Pseudomonadati; phylum Bacteroidota; class Cytophagia; order Cytophagales; family Hymenobacteraceae; genus Hymenobacter; species Hymenobacter yonginensis. Next base: position 885,266 of record NZ_CP115396.1, read on the forward strand.
GGCGTCACGATTGGCCTGGTGGTCGGCATCTTCTATATCCTCAAAACGCACTACGAGTCGGCCTATTTCCTGCGCCAGACCCCCGAGCTGCAGGCGGCCGGCGTCTACCATCTGAAGCTGGGCGAGCATGTGTCCTTCCTCAACAAAGCCAGCGTCATCCGGATGCTGGAGCAGTTCGGCCCCGGCAGCCACGTCATCCTCGACGGCACCGAGTCGGAAATGATTGACTACGACGTGCTGGAGGCCATCGAAAACTTCCGTCAGTCGGCGCCCGAGCGGGGCCTGAAGCTGGAGTTGCGCGGGATTCAGCAGGTGGAGGTAATGGGCCATTAGGCGGCCCGGGTCCGCCGTCTTTCTCTCACGAGCCTGCAGGCCAGGTTGCCGCACTACCACACCTGCCCTCGGGCAGCACCACTCATTCACTTTCTCATGAGCATTGATAAAATATTAGAAAATAACCGCGGCTGGGTGGCCGAAATGAAAGCCACCGACCCGGATTTTTTCAACCGTCTCGCCGACGGCCAAAAGCCCAAGTACCTGTTCATCGGCTGCTCCGACTCGCGGGTGCCGGCTTCGGCCATCACCGGCACCGGCCCGGGCGAGATGTTCGTGCACCGCAACATTGCCAACATGGTGGTGCACACCGACTTCAATATGCTGTCGGTGCTGCAGTACGCCGTGGAAGTGCTGGGCGTCGAGGACATTTTGGTGGTGGGCCACTACGGCTGCGGCGGCGTGGCGGCGGCGGCAGCCAACAAGCAATACGGCCTCATTGACAACTGGCTGACCAACATCCGCGACGTTATCCGGGTGCACGAAATGGAGTTTCTGCGCATCAAGGACGACGGGCAGCGCCTGCGCCGCCTAGTGGAGCTGAACGTAATCGAGCAGGTGCGCAACTTGGCCAAAACCAACATCATCCAGAACGCCCGCAAAACCAGCAAGCCCCCGCGCCTCCACGGCCTCGTCTACGACATCAAGGAAGGCCTGCTGAAAAATCTGGAGGTGGAGGACAACGGCATTGGCGAGCTGCAGCACATCTACGGCACCGAAGCCATGAAGCACGCCGAGGAGGTGCTGGAGAGCCAGCCCGGCTTCAACCCCAAAGCCGACAAAGGCCAGCTGCTGGACGAGCCGCAGAAAACTAAAAAAGACAAGAAGGAGGACAAAGGTCCTCACCTGCAAAAAGCCAGCTAATGGCTCCCAGTCTTGCCCTCGGGCAAGTTACGTAGTTAAGTGTGGTTGGAACCGCCGTAGCCCTTGGCTACGGCGGTTTTTTTGTGGGCTACAGCCTGCTGATTTCAGCCGTTGCGAACCTGCCACCCCCCTTGCTGCGTAGGCGGGCTACACACGCTTACCTCAATCCCTGCCACATGCAAGCTGCCTACTACACCCAATACGGCTCTCCCGACGTGCTCCACTACGGTGAGCAGCCCACGCCTACACCCAAAGCCGACCAGATTCTGGTGCGCGTACGGGCCAGCAGTGTCAACCCCATCGACTGGAAGGTGCGCCAGGGCGAGCTAAAGCTGCTGACGGGCCACTCGTTTCCGAAGATTCCGGGCCGCGACGTGGCCGGCGAAGTAGCCGCTATCGGCGACAATGTCACGCGCTTCCGTATCGGGGATAAAGTCTACGGTATGGCGGCCGATGGGGTAGGCGGGGCCGCCGCCGAGTATGCCGTGCTGGCCGAAAGCAGCGCGGCGTTTATTCCGCAGCAGCTGAGTATGGAGCAGGCCGGGGCGGTGCCACTGGCGGCCCTCACGGCCCTGCAGGGCCTCTTTCACCATGGCCGCCTGCTCTCCGGCGACCGGGTGCTCATCAACGGCGCTTCGGGTGGCGTGGGCTCGTTTGCGGTGCAGATTGCCCGCGCGCTGGGGGCAGGCGAAATCACGGGTGTGTGCGGCCCCGACAACCAGGAACTGGTGCGCACGCTCGGCGCCGACCGGGTACTCAACCACAAAGAGCACGATTTCACCACCGACCACAGCCGCTACGACCTGGTATTTGATGCGGCCGGCAAGAGTAGCTTCAGCGCCAGCAAAAACGCCCTGCGCCGTCTGGGCCGCTACGTTACTACCACCCCCGACCCGGCGGCCCTCGTGACGGGCGCGCTGGCCACCGCCTTTTCCGACAAAAGCCAATCCATGTTCCTGGCCAAAACCAGCGGCCCCGATCTGGCCCTGATTTCGGCCTGGCTGCAGGCGGGCACCATCAAGCCCATCATCTACAAAACCTTCACCCTGCGCGACCTGGCCGAAGCCCACCGCCTTAGCGAGAAAGGCGGTGCGCCCGGCAAAATCGTGCTGACGGTAGAGTAGCCGGGTTGGTGGAGTGGTGGAGTGGTGGGTTGGCGGGTTGATATTTGGACAATCCACCACCCCACCACCCCACCACTTACTCGGCGGGCTTGGTGAAGGCTATCAGGATGGCGCCGCTGGCCATAAGGGCGGCGCCCAGGATGACCTGCCACGTTACTTTTTCCTTCAGGAAAAATACGGCCAGCAGGATGGAAAATACCAGCGAGATTTTGTCGAACGACGAGGTGCGCGAGGCCTGCCCCATCTTCAGGGCCTGAAACGAGAACAGCGACGAAGCGCAGGTGATGATGCCGGCCGCAATCAGAAACAGCCAGGTGCGGCGGTCAATCTGCGCGACCTGGGGCAGGTGGCCCTGCCACGCCACTACACCCCACGCCACACCCACAATCAGCACCGACTGGATGGCAAAGGCCACGCTGGACTCAATGTTTTTGACGCCCACCTTGGAAAGCGTAACTACTACCGCCGCGGACAGCGCCGCCAGCAACGAAAAAACTACCCACATATACCCGGAGAAAAGAGCTGCTACCTGATAGGGTACGCAGCTCAGCCGGTCTTCGGGGGTACAGCGCTGCTAAAAGCCTTGGCTGCCAGTCTATATAGGTAGTTTAGAGTTCTTTGTTATCCTGCCCCCTAACACACGATGGGGCCATCCAAACTATCTGCTTCGATGAATGGTGTATCGGTAAAATCTGCTTTGCTACTTGGCTGCCTGAGCTTGTGGTGCCAGCCGGCACCCGCCCAGTCCGGCCGTGCTGCCCCGCCGGCCCCGGAGCCGCCGGGCACCATCCGGCTGGCCGAAAACCTGTTCATCGACGAATCAGAAGTGGCGAACATTCATTGGCTGGAGTATCTGCAGCGTATTCGGCTGGACTCCTCCACCGCCTTTTACCGCAGCCAGCTGCCTGACTCTACCACCTGGACGATTCTGACAACTACGCCACCAGCGGGGGCGGCCGGCGGCCCCAGCACCGAGTATTACTTCCGGTATCCGGGCTTCCGCTACTATCCGGCTGTGGGCATCAGCTACGAACAGGCGCTGGCGTACTGCAGATGGCGCAGCATGGTCGTCAACGAGTCGGTGCTGCAGTCCTCCGAATTTCAGAAGAAGCACCCTGAGCTGCGCGGCTACGCCGTGACGGTAGAATACCGCCTGCCCACCGAGGCGGAGTGGCAGCAGGCTGCCGCGGGCCCGCTCGGCAGCGGACACACGCCGGCCGCCTTGGTGCCGCCCAGCCCCAAAGCCCGGCCAAAGCCCGTAGCCACGCGCAAAGAGCCCGGCCTCGACTCCTGCTTGGCTGCGCTGCAGATTCCGGCCACCAGCGCCATCTACAAGCTGCCCTACAACCTGCGCGAAAACTATTACACGAGCGAAACCAACCAAGCGTTTGAGTGCTCGGCGAAGCCCAGCCAACTGGGCTTGGAGTATGTGTACGTGAACCCCACCAACTACCTCGGCCTCTACAACATCATCGGCAACGCCGCCGAAATGACGGCCACAAAAGGCATAGCGAAAGGCGGCTCGTTCCAAAGCTCCATGCGGAGCCTGACATTGGAGTCGCAACAGCGCTACCAGGGGCCGCAGAGCTGGCTGGGCTTCCGCTGCGTAGCCACCGTGCGCATGGTGCGGCGGATGGGGGAGTAGGCGTAGGCGGTTAACTTGGAGCACTACTATTTCAGCAGCTTATTCAGTCGCCTCCGCAACCACCGCAGCCGCTGCACCCTGAGTCGCCACCGCAGCCCGAGTCGCCGCCGCACCCGGAGCCACTGGAACCATCACTATCGGCGCTATCGGCGTGGCTATCGAAGTGGTGGCCGCAGTCGTGCCAGGAGTCGATGCCGTCGCTGCTGCCACCCGACCAATCGGCTCCGCTGGTTTGTTCTTGCTCGCGCTGGGCCCGGTATAGTTCCTGGTCGAGCACATGGCCATCAGGTGACTGAAACGTAGGCAGCATAAACAACACTCCCCCAAGTTGGGCAGCCAGCGTCGTGGCGGCAGCGGCATCCTGCAAGTTTAACTGGCCCAAAGTCGTGTCGTAGCCGATAAGCTTGCTTTCCAGCTGATGACGCAGCGTGGTACCGCTTGGCGTTAGGTGCCAGATCCCCAACGCCCAGCGCCACCAGCTGAGCTTGTACAGGCCGACCAAGGGCCGGTGCTGGCGCACCAGCTTCCCAAACTGCCCCGCCGACTGCGCCGCCCGAAAAGCTAGCTTAACGAAATGCTTGAGCAGCATTTCAGGCAATGAATTCTGCGTGAATGGGCGTAGCAGCAGTGCTTCATAAGGGCGGGGCTGGTAATCTGTAAAGGTGGGGCCAGGCCGCAGGTAACTACTATAGCTAATCGGGTCGGAGGGGTGGGGCTGCACGGCGCGGTTTTCCAGCACCAGCACTTGCCGGCGCAGCAGTTCCAAAAACGTGAGTCGTAGCTGTTGCCGCAGTGGCGGAGTGGCGTCAGCCAGCAGCAGCAACAGTTCCGTAGGCCGGGCCTCGATCAGGAAGTTGTCTACTTGTTGCGGTTTCGAAAGCGCCGGAGTGGCCATAAACGGGGAAGCAGCCAGTGAGTAGATAAATTAACGCGCTGGAAGTGAGCTGGCTTGAAACGAACGGTGGACAGTGACCACAGGTCGGGTGGCGCTTGTCCGAACACGGCGGCGTAGTGGGCAAGCGTGCGGGCATACCAGTCGTCGAACTTGGCGTGCTCCTGGCTGCCGCCGCGGGTGGGGCCGTGGTGAATGGGCTGGCCCAGAGTGTGCTGGCAGAAATCAACCCAGTAGGAGCGGGTGTACAGCAAGTGCAGGTGCCACACTTGGTCTACTTCGTCGGAAGGCGTGAGCGGCTGCTGGGTGACGCAGAGCAGGAAAATAAAGCGCTTATACTCCAGTACGGCCCGCAGGCAGAAGGGCAGGCTCCACCCATTTTCGCGGGCTAGCCGGTCGGTAAAGGAAAACGTAGCGGCTGTATCATCCAACTCAAACCGCTGGATTTTGTCCCACAATTCAGGCTGAAGAGCTGGCGTCACGGAAAGCGCGAAGTAGGAAGAAGCAGACAACGGCAATTCACACTGCCAACCACGGAAACGGCGGCGGCAAAAGCAAATCCAAGGCAACAACGTTGAGGCGAAAAGGTGATTTTCAACAGATATGGCTGCTGATTTCTATTGGCTTCAAATCGACCTTTCTGCACTCTATCTTTGTTGATTCCATGCTGACTTCCGTTTCCGTGAAATCAGCGCCAACATCAGCGAGACTCTGTGAAAGTTTGTATTGCCGAAAAGCCCAGCGTGGCCCGTGAAATTGCCAGTGTGCTGGGCGCCGACCGGCGCATGGACGGCTACTACGAGGGCAACGGCTACCAGGTCACCTGGACGTTTGGGCACTTCTGCCAGCTGCGCGAGCCCGAGGACTACCGCCCCGAGTGGAAGCGCTGGAGCATCCACGACCTGCCCATGGTGCCCGAGCAGTTCGGCATCAAGCTCATGCGCCGCGACGACGGCGTGGTGCGCCAGTTCAACGTCATCAAAAACCTGCTGGCCAACGCCGAGGAGGTGATAAACTGCGGCGACGCCGGCCAGGAAGGCGAAGTCATTCAGCGCTGGGTGCTGATGGAAGCCAAGTACCGCAAGCCCTTCAAGCGCCTCTGGATTTCCTCGCTCACCGAGGAAGCCATCCGACAGGGCTTCCAGAACCTGCGCGACGGCTCGGAGTTCGACAACCTATACCAGGCCGGTAAAAGCCGCGCCGCTGGCGACTGGCTGCTGGGCCTCAACGCCACCCGCCTGTTCACGCTCAAGTACGCGCCCGGCCAGCGGCAGGTGCTCAGCATCGGCCGCGTGCAGACGCCCACGCTGGCGCTGCTGGTGGACCGCTACCACGAAATCCAGAACTTCCGGCCCGAGCCGTACTGGGTGCTGCGCACCGAGTACCGCGGCACCATGTTCAGCCACGTGGCCGTGGTGAAGAAGGGCAAGGACGACGACGAGCCCGACGAAAAGGCCCGCCTGAAAGCCCGCGGCTACTTCGTGACCCAGGAAGAAGCCGACGCTGTCCTAACCCAAGTAACCGGCCAGCCGCTGACGGTGACCAACGTGGAAATCAAGAAGGCGCTGGAGAGCCCGCCGGCGCTGTTCGACCTGACGGCGCTGCAGGTGCAGTGCAACAACCAGCTGGGCCTCTCGGCCGAAGACACGCTCAAGACGGTGCAGGGCCTCTACGAGAAGAAAGTGGTGAGCTATCCGCGCGTAGACACCACCTTCCTGCCCGACGACCAGTACCCCAAAATTGCGGGCATTATGCGCGGGCTGGGCGGCGCGCACGCCGCGCTGGCGGCGCCGCTGCTGGCAGCCCCCAAAATCCGCAAGAGCACCAAGGTCTTCAACAACAACAAAGTCACCGACCACCACGCCATCATCCCGACTGGGGCCAGCGCGAACAGCCTGCACGGCACCGAAAGCAGCGTGTACGACATCATCGTGCGCCGCTTTCTGGCCGCGTTTTATCCGGATTGCGAAGTGTCGAACACCACTGTGACGGCCGACGTGGCCGGGCGCACGTTCCGCGTCCGGGGCCGCCAGATCCTGAGCCCCGGCTGGCGCGAGGTGTACGGCGACCCTTCAACGCAGCAGGCACCCTCGGCCCCAAAAGCGGCCGGCGAAGGCGACGACGACGTGGTGAGCACCGTGCTGCCCAGCTTCGTGAAAGATGAAACCGGACCGCACAAACCGCGCCTTGACGCCAAAATGACCCAGCCGCCGCGCGAGTACTCCGAGGCCATGCTGCTGCGCGGTATGGAAACCGCCGGCCGCAACGTCGACGACGAGGAGCTGCGCCAGGCCATGAAGGAAAACGGCATCGGCCGACCTTCCACCCGCGCCGCCATCATCGAAACCCTGTTCAAGCGCGGCTACATCCGCCGCGACCGGAAAAAGATTGTGCCCACGCCCACCGGCGTCGAGTTGATTGGCCTGATCCGCAACCCCACGCTGAAATCGGCGGAGCTGACCGGGCAGTGGGAGCGGAAGCTGCGTCAGATTGAAGGCGGCCAGCTGGAATCGAGGCAGTTTCTGGGCGAGCTGCAGCAGCTGGTGCGCGAGATGGTGCACGAGGTGAAGCAGGACGGCTCGGGCCGCGGCATCAGTATCCACAAGCCCGAGTTGGCCGACCTAACCGGCCAGAAAGCCGGCGCTACCGCCAAAGCCAGTCCGCCGAAAGCCGCCGCCACGCCGGCCGTGCCAGGGGCGCTGGGGCCATGCCCGGCCTGCGGCAGCGGCCACGTGCTGCGCGGCAAGTCGGCGCTGGGCTGCTCGCGCTGGAAGGAAGGCTGCCAGTTCCGGCTGCCCACCGAGTTTGAGGGCAAGAAGCTCACCGACAAGCAGGTGGGCGAGTTGCTGAAAAAGGGCCGCACGCCGGTGATGAAAGGGTTTCTGGACGATGCCGGCCAGAAGTTCGACGCCGCCATCCGCCTCACGCCGGCCCACACGCTGGAGCTGGTGCGCGCCGCCGAAAGCAAGCCCACCACGCCCCAGGACCCCGGCCAGATTCCGTGTCCGGTGTGCCGGCTGGGCCAGATGCTGCGCGGCAAAAGCGCCTGGGGATGCTCCCGTTTCCGCGAGGACTGCCAGTTCCGCGTGCCCTTCGAGTGGGGCGGCAAAACCCTCACTGACACCCAGATGAACCAGCTGCTGCGCAAAGGCAAAACCGGCGTCATCCGTGGGTTTATGTCGGCCAAAACCGGCAAGAACTACGAAGCCATTCTGCAGATCAACCCGGAAGGCCGGATTGAGCCGGTGTTTGGGCAGGGATAACTCGCACAGTATGCTGAAAGCCTATACCGTATTCATATTCTTGCTGTTATCAAGCTGGTCTGCTACTGCTCAGATGCAAGGGAAGTTAGCTAAGCTGACCTCCGATGCTGCTGTGCAGCAGTTGGTAAGGTCGTTAGATGATTACCACAAGAATTTCGTCGTGGAGTCCCGGCTTCAATTTGAAGATAAGCGAGTACAGAAGCTGTATAAACGAGAGAAAATAAAGGCTTGGGAAAAAGCAGACGTTGATGGAAATGGTCTGACTGACCTGCTGATAACCGGCAGCCATTACGGCAAAAGCAAAGTCATCTGTGTGTTGGATATGGGCGATAGTCTGGTGCTGGAGCGTTTCCGCCGACAGTTTTACCGGTATTGTCCGGTAGCGCGCATCGTCTATCAAGGTACCCAGCCGCTGATTGCTTACTCCGATTATTACAAGCCCTTTCTGATAACGGAACCGCTGGAGAAGGACGGCCGCCAGGAATTCTTACTGACCTACCGTTTTGGCGGTTTGATAGAGTATAATCCTGCTCCCACGAATACACGAGTCGACAGCCTGCTATATGCCTCTCACTTCGTCTATCACGAAGTTGAGGAAATAGCAATACGCATTGGGCCTCAGGACAGCGTTACCTATCACTCCCGCGAATATCCGGTACTGGATAAAGCTAAAAAGAAGTGTGAGGACCTGAGCACTACCCTCACCAGCCGTGCACAACAACAACTAGGCGAGCTGGTGAATTACCTGCAACCAGACAAGCTGAAGCGTGAATATCAGGTTGGTTACAACCACGTGCCATATATTACGCTGCACATAGCGTACGCAGATGGCCGTCATTTGCAGGTGGACGACAAGGGAGGAATAGGCTCATTCGGGCTAACTCGCCTGTATAAGCTGTTGGATTCGTTACACAAGACTCAGACTTGGGCGCCAACGAAGAAATAATCCTGCCATACCTTATAGGTAATACTCTACCTCTGTCTGATTTGAGGCCTGGGGCGCTGGAAGGCTACAAGTGGCTAAGTTGCCGCACCTGCTACTTGCGCGCCTGCAGCCGGTATTGCACTCGTAGCGACACCTGACGGTGCCGCCCAAAATCGGTAGCGCCGTAGGGCTCCAGCCACAGGCCGGTGCGGCCGACCGGGAAACTGGCACTCAGGAAGCCCATCGACAAGCCAGGGGTGTGGTTGGATAGTGCCACTCCAGCCAGTAGCTGCCGGTTCCAGTCGGAGCCCAGGCCCGAGCCAAGTGCCAAACGGCCGGTGCCGTTGCCCAACGCCAACAGACCATTACCATAATCGGCCTGAAAAAACAGCGTGCGGCGCACCCCCAGCCAGATGCTGGCATCGGGCAGGACGTATTCTGTTCTTAGCGAGTCCTCGGCGTTTTCGGGCGCTATGTTGGCCAGATGGCCCATGTGCAGCCCAACTCGCACGCCATAGCCGAAACGGCCAGGCTGGCTACGGTCGCGCGCAATGAATGGGTTTACATCGAACAGCGGAAAGCGCCGGCCGTCGGTGGCATTGCCCGTCAAAAACGGGCTGCCTAGGGGAAGGCTCTGCGCATTCACGTACTCCCTGCCGCCATAGATGCCTAGGCCGTAGGTTACGCGGCCTGGCCGGTGGAGGCTGGGCCGTGTGTAGGCTGCTTCGCCGCCCATCGCCCGATATTGGTGGTAGTAGCCGGCGCGGGTGCTAGGGCCGCCGGAGCCGGAGCAGCCCCCACTCGGACTATAAGTAACGTCTTCATCGTAGCTACCGGCGACGTAGCCGGGCGTAAACGAGAAGTAGGGCGCACTGCTGGAATCGGCGGGCGTCTGGCTGGTGAGCACCAGCACGCCGGCGGCCAGGGTGAGGGGCAGTGCCATGCGGGCAGGCCGGATGGTGCCGGCCGCCCCCAGCAGCAGCGCGCCGCCTTCGAGTACCAGCACTGTGAGCAGCAGCGCTTTCACCACCAGCACCTCGGGCCGGGTGAGAGCCTGCGGCCCCAGCCAGGCCGTGAGCAGCAGCAGCCCGGCCACGGCCAGCAGGTTGCGCACCGGGTTCTGCGTGGGCAGCTGCTCGGGCTGCGGTGCGGTGTGCCGGTTGCGGTACAGTAGCCATGCCCAGGCGCCCAGCACCAGCGGCACGAGCAACAGCAATGCCCACTGCACCTGTTTCAGGGCCAGGCCGGCGTGGGTATGGAAGGCGGCGCCGACCTGCTCGCCGGCCGGGTCGCGCCAGAACTCAATCAGGAAGCGGCCAGCCAGCAGCAGCCCCAGGTGCAGCAGGCGGCGGCTGCCGCCCGGCCACGCCCGGTGCCGCGTGAGCACCAGTACGCCGCCCACCACCACACACAGCCCCAGCTAATACAGCTGCGTGGGGTGCACCGGCAACGACTGCGCGGCCCCGGGCGCCAGCAGCCCGCGCGCCTCCTGCCACAGGTAGGGCAAGGTGCCGGGCGCGTACTTCAGGCCCCAGTTGCCGGCCGTCAGCTCGCCGAAGCAGCAGCCGGTGAACACGCAGCCCACGCACTGCACCGCCAGCGCCGCGCACATCGGCAGCGTGAAGGCATCGAACACGTGCCAGCTGAACCCAAACGGCCGCCGCAGCGCCAGCAGCGTGAGCGTGCCGGCCAGTGCCCCGCCCAGCACCGTGCGCGCCCCCGAGCCTGGCCAGTGCCCGGTGTGCAGCAACTCCCGCCACTCCGGCCCCGACAGGGCCAGCAGCTTGGTGCCCAGAATAAAGCTGAGCGTGGTGCAGGCCAGCACCACCAGCCACGGCCGCATGGCGTAGCCCCGGCGGTGGCCCTCCCACACCAGCAGCGCCAGGTTCAGCCCAAAGGCCAGCAGGTAAAACGTGGTGTAGTAGCTATGCCCGACAGCAGTGGGCAACGGCAGCGTAACAGTACAGAGCATAGGCGTAGCGGAAATACAGACAGCAAAAGCAACGACTATTCTCACCGCCAAAGCAACCGCGGGCACAAAACCCGAATGGCCGTCAATCCAAGAGAATGACGGCCATTTACACCTTGCAGGTCACCTAAATCAGCGCGCCGTTCCGATCCGGACTGGCTTATATAAGAATAGGGTGGTAACGGCAGCTAAGCTAGCAGTCCGGCTTGCTGACTTCCAACCAGAATTAGCGTATGTCAGACTTTTTAAATCAGGCTTCTGCTTTTTTATCTATCTGATAGAATGGTGTTTTGCCTGAGTGTTTCGGGACTTCTGACTATCTGAAGAAATACACCTTTATGCTGATTTTATTGTGCGCAGACCGGATGGTGCATAGTAGCCTGGAGGCTCGCTGCGTCACGGCCGGAGTGCTGCCAGCTTAACCAACAGCAGTAACGGCGAAACGTAAAATGGCGCGTGTTCAGGGCGGGCAGGCTATGGCTCGTAGCTGCCGTTTACGCGGGTTGCTTGGCGGCTACGGCCGGCAGCGGCACCGAGTCGCCGTAGTGCACGATGTTCTCAATCATGCCTTTGAAAATGATGAAGTGAAACGGCACCAGCGAATACCAGTACAGGCGCCCGGCCAGGCCGCGCGGGCGGAACGCGGCCAGCTGCTCCAGCGTGTGCGAGCCGTCGTCATTGGGTAGCACCCGGAACTGCAGCCACGCCTCGCCGGGCAGCTTCATTTCGGCGTAGAGCAGCAGGCGGCCCTGGGCGCGGTCGGCCACGAGTACGCGCCAGAAGTCGAGTGGGTCGCCGGCGCGCAGGTCGGTGGGGGAGCGGCGGCCGCGGCGCAGTCCCACGCCGCCCACCATCTTGTCCATGAGGCCCCGGATACGCCAGAGCCAGTCCACCTTGTACCAGCCCCGCTCCCCGCCGATGCTCCACACGTTCTGTAGCACCTGCTGCGGGTCGCGGGTGAAGCGCAGCGTCTGGCGGTCCTGCAGCAGGCCGTACTGCGGAATCCGGATGTGGTCCATGTAGTTGCGGGGCATTACGCCGCTGCTCAGCGCGTCGCTCCAGCTGCTTACCACTTCGTTCTGCTCGATGCGCTGGAAGGCCAGGTCCACGGCCTGCCGGTAGCTCATGCAGGTATGTGGCACCACGGCCGCAATGCTGCGCTTGGGGTTGGCCACGGTGTCGTTGCGCAGGCTCTCCACGAGGCTCTGGGCCAGCGAAAACGTGGTGCGCGTGACCAGAAACAGCCACCACGACGACAGCCGCGGCGTGAGCACCGGCACCGTGACGATGTAGCGCCGGTAGCCGCGGGCGGCGGCTAGCTCCAGCAGCATCTGCCGGTAGGTCAGCACGTCGGGCCCGCCGATATCGAAGGAGCGGCCGCGGCAGGCGTCGTTGTCGAGCACGGCCATGAGGTAGTGCATCACGTCGCGGATGCCGATGGGCTGGCAGCGCGAATTCAGCCAGCGCGGCGTAATCATCACGGGCAGCTTCTCCACCAGGTCCCGGATAATCTCAAACGACGCCGACCCCGAGCCGATAATGATGCTGGCCCGCAGCACCGTGAGTGGCACGCGGCCCTTGCCCAGAATCTTCTCCACGCCCTTGCGCGAGCGAAGGTGCACGCTCAGCGCCCGGTCGTTGGCGATGCCCGACAGGTACACCACCTGCCGGGCACTCGTGCGGTCAAGGTAAGCACGGAAGTTCAGCGCCGACTGCTGCTCCAGCCGGAAAAAGTCCTTGTCGTGCCCGCTCATGGAGTGCACCAGGTAGTAGGCCGCGTCGATTTCCAGCGGCAGTGCCGCCAGCGTTTCGGGCTTGAGCAGGTCGCCTTCGGCCACCGTCACGCTGGCCCGCAGGCTGTCTGAAAGCTCGAAGCGGCGCGGGTCGCGCACGAGGCACACTACGTGGTGGCCGGCCGCTACCAGCAGCGGCAGTAAACGCTGGCCAATGTAGCCGTTGGCTCCGGTAAGCAGAATGTTCATGGCACGGCGCGGAAGGTGTAAGTATGTAACTCCCAGACCGCGCAGAGGTTGCTGTGTGCTGTGGCATGTGCCAAGCGCAGAAATCAGAACGTCATGCAGAGCGGAGCGAAGCAGCTCGCCAGTGTGGTAGAATTACTACACTGGCGAGCTGCTTCGCTCCGCTCTGCATGACGTTCCTTTCCCCTGCAAACGCCTAACCTTACTCGCCTACGTACACCGCCGCCACCTTCTCGCGCAGGTTGTAGCCCGACGACATCACCTCACCATAGGCCCCGGCCGAGCGGATAGCCACCAGGTCGCCGCGCCGGGTTTCGGGCAGCGCCACAGCTTTGCGGAACGTGTCCGACGACTCGCAGATGGGACCGACCACGTCGTAGAGCAGCTCGGGGGCGGTGCTGCTCAGGTTCTGGATGTGGTGGTAGCTGCCGTAGAGGGCCGGGCGCATCAGCTCAGTCATGCCGGCATCCAGAATGGCGAAGCGCGTGGACTGGCTTTGCTTGACGTAGAGCACCCGGCTCAGCAGCGTGCCGCACTGCGCCACCACGGCGCGGCCCAGCTCTACGTGCACCTGCTGGCCCGGCCGGCGCACCAGGTGCCGGTCGAACATCGAGAAGTAGCCCTCGAAATCCGGAATCGGCTGGCCGTCGGGCTGCTCGTAGCTGATGCCGAGGCCGCCGCCCACGTTGAGGTGCGGCAGCTGGTGGCCCTGGCTTTCCAGCCAGGTTTGCAGCTCGTTGAGGCGCTGGCTGAGCTCGGCAAACACGTTCAGGTCGGTAATCTGGGAGCCGATGTGGGCGTGCAGCCCCACCAGCTCCAGGTGCGGCCAGCTGCTGAACTGCGCCACCACAGCCGGCAGATCGGCGAGGCTGATGCCGAACTTGTTGGCTTCCAGGCCGGTGGTTATATAGGCGTGGGTGTGGGCGTCCACGTTGGGGTTCACGCGCAGGGCCACCCGCGCCGTGCGGCCTTGTGCGCCGGTCAGCTCGTTGAGCACCGCCAGCTCCTCCGCCGACTCGGCATTGAAGCACCAGATATCCGCCGCCAGCGCCAGCCGGATTTCGGCGTCGGACTTGCCCACGCCCGCAAACACCACGTGCTCCGGCGCGAAACCGGCCTCTAGGGCGCGCTGCACCTCGCCGCCGCTCACGCAGTCGGCGCCCAGGCCGTGGTCCTTGATGCGGGCCAGCACGGGCAGGTTGACGTTGGCCTTGAGGGCGTAGTGCACCTGAAAATTGCGCGGCCGGGCCGCCTGCTGCAGCGCCGTGAGCGTGGCATCCAGCAAACCCAGGTCGTAATGGTAGAAAGGGGTGGGCTGCGCGTGCAGCTCGGGGGCAAGAGTAAAAGGCATGTCAACGAAACCTCACCCCCTAACCCCCTCTCCAAAAGAGAGGGGGGACTAGTTTCTAGCCTATTAGAAAGCTAGAAATGGGCTGGGAATGAGGTGTGAAAAGGTGAGTGAAAAATATTATTCTACTGCTAGTCCCCCCTCTCTTTTGGATAGGGGGTTAGGCACGCTGAAACAGGCCGGCGTTCAGGGCTTTCAGGGTGCGTACTTTGTCGGAGGAGTGCACCAGCAGGCTGATGTTGTTGGGCGAGCCGCCGTAGGAAATCATGCGCAGCGGCACGTCGGCCAGCGAGTCGAATACGAGGCGGGCGGCGCCGTTGGTTTCCTGGATCAGGTTGCCGACGAGGCAAATAATGGTCTGGTCGCGGTCCACTTCCACGGTACCGAAACCGCGCAGCTCCTCTAAAATCTGGGGCAGGTGGGTGGCGTCGTCGATGGTGAGCGACACGGCCACTTCCGAGGTCGTAATCATGTCGATGGACGTGCGGTGCCGCTCGAACACCTCGAACACGCTGCGTAGGAAGCCATGCGCCAGCAGCATCCGGCTCGACTTGATATTGATGGCTACCAGTCCGTCTTTGGCCGCCACGGCTTTGATGGGCTCGGAGCCGGTCTGGCTGGAGATGAGCGTGCCGGGTGCCTCGGGCTGCATGGTATTCAGCAGGCGCACCGGAATGCCGTGCTTGGCGGCCGGCAGAATGGAGCTGGGGTGCAGAATCTTGGCCCCGAAATACGCCAGCTCGGCGGCCTCGTCAAACGACAGCTCGCGGATGGGGTAGGTGCCTTCCACCACGCGCGGGTCGTTGTTGTGCAGCCCATCGATGTCGGTCCAGATCTGGATTTCGGTGGCATCGGCGGCGGCCCCGATCAGCGAGGCCGAGTAGTCGGAGCCGCCGCGCTTGAGGTTGTCGGTTTTGCCGTGCGCGTTGCGGCAGATGTAGCCCTGCGTAACGAACAGCGGCCGGCCTTCGTGCTGCGCCAGCTGGGCCTGCAGGTGTTCCCGGATGTAGTCGGCGTCGGGCTCGTCGTTGTGGTCGAGGCGCATGAACTCCAGCGCCGGCAGCAGCACGGCGTCGCGGTGCAGCACGCCGGTCAGGTAGTGATGAAACAGGCAGGTGCTCAGCAGCTCGCCCTGGGCCAGAATCACCCGCTCGCCCGAGGCCGACAGCGGCTGGCGCGTGAGGTCGAACAGGGTGCGGAATACGGTGTCGAGGTCTTTGCTGGCGGCGGCGGCCAGGGTGGCATCGGGCAGCAGCTCGCGCGCCACCATCAGGTAGTCTTGGCGCATGATTTCGATACGGGCCGTGGCGGCGGCCACGTCTTCGGCGCGCAGCAGCTCGGCAATGCCTACCAGCGTGTTGGTGGTGCCGCTCATGGCCGACAGCACCACGATGCGCCGCTCCTGGGGCGCATGAATCAGCTCGGCAACCTCGCGCATCCGCTGCGCCGACCCGACGGACGTACCGCCAAACTTGAGAACTTTCATAGTGCAGGAAACCGAACCGGAAGGTCGGGAAATGCGCCCGCCAGGTTGCGGGCTAGGTGAAACATCAGGCGAAAAAAAAGCGCCGATCCTGGGGAGGACCGGCGCTTGGAAGTTCAGTGGTAGTGAGGTACGACGAACGGTTGCGACGGTCAGGTCGGGTTGCGTTTCTTCGATTTCTTGACCATCATCAGGCCCAGGGTCAGGCCGGCCCGCTTGCTGTTCTTCCGCACTACGCACACCACGCCGGCACAAGCCAGCGAGGCACAGGAAGCAGAAGAAACAGCGGAAAGGCGCATGATGGAAGGGGCAAAGGCTGGCGCGAGAAAAGACCTTCCGCGCCGTTTTGCGGCCGCAAGTACGGCCGCAGTTGTGGTAACTTCCAAATCGGACCCGTAAAAAGTGGCCCTACAGCTGCCAGCAGCACCCCGTTTCTGCGCGGCCAGCAGCCACGCCGACGGACAGCGCCCGGGCCGCTTGCAGCAGCTCGCCCGGCTTACGAAACCGTGGTAGCCGACTGCCCTTGGGCAAAGCCTCGGGCCAGGTTGGTGAACTCCGAGGGAATGAGCACCACGGTGGTCGTGTTGTTGTCGATACCAATTTCCGAGAGCATCTGCATGCGGCGGAGCTCCAGGGCCATGGGGCTGTTTTCCATCTCACGGGCCCCTTGCGTGAGCTTCACGCTGGCTTCCAGCTCGGCTTCGGCCTTGATGATGCGGGCCCGCTTCTCGCGGATGGCCTCGGCCTCGCGGGCCATGGCGCGCTGCATAGACTCGGGAATCTCCACGTCCTTGATTTCCACCAGCTCAATCTTCACCCCCCAGGGCTCGGTGGCGGCGTCTACCAGCTGCAGCAGGGAGGCGTTGATCTGCTGGCGGCCGCGCAGAACCTCGTCGAGTTGGTGCTGCCCGATGATGTTGCGCAGGGCCGTAACGGCCAGCTGGTAAACGGCCTGGTTGAAGTTGGCCA
The DNA here is from genome assembly GCF_027625995.1 of Hymenobacter yonginensis. NCBI lineage: Bacteria > Pseudomonadati > Bacteroidota > Cytophagia > Cytophagales > Hymenobacteraceae > Hymenobacter > Hymenobacter yonginensis. Next base: position 902,060 of record NZ_CP115396.1, read on the forward strand.
CCTTGATGATGGCGCTGGCCGGATCCACCACCTTAAACCAGAGCACGGCGTTTACCTTGATGGTGACGCTGTCTTTGGTGATGGTTTCCTGCTGCTCCAGGTCCACGGTTTTGGTGCGGATGTCGATGGTTTGCCGGCGCTCAATGAAGGGGATAATCCAGTAAAGCCCCGGCCCGCGCTGCCCCACATACCGGCCCAGCCGGAACACAATGGCCCGCTCGTATTCCTGCGCAATGCACAGGCCCATGAAGAGCAATACCAGCCCCAAGGCAAGAAAAATATACAGCGTAAGCATAATCAGGAGTAGCCTAGGGCCGCAAAAGTGAAACTGTTGCGACAGGTGGTACACGCGCCATGCCAGCCGCTGGTTTGCCTGGCTTGAAAGCGGATTACGCTTCAAAAACGAAGTTTTTAGCAGCAGTGGAAGTGGCAGGTAATCAATCTGTCACCCCATTTTGGTAGGGCGCGCCGCCGAAATGGTAAGGGCGCCTCAGGGCAGCGGCGGCAGGTTATGCCAGTCGTGTGAGCAGCCGTGCTGGCATTCTGTGCGGCGGCGGTGCGCGTCGGCGATGCTGAACAGGCTCAGCAATGCCCGGAAGGCATTCGGATACTCAGGTGGCGGCAGTTGCTGGATGCGGCGCAATGCCTCTGGCAGGCCGTGAACCCGCAGCAACACTAGCGGAGTGGCGGTGGGCTTCATGGGGGCTTCCGCCAGGGCCTGCTGCACCAACGCCGGGGTGGGGTGCGCCTGCTGAATGTAGTCTGCCAGCTCCGCCAGACGGGCCTGCTGCGCCACCGCGGGCAACGTAGCAAACCACGCCCAGGCCCATTCCCACGGCAGCTGCCGCTGGGCCAAGCGGTTGAAGACGTTGTCGGGGGTGGGGCGCATGGGGGAGGGCAGGCGCTGAAAACTATGTGGTGACGCCAGCATCCGCCAACAACGCAGGATACCTACTTCTTCACGGTAATGGCTTCGACAATTGCCGTGAGTTCGTTCAGGCCGCCGGGGGAAGTGCTGTGGACGAATACGTGGGCCAGCTGTCCGTTTTTGCCTAGGGCAGCCGGAATAATCTGCTCCCGCCAGTACAGCTGATCCGTAGGCTTGCTGAAGCCCATCCACTGGATTTTTTTACCTAAAAAGTTGCCATCCAGCGGCTGCGCGGCACTGGCGGGCATGCCTTCGTCGCGGTAAACTGGGCTGGGGTGGTTGCCCAGGTACACCGTGATACCGCTGGTGCTTTCCGCTAACAGGGGCGTCATGGGCCGGATGCTGTACACGAAGAAATCGTAGCTCTGCTTGCGGCTCAGGACGTAGTTTTCCGGCAGCTGAAACACCAGCCTGTCCTGGGTTTCGGTGTGGGCTTTGCGGCTGAGCAGGCGTTTGCCGGGGCGCACCGTGCGGAATACGCTGTCTGCCAACGCCTCGTATTTGGCCTTACGCGGAAACCCTTGCGGGTTCACGTATGCATCCACCACCAATACGGTGTTGTCGATGGTGCGCACAAGGAGCCGCTTGAGCAGAATGGCCGACGCTGCCGTATCGTGGCGGGTGGCGGTGCTGACCACTGCCGCCAGGGAATCGGTATTGCCAATGACCTGAGTGGTAGCAGGAAAACGGCCCGCCTCGAAGGCAGCGGCTTGGCTGACGAACTGCTTATCTGCTAGCCGGAACAACTCACGGGCAAAAAACACCACCCGATGCTCCCCAAAGTCCATCACGACCCGGGTTTCCAACTGCTCGTCCGGCTTGGCCGACATGATATCCACCGGCCGGGCCGAGCTGACGGCGCCGGCCGGAAAACGCAGGTAGGCCCGCCCATCCAGAATAGAGACCTGCTTCGGTAACGCGCCCGGCGCTTTCCTCGTCTGTGCCCAGCCTGTTTGGGCAGTCATCAATCCGGCCGTAATCAGCCCGTAAACCGTAGTGCGAAAATGGATAGGCATTGCGAATAGAATGCGTAATAGAGTAATTCTGGGAGCAATATAGGCACTTGGCTAGGTCTGGCAATAGCGCAGCAGCGTTACGCCCTGAAAAATCGGCACACAAAAAAAAGCCCTCCCGCCTTGGCGGAAGGGCTTCAGGAATACCAGAGCCGGGGCCGCGTTAGCGCACCGGCTTGGGCAGCACTGGCAGGCTCTCGTGGCCTTCGGCGTCCACGCTGACCACGCCGAAGATGAAGTTGTCCTTGCTGTGGGGCAGGTCGGCTTTGGTGTCGGTCACGAAGAACTTCTGCTGCCACTCGGGGGCGCTGGTTTCGCGCATGAGCACGTAGTAGCCTGCTGGCTTCTCGCCGACTTTCGGGGCTTCCCACTTCAGCTCGGTGCGGTTGGTGAGGTTGGCCGTGAGCACGCCTACGTTTTCGGGGGCGGCGGGGGCCAGCGCCAGCGCGGCCAGGGTGGCCAGGTTTACGCCGGTGTTCTTGCGCAGGTAGGCGAAGTCCATGAACTTGGCGTAGTCTCCGTATTCCTCACCGTTTTCGGTGCGCAGGTCCTGGTGTTGGTGGCGGAAGTCCTCATTCACTTCCGAGAAGCGCACCGCCGTGAAGCCCTGCTGGTTGAAGGGCGTGTGGTCGCCGCCGCGCAGGAACCGGTCGGGGCGATACTCCAGCACTACCTCGTGGCCGGGCACGTACTGCTTGGTGGCCTCGCGGCTGTAGCGGGCCAGCTGCCGGCTGGGCGAGTCGTTTTCCGATGACAACGTGCGGCGTACTTTGGCCTCGTCGGGCGTTTCGGTGGCGGGCACGCCTTCGCTGAACACGCGCAGCTGGGTGGTATTTTTGATTTCGGGGTCGTGGCCGGTGGAGTTGCCCATGATGTCGTTGTTGAGCATCGCCACCAGGTTCCAGCCTTCCTTTTTGGCCCGTTTGGCCAAGTGGGTGGAGCCGTAGAGGCCCTGCTCTTCGCCCTGCACCGCCACGAAGATGATGGTGGCCGGGAACTGCTGCTTGCTCATCACGCGGGCCAGCTCCATCACGGCCACCGTGCCCGAGCCGTCGTCGTTGGCGCCGGGGGCGTCGGCGGTGGCGTTCATCACGTCCGACACCCGCGAGTCGATGTGGCCGCTCACGATGAACACGCGCTTGTCGGTAGGGTCGGTGCCGGGCAGCGTGGCCATGACGTTGGCCATCAGCACGGGCCGGTTGATGCGGCGGCCGTCGGGCTTGATGGTGAACGTGTCCTGCTCGACTTTGAGCCGCCCACCGCTAGCCTTGCTGTACTTGCGAAACTCACCTTCCACCCAGTTGCGGGCTGCCCCGATACCGCGCTTCTTGCTTTGGGTGTCGCTCAGGGTATGGCGCGTGCCGAAGCTCACGAGCTTGTCGATGTCGTCGCGCAGGTTCTTTTCGGAGATTTCCTCCACCATCTGCCGGATCAGCGGGTTGGGAGTGGTGGCGGGTTTGGTTTGGGCAAAGGCCGTGGCGGTGAAGCCTAGTGAAAGCAGAAATGGAGTGAGGAAGCGCATAGTAGAAAAAGGTAGAATCACAGGGACGCAGCCCGCCCGCACAACGTTGCGGCCGGCTGCAAGGTAAGGCCAACTTTCAACTGCCCGCCCGCTTATTTCGCGGGCCTCGCCCAGCCTCACCCGGCTGCCGTGTCCGGTGCCGTGGCCTGTGGCAGCCGCGCCGCGTGCATGAAAGAAAACTGCCTGCCGATTCTGCTTCCTTTCCTTGAAGCGTGCCCACTTAAAGCGGCTATGCTCCAGCATCTGGAGTGGCATTCCAAACCATGGAGCGTGGTCGAGTAATCGGGGTTGTTATAAGGCTGAACATAAAAGAGTTGTCGGGAGGCGTGCGGTTTGGCATTGGCTTAGCTGACACGCGGGCACTGCTCCGGAAACCGGCGCCGGGGCCCGCGTGCTTCTGCCCGCTGCGGCTGGCTGGTGGCCGGGCCGGCGCCACGTATGCGCCGGCAAAGCAGCAGTGCCATTTCTTGCTTACTACCTCTCTATGAACCACGCCCTACCGCTGCCGCCCGCCCTGCTGCCTGCCGCCACCTGCACCCTGGTGGCCTGCGTCCCGAACACCGAAAAACGGCCCACTCCCGGCCCGACTGCCCCACTCTACGATTTTTCGGGCATGGGCAAGATTGCGCAGGATGCCGAGTTTGTGCGCGAAATCAAGCAGCTGTTTGTGGTCCGGGTGCCCGAGCAACTGGCGCAGCTGCACACCACCATCGAGCAGGAAGACTGGGCGGAGGTGGCACAGCTGGCGCACAGCCTGCGGGCCACACTCGGCAACCTGCGCATAGAGCCCAGCGCCCGCCTGCTCCAGCAGCTCGACGGTCTGGCGCGCCACGCCCCCGATAAGCCGCGCATGCTGGCGGTGCAGCAATTGGTGACGCACATGGCCGCGGCCGTGGTGCGCCAGTTTCAGCAGGAGCTGGCGCAAAGCCAGTAGGCCGGTAGCTGCGCCTGAAACCCGCGCCAGAAACAGCGCCCCGTTGCTGCCAGCATATCGGCAGCAACGGGGCGCTGTTTCTGGTTTGGCAGGCTGTTGCTGCCCGCTGCGGCATCAGCGGCGGACCATGCTCAGGAGCTTGGCGTACAGCTGGGCCTCCTCGAATGGCTTGGCGAGGCAGTCGTCCATGCCGGAGGCCAGGTAGTGCTCGTGGTCGGCCCGGAAGGCGTTGGCGGTGAGGGCCAGAATCGGGATGCTGGCCCGTGCCGGGTCGGGGTGCTGGCGGATGAGGGCGGTGGCTTCCAGGCCGTTCATGCCCGGCATCTGAATGTCCATGAGCACTACTTCAAACGGCTGCTGCTCAAACAGGGCCACACCCTTGGCCCCGCTGATGGCTTCGCTCACCACCATGCCCCATTCCTGCATGGTGCGGCGGGCTACGTAGCGGTTGATGTCGTTGTCTTCCACCAGCAGCACGCGCACTCCTTTCAGCACGCCGGTATCGAAGTTTTCGGGCGGGGCGGCCAGCACGGCGGCCGTGGCCTTGGGCAGCGTCAGTGAAAACGCAAAGCAGCTGCCCGTGCCGGGCTGGCTCTGTACCGTGAGGGTGCCGCCCATTTCCTGCACCAGTGCCCGGCTGATGCTCAGGCCCAGCCCCGTGCCCCCAAAGCGCCGCGAGGTATCGGCGTAGGCCTGGGTGAAGCTCTCGAAGATGCGGGCCTGCACTTCGGGCAGCATGCCCACGCCGGTATCAGTCACGCGGTATTCAATGGTGAGCGAGTCGGCGGTTTCGGCGCGGCACTCGCCGGCCACCAGCACGCTGCCGCCCGCCGGCGTGAACTTGATGGCGTTGCTGACCAGGTTGAGCATAATCTGGCTCAGGCGGTGCGCATCTGCCTGCACCCACACGCTGGGGCAGGTGTCGCGCAGGGGCTGGCTGATGAACTGGATGCCTTTGGCCATGGCCTGCAGGGCCAGCGGCTGCACGGCCTGGGTCATGGCTTCGCACAGGTTAAACGACTCGATGTTGAACTCCAGCTTGCCACTGGTGATTTTTGCCATGTCGAGCACGTCGTTGAGCACGGCCAGCAGGTGCTGACCCGAGGTGCGGATGGTGTGCAAATACTCCTGCTGCTGCGGCGTAAGCGGCGTTTTGGCCAGCAGGTTGGCCACCCCCAGCACGCCGTTCATGGGCGTGCGGATTTCGTGGCTCATGTTGGCCAGAAAGTTTTCGCGGGCCCGCACGGCGGCCTCGGCGGCCAGCTTGGCCCGCTGCATCTCCTGCTCGGTCCGGATGCGCTCCGTAATGTCGTGGGAGTGCGAAATTACGTAGGGCTGCTGGCTGGGCTCGCGCACCACAAAGTTGTGGTAGAGCAGGTGGCGCACTTCCTGGCTGCCGTGGGGCAGCACGCCCATCACGCCTTTGGCCTCGCCCGAGGCCGCAATCTGGTCGAGGTAATCGGCAAACACCGACTGGTCGTCGGGGCGGAGGCGGTTGCGCATGGGCTGGCCCAGTAGCTCCGTGGCGGGCAGGCCCAGCAGGCTTTCCAGGGCGGGGTTCACCGAGAGCATGATGCCATTGAGGTCGTAGGTGCAGATGAGGGCCTGGGCGTAGTGCATCAGGTCGCGGTACTGCTTTTCGCTGCGCTCCAGCGTCTGCTGGGCCTGCTTGTGGGCGGTGATGTCGGTGCTTACGCCCAGCACGTGCACGGTGCCATCGGGGCGGTAGAGGGGGCGCTTGATGGTGTAGAACCAGTGCACGTTGCCATCGGCCAGCGTGAAGGCCTCCTCGCGGGCTATTTCGCGGCCGGTGCTCATCACCTGGGCATCAATGGCGGCGTATTCGGCCAGCTCGCGGGCCAGCTGGCTGTCCGTTTTCACCTGGCTCAGGTCGTCGGGTACCGGCGACGCTTTCACGAGGTTGGCCATGGCCTGGTTTTGAAACAGGATTTTCTGCTCGGCGTCGCGCACAAACACGATGGTCGGAATCGTGTCGAGCACCTGCTCCATGAAGTGCTGATGCTCGCGGAGCTGGTTGCGCACGGCCTTCTGCTCCGTAACGTCCACGAGATACAAGTTCACGTAGCCTTCGGGCGCAAACGGCAGCACCTTCACTTCAAACGTGCGGCGGCCGGCCAGCAGCTCCAGCTCGTGGGCGGTGGCCTGGGCCAGGGCGGCCGCGGCGGCGTGCTGCAGCTGTCGCAGCAGCCGCACGCGTTCCGGACGCGGCAGCTGCTGGCTGAGCTGGCGGGCGGCCGTGTTGGCATAGCGCTGCTGCTGCGGCCCCAGCCGTACAATAGGGTTGGGGTTTTCGTCGGAGATGCGCGAGGCCAACTGGCTGTCGGCCTGAAGCTGGTGCTGCTCGGTTATGTCGCGCAGGCTGAGCAGCCAGGTGTGCTGGGTGCCATGGTGGGGCTCATCGGCGGTGGGGCCGGCCTGGCAGCATAGGGCGGTGCCATCGGCCAGCAGCAGCAGGTCGTGGCGAAGCTGGCGGGGCGGGGCCGCGGCCAGGCTGCGCAGCAGCTTGGCCAAAGGTGGCTGCTGCCGCACATGCGCGGTCAGGTCCTGGATGGATCGGCCCCGCCAGTCGGCCGGGGCATCGGGCAGGCCAAACAGGCTGAAAAAGCGTGGGTTGGCCTGCAAAATGCAGCCTGCGCAGTCCAGCACCAGCAGGCCTTCGCGCAGGTAGTTGGGCAGGCGCTCGGCCAGCTGGCGCGCCTGCTGCATCTGCTGTAGCTCCGCGCTGAGCTGCCGGATGTGCTGCTCCGCCAACGCCAGGGCCGGGGAACAATCGGGAACGGGGAGAGTGGCTGGCAGGGCAGAGGCAGGCATACGCAATCAGACAGGCAAAAAGGCAGGAATACAGGTAGCGCCGCAACCTTCACGGTAAGGCGTGAGGCCGCGCCCTACTGCGCCTGCCAACCCGGTGCCATATAGTAGTTGGGTTGATAAACGGCTGATTCTTAATCCTGAAAATCATGAAGCAATGAGGCCCAGGCTCCAGAAATCAGACGCCGCGTCTATGGCCTGGAGAAGCGCCGGCCAGCCGCCCACACGCAACACCGCCCGCCTGCGGGGGCAGGCGGGCGGTGTTAAGGCCTCAGAAAGCGTGCAACCACTACGCTGGTTCCTCACTGCCCTGCGCCTGCAGATTGGCCAGAATCTGGGCCGTCACCTGGCGCAGCAGCTTGTCGGCTTTGCCGATCAGGGCGGCCAGCACCGGCTCGTCGAAGGGGCCGTCCCAGTTTTCCAGCTGCTCCATCAGAGCCAGCACCTGCTTGATCTGCAGGTGCCGCAGGCTGGGCTTTATTTTGTGCGCGGCCCCGCGTAGCGCCGGCAGGTCGTGGGCGGCCAGGCCGGCGTGCAGCGCCTGCAGCACGTCGGTGCTGCTACTCACGAAGGTGCGCAGCATAAACGTCACGAAGTTGGCGTCGTTGTGGGCCGCCTGCCGGAGCAGGTCGGTGCGGTAGAGGCTGTTGGCCGCATCGGTGTTGGGCGGCGAGAGCAGCCACTCGTGCACCATTTTCAGCAGCTCGTCTTCGTGAAACGGCTTCGACAGGTAGTCGTCCATGCCCGCCGTTAGGCAGGCTTGGTTGTCGCCCCGAATGGCGTTGGCCGTGAGGGCAATGATGGGAATGGTCAGGCCCAGCTCTTTGCGCAGCTGCGACGTAGCCTCGTAGCCGTTCATAATGGGCATCTGCACATCCATCAGCACCAGATCAAACTGCTGCCTGCGGGCCAGATCCACGGCCACGGCGCCGTTTTCGGCCTCAATGACCTCAATGTGGGCCTGGCGCAGAAACGACTTGGCCAGCACGCGGTTGTACTCGTTGTCTTCCACCAGCAGCACCCGCTTGCCGCGCATACCCTCCCGGATAAACATCGAGCCCAGCGTAAGCTCCTGGCGCGGCAAATCGGAGACGGAGCCCGTGGGCAGCACCAGCGTGAAGTTGCTGACCGTGCCCTGGAATTTTTCGCTTTGAATCTGGATTTCACCGCCCATCAGGTGCACCAGGCTGCGCGAAATGCTCAGGCCCAGGCCCGTGCCGCCAAACTTGCGCGACACCGACGAGTCTTCCTGGCTGAAGTTCTCAAACAGCCGCTTGAGGTAGGCCGGGTCGATGCCAATGCCGGTATCGCGCACGCAGAACTCGACGATGGTGGCGTGGTCGACGGTGCCGGCCAGCTCGCACGATACCACTACGTGGCCCTTTTCGGTGAATTTGATGGAGTTGCCGGCCAGGTTGAGCAGCACCTGCGTAATGCGGTACGGGTCGCCGATGAGCACGTCCGGCACGTCGGGGCTGACTTCGATGAGCAGGCTCAGGCCTTTGTCCTCTGCCTTATAGCGCAGCGTTTTTTCCACCTGCTCACACACGCGGCGCAAGCTGAACCCAATCCGCTCGATGGCCATCTTGCCGGCATCAATCTTCGACAAGTCCAGGATGTCGTTGATGATGACCAGCAGGTTTTCGGCCGAGGTGGAAATGGCGTGCAGGTAGTTGTGCTGCTGCCCCGAGAGCGAGGTTTTGTTGAGCAGCTGGCTCATGCCCAGAATGGCGTTCATGGGCGTACGGATTTCGTGGCTCATGTTGGCCAGGAAAATCTCTTTGGCCCGCGTCGATTCCTCGGCGTGCTTTTTGGCCTCGCGCAGCTTGGCCTCCATCTGCTTCTGGTGCGTGATGTCGAGGTGTACGCCAATCGAGCCGATCATCTGCTTGTCCTTATCGAACAGCGGCGAGCGGCCTACCAGCAGCCATTTCAGCTCGCCCAGCTTGGTTTTGATGGGCAGCTCGTAGGTGTCGGTGAGGCCGGCGGTGTGGGGGCGGTGGTTTTCCTGCATCAGGCGCTTGGAGGCATCTTTCACCAGCAGGTGGTCGAGGCGGCGGTTGAGGGTTTCCTCCTTGGTGTAGCCGCTGATCTGGCAGTAGCTCTCGTTGGCGAACATGACTTTGCCATCGAGGTCTATTTCCAGCAGCCCCAGGTTCAGGTTCTCCAGAATGCTGCGGTATTTTTCCTCGCGCCGCCGCAGCAGTGCCTCATCCTTTTTGCGCTTCGTGATGTCCTCGTATTTCCACAGGAACCCGATGTAGTTGCCGTTGGCATAAATGGGCGTAGCGTGCCGCTCGAGGGTGCGCCCGTCTTCGAGCTTCACCACTGCGTTGTCAGAAAGCAGCTCCCGGCGGGTGTGCCGGATGGCCCCGATAAAGACCTCCTGATTCAGAAACTTGGGCCCGATCTGCTCTACCAGCCAGCTGCAGTCGGAGCCCACCAGCTGCTCGGGCGTGTACGCCAGGGCAAACATGTCGCAGAAGGCCTGGTTCACCAGAATCACCCGCTCGTTTTCGTCTTCCAGCAGCACGGCGCGCTGCATGCTGGCAATGGTGCTGCTGAGCCGCAACGACGAGGCTTCCAGCTCCAGCTTGGCCTTCGTGATTTCCGTGACGTCGGTGTGGGTGCCCGAAACCAGCAGGGGGTTGCCCTGCGCGTCGCGCTGCGTGATCATGCCGCGCGACAGAATCCAGCGGGCCTCGCCGTAGGAGTCCAGCACCCGGTACGTGGCCGAGTAGATAGCCACTTCGCCGTTCAGGTAAGCCATAACGGCCTTGTGGGCTTCCTGCTGCTGTTCGGGCAGCACATTGTCGTAGCAGAGCCACGAAGCTGGCGGTTGATCCAGGTGTATCGGCCGGCGGTTGTAGCCCAGCAGCGCCTGGTAGCGCGGCGACAGCGAATGCTCGTGCGTCTGCCAATTGTATTGCCAGGTGTCGTTGCCCACACCGTCGCGGGCAGCCTGCCAGCGCTTTTCGCTTTCCACCAGCCCCTTCTGGTTTTCCACGATGCCGGTTACGTCCTGCAGAATGGCGCGGAAACGCACTCCCAGCGCACTGGCTTCGGTTACTTCGGCCGTGCCGCGCCACCAGCGCATGGACTGGCCGGCCAGCAGCACGCGGCCCTCAAACTGCCAGCTGGTGCGGTGGCGGGTGGCCGTTTCCAGTGAGTGCATCAGGCGCAGCCGGTCTTTGGGGTGCACAAAGCCGGTCAATGAGCATACATCGGTGCAGGGCACGCCAAACAGGTAACTCAGCACCGGGCTCAGGTATACTGTCTGGCAGGTGCCGTCGAGGTGCTGCACCCACTCACAGAGCGCGCCGGGCACGCCTTCCACCAGCGCCTGCAGGTCGGAGGGCCGGGCCGGGGCCGCAGCCAGCCGGGCCTGCAGCGCCAGAATCTGCTGCTGCTGCTGCTGCACCGTGGCGCGCAGCCGCTGCTGCCGCAGTACCCGCGACGCAGGTTTTTTCGGGGCCGGGGAGGCAAAAATGTTGAGTATGGGTGTTATCATATTTCGCCTTCCTGAACCATCTTATAAATCGTGGAGCGGCCGATATCCAGCTTCTGCGCTACCAGCGGTACATTGTTCTGGTACTTGTTGAGGTGGTGCCGGATGATGGTGCGCGTGTATTCACGCAGCGTCTTCTCTTCCGCCAGCAGCTCGTTGCTTCTGGCAGAAGGCGTAAATACGACGTCGGAAGGCTTGATTTCGGTGCCGTTGCTGAGCACGGCCGCCAGCTCCATCGTGGTTTTCAGTTCGCGCACGTTGCCGGGGTAGTCGTAGGCCAGCAGCTTGTCGCAGACGCCGGGGCCTAGCAGCAGGGGCGGCTTGCGGTACTCGCGGCAGAAGTCGTCCACGAAGTGTTTGGCCAGAAACACAATGTCGCTGCTTCGGTCCCGCAGCGGCGGCAGGTTGATGGGTAGCCCGATGATGCGGTAGTACAGGTCTTCGCGGAAGCTGCCGGCCCGCACCTCGTCGGCCAGGTTTTTATGGGTGGCCGTAATCAGGCGCACGTTCAGCTTGATGGTTTCGCTGCCGCCTACCCGCTGCAGCTCCCGCTCCTGCAGCACCCGCAGCAGCTTCGACTGGATGGCGGCCGGCAGCTCCCCGATTTCGTCCAGAAACAGCGTGCCGCCGTTGGCCTCCTCGAAGCGCCCGATTTTGCGGCCCTGCGCCCCCGTGAACGAGCCTTTCTCGTGGCCGAACAGCTCACTTTCCACCAGTTCCGACGGAATAGCGGCCATGTTCATGGCCACAAACGGACCTTTCTGCCGGTCGGAGTTCATATGAATGGCTTTGGCTACCAGCTCTTTGCCGGTGCCCGTTTCCCCGGTGATGGACACGTTCACGGGCGTCTGGGCCGCCTTTTCCATCAGCCCAAACGTGGCCTGCAGCGCGGGGCTGTTGCCTTTCAACAGGTTGTTGAACGTGTACTTCTCGTGCAGCTGCTGCTCCAGGCGCTTCACTTCCTGCTTGAGGCTGACGTTTTCCCGGACCCGCAGAATGGCGTTCCAGAGCAGTTCCTTGGTGTTTTCGTCCTTGATGAGGTAGTCGGTGGCGCCTTGCTTAAGCAACTCCACTGCCGTCACGATTTTGCTTTGCGAGCTGATAACGATGACCGGCAGCCCCGGGTATTTGCTTACCAGCTTCTTGAGCAGTTTGTCGCCGCTGATGTCGGGCAGCGAAAAATCGATGGTAATAACGTCAGGCCGCGCGGTAACCTTTTCAAAAAACTCCTGCCCCGAAGTGTATAGGCTGACGCAGTAGTCGGGATTGAGGGAGAGCTGGTATTGTAGCAGCTGCCCATACCAAGGGTCGTCCTCGATGATGCAGATGGTAAACTTTGAACAAAGGTCGGATTTCATACTCGGTCAGGAAGGAGCCGCTGAGGCGGCAGAGCAGGTAACAGAATCAAAGCGGGCAGTCGCCAACCCGAAATGGCAAATGGCACAGCTGTGGCGACAGAGGAGCAGGGTGCTGTACCGGGCCCGTATCACGGCCCGGCGGTCAGCGCTTCCGGCAGCCCTGGGCTGCCACTAGAGAGATGGTGAAAGAGGAGAGCGGGCTGCAGGCAGGTCGCCGGAATATTATTTTTCTAAAAATGATGTCTACCCCAAATCCACAGAAACTTGAAACTTCGTAATTGAAAATATACAAGTGCCAGGGGCGTTACAGCATGAGCAGAAGCTGTTAAACTAGCGGCTGACAGTAACTAATAGGCAAAATTACGCAATCGAATTCGTGGACAATACATTGAATTAATATTCACGACTATTTGCTGTTCTGCTTTCCCAGCGCTAGAATGGCAGTAAAAGGGTAGGGCTTCGCTAATTCATTCTGTTCCTGCTGGTAGTGATATGTATTAAATATTTGATATAAAATTTATATATCGAGTAAATAGTCTCTATTCCCAAAATGAAATTAAGCCGTACTTATTTAGGATAGCGTTTATGTTATAGAATCACGATCTATTTATTGTATTATTTTACTTCGCTATATAGCTGAGTACTGTGCAGCTTGCCATTCGGCCTGGCAGGAAGGGGAGGCATTGGGCAGGCTTCAGCCTTCATTTTCGTAAAACATGTTCAGGGCCTGGTAGTGGCCGAGCTGGTTTTGGAGCAGTACTTCCTGGCTGAACTGGCTCAGGCGAGGGTGCAGGCCGCCTTTTTCGGTGGCGGTGCACACACTATGAATGAGGTAGTTGTATTTGCGGGCTACCACGTCCCAGGTGTAGCGGCGGCGGGCAATGGCCTGCATTGCGGCGCCCTGCTGCTGCCACTGCGCAAACGTGGTGTTTTTGATGGTCGTTTTGATGTCGTCCTGGGTGCTGAAAAACAGGGCCTTGTGCTCGGCAGTGGCTTTGTTGAACGACACCCCGAAGGCCAGCACCGGCAGCCCCAGCGACATAGCCTCCACCAACGACGGATTGGTGCCGCCCGCGCTGTGGCCGTGCACATACACAAAGCAGTTGCCGCGCAGCACATTCAACTCATTCTGGTCGTAAATCGGGTCGAGCAGGTGCAGGTTGGGGCAGGAGCCGTAGCGGGCTTTCATAGTGCGGCCAAACTCGCTGTTGTTCCAGTTGCCCACCAGCACCAACGGATACTCTGGCAGCTCGGCAAACGCGGCCAGAATCATCGGCACGTTGTTTTCGGGCTCGATGCGGCACACCTTGAAGGCGTAGGGGTGGCACAGAAACGGGTAGCGGATTTTATGTTCCTGGGTGATGGGCTGGCGGGTGGCATGGTCGCCGCCGTATTCCACCACGCGGCTGCGGGTGCTGTAGGTCTGGGCCGTGTAGTCCTGGATGGCGTCGTTATCGGAAATATCGGCGTGCGAAAACCGGACGGCCAGGGACTCGGCCAGCCGCAGATACCAGCGGGCCAGGAAATTCCATTTCGCCCGCCGCCACTCAATCCCGTCGATGGAAACAATGATTTTCTTCTTGGTAAACAGCTTCACGAAGGGCAGCATGATGCCGCCCGACACGCCCAGCACCAGCAGCACATCGGCGTACAGCAGCGCGTGCAGAATCGACAGGCAGTCGTAGAGGATGCTCTGGATGCCGTTGGCATCGAAGGGCAGAAACACCAGCCGCGCCCCGCCGCAGTGTGACTGGCGCTGGGCTTTGGGGTAGCGCTTGCCGGTGCAGTACACCGTGAAATCGTGTTCCTGGCTGAGGTGCTTTACCAGGTAAGCGGTAAGGGTTTCGAAGCCGCCGTAGCAGGCGGGCAAACCAACGGTACCGATGATGGCTACTTTCTTGCTGGACATAAAATGGAAATGGAAACGAAATAGCGGCGCCGCAACGGGCCGCCGGTTAGCTGAGAGGGAGTAAAGGAGAAAAGCTATGCGCGGGCCGGGCAGTGCTCCGGCGCGTAGGCCGCCGCCGGGCGGCCCGGCAGCACCATTTCGGTCTGGAAGTGCTGCTGCAGCTGCTCGGCGAAGCGGGCCGGCGAGAAGTGGGCGGCGCGGTGGCGGCAGGCAGCGGCCATGCGCAGGTAGGTGGGGCGGTTGGTGGCCAGCAGGTTCAGGGCCAGCTGCAGGGCCGGCAGGTCGTGGCCATCGATGGCGAAGCCGGTTTGGCCTACCTGGTTGACTTCGGATACGCCGCCCACGGTGGGCACCAGCACCGGCCGGCCGTGCTGCAGGGCCTCCAGGATGGTCATGCCGAAGGTTTCGATCCACTCGGTGGGCCGCGACAGGTTGGCCACCACGGCCGCGCGGCGGTAGAAAGGATGCATATCCTGCACCGCCGCAAACAGCGTGAGGTTGGGCGGCAGCGCGTGTTGCTGCCGGTAGTGCTGTACCTGCGCGGCCGGGGCGTTCAGCACCAGCTCGAATCGTAGCTCGGGCATGGCCCGGGCCAGCGCCACAAACTCGGGCACGCCCTTATAGTCTTTCAGTGAGCAGGCCATAAGCACCATGAACGGTTCCTTTGCCGGCTCGGAAACCTGAGCCTCAGCTATGAATTCAGCGGACAGCACGTTGGGCACCACAGCCTGCCGGGGCACGCGCAGCGCCAGCGCCTGCCGCACATACTCCGACACAAACAGCGCCCGGTGGGCTGTGCGGTTGGCCACGGCCCGCAACAGCCGCATCAGCAGAGCAGGCCGGATGGATACCTCGTGCAGATGATAGACCACCCGCGCGCCCCGGCAGCGGGCCGCCAGCGCCGCCGCCGCCGGCAGCAGCGAGTTGACGTAGACCACCGTGCCAGGGCGCGCCAGCTGCAGCACCCGCGCAAACACCACCAGCTGCACCCACGCAAAGCGCAGCAGCGTGCGCCAGCGGCTCGGCGACCATTGGTAGGGCAGCGCGTGCGTGCTGATGCCGGGCAGGTCGCTCAGGAAGCCGGTTTCGCCGGCCGGGGTGCCCGTGAGCAGGTCGATGTGGAAGCCGGCGGCGCGCAGGCTGAGCAGGGCGTTGCGCAGCACCAGCGGGCTGCCGCTACGGTCGTTGAGAAGATGGACGGCTAGGATGCGTTTCATGGCTGCGACAGGGCTTGCTGATAGACGCGGGCCAGCTGCTGGCCGCGCCGCGCCCAAGTGTGGTGGTCGGCTACGTGAGTGCGGCACAGCTGCGCCTCGGTGGCCTGCCGTGCGGGGCTGGCAAACAGGGCTGCTAGCTGGGCCGCGAAATCGTGGATGTTTTGCTGGAAGGTGTCGTAGGGCACCGTTAGCTGCGAAGTGGGCGGCACCAGCTCGCCGGGGCCTTCGTTGCGGTAGCAGAGCACCGGCACGCCGTAGCTCATGGCCTCGGCCACCACCATGCCCGCGCCTTCATGCGACGGGAAAAAGAACACGGCGGCTTCGCGGTAGAGCGTGAGCAGCTTGGTGCGCTCCAGCCAGGGTAGGTGCCGGGCGCAGGCGGCCAGGCCCCGGCGCTGCAGCAGCTGCAGCAAAAACGCCTCCTCGGGCCCGCTCCCAATGAGCAGCAGCTCGGCGCGGGCCTGGTCGGTGGCGGGCAGAGCGTGGTAGAACTCGGCAAAGGCCTCAATCACCATGTCAAAGCCCTTGAGCGGCACCATGCGGGCCGCAATCATCACCACAAACCGGCCAGCCGCATCGGGCGTGAGCGGCGTGGGCGTTTCGGCTGGTAAATCGACAGCTACCGAAGGCATGATCTGGAAGCGGCCGGGGCGCAGGCGCAGGCGCGGAGCCACGGTGGAGTTCATGCATAGCACCTGGCGGGCCGAGCGGCGCGTGACGCGCAGAAAAGGGTCGAGGCGCCAAAAACTGTGCTTCATGAGCGTCAGCAGGCGGTCTTTGCCGTAGGCGGCGGCGCCGTACTGGCGCAGGTGGTCGGCCGGAATGGGCGGGTGGTGCCCGATGGGCCCCCATACCAGCGGGCGGCGCAGCAGCCACAAAAACGAGGGCGTCCAGTCGTTGTGGAAGTTAAGGTTGTGCACCAGGTCCACGGCCGGGCGGCGGTGCCACAGCCACAGGCCCAGCCCCAGCTGCCACATATAAAAATAAAGCACCGACAGCAGCGGCCCTTTCTTCCACCAGCGCATCCAGGCCGGCAGATCGAAGTAGTCGAACTGAATGCGGGCGGCCAGCGGGGCCAGCTCGGGGTGGGCGGCCAGAAACCGCTCGATGGGCGGGCGGTTGTTGCGCCGCGTCACGGCCACCACGCGGTGGGTGGCGGCGGCCTGCAGAATGAAGTTCCAGCCCATGCCGTCTTCGGAGCCTTTATACGGATTCACGGCGTAGGCCGTCAGCAGAATGGTTTTCATAGCACTAGCTCGGCAATGTGGGGCGTGGCCGGCTGGGGCTCACGCGAAGAAAGAAGGCGGGCCGGCACCCCGCCCAGCACACTGCGGGCCGGAAACGAACGGGTAACCACGGCCCCGGCCGCCACCACGCAGCCCTCGCCCAGCACCACGCCATCGAGCACCGTCACCTTGCTGCCAATCCAGCAGTTGGGGCCGATGTGAATGCCGCGGTGCGTGACGCCCTGCTGCCGGATGGGCGTGCTCAGGTCGGCGTAGCGGTGGTTTTCGGGGTGGCAACTGAAGTACTGCCCGATAATACAGTCGTCGTCGATGCGCAGGCCGCCGGCGCCGCCCAGGTAAGCAAACTCGCCGATGCCGACGTGGTGCCCGATGCGGATAAACGCCCCCGGCTGCTGCAACGACGTGGACACAATCACCTGGCTGAAGGCCCCGATGCTGACGCTGTGGCCCAGCGTGAGGCCTTCGGTGGAAAGCCCGCTGAAGCGCACCTGGTCGCCGGCCTTCAGCCAGCGGCCAAACCGGATGCCGCTCAGATACTGAAACGACACGCCCCGGCCCAGCATGGCGCCGTGGCTGGCGCGCCCCCGCAGCCAGAGCTGCGTGCCGCGCAGCATGGCCCCGGCCGTGCGCGCAGCAAAGCCCGCCAGCCAGCCTACCGGCACTGCCTCATGAATAGAAAAATGCGGGTTGCGGCGGCGTACCCAGGTTTCGAGCAGCTGTTTCATTTGATTTCCTGTTGGAGGTAGCCGCCGATGAGGGCGAGGGTGTCGTCGAGGTCGTGGTTTTCGATGGGCACGTACCGCGACTGGCGGTAGCGCCCGGACAGCTGCCCGAACAGGTCCTGGTACTTGGTGGTGAGCTGCACGATGGTCTCGCCCGACAGCTCCTGCTTGCGGCGCAGAATCACCTCGGGCGCGGCGTAGAGGAAGAAGTTCAGGCGCGGCTTATTCACGAAGGCGTAGAGGGCGCGGGTGAGGCGCTCGGGCACCGCAATGTTGCTGCGGCGGCTGTCGTTGATGAAGTCGAAGTAGTACCGGTCGTAGAGCACAATGTGGCCGCGGCAGGTGTATTTCAGCCACACCACGCCCTGGCCTAGCACGTAGTCGAGGTAGTAGTAGGCGAAGCGGGCCAGCGAGGAGCTCAGGCGCTGGTTGGCGCCCTGGCGCGGCAGCGTGGCCACGGCGCGCTGCTCGGCTCCGGCGCGGCCGTACTTCCAGGCGCTCAGAATGGGTAGTACCGAGGGCCGGTGCCGGATGACCACCACCCGCTTGCGCCACTTCTTCTCCAGCCGCTCCTTCACGTGCTCAATCACCGTGGACTTGCCGGCGCCATCTACGCCGCTGAAGGTCACCACGAAGCCATTGGGCCGGAAAAACGATGCCACCGTGCTGAGGCCGTAGCGCATGGTGCGCGCCAGCCGGCGCACCGCCGAGTTGCTGGGCTGGTTGCGTACCATCAGGGCCAGCTGGCGGCCTACCAGCGGCTGGTACTGCGCCGCCGACGCCACGGAGTCGAAATGCAGGTTATACTTGTCTACGAGGTGGTGTAGCAGCTCCTGCTGCTCCTGGGGGCTCTGCTGCTGGAAGTAGTGCAGGTGCCCGGCCGGAATGCTGCTCTGGTTCAGCCAGTAAAACAGCCAGGTGTACTCGAAGTCGTGGTGCGGGGCCAGCACCGGCACGCCAGGCGCGTTGGGGTCTACATGGTCGAGTACGTCGTCGGTATCGAGCAGCTGCAGGCCTTTGCGGTGCAGCTGGTGCAGCAAATCCACCGACAGAAACGAGCCGTCCTGAAAAAAGCAGTCCACGGAAACCATGTGGGCCTGGCGGCGCACCCCTGCCGAGCGCCGCAGCGGAAAGGCGCGCAGCCACCGGGCCAGCTCCTCGGCGCCGGGGCGGGGCAGCAGCAGATCTACATCGGAGGTAGGGGCAGGGTAGTAGGCGTTGGCGGCGCGCTGCTTCAGCACCACACCTTCGTGGGCTGGCAGGGCATCGAGCAGGTCGAACAAACACAGCTGGCGGTGCTCGGTGTGGGTGGCCAGCTCCAGCGTCAGGAGCGCGCTCCAGCCGCCGAGCAGCCACTCCACCTGCGTGTGCCACTCGGGCTGGGCGTGGTAGATGAGGGCGTAGCTGGACACCTGGTGCAGCAGGTAGAGCTGCCAGGCTAGGCGCAGCTGGGCTTCGGGAATCTCTGGAAACTGCGTCCGGGCCTGCTGCCACAGCTGCTCCCGGATCTGGGCCGCGGGCCGGCGGCTCACCAGCAGCCCTTCCTGCACCCCGAAATGGAACAGGTCGTAGAGCTGTGGGGCGGCTTCCTGGGCAAATTCCAGGTCGTAGATGGCCAGCCCATCCGGCCCCAGCCAGCAGTTCCAGGGCGTGAAGTCGCCGTGGGCGAAGGCCAGCGCCACGGTCTGCGTCGGCTCGATGCTGCGGAGCGCCAGCTGCAGCTTGGCGCGCAGCCCGTACGGAATGCGCGTTTCGCGCAGCGCCTCCAGCTCCGTGAGCTGGCGCACCACGGTGTGCCAGAACGGGGTGTCGGCCAGGGTGTGGTGGGTGGTAGTGGTGCGTAGCTGCTCGTGCAGAAACCGGAAGTGGGCTGGCTGCAACTGGCCGGCGCGGCGGGCGCGGGCGGGCTTTACGCTGCGCTGGGCCAGCAGGCCGGGCCGGGCCGCTACCAGGGCCGGCACCCGGTACGAGGTGGCAGGGCGGGCGGCCAGCAGGCGCAACGCCTGCGCTTCGGCCTGTACCTTGGCTTCGGCGGCGGCTGTGAGCGGGAGCTTGGCAAACAGCAGTTGGCCGGCCCCGTCGGGGTAGCAGCATACGGCTTTGCTGAATGGGCCGGGCGTACCCGTGAACAAGGCAAAGCCGGCCGGCGACCAGTGCCGGGTGCCGGTGCGGGCGTAGCGGCCTGGCAGCACCGGAAACAGCCAGCGGTGCAGCCCCAGCGTAAAGGCCAGCCGCACCACGCCGCAAAACAGCCGCGCCTTCGGCGACGACGCGCTGTAGAATTCCAGAAAGAGCGGTTGGCGGAGCGAGGCGGCCCACACCCAGCGCAGGCTGCCATCGGGGTTGCGGATGCCGCGCAGCTGCGTGCCGCCCTGCGCCACCGGGCCGTAGCCCAGCCGGCCCATCAGGTCCGGAAGCAGTTGCTGATCAGTATCGGATAAGGTAGTTGTGCTCATGCCAGCGCCTCTGCGAAGGCTGGGCCAAAAGAGTATCTATATGTAAGTGTCTGTATTGTTGGTTAATAGAATAAAGGTGGGCCGCTGGATAGTCCATAATCTGGAGTGCCTATCCAGATTGTGGGGTCACATAGAATCGTGTAATTGTTCAAAAACGGCCCGGCGCTGCTCTGGGCGCTTCCGCCGGTAAGCCAGCCTGCACAGGCTTCCCGGCGGTGGCCTGCAAGTGGTTGGGTAGCACAAAGTTTTTGCCTCTACATAACCCAGGTTGCGGAGAACAAGGTCTGGAGTTAAAATGCGAGTTTCTCTCCTTGGAAAGGAGGGGTTAGGAGTGGTTGATCTTGCACTGGAATGGTTTCTGGAATTGGCTCTAGTCATCGTTCTTACATCCATCAATCACCCTAGCCCCTCCTTTCCAAGGGGGAGCTAGAGCTAGGATTGAAGGCCGCAATTGGGGTTGAACACCACAACATTCTGTTGCCGATTGCTCACAAAAAAGCCGGCTGCGGTTCAGGCAGCCGGCTATAAAGCGTGGGTACTAGTGGAGTCAGGGTCGAGTCATTTGCGGGAGGGGATAAGGATGGCCATCCAGCGCTTGGTGCCAGCTTTTTTGGCTTGCTCCGAGGAGCTGAACTGGGTGCGCGGCATAGAGTCGCGCTTGCCGGCACCGGCGGCGGGCTTGCGCTTGTGGTGCAGCACAAGGCCCTTGTGGGTGTGCTGCCGGCAGCCGCGCCGCACCCGTATTACGTCCTGAAAAGGGCCGGGGCCGTTGGCAACCAGCATGGCGGGTACTTCCGCCGGGCCGTCCGCCTCCACCAGGTAGTCGCTTTCCGACAGGGCCTGGTCGGTGAGCTGGGGCGAGATAATGCGGGAGATGATCAGAAGGCTCATCAAAGCGGCTAGGCGCGCGAGGAGCATAAGGGAACTGACTGCATGCATGCGGCGAAAGAAAATGGAGTGGAAAATAAACCGGTACCGGGCGGGGCAACGGCAGGAAAGAAGCAGGAAGTCAGCGGCCCGGGGCGGACATACCGGTGGCGGGCCGCTCCGGAAATCGGAGTGGCAGCACGCAGGGCAGAGGCTCGGCGAGGCTTAGCTAATCAGAGAGAAACAGGCGCTCCGGCACCGTCAGGCGCGGGCTCACGCGCAGGCTCACGAGCAGAATCAGGAACTGGTAGAACAGGATGCCGTAGTTGGTCTGGCCGAAGATGCCGAACTCCGTAACCGAGTTGATCAGCAGCGGAATAAACAGGCCGATAAACAGCAGGCGCTGCGTGCGTTCCGGCGTGGTGGCAAAGCCGCGCAGCGTAAACCACAGCTGCGCCAGCACCAGCCCAAAGCCCACCAGCCCCAGGTTCATGAGCACTTGAATGAAGGTGTTGTGGGTCATTTGGGCGGCGTAGGTGTGGGTGCTCTGGAAATAGTCGGTGTAGGCGATGCGCATGAAGCCGAAGCCCAGCAGCGGCTCCTTGGGCAGGCCCTCCGTAAGCAGCGCCTCCCAGAAGGGCAGCCGGCCGGTCAGGCTCATCACCTCACTTACCCCGCCCTGCTTGATGAACACCGTCTGGACCACCACTGGCACGGCCAGCAGCACCGCCGCCATACCGGCCAGCCGCAGCCGGGCGTTGCCGGAGTTCCAGAGGTAGAACAACGCCACCAGCAGCAGCCCGATCAGGGAGGAGCGGGAGCCGGTGAGCACCAGGGCGTACACCACGGGCAGCATTTTGAGCACCGCAAGCACGGGCCGCTGGCGGTTCAGCAGCTCGGGCAGCAGGCAGGCCACGCACACGCCGCACAGCATCCCCAGCTCGTTGGGGTTCATCAGAAAGCCCCCGAGGCGGGCTTCCTCGCCGCCGTGCGTGAGGCGGTAGAACACGTCGGGCGCCACCACCATGCCCACCAGAAAGCCCACAATCAGAATCCAGGAGGTGGTGGCCAGCACGCGGTGCAGGCGCAGGCTGCTGCCCGGGAAGTAGGTGCCGAGCAGCAGAAAGCACTTCACGAAGTAGTAGGCAAACACAAAGCTTTCCACGTCCATGAGCAGCTGCAGCAGCGAGTAGCCCGGGGCCGTCGACCACATGACGGAGGCCGCGCCCAGCAGCAGGTAGGCGCTGTAGAACAGCGGCGCCAGGCTGTTTTGCCATTGGAACGAGGCAACGGCCCCGCGGTGCAGCACCCGCCGGTAGAGGGCGTAGGTGGCCATGGTCATGCCCACGCGGCTGATGGTTTTGAACACCTGCGTGAAAGCCACACTGTCGCTCCAGGTGAAGAAGCCGGCCAGCTTGATGAGCAGCACCAGCGTAAGCAGCACCTGCATGCTGCGCAGGAAGGGGCGGTGGTTGGGGGCCGTGGCGTTATGCATGGCAGGCGCGCTGATACATACTGTGGTACTGGGTCAGGAGCTGCGGCCAGGCAAAAGCCGTGGCTACCATGTGCTGGCTGTGCAGGCCGCGCTGCTGCCGGGTGGTGCTGCGCCACTGCTGGTGCATCTGCTGCAGGCTGGTAGCCAGCTGCGTCGGTTTTGCCTCGGGCAGCACCTGGCCGCACTCATATTGGCGCACATAGCTGCCCAGGTTGGTGGCCTCGGTCACCACGCACGGAATGCCCAGCGCGGCCGCCTCCAGCACGGCCGTGGGCAGGCCCTCGTAGTGCGAGGTGTGGGCAAAAACATCGAGCTGGCTGAGCAGCGCCAGCTTTTCGGGCCCGAAGCGGCTGCCCAGCACGTGCACCGTGCCGGCCGGCACGGCCGAGGCCCAGGTTTCCACCTTGGCGCGGTCGGGCCCGTCGCCGATGATCCAGAGCTCGGCATCGGGGCGGGTGCGGGCAAACTCGCCGAAGCCCGTAATCAGGCAGTGCAGGCCCTTGTGGTTGTCGTCGAGGCGGCCGCAGAAGCCCACCCGGAATATCTCGGCCGAGGCGGTGCGCGGCCAGATGGTTTCACTGGGGTTGACCTCGTAGCCGTAGGGCAGCAGGCAGGGGTTGAGGCCGGGCAGCCGGCGC
Source organism: Hymenobacter yonginensis (assembly GCF_027625995.1). NCBI lineage: Bacteria > Pseudomonadati > Bacteroidota > Cytophagia > Cytophagales > Hymenobacteraceae > Hymenobacter > Hymenobacter yonginensis. Next base: position 924,703 of record NZ_CP115396.1, read on the forward strand.
TGCAGGCCCTGCACCTCGCTTTGGCCCAGGCAGTGCACCTGCGCGGCATTCTGCAGCACAAACTGCTCACACACGCTCAGGTACACACGCTTCACGAGGCCGTTTTTGCGCATGGCCTGGGTGCTGTAGCTGCCGTGGGGCGTCAGCACGTACGGGACGCCCAGCGCTTTCAGCTGCCGGGCCGCCGAGTAGTAGGCCGGCACGAAACCGCCATGCAGGTGCACCACGGCCGGGGCCTGCACCGCCGCCAGCGCCGCCAGCAGCTCCCGCGACAGCTGAAACGGCGTGCGCTGTGCCCGGAACAGCCGCGTCAGGAATTCGTGGCGGGGGTGGCCGGCTTCCACGTCGCGGGTGATGCCCCACACTTCCACGTCCCAGCCGGCGCGGTGCTGCTGCGTGGCCAGGGCGTGTACCACCTTGTTCACGCCGTTCATGCGCTCGGGATTGGCTTTGCCCAAGATCAGGTGAATAACTTTCATTGCGTTTTGAGTTGGGCCGGGCCCGGATTAATTGGAAGAAGTTCGGCCTGCGCCCGCCACACGGCCAGAGCCCAGTACAGGCCCATCGTGAGCTGGGCCGCAATCCAGCCGAGCACCACGCCGCTGGCCTGCCAGTGCGCCACTAGCCCACGGGCCAGCGCAAACGACACCACGATGCTCAAGGCGTAGCCAATGAAATAGGGCCGGGCATTGTGCAGCAGCCGCACCGTAAGCCGAAGCGGATACACCAGCAGAATCACCACGTAGAGCACGCAGCACCAGCGCAGCACGGCGGCATTGGCGGCGCTGCCGGCCTGCAGCCAGCCCACAATAGGCCCGGCCAGCCCAAACAGCAGCCCGATGGGACCAGCCGCCAGCAGCAGCATGGTGCGCCGCAACCGGGCACGCTGCTGCACAAACAGCTGGGGCTGGCTGCGGAAGCTGTGGCTGAGTTTAGGCAGCGCGTAGTTTTCCACGGCCTGCAGGCCCACGTTGAGCACGCCCATAAACGTCTGGGCCAGGCGCAGAATCCCCAGCATGGAGGCGCTGCCCGCGAAGCCGGCAAACACCAGCAGCGCGTTCGACGAGGCCCACTGCAGCAGTACCGTCGGGAGCAGCCACCGTGCCTGCTGCCCGTGGCGGGCGGCAAAGGCCAGCGTGGTGCGCAGCGGCAGCTGCCAGCGCAGCCCCAGTGCCCGGGCCGAAAGTGCCAGCGCCGGCACCGTCGTCAGGCCCACCACCCACAGCACCGCCGCCAACGACGGTGCCCCGGGCTGCAGCGCCCAGTACAGCAGCACCAGCAGCTGCCCGCCCGCCGACACTAGGTCGCTGAGCAGGGCCACTTGCACCCGGCCTTCCGTGAGCAGCAGCTTACGGGCCGTGTCCTGGGCGCCGGCGGCTACCAAACACACCAGAAACGCGGGCAGCGCCGTGGTATCGTAGGGGAGCAGCAGCGTGGCGGCCGCTACGGCTGCCACAGCCAGCAGGCTGAACGTGAACTGCATGCCCAGCAGCGCCTGCCGGTAGGCGGGCTGCTGCGCCGGGCTGGTGTCGCCGTGCACCAGCTGCATGGGCTGGCTGATGAGGGCGCCCTGCACCGCCAGAGCCAGCAGCAGCACCAGCTGCCAGGCGCTGTAGGCCCCAAAAGTGGCCAGCCCGCACAGCTTGGCCAGGAAGATGTTGGTCAGGAATGAGGTGGCGCTGACCACTGCCTGGCCCGCCACCACCCAGTAGCGGGCCGGCAGGGCGGCCACCCTATGCCGTAGCGGGGGCGCCAGCAGGGCGGGGAGCATCAGCGAATTTCCAGCTGGCCTGCCGGACCTGGCGCTTGCGCAGCAGGTGCCACAGGCCCGGCTCGTAGCCTTCCCGGTTCAGGCAGAAGTACACGTTTGGCAGCTTGTACTCGTCTACCAGCAGCTCCAGCTCGTGCAGGCGGTGCAGCGGCGTGGCGCAGCTGTCAATCAGCACCAAGTTCACGTCGGCACCGGCCATCACGGCCAGGCTGTGACTGTCGTCGTCGAGGGGCAGGTTGTGCACCAGCAGCAGCTCCGTGGGCATGGCCGCCGGGTCCGGCGACTGCGGATCGGCGATGCGCAGGCCGCGCACCTTCTTGCCCTGCGACTGCAGCGCCGCGCTCAGGTTCTCAAACACAAATCGCTGGCCTTCTTCTTCGGTGAACGACGTCACGACCAGCTTCTGGCCCAGCGAGAGCAGGCCTTTCAGCTCCAGGCGCGTGGTGAGCTGCCGGAAATAAGCGGCGCGCTGCGCGGCAGCCGGCAGAAACGGAATGCTGGCGGCCAGCGGAATGCGCGACTCCCTCTGCACATGCATCGTGTTGGTAGGCGTGGCGCGGATGGCGGCCAGCAAATACACCAGCCCAATGCCAACCACCATGCCCAGGAAGCCCGACACCAGCACAATCAGCGTGCGGTTCGGCGACACGGGGTCGTTGGCGGGTACGCCCTCCGAGATGATGCGGTGCGACGAAGTAGGGGTGGCCTTGGCAATTTCGGCCTCCGTTTTCTTCTCGTGCAGCATCGTGTAGAGCTTCTCATTGAGCTGGAAGTTGCGCTCCAGAATGGCCATGTTCTTCTCGCGGGTCGGCAACCCCACAAACACCTGCTCCGACTGCCGGATGGTCTGGTCGATTTCGCGGTAGCGGATGGTGAGGGCGTTGCGCGTGTTCTTGATGCTTTCCAGCAGGTAGCTGTTCAGGTCGGCCATTTTCTGGTCGATGGCCACTACTTTCTCGTCTTCGGGCTTGAAGCGCAGCAGCAGGTCGCGGCGGTCGGCCTGCAGATCCTTCATCTTCTTCACGATGTCATTGGAGAGCAGGTCGTTGAAGGCCTCGAAGGTGGGGGCCAGCTCCAGCACGTTTTTCTCGCCCGAGCGCATATAGCGGTACAGGTCGTTGGCGGCGGCCAGGCTCATGTTGAGGTTGGCGCGCTGCAGCTTCATTTCCGCAATCTTGTGCAGCTCGGTGTCGGTTTCCTGCCCGATGTTCACGATGCGCTTCTGGTCGCGGTAGCCCTCAATGGAGTTTTCCGAGCGGGCCAGGTTGGCGCCCACCGACTGCAGCTGCCGGTCGATGAAATCGACGGTGGTGTTGGCCACTTTGTACTTGTTTTCCAGGTAGTCGGCCATGTATGTGGCCGTGAGGGCATTCACCAGGTCGGCGGCCTTTTCCGGCACCGCGCTCCGGAAGCTCACCCGAATCACGGCCACGTCCTTATCTACGCTGGTGATGTCGAGGCGCTCCAGCACGTCCTGCATCAGCTGGGCGCGCGAGTGCTGCACAAACTCGTAGTTGTCCTGCAGCTCCAGGCCGGGCTTGGCGCTGAGCAGCTGCTGGTTTTTGCCAATCACGATGTCGGCGCCGGCGCAGTGCAGGCGCTGGCCGAAGCGGCCGTTGAGCGTTTCGCCGCCCGGCGTCGTCAGCGCGAACCGGTCGGCCGACTGAATTTCCAGCTGGAAGGGCTCGTCCTGCCACAGCGCGTTGTAGAGCTGCAGGTTCACCGAAAACGGGCTTTCGCGGTACATTTCCGTCTTCCGGATTTCGCCTACCCGGTAGGTGCTCACGTCGAAGGCCAGCCGGTCGAGGGCTTTGCTCACCAGCATCCGCGACTTAAGCAGCTCTACCTCGGCGCCGGTCTTGTTGTTGGGCGAGAAGGCGTCGGTGGTTTTCACCAGGTTGCTGTTCACGGCGCTTTCGTTGGCTTCCGCCAGCCGGATTTTGGCCGTGCTTTCGTACACCGGCGTGGTGTAGCGCAGGTATTGCACGGCGGCCAGCATGGCCAGGCCCATGCAAAGCAAAATCAGGGGCAGGCCGCGCCAGAGCGGGCGCAGCACCCGCAGGTTGTTGGTTAGCTCGTTCATAGCGAAAACAGCAGGCGGGTAAAGACGATGATGGCGGTCATGCTGGAGGCAATGGCCAGCGTGGAGCCCGATTTCTTATCGAACTGCTTGCCGGTGCGAGCGGGCACGTATATCACGTCGCCGGGCAGCACCACCACGTTTTTGAGGTCGAAATTCTCGATGCGGGTCAGGTCCACTTCAATCTCATGGGTTTCGGTGCCGCTGGCGCGCAGCACGCGCAGGTGCTCCTTGTCGGCATGGATGCTGAAGTCGCCGGCGCGGCCCAGCACTTCCACCAGCGTGTTGCGCTCTTTCTCCAGCAGCTGCGTGCCGGGCGTATTTACCTCGCCGAGCACCGTAATTTCCTTGTTCAGCACCTTGATGTTCACCTGCGGATTCACAATCCACTGGCTCAGCACCTGCTTGAGGTTGTTTTCGGCGTCCTGAATGGTGAGGCCTTCCACCGGAAACGCGCCCACTTTGGGCAGGGCGATTTTGCCGTTCACGTCAACCAGCAGCCACTTGCCGTAGATTTCGTTGGAGTTGTAGATGCTGTAGATCGAGCCTACGCTCAACTCCTCGTGGTCCCAGACGCTTACGCTCAGCTTATCGTCTTTGCGGATCTGGTACTGGTAGTCGGGGTCCAGCGTCAGGCGCTTATACTCGGTGTGGCTCGACGACTGAAACAGGTTTTGAGTGCAGCCGGTCAGCAGGCTTAGCAGCAGGAGCAGTAGCCCCAGGGGTAGGTGTTTTTGCATGATATTAAATGTTGTTGAGCGTCAGCCCCCCCACCAGCAGGCAGGCGAAGCTCATGAAGTTGAAAAAGGACAAAAGGCGGGAAGGGCGGTTGGGCTGCTTGCGGGCCAGCATGGTGCGCATCAGCTTGATTTTGGCCAGCACGCTGCCAATCTTGGCGGCCAGCTGCTCATCCTTGACGATGTAGTCGAAGGCCCCGAACTTGAGCGACTCCACGGCCACTTCCACCTGCTGCTGCCCGCTCACGAACACCACGTAGATGTCGGGGTTGAAGCGCTTAATGGCCTTGAGTGTGTCCGTGCCCGACACGTTGTCCATCACCTGGTCGAGGAAGATAATGTCGGGTTCCTCGGTCAGGGAGTTCAGGCAGGAGGCTCCGTTTTCAAAGGCGTATACATTGTCGTAGCCATTGGTGCGGAGGGCGTGCTCAAGCAACTGCCGACAGAATGGGTCGTCGTCTACCAGAAAGATTTTTTGTTTGTGCTGTCGCATAGTGGTCGTTTTGGTCGGCAATAGACCAGTTGCGTACCAACTTTGATTTTTGAATTAACTGTATGATTATAAGTGATATATGATTTAATGGATGCCAGTGCCAGGTCTTTTTTGTGGACTATGCTCCAGAAAATGGAGCGTTGCGCGCACCTCTGGCACAGTTCGCGCCAGCCGAAAAAGCAGCCCGCCGGGTTGGGGCCCGGACCAAGGTTGCAGGTGTAGCAAACGTCCTCTGTCACTCCCAATAGGGTAGCTGCCGCACGCGCGGCCGGCTGGCCGGTTGCCCATGCCGTGGCCGGGCGCGTTTTCAGGCATTCTGCTCCACCAGATAGACGCATTATCCAGTGGCTGGACACTGGTAGGTATATAGCTCTTGATGTAAGTTTTTGATGGATAGGTGAATAAGTGAATGGGCAGTCGTTGGCCCTGCTTTCGCTAGCGGGGCCCCGAACATTTCCGGCCGACTGAATTCGGCCTCGTCCTTCACCTCATCCCTTTCCCTTTATGGCTACTTCTACCGTTGCTCGCACCTGCGTGCCTGAGCGCATGACTGCAATGCAAGGTTCCCGGCGGGTTACGCGTCGGCTGGCGGTGCTGGCCGGGCTGGTGGCGGGCAGCTACCTGCCCGCGCAGGCACAGGCTCCACTTGATGCAGCCTGGCGCTGGGTGGCCCACTCCACCGAAAGCGGGGCCGCCGTAGTGCAGAAAGCCACCACCGATGCCATGGGCAACAGCTACATCACCGGCCGCTTCAGCCGCCAGGTGCGGTTCGGGGAATTCCGGCTGCAAAGCGCCGGCAGCAGCGACATTTTTGTGGCTAAAGTGTCGCCGGCCGGCCAGTGGCTGTGGGCCACCGCTGCCGGCGGCCCCGAGTCCGACATGGCCGCGGGCATCGTTCTCGATGCGCAGGGCAACATTGTGGTGGCCGGTTCCTTCTCGGCCACGGCCGCCTTCGGCACGTTGGCCCGCCGCAGTCAGGGCAGCCACGACGTATTTGTGGGCACGCTCACGCCTGATGGCCGCTGGAGTACCGTCAGTAGCGCCGGCGGCCCCGACCAGGACCAGGCCACCGCGCTGGCCATTGATGCCCAAAACCAGGTGCTGGTGGGCGGCCGCTTCCGAAACAGCGCCAGCTTCGGCGACTTTACGCTTCGCGGCTCATCTGACTCTGATGGTTTCGTGGCCAAGCTCGACACGCATGGCCAATGGGCATGGGCCAGCCAGTCGGCCGGCACCGAGCAGGCCGCCGTCAGCAGCCTGACCGTAGATGCGGCCGGCAACACCTACGCCGTGGGCTACTTCGCCGGTACTGCTGCTTTCGGAGCCAGCCGCCTCAGCGCCGCGGGCACCCACGATGCCTTTGTGGCCAAGCTGGCCCCCAACGGCACCTGGCTGTGGGGTATAGCCGGCGGCGGCAGCAGCACCGACTATGCCAAAGGTGTGGCCGTGGCAGCTGACGGCAGCGTATTCGTGACGGGCTCCTTCAGCGGGCACGCCCGGTTTGGCAGCACCGACCTCACCAGCCTGGGTGGCGACGACGCCTACGTGGCGCGGCTCAGCAACCAGGGCGAATGGCAGTGGGTGTACACCATCAAAGGCAACGCGCTGGAAGATGCCACCGACGTTTGCCTGGGCCCCGGCGGCAGCATCTATGTTACCGGCCGCTTCAGCCGGGGCGCGCAGTATGGCACCACGGCCCTGGCCAGCAAAGGCAGCACCGACGTATTTGTGGCCCGCCTAAGCAAAAATGGCCGCTGGCTGGACTTCCTGTCAGCCGGCAGCACCTCGTCCGACGAAGCCAGCACTGTGAAGCCCAGCCCCACCGGCGACGTCTTCGTGGGCGGCACGGTGGGCACGGCCGGCAACTTCGGCAACGTGTCAGTGGGCGAAGCCAATCCATCTGTGTTCATTGGCCGACTGCAATTTCCGGCCCGCTCTACGGTCGAAATGTATTAACCCCCGATCTGGCCGACGTCACAGCACCGGCGGCCGCCAAAAACAAGCCGGCTTCTTCAGCGCAGAAAACTGCTGAGGAAGCCGGCTTGCTTTTGTTGCGGTAGGTGATGCAGAACGGGTAGTAGGCCTTACTGCTGGCTGACCACCACACTGGCCGCGTTGCCACCGAAACCGGCCGCATTCACCAGAATCCGCCGAATGGGCTTATCAACTATTGAAGCCAGGTCAGTGGTGAAGGGGGCGGGCAGCCATTGTTGGGATTCCAGCACGTGGCAGGCGAAATCGAGGCTGAGCGCGGCGGAGGCCCCCAGCGTGTGACCCACCAGCCATTTATTGGACAGCAGCGGCGGTAGCGTCGGGCCGAAGATGGCGCGCAGGGCGGCCCGCTCGGCCGCGTCGCCGGCGGGGGTGCCGGGGCTGTGCAATACTACCGCGTCGATGTCGGCGGAAGTGAGATTGGCCTGGGCCAGCGCCTCGCGTATGGCTTGCTGGAAGTGCTGGCCCTCGGGCGAGAGGCCGGTTTTGCTGCCGATGGCCTCAAACCCAAAGCCGACCCCGGCCAGCACCAGCAGCGGGCTTGTTTCGGCCGCGGCTTGGGCAGCGGAAAGATGCTCCAGCGAAAACACGGCCGCGCCCTCGCCTAGTACAAACGTGGAAGGCCGGCCCGCGCCCGGCCGGCAGGGCCAGTCGGCGGCCGCCAGGGGTGAGTAGATGCCAATGGCGCGCATCTGGGCCAAAGTGAAATCGGTGAGCGGGGCCTCGGTGCCGCCGGCCAGAAACCGGGTGGCCATGCCGGCTTTCAGCCAGGCCCGAGCATTGCCCAACGCCTGAAACGCGCTGCTGCAGGTGCTGGAGTGGCTCAGGGCCGCCCCGCCGTGCTGGCCGGCATCGTAGGCCACCCAGCTGGCCACGTTGCCCAGCGTGGTCAGCGGCGAAGCCGCCACCGGCACGCTGCCTTCGGCCAGAAACCCGGCGTGAAACTCCTCCAGCCGCCCCGTCGCCCCCCGGCTGCTGCCGATGCTCACGGCGAGCGGACTGGATTGGTGGAGTGGCGGGGTGGTGGGGTGGAGTGGTGGGGTAGAGTGGTGGTGACTTGGGCCGGCTCCTTCAACCCGCGAATCCACCATTTCACCATTTCCCCATCCGGCCTGGGCGGTGGCTTGGCGGGCGGCCATCAGGGCCAGCAGTACGGTGCGGTCGAGCTGGCGGTAGCTGGGGTGGCGGCGCAGCTCGGTTACGGCCGCTTCGGCAGGGGCGGGCAGGGCGGCTACGGGTACGCCGGTGGGGTGGGTGGTGAAGGGGGAAGAGGGGGCGACGCCGGAGGGTGGCAGCGCCAGGCCCAGCGCCGATACCCGGCCCCGGCCCCGGATAACGGTAATGGCTTCGGCCTCGGTGCGGGAGTTAGTCATGCAGGATTTCGGGCAGGTTGGGGGCGGGGGTGAAGTCGAGCACTAAGTGGCGCATGCGGCGCAGCACGTCGTAGAGCAGGCCCAACTCCTCGTCGGTGGTGCAATAGGGCGGCAGCAGGTACACCACGTTGCCGAGGGGGCGCAGCACCACGCGGTGGTCGAGGGCGAGCTGGTAGAAGGCGTCGCGCAGGCGGCTGAAGTAGCTGGTGCCCTCCCCGGGGTCGTACTCCACGGCCAGGATGGTGCCCCGGTGCCGCACCGCCCGGATGCCTGGCTGGCCCTCAATTTCCCGCCGGAACGCGGCGTGGGCCGCCTCGATGCGCTGGCGCTGGTGGGTGCACTCGTCGGCCCGCGTGAGTTCCAGGCTCGCCAGGGCGGCGGCGCAGGCCACCGGGTTGGCCGTGTAGGAATGGCCGTGGAACAGCGCCCGCATCTTGTCGTGGCTCAGAAAGGCCTCGTATACCGGCGCGGCGCAGGTGGTGAGGCCCATGGCCATGGTGCCGCCGGTGAGGCCCTTGGAAAAGCACATAATGTCGGGCTGCTCCGTCAGCAACTCGGAGGCAAACAGCGGTCCGGTGCGGCCGAAGCCGGTCATCACCTCATCCGAAATGCACAGCACCCCGGCCTGGTGGCAGCGGCGCAGCATCTCACTCAGCACTTCGGGCTCGTACATCACCATGCCGGCCGTGCCCAGCACCAGCGGCTCGAAGATGAAGCCGGCCACATCGGAGCGGCGCAGCAGCTCGTCGAGCTGGGCCAGGGTTGCGGCCTCGTGGCCCGGCACCGGTACGTCGAGGAATTGCACGTCGAACAGCAGCGGCCAGAAGGGCTCGGTGAAGGCCCCGCGGGCACTCACGGCCATGGCCCCAAAGGTGTCGCCGTGGTAGGAGTTCTGGAAGCAGAGGAAGGTGCGGCGTGCGGGCTGGTCCTGGTTGTGGAAGTACTGCAGCACCATTTTCAGGGCCACTTCCACGGCCGTCGAGCCGTTGTCGGAGTAGAACACGCGGGCCTGGTTGGCGGGCAGGAGCGCCAGCAGCTGCTCGGCCAACTCCACGGCCGTGGGATGGGTGAAGCCGGCAAACAGCACGTGCTCCAGGGTGCGCAGCTGCTCGCTCACGCGCTCCGCAATGGCGGGGTGACTATGGCCATGCAAATTCACCCACCACGAGGAAATGGCGTCGAGGTAGCGGGTGCCGTCTTCGGCAATCAGCCAGCTGCCTTCGCCCCGTACAATGGGGATAGGCAGCGGGGCGGTTTGCATCTGGGTATAGGGGTGCCACAGCACGGCGGCGTCGCGGAGGGCAAGGGAAGTAAGTTGAGGCATTACGGGTGGGGCCGGAGGTACCGGCCGCTGCAAAGCTACAACCGCCCGCGCTGGCGGTGGTTTGATGCGGGATGGACGGGGTGTAGAGACGCAACATCTTGCGTCTCGTCGTTGCTGATGTTGCACTTGTCCAGAAGTTGGTAGGCCATCATGCTGAGCGCTGGTTACTGCGTGAAATCGTCAGCACGCAGGACGTTCAACGACGAGACGCAAGATATTGCGTCTCTACCCCGTCATCATGCTTTTCTACAGCCCGAACCACGCCCGGAACTCGGCGGCGTAGCGGCTGACCACGGCGGACGTTACTTCCGACTCGAACAGCACGCGGGGCATAACGGGCACGCCGGTGTGCGCCGTGATGAACTCCTCGGTGGCGGGGGTGGGCTCCCCGTTGAACACGAGGCCGCGCACGCGCAGGCCGCGGGCCTGCAGGGCTTCCAACGTGAGCAGGGTGTGGTTGATGCTGCCCAGGTAGTTGCGCGACACTACCACCACGTCGAGGGCCAGCTGTTGGGCCAGGTCGGCAATGAGGAAGCCGGGAGCCAGGGGCACCAGCAGGCCGCCCGCGCCTTCTACCAGCAGGTGGTTATCGGTGGCGGGGAGCTGAAAATCCGCGGGGCGCAGGGTGATGCCTTCGGCGGCGGCGGCGGCGTGGGGCGAGGCCGGCAGCTGCAGCCGGTGCCGCTCGGGCCAGAAGCGGCTGACGGGGTTCTGCACGAGGCCGCGCACAGTAGCCGCGTCGGTGGTGGGGGTGAGGCCGGCCTGCACGGGCTTCCAGTAGTCGGCCTGCAGGGCTTCGGTGAGAATGGCCGATACGAAGGTCTTGCCTACGTCGGTGCCAATGCCGGTAATGAAAAGTCGTTCCAAAGGGAGGGGTTAAATGGGTTTAGCGAATTGTCATTCCGAGTGAAGCGAGGAATCTGAGTCGGACCGTTGGAGGGCTAACCCAGATTCCTCGCTGCGCTCGGAATGACAGCCGAAATTTAAAATGCGGGCTTGCGGCAGCGCAGGTGCAGGAAGTACGGCACCACCCGGGCCTTGCGCAGAAACGGGTGCGCGGCCATCTGTTCCGCGGTGGGGCACGGCTCCTGCATTCCTTCCAGCACGAAGCCCGCTGCTACCACAGCCGCCACCCATTGGCTCATCGTCAGGTTAAATACCGGCACCCGGAATGGCGCGTGGCGGGCCTGCTCCTGGGGCGGGGCGGCATGAAACATCCACTCCTCGGGCTGGCCGTGCTGGTAGTCGAAGTAGCCGCCCACCTCCACGGCGTAGGGCCGTCCCTGAGCGTCGCGTAGGTTCTGGCGGTGGGGCGTGGTGAAGCAGGGGTGACTGATGGAAAACTGCAGAAACCCGCCCGGCCGCAGCACCCGGAACGCCTCGCGCAAAGCTAATGCCGGGTCGGGCACGTCCATCAGGTACATGAAGGAAGTGCCGAAGTCAAACGTCTCCGCCGCAAACGGCAACGCGGCGGCGCTGCCCACCAGGTACCGGATGCCCAGCAGCTCGGCCTCCTCAGTCTGCTGCGCCGCCGCCACGAATACCGGCGCAATGTCGAGGGCCGTGACGTGGGCGCCTTGTTGGGCCAGCAGGCGCGTGTTATACCCCTCGCCGCAGCCGATGTCGAGGCCCGCGAGGCCGGCTACCGGGGGCAGCCAGGCGAAGAAGGCGGGCGTGTTCAGGTGGTTGCGGTACACGTCGTAGCCGGCGCGGGCCAGAGTAGTCCAGGCAGGGGCGTTGCGGTTCCAGTATTCACCTACTTCCTGGTCGTTCATAAGCGGTTGGGGGTTGGTGATGAACGGGGCGTTAGCATTTCTCCTGTTTCGCTTGATTCACTAGCCCAGGGTTTAAACCCTGGGCTATGGAGCGGGTGTCGTTGGCACGGCAGTGAATGAAGTTGCGTCTCTACATCGTGCCAGCGGCCAGTACGGTGGCCAGCCCGTCAATTTCAGCTTCCGAATTATACGAATGGATGATGAGCCGCAGCCGCTCGGTTCCGGCGGGCACCGTGGGCGAGACGATGGCGCGCACGTCGAAGCCGACGGCCTGGGTGGCGGCGGCCACGGCGCGGACGTGGGCGGGGCCGGGGTTGCTGGTGAAGAACACGGGGTGAATGACGTGACTGGCTTCCGGGACGTGCAGGCCGGGCACCGCGTTCAGGCGGGCTTTCAGGTAGTCGGAGAGGGCAAACAGCCGGGCGCGCTCCGGGCCGAGGTCGGGCAGCAGGGCGTAGGCAGCCGTGAGGGCGGCTACCGTGAGCGGGGGCAGGGCGGTGGTGTAAATGAAAGGCCGGCTGAAGCTCAGCAGGTAGTCGCGCAGTACGGTAGGGCCGGCCACCGCCGCGCCCTGGCTGCCCAGGGCCTTGCCGAAGGTGAGGGTGCGAGCAAACACCGCGTCTTCCAGTCCCAGCTCGGTCACCAAACCTTCGCCCTGGGGGCCGTAGAGGCCGTTGGTATGGGCCTCATCCACCACCAGATACAAACCCTGCTCCTGACATAATTCCGCCAGCTCAGTCAGCGGGGCCACGTCGCCATCCATGGAATACAACGCTTCCACGGCCACGAATACGCTGCCGGTAGCGCGCGGCAGCTTGCGGCGCAGGTCGGCTACATCATTGTGGCGGAAGCTCCAGGCAGTGGCGAAGGAGCCACGGATACCGTCCTTCACGGAGGCGTGGGAAGCGTCGTCGTAGAGAATCGTGTCGCCACGCTTGGGCACGGCCGCGAAGAAGCCCATGTTGGCCGCGTAGCCGGAGTTGAACAGCAGCGCCGCCTCGGCCCCGTGGAACTGCGCCAGCGTGGTTTCCAGCGCTTCGGCCGCGGCGGAGTTGCCGGTGAGCAGGCGCGAGCCGGTGCTGCCGGCAGGCGCGTGAGCGGCGGCCTGCACCGCTGCTTGTACCTGCGGGTGCCGACTTAGCCCCAGGTAGTCGTTGGAGCTGAAATCGACGAGGCCGGGGGCAGGCGGGGCGGGCAGGCGGCGGCGGGTGCCGACGGCTTCGCGCTTGGCCAATTCTGCCTGCAGGCGTTGGTGGAGAGGAGAGGACATTATTTGTTCGTTTTCTCGCCGGGTAAGGGAAACTGGCGTAGTAAGCCCAGGGAATCGGGCTGCCACCCCAGTTTCTGGCGGGCTTCCCGGCGGACGGCCGTTTCAATCACCTGCTCATTGAGCATACCCAGGCTGGCTACGTGCAGGGCCACATCGGGCAGTGCATCTTCATACAGAATGTACGTGCGCTGCCCCAGCCAGTACCACATGCCGACCACGTTGCCGGGACTAGGTGGCCCGTAGCGGCGGGTGAGTTCCTGCAGCACAAGTCGGGTTTTCTGCTCCTTCCGCAACTGATACGTGACGCCGACAAACTTTCCGCCCCGAAACCAAAACTCCGGGTGTGCCATCTGGCGGGCCAGGGTCACGGTATCAACCTGGGGTAGGAGGCCATATACCCGGCTGGTTTTCCAGCGTTTTCCGGTTCCGGAAAACTGGGGCCGCAGGTAAGAAATTGTGCCTTCGGCTGCTCCAAACGGCACGCCGTGCACAGCATAAGCAGAGTCGAGCGACGTCAGGTACGGTTTCTCCTTAACCCGACCTTGAGCATACCCGAAAACGGGAAGCACAAGTAGCAGCCAAATACCTGATTTACTCACCGCAGAGCATGAATTAGTCCAGAAAAGAAACGCTCCTTCGGCACAGAAGTCGTGGCCGAAGGAGCGTTAACAAATGGGGGAAGCCTGCCTACGCCTCCACTGCCGCCGTGCGGCCGAGTACCGTAGCACCCTCGGGCACGTCTTTGAACGACTTGCGGGGCTTGAGGCCGAGCAGGGCAAACATCTGCTTGTCGGCGTCGAAGTCGGGGTTGGGCGTGGTCAGCAGCTTCTCACCCGAGAAGATGGAGTTGGCACCGGCCAAGAAGCACAGGGCCTGCTCCGTCACGGGCATTTCCTGACGGCCGGCCGAGAGGCGTACCATCGTGTGGGGCATCAGGATGCGGGCCGTGGCAATCATGCGCAGCATTTCCCACACGCTCACGCGGGGCTGGTCGGCCAAGGGCGTGCCTTCCACAGGAACCAGGGCGTTTACCGGTACCGATTCGGGGTGGGCGGGCAGGGTGGCCAGCGTGTGCAGCATGGCAATGCGGTCCTCGTCGGTTTCGCCCAGGCCAATGATGCCGCCCGAGCACACCGAAATACCGGCCTTGCGCACGTGCTCCAGCGTGTTCAGCCGGTCGTCGTAGGTGCGGGTCGTGATGATGTCGTCGTACTTCTCGCGGCTGGTGTCGAGGTTGTGGTTGTAGGCGTACAGTCCGGCCTGCTTGAGGCGCTCGGCTTGGTACTCGTTCAGCATGCCTAGCGTGCAGCACACTTCCAGGCCCAGGCCGTTCACCTGCTCCACCATGCCCAGCACGCGGTCAAAGTCCTTGTTGTCGCGGATTTCGCGCCAGGCGGCACCCATGCAGAAGCGGGTGGAGCCCGAATCTTTGGCGCGCTGAGCTGAGGCTAGCACTTCGGCGTCGGGCAGCAGCTTATGGGCCTGTACGCCGGTGTGGTAGCGGGCGGCCTGGGGGCAGTAGGCGCAGTCTTCGGGGCAGCCGCCGGTTTTCACGCTCAGCAGGGTGCACACCTGCACTTCGCCGGTGGCCTGCGTCTGGGCGTGGATGGCGGCGGCCTGGGTGACCAGTTCCAGCACGGGCTGGTTGTAAATAGCGTGTACTTCGTCGAGGGTCCAGTCGGTACGGAGCGTCATGGGTGGGATGCGTTTCGGTGGTTGATAGTCGTCGGGCAAGGGGGCCAAACGGGGCGGGCCGCCAGCGCCAAAGCTGCCAGCGGCCCGCAAGATACAGGAGAAGCGGATTTGTCGGGTAGTTACAGCGTCCGAATTACCCGGCAGGGGTTGCCCACGGCCACCACACCGGCCGGAATATCGCGCGTAACCACGCTGCCGGCCCCGATGGTCGTGCCTGCGCCAATCGTCACGCCCGGCAGCACCAGCACTCCCGCGCCCAGCCACACGTTGTCGCCGATGGTGATGGGCCAGGCAAACTCCCAGCCGGCCACGCGCGGCTCTACTTCCACCGGGTGGCCGGCCGTGCTCAGCACCACGTTGGGTGCCACAAACACGTTGTCGCCGATGACGACCGGGGCGCAGTCGAGGACTGTGAAGTTGTAGTTGGCGTAGAAATTTCGGCCCAATTGAATGTTGTAGCCGTAGTCGCAGCGGAAGGGAGCTTCGATGTGGGCGTCGGTTTCCCGGCCGAGCAACTCGGCCAGGACCTGCCGGTTGAGGTCCACGGGCTCCTGGTTGTAGCGGTGGCAGAGCTGCTTGGCGTGTCGGCGCTCGGCTACCAGCTCGGGGTCGTTGGCGAGGTACGGCTCGCCGGCTAGCATCTGTTGTTTCGGGGTCAGGCTCATGGTTAAAAGTAGCGCGAACTTTGTAGTTCGCGTCCCCGCGCCGTCAGAACTGTTCTAACGGCGCGGGGACGCGAATCGAGCGGAGCGGAGGCGCGAACTACAAAGTTCGCGCTATTGCTGGCGGCTAGTTATGAAACGTTGATTCCGGCTCCGGGGCGGCAGTGGTTTTGGCGTCGCGGGTGTTTTTCTGTACCGCAATGGCACCGAACAAGCTTAGCAGGAAGGCCATGGCGTAGAAGCCTTTTTCGCTCAGTAGCAGCGTGGCGTTCCACAAACCCACCGTGAGCAGCCCGATGGCCAGAATGGTGGAAAACCAGCTCAGCCCGTAGTAGATGCCCGTCACGGGAATACCCTCTAGCTGGTCGCGCACCGATTTCTGCAGCGAAATCCCCGAAAACAGCCCGTACATCAGTACCGTGAAGTAGTAGCCTTTCTCGTTGAGCGCCATCTGGGCGTTCCAGAGGCCGATGATGAAGGCGGCCATTCCGGCCAGCAGGGCAAACCAGGAAGCGGCAATAAAGGCGTTGGAAGGCTTGGTGGTGCTCATGGCAATCAGGTAGCTGAAAAGTAGAACAGAACCGGGGTAACTCCCCGACGCCTCAAACATAGACGGTTACGCATGGAATACACTACGCATATTTTTCGATGATCAGACTTCACAAAGCACACCCGGAAATAGCGGAAGTCCTCACTGCCTGCACATCATCCGGGGCGTTTAATGGCATTTATAAGCGGATTTGGCACCTAATTGCCAATTTATACTCCACTGGTCAGCATGAAATTCTTCCTTAAAAATCCGATGAAATCAGACTTTTTACTTCTTGATTTCACTTGCCTAGGCCACCAATAGAAACACAAACGGCCTGCTCGTTTCGGAGCAGACCGTTCGGAAAACAGGGGCCGTGCTGGCTCGGGAAGCCAGGCGCTTAGCGGCGCTTGCCGGGGCGGCTGGCACCGCGGGAGCCGCGGCTGGAGGGTTTGCCCGTGGGCGGGCCGCTGGCGGCACTCTTGCCGGGACCGGCCGGGCGGCCTGGCCGGGTGCCGGCCTTGCCCGAGGGGCGGCCTGAGCCGGCGGTCCGGCCGGCCGTGGCCAGGCCCTTGCCGGGGCCGGCTGGCCGAGGCTTGCGGCCCGCGCTGGGTTTCTCCACCCAGGCGCCAGCCGGAGCCGTTTTAGACTTGCGCGGGGCCGCATCGTCGGGGAGGCCGGCAGGGGTGCGGATGACGGTTTTGGGCAGGCCGGTGCCGGGGCGTGAGGTCTTACGCGAAGGCCGGTCGGCCCAGTTGTCGGCGGTGGAAACGGTTTTGCGGCGGCGCGGTACCGAGCCGTCATCAGTGCCGCTGGAGTGCTCAATCATCTCAAACAGCACCTTCAGCTCCTTTTCCGTCAGCTCGCGCCACTCGCCGGGGCCCAGGCCCTTCACGTTGATGTTCATCACCCGGATGCGCTCCAGCTGCACCACTTCGTAGCCGAAATGCTCGCACATGCGCCGGATCTGGCGGTTCATGCCCTGGATGAGGGTGATGCGGAAGATGTAGGGCGTTTCCTTCGTTACCTTGCATTTCTGCGTCATCACGCCCAGAATGGGCACGCCGTGGGCCATGGCGTCGATGAACTGGTCGTTGATGGGCTTGTCGACCATCACAATGTATTCCTTCTCGTGCTGGTTGCCGGCCCGCAGGATTTTGTTGACGATATCGCCGTTGCTGGTGAGCAGAATCAGGCCCTGCGACTCCTTATCGAGGCGGCCGATGGGGAAAATGCGCACCGAGTGCTTGATGTCGCGGATGATGTTGTCGCGCACGCTCGTGTCGGTGGTCGTGACGATGCCCGGCGGCTTGTTGTAGGCAATGTAGACGGCATCTTCCTCGGCCCGCGGCTCAATGGCCACGCCGTTCACCACCACGCGGTCCTTGGTGGTCACCTGGTCGCCGACGTGGGCGCGCTTGCCGTTCACCAGCACGTTGCCCTGCTCGATGTGGCGGTCGGCTTCGCGCCGGGAGCACACGCCGCTTTCACTGATGTATTTATTGAGACGGGTCGCCATGGGGGTAGTGCGTAGGGCCTGGAGCTGGGTGCATAGGCACTTGGGCAGGCGGGTAAAAAAACAGGCTGCCGGCCCCGGGAGGGTCGGCAGCCTGCAAAGATACGGTATAGCGCGGCGGCGGCCTTACTCCGCGGGCCGGGTTTCCCGGAAAAGCGCAAACAAGGCCGCTTCCAGCTCGGCGGGCAGCGTGGGCGGCACTACCGGTTGCAGGGCCAACGCCGGGCCTGCGTCAGCAGGCGTGTAGGTGCCTGTGGTGGTGGTAAACCGCAACCGGCCCTGCGCAAACTCGCGCTGCTGCTCGTCGCCGTCGGCGTGCATAGCCACGAAGGTGAGGTGGCGGAGCTGGCGGCTGGCGCGGTCGAAATACAGCCAGAAGTACACGTCGCCGGGGTTGTCGCTCTGCACATCTAGCCGCTTGATTTCAAAGATGCTGGCCGTATCGGCGTTGAGGAGGAAGAGGAGGCGGTAGGGGATAGGCATCTTGATTTGAGAACGAGTAAGACAAGCAGATATGCCGCAAAATTACTGAAAGCGTATTCGCCGCTCCGTGTAGCTGCGCGGCTTATCCTTCCAGATTGTAGTGCAAGTCATAGAATCTTTGCGTCTTCAAGTCATATAATACCGACCATAAAGCAGGTCCCCCATCATAAAACCATTGCAGTTCCCGGAGCCAGCGCGGAGTTTGTCCTGAAGGTTCCTCTACATCATAGATGAACAGGTTTATAAACAGACAGGGGTGTCCTTCAGCATTGTGAAAACCGTAATACTGCCGGCGATACTTTGCTAACTGATTTTTGATGATGGTGGGATAGTCGGCGTAGTAACTGTTGAGTGGCTGGTTATTGACTCGCCCAAGGTCAACTTTTGCTAGCTGTTCTTCGGCGCTCACCAGCTGTGCTTTGCTAGGGGTGAAACGCTTGGTACCCTTCAGCAATTCCTGGTGATCCAATCGTGGCTTGGCATCTGCCGGAAAGCTGGCGCAGTTGGCTTGCGGCAAAGAATACTGTAGCGCAATTGTATCTCCTCTAACAGGTGCTTCTTGCGCAATAACTGGGTGCTGAACGAAGCAAAGGGATAAGATAAAGGAGAGAAGTAAGCGCATAAGTACAAGCTTACAGCTTCACCGTTTTCTCGCCCCGGTCCATGCCTTTCAGCCACCGGATCAGGCCGCGCATGTAGGTTGGCTGGTCGTCGTAGAAGCTCATGTGCGAGCCGTTGGGGCAGATGAGTGAGGTGCCGTGCTGCACCTTTTGGGCCACCATGCGCATGTGCTCAGGGTCCATGGTGTCGTACTTGCCGCCGATGCTGAGCACCGGCACACGCAGCTTCGGTAGGTCGGGCACACGGTTCCAGTTCAGCAGCTTGCCCGATACGCCAAACTCGCTGGGGCCCTGCATGGTCACGTACAAGGACTGATTCATTTTGGCGAAGGAGCGGTTCACAGGCTCGGGCCACTCGGCCGGCGGGCGGCGCAGGATGTGCTCGGCGTAGAAGTTGGGCAGTAGCAGCTCCATGTAACGCGGGTTCTGGAAGTCCTTGCGCGCCTCAATGGCCCGGATTTCCTTGAGCACCTCGGGCTTGAACTGCGGTGCCAGCACCTGCTCGGCGTACTTGCCATAGTCGGGCACGCTCATCATCATGTTGGAAATCACGAGGCCCTTGAGGTGCTGCTGGTACTTGAGGGCGTACTCGGCGGCCAGAATGCCGCCCCAGCTGTGGCCCAGCAGCACGAAGTTGCTGCTATCTAGTTTCAGGGCCTGGCGCACCTGCTCCACTTCCTCCACGTAGCGCGGCAAACTCCACATGGCGGTGTCCTTGGGGTTGTCGGAGTTGCCGCAGCCGAGCTGGTCGTAGTAGATGATTTCCACGCCCTCGCGGGGCAGGAAGCTTTCCATGCACTCGAAGTACTCGTGCGTGGCGCCCGGCCCGCCATTCAGCAGCAGCAGCTTCAGGCGCGGGTTGCTGCCGATACGCTTGGTCCAGACGTTGAACTTGCCCTTGGGCGTGTTGATGGCCACCATCTGCACGCCGCCGGTCTGCAGCTGCGTGGTATCGGGAGCCGGGAAGTAGCTGCTGAGACTGGGTGTTTCCGAAGCGCCGGTTTCGGTGGGAGTGGGAGCGGAGCAGGCGGCCAGTAGGGCCAGGCTAAGCGTGGCGAGTGAGAGAAGTCGATGGAGCACGTAGAGAGGTGTGAAGGTGGGAAAGCTAAACCTACCCAACTTCCCCACCACCACCAAACGCAAAGCGGGCCGCCCCACCCGGAAAAGCCCGTTACTAATACTCTACTCTATTGGCAGCGTGAGGCCAAATAGTCGTCGTTTGAATTCACTGTTCGGCAATTGCAGGTCTTGGTACTTCTTACCAGCACCACAGTACCGCGAGCCGAGTTGGTATCCAATGTCAGCTCGTAGTAGTATTTCCCTTCCGGCAGCTCAGCTCCTTGGCTGTCATGACCATCAAATTCGCTCTGATAATTCAGCCCTTCAAACACCAGCTTCCGGCCCGTCTTTGTTATACTTTCAGCGTTCTACTGGAAAACGTGGGGGACGGCGGTGCTCCAACCGGAGGCAGATTAGTATAGAAGGCAAAAGGTATAAATCGGTCATTTAGCCCGTCACCGTTTGGGCTGATACCGTTTGGCAGCATCAACTGTACGTTGGGTGTCACGATGCTCTGAGAGAAATCTTCGTCAGCACACGTTGTGTCAGGTTGGGCGTCTTTCTTCTGGCAGCCAATGACCAATAACAAGCCCAGCATTGCACATAAGCGTAGTGAAGGCATAGAAGTAGCGTGTTACGTAAATATGGACGATTCAATTAGACAAGCGGGCCGCCCCAATGGAGCGGCCCGCTTGTCTAATTGAATCGTCTACAAAATCCGTGAAATCCGGACAATCCGTTTAAATCCGTGATTTAGCCGAGCGTGTGGTACACGGCCTGCACGTCGTCGTCGTCCTCGAATTTCTCGATGAGGTTCATCACTTCTTCCAGCTCGTCGCCTTCGAGGTGCACGGTGGTGTTGGGGATGCGCTGCAGCTGCGCCGACACCACGTTCAGACCTTTTTCCTCCAGCGCCTTCTGCATCTGGCCGAAGTCGGTGAAGGCGGTTTCCACCACGATGAAGTGCTTTTCGTTGCCGTGCTCATCTTCGTCCTGGTCGGCGTACACGTCTTCGGCGCCGGCATCAATCAGTTCCAGCTCCAGCTCGTCGAGGTCCAGGCCTTCTGCAGCTAGCTTGAACACGCCCTTGCGGGTGAAGGTGTAGTCACTGGAGCCAGCGGTGCCCAGGGCGCCGTTGCCGCGGTTGAAGTACATGCGCACGTTGGCCACGGTGCGGGTGGGGTTGTCGGTGGCGGTTTCAATCACCACGGCCACGCCGTGGGGCGCGTAGCCCTCGTACACCACCTCCGAATAGTCCTTCTCCTCGCGGGAGCTGGCCCGCTTGATGGCGGCTTCCACCCGGTCTTTGGGCATGTTCACGCCCTTGGCGTTCTGCATGGCCGTGCGCAGGCGCGAGTTGGTATCGGGGTTGGAGCCCGACTCCTTCACGGCCATCACAATTTCGCGGCCGATGCGGGTGAAATCTTTGGACATCCGGTCCCAGCGCTTCATTTTGCGGCCTTTGCGGAATTCAAACGCGCGTCCCATCTATATGCGGTGATTAGGTGATTAGGTAAGTAAGCAAACCGGCCGGCAATGCCGAACGGGCTGCAAGTTAGCAGAAAGCCCGGCCGGGCGCAACGCAGGCCGCCATGAGCCGCCGCCCGGCCGGGCTCAATAGCCAGCCACGGCGCTGCCGCCGGCTATTGCGCCCGCAGCGTGTACACGCTCTGATTGCCGGCCGGATAGCCCAGGATGGTAAGCGTCAGGATGCCGTTGGTGAGCCGGAACGTGCCCTCGTCGGTGCGGGGCTGGCCCTTCTTGTCGGTGTAGGTGAAGGCAATGCGGTCGGCGGTGAAGCGGAACCGGCCCGTTTGGTCGAAGCGCATGGTGCCGCCGTTGCCGGCAATGGTCAGGGCCTTCTGGTAGGTACCGTCGGGGCGCAGCGTGAGCGTGCCGCCCACGCCCTGCGCCGCCATGGGCGCGGCACTGGTGCCTTTGTCGAGAATAGTATAGGTGAGGTAGGCGTAGGTGCTGAAAAACGAGGGCGCCAGTCGGGGAACGGCTGCCCGGCGCTGCGCCTGCGCGGCCGGAGCCGCCAGCAGCAGGCCCGCCAGCAAAAGAAGCTTGTTCATGGCCGGAAGATACGGTGCGGGTCCGGCTTAGCTGCCAGCCTGCAGCCAGTGCCGGGCTTCCTCCAGCTGGTCGAAGTCGAAGATGGTCACGACTGGATGAGGCGTGTGATGCACCGAAGAGGCTACGCAGCTGCGCGCCGGCCAGTCCATGGCATTCACCCAGGCAATTGCCTCAATGCCGGCCTGCTGCAACTGCGGGATAAAGGTGGCCCCAATCCAAGCGGCCAGTTCCTTCCATTCGCCAAACACCTCGCTGCTGTCATTGAGCAGGCGCTTACTGCCCGTCTTGTACACTTCCTGCAGTAGCCGCTGACAGCCCAGCCGGGCCGATTCCGAATCGTGGTGGCCCCGCCACTCCGCCAGCAGATAGTTGTGCTCCGGACTGTGGTAGATCATCAGCGAAGCGGAATCCAGTAGAACGTGTAATTGCGGTAAGCTAAGTACCATCGGCAATATCGGGAAAGTAGTATTGAAATTTAACTTGTTTGTAAACGTGCTTACAACCGGAATCGTTCAGCTTGCTGCGAATATGAAAAGAGTGATTAGGTGTGGCAAAACGGTAATCTTCGGCAAAGATAACCGCCATACGGCTGCAAGGCCTTTAGATAGTACTTTTGGCGAATGGTAACTTTTCTGCATGAGCTCATTCGGCCGGCCGCGGAGCTGCCCGAAGCCGACGTTTGCCTAGTAGGCTTGCCCCTGGATTTTGGGACGGTGCTGGAAGGCGGGCGGGCCGGGGCGGCCGGCGCGCCCGCCGCCATCCGGCGCGAGCTACGCCGCTACCACAAGGCCTACAACCTAGAGCACCACGTGCGCCTCGACCACCTGCGCATTGCCGATGCCGGCGACCTGGCCCTGCGCCACCCCGACCACGCCGCCAACCACGCCCACATCCGCGAGCAGCTGGCGGCGCTGTTGCGGCAGTATCCGCGGGTGGTGGTGCTGGGCGGCTCCCATGATGGCAGCTACAGCACCGCCCGCGGCCTTTCCGATGCCACTGGCGGGCAGGCTATCGGCGGCATCAACCTCGATGCCCACGCCGACGTGAAAGACCGGCCGGTTATCAGCAGCGGTACGCCGTTTGGCCGGCTGCTGCGCGAAGGATTTCTGCACGGCCCGCACTTCACCGAAATTGGCCTGCATTCCAACCTCAATACCTGGCCCGACATTGAGTTTCTGCACCAGCAGCAGGCCACAGTAGTACCGCTGGCCCATGTGCAGGCCGATGGAATGCCGCTGTACATGAGCCGCGCGCTGGCGCGGGCGGCCGGCAGTGCAGCCTGTTTCGTGAGCTTTGATGTGGACAGCTGCGCTGAGGCGTTTGCGCCGGCTGTATCGGCCCCGAGCGCCGACGGCTTCACGCCGCGGCAGGCTACGGAAGCGGCTTTCCTGGCCGGCTGCCAGCCGCAGGTGCGGCTGTTTGAAATCATGGAGCTCAACCCAGTGTTCGACCGGGACAACCAGACGGCCCGCCTGGCCGCTACCGTGCTGGCGGCCTACCTGACCGGCGTAGCAGCCGGGCCCGCGCCGACTGCTGGCTTTCTTCACTCCAACCTGACAGTGCTATGAAATATCCGCTCCTGGCTTTGCTGCTGGCGCTGGCCGGCCCGGTGGCTGCCCAAACGCCAGCCGCACCGGCCTTCCAGCTTCAGTGCGAAGTCAACGCCACCACGCAGCTACGCAAAACCTACTGCGAAACCCGCGACCTGACGTTGCCTGCGCCCCCGGCCGGCACGGCGCTTTCCGTGGATGCGCGCCTGAACGGCAACATTACGGTGCGGGGCTGGGACGCCTCTACTGTGCGGGTACGGGCGCTGGTACGGGCGTCTTCCGGCGAGCTGGCGGCCGCCCAGGCCCTGGCGGCCAGTGTCCGCATCAGCACCGCCAACCACCAGGTGCAGGCCGCCCGCGCCAACGGCAGCCTCGACGACTGGAGTGTGAGCTACGAGGTGCTGGTACCCACCCGCACCAGCCTGGCGCTGCACGCCACCAACGGCGGCCTGCACCTCGAAAACGTGCAGGGCACCATCACCTTCGAAACCACCAACGGCAGCGTGCAGCTGCTGAACCTGGCCGGCGACGTGCGCGGCAAAACCACCAACGGCAGCGTGGCCCTCATGCTCAGTGGCCCCACCTGGGACGGCACCGGCTTCGATGTGCAAACCACCAGCGGCAGCGTGCAGTGCCGGCTGCCCACCACGTATGCCGCCACTCTCACGGCCCGCACCACCAACGGCCGCGTGACAGCCAAGCTGGCCCCGGCCACCCGCAAGCAGCTGCTGCCCCGCAGCCTCACCGCCACCTTCGGCAAAGGCGGTCCGCAGCTGCGTCTGGCCACCGTAAACGGCAGCGTGGATGTGCAGCAGTCGGACGCCAGCTCGTCGTCAGCGCCGGGGAAGGAGTAGCTGAAAAGACCGTGCCCCGACGGCGGGCAGGTGGTTGCCACCCGGTTGGGTGTAGCCGCCTGCCCGCCGTCGGGGCACGGTGAAAATTAGGTTTTACAGCCGCCTAGTGCCGGATTACCTCGCCGGTACGCTCGTGGCGTGGGCCATCGGGCTCGGTAGTAGGGTAGGCGTTCTGTTGATGCGTCTTCTGCTTCTTGATGAAGTAGGCGGCGGCGGCCATGGCACCCAGGGCAGCGCCCAGAATGGCGAGCTTGGTGCGCAGCGGATCGGAAGGGGCGGGGGGCACCGAGGCAACGCCGTTGGCGTCGAGGCGGGCGGGTTCTTGTACGTAGCGTCCTTTGGTGGGCATGGGAAAGTTATCGGCTAAATGTTGAAGTCCTTCGGTGGCCTTGGGGCCGGTAATAACGGGGCCGTGGCCGCAGCCGATGGCCGCGGGGCGCAGGGCCGCCAGCTTCTGCACCGACTCGCGCACTTGCTGCCAGTCGTAGTTGAAGGGCGCGCCGGCCACGCTGATTTCGGGTACCTGCAGCAGCAGCTTCGGCACCGACTCGTGGTTGGCAGTGGCAAAGGCATCGGCGCCCAGCAGCGTGCGGTCCGACTCGCGGAACAGCGCCAGCTGGCCGGGCGCGTGGCCAGGCACGTGCACCCAGCGCCAGCCCGGCAGGTAGGGCACCTCCTCGGTATCTGTAGGGAAGGCCTGCACGTAATTGGAGAGCTGGAACGACTGCGGTGGGAAAAACCGCGCCACAAACGCCAGGGAGCCGCCGTTTTCCACCGTCGGGTCGGCGGCTGGATACACAGCGCGGGCCGTGAGGAAAGGCAGCTCCAGCGGGTGGGCCAGCACCGGCACCTTCCAGTGCTCGGCCAGCGCCTGCACCGAGCCGGAGTGGTCCATGTGGCCATGCGTCAGGATGATGGCTTCGGGATGCGTGCCGGGGTAGAACAGCTTGTCGGCGGCGGCAATGATGTCCTTGTCGGAGCCCGGCAGGCCGGTGTCTACCAGCACCCATTCGCCGGCGCGGCCGGTTTCCACGAAATAAAGATTAACGAAGCGCTGAATCTGAAGCTGGGTTACGCCAGCGGCTACCTGTTTCATAGCAAACAACAGTAAGGTTTGGCCCTGCATACGCAGAAGCCGGCCGCAGGGCTGCGCCAGGGCCGCGAATGCCACGATTCTGCCCCGGCCGGCACCGCAGGCCGCGGGCTACTCAGCCGGCGCAGCCGGCGGCTCGGGCACGTATTCCAGCAGGTCGCCGGGCTGGCACTCCAGCACCCGGCAGATGGCCTCCAGCGTGCTGAAACGCACGGCTTTGGCTTTGTCGCTCTTGAGAATGGACAGGTTGGCCAGCGTGATATCCACGGCGGCGGCCAGGGTGCTGAGCGACATCTTGCGCCGCGCCAGCATCACGTCTAATCGGACTACAATCGGCATCAGAATCAGACGGTTAGTTCCGCTTCCTCGGTCAGCTCTACGCCCCGCTGGTAGCTGCTGGCCAGCAGCACCAGCACCGCCGCCGCCAGCCCACTCGACAGCATCGACGACCCAAAATCCGCGTTGGTCACCAAGTCGGCGGTGCCTGCTGCTGGCAGGCGGCTCAGGTAGTCCTGCATCCACCAGCTGGCCGCCCGCTGATACACTTCGCAACAGAGCAGCAACACGGCCAGCCAGCGCAGCCGCCGCACATTGGCCGCTGTGAAGGGGACGCCGGGCTTGATGTCGCCCAGAATTTTGGCCATGAGGAGGGCAAAAGCTAAACCGGCCACTATCATCGGCAGCGGCCCCCGCTCAGCATTGACGAGGCGCAGCAGCACGCGGCGAACAGCGCTGGGCTCCTGCACTACCAGCGTACCGATCTGGGCGTGCATCAGCAGCCGGGCCGGTTTGCCGCCAGCCACTTGCTGCTCGGCCTGGGAATGCAGTTCCGAATTGTAGTGGGAGATGCGCTGCCGCACGTTCAGCACTACCACGTCGCCGGGGGTGCTGGGATACAGGATATGGTAGGCAACAAAGGGTGCCACAAACAATAGCCCCGCAATACTCATCAGCAGGAAAATGGCACGCAGGAATTTCAGCAGCAATCCGGTTATCTGAGCCATGAGGCGTTACGATTAGCGTGAGACGAATACCTGCTGCAAGTAAGAGTTATTTATTGATAAACAATAAATAATATCCGTTTATAGGTAAATGCTAATGGCAATTGATAGCTCAAATCAGGTTGGCAGTAGGCTGCGGAATCTGTGTTGATTCCTAGCTCTGCTAACCCGTGCGCAGCGGTAGGCCGCAACGATTCCGGTGCCCGCCGAAAAACAATATCTTGCTGCTCCCCACCCAAACTTTCCCTCGTCATGCCCCAATCTGCCCTCGATACCCCCGAACTGAACCTGGAAGCCACCAGCCAATCAGACCCGACTGCCACGCCCGCCACCCGGCCCATGTACTACGAGTACAAGCCCGCGGAAATGGTGCGCGCCCAGCACGGCACCACCCTGCGCTGCAAAACCTGGGAAGCCGAAGCGGCCCTGCGGATGCTGGAAAACAACCTCGACCCAGCCGTGAGCCTCGTGTATGACGAGCTGATTGTGTACGGCGGAGCCGGCCGCGCCGCCCGCAACTGGAAGGAGTACCAGACCATTGTGCGTACCCTCAAAAACCTGGAGCCCGACGAAACCATGCTGGTGCAGAGCGGTAAGGCGGTGGGCGTGCTGCGCACCTGGGCCCACGCCCCGCGCGTGCTGATTGCCAACTCCAACCTCGTGCCTGCCTGGAGCACCCAGGAATACTTCGATGAGCTGGACCGGCTGGGCCTTATGATGTACGGGCAGATGACGGCCGGCTCCTGGATTTATATTGCCACCCAGGGTATCCTGCAAGGCACCTACGAAACCTTCGCGGCTGTGGCCGACAAGCACTTTGCGGGCACGCTGGCTGGCACCGTTACCGTCACGGCCGGGCTGGGCGGCATGAGCGGCGCGCAGCCGCTGGCCGTGACCATGAACGACGGCGTGTGCCTCGTCATCGAGCCGATTGACGAGCGGGTGAAGCAGAAGGTGCGCGAAGGCTACCTCGACGAGCAGGCCCGCGACCTGCCGCACGCCCTGGCCCTGTGCGAGCAGTACAAAGCCGCCCGCATCGGCTGGAGCATCGGCCTCACCGGCAACGCCGCCACCGTTCTGCCCGAGCTGCTGGCCCAGGGCTACAAAGTGGACATCGTAACGGACCAGACCTCTGCCCACGACCTGCTGGACTACTTGCCCGAAGGCGACATCGACGCGGTATTGCAGCTGCGCAAAGATGACCCCGTCGAGTTCCGCCGGCAGGCCCTACAGTCCATCATGAAGCACTGCCAGGCCATTATCGATATGCAGACTGCGGGTGCCGTGGCCCTCGACTATGGCAATAACCTGCGCGGGCAGGCCGAGAAAGGCGGCCTGAAAGTGCGCGACGAGCACGGCCAGTTTCTCTACCCCGGCTTCGTGCCCGGCTACATCCGGCCGCTGTTCTGCGAGGGCAAAGGCCCCTTCCGCTGGGCTGCCCTCAGTGGCGACCCGGCCGATATTCTGCGCATCGACCGGGCGTTGCTGGAAACCTTCCCTGACAATAAGATGCTGGCCCGCTGGATTGAGAAGGCCCAGGCCAAGGTGCCGTTCATCGGCTTGCCGGCGCGGGTGTGCTGGCTGGGCTACGGTGAGCGGGAGAAGTTCGGCCTGGTCATCAACGACCTCGTGGCGCGGGGCGAAGTCTCGGCTCCCATCGTCATCGGCCGCGACCATCTCGACTGCGGCTCCGTGGCCTCGCCTAACCGCGAAAGCGAAGGCATGCTCGACGGCTCAGACGCCGTAGCCGACTGGCCCCTGCTCAACGCCCTGGCCAACTGCGCCAGCGGTGCCGACTGGGTTTCGCTGCACAACGGCGGCGGCGTGGGTATCGGCAACTCCACCCACTCCGGCATGGTGATAGTGGCCACCGGCACCCCCGAAAAAGCCGAGCGACTGCGCCGTGTGCTCACCACCGACCCCGGCATGGGCGTCTTCCGCCACGCCGACGCCGGCTACGAGTTGGCCCGGCAGGTAGCCGAGGAGCGCGGGGTCAAAATTCCGGGGTGGGAGTAGGCGTAGCGTATATCTTGCAGCACCTTACCTGATCATGTACACTGTGATAATTTACGTGAAACCTACATTTCTACTGGTTGGCCTGCTGGGGCTGGCTGCTTGCCAAAGCACCCCTACTATTGACGTAGCCACCGTTGAGCCAACCCAACCAACCCAAACGACTCCGGAGCCGGCCCAGCCCGCCCCCGCCGCCGCCCAACCCGATAACCCAGAGTATATCGAGCTGTCCATGCTGACCATCAACGGCAAGCCGCATGAGCAACTCAGCACCAAGATGCTGATCAGTCAGCTCGGTCGCCCAGACAGTATCGCCAGGGGAGCGGTGGAGTGCGGCGGGGAGTTAGAGCCCGTCGATAACGCCAACGGCGACTTCTGGTACTATGGCAAAACCTTCTACGAGGTAGCCGGCTCCCAGGCAGTGCTGGCCAGCTTCAACGTGACTACCGGCCAGTTTCAGGGCAAGCTGGGGAAGCTCCTGCTCAACCAGCATACTACCCTGGAGGACGTCCGCCGTTTCTATCCGATTTCTGCCAAGCAGGCCGAGGAGCCGGCATCCAGCCGACCGGGAGAAGCAATGTATTTGCCTTTCTTCTATAAAGGCGTTCCTACGGATGCTTCGCTGAATCTGCTGTTCAAGAATGGTCGTCTGCAGGAAGTGGAGTTTTTCAGCCCATGCTGAGTTAGCGCCTGCTCTGCAGGCTCATATATTGCTCCCGACATGAGCATCTTCCGCTCCGTCGATGCGGGGTGCGAACTGGTCTAGCAAGTGGCCGAGGAGCGCGGGGTGAAGATTCCGGGGCGGGAGTAAGTTTTAGAGCGAAGTATATGCAAGTCAGCGTGGCGCAACTAAGTTGGGTAGATGTGAAAAGATACATCTATACTCCTGATGGCTCATTACCTGATACCTATGTGCTGGATACCACCCGCGCCGACTGGCGCCAATGGGTTGAATTTGTAAATGCTACCTATAAAGTTATGTTCCGAGATGCGTACGAGCAGGAACATGAGTCTATAGACTTTACAGCGGTTTTGAAATGCTGGGATGATAACGAAGCAGATGGCTGGCCTTTTGCAAGCATTTCTGTAGGGGAGGTACAGGTCAATTGCTTCTTTCTTGCCGAGGATATCATTGATGGTGATATTGATCCAAGGCAGTTCAAACAGCCCGAAAACCATTTGCAGTTGATGAGTTATCTGGTGAGTTTGTCTACAATGCTTGGTAAGAAAGTGGTCATGTTGAGTGAGGGTACCCGATTGGAGGAGCATAACAGCTTCGACCCTGAACCACTTGTTATTATAGATAAGGGTGAAACATGGGTGAATGCATACTGGCTTGATTAGGTTATTAGAGGTTTCTCTGTTAGTCAGATGCTTTTCATGGTTTCAACGCCGCCCGAGCCCCGCTCCGGCGGCGTTGCTCGTTGTAGTCTACTCGAGAAGAAAAAATCAAAACCTACTCCTCCGCTGTTCAGTAACCTATACCTGCGTCGGCACATCACCGGCGCACCAACCAAAACCACGCAACTATGAACATCGGAATCATTGGCGCCGGCCACATCGGCAGCGCCTTGGCCGTGCGGCTCACCAGCCTCGGCCATTCGGTATACATTGCCAACTCCCGCGGCCCCGAGACACTGAAGGACGTGGCCCAGAAAACTGGCGCTACGCCCGTTACGGCCGAGGAAGCGGCCCGCCACGGCAGCGATATCATCGTGGTAACCATCCCACTGAAAAACATTCCCGACCTGCCCAAGGACCTGTTCGCCAGCGTGCCGGCCGACGTGCCCGTCATCGACACCAGCAACTACTATCCCCACCTGCGCGACGGCAAAATTGCGGAGCTGGAAACCGGCTCGTTGACCGAAAGTGAGTGGGTGCAGCAGCACCTGGGCCGCCCCGTGGTGAAGGTGTTCAACAACATCTACGCCGACCACCTGCAAAACAAGGGGCAAGCTGCCGGCACGCCCGGCCGCATCTCACTGCCCGTAGCCGGCGACGATGCCGCCGCCAAGCAGAAAGTAATGGCCTTGGTAGACGAACTGGGCTTCGACGCCGTGGACGATGGCACCCTGCACGAGTCGTGGCGCCAGCAGCCCGGCACCCCGTCCTACGGCGCCGACCTACCCGCCGACAAGCTGCGTGAGCATTTTGCGAGCCTTGGTACCGAGCGCACCGAGGCCCAGCACGCCGAGTACCTGGCCAACCACGCCAAGACGGAGCAGGCTATGGAAGCCCAGGGCATCAAGCTGAAGTAGCCCACTGCCTGAAGCCTTTCCAAAGCCGCCGCACCGTAGCGCGAACTTTATAGTTCGCGTCTCCGCGCCGATAGCACTATCATAAAAGTGCGAGGCCGTGAAGGCACAGTGGCAAACTGAAAAGTGTCGCCTCAGGAAACTGGGGCGGCACTTTTCGTTTCGGGTGATTACCACGAAAGCACCAGTTTCAACCCCTGCGTGGGTCTCCGCGTATCCGCACGTATGCATCCTATCGTGCCTTGGCTACCGCTACTATTTATCCCCGTTTTTGGAGCCTTCTGGTGTCTGATAGTTTTCATGATATCCCGCATGGGCTGGAGCCGCCTGGCCGAGGAGTATGCCGCAACCGAAGCACCCGCCGTGTACCGGCAGACGCTAGCCTACCTGCGGATTGGGGTGGCGAAATACAACAATGCCGCCCGCATGGGCATCACCCCGCAGGGCCTGTACCTGTCCACCTGGAAAATCTTCTTCGTGGGTCACCCGCCGCTGTTCATTCCCTGGTCGGCTTTTGGGCCGGTGCAGGAAGAGACG
Source organism: Hymenobacter yonginensis (assembly GCF_027625995.1). Lineage (NCBI taxonomy): Bacteria > Pseudomonadati > Bacteroidota > Cytophagia > Cytophagales > Hymenobacteraceae > Hymenobacter > Hymenobacter yonginensis. The sequence continues at coordinate 955,461 of NZ_CP115396.1, forward strand.
TTTCTGTGGGTGAAAACCTACACCACCCACATCAGTTGCCCCGGCGGGGCCGTCCGATTCCAGTTCACCAGCGACCAGCTACGGGCCGCGTTGCCCACACCGTTGAGTGCTCCGCGGTAAGCAGGGGAGTGGGTGCGTGGAATGCCTGTAGAAGGCTTTATTATTTTCAGTCAGTGATACGCTGGTTGGCGGCCGCAACGTTGAAGCTCAGCGCCGTTAGGTGTTGCATAACTAAGGCTTGATCTATGTATAAAATCTTCTTTACAATGCTCGGCTGCCTGGCGGGCACCGCGGCCGTCGCCCAAACCGACTGTTCTGCCCCCGTGCTGCAAGTGCTGCACAACGGGCAGGCCATACCAGCCACCGGTAGCGCACTGCCTGCCAGCGCGCAGATGCGCCTGGTGCCCGCGCCCGGTTGTCCGGCGGCCGGCAGCTACCGCGCCACCGGCGCCGAAGTCACGCTGGTTCGGGCCGGCCGGCCAGTACTGCCCATCATGCTCGTGTCTCAGTCCCGCCTCGACCTGCGGGCGTTGCAACGCGTAGCCCGACCCGGCGACCATCTTTTCGTGTTCATCCCCTATGAAAACCTGCTGGTAGTAGCCGCCGACGGTTCGCAACGCCCCTATGCCAAACCCACACCCAAGCCCGACAGGCCGAGACTATCTCCCAACGACGTAAAAGGCGTCAGCTTCAAGTGGCTGATAGTGCCGCCGGAATTGGGCGCAAAGTAGCGCACGTACGCCCCGCTACAACTTCTCGCCGCAGCGCCAGCAATACTCGGCGTCGGGGCGGTGCTCCTGGGCCTGGCACACGTGGCATATCACCTGTCTGAAAGCGGGCGGGGCGGCGGGGCGGCCGCCGGTCGGCAGCGCCATCTGGGCCGACACAATGCCCGTCGGCACGGCAATGATGGCATAGCCCATAATCATCAGCACCGACGCCAGACTCTGGCCCAGCACCGTGGCCGGCGAAATGTCGCCGTAGCCAACCGTGGTCAGCGTCACGATGGCCCAGTACACGCTTTTCGGGATGCTAGTGAAGCCGTTCTGCCCGCCTTCCACCACGTACATCAGCGTGCCCACCACAATGGTGAGGGTGAAAACGGCCGTCAGAAACACCAGAATCTTGAAGCGGCTGGCCCGCAGCGCCTGCACGATAAACTCGCCTTCGCCCACAAACTGGCCCAGCTTGAAGATGCGGAACACCCGCAGCAGCCGCAGTGTCCGAATCACAAGCAGGTAGCGGCTGCCGGCCAGCACCAGCGCCGCCAACGTGGGCACGATGGCCAGAAAGTCAATGATGCCGAGCAAACTCAGCGCGTAGGCCAGCGGCCGCCGCACCACCAGCAGGCGCAGCCCGTATTCCACCAGAAACAGCCCCGTAAACACCCATTCTACCACCCGCAGCGCGGGCCCATACTGCGCCTCAATGCTGCGGACGCTCTCCAGCATCACGGCCAGCACGCTCAGCACGATGGCCACCAGCAGCACAATATCAAACAGCTGCCCTGCCCGCGTATCCGACTCAAAGATGATGCGGTAGGCGTTTTGCTTCCAAGCGGGCGCGTTTTCGCGGGGGCGGATATCCATAGGCGGCAGGAGGGAGGCAGACCGGCCGAGGCAGCCGGTACAGCTTTGGGCTTACGATAAAACACCCCGGCCCGGCCGAACTGCCTGGCGTGTGGCGCAGCTGCACCGAATTCGGTAGTATTGCGGCTACCTATTTCCTGATGCGTGTCAGCGTGACACCATCATTCATTTCTACCTACACAATGGCAGTATATACCCTAGGCGACACCGTTCGGCTGCAGTCCGGCGGCCCGGTTATGACAATCGTCAAGCTCACCCTCAAGGAAACAACCTGTACCTGGTTTGATGAGCAAAACCGCTTGCAGGGCCCCGTTACGTTCCCGCGCGACGCCGTGCAGCATGTACCAGCCGCTTCCTCAACGGCCAAGGCATAAGCCGGGTGGTGCAGGTTCCGCGCTGAACGAAGCTGGATTGCCGGCGCAGGCCGCCAGGTGCTACTGGCGCCCGGCCAGCACTTCGTGCACCTGCGTCCAACGGATTTCGGGGTAACGGTCGTTGTCGAGCGGTTCGGCTAGCTTGGCCTGCCCGCTGAACATATTGTGCAGGTATTGCATGCCCTGCCACGGCGGAAATACCTCGCTGCTGGCCGGCATCAGCGCTTTCGTCACCTGTATCACCTTGCCGAAAGCGCCCAGCCCGCCTACCCGAAACAGCTTGTAGGGCTGCCCAGTGGCCCGCGTGGCCGCTGCCTGCAGCCCCCGGATGCTGGCCACCTCGCCCGCCACGCGCAGGTAGCGCGGCGTGGTGGCATCGAGGGCGGCGGCGGCCGTGAATTCGGCCGTGTTAGTCATGGTGGTGAAGTCCAGGGGCTGGTCGGCGTCGCCCCAGTAGACCACGCGCTTCGGACCCGGCAGCACTACGGGCGCCTGCCCGGTCAGCAGGTCCATGAACATGCCGTTGAGCACAGACGTGGCCTGAATGGGCACCTGCTCCAGCCGCCGCTGAAACTCCCGCCGCAAATCGAAGTTGCGGTTCGAGCCGTCAGGTAGCCGCGTGAAGTCGGCTGAAAAGTCAGAGGGAATGAAGCGTGGCACGCCTGCCGCCACGGCCGCATCGAGCAGTTGGGTCTGGGCATCCACAATCACCTCCCGCAGCCCCGAAAGCGCCGACACCACGCAACTTGCTCCGGTGCAGGCCTCTATAAGAGCCGTTGGATCGGAGTAGTCGGCGGCTACCACTTCCACGCTCTGCAGCCGCAGCGAAGTCGCCTCGGCCCCGGCCACGGCCCCAGGGCGCACCAGGGCCCGCACCGGGGCTCCGCGCTGGCGCAGGAAGTGGGCAATCAGCAAACCCAGCTGCCCGGTAGCGCCAGCCAGCACGATGAGCGGCTTATCGGGAGTGGAAGGAGTTGCAGCGGCAGGTTGTGAGGCAGTAGCCATTCGGGTATCAGAAAAGGTTGGCGCGAGGCCGTAATACCCGGTTGCCTGCCGCAAGGTTGTATGAATAGGCTTGCGACGAGCGTGCAGACTTGTTCGCTAACTTAGGTTGCGCAAAGAGCCGCCGGACCGGGGCCCTTACCAGAGGCCGCCGTATCTTCCGCAACTTCGGTGCAGCTTGGTCTGCCTTCGATGAGTAGACCGGCCGCTCCGGCGCGTGGTGTGGGCGCGGCCAAAGCCGCCGGGATGCCGGCCGAAAAGCCGTGGTTTCAGGCTTGGGGCCGGGCGTTTGTCTGGGCGCGGCAGCTATTTTGGCGAATATCAGCAGGCAGGAAAAAAACCTGCAAACGCCCCTGGTGCTGCGGTGAGGCGGAAATACCAGCGAAACAAACCGGCAAATCCTGCCCAGACGTTGCCTGCCTTGTCCCTGCAAGTGGGCCCGCGCCCGGCGGAATGAAAATAAGCCCTATATTTACATCGTTAAAGGCAAATAGCCTCGTACCGCTACCATTGATTCGCTATGCTGAATTATTGTAGAGTTTCGTTGCCGGTTGCTTCATTTCCTTTCATTTCCTAAGCATCATGTCAACAGGAACAGTAAAATTCTTCAATGAAACCAAAGGCTTTGGTTTCATCAACGACGCCGCCACCGGCCAGGACGTATTCGTTCACGTAACCGGTCTGATCGACGAAATCCGCGACAACGACAAGGTTGAGTTCGAGGTAGAAGAAGGCCGTAAAGGTCTGAACGCTGTGAAAGTACGCCGCGCGTAGTTTCCCTCACCGCCTATATGAAAAAGGAGCATGCCACCCGGCATGCTCCTTTTTTTGTGTTGCTCGGCAGCGTAAGCTTCTTTGTAGAATCTCTGCGCCCAGGATAAAAGGTTGCTGCAAGGCCCTGAGGGCAGCCAGCGCCCGAAGCAACGCTGGCTGCTCTTGTAGCCTACCGCTCCAGCACCAGCCGCTGCACGGCCACCGCCGCCCCCGACTGCACCCGCACGAAATACGTGCCGGCCTGCAGATGGGCGACGGGCATGGTGTAGGTGCCGCCCGCGAATCGGGCGGTATGCACCAGCCGGCCGGTCAGGTCGAAAACTTGCACCTGGCTGCTGGCGGCCGGGGCGGCGGCCAGGTCCAGGCGCACCGGGCCCGTGGCAGGGTTGGGGTACAGGGCCAGCGCAAAGGCCGGCTTGGCGCTGGCGGTGCTGTTGACGGTGGCCGCGCGCAGCTGCAGCATCCAGGTGCCGTTGGGAGCCAGCGCGGGCAGGGTGGCCGTCCAGTTGCTGAAGCCACCTTGCGCATCTACTACCACGGTGCCGGCTGCCTGGCCGCTATAGAGGTCCGTCACTTGGTAGGTGCCGGCCGCCAGCGTGGAAATGCCCAGCGACAACGCCGGGGTGCTGGCCGCGGTGCCGCTCAGGTTGGTGGCTACCACCGTGGCCTGCTGCTCATACACCCGCGCGTAGACCAGCACCGTCGGAACCGAGGCGGCAGCCGGCAGATAGTAGCCTTTGCGCAGCGTTTCGTGGGTGGTGCGCAGGGCAATCAGCTTCTTATAGTGGTTGAGCAGCGAAGCCGGATCGGCTTGGGCGTTGGCGACGTTGAACTGGCGGTAGTTGGCGTTGAGGGTGCGCCACGGAGTGCCCGTGGTGAAGCCGCCCTGGGTGCCGGCCGTCCACTGCATCGGGCGGCGCTTGTCTTCGTCGGGGCCGGTGCCGGCCATGCCCAGCTCCTCGCCATAGTACAGAAACGGCACGCCCGGCATGGTCAGGTACAGGGCCGCCGCCTGTTTCATGCGGGCCGGGTTGCTGCCCAGCACATCGAAGACGCGGTTTTGGTCGTGGTTGGTGAGGAAGGTGGCGTACTGCAGCTTGGGGTAGAGCGTGTTGACGAGGTTAAGCTGCGTGCGCAGGCCGGAGGCGCTGCCCTGGTTGACGGCGTTGATGATGCTTTCGGCCAGATCAAACTCAAAGCACAGGTCCAGCCGGTCGTTGCTTACGTAGGGCACCACTAGGCGGGTGCTGCTCCAGGCTTCGCCCACCGTCAGGGCGGCCGGGTTTACGGCCCGCACGGAGTCGTGAAATTCTTCCAGCGTCGCCAGGGTTTCGGGCGTGTCGAGCAGGGTGGGGCCGTCTTCCACCAGATACTTCACGGCATCGAGGCGGTAGCCGTCCACGCCTTTGCGCAGCCAAAACCGGCTGACGTCCCACATGGCGGCCCGCACCTGGGGGTTGCGCCAGTTCAGGTCGGGCATTTCGCTCCAGAACAGGGCGTAGTTGTAGCTGCCGCCGCGCGGGTACCACACCGTCTGCCCCCAGGGGCCCAGGTAGCCCGGGTTGGTGGCCGACCACCGGTACCAGTCGCGGGTGGGGCTGTTGGCGTTGCCGACGGCCTGCGTAAACCACGGATGCCGGCTGGAAGAGTGGTTGAGCACCAGGTCGATGATGACTTTGATGCCGCGCTGGTGGGCGGCGGCCAGAAACGCCTCAAACTCGGCCATGCTGCCGTAGTCGGCTTCGGTGGCCTTGTAGTCGCTCACGTCGTAGCCGTGGTAGCTCGGCGACTCCATCATGGGCATCAGCCAGATGCCGGTCACGCCCAAGTCGGTGGTGGTGGCGGGGTTGCCGTCGTTGAGGTAGTCCAGCCGCTGGGTCATGCCCACGAAGTCGCCCTTGCCGTCGCCGTTGCTGTCCTGGAAGCTGCGTACCAGAATCTCGTAGAATACGGCGTCGTTCCACCAGTGCGTGGCGTAGTTGGTGCCGGGCTGCCCGCCACTGCACGGCGCACACGACCCGAAGCAGAAGGCGGGCGTAGTCGTAGCGGCGGTGGTGGCGTCGAGCACGCGGGTGAGGGTGCCGGTGGCGTCGGGGGTGCCGCAGGAGGCGGGCACGGTTTCGACGGCGGCCAGCGTGCTGCCATTCACGAAGCGGTACTGGAAGCGGCCGGGGGCAGGCAGCGAAATCTGCGCTTCAAAGATGCCGTCATTGTTGTCGTCGCGCAGGGGCAGAGCGGTGGGGTCGTCGTTGGCACCGTAGCCGGCCAGAGTCTGGAAGTTGCCCACCACATGCACGCCGCCGGCCGCTACGGTCTGGCCGTTCATGTCCACGGCAAAGCGCACCTGCGTGGCGCAGTCGCCGAAGGCCACGAGGGGCAGACGCACGGCCGTGCCGCCCACCACCACCTGCCGGTTTACGTTGCCGCCGCCATCATCGAGGCCGCAGCCGGCAGGCACCAGCTCGGCGCCGCCCCAGGTGTCGCCGTTCACGAACTTGTAGAGGAACACGCCGGCCGGCACCGTCACGGTTGCCTCCCAGATATGGTCGCCGTCGGGGTCGGTGAGGGCCGTGGTGGCGGGGTTCCAGTTGGCCGGAAACCCGGCCGGGGCCTGGAAGGTGCCTGCTACGTGCACCCCGCCCGCGGGCACTGTGCGGGTCCCCATATCTACTCGAAAGATGAGTTGGCCGGCCTGCGCTCCGGCAAAACCGAAAAGCAGTGAGAAAAGAAGTACAAGGTGTTTCATAGGGGATTTTTGCGAAGGCGAATCATAAAGATACGCTTCCGTACTCCGCGCTGCTTGCCAGCGGGCGTCATCCCCAAAAAATTAACTATAAGTAAGTTTTGTGGCTGATAAACAGACGTTTATTGGCTGGTTGTTTGATTGGGCTCACGGGTAGACAGTATAGTATACACTGCGTCAGCAACGACGAGGCTCCAACCGTTGTGTCTCAACAGCGTGCTATCAGGCAGTCAACTGCGCCCAAGCATATCCTAAGTGTTGCTGGTCAGCCACTGCTGCGCAGCCAACTCGTCTACGAACAGCTGGACGCGGAACGGCAGGTTGTCGTAGTGGGCGGGCAGAGGGGTGTCGTCCTGGCCTTCGATGTCGGCGAGCAGCATCGGCGAAACTAGGTAGGCCAGATACGTCAGCTTGCCGGGCTGGTCGCCGGGCTGCGGAAAAAACGTGGTGAGCATCTCGGGCTGGTAGGTGCTGTGGCGGCGCAGGTCGATGAGCCAGTGCTGGCAGCCGTGCTGGTTGGCAGCGTCCAGCATCAGCGCGTAGGCTTCCTGGGCCTCGGTAGGAGCCAGCGGACGCAGAATCCGGTTGATTATGAAGCAGACGTCGTCCCGATAGGTGAGGTCGAGAAAGTCGCGGGCTGGTAAGGCATGATACATGGTAGCAGGAGCGTGGGGGAACTACGCTCTACGGGGTGGGGGCCGCATAGTTCAGCCGGTTTCAGAGTAGGGCTGCATCTTTACAGCCCTCACCCCTTTTTCTTCCAGATGCAGTCTGCTTCTATTGTGCTGATGGTGCGCCCGGCCAGCTTCGGCTTCAACCTCGAAACCGCGCCTTCCAATTCGTTTCAGCAGTTGATGGCCGGGCACACACCCGCCGAGCTGCAGGCCCGGGCCGTAGCGGAGTTCGACGCGGCCGTGGCGCAACTACGGGCGCATGGCCTACGGGTGCTGGTGTTTGAGGATGTGCCCACGCCCGCCAGGCCCGACGCCGTGTTTCCCAACAACTGGCTCACCCTGCACGCCGACGGCCGGGTGCTGCTCTACCCCATGTGCGCCCCCAACCGCCGCTTGGAGCGCCGCCCCGACTTGGTAGCCGTGCTGGCCCAGCAGTTCGCCGTGACGGAAGTGCTGGATTACTCGGCGCGGGAAGAGCAGGCGGTGTTTCTGGAAGGCACCGGCAGCATCATCTTCGACCACGAGCACCGTGTGGCTTACGCCGGTCTGTCGCCCCGCACCGATGCGGCGCTGCTGGCGGAGGTGTGCGCCGAGCTGGGCTACCGGCCGGTGGCGTTTCGGGCGCAGGACGCGCAGGGGCAGGAAATCTACCACACCAACGTGCTGCTGAGCATCGGGCCGGGGTTTGCGGTGGTGTGCCTGGAAAGCATCCGCGCCGCTGCCGAGCGTGCTGCCGTGGTGGCCTCGCTGCAGGAAACCGGCCACGAAATCGTGGACATTACGCTGGCGCAGGTGGCGCGCTTCGCCGGCAACATGCTGGCGCTGCAGCCCGCCGCCGGGCCGGTGCTGCTGGCCCTTTCCCAAAACGCCCACGACGCCCTCACGCCCGCCCAGCGCCACACGCTGAGTGCCTACGCCACGCTGCTGCCGCTGTCCATCCCCACCATCGAAACGATAGGCGGTGGCAGCGTGCGGTGCATGCTGGCCGAGGTGTTTCTGCCGGAGCGGGTGTAAGTAGATGGGGAGGAGTAGGTTCAGGTAAAGCCTTATAAATCAGAACGCCATCCCGAGCGGAGCGAGGAATCTCGCGTGCTGACGTTGGGATTACTACCGCAACATCAGCACGCGAGATTCCTCGCTCCGCTCGGAATGACGTTCTAAGGTTAAAGGACGTTCTGAGGTTAGCTGCCAGCCTGCTGCGAGGCGGGCTCTACCAACCCCAGCACCTTGCTGGTACGGGCCCGTACCTCGGCTACCAGCTCGGGCTTGGTGGCCAACGACTGCCCGAAGGAGGGCAGCATTTCGTGGAACTTCTGCTGCCACTCCGGCGAGGCGGCCTGCTGCGGAAAGCATTTCTGCACCAGATGCACCATGATGCTGACGGCCGTAGAGGCGCCGGGCGAAGCGCCCAGCAGCGCCGCAATGGAGCCGTCGGCGCTGGTGACTACCTCGGTGCCGAACTCCAGCACGCCGCCCTGCTTTTCGTCTTTCTTGATAACCTGCACGCGCTGGCCGGCCACAGCCAGTTCCCAGTCCTGCGACTGGGCCTCGGGCATATACTCGCGCAGAGCCGCCACCCGGTCCTGCGGCGACTGGCGCACCTGCTGGATGAGGTACTTGGTGAGCGGCAGGTTTTTCAGGCCCGCCATAATCATGGGGCGCAGGTTGCTGAGCTGGATGGAGCCGGGCAAATCGAGGTAGGAGCCGGTTTTCAGGAACTTGGTGCTGAAGCCGGCGTAGGGCCCGAACAGCAGCTCCTTGCGGCCGTCAATCATGCGCGAGTCGAGGTGGGGCACCGACATGGGCGGCGAGCCGACGCTGGCTTTGCCGTAGACTTTGGCGTCGTGGCGGGCAATGACGGCGGGGTTGGTGCACTTCAGCCACTGCCCGCTCACCGGGAAGCCCCCGAAGCCGTCGGCCTCCGGAATGCCCGACTTCTCAAGCAGCGGCAACGAGCCGCCGCCGGCCCCGATGAACACGAACCGGGCCCGCACCTTCATCGTCTGGCCGGTGGTGCGGTCTTCGGCTTTCACGCTCCAGGTGCCGTCGTCTTTGCGGCGCAGCTTCTGCACGTCGTGGTGGAAGTGCATGGTCACGCCGGGCTTTTCCTGCAGCAGATAGAACATACCGCGCGTGAGCGAGCCGAAGTTGACGTCGGTGCCCAGGTCCATGCGGGTGGCGGCCACGGGCTGCTGCGGGTCGCGGCCCTCCATCACCAGCGGCATCCAGGCGCGCAGCTCGGCGGGGTCGGTGCTGAACTCCATGCCCTCAAACAGGGCCGACTGCGTGAGGGCCGCGTGGCGCTTGCGCAGGTACTCCACGTTTTCCTCGCCCCACACAAAGCTGATGTGCGGAATGTGGTTGATGAAGCGCTGGATTTCCTTGACGCTGTACTGCTCGGTGAGGTAGGCCCAGAACTGCTTGCTTTCCTCGAACTGCTCGGCAATCTTGAGGGCCTTGCTGATGTCGATGGTGCCGTCGGGCTTTTCGGGCGTGTAGTTCAGCTCGCAGAAAGCCGAGTGGCCGGTGCCGGCGTTGTTCCAGGCGTCGGAGCTTTCGGCGGCGGCCACGTCGAGGCGCTCCAAGATGGTGATGGTCAGGCTGGGGTCCAGCTCCTTGAGCATCAGCCCCAGCGTGGCGCTCATGATGCCGGCTCCAATCAGGACGACATCGGTAGTAGTAGTGTTGGTAGTAAGGTCGGAGGCAGGTGTGCTCATGAGGATAGAGACGGAAACAGCCGCCCGGCGCAGACGCAACAGCGCGCTGCCGCCCGAACGGCCCGGATACGGTACGTGAGGAGGCCGGAAAAAGGTATTGCTAGGCTGGCATTAGCCCTGCAGAGCGCGCCACTCGTGCTCGAGCATGCTCATTTCAATCAGGCTCCAGTACTCGCCTTCGTAGCGCAGAATGTCGCGCGAGAGGCCTTCCTGCTGCATGCCGGCTTTCTCGTAGCAGCGGATGGCGGCGGTGTTGAAATCGTAGACGCCCAGGTCGATGCGGTGCAACCCCAGGTCTTCGAAGCCGATGCGCAGGATGGCCTGCATCATGCCCTGGCAGATGCCGCGCCGCCGCGCCGTGCTATTGCCGACCAGCACCCGGCTGATGCGGGCGGCGCTGTTTTTGCGGCTGATGCCGCCCAGCGAAATGTGGCCCACCACCTCGCCGGTCTTGGTTTCGATGGCCTTGTACACCAGCGCGTCGGAGGTGGCGGGGTCGTTGGTGTCTTCGAGGTACCAGGCCAGCTTGTCTTCGGTGAGGGGGAAGCTAAACAAAGAGCCCGACCAGTTCATGAGCAGCTTAGCATCGGTAATCCAGTCGATAAGCTGCGGAAAGTCGGCCGGGGTGAAGTATTCGAGTCGGATCATGAAATAAGCAGGAAAAAGCCGCCTGGCGAGGTCGGCCAGCGCAGCGGCCACGCGAAGGTAAGGCGGCAGACGGGCGGATTGTTTGGCTTCTATCTGCTGCGCCGCATTATTCTTTGTGGCGGTAGAATAATAAAAACCGATGCCCTGATAATGCAATAAAGGCGCCGCCCCGCGTTACCTTGTCACTCTGCGCTATACGCCCCTGCTATGTTGCCGAAATACCTGCTGCTCCCGTTGGCACTACTTGCCGCCGCCTGCCATTCTGATGCGCCGGCCGCCACTACCGTAGCCCATACCAGCCCCGATCCGGCGGCGGCGGCCGAATACAGGCCGCGGGTGGCCCGGCTGGCGGCCCGGCGCACGGCGCTGGCGGCGCGCTACCGGCAGGCCCGCACGGCCGCGCAGAAAGCGGCGGTGCTGCAACAGGCCCGGCAGTTGCTCGTGGCCAGCCTCGATACCGTTATCTGGCCGGCGTGGTACGGCACGCCGTGGGCGTTCTACGGCACCACCCAGCAGCCCCAGCAGGATTCCATTGCCTGCGGCTACTTCGTGACGACCATCCTGCGCGACGCCGGCCTGCGCCTCGACCAGGTGGCCCTGGCCAAAACCACCTCTGAAAAGCTGATCCAGAACCTTACCGACGAAGCCCACATCCGGCGCTACCGCCTCGTGCCGCAGGCCCGCTTTGTGCAGCAACTGCAGCAGCTCGGCGACGGCCTCTACATCGTGGGGCTGGACTTTCACGTGGGGTTCCTGCGCGTGCGGCAAGGGCAGGTGCGCTTCATCCATTCCACGTACCTGGGCGAGGGGCAGGTGGTGAATGAGGAGGCCGCCACCTCCGCCGCCCTGCGCTCCAAGTACCGCGTGGTGGGTTGCATTTCGGCCGATGCGCGCCTGCTGGACAGCTGGCTACGGCAGCGGCGGTTTGTATTTGGTGGCTGAACGAATTGGCAGCTAGCCTTCTACGCTGCCAGGCGTGAAAGGCTGGTCGGTGGGCTCGGTGAGGGTGCGGGTTTTGGGCAGGCACTGGGGGTAGTACTGCTGAATGAAGCCAATAAGCTGCTCGCGCACCGCGCACCGCAAATCAAACGCCTGGCTGGAGTTGGCCGCACTCACCAGGCACCGCAGCTCGATGGTGCGCTCCTTGGAATCCGTGACCTGCAGCACGCACACGCGCTGGTCCCAGAGCGGGTGGGCGGCCACCACGCGCTGCAGCTCGGCGCGCACGGCTTCCACCGGCAGAGTGTAGTCGGTGTACAAAAACACGGTGCCCAGCAGCTGCGCGGTGGTGCGGGTCCAGTTCTGGAAGGGCTTCTCGATGAAGTAGTTGAGCGGCAGCACCAGCCGGCGCTCGTCCCAGATGCGCAGCACCACATACGTAAACGTAATTTCCTCGACCCGGCCCCACTCGCCTTCCACCACCAGCACGTCGTCGAGGCGGATGGGCTGGGTGAAGGCAATCTGGAAGCCCGCCAGCAGGTTGCCGATGGAGCGCTGGGCCGCGAAGCCCACAATCACGCTGGCAATACCCGCCGAGGTCAGCAGGCCCGTTCCGATCTTACGCACCGTGGCGAAGCTCATCAGAATGAGGGCAATGGCCACGAAAATGATGAGCGACACCGTGAGTTTTTTCACGAACTGCAGCTGCGTAAAGAGCTTGCGCACCCGCAGGTTGTCCTCGCCGTTGATGTGGTAGTGTCTCTGCACCAGGTCCTGCACCACATCCACGGTTTTCACCAGCCCCCAGGCAAACGTAGTGAGCAGTGCCGTTTCCACGAAGCGCCGCGCCACTTCCAGGGCCCGGTCCTGCAGATCGGTGAGAGGCAGCACGAATGAGAGGACGAGCACCGGAAAAAACCACGCGCTGGGCTGGCGCAAGTGGCGCAGCACCGAGCTGGCCAGCAGCGTGGCCGGCTCGCGCCGCACGTAGGCAGCCAGCACCCCGAATACGGCCACCTTCAGCAGCCACCCGGCCAGCAAGCTGCCGGCCACGATGCCCAGCGTGCGGAGCAGGGTTTCCACTTGGTCGGGCAGCAGGTCAGGGAGTTGGAAGGGCATAGTCAGGAGCTAGTAAGGCCGGCCGCAGCCGGTTGGTAGTGCTGCCATGTACCCGCAGCATCAGGCAAAGGTTGTAGGCTGGGCGGGCCGCGGCGGCCAGCTGCGCGGCAGCCAGGCAGTTGGGTTGCCGCTGAAAAATTTACTTCTTCCAGTATATATTGTACCACCGGCTACGCTACACTGACTTAAAGCCGCTATCATTACCTATATGCATCGGATAGTATATCTCAGCTCGGCCACCGGCGACTTGGACGAGCAGCAGCTGAAGGATTTGCTGCTGCACTCGCGCCGCAAAAACCAGGCGCGCGCCATTACGGGGCTGCTGCTGGTCAGCGAGGGCGACATTCTGCAGGTGCTGGAGGGCGAGCGGCAGGCCGTGGAGCAACTCTACGACCTGATTGCCCGCGACGTTCGACACTCCCACATCTACAAGCTGGCCGACGGCCCCATTCCTGAGCGCGCTTTCCCCGACTGGTCGATGGGCTTTGCCACGGCCACGCCCGAGACGTTTGAGCAGCTGGCCGGCTACCGCAACCTGGATAGCGCCGGCTTCCTGATAACCCAGCCGCAGAACATGGATACCGCTTTCTTCGAGGTGCTGCGCGAATTTGCCACTTTACACACCGCCAACTTCTAGCCGCCCCGGCTCATGCCCGATTATCCCGCCAACTACACCGACATCAACCGCGCCCTTTGGAACACGAAAACCGCGCATCACGTAGCGTCGGAGTTCTACAATGTGCCCGCGTTCTTGGCAGGGGCCTCGTCGCTGAACGCCATTGAGCTGGAGCTGCTGGGCGACGTGGCCGGGCAGCGTGTGTTGCACCTGCAATGCCACTTCGGGCAGGATTCGTTGTCGCTGAGCCGGCTGGGGGCGCAGGTGACGGGCGTGGATCTGTCGGATGCGGCCATTGCCGAGGCCCGCGCGCTGAACACGCAGCTGGGGCTGGATGCGCAGTTTGTCTGCGCCGATGTGTATGCGCTGCCGCAGCATCTGCAGCAGCAGCAGTTCGATGTGGTGTATACCACCTACGGCGTGCTGGGCTGGCTGCCCGACCTGGAGCGCTGGGCGGCCGTGGTAACGCACTTTCTCCGGCCCGGCGGCCGCCTAGTGCTGGTGGAGTTTCACCCGGTGGTCTGGATGTTCGACAACAACTTCACCCGCTTCGACTACTCCTACTTCAACCGCGAAACCATCACGGAACTGGAAACCGGCACCTACGCCGACCGCGCGGCGCCCATCGAAGCCACCTCGGTTTCCTGGAACCACAGCCTGAGCGAAGTGCTGGGCGCCCTGCTCGGCCAGGGCCTGGAAATCCGGCACTTCGACGAGTACGACTACTCGCCCTACAACTGCTTTGCCGGGCTGGAAGACGCGGGCGAGCGGCGCTACCAGTGCCCACACCTGCGCGGCAAGCTGCCGATGGTGTATTCGGTGGTGGCCCAAAAGAAGTAAGCGGCCAGTAGCGCGAACTTTGCAGTTCGCGCCCCCGCGCCGTTGGGGTAGTTGCAATGGCGCGGGGGCTTTATCGTTTGAACGGCGCGAAGGCGCGAACTACAAAGTTCGCGCTACTGCGCTACTGGTGCTATATCTCGGCTGCTGCTACGAACCGGGCGCCGCGCTGCTCAAGTTCGGCGCGGGCCTGCTGGTAGCCTTCTGCATTGATGGCGCGGGTGGCGTCTTCGATGAAAAATACCTCGAAACCTTCCTGCAGGGCGTCTTTGGCAGAGAAGTACACGCAATAGTCGGCGGCGAGGCCGGCTAGGTACACCTGCCGGACGCCACGGCCGCGCAGGTAGTCGGCCAGGCCGGTGCTTTTGCGGTGGCCGTTGTCGAAGAAGCCGCTGTAGGAGTCGAGGTCAGGGTTGGTGCCTTTGCGGAAGATGGCCTCAATGCGGTCCTGGTCGAGGGCGGGGTGGAACTCGGCGCCGGGTGTGCCCTGCACGCAGTGGTCGGGCCAGAGCGTCTGGGGCAGGCCGTGCAGGTCGATTTGCTCGAACGGCTGCCGGCCTGCGTGGCTGCTGGCAAAGCTGCCGTGGCCGGCTGGGTGCCAGTCCTGGGTAGCTACCACCAGTTCGAACCGGGGCTGCAGCGCATTAACCAGCGGAATCACCGCGTCGCCTCCCGGCACCGCCAGCGCGCCGCCGGGCACGAAATCGTTCTGAATATCAATCAGCAGGAGAGCTTTCATTCGGGAAAAGTAGTAGCGCGAAGCTCCTGCTCCGCGGATAGATGAAAAACGGCAGAAATGTAACGCGAAGTTTCACTTCGCGGCTGCTCCGGGCGGCAAAACAGCAAACCCGCAAGACGTATCAGTGCTTCACGGCTGCTACGAAGTCAGCACTCCCGCCGGACGTGCTGGGGATTCGCGGCTGCAACGAAGTCAGCAAGCCCGCTGGACGTACCAACGTGTCGCGAAGTGGAACTTCGCGTTACGGGTTACAAGTGCCGCCAGTATACGGCGCTGCAGCCGTAGCAGAATACAATTGCAGGCAAAGCAGCGGCGGGCAGCAAACAGCACAACGTGAGGCGCCAGGCAGTGTACCCAGCCTGCTCAGGCCTGATACTTCGGGCGTTGGCAACGTTCCCGATAACGATTGCGCAAAAAATACAAGAGCCGGATGCGGCCAGCCCCAACTATTCCAGTAACCTTATCAACCAGTCCGCTGATCTGCCCGGCGGCGGCATCCCGGAAACCTGCTGTTTCATTGGCTGCTGCGCCGTTTCGCCCGCCTACTTTCCCGCCCCGATATGAAACACCTGTGCCTTGCTCTGCTGGCCGTGCTGCTGCTGGCCTTCCGGCCGGCGGACGACCGGAACCCCACCATCTTCCTCGTGGGGGATTCCACCATGTCGGACAAGCCGCTGGATAAGGCCGAGCGGGGCTGGGGCATGTACTTCCGGCAGTATTTCGATGCGAATGTGGCCGTGCAGAACCACGCCATGAACGGGCGCAGCACCCGCAACTTCCGCCACGAAGGCCGCTGGGCCAAGGTGCTGGAGCAGCTCAAGCCCGGCGACTGGGTGTTCATCCAGTTCGGCCACAACGACAGCAAGCAGGAGGACACCGCCCGCTACGCCGCCCCCCAAACGGCATACCGCCAGAACCTGACCCGCTACGTGCAGGAAGCCCGCGCCAAAGGTGCCAACCCGGTGCTGCTCACGCCCGTGGGCCGGCGCTACTTCGACGAGGCCGGCAAGCGCAAGGACGACCACGGCGAATACCCCGGCGTGGTGCGCGAGGTAGCCAAAGCTCAGAAAGTGCCGCTGATTGACGCCCACGAAGCTACCTGGGCCATGTACAGCCAGCTCGGCGACGCAGGCACCAAGCCGTTGTTCTGGAGCTACCAGAACGGGGCCAACAATACCAAGCTCGATAACACCCACTTCTCGGCCTACGGTGCCGAGCGGGTGGCCCAGCTGGTAGCCCAGGAAGTGAAAAAACAGAACCTCGGTATTGCCGCGCACCTTAAGCCGCTGGCCTTCGCCGGTAAGTACGCCTACGAGCTGCCCATCGTGCTGCAGCCCACCTTCCGCAAGGATACTTTCAACATCACCAAGTACGGCGCGGTGGCCGACGGGCAAACGCTCAACACCGAGGCTTTTCGTAAGGCTATTGACGCCTGCAGCCAGCAGGGCGGCGTGGTGCTGGTGCCGCGCGGCCTCTGGCTCACCGGCCCGATTCAGCTGAAAAGCAACGTGAACCTGCACCTGGCCCAGGGCGCGCTGGTGCAGTTCAGCAACCGGCTTTCTGATTATCAGCTCATCAAAACCAACTGGGAAGGGGAGGACGCCGTGCGCAACCAGTCGCCCATTTCCGGCTACGACCTCGAAAACATTGCCATTACCGGCCCGGGCACCTTCGACGGAGCCGGCGACGCCTGGCGCATGGTGAAGAAGGAAAAGCTCAACCCCGGCCAGTGGCAGCGCCTCGTGAAATCGGGCGGGGTGGTAGACGAGAAGGGCACCACCTGGTACCCTTCGGCCGGCTCGCTCAAAGGCTCTACCCTCAACAAGCCCTGGACGCTGACCGCCGGTCAGGAGCCCGACTTCAGCAAGTACGCCGAGTTCAAGGATTTCCTGCGGCCCAACATGCTTAGCCTGCAGCGCTGCAAACAGATTCTGCTCGAAGACTTCACCATCCAGAACTCCCCCGCCTGGACCATTCACCCGCTGCTCTGCGACAACATCACGCTGCGCAACGTGACGGCCCGCAACCCCTGGTACGGCCAGAACACCGACGCCCTGGACCTGGAATCCTGCCGCAACGGCCTGGTGGAAGGCTGCACATTTGACGTGGGCGACGACGGCATCTGTATCAAGAGTGGCCGCGACGCAGAGGGCCGCCGGCGCGGCGTGCCGACTGAGAACTTCATCATTCGCGACACGAAAGTGTACCACGCCCACGGCGGCTTCGTGATTGGCTCGGAAATGTCGGGCGGGGCGCGCAACCTGTACGTGAGCAACTGCACCTTCATGGGCACCGACGTGGGCCTGCGCTTCAAGACGGCCCGGGGCCGGGGCGGCGTGGTGGAAAACATCTTTGTGGACGGCGTGGACATGACCGACATTGCCGGCGAGGCCATCCTGTTCGATATGTACTACGCCGCCAAAGACCCCGTGCAGGTGAACGGCGAGGCCTACGGCATCCCCGAAATCAAGGCCGAGCCGCTGAACGAGGGTACCCCGCAGTTCCGCAACTTCCGCATCACCAACGTGACCTGCAAGGGTGCCAACACCGGCATCCTGGTGCGCGGCCTGCCCGAAATGGCGGTGCAGAACATCGAAATCGAAAACACGGTACTGGAGTGCAACAAAGGCATGGTGTGCCAGGAAGCCGACGGCATCCGCCTCAAAAACGTGACCCTGCTGTCCCAGGAAACCAAGCCCGTGCTGGAAGTCCAGAACAGCCGCAACATCAGCTTCGACAACCTGCGCTACACGCCCGGCGCCGAACTGCTGCTGCGCGTAACCGGCGCCCGCAGCAAAGCCGTAACCCTGCGCAATACCGACACCAAACCCGCCAAAAAAGGCGTGGAAATGGGGGAGAGGGTGGCCAAGAAAACGGTGACGGTAAGCAAGCTGTAGTCGCACCCCACCCCCCGACCCCCTCCCCTCCGGGAGAGGGGGAGCCAGCCGAACGATGTAGAGAAGCGACACTTCGCGTCTCCTGCCAGAACGACCGGAGCCGAACCAACCAAACAACATCAGCAACGACGAGACGCGAAGTGTCGCGTCTCTACAACCCGCCCGCGCCGCCGTGGCTCCCCCTCTCTGAAGGAGAGGGGGCCGGGGGGTGAGGCCCCATCCGCACCATCCATGTCCTTCCGTCCTTTCCTGCTGGCCGGCCTGCTCACGGCCTCGCTTTCCACCCAGGCACATACCACACCCGCGGCGCGCCCAATGTCGCAGCGCATGGCTGATGCGTTTATCAGCTGGCACCCCGATTCCATCCTTATCGGCAGCCGCAAAACCGCCCGCTGGGACTACGAGCAGGGCCTGATGCTGAAGGCGCTGGAAAGGGTGTGGCAGCGCACCGGCGACGCCCGCTACTTCACCTACATTCAGAAGGACCTCGACCAGTTCGTGCGCCCCGACGGCAGCATCCGCACCTACAAGCTGGACGACTACAACCTCGACAACCTGACTACCGGCCACGCTTTGCTCACGCTTAGCCAGATGTCGGTGCCCCAGGCCGAGAAGTACCGGCTGGCTGCCCAGCAGCTGCGTAAGCAGCTGGAGGGGCAGCCGCGCACCAAGGCCGGCGGCTTCTGGCACAAGAAAATCTACACCAACCAGATGTGGCTGGATGGCCTGTACATGGCCGAGCCCTTCTACGCCGAGTACAGCCAGGCCTTCAACCAGCCCGCCGGTTTCGACGATGTGGCTAAGCAGTTTGCGCTGATTGAGAAGAACCTCACGGACCCCAAAACCGGCCTGAAATACCACGGCTACGACGAAAGCCGGGAGCAGCAGTGGGCCAACAAAACCACCGGGCAGTCGGCCAATTTCTGGGACCGGGGCCTGGGCTGGTACGCCATGGCCTTAGTGGACGTGCTGGATTATTTCCCTCAGAACCACCCGCAGCGACAGCAGCTCATCCAGAATGTGCAGCGCCTCGCACCGGTGCTGGTGAAGTACCAGGATGCCACCGCCGGCACCTGGGCGCTGGTGATGGACCAGGCCGCCCGCAAGGGCAATTACCAGGAGGCCTCGGGCAGCAGCATGTTCGTGTATTTCCTGCAAAAGGGTGTGCGCATGGGCTACCTCGACAAGAAATACGCCGCCGCCGCCCGCAAGGGGTATGATGGCCTGCTGAGGCAATTCGTGGCCGAGGAAAACGGCGCGCTGGCCTTCAACGGCACCGTGAGCGTGGGCGGCCTCGGCGGCAAGCCCTACCGCGACGGCAGCTTCGAGTACTACCTCACCGAGCCGCTGCGCCAGAACGACCTGAAAGGGGTGGGCCCTTTCATTCTGGCCAGCGTGGAGATGGAAACGGCTGCCAGCGCCGTGGGAACCGGCAAAACCGTGGCCGTGGACAACTACTTCAACCACGAGCTGCGCAAAAACGCCCTGAGCGGCCAGCCCGAAACCTGGCACTACACCTGGGATGACCGCACCCACGGCGGCTTCTA
Source organism: Hymenobacter yonginensis (assembly GCF_027625995.1). NCBI lineage: Bacteria > Pseudomonadati > Bacteroidota > Cytophagia > Cytophagales > Hymenobacteraceae > Hymenobacter > Hymenobacter yonginensis. The sequence goes on from NZ_CP115396.1 coordinate 974,676, forward strand.
CTTCTGGGGCCAGCAGTTCCGCGACCTGGGCGCGAAAACCGCCACCATCAGCACCGCGCCCACGGCCGCCGCGCTTAAAGGCGTCGACGTGTTCATCATCGTGGACCCCGACACCCGCAAGGAAACTCCGCAGCCCAACTTCGTGCAGCCCGCCGACGTGCAGGTGCTCACCAAATGGGTAAAGGATGGCGGCACGTTGGTGCTGATGGCCAACGACACCAGCAACTGCGAAATCCCGCGCTTCAACACCCTGGCCCGGGCCTTCGGCCTAGAGTTTCTGCCCCTGAACCTGAACATGGTGAAAGGCAGCGAATTTGAGCAGGGCCGGGTGAATATCCCGGCCGGCAACGCCGTCTTCAAAACCGCAAAATCGGCCTACATCAAGGAGCTAGCCCCGCTGAAAGTGCAGGCCCCGGCCACGCCGCTGGTGCAGATGGGCGCGCACACCATCATAGCCACCGCCAAAGTGGGCAAGGGCACCGTACTGGCCGTGGGCGACCCGTGGCTGTACAACGAGTACGTGGACGGCCGCAAGATTCCCGCCTCGTTCGAGAACTACAACGCCGCCCGCGACTTGGCGACCTGGCTGCTGCAACAGTCCGGCCGCAAGTAGCGGCGCGCACCCAGGCCGGCCGTTTGGTGAGTGAGCCGCCAGTCCGGGTGCTGCCGCCCGTCATTCCGACCAACCGATGTCCGCAGAGGCCGCCGGCTGGTCGGAATGACAGTTTTTGGCCTTATCTGCGGCGCAGTGCAAACCCGTCGATTATCCTGAAAAGCAAAAGACCTTATTCCGTTAGCAAGTCGTATCAACGGCTCGTGCCAACGGGGCAAGGTCCTTCGTCCTCGCTTGAAGCGCGAAATACTTGGGCTGACAGCGCCGGTTTACAGCTTCACCGCTTCCAGCCGCGTGGAGCTGCGTACCACCAACTCGGTGGGAATGCGCACGGTTTCGATGGGGAGGGCGCGGTGCTTGCGCTCAATCTGGTCGATGAGGCGCTCGGCGGCCAGCTGGCCGATTTCCTGGGCGGGCTGCACCACGGTGCTTAGGGGCGGGTCCAGCAGGTCGGCCACGTTGAGGTTAGTGAAGCCGATGAGCGACACGTCGTCGGGGATGTGCAGGTTGCGCTGGCGCAGGGCCTGCAGGCAGCCCACGGCCAGACGGTCGGAGGCCGTGAAGAAGGCATCGGGCGGCGAGCCGAGGTGCATGAGCTCGTCCACCATCGGGCCTACCTCGTCAGGGCCGAAGGTGCCGTAACGAATCAGCGCTTCGTCGAATTCTAGGCCGTTTTGCTCTAGGGCGGCACGGTAGCCCGCCAGCCGCTCCTGCGTGATGCTGAGCCAGGGCTGAATGGTGAGGTGGGCAATGCGCCGCCGTCCGCTCCGGATCAGGTGCTCGGTGGCGGCAAAGGCCCCGCCGAAGTTATCGGCCACCACTTTCGTTACGTTCAGCTCGCTGGAAACCCGGTCGAACAGCACCAGCGGTACGTTTTTGTCGAGTACGTCCTGCAGGTGCGTCACGTCGGAGGTTTCGCTCGACAAGGACATCAGCAAACCATCTACCTTGCGCGACATGGCCTGCTGCACGTTGGCCATTTCCCGTTCGTAGCTTTCCTGGCTCTGGAAGATGATGACGTGGTAGCCGCGGTTGTAGGCAATGGCCTCGATGCCGTTGATGGCCTGCGAGAAAAAGTAGTTGGCCACCTGGGGCAGAATCACGCCGATGGCGCGGCTGGCGCTGCCCTTCAGGCTGAGCGCAATGGGGTTGGGGCGGTAGTTGAGCCGCTCGGCGCACTCCATCACCAGCCGCTTGGTTTCGGGGTTGATTTCGTAGCTGCCCCGCAGGGCCCGCGACACCGTGGAAGTGGAAAGTCCCAGCTCCCGGGCAATGTCTTTGATGGTGTAGGTTTCCAACGGATTAAGGAAAAAAGAAGCGGTGGAAATGGCGCGGCTGTCTAAAGTACAACACCGCACCGCAATCAGGCAAGGCCGCTTGAGAAGCTGAAAGTAGTGACCCCTCACTGATTCTCAACAGTAGCGCCGTTGAGTAGGTGCCAAATCGGCAACTGGCAACGTTCCCGACAACGATTGCGCGAATAAACATTCGCATATTTTTCCGTTTGGCGCAAGCAAGCATTAACCTTATTGACGGCTAATCACCTCCCGCAGGTTGCTTGCCGAATGGTCTTCTTCAAATAGTGTACAAACCTCTGCCTGCAGTATGTCATTTGCCACCGCCTTTGATTTAAACGGTAAACTGGCTCTGGTAACCGGCTGCAACCGGGGTATCGGGCAGGCCATGGCGCTGGGCCTGGCCGAAGCCGGGGCCGATATCATCGGCGTATCGGCCACGCTGGCGCTGGAGGGCTCCGACACGGCACGGCAGGTGCAGGCTTTGGGCCGGCAGTTTCACGCGTACCAGGCCGATTTCAGCAGCCGCGCCGCCGTGGATGCCTTTCTGGAAAAGGTGCAGCGTGATTTCCCACGCATCGACATCCTGATCAACAACGCCGGCATCATCCGGCGCGCCCCCGCCGCCGAGCACTCCGACGCCGACTGGGACAACGTCCTGTCCATCAACCTTGATGCCCCATTCCGGCTGGCGCGGGCTATTGGGGGCCGGATGCTGGCGCAGGGCTCGGGCAAGATCATCTTCACGGCCTCGTTGCTCACGTTTCAGGGCGGCATCAACGTGCCGGGCTACGCGGCCAGCAAGGGCGCTATTGGCTCACTGGTGAAGGCGCTGGCCAACGAGTGGGCGGGCCGCGGCGTGAACGTGAATGCCATTGCCCCCGGCTACATCGCCACCGACAACACCGAGGCGCTGCGCCAGGACCCCGAGCGCAGCAGCAGCATCCTGGGCCGCATTCCGGCCGGCCGCTGGGGCCAGCCCGAGGACTTCAAAGGCCCGACCGTCTTTCTCGCTTCCGAAGCCGCCAGCTACGTCCACGGCACCATCCTCACCGTGGATGGCGGCTGGATGGGACGCTGAGAGTAACTGAGTAAGTGAGTAGCTGAGTAACTGTTCGGCTACCGGCTCTTGCTCCGCACTGCTTTCGCTTCATATCACACTGCCCAATTCCCCCACTGAGCGCCCACCTTACTCAGTTATTCAACTACTCAGTTACTCCAGACAGACATGCGTCAGTATTACGCCATCGGCCCGCGCGAAACAGCGGCAATGAACACTGCCGAGCTGCGGGAGAATTTCCTGCTCGAAAACCTGTTCGTGGCCGGTGATATTCAGCTGGTGTACACCCACTACGACCGAATGATGGTGGGCGGCGTGGTGCCCACGGCTGCGCCCATTGCGCTGCCGAATCCCGCCAATCTGAAAGCCGACTTCTTTTTGCAGCGCCGCGAGCTGGGCATCCTCAATATTGGGGCGGCCGGCACCGTGACGGTAGACGGCACCGCCTACGAGCTGGGCCGCCAGGATTGCCTGTACGTAGGCAAGGACGCCCGGGAAGTGGTTTTTGCCAGCTCTGACGCGGCTGCGCCGGCCAAGTTCTACCTGCTTTCCACGCCGGCCCACGCCAGCCACCCCACCACCCGCCTCACGCAGGCCGAGGCCACGCCCGTGACCATGGGTACGCTGGAAACCGCCAATCAGCGCACGATTTACAAGTACATCTACTCCGAAGGCATCCAGAGCTGCCAGCTGGTGATGGGCCTCACGCAGCTGCACGCCGGCAGCGTCTGGAACACCATGCCCGCCCACACCCACGACCGGCGCATGGAAGCCTACCTCTACTTCGACCTGGCCGAGGGCCAACGCGTGCTGCACCTCATGGGCCAGCCCCAGGAAACCCGCCACTTGTGGGTGGGCGAGGGGCAGGCCATTCTTTCCCCGCCATGGTCCATTCACTCGGGCTGCGGCACGGCCGGCTACACCTTCATCTGGGGGATGGGCGGCGAAAACCAGGAATACACCGACATGGACCCCGTGGCCATTCCGGATTTGCGCTAGCCGCTGCGGCGCCTTGGCTCCCACGGCTTGCTTTGCTCTTACTCACCAAATTCCCACACCATGAAAAGAAATTTACTGTTGCTCGCACCGCTCATGGTGTGCGCAGTGGCTCCCGCCTGGGCGCAGCAGCGCCGGGTGCAGGGGGTTGTGAAATCGGACAAGGGCGAAGGCCTGCCCGGCGTGACAGTAGTAGTGAAAGGCACCACCAACGGCGCCTCCACCGACGGTGACGGCCGCTTCACTATCTCGCTGCCGGCCGGCGGCAACCCCACGCTCAGCATCAGCTACATCGGCTACGTGGCGCAGGAAGTGGTGGTGGGCGACCGGACCGATGTGAGCATCACGCTGCGCGAAGACAGCAAGGTGCTGGAAGACGTGGTGGTAATTGGCTACCAGGAAGTGCAGCGCCGCGACGTAACGGGCTCCGTCTCGTCGGTGGGCGCGCAGCAGATCAAGGACGTGCCGGTGAACTCCGCCGCCGAGGCCCTGACTGGCCGCCTGGCCGGCGTGCAGCTCACCTCCGCCGAAGGCACGCCCGGCAACGCCAACGTGCAGATCCGGGTGCGCGGTGGCGGCTCCATCACCCAGGACAACTCGCCGCTGTACGTGGTGGACGGGATTCAGGTGGAAAACGCCCTAAGCGTGATTTCGCCCCAGGACATTGCCTCCGTCGATGTGCTCAAGGATGCTTCGGCGACGGCCATCTACGGGGCCCGCGGCGCCAACGGCGTGGTGATTATCACCACCAAAAAGGGCCGCGAGGGCAAGGTGGTGGTGAGCTACAACGGCTTTGCCGGCTTCCGCCGCCTGGCCAACAAGCTCGACCTGATGAAGCCCGCTGATTATGTGGACTACCAGTTCGAGCGCGCGCAGTCCATCGGCACGGCGGCCGGCGGCATCAACACGTTCAAGACAGCGTTCGGCAGCAAAAACTTCCTGTCGGATACGCTCAACGCTAGCCGCAACGCCCCGTTCCTCGACTGGCAGGACCAGGTGTTCGGGCGCGACGCTTTCCAGCAAACCCACAACCTGTCGGTGGCGGGTGGCGCCAAGGGCACCACGTACTCGCTGAGCCTCACCGACAACCAGGAGGAAGGCATTCAGAAGGGCTCCGACTACGACCGGAAGCTGGTGAATTTCCGCTTCGACACGAAAGCCACCGAAAAGCTCACCATCGGGCTGAACGTGCGCTTCAACAACCAGAAGATCAACGGCTCGGGCACGTCCAGCTCGCTGTCTACCGTCACGTCGCGGCTGCGCAACGCGGTGCAGTTTCAGCCGCTGGCCGTGCCGCTGGCCGGCGCCCTCGACCCCAACCAGTTCGATGAGGATTTCTTCCAGCAGTCGAGCCTGGTGAACCCCATCATTGCCATCGACAACGAGTACCGCCTGGACCGCCGCCGCACCACCAACATCAGCGGCAACGTGGGTTTGACGATTCTGCCCAACCTGATTTTCCGCTCGACGGCGGGCTTCGACATCACCGATTCCAAGCTCGAAACCTTCAACGGCCGCTATTCGCCCACCATCCGGCAGCAAGCCGGCAACTACGCCGCCCTGCCGTTTGCCTCGGTGAGCTCGGGCACGCTCACCACCATCAACAACTCCAACGTGCTGAGCTACTCCTTCTCGAAGGGCGTGCACAGCGTGGACGCGCTGGTGGGCCAGGAGATTTACCAGCAGAACAGCACCACGCAGTACATCCAAACCAACTTCCTGCCGCTGGATATCACCTCGCGCCAAGCGCTGGCCAACATCAACCAGGGCGTGCTGCCAGCCGGCACCGTGGCCCAGCCGATTCTGCCCACCACCAGCGTGCCGATCAACGCGCGTCTGCTCTCGGGCTTCAGCCGCCTCAACTATACCTTCGCCGACAAGTACCTGTTCACGGCCACGTTCCGGGCCGATGGCTCGTCGAAGTACGCCGCCGGCAACCGGGTGGGCTATTTCCCGGCTGCCTCGCTGGCCTGGCGCGTGTCGCAGGAGAACTTCCTGAAGTCGATAACCGCTATTTCCGACCTGAAGCTGCGTTTGAGCTACGGCCTGGCCGGCAACAACCGCATCAACGACTTTGCCTTCCGGCAGCTGTTTTCGGGCGGCGGCGGCGAGTACTGGCTGAACCACATCCGGGTGGGCGGCGCGGCCGTGCCGTTTCTGGCCAACGAAAACCTGAAGTGGGAAACCACGGTGTCGCGCAACCTGGGTATGGACCTGGCGCTGTTCAGCAACCGGGTGCAGTTCACGGCCGACGCCTACTACAACACCACCCGCGACCTGCTCGTGAACGTGCCGATTCCGGTGGTGGTGGGCTACGCCTCGCAGCTGCAGAACATCGGCTCGACCAGCAACCGCGGCCTGGAGCTGCAGCTGAGCGGCACGGTGCTCCAGACGCCCGACTTCACCTGGACCGCCAACGTGAATACGTCCTTCAACCGGGGCAAGATTGAGAGCCTGGGCGGCGCGCCCAACATTCCGGGCGTGTACTCGGGCTGGGCCAGCACGGCCATCTCGCAGGACTTCGTGGCCCGCGTCGGCGACCCTATCGGGCTGATGTATGGCTACGTGACCGATGGTTTCTACACCCCCGACGACTTCGAGAGCTACAATGCCACCACCCGCACCGGCACGCTGAAAGCCGGTATTGCCTCCAATGCCGGGGTGCAGGGCCAGCCGGTGATGCCGGGCATCATCAAGCTGAAAGACCTGAACGGCGACGGGGTGGTGAATGACCTCGACCGCACGGTTATCGGCAATGCCAACCCCAAGTTCACGGGCGGCTTCAACCAGCAGTTTGCTTACAAGGGCTTTGATGCCAGCGTGTTCCTGAACTTCGTGTACGGCAACGACATCTACAACGCCAACAAGATTGAGTTCACCTCGGCCGTGAATCCGCTCAGCAACATGCTGGACATCACCTCCGACCGGTACCGCACCATCGACGCCAACGGCGCCCCCATTACCACCCTCGACGGCTTCCGCCAGGCCAACCCCGATGCCAAGCTCTGGCAGCCCACGCGCCAGCTGTTCACGCACTCCTGGGCTATCGAAGACGGCTCGTTTCTGCGGGTCAATAACGTGACGCTGGGCTACTCGCTGCCGAAAGAGCTCATCAGCCGGGCCAAGCTCACGCAGGTGCGCTTCTACGTGACGGGCAACAACCTCTACACGTTCACGAAATACACCGGCTACGACCCCGAGGCCAACACCCGCCGTGCCACCGGCCTCACACCCGGCGTCGACTACGCCGCCTACCCGCGCAGCCGTGCCCTGCTGTTCGGCATCAACCTGGGACTGTAAATTTTAGTGAGTAGGAAATGGGGCTTAGGGCTTGGGTCGCTGCGGCGGCAAAGCAAGAACATCCTAAGCCTCAGGCCCTGAGTCCTAAGCCCTAACTTCTGACATCATGAAACCTGCCTTTTTTCGTTCTACCCTCAGTGCCGCGGCCCTGACCCTGCTCCTCGGAATAGGAGGCTGCAAAGACTATCTGGAAGCCGATCCGGACGCCTACTACACCACCGAGCAGATCTTCAGCTCGGTGAGCGGCGCCACCACGGCCGTCATCACGGCCTACGACCTGCTGTCCGGCGACCGGACCTACGGCACCCGCCTCAACCTGTACTACCCCTACGACACCGACGAGCTGATTGGGGCGCCCGGCGCCGCCAACGCCGGCAACCGCGGCCTGTCGCGCTACAAAGCCCAGCCCACCAACCCCGAGATTGTAAACCCCTGGGGCGACCTGTACTCGGGCGTGGAGAAGGCCAACATCTGCATCAAGAACATCCCGCAGATGGCGCTCTACCGCAACGGCACCGCCGCCGACACCGCCGCCCTGCACCGCCTGCACGGCGAGGCCCTCACGCTGCGTGCCCAGTATCTGTACGAACTGATCCGCAACTGGGGCGACGTGCCGGCCCCGCTCACGCCCACCGATCCGTCGAAGAGCTTCCAGCTGCCCTCCGTGGACCGCAACGTGACGCTAGATACGCTGATTGCCAACCTGGGCAAGGCCCAGAAGCTGGTGCCTTGGCGCTCCAAGGCCGGGGCAGTGAATGAGCGCATCACCAAAGGCGCCGTGAAAGCTTTGCGCGCCCGCCTAGCCCTGCAACGCGGCGGTTACTCGGCCAATGCCACCACCGGCCAGATTACGCGCCCTGCCGACTACCTGACTTACTACCGCATTGCCCAGGTGGAGTGCGCCGAGCTGATGCGCAACCGCGGCGAGCACACGCTCAACACCAGCTTCTACGACCTGTTCAAGAGCTTCAATGAGCAGCGCCGCGAAAGCGCCAACGAGGTGATATTTGAAGTAGCCATGGGCGGCAGCAGCGCCACCGCCGACAGCAAGCTGGGCTACTACGACGGCCCCCGCCTGAACACGTCGCCGATTTTCGGCTCGTCGCAGGGCTCGATTGTGGCCGTGCCGACCTACTTCTACGCCTTCGACTCCACGGACGTGCGCCGCGACATCACGCTGACGCCCTACACCATCGGGAGCAACAACAACCAGGCGGGCACCTCGCTGGCCGTCATCACCACCGGCAAGTTCCGCCGCGACTGGCGCGTGCCGGCGCTGCCCGGCTCCGGCAACTACCTCGGCTACAACTGGCCCCTCATCCGCTTCGCCGACGTGCTGCTGATGTTTGCCGAGGCCGAAAACGAGCTGAACGGTCCTACTTCGGCGGCCCGCACGGCGCTGCTGGAAGTGCGCACCCGCGGCTTCGGCGGCAACGCCACCCGCGCCGCGGCCGGCCTCGACCTTTCGTCGAAAGACGCTTTCTTCACGGCCCTCAAAAAAGAGCGCCTGCTGGAGTTTGGCGGCGAAGGCATCCGCAAGTACGACCTGCTGCGCTGGGGGCAGCTGGCCAGCCAACTGGCTGCCACCAAGGCTGAGCTGGCCAAGATGCAGTTGGCCCAGGCGCCCTACAACACGGTGCCGCAATACATGTACTTCAGGGTGGTGAACACCCAGGTGCAGTGGGCCCGCTCGTTCTACCGGCCTTCGCCGGCCGCCACGCCCAGCGGCACCACCCGCGTCGACTGGCGGCAGGCCATTACGGCCGCCTACATCACCAACACTCGCCCCGGCGGCACGGGCTTGGCTGCCGACTTCGAGCCCGGCAAAGGCAAAGAGCTGATGCCGATTCCGCAGAGCACGCTCGACACCGACCCCAACGTGAAGCAGAACTTCGGCTACTAACCGCCCCGCCACCATGCTTCCCGCCGCCGACTACTTTCTGGAAGACGATGCCCAACCCTGGGAAACCGTGGGTGAGGGCGTGCGCCGCAAGGTGCTCACCTACGACCCGCAGCTGATGCTGGTGCGGGTGGAGTTTGCGGCGGGAAGCATCGGGGCGCCGCACCGGCACGTGCACACCCAGATGACCCACGTGGTCAGTGGAGTGTTCGAGGCCACCGTGGGCGGCCGGATGCAGGTGCTGCGGGCCGGCGACACGTTTCATGCGCCGTCGGAGGTGGTGCATGGGGTGGTGTGCGTGGAGGCTGGGGTGCTGCTTGATGCCTTCAGCCCCATGCGCGAGGATTTTGTGTAGGCCTGCGGGCGCCAATCCAACTTATGAAACTACTGACAACACTACTGCTTCTGCTGACTGGAATAGGGGGGATGGGGATCTTTACTGCCCAGGCCCAGCAGATTACGGTGGCGGCGGATGGTTCGGGCCAGTTCCGGACCATCCAGGCCGCCATCAACAGCCTGCCCGACCAGGCCAGCCAGCCGCGCACGGTGTACATCAAAAACGGCACCTACAAGGAGAAAGTGCGGCTCGACAACAAGCAGCGCGTCATCCTGAAAGGCCAGAGTGAAAAGGGCGTGGTGCTGACTTACGCCCAGTCGCGCGATGCGTGGCGCTGCGACCCGGTGGGCGGCGCCGACGACTGGGGCGTGGCCACGCTCAACATGCGCAACTCGCCCGACGTTACGCTCGAGAACCTCACCGTCATCAACTCCTATGGCTTCGACCACCGCGGCGAGCCCGACGTGGTGCTGCCCTGCCCCGCTGACCCCAGCGGCCAGAAGAAAATCAGTGCCACCGGCCACCAGATGGCCCTGCGCACCATGCCCGGCACCACCCGCCTCACGGTGAAGCACTGCACGTTCCGCTCGCTGAACGGCGACACCGTGAGCCCCTGGGACGTGGACGCCGGCCTCTACTATTTCAAGGACTGCACCATGGAAGGCGGGGTGGATTTCTACTGCCCCCGCGGCTGGGCCTACGCCGAAAACTGCCGCTTCATCTGCCACAATATGTCGGCCGCCATCTGGCACGACGGTTCGGGCAATCAGGAGTCGAAAACGGTGCTGAAAAACTGCGTGTTCGAGGGCGACGACAACTTCAAGCTCGGGCGCTACCACCGCGAGGCGCAGTTCTACCTGATCAACTGCAAATTCCCGCAGAACATGGCCGACGCCGACATCTACTGGGCCCAGTCGGGGCCCGGGACCAAGCAGTGGGGGCGGCGCGTGTACTACCAGAACTGCCACCGCAAAGGCGGCGACTACGCCTGGCACCAGGACAACCTGAGCACGGCCGCCGGCGCCCCTAAGCCCGCCCAGATTACCGCCGACTGGACCTTTGGCGGGCGTTGGTACCCGGTGTCGGGCAAAGCCGCTACGGTAGCCGTGCCCGTCTACGACCCCACCGCCAAAGACCGGTACTCGGCAGTGCCGACTGCCCCGGCTGCGGTGGCGCCGGCTGCAACCCCGGCCCTCGATTCGGTGGCCGAGCGGATGCTGGTGTATCAGCGCACGGTGGGCGGCTGGCCCAAGGCAGTAGGGGAGGTGAAAGTGAAGTACGACCAGCCTATGAGTGTTACTGCCATTGCTGCCACCCGCGACGACGCCGGCCGCAACGATGCCACCATCGACAACGACGCCACCACCCGCGAAATCCGCTACCTGGCCGGCGCCTACGCTGCCACCCGCAACCCCTCCTACAAAGCCGCCGCTGAAAAAGGTGTGCGCTACCTGCTGCAGATGCAGTACCCCAACGGCGGCTTCCCGCAATTCTACCCCGACCTGAGCAGCTACCGCCACCAGATTACCTACAACGACAACGCCATGGTGAAGGCCCTGCAGGTGCTGCGCGACGTGAGCCGCCGCACCCACGGCCTGGAGGTGCTGGATGCCAGCCTCGCGGAGCCCGCCACCCAGGCCGTGACCCGCGGCATCGACTGCATCCTGAAAACCCAGTACGTGCAGCGCGGCAAGCTTACGGCCTGGTGCGCCCAGTACGACGAAAAGACACTGCAGCCGGCCAAGGCCCGCGCCTTCGAGCTGGCCTCACTCAGCGGGATGGAAACTGTGGGCATCGTGCAGTTTCTGCTGGATACCGACAACCCCACGCCCGCCATCCGGCAGGCGGTGGAAGCGGCAGTAGCGTGGCTGCGGGCCGTGCAGCTGACTGGCTACACGGTGCAGGACCGGCCCGACCCGAAACAGCCCAAGGGCTACGACCGGGTGCTGGTGCCGCAGCCCGGCGCCGTCATCTGGGCCCGCTTCTACGACCTCACCACCAACCAGCCCATCTACGTGGGGCGCGACTCCAAGCCCCGCGCCACGCTGGCCGAAATCGAATACGAGCGCCGCACGGGCTATGCCTACGCCGGTACCTGGCCCGAAAAGCTGCTCAGCCGCGACTATCCGCGCTGGCAGCAAAAATGGAATGCTACTGCCCCGCAGGGCAGCATTAAATAACGGTTTTCATCATGCCGCATCTATCCGCCAATCTTCTTTCCCGGCTGCCTGCCACCCCGGCCGTAGCCCTGCCCGACGCCCGCCTGCTGGCGCTGCCTGAAAAGGTGCTGCAATTCGGGACCGGCGTGCTGCTGCGCGGCCTGCCCGACTACCTCATCGACAAAGCCAACCGCCAAGGTATCTTCAACGGCCGCATTGTGGTGGTGAAATCCACTGACGGCGGCGACATCGACGCCTTCCGCCGCCAGGACGGCCTCTACACGCTCAGCATCCGCGGCATCGACGACGGGCAGGAAATCGAGGAAAATGTGGTGTGCGCCGCTATCAGCCGGGTGCTGTCGGCCAAAAGCCAGTGGGCCGATATCCTGGCCTGTGCCGCCAATCCCGACCTGACCGTGGTGCTGTCCAACACCACCGAAGTCGGCATTCAGCTGGTGTCGGATGATATCCGGCAGAGCCCGCCGGTGTCGTTTCCGGGCAAGCTGCTGGCGTTTCTGCTGGCCCGTTATCAGGCATTTCAAGGCGCCAAAGACAAGGGCCTCGTGATAGTGCCCACCGAGCTGATTCCCGACAACGGCACCAAGCTGGAAGGCATTCTGCTGGAGCAGGCCCACCGCAACAACCTCGACGCGGAATTCATCGACTGGCTGGAAACGGCCAACCAGGTCTGCAACTCCCTCGTGGACCGCATCGTGCCCGGCCGCCCCGACGTTGCCACCCAAACCGCGCTGGCCGCCCAACTCGGCTACCACGACGACCTGCTGACCATGTCGGAGGTGTACACGCTCTGGGCCATTGAGGGCGACGAGCACGTGAAGCAAGTGCTGAGCTTCGAGCAGGCCGACGCCGGCGTGGTGGTGCAGCCCAACATCAACCTGTTCCGGGAGCTGAAGCTGCGTTTGCTCAACGGCACACACACGCTCAGCTGCGGCCTGGCTTTTCTGGCCGGTTTCCCCACGGTGCGCGACGCCATGCAGGACGACTGCGTGGCCGGCTTCATCCACAACCTGATGCTGGGCGACCTGCTGCCCGGCATTCCCTACCATGTCGACGAAAAAATGGGCCAGCGCTTCGGTATGCAGGTACTGGACCGGTTCCGCAACCCCGCCATCGAGCACCGCTGGCTGTCGATTACGATGAACTACACGGCCAAGCTGCAGATGCGCAACGTGCCCACGCTGCTGCACTACTACCACAAGCTGCGGGCTGTGCCGCACTACATGGCGCTGGGCTTCGCGGCCTACCTGTTGTTCATGCGCGGCACCCACCAGCGCGACGAGGTGTGGTACGGCGAGCTGGAAGGCCAGGAATACCCGATTCAGGACGACAAAGCCGGCTACTTTGCCGAGCTCTGGCGCCGCCTGGAGCCCGCCGAACTCACGCACACCGTGCTGCACAACCAAACCCTGTGGGGACACGACCTGGCCGCGTTGCCCGGCTTCCTCGACTGCGTGAGTCGCTACCTGCACCAGCTGCTGGAGCAGGGCGCCCACGCCACCGTGGCCCAGGCCCTCAACCGGAAACCAGTAGCTGTGTAGAGACGCAACACTGCGCGCCGCCTCGTTGAACGGCAACTGATGAATGACCCTGAACGGCGCGGGCGACGAGACGCGAAGTGTCGCGTCTCTACGACGTTCTTATTGACCTCGAATATGAAACACCTGGTAGCCAAGATTCACCCTGCTGATAACGTGCTGGTTGCTCTCCAGGACCTGCCCGTGGGCACGCCCGTCACCTGGGACGGCACCACCGTCACGACCACCGAAAAGATACCGGCCAAGCACAAGCTGGCCCTGCAGTTTCTGGCCCCCGGCGACCCGGTGCATATGTACGGCGTGCTGGTGGGCAAAGCCGCCCAGGCCATCGGCATCGGCGGCCTGCTGACCACGGCCAACATGCGCCACGCCACCGACAGCTACAACGAGCACCAGCAACGCCGCCCCGACTGGACCGCACCCGACGTAAGCCAGTGGGCCGGCCGCACTTTCCAGGGCTTCCACCGCCCCGATGGCCGCGTGGGCACCGCCAACTACTGGCTGGTGATTCCGCTGGTGTTCTGCGAAAACCGCAACATTCAGGTGTTGGAAGAAGCCTTAGTGAACGACCTCGGCTACGCCCGCCGCAAAAGCTACCAGCCCCAGACCCAGGAGCTGATTTCGCTGATGCAGGCCGGCAAAACCGTAGAAGAAATCCTGGCCACCGACCTGCATTCCGCCGAAGACGGCCACCAGAAACCGCGGCTGTTCCCGAACGTGGACGGCATCCGGTTTTTGCAGCACGAAGGTGGCTGCGGCGGCATCCGGCAGGATGCCCAGACGCTGTGCGGCCTGCTGGCTGGCTACATCACGCACCCCAACGTGGCGGGCGCCACCGTGCTCAGCCTAGGCTGCCAGAACGCACAGGTGAGCATGCTGCAGGACGAGATAAACAAGCGCAGCCCCGGCGGTCTGCAAAAGCCGCTCTACATCCTGGAGCAGCAGAAAATCGGAACCGAAGAGGCACTCATCAGCGCGGCGTTACGCCAGACGTTTGCGGGCCTGATGGTGGCCAACCAGCAGACGCGCCAGCCCGCACCCATCAGCCAGCTGTGCATCGGGCTGGAGTGCGGCGGCTCCGACGGCTTCTCCGGCATCTCGGCCAACCCCGCCGTGGGCCACGTCTCCGACCTGCTGGTAGCGGCCGGTGGCTCCGTGATTCTGGCCGAGTTTCCCGAGCTGTGCGGCGTCGAGCAGGAGCTGGTAGACCGCAGCGTAGACACCGCCACGGCCGAGCGGTTCAGTTCCCTGATGAAGGCCTACGGCGACTCCGCCGTGGCCGTCGGCTCGGGCTTCGACATGAACCCCTCGCCGGGCAACATCCGCGACGGGCTGATTACGGACGCCATGAAATCGGCCGGCGCGGCCCGCAAAGGCGGCTCCTCGCCGGTAGTAGCCGTGCTCGACTACCCCGAGCCCGTGACGCTGCCCGGCCTCAACCTGCTGTGCACGCCCGGCAACGACGTGGAAAGCACCACCGCCGAAGTAGGGTCGGGGGCCAATGTGGTCCTCTTTACCACCGGCCTCGGCACGCCCACCGGCAACCCCATTGCGCCGGTCGTGAAAATCAGCTCCAACACCGCCCTGGCCCGCCGCATGCCCGACATCATCGACGTGAACACCGGCACCGTCATCGACGGCGAGGAAACCATCGAACAGGCCGCCGAGCGGATTCTGGACTACGTCATCCGGGTGGCCAGCGGCGAGGAAGTAGCCGCCGTGCGCCACGGCCAAACCGACTTCATTCCGTGGAAACGCGGGGTGAGTTTGTAAGCTAATTTCTATCTGTCATCCTGAGCTTGCGAAGGACCTTATCACGACTGGATTGTGCCTGAGTGAATTGTGCATGAAGGATAAGCTCCTTCGCGCTGCTCAGGATGACAAGAGTATAAAAATCCCACCCATGAAGCCCTTCCTCAACGCCGACTTCCTGCTGCAGACGCCCACGGCCCGCACGCTCTACCACGAGTACGCCGCTGCTATGCCCATCATCGACTACCACAACCACCTGCTGCCCGACCAGATTGCCGAAGACCGGCAGTTCGACAACATCACGCAGGTGTGGCTCTACGGCGACCATTACAAGTGGCGCGCCATGCGCACCAACGGCGTGCCCGAGCGCTACATCACCGGCGACGCTACCGACTGGGAGAAGTTCGAGAAGTGGGCCGAAACCGTGCCCCAGACCGTGCGCAACCCGCTCTACCACTGGACGCACCTGGAGCTGCAGCGCTACTTCGGCATCACGGAGCTGCTCAGCGCCGCCAGCGCCCGCCGCATCTACGACCAGTGCAACGCGCTGCTCCAGACGCCCGAATATTCGGTGCGCAATCTGCTGCGCAAAATGAACGTGGAAACGCTCTGCACCACCGACGACCCCGCCGACTCGCTGGAGCACCACCGCGCCCTGCAAAGCAGCAGCTTCGAGGTGCGCGTGCTGCCCACCTTCCGGCCCGACAAGGCCATGGCCGTGGATGATGCCGCCAGCTACAACCTTTACCTCGACAAGCTGGGCGAAGCCGCCGCCGTGGAAATCCGCACGTTCTTCGACCTGCAAACGGCCCTGCGCCTGCGCCACGACTACTTCGCGGCCCTCGGCTGCCGCCTTTCCGACCACGGCCTGGAGCAGCTGTACGCAGCCGACTACACCGAGGCGCAATGCAACGATATCTTCCTGAAAATCCGCAGCGGCGAGGAGCTGACGGCCGAGGAGGTACTGCGCTTTAAGTCGGCCATGCTAGTGCTGCTGGCCGAAATGGACTGGGAGAAAGGCTGGACTCAGCAGTTCCACCTCGGCGCGCTGCGCAACAACAACGCCCGCATGCTGCGCCAGCTCGGTCCCGACACCGGCTGGGACTCCATCGGCGACTTCTCGCAGGGCCGCGCCCTTTCGAAGTTCCTCAACCGCCTCGACGAGCAGGACAAGCTCACCAAAACCATCCTCTACAACCTCAATCCCGCCGACAACGAGCTGATGGCCACCATGATTGGCAACTTCAACGACGGCTCGGTGGCGGGTAAGGTGCAGTTCGGTTCCGGCTGGTGGTTTCTGGACCAGAAGGACGGCATGGAAAAGCAGATCAACGCTTTGAGTAACATGGGCCTGCTGAGCCGCTTCGTAGGCATGCTCACTGATTCGCGCAGCTTCCTCTCGTACCCGCGCCACGAGTATTTCCGGCGTGTACTCTGCAACCTCTTCGGCCAGGACGTGGAAAACGGCGAGCTGCCCAATGACCTGGAGGGCCTAGGCGCCATCATCAAAAACATCTGCTACGGCAACGCCAAGGCGTATTTCGGCTTTGAAACGGTAGCCAGGCCCACAGAAGCTGCTACGGTGTAGATTACAAAGACCGTCGTGCAGAGACGCAGCCGAAGCGTCTCTAAAACCTCGCCTGAACGTCATTCCGAGCTTGCGAGGAATCTCGCGTGCTGACGCAGGATTACCATAGCAACCCCAGCACGCGAGATTCCTCGCAAGCTCGGAATGACGTTCTAAAACTCCCAAGTCCCCAACATGAAGCAAGTCGTCACCTTTGGTGAAATCATGATGCGGTTGTCGCCGCCGCTAAACTACCGGCTGCCGCAGGCCAGCACGCTGGAAGTAACCTACGGCGGCGGCGACGCCAACGTGGGCGCCGCGCTGGTGCACCTGGGGATGCCGGCCGCGCACGTCGGCTGCTTCCCCGACAACGCCGTGGGCCAGGCCGCTGCGCAGGCGTTCCGCGCCCACGGCGTGGACATGCAGCATTGCGTGTTCCGGGGCGAGCGGCTGGGGCTGTATTTCCTGGAAGTGGGCGCCTCGCTGCGCGGCAGCCGCATTGTGTACGACCGCTACAACTCGGCCTTCGCCAACCTGCAGCCGGAGTGGTTCAATTGGGAAGAAATCTTGAAAAACGCGCAGTGGCTGCACTGGACTGGTATCACGCCGGCCATTTCAGCCGCGGCGGCCCAGGCCACCCGCGACGCCATCCGGGCGGCCCTCCGGCTCGGCATCACCGTATCGGCCGACGTGAACTACCGCCGCAACCTGTGGCAGTATGGCCAGCGGGCGCAGGACGTAATGCCCGAGCTGGTGGCTGGCTGCGACGTGGTGGTGTGCACCGAAGGCGACGCCGACGACCTGTTTGGCATCAAGCCCGAAGCCGGCGCTGAAAACCGCTTTGTTTCGATGAGTGAGCAGCTGATAGCACAGTTTCCGCAGATCAAGCAGGTGATTGCCACGCGCCGCAAAACCCGCAGCGCCTCGCACGAGCGAATCCGGGGCATGGCTTACGTGGACGGCACCTACCACCAAACCAGCTACTTCGACATCAACCCCGTTGTGGACCGCATCGGCGGCGGCGACTCGTTCATTTCCGGCTACATCTACGGCCAGCAGCACTACGCCACCACCGACGAAGCCCTGACGTTTGCCACGGCCGCCTCTGCCCTCAAGCACACCATCCACGGCGACGTCAACCTCGTGACGGCAGCCGAGGTCGAGCACATCATGGCCGGCAACCTTACGGGGCGGCTGCTGCGGTAGTGGGCCGGAAAAGCACGTCATGCTGAGCTTGTCAAAGCATCTCTACCGCTTTGTTGCAATGCCACTGATTAGTCAGAGGTAGAGATGCTTCGACTGCGGCTGCGCCTTCGCTCAGCATGACAAATAATAACAACTGACAACTCCAACAAATGCCCCGTTTCTCCGCTGCTCATATCCTCGAAACCGTGCTGGCTACGCCCATCGTGCCGGTGTTCTACCATGCCGATGCCGCGTACGCCCAGCGTATTGTGCAGGCCTGCTATGACGGTGGACTGCGCGTGTTTGAGTTCACCAACCGCGGGGCGCAGGCCTTCGAGGTGTTCGGGCAGCTGATGGCCTTCGTGCAGCAAAACTGCCCGGCAATGCTGCTTGGCATCGGCACGATTTACACGGCTGCTGACGCCGAACGGTTCATTGCCGCCGGCGCCGATTTTGTGGTGCAGCCCTGCATCACAGCGGAGGTGGCGGAGGTGTGCCGCCGGCACGACACGCCCTGGCTGCCCGGCACCATGACCGTGCGCGAGGTGTACGAGGCCACGCAGCTGGGCGCGGCCATCGTGAAGGTGTTCCCCGGCAACGTGGTCGGGCCGGGCTTCATCAAGAGTCTGCGCGGCCCCATGCCGAGCGTGCCGCTGATGGTAACCGGCGGCGTAGAGCCCACTCGCGAGAGTCTGCGCGAGTGGTTTGGGGCCGGCGTGAACGTGGTGGGCATGGGCTCCCAGCTGTTCAAAAATGACGACCCCGCCGCCCTGAAAACCCTGCTCCGCGACCTGCTGGACTACCTGCCGACGCTGAAGAACTAAGTGCTAGGCCGCCGTTGCTTGCCAACCTTGTACTATCTGCTCATCTCCATTCCCGCCCGCCTCCGATGATACAAACTGTCCCTGCTACTTCGGCCCCCGTCACCGATGTGATTGGCAAATACCGCTGGACCATCTGTGGTCTGGTGTTCTTTGCCACCACCGTCAACTACCTCGACCGGGCCGTTATTTCCCTGCTCAAGCCCTACTTGGAAACCGAGTTCCGGTGGAACTCCGGCGACTACGCCAACATCGAAATTGCCTTCAAGCTGGCCTATTCGCTGGGCATGCTGGGCGTGGGCCGCATCATCGATAAGCTGGGCACCAAGATGGGCTACGCGCTGTCCACGTTTCTGTGGAGTCTGGCCGCCATCGGGCACGCGTTTGTGAGCAGCACGCTGGGCTTTTCGGTGGCGCGGGCGTTTCTGGGCGTCACGGAGGCCGGCAACTTCCCGGCCGCCATCAAAACCACGGCCGAGTGGTTTCCGCAAAAGGAGCGGGCCCTGGCCACCGGCATCTTCAACTCGGGCTCCAACGTGGGGGCCATTATTGCGCCGCTCACGGTGCCGCTCATTGCCGAGTCTATCGGCTGGAAATGGGCCTTCGTGATTACCGGTGCGCTGGGCTTTGTGTGGCTGATTCTGTGGTTCGTCTACTACGAAGTGCCGGCCCGCCACGCCCGGCTCACCAAAGCCGAGTTCGACTACATCCACAGCGACGTGGACGATCTGGCCGCCGCGGCCATCACCAGTCAGCCCAAGGTGTCGTGGTTTAAGCTGCTCACGTTTCGCCAGACCTGGGCCTTCGTGGTGGGCAAGTTCCTGACCGACCCGATCTGGTGGTTTTACCTGTTTTGGTTGCCCGACTTCCTCAACAAGCAATACGGCCTCAAGGGTACCGAGGTAGCCCTGCCGGTTGCGGCCGTGTACGTGCTGTCGAGCATTGGCAGCGTGGGCGGCGGCTGGGTGCCGCTGAACTTCATCCGCAACGGCATGCCCGCCTTCAAGGCCCGCAAGCTCTCGATGCTGTTGATTGCGCTGTGCGTGTTCCCGATTGTGTTTGCCCAGTATTTGGGGCAGCTGAATATGTGGCTGGCGGTGCTTGTGATTGGCATTGCGGCGGCGGCCCACCAGGCGTGGAGCGCCAACATCTTCACCACTGTGTCGGACATGTTCCCGAAGCGGGCCGTGGCCTCCGTGACCGGCATCGGCGGCATGGCTGGCGGGCTGGGCGGCATCCTGCTGTCGGCGCTGGTGCAGAAGCGCATGTTTGTGTACTACGAAAGCATCGGGCAGTTGCAGACGGCCTATTTCATCATGTTCTGGATTTGTGGCGGCGCCTACCTGCTGGCCTGGGGGCTGATGCACCTGCTGGCCCCGAAAATGAAGCAGATCGACCTCGACGCCGAACCCGCCACCCGCTAATCCTGACTCATGAAAAAGCTTCTGTTACTGCTGGCGCTGCTGCTGCCGGTATTCACCTTCGCCCAAAGCAAAAAAGACCAGGCCGCCGCCAAAGAAGTGGAAGCCCTGGAGCGCCAGCGCTTCGAGGCCCAGGTGAAAAAGGACTACGCCGTGCTGGAAAAAGTCTTTGCCGACGACTTGGTGTACACGCACTCCAACGGCAAGCAGAACACCAAAGCTGAGTACATCCAGAGCATCCGCGAGGGGAAAAGCCAGTACGACAAAATCGAGGTGGAGCTGCTGAACGTGCGCGCCTACAACGATGGCAAAGCCGCCGTAGTGAACGGCACCATCACCATCACGCTGCCCAACAAGCCCGACGGCACGCCCAACCTGGCGCACCTCAAGTACGTGGTGGTGCAGGTGAAAGACCCGAAAAAAGGCTGGCAGGTGGTGCTCTGGCAAAGCCAGAAGCAGCCCGATAAAGGCATGTAGCGCGAAGCCTTTGCTTCGCGCATTCCAGAACCAGCTACCCGGCCCGGCCACCCACTTGAACCTGCCGCTGCGCGAAGCAACGGCTTCGCGCTACACACCTGTCGCGGCACGTTCGGCGGGCTTTTCCGGACCTATTCTTTGCATATGAATCTTACGTCTGAAAATGCTATTGCCCAGCCGGTGGGCACCACGCTGGAGCGCTACATCATGCGCAAGCAGGCCGAGTTTCCGTTTGCCACCGGCGAGCTGAGCCAGCTGCTGCGCGACATTGCGTTGGCCGGCAAAATTGTAAACCGCGAAGTGAACCGGGCCGGCCTGACCAGCATCATCGGGGCCATGGGCCAGCAGAACGTGCAGGGCGAAGCGCAGCAAAAGCTGGACGTGGAAGCCAACATCCGCTTCATCCGGGCCCTCACCAACGGGGGCGAGGCCTGCGCTGTGCTCAGCGAGGAAGAAGACGACATCATCCATACCGGCAACTGCCAGGGCAAGTACGTGGTGGCCATCGACCCGCTCGATGGCTCCAGCAACATCGACGTCAACATCAGCATCGGCACCATTTTCAGCATCTACCGGCGCGTGACGCCGGTGGGGCAGGAGGCTACTGCCGAGGACTTTCTGCAGGGCGGCCGCCGGCAGGTGGCGGCCGGCTACATCCTGTACGGCTCCAGCACCATGCTCGTGTACACCACCGGCCACGGCGTGGTGGGCTTCACCTACGAAAACTCGCTGGGCGAATTCTTCCTCTCGCACCCCAGCATCCGGATTCCGGCGGGCGGCACCACCTTCTCCTGCAACGAAGGCCACTGGTTCGACTACCCACAGTACGTGCGCGACTACCTGCTAGCCTGCAAGCAGCAGCGCCTGAGCGGCCGCTACGTGGGCTCGTTGGTGGCCGACTACCACCGCAACCTGTTTACGGGCGGCATCTACCTCTACCCGCCCACGGCCAAAAACCGCCACGGCAAGCTGCGGCTGCTCTACGAGGGCTACCCGCTGGCCTTCGTGATTGAGCAGGCCGGCGGCCGGGCCGAAACCGGCACCGGCCCGGTGCTGGACGTAGTACCCACCGAATTCCACCAGCGCGCCCCGCTGTTTGTGGGCTCCGCCGACATGGTGCGCAGCCTGGTGGCTCTGGCCGCCGTGGAGACTCCGGCTGTGTAGCAAGGCCTTCGGCCTTACGCCGTTGCGGCCGGTGGCTGTGGCAGCCTGGGGCCCTACTGGCCGGCCTCAAAAAACAAATTACCCCGAACCAACTTCTGAGAGCATCGTTCTGTCAGCACACAACCACTTAGCTGCTCTCCCCGACCTATGTCCAAAATCATTTCGCCCCAAGTGGAATTCAGCAGCT
Organism: Hymenobacter yonginensis; assembly: GCF_027625995.1. Lineage (NCBI taxonomy): Bacteria > Pseudomonadati > Bacteroidota > Cytophagia > Cytophagales > Hymenobacteraceae > Hymenobacter > Hymenobacter yonginensis. The sequence continues at coordinate 996,466 of NZ_CP115396.1, forward strand.
TGCTGAGCCAGATGAAAGCCGTGACGCCCGAAGTATTCGCGGCCGACGGCGCTTTCCTCAACCTGCTGGAAGGCCGCTGGCAGGAGCCCGGCAAGCCCCGCCCGTTCACGTCGCCGGTAGATGGCACGGAGCTGGGCAGCCTGCCTATGCTCGACCATGCCACTGCTCTGCGCGCCGTGCAGGCCGCCAAGAAAGAAGCCGCCGACTGGGCCCGCGTTGACCTCGACGAGCGCAAGCGCAAAGTGCAGGATTGCCTCGACCAGTTGCGCCAGCATGTCGAGCTCACCGGCAAGCTCATCATGTGGGAAATCGGCAAAACCTACAAGCTGGGCTTCACCGACATCGACCGCGCCATCGAGGGCGTGCAGTGGTACGTCGATAACATCGAAGGTCTGCTGGGCTCTCGCAAGCCGCTGGGCCTCGTCAGCAATATTGCCTCCTGGAACTACCCCATGTCGGTGCTGCTGCACGCGGTGCTGGTGCAGGTGCTGTGCGGCAACTCCGTCATCGCCAAAACGCCCACCGATGGCGGCTTTATCTCGCTGAGCCTGACCTTCGCCATTGCCCGCCGCTGCGGCCTGCCCGTGACGCTGGTGAGCGGCTCGGGTGGCGAGCTGAGCGATGTGCTGGTGAAAAACGACGCCGTGGACTGCCTTTCCTTCGTGGGTGGCCGCTACAACGGCCGCAACATCGCCGACGCCCTCAGCTCGGAGCACAAGCGCTACATGCTGGAAATGGAAGGCGTGAACACCTACGGCATTTGGAATTTCAGTGACTGGGACGGCCTCGCCGATCAGCTCAAAAAGGGCTACGACTACGGCAAGCAGCGCTGCACCGCCTACGTACGCTTCGTGGTGGAGCGCCGCCTGTTCCCGCAGTTCGTGGAAACCTACTGGAACACTATCAAGGGCCTGAAAGTGGGCAACCCCACGCTGGTAGATTCGGCCGACGACAAGCTGCCTGACCTGGCCTTCGGCCCCGTCATCAACCGTGCCCAGGCCGAAGACCTGGACCGCCTCTACGCCGACGCCCTCAAAACCGGCGCCACGCCTATCTACGAAGGCAAGCTCGACGAAAGCCTGTTCCTGCCCGGCCAGGACATGAGCGCCTACCGCGCCCCCCGCGCCCTCGTGAACCTGCCCCGCCAGAGCGAACTGTACTTCAAAGAGCCCTTCGGCCCCATAGACAGCATTGTGCTGGTTGACCGGGTAGAAGAGCTGGTGGGCGAGATGAACATCAGCAACGGCGCCCTGGTAGGCGCCCTGGCCTCCGACGACGAGAAGTGGGCCCAGCGCACCGCCAAAGAGGTGCGCGCCTTCAAGATGGGCATCAACAAGCTCCGCTCGCGCGGCGACCGGGAGGAAGTATTCGGCGGCCTCGGCGAGAGTTGGAAAGGCGCCTTCGTGGGCGGCGCGCTGCTGGTAGAAGCCGTAACGGAAGGCGACAAGCCGATTCTGGGCAACTTCGAGGAAGCTACGCTGCTGCCGGAGAAAATTTAGGCTGCCGTAACACCGCACGACGCAAAAAGGGCGCGTAGCTTTAAGCTGCGCGCCCTTTTTGTGTCGTGCGGTGTTGTGATTCTAGGCGGTGGCTTTGAAGGCAAACGTCTGCAGCGCTTCCCAGGGGCCGCCGCGGTAGGCCCAGAGCTGCAGCCCGGTGCCGGTGGCCTCAAAAGGCTGGAAATCGGCGGCTAGCTGCTGGTGTAGGCTGCGCGCTACGGCCGGGTCCACCTTGTTCTGCACCGTTACGTGGGGCTTGAGCTTTTGCTGATCCTGCGGCGTAAGGCTGGGCTGCCAGGTGGCCTGGAGCTGCTGATGCAGCGCCTGCAGGCGGTTGTTTTCCAAGGAGTACGCCACGCCCCGGCCCAGAAACCGGAGCCCCGTAACGGCCAGTGTCAGCGGGGCTTCGGCGGCGGCCAGGTCGGCCAGCGTCTGGCAGATAAGGTCGTAGTCGGAGCCGGGCAGGTGGTGGAACAGCGTTAGGTGGGCCTGCAGGAAGTTGCGTTCCGGCGGGAAGTGCTGCTGCCGCAGCGTGTCGAAGAAACGTTGGCTGTCGGCGTCAAGCGCCAGCGTGAGAATGAGCGGGGCAATAAGGTCGGGCATGTATCTCCTAACCCCCGCCCGCGCTTTTAGGTTGGGTTTGGCCGCAAACAAGCTGCGCAAAAACACGCGCTACAGCGCCTTCAGCACCCACTATTGTTGGGCTGAAAGCGCCGTAGCGCAGATTGTCGGGTACAGGACGTAGGGCGGCTCTTACAGTCCTTTGTGCGTGAGGGCCACGGGCACGGTGCTGGTCTGGCTGGCTTGCCGCACGCGCAGGTAGTAGAGGCCGCCGGGCAGCGTGTGCGCATCCAGCCGGATGGTGGTGAGGCCGGCGGTGGGCTGCAACCGGCGTACCACTTGGCCCGTAGCGCTAAGCAGCTCCAGCGAGGTTTCGGAGGTGCTGGGCTCGGTGAGCTGCACGTTCAGCACGCCGTCCGGGGCGGGGTTGGGGTAGGTTTGCAGGGTCAGCTTGCCAGCCATCCGCACGGCCTGCACCGGCGAGTAGGCCAGCGTGCCGTCGGTGTCGCGCATGGCTAGGCGGTAGTAGAGCTGCCCGCTGAGCGGCGCGGTATCCAGGGCGGAGTAGCGCTGGCCCGTGGGCTGGTTGCCGGCCCGTACTGTCTGGATGGTTTGCCAGTCGGCGCCTTCGTGGCGGCGCTGCACCAGAAAGGCGTCGGCGTTCTGCTCGCTGGCGGTGGCCCAGCTCAGGCGCACGGCGCGGCCCGTGGCTTCGGCCCGGAATTCGGTGAGCGTGACGGGCAGCGGCAGGGCCCCAGGCAAGCTCACGGCGTCGCCGCGGGAGCAGCCAAAGGCCGCCCCAAACGACTGCCCCGAGTAGTTGCCGGTCAGCCGGTCGAGCTTGTAGATGGTGCCGCCGTCGGCGTCCACGGCGTACAGGTTGCCGTCGCGGTCTGTAAACATCGAGCCGATATCCTGCTGCGTGGGAATGGGCACAGTAGGCTGCGTGGTGACGCCCACCGGCGCCGAGCCCGGCGTGCTGATGGTGATAAACTTGTCGTCCTGGCCGAGGTAGCTCACCAGATTGCCGGTGCGCACGTCAAACACCCAGTCCTGGATGCCGCCCTGCGGCACGGGCGCGGTGCCGTTGCTATTTAGGTAATTCTGCACTTCGGCCTGGTAGCCGGCAATAACGGCTGCCGTGGCCGGGTCGGAGGTATCGAGGCGGCGCCAGACCGGCCCCGTAGCCGGGAATGTGGGCAGCGCCACCGTGCCCACATACAGCCGCAGGTCTGACACGCGCACTGGCCGTGTGAAAGGAAACGGTAGAGAGAAGTCGATGACGTAAAATACCCGGAACGTAGCCCCCGCTACGTAGTAATTGGAACTGGCGTCGCCATCACCAATGAAGTTGAGGGTCAGCTGAGTATCGATAAAGCCGGATTCGCCGGGTTGCGTCTGTGTGGTGACGTCGGTGGGCCGGGCCGGCGGGGTTACGGCGCCCAGGTTGGTGGCCTGGGCCGTGCTCAGGCTGATGCGGTAGAGGTTTGGCGGCGTGCTGAAGTTGGCGACCGTAACCGGCTGCACCACATTCATGCCGTAGATGACCGTTCGGTCGTTATCGTCGGAGCCTAGGGCATTGACGATGAGGGGTGTACCGTTGCTGGTGACCGTGCCGATGGGCGTGAGCGAGCCGTCGGTGTTCACCTGCTGCAGCACCGACGGATTGCCCGCGTTGGCCGGGCAGGCCGATGTCACGGCGAAGCTGCTGGTAGGCAGCTGGGCCAGCAACTGGCGGCTCCCCATGAGCAGCAGAAAGGCAAGTAGGGTCTTTTTCATATTGGGAAATGCTGAAGAAGCAGGTATACGGCAGAACAGGCAAACAATGCACTGAGTACGAATAACTACGCTTTCGGATATCAGGTTGAATTGCGCTGTCTTTTCCCAAATAGATACAGAGGCTAAGGTGTAAGTCGCTTTTTTATATAGTGATAAGTCAATTTACAAGGAAAATCCGGGACTGTCAAGGCCGATGCCGGGCCGCTGGCTGGTTGGGCAGAACTGTGCATATTTGAGTTTCAGGCCCGCTTACCAGCTTTTTTCCTCCCGGCAATGCCTTACTCACTCCTGATTCGTAACTGCGGCCAGCTACTCACGATGGCCGGCAGCGCGGCCCGAGGCCCCCTTACTGGCGCGCAAATGCGTGACTGGCCCATCCTGGAAAACGCCTTTGTTGCCTGCGAAAACGACTGGGTAGTGGCCCTCGGACCCATGTCGGAGCTGCTGGAAACCCACGTGACGGCGGCCACGCAGGTGCTGGATGCCGGTGGGCGGGTGGTGATGCCGGGCCTGGTGGAGTGCCACACCCACCTCGTATTCGGCGGCAACCGTGCCCACGAGTTCCAGCGCAAGCTGCAGGGCGAAGCTTATCTCGACATCCTGGCCAGCGGCGGCGGCATCCTGAGCACCGTGCGCGCCACCCGCGCCGCCTCCGACGCCGAGCTGCTGGAAAATGCCCTGCACCACCTGGCTGGCTTCCGGTGCTATGGCGTCACGACAGTGGAAGCCAAGAGCGGCTACGGCCTCGATGCCGAAACCGAGCTGCGGCTGCTGCGGGTGGCGCAGGAGGCCGGTCGCCGCCAGCCGGTGCGGGTGGTGCCCACGTTTCTGGGTGCCCACGTGCCCGGCCCCGAATACAAGGGCCGCCCAGCAGAGTACTTAGATATGCTGATGCAGGAGGTGCTGCCGCACTTAAACCCGCAGGAGGTGCCGTTTGTGGATATTTTCTGCGAGGAAGGCGCGTTTTCGTTGGCCGACGCGCGACGGTATCTGGAGCAGGCCCAGGCTATGGGATTCGGGCTGAAAATTCACGCTGAGCAGCTACACGACCTGGGCGGCTGCGAAATGGCCGCCGCGTTGGGCGCCGTCAGCATCGACCACGCCGACTACCTGACGCCGGCTGCCGCCGCCCGCATTGCCACCCAAACCCAGGGCCAAACGGTGGCGGTATTGCTGCCGCTGGTGCCGCTGTTTCTGCGCCAGGACCGGTACGCTCCCGGCCGGGCCTTCATCGAGGCCGGCCTGCCGGTGGCTGTCAGCACTGATTTCAATCCGGGCTCGTGCCCCAGCAAAAACCTGTGGCTGGCCCTGAGTATGGCTTGCCTGAAAATGGGGCTCACGCCGCGCGAAGCCCTGGCAGCCGCCACTATCAATGCCGCCTGGGCCATTGGCCAGCAGCAGCATTGCGGCAGCTTGGAACCCGGCAAGCGCGCCGACCTGCTGGTGCTGGACGTGCGCCATTACGAGGAAATCCCGTACTGGCTCGGCGAAAACCCGGTACGCCACGTGGTGATAGGCGGGAAGTTAGAATAGCCTTTCGTATTCGATGTAACGACGAGGGGCACCGCATATATGCGGCGCCCCTCGGGCATTAGCGAATAGAGGATAATGAGTAGGCTGGATAAGTGGAGTCGGATAAGTGTTGCTGGCAGATAGATGCTATAAAGCCCGGATTTCAGCTGCCATTTCGGCTTCCGTTACGGCGCGCAGGGTGGGGGCGAAGGTTTGGTTGGCCGCTACCGTAGCGCTTTGCTTGCCGAAGTAGAGTTGGTTGCCATCCATGTGCATTACCACGGCCGTCACGGCGTAGCCCTGCGGCACCTGGCCGGCCAAGAAGGAGTCGGCGGCGGAGGTAGCAGGGTAGAGGCGGAGCGCGGAGTTCAGCGTGCTGAAAGCCAGATACACGAGGGTATTGGCGCTGGTGGCGCCGGGGCGGGTGGCGCGTACCTGCACCGTAGTGAGCGGGCTGGCCGTCACGAACCGGTCGCAGTTGATCCAGTTCAGGCGGCTGGCATTCGAGTTATACAGAATAGAGCTCAACGAAACCTGAAACCCGGTAGACGTGCCCGAGGCGGGAAAGGGCGTGATGCCGCCCGCCTGCAATGGAAGCCAGGAGCCAATCAGGGAAGAGTCGGCAGGGCTGCTCAGACCCGAAAACAGACCCATGCCGGTAGTGCTGCTCAGGGCTGGTGGTAACACGGTGGTAACATCGAGGCTGGCGTTGGGGGCCAGCACAACCTGCTGCCCATCCTGCGAAAACCGGATGCTGAACATGCCGGCCGACTCCAGCAGCTGCCCGCCCGAGATGGTAGGGGCGTGCGAGAAAATCATATCGCTGCGTTTGGTAATCTCACGCACCCGCACCTGCACCAGACTGCTGGACATAGGCTGCCCATAGATTCGGCGCAGGCCAGCCGGTATACGGATGCGGTAGGCGCTGGCCGTGCGGATTGTGGTGCCCAGGCCCGGGCGGATATAGAACTGCTGCTCGGGCAGGGCATATCTGGCCAGCTTGCGCTGCATATCAGGTGCAGGCACCGACAGGTCACAATCCGGTATTTCTACCAGATCCGCGTCTTTTTTACAGCTGCCTAGCAGCAACCCCATGGCCATGAGGCCTAATAACCGAAGGTTCATAGATCAGAAAAAATGGATAGTGGAAGAATACGACCTGGCGGCAGCCGGCCCGGTGGCCAGTCGGGCAGTTTTAGCGCAGGTCGAAAGAGAAACCCGTGAGCAAGCCGGCCGCAAAGGGGCGGCGGGCCGGGAGGGAAGGAGTGAGCGAAGGGGTGGTGCTAACCGGGGATACCACGGAAATCAGCGCGTAGCGGCCGGTAGGCTGCACCAGCAGGTGCAGGCGTGGCGTGAGGGCATAGCGCACATCCAGGCCCGCCGTCAGACTCACGCCCAGCCGCCGGTATGGGCTGTTCGTGGCCGACCAGTTTTGCTGCTGGCTGCAGGTGCAGGCGGTGCTGCCACTGGTGCGGCCGCCGGCATACATTTCCAGGGCGGCCCCGGCGGTCAGGCCGTAGCGGAGCCGCGTCTGGCCGCCCAGCTGATACTGCGCCTGCAGCGGCAGCGTGAAGTAGCGGTAGGTGTCGCGCTGTTGCAGGGGCTGCGCGGGCGGGAGGGTGCCGGCCGTGTCGCGCGGGGGCTGGAGCAGCAGGTTCAGGCGGGTGCCGTAAGTGGCATAGCCCAGGCCTGCACTCACACTCAGCCGGGGCGCGAGGGTGTAGCGCACCTGCAGCTGGCCGGTAAAAGTGAGGGCTGGCCGCTCCAATGCGCTGAGACTCGCGGAGTCAGTGGCTCCTAGCTGTCGGTAGCTGATGGTGGGGCCCGCCAGCACTTCCACCGCCCAGCGGCTGGCTGGGCGCGGCACTGGCGGCGCCACCGTCACCGGCTGAACGACCGGCAATTCGGCAGCAAACTGCGGCAGCTGCGCCACCCGCGGGAGCAGGCTGCCAACGGGAAACAGCAGTGCCAGCTGCAACTCAGTAGCCGGCTGCCGACTACTGGTGCCCAACGCTAGTGCGGGTATCGTGGCGTGAAGACTGCCGGAATCAGGCTGCTTCCCTCCGCTGGGTTGCAGGTCGCGGTTTTCAGCGGAATCAGGCTGAAGTCGGTTTATGGCGGCAGCGCCGGGGTGCGGTTTGTTGGCCGCAACGGTCAGCAGCCGGCCCGCTTCTGCCGCCAAAACAGCGGAGTCCGGAAGTATAGCTGCTGCCAGTGAGCGAGCGGGAAGCCTGGGTGAACTGTCAGGCGATGATTGGGCGGTGTGGTGGGTGGTTGGCTGGCCCGGTGCTGTGCTGGCGCTACCAATGGCGAGCTTTGACGGTGGCGTATCGCGCAGCAGTCGCGCAGCAGACCGGCTTGCGGTGCGCGGCGTTGGGGTATTCGTAGCCACGGTACCAGCCAGGGCGGGCCGCGGCTGTCGGCGGCCCGCAGCGTCCCGCGGCGAAGCTACTACAGAAGCCGCAGCGGACCGCGGCGAAGCTGCAGCAGCTTCTGCCGCAGAAGCCACTGCCGTAGCGCGAGGAGCTTGCTGCGTTGCATTCGCTGCTGATTCTGTCTCGGCTGAGCCACCACGACCGTCGGCAGTAGCTACGGGAGAATCCGGGTTTCTGGCAGAAGAAACATGCTCGTCTGGTTGAGCAGCAGCGAGTGGCGCAGAGGGCTCTGCCGCAGTAGCCAGGCGGCCAGGCGCATCCTTTTTGGTAGGAGCAGTTGGCAGATTGGGAGCAGTTGGAACAGCGGCAACTTCAGGACGGGAAGCCGGCCGAATGGCCAGTACGCCCACCACGACCACGCCTATCAGCAGCAGCAACGCCAGTGCCCAGCGTAGCCGCAACGCCGGACGGGGCAGTGGCCGGGCAGGCTCTACCGGCGCTGCCGGAGGCAGCTGCCGCTGGATGGCCGCCCACATGTCGGGCGGGGGCGTGCTGCCGTAGCCCTCCAGCTTGCGCCGTAGTTCTTCGTACAACTCTTCTGATTCGCGCTCCGTCATGACAAAGTGAAGTTGTTGTTAGCCAATAGGCGTTCTTCCAGCAACCGCCGCGCCCGCGACAGTTGCGACTTGCTAGTACCCTCCGAAATACCCAGCAGCTCGCCAATTTCCTGGTGTGAGTAGCCTTCGATGGCGTAGAGGTTGAGCACCGTGCGGTAGCCGATGGGCAGGGTGTTGATGAGGGCCACCACCTCATCGGTGGAAAGCTGGTCGAGGGCCGTGCCGTCGGGGTGGGGCACGTTGGCGGCGGCCTCGTAGTCTACCTGCGGGGCCCCCTGGCGGTGCTGCTGATAGGCATTGAGCGAAGTATTGACGGCAATCCGGCGGGCCCAGGCTTCAAAGGGTCCCTGCTCCCGGTATTGATCCAGGCGGGTGAAAATTTTGATGAACGTGAGTTGCAGCGCATCCTCCGCCTCGGCTTGGCTGGGGCAGTAGCGCAAGCACACACCCATCAACTGGTAGGCCAGCCGCTCATAGAGCGCCCGCTGGGCAGTAGGGCTCCCGCGCCGGCAGTCGGCCAGTAGATCAGTAAGGGGCTGCGGCATGCGCGGGGTAGGCGGAGAAATAGCGAATAAACAATCAGCGTAACCGGTTTCTGCCCCCATGACCGGCCACTGCCAGGAAGGGTTGCGTGGGCTTTGAAAAAAGAACGACAAGCCGTGAGCTGTGAGCCACAAGCAACAGGCTGCAAGCTTTCGGCACATGCGTTTGCCGCTTACAGTTCATGACTTGCAGCTTAAAGCTGACAGCTTGCCGCTTCCTTCACGGCATGTGCTACATTCGCTCCCATGACGCTGCCCATCTATCAGGTTGACGCCTTTTCCAACCGGCCCTTTGCTGGCAACCCCGCCGCCGTGTGCCCGCTTACCGAGTGGCTGCCCGCCGAAACCATGCAGGCCATAGCCGCCGAAAACAACCTCGCCGAAACGGCCTTCTTCGTGTCCCGGCCCGATGGCGAGTTTGACCTGCGCTGGTTTACGCCCGCCGTGGAGGTGGAGCTGTGCGGCCACGCCACCCTGGCCTCGGCCCACGTGCTGTACCGGCATCTGGGGTTTGAGGGCGCTGAAATCGTGTTTCACTCCAAAAGCGGGCCGCTGCGCGTGAGTCAGGCCGAGGCCGGCATGCTCACTCTCGACTTCCCGGCCCGGCCCCCGCACCTCATCCAGCAGCACCCCGACGGCCTGCTCGATGGCCTGCGCGCTACGCCGCTACAGCTGCTGGCTGGCCCCGACTTGGTCTGCGTCTTCGCCACTGAGGCCGAAGTGCGGGCCCTGAAGCCCGACATGGCGCACCTCATCAAAGTGGAATATCGCGCCGTTATTGCCACCGCCCCCGGCTCCGACGGGGTGGATTTCGTGTCGCGCTTTTTCGGCCCCCGGGTGGGTGTGCCCGAGGATCCGGTGACGGGCTCAGCCCACACCACGCTGGTGCCCTACTGGGCCGAGCGGCTAGGCAAGCTGCACCTGCACGCCCGTCAGGTATCGGCCCGCAGCGGCGACCTGTGGTGCGAGCTGCGCGGCGAGCGGGTGCTGATGAGCGGCCACGCCGTCACGTATCTGCGCGGCGAGATTGAGGTATAATAAATCTGTCGACGGCCAACCCTACTACTTTAAATCATCATCACACCGAATACTTTTTCCACTATGTCTAACCGCTATACATGTTTGCTGCTGACCCTGGGGCTCAGCCTTTCTATGCAGTTCGCGTCGGCCCAGACGACTACCAGCCAGGAGCTGGTGCAGCAGGGCGTGGCGCTCCACGACCAGGGCAAATACGACGAAGCCGTGTTGCCCTACAAGGAAGCGCTGAAGCAGGATCCGGCCAATATCACCGCCCGCTACGAGCTGGCCATGACTTACAACACCCAGGACCGTAACGCGGAAGCCGTAGCGCTGTGCAAGGAAATCCTGAAGCAGGAACCCAAACCTGACGCCTCGTTCTATAGCACCTACGGCAACGCTTTAGACGGCCTCAAAAAGCCCAAAGACGCCGCCAAAATATATCAGGAAGGCCTGAAGCGCTACCCCAACGACGGCCCGCTGTACTTCAACCTGGGCATCACGCAGGCCAAGGGGCTTGATCAGCCGGCCGAGGCCATTGCCAGCATGCAGCAGTCGGTGCGGTGCCGGCCGGAGCACGCCAATTCCCATTCTGCTCTGGCGACGCTGACGGCCATGCAAGGCAACCGCATAGCCGCCCTGCTGGAAACCCTGCGGCTGCTGCAGCTGGAGCCCACAGGCCCGCGCGCCGCTGCCAGCCTCGCCCGCCTCGACCGGCTGGTAGGGCAGGGCGTCAAGCAAACCGGCGACAACAGCATCAGTATCAATATGTCGGCGGATGTGCTGAAGCAGGTGAACAGCAAGAAAAGCCAGCCCGACAACTTCAGCCAGGCCGATATGCTGCTCACCATGGCTACGGCGCTGGACTTCGACGAGAAAAACAAGAGCAAGGCGCCAACCGAGCGGCTTGTTGAAAAGCTTAGCTCGCTGTGCCAGGGGTTAGCAGAGGGCAAGCCCGAGCAGCAGGAAGGCTTCGTGTGGCAATACTACGTGCCGTACTTCGTGGCTATGGAAAAGCAGGGCCATCTGCCGGCACTGGCCTACACCGTGCAAGCGTCGCGCGCCGAGGCCACGCCGGACGTGAAAGCCTGGCTTAGCGCCCACCCCACGCAGGTGCAGGCGCTGCAGGAATGGTCGCGCACCTACATCTGGCCGAAGTAGCCGCTACCCGCGCAACTGCTCGCGACCGTAGTCGTTGCGGTCCAGCACCTGCTCTACAAACAGCGCCTTGTTGGGTAGCTGCAGCAGCGCCGCGTGAATGGCGGCCGGCACGCCCGTGTAGCGCACCAGCCCGCCGTGGCGGTATTCAATTTCCAGCGTCTGCGTGGCGGCCTCGTAGCCCACGGCTTTCAGGGAAGTAGAACGGACGGGGCGGCGCTGCATAGGATAGATGGTTTTAAGCTGTTAATTTTTAGCTATATAGTTGTCAACTCTTGGCAACAAACAACCAGCCTCACGCCGCTGGTTTTTTCTGTGCTGCCGATGCTTTCTTGCCGGCTACGGGGGCGGCCAGTTTGCCGGGGTTGTCGGCCAGGAACTTGCCCCAGCTTTTGCCGCCGGCTTTCACGTTGTTGCCCTTCTGGTAGTGGTGGCACATGGCCACGGCCAGCGCGTCGGTGGCGTCCAGGAACTTGGGCGCTTCTTCGATGGGCGGCAGCTTCAGGGTCTGGCGGAGCATGTGGGCCACCTGCTCTTTGCTGGCGTTGCCGGAGCCCGTTACGGCCTGCTTGACCTTGGTGGGCGCGTATTCCACGTACGGAATCTGGCGGGCCAGGCAGGCGGCAATGGCCACGCCCTGGGCCCGGCCCAGCTTGAGCATGCTTTGCACGTTCACCCCAAAAAACGGCGCTTCGATGGCCAGCTCGTCGGGCAAGTGCTCGTCGATGAGCTCGGTCATGCGCTCGAAGATGCGCTTGAGCTTGAGGGCGTGGTTGGTGCCCAGCTTGCGCATGTCAATCACGTCGTACTCCAGCATGCGCACCCGCTGGCCCTGCACCTCAATCACGGCGTAGCCCATCAGGTTGGTGCCGGGGTCGACGCCCATGATAATCTTGGGCAGCAGGTCGGTAGGGGCGAGGGGCAGAATCATGGGCGAGGCAAACGGGGCAGAGAATCCGGGCGAAGCAAGGCGGGCGTTGATTTTCGTCGGTAACTTGCCGCCTTCAACCGAAAGCGCCTCCTCCACTTGCCCCGGCATCTACAAAACTACGTCCAAAAGCCGGAAAAAAAGCCGGCCACTGCCACCCGCCGGGGGCAGGGGCTGGTGGTGGCGGGCAAGCTGCTCATCACGGCCCTCACGCTGGGACTGCTCTATCACTCGGTATTTGCTGATGGCGCCACGGCGGCGGCCTGGCGCGGCCTGCTGGCGGCCACCTTCACCGGGGCCGGCCGTGGGCCGGTGCTGCTGGCGCTGGCGCTGGTGCCCGTGAACTGGGGCGTGGAGGCCTGGAAATGGTGGCGCCTGGCCCGGCACCTGGAGCTGGTATCGTTCCGGCGCAGCTTCCGGGCGGTGCTGGTGGGCCTCACGCTGGGCTTCGTCACGCCCAACCGCGTCGGCGACTACGCCGGCCGCATCATCGAGCTCAAAAGCCGCCGCCTCGATGCGCTGGGGGCCGTGTTTCTGGGCCGCTACGCCCAGCTGGTGGTCACGGTGCTGGCCGGCACGGCGGGCCTGCTGTACTTTCTGCTGCGGTTTTATTTGCGCGGCTACCCGGCCAGCCAGCTGGGCGCCGTGGTGGCGGCCGTGCTGCTGAACGCGGCCGTGCTGCTGCCGCTCTACCGCTCGCGGCTGCTGCTGGCCGTGCTGATGGCGGTGCGGCCGTTGCAGCGGTTCCGGCGGTTTCTGGCCGTAATGCCCACCTACCGGGCGCCGGCCATTCATGCGGTGCTGGCGTTGTCGGGGCTGCGGTACGCGGTGTTCTGTGCCCAGTTTGGGCTGTTGCTAAAGGCCTACGGCACCCAGGCGGCGCTGGGGCCGGGCGCGGCCGCGGTGGCGGGCACGTTTCTGCTCAAGTCGCTGGTGCCCTCGCTCAATGCCCTGGCCGATGTGGGCGTGCGTGAGTTGTCGGCCACGCACCTGTTTGGGCTGCTCGGCGAGCCAGCGCTGCCCGTACTGAGCGCCAGTCTCAGCCTCTGGATTCTCAATATTGCGTTGCCCAGCGCCACCGGGCTGTTGTTTGTGCTGCGCCTGAAAGTGCTGCGCAAGCGGCGCAAAGCTGATTCTTCCGCCCCAACGCCGCCCGCCGCATGAGCATACTCCTCGGGCTGCTATTGCTGGTTGCGCCGCTACTCTACGCGCTCCGCATGCTGCGTTTCCGCCAGGCCTGGCAGCAGCTGCCAGTCAGGAACCTGGATAGGGGAGAGGAGCTGGCGGGGCAGGCTAGTGGTGTCGGAAGCAACCAGCCGGCCGCGCCGCCGCGCTTCTCGGTGCTGATAGCCGCCCGCAACGAAGCCAACAACCTGCCGCACCTGTTGCAGGATCTAGCCAGCCAGACACTGCCGCTCGCCGAGTTTGAGGTGATTATCGTCGACGACCATTCCACCGATGCCACGGCCGCGCTGCTGACGGCGGCGGCCGGCAGCAGCCCGTTGCTGCTGCGTCCCGTCCAGCTGGCCGCCTTGCCCGGAGCCGGAGTCGGGAAAAAAGCCGCCATTCAGGTAGCGCTGGCGCAGGCCCACGCCCCGTGGGTGGTCTGCACCGATGCCGACTGCCGCGTGGGGCCCGACTGGCTCCGCAGCTACGCCGCCCTGCTGGCAGAGGCCGGCCCGGAAGTGCGCTTCGTGAGCGGGCCAGTGCTGCTGACCGGGGCCAGTACGTGGCTGCAGCAGCTGTCGGGGCTGGAGTTTGCTGGGCTGGTGGGCACGGGCGGGGCCGGCATTGCGGCCGACACCCCCACCATGTGCAACGGCGCCAACCTAGCTTACCGCCCCGAAGCCTTCGCGGCCGTGCAGGGCTTCGCCGGCAATGAGCACCTGCCCAGCGGCGACGACGAATTCCTGCTGCACAAGCTCCACGCGGCCTTTCCGGGCAGCATCCGGTTTCTGAAGCACCCGGCCGCCATAGTGCGCACCGCCGGGCCGGCCACGCTGGCGGCGCTGCTGCAGCAGCGGGTGCGCTGGGCTAGCAAGTGGCGGCACTACCGGCACGCGCCCTCGCAGCAGCTGGCGGTGCTGGTGCTGCTGGCCAACGTGGCGCTGGCCGCCGGCCTGGCGGCGCTGTGCTGGCAGCCGGCGCTGGCGCCCTGGGTGGCCGCCGCCTGGGCACTCAAGCTGGGCGCCGACTACTGGTTTCTGGCGCCGGTGCTGCAGTTCCTGGGGCAGCGGCGCTGGCTGTGCTGGGTGCCGGTGCTGCAGCTGCTCTACGCGCCGTATGCGCTGCTGGTGGGGCTGGCCGGCCTGCGCGGCGGCTACGTCTGGAAAGGCCGGCCGGTGAAATAAAGGCCGGAATTAGGTTGGGTTTGTGGCCGCCGGGAGCGTACTTCAACAGGGCGGCCAATAGTGCGCTGCCTGCGTCGCACGTTGTTATTTAGTATGTAGTAGTTAGATATAAGTATTGAGTAGTTGGACTTGTCAACTGATTGTTTTGCAGTGGTTTGATAAAGGTCTGGATACTCAATACTCACGACTCAGTACTATAAAATAGTAGCGGCAAAGCGACGGTTACCTGTCCTATTTCACTATATCGATGAACCGAAACTGGTTGGAGCTGGTGTTTCCGGCGGCTATGGCGCTGCTGGTCGTCACGATTGGGGTGTTTATTCTGAGCATGACCGGGCTGCTGCATGAGGCAACGCCAAGCCTGGCAAACGACGTCTTGGAGCCGACGGAAGCGCCCTTGGCAGTTGACTCCGCTACGGCAAACGCCCCGCTGCCGCCCGGCGCCGACCCGGCCGCCATTGCCGCCGGCGACGCCCTCTTTAAGGGCAACTGCGCCCAGTGCCACGCCATCAACGACGTGGTAGTGGGCCCGGCGCTGGCGGGGCTCGCCAAACGCCGCCCCGAAAGCTGGCTGATTCCCTGGATCAAAAATTCCAGCAAAGTGGTAGCCAGCGGCGACGAGTACGCCGTGAAGATTTTCAACCAGTACCAGAAGCAGCAGATGCCCAGCTTCCAGCTCAGCGACGACGAAATCCGACAGATTCTGCTCTATGTTCGTTCGCAGGATGCCTTCGCCGGAACTGCCGGCCCAGGTTTGGTAGTAGTCGACTGACAAAAACCGCCGAATTGCGGGCGGGCTGCTACCTTTGGCTCCTGTTTCCGCCTTTGCCCTCCTCTCCGTGACTGACCCCGAATTCGATATTCTCGACGAGCTCTATTTCGTCACTCCTTTTGCCGCCCTGCGCCAGAAAACCGGCCTGCCGGCCGCCGAGCTGACCCAGCACCTGCGCAGCCTGCTCGAGCGCGGCCTCATCCGCAGCTACTGGCCCGACCCCGACACCGAGCTGGCCTACGAGGAAAGCTCGTTCGGGGCGCTCAGCCAGGATTGCCTGTTTCTGGCTTCCAAGGAAGGCCTGTTGCAGCACAACACCCGCTAGCCGTGGCCGGCTCCACGCTCACACGCACGCAAGCAACCACGGCCGGCGCCGCGGCCCGGTCGCCGGGCTACTACGTGCGGCAGCGGCTGCTCGGCAACCGCCCGGCCATGGCCGGGCTGGGCTTCATTATGCTGTGCTCCCTGATTGCGGTGCTGGGCTACTGGGTGCTGCCCGACAACTCGCCCAACGCCAACAACAGCTTGGTGCAGTTGCAGAAAGAACCACCCGGCTTCCAGGCCACGGTGCTGCGCCTGCCCATCCGGGACTCCCTGCGCTCGGCATCCGACAACATTTTCCGGAACTGGGCCTCGGGCCGCGCCCCGCGCTACCAGGAAGTGCCCATCGGCGGCTACCGCTTCCAGGGCGACTCCGTGTTCATCGAGCCCTACCAAAACCACTCAGCCTTGGCCGACAAGGCCCGCCGCTATTCACTGGCCGAGGTGGCGGGGCAACCCGGCACCCGCGCCGAGCTGCAGCAGCTGGTTGCGCAGGAGCGCATCGGGCCGCGCACCTACTGGCTGGGCACCGACAAATCGGGCCGCGACGAGCTGAGCCGGCTGCTGCTGGGCACCCGCGTCAGCCTCGGCATTGGGCTGGTGGCGGTGCTGATTTCGGTGGTGCTGGGCATGGCCGTGGGCGCCGTGGCCGGCTACGTGGGCGGCTGGCTCGACTCGCTGCTGCTGGGCGTGATGACCGTGGTGTGGAGCATTCCGGGCATCATGCTAGTTATTGCCATTTCGCTGGCCCTCGACAGCAAGGGCGTCTGGACCTCATTTGTGGCCGTGGGCCTCACCATGTGGGTGGACGTGGCCCGGGTGGTGCGTGGTCAGATGCTGAGCTTGCGCGAAAAAACCTTCGTGGAAGCCGGCCGCGTGCTGGGCCTGCCGCAAAGCCGCCTCATCATCCGGCACCTGCTGCCCAACATGACCGGGCCGCTGATTGTCATTGCAACCAGTAATTTTGCGGCGGCCATTCTGCTCGAAGCCGGCCTGAGCTTTCTGGGTTTGGGCGTGCAGCCGCCGGCCCCGTCGTGGGGGCTGATGGTGAACGAAGGCTTCCAGCTGCTGGGCACCGAAGCCGGCCTCTGGCTGACGCTGCTGCCCGGCCTAGCCATCAGCCTGCTGGTGCTCAGCTTCAACCTGCTCGGCAACGGCCTCCGCGACGCCTACGATCCTAAAACGCCTCTGAATGGTTGAAAGGACAGAGGATAAGGGATAAAGGATTACGGACAACTTCGGTATCGTATCCCTCACCCTTCCATCCCTCATCCTATATCCTTCATCCCTTATCCTTACTCCTCCATGCCCAACTCTACGCTCACCCCTGAAAAGCGCCTTTTCCTGAAAGACCGGGAACTAGGGGCCTTGCTGGAAATCACGCAGGCCATCAACCAGGACCACAGTGAGGGGGCCCTCTACAAAATCTTCCAGTTCACGCTGCTCGGCCAGCTCAACATCCGGCGGCTGGTGCTCTACGTGAAGGAAGAGGGCCAGTGGCAGTGCGTGGTGTCGTTTGGGGCGATGCTACCCGATTTCCGGCGGGTTTCGCTGCCTGAATCGGTGCTGCGCGGCACGGGCGGGCAGCCGGCTGCCCTGGCCGGTATGGGCCTGGGTACGGAGTGGAGCATGCTGGAAGCGGTGATTCCGGTGGTGCGCAACGACGAGGTGGTGGCCTACGTGTTTATCGGCAACGTACACGAGGACTACGCCAGCGGCGAGGCGGCCAAATTCCTGGAAACACTCAGCAACATTCTGCTCGGCGCCATCGATAACCGCCGCCTGGGCCGGCAGCGGGTGGCGGCGGCTGCCATGCGCAAGGAGATTGAAATTGCGCAGGAAGTGCAGACCATGCTGTTTCCACGCAAGCTGCCCAACGACGCCCACGTGGCCGTGGCCGCGTCCTACGTGCCCCACACGGCCGTCGGTGGCGACTACTACGATGTGGTGGACATCGACGCCAACCGCTTCCTGTTCTGCGTGGCCGACGTATCGGGCAAAGGCGTGGCGGCATCGTTGCTGATGTCCAACTTCCAGGCCGGGCTGCGCACGCTGCTCCGCCAGCAGGTTGATCTGGCTACCATCGCGCAGGAGCTCAACAACCTGATTTTCCGCAATGCCGGCGGCGACAAGTTCATCACCGTGTTCTTCGGTGTCTACGACCGCGCCAGCCGCGTGCTGCAATACGTGAATGCCGGCCACAACGACCCCCTGCTAGTGTTCGACTCGGGCCAGGTGGAGCGCCTGCGCGAGGGCACCATCATGCTGGGCGTGATGGACGAGCTGCCGGGTCTGAAAGTGGGGGAGGTGCACATTCCCGGCCGCGCCCTGCTGCTCAACTACACCGATGGCCTGACCGAAGTGTTCGACGCCAACCAGGAAGAGTTCGGCGAAGAAGGCATCCTGGCTCTGCTGGCCCAGAACCGCTACTTGCCCCTCAAGCGCCTGCACGAAGAGCTGCTGGCCTCTATAAAAGCCTACAACGTCAACGGCAGCCAGTTCGCCGACGACGTGACGATTCTGAGCTGCCGGTTTAAGTAGGGCCATAAGGCCGTCATGCAGAGCGGAGCGAAGCAGTTCGCCAGTGTGGTAGAATCAATACACTAGCGAACTGCTTCGCTCCGCTCTGCATGACGGCCTTGCGGCCTTAATCTTATGGGGCCTTACTTTGCCTTCCCCGCCACGAAGTTGAGGCCGAAAAACAGGTTTTCCTTGAGCAACGAGTTGCTGCGCCAGAGGCGGCCTTCGCGGGCCATGAGCTGCTGGGAGTTGCCGTCTTTGAACATGAACGGCGGAAACAGGCGGATGTACTGCACGTCGGCGGGGTAGATGTGCAGGTGCTGCTTGGCTAGTTCGCGGCGCCAGGTGGCCAGGTCGCGGATGTTCTCGTTGCCAAGCAGGATGTTCTTCTGCAGTTGCTCGTCGTAGATTTCGATGATGCGCTTGTTGCCGCGACGCAGGTACAGCTTCAGGTTCTGCACCACGTTGCCGCCGTTTTCCTCCACGATAATCAGGTTGCCGGCCGGCTTCAGGGCCGAGTGGAAGATGCGCAGCGCATCCTGCAGCGGCTCTAGGTGGTGCAGCGTGTCCTGGATGATGACGTGGTCGTAGGAGGCCGGCGCCGGGGGCGAGTCGAACAGGTTTTCGTAGCTGTAGGTGAAGCCCGACACGTCGCCGAACTGCGACCAGTATTTCAAGCGCTCCGGAATGTGCTTGAAGTAGAACTCCAGAGTGGTGCCGTGCACCTTGTAGCCGTTGAGGGCCAGGAAAATAGCGGTGGTGCCGTAGCCGCAGCCGCAGTCCCAGATGGCGGCCTCGGTGCTGGGCAGGTGGTCGAGGATGTAGTGCAGGCGCTGCGTGACGTAGGACTTGCGGAACTCGAAGCTGGCCGGATTCTCTAGAAACTTATAGTAGCTGGTCAGATGCTGATTGCTGCGTAGTTCGTCCAGAAACAGCTCAAAGAATTCGTTAACGGTCATTGTCAGTGGCAAAAGAAGGGAAATAGGTGCGGGCACTGCTGCCTTTGGCGAAGGTACAGGCTAGAGATATTAGTTGTTAGTAGCAGGTTGATAGTTGTTGGTTGTCAGTTACCCGTTGTCAGGTCGTGCGAGTTCTTTTCACTGACAGCTAGCAACGAAAAACTACACTAACCGGGCCTGCTCGTTGTCTTCCACCCATAGCTGCACCCGAATCAGGATGGCCAGGGAGATGTAGTAGAAGGAGCCGATTTTATCGACCTCCACCAGCTCATTCAGCAGCAGGTGAAACACGGTGATGACCAGCGACAAGCCGGCGGCCATCACGAGGCGGCGGTGCTGGGCGGTCTGGGCGCGGTGGTAAAGGCGCTCCACGAGCAGCAGCGCCGTGAACACCAGCGCCACAAACAGCAGAAAGCCCGGCACGCCCTGCTCGGCCAACTGCAGCAGGAAGTAGTTGTGGGTGGTCGACTTTTCTGGGTTGTCGCTCACGTAGGTGCGGAAGCTGCGCACGGTGTAGCGCTTGTACTCGGGGTAGAACGTGGAGGGGCCGCTGCCGGTCAGAGGCTTGTCGGCAATCATGTGGGCCGCCGCCACCCAGCGGTACACTCGCTCCATGCCCGACACGTCCTGCAGTTTGTAGGTGGCCTCCAGGTGCTTCTCGAAGTTGCCGCCGTTGAAGATGGTTTTCTCAAATTCCGGCGCGTACAGCATATAGGTGTTGTCGCGAACGAAATAGGCCGTGGTGAGCAGCGTGCCCACGCTGGCCACAATCAGCACCACCCGCGTCAGGCGTAGCCGGATGATGCCGTAGTACAGCCCGGCCACCACCAACGATAACATGGAGGCGCGGGTATAGGAGAGCAGCACGCCGCCCACCGCCACCAGCACCACCGCGTACCAGAGCCAGCGTGCGCCGCGGGAAGTGGCGTCGCGGGCGGCGTAGAAGGCCAGCGGTACCAGCAGCGCCGCCGTGGCCGCGTACAGCACGTGGTTGTGGTAGAAGGGCTGAATGGCCCAGTTGATGGAATCGAAGCCGAAGCCCTTGGCGGCGTGGCGCAGCATGGTGTACACCACGGTAGCGCACACACCCGCGGCAAACAGCGCTACTATCCGCCAGATATCCTGGGGGCGGCGCACCACGGCTAGCGTCACGAACACGAAGGGCACGATGTACCATGTCTTGGCCAGCAGGTATTTCACCGACTTGAGCGTGTTCACGGAAAACGCCGTGCTCACCACCGACCACAGTAGCGCCAGCCCCATCAGCACCACCAGCGGGTGCGTCCAGACGCGGGCCGGCACCTGGCTCCGGCCCAGCAGCACGCTCACCACAAAGCACACCAGCAGCACCAGCAGCAGCGGCTCTGAGGGCACGTCCATGCTCAGGCCGCCGGGCAGCGCCACTTCCACCGAGAAGGCCAGCGTGGCCAGCAGAATGTAGTACACCCAGCGCCAGTCCACGAGCAGCACCGCCACGCCCAGCGCCGCCACCGGCAGCGCCAGCCAACCCGACGAGCGCAGCATCGCCGCCGCCCCACAGCTCAGCAACAGCCCCACAAACGCCATAAATAGGCGCTGGTCGGTGAAGTGCGGCCGCAGAGAGGACAGGGGTTTCATGTAGGGCTTAGGGCTTATTGCCTGGGGCTTAGGGCTTGGTGATAGGAGGTTAAGCTGATGAATAACCTAAGCCTTAAGCCCTAACAACTAGTTCTTAATCGACAGATTGCCGCGGTAGAGCTCCAGCAGGGTGATGAAGATGACGGCGAAGGCGAAGGTCACGAGCACCGACGACAGCACGATAAACCAGCGTACCGGCGCGGCTTTGCGGGTGGCAGGGTAGGCTTCCTGCACCACGTAGATACTGGAAATCTTGCCGCTGATGCTCAGGCTGGCCGATTCGTAGTCGCCACGGGCCTTGATGAGACGGGTCTGGATGTCGTTGAAGCGGGCGTAGAGCGTGTTCATCCGGTCGTTGCCGGCGGTGTAGCTTTCCAGGTTGAAGATGTTGCCGCCATCGGCGCGGGTGAGGGCACGCAGGGCGCGGCGCAGGCCGGCGGCCTTGCTGCTGTTGCCTTCGCCTTCGGCCCGGCGCAGCGCATTTTCGGTTTCGATGATTTCCTTGGCCAGATACCGGGATTCCAGGGCCAGGCCATACACGCCGTAGCGGCGGCGTCCGGCCAGCAGGCTGTCATAGGTGCTCTGGTATTCGCGCTCCAGGAAGCTGCGGCGCTGGTCGTAGAGGCCCAGCACCTTGCGGCGGTTGGCAAACGTGAGCTGCTGGTTGACGGAGTCGATGCTCTGCACCATGGCATTCACGATGCGGGCAGCCAGCACTTTGTCGGTGTCCAGGAAGGTCAGCTCAATGGCGTCCCGGTCGTTGTGGACGATGTTGAGGTTGCTGCTGAACTCGTTGAGGGCGGCGTTGTCGGCAATGTCGTCGCCGGCCTGGCCCACGCCGTAGTGCTCGTGCAGCTTGAAGCGGCGGATGATGCCCTCGGCCACGGGCTGCGACTGCCCGATGGTGATGACCCGGTCCAGGTCTTCATTACGGCCGCCCAGCTCCAGCTTGCCGCCCTCCGTCACAATCCGGTCGGGGTCGGTAGTATTGGGGTTGGTGGGGTAGAACACCGAGGTGGACTTGTAGACGTTGGGCATCAGCAGGGCTACCACCGCACTGACCACAAAGGCCAGCGCCACCGCGCCGAGCACCAGATACTTCCAACGATTGATAACCGGCCACAGGCCCAGCAGCGAATAGGAGCGGGATGACATAGAGGGGCGAAAAGACAAGCTACTGCGGTATTGCCGGCCTGCCGGCCACACCACAACGCAGCAAAGCTAGTGT
This sequence comes from Hymenobacter yonginensis, assembly GCF_027625995.1. NCBI lineage: Bacteria > Pseudomonadati > Bacteroidota > Cytophagia > Cytophagales > Hymenobacteraceae > Hymenobacter > Hymenobacter yonginensis. The sequence continues at coordinate 1,018,222 of NZ_CP115396.1, forward strand.
AATCGGGCATTACATGTAGCATAGGCTTTAGCCTGTGCTGGCTTCAGCTCCAACTCGCTTTCCAAAAAGGAAGAACTATAGAGTGGACTGTGAAAATCTGTAGGCTGGTGGCATTCCGCCTTTTGCACGGGGCGGGCAGGCGGAAGTCTGGCACCGGCGGAAGCCTATGCTACATTCCTTGTAATTTCGCGGCCCATCCTCTATTCCCGGCCTGTATCAAACGCTTTTTCGGAAATATCAGCTTCGTGGTGCTGCTCAACCTGCTGGTGAAGCCGGGCTGGGTGATGGTGGAAAGCCTGGTGCAGGACCGACTGGGCCACGCGGCGTTCGGCACGTTCACGGCGTTGTTCACGCTGGCCACCATCCTGGCGCAGGTATCCGACCTGGGTACCACCCAGCTCACCACCAAGCGCGTCGCCGCCAACCCCGACTTCCTCACCGAGTACTTCCCGACGCTGCTGCCCCTGAAGGGCTGGCTGTCGGGGCTGTTTCTGTTGGTTACGCTGGGTATCGGGTGGCTGCTGGGCTACCGCGGCCATACGCTCACGCTGCTCGGCCTCACGGCGGGCGGTCTGCTGTTGGCGCAGTACACGCTGTTTCTGCGGGGCGTGCTGCAGGCCCATCAGCGCTTCAACACCGATGCACTACTGTCGGTGCTGGAAAAGCTGCTGCTGCTGGGGCTGGTGCTGCTGCTGGTGCCCATCGGCATTTCCCTGGACCGCTACGTGGGCGCCCGCACGCTGGCCGTGGGCTTCACGTTTGTGGTGCTCTACGGCGTCATTGCGCGGCTCTACGGGCGGGTGCGGTTCCGGCTGCAGGTGGGCCAGGCCCGCACCGTGCTCAAAGCCAGTCTGCCGCTGGCCTTCATTACGCTGGTATATGGGCTGAATGAGCGGATTGACATGCTGATGCTGGAACGGCTGGTGTCGGCGCAGGAGGCCAGCTACTACGCCGCCTCCTACCGCTGGCTGGACACCATGATGATGTACCTCTGGACGGTGCTGCCGCTGTTCTTCGCCAAGTTCGCCCACGCCACCGGCCGGCCCGAGGAGCAGAAGGACCTGCTCTGGTTCGGGCAGCGCGTGGTCACGGTGCCCATGCTGCTGATCTGCGGCTTTGTGCTATTTCGGGGCGAAATCCTGTTCTGGCAGTTCACGCACAGCACGCCGCCGGAAGTGGCCCGCATGGCGCTCTGCCTCAAGATTCTGTTCGTGAGTGTGCTGGTGCACGCCTTCTTCGCCATCTACAGCACTCTGCTCACCAGCACCAACCACGAGCGGCCGGTGAGCTGGCTGGTGGGCCTGAGCATCGTCCTGAACGTGGGCCTGAACCTGGTGCTGCTACCGCGCCTGGGGGCGGTGGCTGGCGCCATCAACACGCTGGTGTGCGCCGTATTTGTGTCGGTGGGCTACCTGTGGCTGGTGCATCGGCGCACGGGCGTGCCGGTGCCGTGGGCGTGGCTGGCGCGGCTGGCGCTGGCCTTCGGGCTGCTGTGCGCCGTGTGGGCGGGCCTGCAAATGGGCCTGCAGCTGCACTGGCTGTTAGAGTCGGTGCTGGCCGGCCTGAGCTTCGTGGCCATCCTGTTCCTGACCCGCATCGTGCGCGTAGCCGAGCTGCGGCAGTTGCTGGGGAGGTGAGGTGGTGGGCTGGTGGATTTGTATACAGTCTGTCATCCTGAGCCTGCGAAGGACCTTCTCACGCCAGCACATAATTGATAAAAGGAGCTTTTTGCTGAGGTTTGCTTGGGTTGAATCGAAGTCCGCTGAGTCGTTCCAGACTGATAAGGTCCTTCGCAAGCTCAGGATGACAGCTACCTTTGTCACCCCACCAACCCACCAAATCATCACCCCACCACCTTGCACATCGCCGTAAACACCCGCTTTCTGTTGCCCGGCGGCCAGCTGGAGGGCATTGGGCGCTTCACGTTCGAGACGTTGAAGCAGCTGGTGGCGGCGCACCCGGAGCACACGTTTCACCTGCTGTTTGACCGCGCCTTTGATGCGCGGTACCTGACGGGCCCCAACGTGGTGCCGCACGTGCTGCTGCCGTCGGCGCGGCACCCGTTTCTGTGGGTGGCGTGGTTTGAGGGGGCCGTGGCGCTGTGGCTGCGGCGGCACCGGCCGGCCGTGTTCCTCAGCCCCGACGGCTACACCACCCTGGCTACCCGCGTACCCCGCGTGACGGTGTTCCATGATCTGGCCTTCGAGCATTTTCCCGAGCACATGAGCGGGCTGGAGCATCGGTACTATCAGTTTTTCGCGCCCCGCTTTGCCCGGGCTTCGGCGCAGCTGGTAGCAGTGTCGGAGGCGACGCGGCAGGATCTGGTGCGCACGTATGGTGTGGCGCCCGGCAAAACCCGGGTGGCCGGCAACGCGGCCGATGCGCACTTCCAGCCCCAGCCACCGGCCGTGCAGACCGCTACGCGGGAGCGGTACGCGGCTGGCAAACCCTACTTCCTGTTTGTGGGCGCCCTGCACCCGCGCAAAAACCTGACGAATCTGCTGCGCGCCTTCGACGCGTTCAAGCAGCGCACCGGCGCCGCCACCAAGCTGCTCATCGTGGGCCGCACGGCCTGGAAAGCGGGCCCCATGTTCGACGTGTACCAGCAGCTGCAGTTTCGCCACGACGTGCACCTGACCGGCCGCGTGACCGAAGAAGAGCTGGTGCAACTCTACGCCGCCGCCCACGCCACCGTCTACGTGCCCCTGCTCGAAGGCTTCGGCATTCCCATCATCGAGGCCCAGGCCTGCGCCTCGCCAGTTCTGACCTCCGACTGCAGCTCCATGCCCGAAGTAGCCGGCGGCGCGGCCCTGCTCGCCGATCCGCACGATGCTGGCGCCATCACCAACGCGCTGGTGCGCCTGCATCAGGAGCCCGCGCTACGTGCCTCGCTAATAGAAAAAGGCCTGCAGAACGTGCAGCGCTACTCCTGGCAGCACAGCGCCGAAGTGCTGTGGGAGGCGGTACTGGCGGCGGTGAAAGAATGAGGATGCAGCATGGTGTAGAGACTTGTATTCGCGTCTCGTCGTTGAACGACCGTAGCCGCGCCGTCCGTTTAAACAACATCACCAACGATAAGACGCGAATACGCGTCTCTACACCGCCCCAAGCCTACAACGTCACCGTTCCCGATTGAAAACCATGCGTGTCCACCGCCTCCCCGAAATCATGCAACGCTGGCTGCCGCACACTGAGTGGCGTGGGCCGGTGCGGGCGGGGGAGAAGCCGCTCTACCTCACTTTCGACGACGGCCCTATTCCGGAGGAAACGCCCTTCGTGCTGGAGCAGCTGGCTCGGCACAACGCCCGCGCCACGTTCTTCTGCGTCGGCGACAACATAGAAAAGCACCCCGACATTGCCCGGCAGGTGCTGGCCGCCGGCCACCGCCTCGCCAACCACACCTTCCACCACGTGAGTGGCTGGCGGACGCCGCTGCCGCAGTATCTGCAGGAGGTGGCCCGTTGCCAGCAGGCGCTGGATGCGCTGCTGCCGCAGCCCGAGGCCCGGCCGCTGCTGCGCCCGCCCTATGGCCGTCTCACCCGCGCCCAGGCCGCCGCGCTGCACTCCAGCCACCGCCTCATCATGTGGGATGTGCTCACCTACGACTACGACGCCGCCTATCCGCCCGAAACCTGCCTGCGTGCCGCCCTGGCCCACACCCGCCCCGGCGCCATCGTCGTGTTCCACGACAGCCGGAAGGCCCGCCACAACCTGCGCGCCGTGCTGCCGCGCTACCTAGCGGCCTGTGCTGAGGAAGGGTATTCGTTTGAGCTGTTGTAGTAGCAGTGGGTTGAAAAAGAACGTCCTGCTGCATATTCGGCGCAGCACGAGCAGTAGCGCGAACTTTGTAGTTCGCGCTACTGTCCGCACAACGCTCTAGCGACCCTCGCTGCAACATCAGCCCGCGAGATGCTTCGCTGCGCTCTGCATGACGTTCTTATTTTGTCACCCCATCACCCCATCACCCCATCACCAACTTTGCTGTTCCTCACGCTTTTTCTTTCCGGGTGGTTTCTGATTCTGGCGGCTTCCACGCTGCTGCTGGCCACGCGGCGCGGGAGCCTGCCGGGGCCGCTGCCGCAGCTGTTGCCGCGCGTGAGTTTGCTGATTGCGGCCCGCAACGAGGCGGCGGCCATCGGGCGCTGCCTGCAGTCCGTCCGGCAACTGGAGTACCCGGCGCATTTGCTGGAAGTACTGCTCGGTGATGATGGCTCCACCGACGGTACCGCCGCCGTAGCCACCCAGGCAATGGAGGGCTTCGGCGGCACGTTTCGGGTGGTGCCCATTCAGGAGACGCTGGGACTGGCCCGCGGCAAGGCCAACGTGCTGGCCCACCTCACCCGCGCCGCCACTACCGACTTTTTCCTCATCACCGATGCCGACATTGCCGTGCCTCGCACTTGGGTTTCGGCGCTGCTGGCCCACGCGCAGCCGGGTATCGGCACCGTGACGGGCCTCACGCTGGTGCAGGGCCCGCGTTTGTTTGATAAGCTACAGGGCCTCGACTGGCTGATTTCGCTGGGGCTGGTGCAGGTGGTGTCGGATCTGGGTCGGCCCGTGACGGCCATGGGCAACAACATGCTGGTGACGCGCGCCGCCTACGAAGCCACCGGCGGCTACGAGGCGCTGCCGTTTTCCGTCACCGAGGACTTTGAGCTGTTTCGGGCCACGCTGCGCCACGGCTTTGGTTACCGGATTCTGTTCCGCCCCGAGGTGCTGGCTGAGAGTTTGCCCATGCCCACGTTTGGCGCGCTGCTGCACCAGCGTCGCCGCTGGAGCCGGGGCGTGGAAAGCCTGCCGTGGTGGCTGAAAGGCGGTTTGCTGTACTATGCGGGCTTCTATCCGGCGCTGCTGGCGCTCTGGTGGCTGGCCGGGCCGCTGGTGGCCGGGCTGGTGCTGCTGGCCAAAATGCTGCTGCAGGGGCTGCTGGCCGCGCTCTGTTTCCGCCGCGCCGGCCGCCGCGCCCCACTGCACCTGCTGCCGCTGTTCGAACTCTACACGCCCGCCCTCACCGCCGCCCTGGCCATCTTCCGCCTGCTGCCGCTGTCGTTTGACTGGAAGGGGAGAAGGTATCGCTAGGTTTTAAGGCATAGCGCTTGGTGCATAGTGAGCTGGGGTGGGGTTCCGGTCCGGCGGCTTTTTCAGCCGTCGAGCCGGTCGTCGTTAAAGCGGTCTAGGAGCGGCATCAGGCTGGTGCGTCAGCACGCCACGACCGGTCCGACGGCTGAAAGAGCCGCCGGACCGGGGCCGTTCGGCCGGCCGGGCTGCCCGCCGTAACTTGCGCCCGCTAAGCCGGCACCGTTCCAACCCAGGTCCTAATCCACAATCCCCAGGCCCTATGCCCCAAGCACTAAGCACAAGGCACCAAGCACCAAACAATGCATTTCACCGATTCCCACGCCCACGTTTATTCCGAGCAGTTCAAGCCCGACCAAGATGACATGCTCAACCGCGCCTTTGAGGCCGGCGTGCAGACCATCCTCATGCCCAACATCGACCACGAAAGCATCGACGCCATGCTGGAAACTGAGGCGCGCTTTCCGCAGCAGTGCCACGCCATGATGGGTTTGCATCCGTGCCACGTCACCAAAAACTTCGAGCGGGAGCTGTACGAGGTGGAAGACTGGCTGGGGAAGCGGCCGTTTGCGGCGGTAGGGGAGTGCGGCATCGACCTGCACTGGGACAAAACCACCCTCGGCATTCAGCAGGAGGCGCTGCGGGTGCAGATCGAGCTGGCCAAAAAGCACCAGCTGCCGCTGGTGCTGCACACCCGCGAGGCCTTCCGCGAAACCACCGACCTTATCGAGGCTGGGCAGGACGGCACGCTGCGCGGCGTGTACCACTGCTTTTCGGGTACCGTAGCCGAGGCCGAAGAGGCTATCCGGTTGGGCTTCCTGCTGGGCATTGGGGGCGTGGTCACGTTCAAGAACGGCGGCCTCGACAAGGTGCTGCCCGGCATAGCGCTGGAGCACCTGCTGCTCGAAACCGACTGCCCCTACCTGGCCCCGATGCCGCACCGCGGCAAGCGCAACGAGCCGGCCTACCTGCCCCTCATTGCCCGGCGCATCGCCACGCTGCTCGGCAAAACCGAAGCCGAAGTAGTGGAAGCCACCACCCACAACGCCCGGCAGCTGTTCAAGCTGTAATGGCGGCTGACAGGGCTAGAAAACTAGTTCCCCTCCTTGGAAAGGAGGGGTTAGGGGTGGTTGATAATCGTTGAACAACAACTAGAATCTAGTTCTAAAAACCGTTCGGCCATCCATCAACCACCCCTAGCCCCTCCTTTCCAAGGAGGGGAACTAGTTTTCTAGCTTTGTAGCCGGCAGCCGCCCTGCCTACCTTGCTCCTCCAACCCAACCCAATCCTGCCCCGCCCTTGCTTTCTTCTGATTCGCGCCCTGAAACGGCTGTTCTCGTTATTTATACCGGCGGCACGGCCGGCATGGCTTACAACAAGCGCGGCGAGCTGGTGCCGATGAACTTCGAGCAGATCCGCAAGAAGATGCCCGAGCTGCGCCAGCTCAACATGCAGGTGGAGGTGCAGAGCCTCGGCGAGCCGATTGACTCCAGCAACGTCAGCATTCAGGACTGGCTGCGCATTGCGGCCCTCATCGAGGAAAACTACGCCCGCTACGACGGCTTCGTGGTGCTGCACGGCACCGATACCATGGCCTACTCGGCGGCGGCTCTAAGCTTTCTGCTGGAAAACCTGGGCAAGGCGGTGGTATTCACCGGGGCGCAGGTGCCCGTGGGCCGTATCCGCACCGATGCGCGCCGCAACCTCATTACGGCCTTGGAGTTTGCCGCCGCCCGCCACCCGCTGGCCGGCACGGTGCGGGTGCCCGAAGTATGTCTGTTTTTCAACGACGTGCTGATCCGGGGCAACCGGGCCAAGAAGGTGGAAAGCCAGCAGTACAACGCCTTTCGCTCCGAGAACTACCCGCCGCTGGCCCGCGCCGGTATCGAGCTGGATTTTGACGACAAGCAGATCCGGCCGCTGCCCGCGGCTCCGCTGCGCGTGCACCAGCGCTTCTCCGACCACGTCACGATTCTGCCGCTGTTTCCGGGCCTTACCGAGCGCATGGTGCGCACTCAGCTGGAAGCCGACGGCCTGCGCGGGGCCATCCTCGAAACCTACGGCTCCGGCAACGCGCCCACCGCGCCCTGGTTCCTGAAGTGCCTGCGCGACGCCACCGACCGGGGCGTGCACCTGCTCAACGTGAGCCAGTGCGAGGAAGGCCGCGTGCTGCAGGGCCGCTACGAAACCAGCGCCTACCTCACCGACCTGGGCGTGCTCGGCGGCGACGACATCACGCTGGAAGCGGCCATCACCAAGCTCATGTTTGTGCTGGGCCTGGAGCAGCCGGCTGCCGACACGCGCCGCCTGCTCACCCACGACCTGCGCGGCGAAATCACGCCGGCCTGAGGCAGATTCTGCGCCCGAATTGCGGCCGGGGCTTGTGTATCCGGAAAAACGGGTGTTATTTTGCGCCACCTTACCGCACCTAGAGAGGTGTCCGAGTGGTTGAAGGAGCACGCCTGGAAAGTGTGTATGGGTCTAAAGCTCATCGTGGGTTCGAATCCCATCCTCTCTACATTTTTACGATAAAACCCCGTTTGCAAGACGCAAACGGGGTTTTGTTTTTTTCAGCAGTGCTGAAGGGGGCGGGGAGTGAGGGCCTATGAAATGCGGCAGCCAAGTCAGTGGGCCGGTATTTCCAGCTTTTGCCGGTCCTAGCCACCCAACGGGCCATTTTTCCGTTGAAGGCCTACTATGAAACGACCCTATGTAATCTGCCACATGATGTCCTCGGTGGACGGAAAGATTCTGACCGCCAACTGGCAGGACAAAGCCCTGACCAAAACCTACTCTGGCTACTTCGAGAAATACCACGATACCTTCACCAGCCAAGCTTGGATGTGCGGCCGCGTAACCATGGAGCGCGACTTCTCGGGCGGCGTGCAGCCCGACCTGCAGCCGGCCCCGCAGCCCATTGCCCGGGAGCCCTTCATCGGCGACGCGCAGGCCACTTCCTTCGCCGTGGCTGTGGACGCGCACGGTAAGCTGGGCTGGGACAGCAACGCCACCGGCGGCGACCATATCGTGGAAATCCTCACCGAGCAGGTCAGCGACGAGTACCTGTACTACCTGCAGCGGCAGCACATTTCGTACCTGTTTGCGGGGAAGAAGGAGTTGGACTTTGCCTCGGCCCTGAAGCAGCTGGCCACGCTGTTTCCCATTGAAACCCTGATGCTGGAAGGCGGCGGCCACCTCAACGGCTCTTTGCTAAACGCCGGCCTGATCGACGAGCTGAGTTTGCTGCTGCTGCCCATTGCCGACGGCACGCTCCAGTCGCCGACCACATTTGAAGTGAGCGACTACCTGAAAAAAGGCCCCGCCACCCGTCTGCACCTCGCCCAAATGCAGCAGCTCGACAACGACGTGGTGTGGCTGAAATACCGCTTCAAAGCGGCGTAAAGCAGGTTTTGCCGCCGATGTGATCCTACAAGCCAGTTCTCCCGCCGTGTTGGGGAGGCTGGCTTGTAATCGTATTATGCCAGTGCAGGTAGTACCAGCTCAGCCTCTTGGCAGACGCTGGAGCGACTTGCTTTCGCTATTTTTAGCCGCCTTACCCGTGCCATATAGTCTACATGAAAATCCTGCTGATTGAAGATCATGCTGAGCTGGCTGCCAGCATTGCGGGCTACCTCACGCAGGAGCACTACATCTGCGAAGTGGCGGCCACCTTCGACGAGGCCCGCGAAAAGCTTGTCCTGTTCACCTACGACGTGGTGCTGCTCGACATCATGTTGCCCGACGGCAACGGCATCAACCTGCTCAAGCTGCTGCGTAAGGAAGGCGTGGATAGCAGCGTCATCATCATCTCGGCCCAGAACGCGCTGGACTTCAAGCTCACCGGCCTCAGCGAAGGCGCCGACGATTACATCACCAAGCCCTTCCCGCTGCCCGAGCTGCACGCCCGCATCAAGGCCATCATGCGCCGCCGCAGCCCCCAGAAAAACAACGTCCTCACGTTCCAGGACCTCACCGCTGACCTCGACTCATTGGAATGCCGCGTGAATGGCAAGCTGCTCAGCCTCACCCGCAAGGAAACCAACCTGCTGCTCTACTTCATCCACAACAAAGGCCGCATGCTGAGCCGCCAGGCCATTGCCGCCCACCTTTGGGGCGACTACACCGACAACCTCGACAGCGTGGACTTTGTATACCAGCACGTGAAAAACCTGCGCAAGAAAATCACCGACGCCGGCGGTCAGGACTACATCAGCACCGTCTACGGCTTCGGCTACAAATTCAACGCCCCGGAATGATGGCGGAGTGGTGGATGAGTGAATTTGTGAGTGGTGAGTTTGACGACGACAAGCGGCACAACTAGTAGCCTGTAACATCCGCTCCGTAGCCCAGGGTTTAAACCCTGGGTTAGTGAGTCATCAGGCGAAGCAGCGGAAATGCTTCGACTTTGTTGCACTCCGCTCAGCATGACGTTCTTTTCCCCAGTTCAACCAGTCCTCCAGTCCAGTCATCTACCTATCCACTATCAAGTGAAACTGAACTACCGCTACACGCTGGCCTACGCCATCATCACGTTTTTCGTGCTGAGCATTGGCTTTGCTATTGTGTACGCGGCCCTGTCGCGGAGCGCCACGCAGGCCACTATTGGCAAGCTGGAGGGGTTGAACGCTGTGGTGACGGGGCAGCTGCGGCGCGGGGGTAGCTACGCGGGGCATCCGTCGCGGGCCAACGTGTGGGTGGCGCGCGGCGTGCCCGCCGATACGGCCCGCCACGCGCCGCTGGTGCGGCTGCGCAACGAGTGGGAGCCGGCGTTGCAGTCGGAAGTGCGGATGGTGCGCGTGACCACCTACCCGGTGGTGCGCGGGCAGGTGTACCGCGTGACCAGCCGGGCGGCCGTGGTGGAGCCCCGCGACGCCTACCTGACCGGCCTGATGCTGGTGTTTGCCTGGACGTTTGTGTTTCTGCTGGCGTTGGTGGTGATTCTGAGCGAGGTGATTTCCTGGCGGATTCTGCGCCCCTTCACCCAGACGCTGCGCGGCATTCAGCAGTTTCAGCTCAGTCAGCAGCAGCGCATTGCTTTGGAGCCCAGCCGCACCACCGAGTTCAACGTGCTCAACGAGTTTCTGCTGCGCATGACCACCCGCGCCCAGAGCGACTACCAGGGCCTCAAGGAATTCTCTGAAAATGCCTCCCACGAGCTGCAAACGCCCATTGCCACCATCAAGGCCAAGCTGGAGCTGCTGCTGGACTCTGAGCTGACGGAGCCGCAGCTGCGCCTGCTCACGGCCATGCACGACGAACTGGAGCGCCTCAGCCGCATCAACCACTCGCTCACGCTGCTGGCCAAGCTGGAGCACTTCGATACCCGCCCCGGCACCTTCACCGACCTGAGCCAGCTGCTGCCCGCCACCGAAGCCGCCTTCGCCGATCTGGCCGAAATGAAGAACCTGCGCACCACCCAGCACATTGCGCCCGGCGTGGTGGTGCCCCTTGACGAGGCCCTGGCCCAGCTGCTTCTCAACAACCTGCTCAGCAACGCCATCCGCCACAACCAGCCCGGCGGCGAAATCAAGCTGCAGCTCACCCCGGAATTTCTGCTGCTGGAAAACACCGGCCACGCGCCCACTGCGCCGGTGGAAGAGCTGTTCGGCCGCTTCAAGAAAGGCAACGCCGCCCTCGATTCCATCGGCATCGGGCTGGCCATCGTGCGCCGCATCAGTGAGTTGTACGGCCACCGCATCAGCTACACCTACGCCGAGGGCTGGCACCGTATCCGGCTGGATTTCGCGCCGGTTCCGGCTGGGTAGTAGCTAGTGGGGAAAATAGTAAGAACGTCATGCTGAGCTTGCCGAAGTATCTCGCATGCTGATGTTGCTAAATCGTCGAACGACAACCGCTTTACTAGCCCGGGGCTTAAACCCTAGGCTAGCGAAGCAACATCAGCACGCGAGATGCTTCGGCAAGCTCAGCATGACGTCCTTTATGAAGTGGTCAGCGGCGCAAAATTTCATAGAAACCATAACATTCCCTCAAAATTCCTTCAAGATTGAGTTCGTCATTTGCTTACATCAACCAGTAAGTAACTACTCACTAGCCGAAAACTGCCTCGCTCATGCCTACCGCCGTTTCTCCTGCCGACCTGACTACTACCGCGCCGCCGGCCGGGGTGGGGCGTGGGGAGCGGGTATCGCCCCGGCGGCTGCGGGCTATTTTGAGCGGCTCGGTGGGCAACCTAGTGGAGTGGTACGACTGGTACGTTTTCTCCTCGTTTTCCCTGTATTTCTCGGCCTCGTTTTTCCCGGCCGGCGACACCACGGCCCAGCTGCTCCAGACGGCTGGCATCTTCGCGCTAGGCTTTCTGATGCGGCCTATCGGGGGCTGGATGTTCGGGCGCATTGCCGATAAAGTGGGCCGCAAGCAGTCCATGACGCTGTCGGTGCTGCTCATGTCGCTGGGCTCGTTGCTGATTGCCCTCACGCCCACTTACCAGACCGTGGGCATTGTGGCGCCGGTGATGCTGCTCACGGCGCGGCTGCTGCAGGGCCTGAGCGTGGGCGGCGAGTACGGCGTGTCGGCCACTTACCTGGCTGAAATGGCGACTTCGCGCCGCCGCGGCTTCTACTCCAGCTTTCTGTACCTCACCCTTATTGGGGCCCAACTGCTGGCCCTCGGTATTCAGTTGGTGCTGCAGCGGGTGCTGGAACCAACCCAGCTGCTAGCCTGGGGCTGGCGTATTCCCTTCGTGATTGGGGCGTTGCTGTCGGTTGTGGCCCTGTACTTGCGCCACAACCTCGACGAAACCGCCGCCTTCACGGCCCAGCCCGAAACCACCGAAGACCAGCGGGGCAGCCTGCGCGTGCTGGCCCGCCATCCGCGTGCCGTCTTCACGGTGGTCGGCCTCACGATGGGCGGCACGCTGGCGTTCTACACGTTCACCACCTACATGCTCAAGTTTCTGGTAAACACCGCCCACATGACCCCCGAGGCCGCCACCAACGTGTGCTTTCTGTCGCTGCTGGTGTTTGCCGCCTTGCAACCCGTGTTCGGGGCGCTGTCGGACCGCATCGGGCGGCGGCCCTTGCTGATCTTCTTCGGGGTGGGCGGGGCGCTGGGTACGGTGCCGCTGCTCACGGCCCTCAGCCAGACCACCTCGCCGCTGGCCGCTTTCGGGCTGCTGCTGCTGGCTTTGGTGATTGTGAGCGGCTACAGCGGCATCAACGTGATAGTGAAAGCCGAGCTGTTTCCGACGGATATCCGGGCTTTGGGCATCGGGCTGCCGCACGCCCTGACGGTGGCCGTATTCGGCGGCACGGCCGAGTACCTGGCCCTCTGGAGCAAGGGCGTCGGGCACGAGGCCTACTTCTACTGGTACATTGCCGGCTGCATCGGCGTTTCGCTGCTGGTGTTCCTGGGCATGGCCGAAACCACCAGAACGTCCCATCTCAACACTGATCCGGCAGCTGACCAGCTGGCTTAGCTGTCATTCTGAGCTTGCGAAGGACCTTAGCATGTCCGTCTCACACCTGTGTTTTTCATGGTGAGAAGCGCCTGAGTAAGCTCTGGACGACAGGTACAGCTCACCAACTCCCTCTAAACTGACTTCCCATCCCATCCATCCCACCTCATGAAAAAGCTGTTTTCCAACCTTACCGTGCAGGTGCTCACGGCCATTGCGCTGGGCGTGGCGGTAGGGGCTCTGTTCCCGGCCTTCGGGGCGGCCCTCAAGCCCATTGCCGACACGTTCATCAGCCTCATCAAAATGCTGATTGCGCCCATCATTTTCCTGACGGTGGTGCTGGGCATTGCGGGCATGGGCAGCCTGAAAAAGGTGGGCCGCGTGGGCGGCAAGGCGCTGCTGTACTTCGAGGTGGTGACCACGCTGGCCCTGGGCATCGGGGTGGTGGTGGCCAACCTGACCCAGCCCGGCGCGGGCGTGCAGGAAACCGCCCGGGCCGTGATGCAGGATGGCAAAAAGGCCGAGGAAGCTGCCAAATTCACTTCCCAGGCCGGCGACATGAACTGGGTGGAGTTCTTCACCCACATCGTGCCCGACAACGTGGTGGGCGCTTTCGCCAAGGGCGATATTCTGCAGGTGCTGCTGTTTTCGGTGCTGTTTGGGCTGGCTATCAATCACATGGGCGAGCAGGGGCAGCCGCTGATGCGCACCTTCGACCGCCTTTCGCACGCCATGTTTCAGGTGCTGGCCATGGTGATGAAACTGGCCCCGCTGGGCGCCTTCGGGGGCATGGCCTTCACCATCGGCAAGTACGGCATTGCCACGCTGCTGCCGCTGGGCAAGCTGATGCTGGTGGTGTACGCCACCATGTTCCTGTTCATTTTCGGGGTCCTAAACCTGATTATGCGTTATTACGGTCTGCGGCTGTGGCCCTACTTGAAGTTCATCAAGGAAGAAATTCTGCTGGTACTGGGTACCTCGTCGTCGGAGTCGGCCTTGCCGCGCATGATTGACAAGATGGAGCGCTACGGCTGCTCCCGCTCGGTGGCCGGCCTCGTGATTCCCACGGGCTATTCCTTCAACCTCGACGGCACGTCCATCTACCTGTCCATTGCCGTGATTTTCCTGGCCCAGGCCTTCAATATCCCGCTTTCCATCACCCAGCAGCTCACGCTCATCGGCATTCTGGTGGTGACGAGCAAGGGCGCGGCGGGCGTGACGGGTTCGGGCTTTATCGTGCTGGCTTCCACGCTGGCCGCCACCAAAGTTATTCCGGTGGAAAGCGTGGCCCTGCTGCTAGGCGTCGACCGGTTCATGAGCGAGGCCCGGGCCATCACCAACGTCATCGGCAACGGCATTGCCACGCTGGTGGTCGCCAAAAGTGAGGGCGAGTTCGACGAAAACCGCCACCAGCTGGCCCTGCAGGGCCGCTCGGTGCCCGAAGAACAACAGCCCGAGCCGGCTGCTATGCTGCCCCGCGTGGAAATCCACGCTTAGGCCGTGAGGCGGTAGTAGCGCGAACTTTGTAGTGCGCGTCCCCGCGCCGCTCAAACCAACTCTACGCCGCCAGAACCGTCTCCGCGCCGCCACCATTACCCGAACGACGCGGGGAGGCGAACTGCAAAGTTCGCGCTACATCTCCCTTTCCTGTTTTTTTCTGCTCTGACAGGGCGGACGGGCCGCGTCTTGCCTGTTTTGCCCCAGCCTAAATTTCCACATGACAACTTTTCTACGCCTGAAGCTGGCGGCGACGTTGCTGCTGCTGGCCCCGCTGACCCACGCCCAGATTATCGTGCCACCCACCACCGGCAAGGCCCCGAATCCGGCTTCGGCAGCGGCCCCGGCACCCGTGCCGGCCCCCGCCAAATCGGCCCCGTACGCGGGCGGCATGAAAATCAGCATCTCGCCCGACGGCTCCAAATACGTGCGCATCATGACGGCCCACCAGCTGTGGGTGCGCTACAACGAAAACAACTCGGGCACGCTCTCGGCCGAGGAAGAGCCGCAAAGTGACCAGATTGACTTTGGTATCCGCCGCTCGCGGGTGCTGCTGGTGGCGCAGTTGAACCCGCGCTTTCTGGTGGTCACGCAGTTGGGCATCAACGGGCAGAGCACCATTGCGGGCGGTGCGCCCGGTGAACCGACCGGCCCCGGCAAAAAGCCGCAGTTCTACATCCACGACGCGCTGGTGGAGTACAAGGTGAGCCAGTATATGAGCGCCGGCGGCGGCCTGCATTACTACAACGGCATCTCGCGCCAGACCAGCTTCGCCGCCTTTTCGCTGATAACCCTCGACGTGCCCGGCGTGCAGTCGCCCTCCCTCGACGCCATCGACCAGACCGGCCGGGGCATTGGGGTGTACGTGCGCGGGCGGGTGAAGAAGTTCGACTACCGGCTGTCGGTGAATGACGCGTTTCGCACGAATACCGGCAGCACGCCGGCTACGCTGGCTACCAACGTGGCGCAGTTCAACCCGCGCAGCCGGGGCAAAATCTGGCAGGGCTATTTCGATGTGGAGCTGCTGGATAAGGAGCTGAACCTGGTGCCGTTTGCGGTGGGCAATTACCTTGGGGCCAAGCGCGTGTTCAACATCGGGGCGGGCTTCCTCTACCACGCCGGCGGCCTCTACTCGCGCCCCCTGGACAACCCCACGCCGCAGCCCGCCCGCGCCTGGGACATTCCCTACAACCGCCACAATATGCGCGTGCTCTCAGCCGACATCTTCTTCGATACGCCCGTAGAC
Organism: Hymenobacter yonginensis; assembly: GCF_027625995.1. Classification (NCBI taxonomy): domain Bacteria; kingdom Pseudomonadati; phylum Bacteroidota; class Cytophagia; order Cytophagales; family Hymenobacteraceae; genus Hymenobacter; species Hymenobacter yonginensis. The sequence continues at coordinate 1,033,455 of NZ_CP115396.1, forward strand.
ACCACCGCCCGCAACCAGACCGCCTTCACCGTGTACGCCGCCGCCTACGACTACCGCATGGGCCCCAACTACGTGCGCTACGGTGGCACCCTAAACCCCGGCACCGGCTCGGCGGCATTGCGTGGCAATTCGGTGCCCATGCTCGGCACCGGCACCGCCCAAACCGTCCAGACCGGCTTTCTGCTGCCCAAAAAACTACTCGGCCCCAAAATACGCCTGCAGCCCTACGCGGGCTACATCCACGGCCGCTACGAGGGCCTGCGCCGCACCGACGGCCGCCTGCAGGACGTGCACATTCTGGACGGCGGCGTGAACGTGCTGCTCGACGGCCACCAGGCCAAAATCACGCTCAACTACCGCGCCCGCCCTGATTTCACCAACATCGACAACCTCAACTACCGCCCCGAGGCCACCATGCAGCTCCAGGTGATATTGTAGGGTGCCTAGCTGCAACATCTCTGTAGGTACATGCGTAGCCCCAATACCCAACGCTTTTTGTGGGAAGCGAGTGAACCCTATTGTTGGACAATTTGTATAAAGAACACCCATTTCGCCGGGGTGGGCTTTGTCTGACTCCGGTTACACTCTGTTCTCTACCACCGATTCATTCATGCACCACATCATTTATATGAGCAGCGCTACGCAGTCCATGAGCGACGACGACCTGGCGTTGCTTCTGGAACAGTGCCGCCGCAACAACGAGCAGCTACGCATAACCGGTGCCCTGGTATATGGTGGCGGACAGTTCATGCAGATCATGGAAGGCGACAAGGCCATTGTGCAGGCGCTCTACGAGAAAGTAGAAACTGACGCCCGCCACACCGGCGTGATGAAACTGGCCGACAAGGACATTCCGCACCGCAGCTTCGGCAGCTGGTCGATGGCCTTCGATACGGTAGCACCCGAGGCGTTGCCGGCCCTGGCCGGCTATTCCACACCCACCGAACTGTTACGCAACCTGCCCGTCAGCCTCAGCGGCGCCGACGACCTGCTGTACTCCATGCTACGCGCCACCGTGGGAGAAACCACCCAAGCATAGATACTTCATCTGCAAAACAAAAGCCCGCGCCTTCTCCGGAAGGCGCGGGCTTTTTTATAGGCTGCCGAAACTAAAACTCCACGATGAAGCCAATGGTGGGCAGCACCGTGCCGCTGTTGTTGTCGAGCAGGAAGGGTATGGCGTTGGAGCCATCCGGGCGCAGGGGCTGGCCGTCGGTGCTCACGAAGTCGGCGTTGTCGGGGGTGCGCTGGAAGGTGTAGCTGGGGGCCGCCGGCGACTTCAGGGCCAGCACGTTCTGCACGTCCACGTAGAGGTCGAAGGTGAGGCGGCGCAGGTTGATTTTCTTGTCGAGGCGCAGATCCAGCTGCTGGAAGGTACCCAGGCGCAGCGTGTTCAGGCGGCCGTAGTCGAGCACGCCCTGCCCGATGGTGAGGTAGTTCTGCTGCGAGGCCGCGTCGTCGAAGGGCGTGTAGGGGGCGCCGCCGGCCAGCCGGTACTTGGCGCCCAGCTCCCAGCCCCGCCCGAACTTGCGGCCCAGCAGCACCGAGGCCAGATGGCGCGTGTCCCAGGCCGAGGGCTTGTAGCGGCCATCAAGGCCCGTAAACTCGCTGCGGAACAGCGTGTAGGACGTCACGGCAAACAGGTTGCGGGTCAGCTTCTGCTGAAAGAAAAACTCGCCCCCGAAGGCCCGGCCGCGGCCGGTGCTGGTCACGGCCTCGTTGCCGAGGGCCACGAAGTCGCCGCCCAGGTTGGCTAGGCTGATACCGTCGCGGGTGTTGACGGGGTAGTGGTCGTACTGCTTCCAGAAGGCTTCCACCGTGAAGCGGCGGCTGGCCGAGGGCAGAAACTCCAGCCCCGCCACGTAGTGCGTGCTGCCGATGTAGCGGTTGGGCTTGTTCACGAACTGGCCGGCGTTGTCGCGGAAGCCGAGCAGGGTGGAGGGCGGAATCTTGTAGTAGCGCCCGATGCTGGCATTGAGGTTCCAGCGCGAGGCCAGCGCATACGACGCCGACATCCGCGGCGAGAGGGTGCGCAGCAGGTTGGCGCCGCCCTCCGTAAACGAGTTGCCATCGGCCCGCAGCCCCGCCGACACCGTCAGCCGGTCGTCGGTGAGGAACGGCCGCGTCACCTGGGCAAACGCCCCGAAGCGCGCAAACTGCAGGTCGGATTGAAACCGCACGTTCACGGCCGGCTGCTGCACCGAGCCGTCGGGGTTGAGCACGGCCTGGCGCAGGCGGTTGAAGTAGCGGTTGTCGTAGCTGATGAGCTGGCCCACGGCCCCGTAGGCGTACTGCCACTTGCCCAGGCTGCGGTTGATGTCGAGGCGCAGCTTGTTTTCCACCTCGCCGGAGCGGGTCTGGAACACCCGCCGGCTTTCGTCGCCCTGAAACGCGGTGCCGCCCTCGAAGAAATCGGCCTGGTTGCTGAGCTGGGTGCGGCTGAGGGCTAGGTTGAGGTAGCCGCGCTCCAGCAGCTGCCGCAAGCTCACGCCCACAGTGTAGTTCCATTGGTCGATGGTGGGCGTGTTGCGGATGGTGTAGGTGTTTTCGGGCGTGGACTTGCGCGGCACGGCCACCTCGAAGTGGTCCAGCGCACCCAGCCCCAGCGCCGTGAGCGTGGTTTTGGGGCCCAGCTTGGTGGTGATTTTGAACTGCGAGTCCCAATAGTCGGGCCGGATGGGCAGGTCAATCAGCTTGAACAGTACCTGTAGGTAGGAGCGGCGTACCGAAGCCAGAAACGTGGTATTCTTAGCCAGCGGCCCCTCTAGCGTGCCGGCCACTTCGGTGCCGCTCAGGCGCACGTTGCCCTGGATTCGGTCGGGGTTGCCGTCGCGCTGCCGGAATTGCAGCACCGAGCTAAGCGTGTTGTCATAGCGCGCCTCGAAGGCCGAGGTACTCAGCGTCACGTCCTCGATGAAGCTCACGTTGAGCATGCCCGCCGGCCCGCCGGCGCTGCCCTGGGTTTGGAAGTGGTTGATGACGGGCACCTCGATGCCGTCGAGGTAATACACGTTTTCATTGGGCGCGCCGCCCCGGATGATGATGTCGTTGCGGAAGCCGGCGGTGCCGCCCGTGCCGCCGCCGCCCACGCCGGGCAGCACCTGCACCACCTTAGAGATGTCGAAGTTGCCGCCTGGGTTGCTCTTGATTTCCTCCACGTTGAGGCGCTGCACGCTCAGCGGCGTTTCGGCCGTAGCCACCCGGATGGCGCGGCTGGCCGTCACCTGCACCTCGCCCAGCGCCTGCGCCGCCGGTGCCAGCTGCAAACTCACGATGTTGGCGTTGCCGCTGGTGATGACCACGTTGGCGCGCAGCAGCGGCTCGTAGCCCACAAACGACACCCGCACGTTGTAGCTGCCCGTCGGAATATCAGCTAGCCGGAACCGGCCCTGCTCGTCGGAGGCCGTGCCCAGGCTGGTGCCTTCCAGCGCCACCGTCACGCCCGGCAGCAGTTGCTGCGTGGCCCGGTCGCGGATGGTGCCGCTGAGCACGCCGGTGCTTTGGGCCAGCCCCGGCAGCTGCAGCAGAAGCAGAAAGACTATCGACAGAAAGTAGCGGAGCGGCATAGCAGGAAGGCAGGTTTGGCCCTACGAACCAGGGCCGGATGGATATGTTTACGGCGCAAAACTACTCCCGCAGCCCTAAAGCAGCGGCCCGCCACTAACCTGCCGGCGGCGCAGCAAGTATACGCAGATGCGGCCGCGCAATCCCGGCACCTTTCTTTCCGTACATGGCAGTTACCCCATCTTCCTCTTCTTCCCCCGACCCCAAAGCCGGCTACGTGCGCGTGCGCGGCGCCCGGGAGCACAACCTCAAAAACGTCAGCGTAGATATTCCGCGCGATGCGCTGGTGGTGTTTACCGGCGTGTCGGGCTCCGGCAAATCTAGTCTGGCCTTTGGCACGCTCTACGCCGAAGCCCAGCGCCGCTATCTGGAGTCGGTGTCGCCGTATGCGCGGCGGCTGTTCCACCAGATGGCCGTGCCCGAGGTGGATGCCATTGAAGGTTTGCCGCCGGCCGTGGCCCTGCAGCAGCAGCGCGGCACGCCCACCACCCGCTCGTCGGTAGGTTCCGTGACGACGCTGTCCAACCTGGTGCGCATGCTCTACTCGCGGGCCGGCGACTATCCGGCCGGACAGGGTATTGTATATGCCGAAGGCTTTTCGGCCAACACGCCCGAGGGTGCCTGTCCCACCTGCCACGGCCTGGGCCGCGTGTACGAAGTGACCGAGCAAAGCATGGTGCCCGACCCCACGCTCACCATCCGGGAGCGGGCCATTGCGGCCTGGCCCCAGGCCTGGGGCGGCCAGAACCAGCGCGACATCCTCGTGACGCTGGGTTACGACGTGGACATCCCGTGGCAGGAGTTGCCCCAAAAGCAACGCGACTGGATTCTGTTCACCGAGGAGCAGCCCGTCGTGCCCGTGTACCCCGGCTACTCGCCCCAGGAAACCCAGCGGGCCGTGAAACGCCGCGAGCCGCCGAACTACATGGGCACATTCACGAGTGTCCGGCGCCACGTGCTGCATACGTTTGCCACCACCCAGAGTCCGCTCATGAAGAAGCGCGCTCTGCAGTACATGCTCAGCCAGGAGTGCCCTACCTGCCACGGCAAGCGGCTGCGGCGCGAAGCCCTGGCCGTCACGTTTGCCGGCCTCGACATTGCCGACTTCTCCAGCCTGCCGCTCAAGCGCGTGGCGGCGCTGCTGCAGCCTTATGCCCGTGGCACCGCCGCCCGTCAAACCCACGATGCCGCCCATCCAGAGCAGGCCGAAGTAGCCCACCGCATCGCGCAGGATCTGTGCGCCCGCCTGGAAGTGCTGCTCGATCTGGGCCTCGGCTATCTGTCGCTGGAGCGCAGCACGCCCACGTTGTCGCCGGGCGAGCTGCAGCGGCTGCGGCTGGCCACGCAGCTGTATTCCAACCTGTTTGGGGTGGTGTATGTGCTCGATGAGCCCTCCGCCGGCCTGCATCCTTCCGACACCGAAGCCCTGCTTTCGGCGCTGGCCAGTCTGCGTCAGGCCGGCAACTCGCTGTTCGTGGTGGAGCACAACCTCGACGTGGTGCGCCAGGCCGACTGGCTGGTAGACGTAGGCCCCGCCGCCGGCGAGTTGGGCGGCGAAATCCTCTACAGCGGCCCGCCAGCAGGCCTAGCCGATGTGGAAGCTTCCCAGACGCGCCACTTCCTGTACCCCACGCCCACCACGGCCCCGGCCGCCGCGCCCCGCGAGCCGCAAGGCTGGCTGCAGCTGGCCGGCATCCGGCGCAACAACCTCGACGGCCTCGACGTGCAGTTTCCGCTGGGCGTGCTCACCACCGTTACAGGCGTGTCGGGCTCCGGCAAGTCCAGCCTCGTGAGCCAGGTGCTGGTGGAACTGGTGGCCGCGCACTTGGGCCACGAATTGGTATCGGAAGAAGACGAAGCGTCCGACCCGCTGGAACGCGCCGCCACTCCCGCAACTGGCGGCCGCATCGTAGCTGGGCTGGAGAATATCAAGCGGCTGGTGCGCGTGGATCAGAAGCCGATTGGGCGTACGCCGCGCTCCAACATGGCTACCTACACCGGCCTATTCGACCACGTGCGCAAGCTGTTCGCCGCCACGCCCGCCGCCCGCAAGCGCCGCTACGACGCCGGCCGCTTTAGCTTCAACGTGGCCAAAGGCCGCTGCGAGAAGTGCCAGGGCGAAGGGTTCGTGATGGTGGAGCTGCTGTTTCTGCCCAGCGTGTACGCGCCGTGCCCTGTCTGCCACGGCGCCCGCTACAACGCCCAAACCCTGGAAATCACCTACCGCGACAAGAACATTGCCGAGGTGCTGGGCTTGACAGTAGACGCCGCCTGGGAGTTCTTTGAGGACGAGCCTACCGTGCAGCGCGCCCTCACGGTGCTGCGCGAAGTGGGCCTCGGCTATCTGCGCCTGGGCCAGCCCGCCACCGAGCTCAGCGGCGGCGAAGCCCAGCGCATCAAGCTGGCCACCGAGCTGCAGAAGGCCCAGCGCGGCCAGTCGCTCTACGTGCTCGACGAGCCCACCACCGGCCTGCACCCCGCCGACGTGGTGCGCCTGCTTACCCAACTCAACCGCCTCGTAGAAGCCGGCAACACCGTCATCGTAGTGGAGCACGACATGCGCGTGGTAGCCGCCTCCGACTGGGTGCTCGACATGGGCCCCGGCGCCGGCGACGAAGGCGGCCAAGTGGTAGTAGCCGGCCAGCCCGCCGAAGTAGCCAAATCCAAAAAAAGCCGTACGGCACCCTACTTAGCGCGGTTCCGGCCGTAGGGGAGGAGCTATGAGTCCACAAAAAAACGGCCGCTTCCTGACTATCAGGAAGCGGCCGTTTTTGTGCGTCTGGGGAGCGGCTATTGGTGTAGATCGGCCAGGCCGGGGTGCGTGTAGATGCGCTTGATGTAGGTGTTGAGGCGGTTCAGCATCTCTGCGTCTTCTTCGTGCAGCAGCTGGCGCCACAGTGCCTGCACCAGCAGCGTGAGGTGGTAGGTGGCTAGGTCCGGCTGCGCGTAGCCCAAGTCGATGAAGGCCTTGTTGAGCAGCGAATACACGGGCAGCATGAACTTCTGGAAGTGCTTCTGCACCACTTCCTTGTCGAAGGCCTTGTCCTGCAGCGTCCAGAAAGCCCGCTCTTCGCGCACCAGCTTGTAGGGCAGGTCGATGACCTTCTGCACCAGCGCCGAGGCGTCGTCCTCGGTCAGCATGCCGCGGTTGGCTTCCACGATGCGCTTGTAGCCATCCTTGATGATGCTCTCAAATAGCTTGTCTTTGCTCTGGAAATACTTGAAAATCAACGGCTCCGACACGCCAGCTTCCTTGGCGATGAGGGCAGTGGAAGTATGGTCGTAGCCCCGGTCGGCAAACAGCTGTAAGGCAGTTTGCTCAATTCGCTGGTAGCTTTTCATAGTGCAGTGAGGTGAGGTAGGCGAGGGGCGCGGCTGGGGCCGACTGGAAGAAACCAGCCGGATGCAAACGGCCCGGCAGTGGCCGGTAAAGCCAAAAATAGAGAGTAGGGCGCAATACCCGGCATTCCGGCCGCAACTATCAGCCCTTGAAATATAGTTTTCTATCAGTAACGGCCCGGGCGGGTTTTTTGTTGATGCATTCACTCCCGTCCCGTTCGGGAGGCCGCCTGATCATCGGTGCAAAAACGCGCTGGCCCAGTGGGTGGCTGCCACGCGTGACAATCTATTTCTATTCCAATGTAGCCCGGTTTGACCTTTGTCCAAAGAGGCTGAGGTAGTTCAAATGAGGCAATGTGGCTGATTAACGGGTTGATGCAAAAATTATGTTTTATGTATATGTACTTTGTTGATATGAAAGCGCACTATAAGAGTTTACAGAGAAGGTGATATTGTCTTTTAAATTGTGTTAACAATTTGTTAATATTGGACAGCTGCCCAGGCAAAAGTAGCTGTGAGCTACGTGAAACTGCCGGCTTGCTCTGCTGGTGGATGTGGGTGATAAATTGTATTATGCAGGTAAAGCCCCGGGGTGATAAAAGCAAATGCTGTAAACTGCCGCCTCAACAAACTTCAAAAGTTATGATGAAGCGCATGATTTCGGCCGCTTTGCTTTCAGTGCTGAGCACGGGTATGCTGATGGCCCAGGGTACGCCTGCTCCCGTGCAGGGCACGCCTGCCACCGTTCAGCCCACCGACACCACCAAAGTGAAGGTAACCGACGACCAGACCAAAGTGAAAACCGAGGAAGGCAAAGTAAAGGCCGATAAAAAGGCCCGTAAAGTGAAAGTAAAAAAGGAAGCTACGGCTCCTGCTTCGCAGAAGTAAGCCTTTCCGAAAAGTTGTTGAAAAACCGTCTCTGCGACTGCAGGGGCGGTTTTTTTGTGTGCAGTATCCGGGCCTGAAGCCTGTCGGCCGTTGGCTTGGCCCGCAGACAGCACCCAAGCCCACCGCAAAGGCGCTGAATATTCGTGTAGCGACATAACACCACCGCTCGGGTGTGCGTAGAGACCCAAGACCAGGGCCGGACCATTGTTGCGCGCAGACCAGAGCATAGCGTTGATCTGAACCAGTTGGCGGGGCGGTGGTTTGTACTACGCCGCTCCTGCTGACGTCAAACGTCCGGCCACCCTTTTATCACCTTTGCTTTTCCTCATGCCTGATTTTCCTGCTTCCGATTTCCCGGCCGGCGGTGTGCCACCCCAGCCGCAGCCCAATGATGGCTCGCGCCGGTCGTTTATGAAACAAGCCGGCGGCATTCTGGGCCTGGCGCTGGCCCCGCCGCTGGTGGCGCAGGCCGAGCGCCTGACGGCCTACTCCAAAACGGTGGAGGGTGTCACGGCGCTGCAGTTGAAAATCAACGGCACAGTGCGCACAATCCAGGCCGAGCCCCGCGTGACGCTGCTGGATGCTTTGCGCGAGTACATGGACCTGACCGGCACCAAGAAGGGCTGCGACCATGGCCAGTGCGGCGCCTGCACCGTGCACGTTGATGGCCGTCGCATCAATAGCTGCCTCACCTTGGCCGTGATGCAGCAGGGTAAGGAAATCACCACCATCGAAGGCCTGGCCAAGGGCGACGAGCTGCACCCGATGCAGGAGGCGTTCCTCAAGCACGATGGTTTCCAGTGCGGCTACTGCACGCCGGGCCAGATTATGTCGGGCGTAGCCTGCGTGAAAGAAGGCCACGCCGGCTCCGACGATCAGACCCGCGAGTGGATGAGTGGCAACCTCTGCCGCTGCGGCGCCTACCCCAACATCGTGGCCGCCGTGCGGGAAGTGGCTGGCAAAGCGTGATGAAGTGATGAGGCAAAAAGTGATGAGGAATTCTCGTCATCTGCTTGCTGCCTGTCACCTCATCTCTTCATCACCTCATCACTAATTCCATGAATAACTTTAGCTATACCCAGGCTGGTTCGGCCAAGGAGGCCACGGGCCTGCTGAAAGACAAACCCCAGGCGGCCTACATTGCCGGCGGCACCACGCTGCTGGACCTGATGAAAGCCAATCTGGAGGAGCACCCGCAGCTGGTCGACATCAATACCCTGCCCTTCAAAGGCATCGAGCAGACCAAGGACGGACTGCGCATCGGGGCCATGGAGCGCATGAGCGACGTGGGCGAGAACAAACTGGTGCTAGAGCAGTTCCCGGCTATTTCCGAGTCGTTGCTGCTGGCGGCCTCGCCGCAGCTGCGCAACATGGCCAGCATCGGGGGCAACATTCTGCAGCGCACCCGCTGCGGCTACTTCCGCGACGCGGCGTTTCCGTGCAACAAGCGCGTGCCCGGCTCGGGCTGCCCGGCCTTGGAAGGCGACAACCACAACCTGGCCGTGCTGGGCACCTCCGAAAGCTGCATTGCCACCGCTTACCCCGGCGACCTGAGCGTGGCCCTGGCTGCCTTTGATGCCGTGCTTACCCTGGAAAACCAGAAAGGCAAGCAGCGCCAGGTGCCGGTGAAGGACTTCTACCTGCTGCCGGGCAAAACGCCCCAGAAAGAAACCATGCTGGAACCCGGCGAGCTGATTGTGGCCGTGACCATCCCGATGACCGCACAGGCCCGCCGCTCCACCTACCTGAAAGTGCGCGAGCGGAGCAGCTACGCCTACGCCTTGGCCTCGGCCGCCGTCGGCCTCGACGTGCAGGGCGGCACCATCCGGGCGGCGCGCGTGGCGCTGGGCGGCGTGGGTACTAAGCCCTGGCGCAGTCCCGAAGCCGAAAAGGTCTTGGTAGGCCAGCCGGCTACCGAAGCCACGTTCCGGGCCGCGGCGGCAGCCGCAATGCGTGGCGCCCAGCCCCGCAAGGAAAACGCGTTCAAAGTAGAGTTGGCCCAGAACACGCTGGTGCAGGCTTTGATGAAAGTAGCGGGCTAAGAACCGCCGGAACGTTATGTAGAGCGCAGCGAAGCATCTCGCGTGCTGACGTCAGGTCACCAGTACAACATCAGCACGCGAGATGCTTCGCTGCGCTCTGCATGACGTTCTATTCGAACAAGGCCTAGCACCAAACACCAACATGGATACCGCAGAACCAACTTTCTTTGAAACCAACCCCAAAGCCGGCGCGGTGGGCCAGCCCCTGAACCGCGTCGATGGGCGGGATAAAGTCACGGGCAAGGCCAAGTACTCGGCCGAGTTCAACCAGCTGCCGGGCCTCGTGCACGCCGTGCTCAAAACCAGCGACGTAGCCAAAGGTCGCATCACTGGTTTCGATACCTCGGCGGCCATGAAACAGCCGGGCGTACTGGCCATCCTCACGCACCAGAACCTGCCCAAGCTGGCCAAGACTCCCAATGATGCGGAGGGCAAGAAGGCCATCGGCGCGCCCATGGGCTTTCTGCCGCTGACCACCGACCAGATTCATTACGCCGGCCAGCCCGTAGCCATTGTGGTGGCCGATACGCTGGAGCGCGCCCAGTACGCCGCCGCGCTGCTGCGCGTACAGGTGGCCGCCGAAAAGCCGATTGCCTCCTACGAAGACCCGCAGGCCAAGCTGTTCGACCCCACGAAAGTACAGGACGGCAAAGCGCCGGCCCACACCGTGCGCGGCAACGCGCAGGCGGCGTTTGCGGCGGCTCCGGTGCAGCTTACCCACAAGTACACCCACGCCATCAACCACCACAACCCCATGGAGCCCGGCGCCACCACGGCCCACTGGGAAGCCCCCGACCGCCTCACCATCTACGACGCCACGCAGGGCGTGACGCGCACCCAGAAGGCCGTCAGCACCATGCTGGGGCTTTCGGCAGAACAGGTGCGCGTCGTGACCAAGTACCTGGGTGGCGGTTTCGGGTGCAAGGGCTCCAGCTGGCCCCATACCATCCTGACGGTGCAGGCCGCCAAAGCGGTGGGCCGCCCCGTGAAACTCTCGCTCACCCGGCCCCAGATGTTTACGGGCATGGGTCACCGCGAAGACCAGGAGCAGACCCTGAAAATGGGCGCTACCCGCGACGGCAAGCTCACGGCCCTCATCCACGAGAAAACCTCGACTACCTCGCCCTGGGATAACTACGCCGAGTCGAACAGCAAGATCATCAACATGCTGTATGCGTGCGAGAACTTCGAGTCTTCGTACCAATTAGCCCGCGCCAACGTCATGACCTCCACCTTCACGCGGGCTCCCGGTGAAGCGCCGGGCTCGTTTGCGCTGGAGAGTTCTCTTGATGATCTGGCCTACCAGCTGGGCATTGATCCGCTGGAAATCCGGCTGCGCAACTACGCCGAAAAGGACCACAGCACCGGCCAGGCCTGGAGCAGCAAGAGCCTGAAGGAGTGCTACTCCCGCGGGGCCGAGCTATTCGGCTGGAGCAAGCGCAACCCCAAAGCCGGCGCCACCCGCGACGGCCGCCTGCTGGTGGGCTGGGGCATGGCCACGGCCAGCTACCCCGTCCACAACTCCCAGGGCACGGCCCGCGCCCGCCTCTACGCCGACGGCCACGCCGTGGTGCAGTCGGGCGCTACCGACCTGGGCACCGGCACCTACACCGTGATGACGCAGGTAGCGGCCGACGCGCTGTTTCTGCCCGTGGATAAGGTGCGCTTCGAGCTAGGCGACACCAAGCTGCCTACCGCGCCCAACTCGGGCGGCTCGGTGGCGGCCGGCACGGTGTCGTCGTCGGTGTACATGGCCGCGCAGGACGTGTGGCAGAAGCTGATTAAGGTGGCGGTGATGGATAAGAAGTCGCCGTTGTACCGCGCCAAAGCGGCCGATGTGGAGGTGAAGCAGGGCCGTTTGCAGCTCAAGAACAACCCACAGAAAGGGGAGGACTTCGCCGCCATCATGAAGCGCGCCGAAATGGCCGACATCGAGGGCAACGGCCAGGGCCGCTACGGCAGCGGCTACGAAGATGCCCAGGCTGCCGCCAACGCCGACCCCGCCAAAAAGGACCAGGCCGCCGACCATTCCATGCACTCCTTCGGGGCGCACTTCTGTGAGGTGAAGGTTGACCCCGACCTGGGCACTGTGCGCGTCACGCGCTGGGTGAGTGTGCACGGAGCCGGCCGCATCCTCAACGCCAAAACCGCCCGCTCCCAGATCATCGGGGGCAGCATCTTCGGCATCGGGGCGGCGCTGATGGAAGGCACCGTGCGCGACCAGAACTACTCGCGCTACACCAACGCTTCCCTGGCCGACTACCACATTCCCGTCAACGCTGACATTCCGGAAATGACGGTGGAATTCATCGACGAAAAAGACCCCTACATCAACGCCATGGGCGTGAAAGGTATCGGCGAAATTTCGATGGTGGGCGTCTCCGCCGCCGTAGCCAACGCCGTGTTCCACGCTACCGGCAAGCGGGTCCGCAGCCTGCCGATTACGCCCGATAAAGTGCTGGCCACGAAACCAGTACAGGCGTAGGTAGAGCTGATGATCTAAAGCACGTCATGCTGAGCTTGTCGAAGCATCTCGCGTGCTGATGTTGAAATAGTAACTCAATGTCAGCACGCGAGATGCTTCGCTCCGCTCAGCATGACGTGCTTTTGTCTGTCTTCAGGCCAACGCCGCCGTTTCTCTATCCGTACTGCTGTGTATCATGACTGAACTCCAACGCCTGCTTATCGCCTACGACGCGCACCGCGCTGAGGGGCGCGCCTGCGCCCTGGCCTCGGTGGTGGACGTGGCCGGCTCGGCCTACCGTCGTCCCGGGGCCCGCATGCTGGTCACCGACGAAGGCCGCCTGACCGGGGCCATCAGCGGCGGCTGCCTCGAAGGCGACGCCCGCCAGCGCGCCCGCCGCGTGATTCAGCAGGGCCGCCCCACCGTCGTCACCTACGATTCCACCGACCCCGACGACGACCTGCAATTCGGGGCCGCACTGGGCTGCCAGGGAATTGTGCAGATTTTGCTCGAACCCCTCGACTTCCAAAATCCCGACAACCCCGTGGAGCTGCTGCGTCGCTGGGCTGAAGGGGTAGAGGCCAACGCCGTGGTAGCCACAGTATTCAGCACAGCTGGTTCGGGGGCTGAGGTAGCCGTGGGCCAGCGCCTGCTGTTGACTTCGGATAACACGGCCCAAGGCACGCTGCCGGAAGCCGCTGACCTGTACGCCGCCATTCTGGCCGATGCCCGCACTGCCTTGGCGGCTGGGCAGCCTGCTACCCGGCACTACCCGGCCGGTGCCGGTACCGTACGCGTCAGCCTGGAAATCCTGCGCCCACCCGTGCGCCTCACCGTTTACGGTGCCGGCAACGACGTGCAACCGCTGGTGCGCCTGGCTGCCGGCCTCGGCTGGCGCGTGCTGGTGGTAGACGGCCGCCCCGCTCAAGCCCAGCCCGCCCGCTTCCCCGAAGCTGATGAAGTGCGGGTGCTGCCGCTGGCGCAAGTGAGCGAACAGCCCCACGACGGTAGCTTCGCGCTGCTGATGACGCATAATTACTACTACGACCTCGCGGTGCTCCAGCACCTGTTGCCGGCTGCCACGGCCCGCTACATCGGGCTGCTGGGGCCGCGCAAGAAATACGAGCGGCTGCTGGAAGACCTCACTAAGGACACTCCTGATGCCGCCGAGCAGTTGCGAGGCCGCATCCACAGTCCCATCGGCCTGAACCTGGGGGCCGAAACACCCGAGGAAATTGCCCTGTCCATCGTGGCCGAAATCCAGGCGGTGCTCACGGGCCGCCCCGCCGGCTTCCTGCGCGACTCGCCGCATCCGATTCATCCGCCCCTGCACGCCAACGCCCCCCTGGTACCCGAGGGCCGGGTAGACGCCATGTGCGCCATCGGCGAGTAAACGCACAGTAGCGCGAACTTTGCAGTTCGCGTCCCCACGCCGTCAGATTCGTTCAACGGCCTGGGGACGCGAACTACAAAGTTCGCGCTATTGCTTTTTCAGACCTCCGACTTTATAGCCGGATAGCCATTCATCCGGCTACCTACCACCCCCATGTCCAACGCCATTCTTCTGCTGGCTGCCGGCTCCTCTTCCCGCCTCGGCCAACCCAAACAGCTGCTCCAGTTTCAGGGCCGGACGTTGCTGCGCCGCGCCGCCGAAACGGCCGTAGCTGCCGCAGCTGGCGCGCCGGTGGTCGTCGTCACCGGCGCCCTGCATCCGGAGCTGCTGCCGGAGCTGGTGGGCCTGCCGGTGCAGGTGGTGCGCAACCCCGACTGGGCCGCCGGCATGGGCGCTTCCATCCAGGCCGGCCTCACCTTCCTCGAAATCCTGCTGCCAGCCCCGGCTGGCGTCACAGTTATGCTCTGCGACCAGCCCTTCGTGACGCCCACCTTGCTGGCGGAGCTGCACGCGGCGCACACCCGCACCGGTCGGCCCATCGTGGCCTCGGCCTACGCCGAAACCCAGGGCGTGCCGGTGTATTTCGCGGCCGAAGCGTTGCCGCTGCTGCGGGCGTTGCCGGCCGGGGCGGGAGCGGGGCAGCTGCTGCGCCAGCACGCGGCCCTGGTGGCGGCAGTGCCCTTCGCGCTGGGTGCCGTGGACGTGGACACGCCTGAGCAGTACGCGGCGCTGCTGGCAGGTGAGCAGTGGGCCGTCTAACTTAGAACATGGACACTGGCAACGGCCCCGCCGGATTTCCGTTATCTTGCCCGAACCCTACCTCAACCATTTGCCCCTATGCGCGACGCTACCGCCGCCCCGGCTGCTCCGGCCACCGACCTTTACCATATTCCCAAGGACGATAAGCGCATCACCCGCGGCTGGACGTTCTACGACTGGGCCAACTCGGTGTACCCGCTGGTGATTACCAGCTCCATCTTCCCCATCTACTGGGGAGCCATGGTGAAGGCCGTCACGAAAACCGACAGCGGCAAAAGCCCGGTGGATTTCCTGGGTTTTCAGGTGCCCGGCTCCTCGCTGCTGACCTACGCCATTTCGGCCGCCTTCCTGTTCATTGCCATCATCAGCCCGTTTCTGACGTCGCTGGCTGACTTTTCGGGGCGTAAGAAGCTGTTCATGCAGATTTTCTGCTACCTCGGGGCCTTTTCCTGCGCCGCGCTGTTCTTCTTCACCCCCGATACGCTCACGCTCAGCACCTTCGTGTTCGTGCTGGCTACCATTGGGTTTTCGGGGTCCATTGTGTTCTACAACTCCTACCTGCCCCTGATTTCCAGCGAGGAAAAGTACGATTCGCTGTCGGCCCGCGGGTTTTCGATGGGCTATATCGGCTCGGTGCTGCTGCTGCTGGTTTGCCTGGGGCTGATTATGGGTCACGAGGCCATTGGGCTGGAAGAAGGGTTTGCTACCCGCTTGGCTTTCCTGCTCACGGGGCTGTGGTGGGCCGGTTTCGCTCAGATTGCCTTCTTCGCCCTGCCCGCCGACCCCGGCCGTCCCGCCGGGGCCGCCGACGAGTCGGGCTGGCTGCTCAACGGCTTCCGGGAGCTGGGCAAAGTATGGGACCAGCTCAAGCAGCTGCCCAACCTCAAGCGCTTCCTGCTGGCCTACTTCACCTACAACATGGGTGTGCAGACGGTGATGTACGTGGCCACCATCTTCGGCGACGAAGAGCTGAAACTTGAAAGCACGGCCTTGATTCTGACTATTCTGCTGCTCCAGATTGTGGGTATTCTGGGTGCGTACCTGTTCTCGAAACTCTCGGAGCGCATCGGCAACACCAGGGCCCTGAGCTGGGCCGTGTTCATCTGGATGCTGATCTGCATCGGCGGCTACTTCGTGCAGGCGGGCTGGTCGTTCTACGCGCTGGCCGCCGTCATCGGCCTCACGATGGGCGCGGTGCAGAGCCTTTCGCGCTCCACTTACTCCAAGATTATCCCCGAAAATACGCCCAACACGGCGGCTTTCTTCAGTTTCTTCGACGTGACCGAGAAGCTCAGTATTGTGATTGGTACGGCCGTTTTCGGCGTTATCGCCCAGCTCACGGGCTCCATGCGCAACAGCATTCTGTCGCTCATCGTGTTCTTCGTGCTGGGTCTGATTTTCCTGCTCCGTTTGCGCGGCAAGAAGCTGCGCGACGATGTGAGCGGTGCTGATCCGAAGCTGGCGGAAGGCCTCAGCGGCAACTAACGGCCGGGGTTCCTCTGGCTGCCGCCGAATCCCGGCAAATTTCAGTACTTGCCAACGAGCACCGGCCGCCCCGGTGCTCGTTGCTGTTTTCACGCCACCCAACCGCAGTTCCTTATGCACACGTCCTCTCTCCAACAGAACATCCTGGCCGAACTCGACCACGAACTGGCCACCACCCGCAAGCTGCTGGAGCGCGTGCCCTACGAGCAGGCCGACTTCACGCCCCACCCCAAAAGCATGAAGCTGTGGCAGCTGGCCTCCCACATCGTGAACCTGCTGGCGTTCAACCAGCTCTTCGTGCAGCACTCCTCCCGCGACTTCCTCGACCCGAACGGCCCCAAGCCCGGCCCCACGCCCACCAGCTCCGAGGAGCTGCTACAGCGCTTCGACCATTACAGCGCCAGCCTGCGCCAGGCCCTGCAGGAATCCGACGATGAGCAACTGACTGGTAGCTTCCGCCTGCACCGCGGCGAGCAGACCCTAATGGAGCGGCCCAAAGGCGCGGCCATCCGCATCATGGGCCTCAACCACAGCATCCACCACCGCGGCCAGCTCAGCGTCTACCTGCGCCTGCTCGACATCCCGCTGCCCGCCATGTACGGCCCCTCCGCCGACGAGCAGGGCTGGTAATAGAGGAAGTAGAAGAAACCAGAACGTCATTCAGAGCGAAGCGAAGAATCTCGCGTGCTGACGTTGTGATAGTAGCCCTGTCGTAGGATTACCATTGCAACATCAGCACGCGAGATTCTTCGCTTCGCTCTGAATGACGTTCTGCTTTATAACGGTCTGGTTTCTATTTCACCGAAAACACCCGCTCCCCGGCAATCCAGGTTTGCTGGACCTGGGCGGTGCGGAGCTGCTCTTTGGGGGCTTCCAGCAGGTCGGTTTTCAGGATCACGAAGTCGGCGGCCATGCCGGGGCGGATGCTGCCTTTCTGCTTGTCCTCGAAGGCGGCGTGGGCGGCCCAGGTGGTCATGCCGCGCAAAGCGTCGGGGCGGCTGAGGGCGTTTTCCATCTGGAAGCCGCCGGCCGGGTAGTTCTTGGCATCCTGCCGGGCCACGGCCGAGTGGAAGCCGTAGAGCGGGTTGATGTCTTCCACCGGGAAGTCGGAGCCCAGGGCCACCTGGCCGTATTGCTTTCGCAGGTCGTTGAAGGCGTAGGCGGTTTTGAGGCGGTTGGCGCCCAACCGCTCGCCGGCCCAGTACATATCGGAGGTGGCGTGGGTGGGCTGCACCGAGGGCACGATGCCATACTGCCCGAACTTGGCTATATCGGCCCCACTCACCACCTGGGCGTGCTCAATGCGCCAGCGCCGGTCCTTCTGGCCCTTCAGCGCCTCGCCGTAGATGTCGAGCAGCAGGCGGTTGCTAGAGTCGCCGATGGCGTGGGTATTCATCTGGAATTTGCTGGCGGCCAGCTCCTTCGCCAGGCTGCGGAAATCCGCCACCGACGACAGCAAGAAGCCGGTTTCCTTCGGGCGGTCGGCGTAAGGGTGGATCAGGCAGGCACCGCGGGAGCCCAGGGCGCCGTCGGCGTATACCTTGAACGAGCAGACCGTGAGGCGGTCCTTGAATACCGGGCCGTTTTTGAGGTAGAACTCTTTGTTTTCTTTGGTGGGGGCCAGCATGGCGTAGAGGCGCACCTTCAGCTTGCCCTGCTGCTGCAAGGCGTCGAGCCGGTCTACGTTGGCTTTTTCCAGGCCAGCATCGGCCATGCTGGTGAGGCCCACGGCTACGCACCGCTTTTGGGCTTCCAGCAGCGCCGTTTCGGCCTCGGCGGCGGTGGGCTCCGGGATTTTGGCGGCCACCAGCTTCACGGCGTTATCCACCAGCAGCCCGGTGAGCTGTCCGGCGGCGTTTTTGGTAATGGTGCCGCCGCTGATGGGCGTGCGGGCCGTGACGCCCGCTAAGTCCAGCGCCTTTTGGTTTACGAGGGCTGCGTGCCCATCCACCCGAATGATGAACACGGGCGTATTCGGGAACAGCGCGTCGAGGGTGTCTTTGGTAGGAAACTGCTTGTTGGCCCAGTCGTTCTGGTCCCAGCCGCGGCCCGTGAGCCAGGCCGCCTGCGGGTACTGCTGGCGCTGCTGCTGGAGCTTCTGTATCACTTCCTTCCAGGAGCCGGTGCCCACCAGATCCGCGTCGCGCAAGCCCAGGGCGTAGCGGTAGAAGTGGCAGTGCGCGTCGTAGAAGCCAGGGTAAATGAACTGGCCCTGGGCGTCCACTTCCTGCTTGCCCTGGTACTTGGCCCGGATTTCCTCAGCCGTGCCCACGCCCACAAACTTGCCATCCTGCACGGCAAAGGCCTGCGCTTTGCTGAACGCGGAGTCGACGGTATACACCGTGGCATTGTAGACGATGAGGTCGGCGGGCTGGCGGGTGCTGGAGTTGCAGCCGAAAAAGCCCAGCAGCGGCAGTAGCAGCCAGGACGAACGTAGAGTTGAGGTCATGCAGCGAAGGTACGGGCGGCCACGGAATTGGACTTGTTCTGTGAAAAGCTTGCTAACCCAAATTGCGGAGTAGCCGCGTAGCGGCGAGAGGTCTGTATTCTTGACCTAATGAAGACATACAAGCCGCGTAGCGGCGGCAGATTTGCCGGCAAACCTGTCGCCGCTACGCGGCTTTTGTCAGGGGGCAACTGCTGTGCTACACACCTGTCGCCGCTACGCGGCTATTCCGCAACTTGCGTTTGCTGGAATTATTGAGGCGCGGTTTTGCGGCGGCGCGCCCGGGCATCCTGCTGCCGGCAGTGCTGCAGCCATTCCAGCGCGGCCATTTCCGTTGTGAATCGCTCCAAGCGGTAAGGGCGGCCGTCGAAGTAGGTGAGGGCCGGAATGCCCGGGTCTGCTAGCACCCCGGCCAGCTGGTGCGGTGCCATCAGGTAGGCCAGGTAAGTGGGGCGTTTCAGGCGGATGGGCAGCTGCGGAAAAAAGTCACTCAGCATCCACTGCACGTCGGCGGCGTCCACGCCGCCGGCGCGGTTGCTCAGGTCTACCAGCCAGAAGCGGCAGCGGCGCGACACGGCCGCATCCAGCAGGGCCGCGTAGCCCCGGTGCAGCTCGAAGGGCATCACCCCGCGCCACCAGCGGCCCGTCAGCACACGGGGCTCCGCCAAGTAGTCGATGGTGAGGTAAGAAGAGGAGAAGTGTTGCATAGACAAGTGGTTGTGGTGGGAAGGAGGGCGGGAGAAACGGCAAGCGCCGCAACAAAAAATCCCCAGAACTGCAGCAGCCCTGGGGATTACTCGCTACACGCAGCGGCGCAAGCTAAAAAAAATAAGCAGAGCCGCCGATTCTACTCGAAGCGCATGTGCTTTACCGACTCGCCGGAATTTTTCAGCTCCAGCAGCGAGTCAATCCCGATTTGCAGGTGGGAGGTCACGAAATCGGCCGTAACTTTTTTGTCGCTCTCCGACGTCTTCACGCCCTCCGGCGTCATCGGGTTGTCGCTCACGAGCAGCAGCGCGCCGTGCGGAATCTCGTTCACGAAGCCCACCGTGAAAATGGTGGCCGTTTCCATATCCACGGCCATGGCCCGGATCTGGCGCAGGTACTCCTTGAAGTTTTCGTCGTGCTCCCACACGCGGCGGTTGGTGGTATACACCGTGCCGGTCCAGTAGTCCTTCTCGTGCTTCTTGATCATGCTGCTCACGGCGCGCTGCAACCGGAACGAGGGCAGGGCCGGAATCTCGGCGGGCAGGTAGTCGTCGGAAGTACCCTCGCCTCGGATAGCAGCGATGGGCAGAATCAGGTCGCCGAGCTTGGTTTTGTTTTTCAGGCCGCCGCACTTGCCCAGAAACAGAGCTGCTTTGGGCTGAACGGCCGAAATCAGGTCCATCACGGTAGCGGCCATCGGAGAGCCCATGCCAAAGTTAATGATGGTGATGCCGTTGGCCGTGGCCGTCTGCATGGGCTTGTCGAGGCCGCGGACTTCCACGCCAAACTGCTCGGCAAACATGTGCACATAGTTGATAAAATTGGTCAGCAGAATGTACTGGCCAAAGTCGCCGAGCGGCACGCCGGTATAGCGGGGCAGCCAGTTCTCTACGATGTCGGATTTGGTTTTCATATGGACTTGGTTGGTTGGGAAATACGTGTTTTGGAGGAGAGAAACGGAACAACGTCTGCTGGCCGACTGGGCGCTGGCGCGCCCAGTCGGCCGCTCAGAGCCGGGGCCGCACTCCGGGCCGCCACCCTACGAAAAAACCGTCAGACCCTTGGCAAGAGGATGTGACGGTACGGAGGCGAGAAAGCGGAACCAGAGCTCAGGGCCGTACCTTTGGAGGTGATGCAAGAGTTAGACCTGCCGCCTTTCGACTACAAACTTACACAATCCGGCTCAACTATGTTGATCTGGGACATGCTGCGCCGCAAGCAAGTGGTGCTGACGCCCGAAGAGTGGGTGCGCCAGCACGTGGTGCACTACCTGATCAGCCACCGCGGCTACCCCAAGGGCCTGCTGAGCCTGGAGCGGGGCCTGCGCTACAACCAGCGCCAGAAGCGCACCGACCTGGTGGCCCTGGATGCCACCGGCCAGCCGCTGCTGCTGGTGGAGTGCAAAGCGCCTTCGGTACCTATTACGGCTGCCGTGGCCCAGCAGGCGGCCACCTACAACCAAACGGTGGGTGCGCCGCTGCTGCTGCTCACCAACGGCCTGCAGCATTTCTGCTGGCGCGTAGATTTTGCGGCCCGCACCAACGAGCGGCTGGCCGAGGTGCCCCGCTACGAGTAAGGAGCCGCGCAACTTAGTGCGCTGTTTTCGCGCGTACTGCCGTATAACTCCCTGTAATGCCGGTTGATGGCATATAGTGTGTGGTATCCTGTAGCAGCTGGGCCGATGATAGACACGTACACGGAGGAAGTGGCCGAGGCCGGTTCCGGGACGGTAGAAGAAGCCTGCGTCACGTTTGCCGCACAGGGGATTTTTCAGTCGGCCAATGCCAGGCTTCTGCAGCTGTTGGGCTGCTCCGCCGAGGTGTTGCAGGGGCGCCCGGTTTCCGACCTGCTCGATCGGGCGGCGGCGGCGCAGGTGCTGGCGCTGCTGCAGGAGCCTTCGGAGCCGGCCCGCATCCTGTCTTTAGTGGCCACGCTGCAGCGCCCGGATGGAGACGCGCAGCCGGTGCAGCTTACGCTCCTGCCGCTTAACCCCGCCGGCCTGCTCACCTGCATTGTGCGGCC
This sequence comes from Hymenobacter yonginensis, assembly GCF_027625995.1. NCBI lineage: Bacteria > Pseudomonadati > Bacteroidota > Cytophagia > Cytophagales > Hymenobacteraceae > Hymenobacter > Hymenobacter yonginensis. Next base: position 1,054,565 of record NZ_CP115396.1, read on the forward strand.
TCTGCTTCCGAAGCTGGCCGCCGAAAAAGCCCTGCGCGAGCAGGAAAAGCAGCTGTCAGTGATATTTGCCAGCATTGCCGACGTGATTTTCGTGCTCGACGTGCTGCCGGACTTTCACTACCGCTTCCTGTTTGTGAACCAGGCTTTCGAGGACGTCACGGGTATCTCGCGGCAAGCTATACTGGGCCGGCTGGTGCAGGACGTGATTCCGGAGCCTTCCCTGAGTCTGGTGCTGGAAAAGTATCGGGAAGCGGTGGAAACGGGGCAGAGTGTGCAGTGGCAGGAAACCACCGAGTACCCGCGGGGCCAGTTGATCGGGCAGGTCCGCGTGACGCCCGTGCTCAACGAGGCCGGCGTCTGCTACCAACTGGTGGGCATCGTGCACGACCTGACCACCCAATACCACGCCGAGGAACGGCTGCGGGCCAGCAACGAGCGGTTCATCTACGCCCTCAAAGCTACCACCGACGCCATCTACGACTGGGACATCCGGGCCGATACGCTGTATTGGGGCGAAGGATTTGAGGAGCTGTTTGGCTATCAGCTGGCCCGCAACCCCACCGGCTTCGGACAGTGGGCAGACTATGTGCATCTGGAAGATGCCGCCCGCACCGTCGACGACCTGCGGCATACGGCGTACGAAACCAGCGGCAGCCACTGGCAGCAGGAGTACCGGTTTCAGCGGGCCGATGGCTCGTGGGCCATCGTCTTCGACCGGGGCTACATCATCCGCGACGCCCGCGGGCAGGCCATCCGCATGATCGGGGCCATGCAGGACATCACCGAGCGGAAGCAGGCCGAGGAGCAGCAGCAGCGCATGGCCCAGGACGTGTACAAGCAGAATGCCGACCTGCAGCAGTTCACCTACATTCTGTCGCACAACCTGCGGGCGCCGCTGGCCAACGCCGAAGGCTTCGCCAGCCTGTTGGCCCGCACCCCGCGCCGGTCGGCGGCGTTTGATACGGCCCTGCGCCACCTGAGCACCAGCCTGCAGCAGGTCGGCGACGTGCTGGAAGACGTCAATACCATCCTGTCGGCCCGCGACAAGCCGGTGGTGGCCGAGCCCGAGCCCGTACCGGTGGGGGCCGTGTGCCGGCAGGTGATGCAAACGCTGGCCGCTGACCTGGCCCGCTGCCACGGGCAGGTTACGTGTTCCATTCCCGACACGCTGCTGCTGCCGGGCAAGCGGGCCTATTTCTACAGCATTTTCCTTAACCTGCTCAGCAATGCCATCAAGTACCGGGCGGCGCACCGGCCGCTGCGCGTCACCATCGAGGCCTGCCTGCACCCGCCCGGCCACACCGTCATCAGCATCGCCGACAATGGCTCCGGCTTTGAGGTGCCGGCCAGCAGCCAGGACGTGTTTCAGCTCTACAAACGCTTCCACCGCAGCGTCAGCGGCCGCGGTATTGGCTTATTTCTGGTGAAAGCGCACGTAGATTCGATGGGAGGAAGCATTTTTGTGCACAGCATCGTCCGGCAGGGCACTACCTTTACGCTGCATTTCAGCCCACATTCCGCATGACTACCTTCCTCATCGACGATGATAGCCTGAGCAACTACCTCACGGAAACGCTGCTGAAGATGGAGGATTTCTCTTCTGATATCCGCACGTTTGAGGCCGCCGACGAGGCGCTGGCGGAGCTGGTGCAGCAGCCGGAACAAGCCCGGGTGGTGTTCTTGGACCTGAATATGCCCCTGATGAACGGCTGGGAATTTCTGGATGCGCTGGCGCCGTACCGCAGCCGCCTGCTGGGGCACTGCCGCATCTACATCCTCACCTCGTCGTTGGCCCTCTCGGATCTGAACCGCTCCCACGACTACGAGCTGGTGGCCGGCCTGATCCACAAGCCCATCGATAGCGGCGAAATCCGGGCCATCCAGGCTTCATTGGCCCAGACCAGCGCCGAGTAGCGGCTCGTGAAGCAGGGCCCCCGCTACTGGCGGTAGAGCGTGTTGTCGAGCAGGCCGGTGGTGAATACCTGCACGCAGGCTTTCAGCTCGTTGCCGTACTGGCGCAGCTTTTCGGGGTTGGGGTGGGCGAGGGGCGCGGCGGGCAGCGCGTGCGTCTGGTAGGGGTAGAGCCGCACCTGGTTGTCGGCGGTGAGCTCCGTCACGAAGTCGGAGTGCACCAGAAAGTAGCTGCCGCCGCTCAGAAACAAGGCCCGCCCGGTGGAAGTGCTATCGAATGCCGAAGACCCAAAGGGCAGCAGCTGGCGCGCTGGCACCGGCACCTGCAGCAAGTCCAGCACAGTGGCCGGCACGTCGGCCTGCTGGGTGATGCGGTGCGCGTTGGCGGCAGGCAGCGCGCGGCCCGGATGGAACAGTAGCAGCGGCGTCTTGTAGGCACCCAGCGTGTTCTGGTACGCCGGGTCGTCGGACTGCGAGGTATGGTCGGCGAGGAGCACGAACAGCGTGCGGCGGTACCACGGCTGCCGGGCCGCCGCCGCGAAGAACTGTCGTAGCGCTAAATCGGAATACGCTACCGTGGCGTGAATGGGCAGCGTGCCCGGCGCAAACCGCTTGGTGTAAGGCGCCGGCACCAGAAACGGCTCGTGGGCGCTCAGCGTGAAAACAGTGCTGAAAAACGGCTCGGGCTGCCGGCCCAACTCCCGGGCAAAGTACTGCAGATACGGCACATCGGGAATGCCCCAGTGCCCGTCGAAATCGGGGCTGCCAGCGCCGCCGGGGTACTCATCTAGCCCGAAATACTGCTGCATCCCGGCAATGCCGGCGAAGGTGTTGAAGCCCATGGTGCCGTTCTGGGCGCCGTGGAACAGTGAGGTGCGGTAGCCGCGCCGGCCCAGCAACTCGCCCAGGCCGTGCAGCTCGTTGGTTTGGAAGCTGGAGGTGATAAACGAGTTGTCCATGAGGCCCGGCAGGCCGGCCAGCGTGGCGGGCAGCGCCTCAATGGAGCGGCGGCCGTTGGCGTAATGCTCCCGAAACAGCAGCCCGCCGTGCGTGGCCAGCGAGTCGAAGAACGGCGTGTAGCCGCGCTTGCCGGGGTTTTCGACGCCTGTATACTCGGAGGCGAAGCTCTCCAGCAGCAGCAGCACCACATTGTCGGGGCGTGGGGCGGTGGTGGCGGGCGGTAGCGGGCGGGCCGCCAGCGCCTGCCGCAACTCAGCCGCCGACTGGAAGTATTGCTTCCGCTCGATGGTCTGGGCGTCGAGGCTTTTCAGGAACGTGAACGTGCTGTTGAGGGCCAGGTGCCCCAGCACGGCCGGCTGCTGCCCGAAGGCGTGGCCGGTGCGCAATGGCTTAAGCTGCAGCCCGCCCCGGATGCCCAGCACCACCAGTGCCGCCAGCGCCAGCACCTGCCCGGCGTAGAGCAGGCCTGTTTTAGGGCTTGGGGCTTGTGGCCTAGGGCTTAGGACGGTGGTGTTATTGGCCGGAGCAGGTTTCGGCAGTGGGTACAGCCGCCACAGCGCGGCCAGCAACAGCCCAAACGGAATCAGCAGGTACCAGTAGGTAAGCACCAGCTGGCCCGCCTGCCGCCGCACGTCGTCGCCGATGGTGGCCAACTCGTTGCTGGTGCGCCGCCCGATAAACTTGAAATACTCGGTGTCAATCAGGTTCAGGGCCACGCCTAGGGCGTTCAGCAGCAGCCATACCGCCCGCACCAGCCGTTGCCAGCCCTGCGCCCGGCTGGGCACCAACGACAGCAGCAGAAACGGAATATTGAGCAGCAGCAGCCCCGCCACATCAAACCGGAACCCGTGCCAGAACGCCAGTAAAATCTGCCCGGTTTCAGCCTCCTGAAACGTAACGCGGTTGGCCGCATAGAACCCCAGGCGCAGCAGCAGATACGCGCCCAGCAGCAGCAGAAAACGACGAGCCAACAGGCGCAGAAACTCAGCGGGCATAGCAGTGCAAAAGGGGGCTGTAGCGCGAAGTCTTTGCTCCGCGTTTTGCAAAATTTTGTTGGTGAACAGCCGGAGGGAGTCACAAACCGCGAAGCAAAGGCTTCGTGCTACTTCCTCGGGTATGCGCAAAACGGCACAGGCTGAAGCCTATGCTACAAGGGCTTCAGGCTGATCGACTGGCCGTCGGGCAGGTCTTTGATCTGGCGGTGGAAGTCGGCCAGCCACGCCAGGCGCTCCGGTGCGCCAATGGCTTTCAGGCTGGGGGCTTGCTGGGTAGTGGCCATGCAGGAAGGCGGGTAGATGCTCAGCAGCTGGCCCGGCCGCAGCACGCCGCCGCTTTGCTGGAAGGCCCGCAGCGGCTCCATGCCCAGGGCATCGAGCGGAAACTTCTCGGCCCCGAACAGAAAGTGCTTGAAATCCACTTCCAGGTCGGCCAGCTCGCCGGTTTCGGTGTCCAGCCACAGCACGGCGTCGCCGCGCAGCAGAAACTGGTTGCCGGCGCAGTCCTGCCCGAACGGAATGTCGGTTTCGAGCACTTGGGCGTAGGTGCGCCAGAAGGCCGCGGGGCCCTGCCAGGCCTCAGCCAGGGAGTGCCAGCTGGGCTCGGCCACGCACCCGCGCAAGTGCAGCCCACCGAAGTAGGCCACCACACCGTTCTGCTCGCGCAGAAACGCCTGCAGGTAGGAGGGAAGGCGGGCGAAGCTCACCAAATCGGTCAGCTCGCCGCCGGTATACAGAATGCCTTTCATGGCAATGAGGAAATGAAATAAAAAAATCGGCCCTGCTGCAGCGCAAACCGCGGTAGGCCGCTGCCCGGCCAAAAAGAGGTAACGCGAAGTTTCACTTCGCGCAACGCCGGAACGGCCTACACCACTGGGCCGCCTACTGGCAGTGCGTGCGCTCCGCAAAGTGGAACTTCGCGTTACAGCTGGCTGCCTCAAAAATCAAAAATTGAGCGTCCCAACGTCCAAAGGCCGCCAGAACGCTCAATTTCTAACACGTAACTGCTATCTAAACAGCGGCTTCTTCCATTACCGACTCCACCGACTCCAGGGGCAGGCCCCAGGCGTCAGCTACGCCTTTGTACACCACTTTGCCGTGCACCACGTTCAGGCCGAGGCGCAGGGCCTCGTCGCGGCGGCAGGCTTCCTGCCAGCCCAGGTTAGCCAGCTTCACGGCGTAAGGCAGCGTAGCGTTGGTCAGGGCCAGGGTAGAGGTATAAGGCACCGCGCCTGGCATGTTGGCCACGCAGTAGTGCACGATGTCGTCGATGATGAAGGTCGGGTTTTCGTGGGTGGTCGGCTTGCAGGTTTCGATGCAGCCGCCCTGGTCCACGGCCACGTCCACGAGCACGGTGCCGGGGCGCATGGTCTTGAGCATGTCGCGGGTGATGAGGTGCGGGGCTTTGGCACCCGGAATCAGCACGGCGCCGATGATGAGGTCGGCGGTTTTGATGGCTTCGCGGATGTTGTACTCGTTGGAGTACTGCGTCACCACGTTTTTCGGCATGAAGTCGTCCAGCTCGCGCAGACGGTTTAGGCTGATGTCCATCACGGTTACTTTGGCGCCCAGACCGGCGGCAATTTTGGCGGCTTGCGTGCCCACGATGCCGGCACCCAGTACCAGCACCTCGGCGGGCTTCACGCCGGGTACGCCACCCAGCAGAATGCCGCGGCCTTTCAGCGGCTTCTCCAGGTACTTGGCGCCTTCCTGCGGGGCCATGCGGCCGGCCACTTCGCTCATCGGGATGAGCAGGGGTAGGGCGCGGGTGGGCAGCTCTACGGTTTCGTAGGCCAGGCACACGGCTTTGCGCTCAATCATGGCGTGGGTCAGCTCCTCGCCCGAAGCAAAGTGGAAGTACGTAAACAGCAGTTGGTTTTCCTTGATGAGGGGATACTCGGAGGCAATCGGCTCCTTCACCTTCACAATCATCTCGGCCTTGGCGTACACGTCCTCGATGGTAGGCAGCACAGTAGCGCCGGCCTGCTCGTATTCGGCGTCGGAGAAGCCGCTACCGTTGCCGGCCGTGGCCTGCACGTATACGTCGTGGCCGTGCTTGCGGAATTCAGCTACACCGGCAGGCGTCAGGCCTACGCGGTTCTCGTTGTTCTTGATTTCTTTCGGTACGCCGATGATCATGGCAGAACGTGAAGGTGGGTGGGTGAAAATTGAAGCTGCAAAGATAGGGGATGAAGTGATGGGGTGAGGAAGTGAAAAAAACAGGATTTCGGTAATCCGGCTTTTTCACTTCCTCACCCCATCACCTCATCACTCAAATTATTTAAACGGTACGACGGCGCCGCTTTCTTTCACCATGCTGCCCGCGTTCAGGTCGCGCACTACGGTGGCTTTCAGCGTGATTTTAACGTCGCCGTTCAGGTCGTTGGAGGTCAGGGTGGCCATGTCGCTCATCTGGCCGGTCTGGCGCTGGGCGTACAGGATTTCCACCACGGCGCTCTGGCCCGGCTGGATGGTGGGCGGCACGGCCTTGTAGCCGATGCAGTTGCACTGCGACGTAATCATGCCCAGCTCCAGCGGCTGCTTGCCGGGGTTTTTCACCGTGAACTTGGCCACGGCCTGCTGGCCGCTTTCCATTTTGCCGAAATTATGCACGTTGCGGTCCAGCACCAGCCGCGGCGACTGGGCCAGCTGGGCCGGCGTCATCATCGTTTTCATCTCCGATTTGGTTACCACGTCGCCCTTGATGGTAAGCACCGCGCTGGGCGTGCTGGCGTTGCTGGTCACGGTCACGGTTTTGTTGAAGATGCCGGGGCGGCCGGCGCTGCTGTACATGGCCTTGATGATGCCCGATTTGCCGGGCAGCACCGGCGTCTTGGTCCAGTCGGGGGTGGTGCAGCCGCAGCTGGCTTGCACGTTGGCAATGATAATGGGCTGGTTGCCGGTATTCTTGAACTTGAACTCGTAGGTGGCCATAGTGCCTTCGGGCACTTTGCCGAAGTCGTGGGTGTCTTTCTCAAACTTCATGACGCCCTGGGCCCGGACACCCAGCGCCAGCAGGCAGAAAATCAGGAGGGAGGCAATGTGTTTCATAGAGGGTAGCGCGAGGCATGTGCCCGGCGTATGTAGTGAACAATGGAGCCGAAAAGAATACAGCTGAGGCGTAAAGCAGATGCCGCGCACCACAGCCAATTCAAAGATATACAAAAACGTGCCGGCCGCGTATCAACCCCGCCCCGTGAATGCTCCCGGCCAAATCCGTACTTTTGGGCGCCTGTTTGCCGCAGGTACTCTTTCCGCCCGCTATTTTCCCGGCCCCAACACCCTTCCCCACCCGCCCTATGCCCACCGATGTATCTGCTGACCTGATGGCCACTACCGCAACTCTGAGTAAAGACGACCTGCTGCACGACTACCGCCTGGGCTGGGAAAGCCGGCAGGCCTCCTTGGCCGGGCGCAAAGAAGTGTTCATGGGCAAGGCCAAATTTGGCATCTTCGGCGACGGCAAAGAGCTGCCGCAGCTGGCCATGGCCCGCGCCTTCCGCCCCGGCGACTGGCGCTCGGGCTACTACCGCGACCAGACCTTCATGCTGGCCGCCGGCGAGCTGACCCTGCAGCAGTACTTCGCCCAGCTCTACGCCCACCCCGACGCCGAAGCCGAGCCCGCCACCGCCGGCCGCGCCATGAACGGCCACTTCGCCACCCGCATCCTCGACGAGGACGGCAACTTCAAGAACCTCGCGCAAAGCAAGAATTCGTCGGCCGATATTTCGCCCACCGCCGGCCAGATGCCGCGCCTCGTGGGGCTGGCCTACGCCTCCAAACTCTACCGCCAGAATCCCGAGCTGCACCAGTACGACCAGTTTTCGGTGAACGGCAATGAGGTGGCGTTTGGCACCATCGGCAACGCCAGCACCTCCGAAGGTATGTTCTTCGAGGCCCTGAATGCCGCCGGCGTGCTCCAGATTCCGCTGCTGATGAGCGTCTGGGACGACCACTACGGCATTTCGGTGCCCGCCGAGTACCAGACCACCAAGCAAAGCATTTCCGCCATTTTGGCCGGTCTGCAGCGCGACGGCGAAGGCGAGCAGGGCTTCGAGATTTTCGTGGTGAAAGGCTGGGACTACGCCGCCCTCGTGGATACCTACCAGCGCGCCGCCGAGGTGTGCCGCACCCAGCACGTGCCGGTGCTTATCCACGTCACGGAGGTGACGCAGCCGCAGGGCCACAGCACCAGCGGCTCGCACGAGCGCTACAAGAGCAAGGACCGCCTGACCTGGGAAGAAGAGCACGACTGCCTGCGCAAAATGCGCGAGTGGCTGCTTGCCGAGGGCCACGCCACCGAAGACGAGCTCAACCAGATTGAAGCCGCCGCCAAGGAAACCGTGAAAGTGGCCCGTACGGCCGCCTGGAGCGAGTTCTTCAACCCCATCAAGCAGGAGCGCGACGAAGTGGTGGCCCTGCTTAACAAGCTGGTGGCCGACACCGGCACCGAAAACGGCCTGCATGAGCTGGTAGAGCACCTGGAGCACAACCCCACGCCCATCCGGGCCGACCTCGTGCGCACCGTGCGCCGGGCCCTGCGCCAGGTGCGTGGCACCCGCAGCGCCGGCCGCCGCGACCTGCTCAGCTGGCTCGACCAGGCCTTGGCCGAAAACGCCGACCGCTACAACTCCTACCTGTTCAGCCAGAGCGAGGAAGCCGTTGGCAACATCGAGGAAGTGAAGGCGGAGTTTGCCCACGATGCCCCGCAGGTAGACGGCCGCGAGGTGCTGCAGGCCTGCTTCGACGCCAACTTCCAGCGCGACCCGCGAATTTTCGCCATCGGTGAGGACGTGGGCCGCATCGGCGACGTGAACCAGGCGTTTGCGGGCTTGCAGGACAAGTTTGGTGAGCTGCGCGTGACCGATACCGGCATCCGCGAGTGCACCATCGTGGGGCAGGGCATCGGGGCGGCGCTGCGCGGCCTGCGCCCCATCACCGAGATTCAGTACCTCGACTACCTGCTCTACGCCATCCAGATTCTCTCCGATGATGTGGCCTGCCTGCAGTACCGCACCAAGGGCGGCCAGAAGGCGCCGCTCATCGTGCGCACCCGCGGCCACCGCCTCGAAGGCATCTGGCACAGCGGCTCGCCGATTCAAATGATTCTGGGCGCCATCCGCGGTATGCACCTGTGCGTGCCCCGCGACATGACCCAGGCGGCCGGTTTCTACAACACGCTGCTGCGCTCCGACGAGCCGGCCATCGTCATTGAATGCCTCAACGGCTACCGTTTGAAAGAGCGGATTCCGAGCAACGTGGGCGAGTTCACGCTGCCGCTGGGCGTGCCCGAAGTGCTGCGCGAAGGCACCGACATTACGGTGGTCACCTACGGCTCGATGTGCCGCATTGTGCTGGACGCCGCCAAGCAGCTAGCCGAAGTGGGCATTTCGGTGGAAGTGTTGGACGTGCAGACGCTGCTGCCTTTCGACCTGGAGCACGTCATCACCGACAGCATCCGCAAAACCAACCGCGTACTCTTCGCCGACGAAGACGTGCCCGGCGGCGCTACGGCTTACATGCTCCAGCAGGTGCTTGACGGCCAAGACGCCTACCGCTACCTCGACTCGGCCCCGCGCTGCCTCGCGGCCCAGCCCCACCGCCCGCCCTACGGCTCCGACGGCGACTACTTCAGCAAGCCCAACGCCGAAGACGTGTTTGACGCCGTCTACGAGCTGCTCCAGGAAGCCGCTCCCAAGCAGTTTCCGGCTATTTATTAGGTGAGTGATGAAGTGGAAGGTGATGAGGTGATGGGGTGGCTGGGGAGGAGGTAGGCACAATGCAGTGGCAGCAATCTGGTACCTCGTCACTCCAGCACCCAAAACCATAAATAAAGAAACAGGTGAGGAAGTAGCCGAAATTCAGCCTCTTCCTCACCTGTCACTTTTTGCCTGTCACCTCATCACCCCATCACTTCTCACTTCATCACCAAAAACTACCTCACTACTACAAAGCTGCTGGTTGTGACTGTGTTGCTGGTGTTGAGGGCGCGGTCCTTGATGGTGATTTCGTAGCGCACTTCCTGGCCAGGGAAGAATGGGGAGCCCAGTGAGAGGCGCTGGCCAAAGCGCAGGTCGCCTTCCAGCGGTGCTTTCTTATCAGCGTTGGGCTCCAAGTGCGGAAACTGCCCGTAATATGCCTCAGGCCGGATTTCCAGACCATTGGGCGTGCGGGTATAGGGCACAAACTGGCCAGCGCTGTTCTTCACAAATAGCTTGATAATGTAGTTCCAGTGGTTGGGGTTGAGCGTGCCGTCGGCGTTGAGGCGCTGGTATGGCGGGTTTTCATACTCCTCCTGAGTGAGGCCCAGGTCACCGTCGCCGTCCTTGAAGCCCAGCGTGATAATCACGCTGTCGGCGGGAGTGGTGTCGCCGGGGTTTGGGAGCTGGCGCGCCACGGTCAGCGACTTGAACTCAATGCTGGGCGTCTCCGGAAACTCCGGCGGGCTGATGCATGAACCTACCGCTACGCTGGCCGCTGCCAGCCCCAAACCCAGACGAAGCGTACGAAACATGGTCATAATAACTAGCTGTTGTGAGGCGAAAATAGCCTTGTGGAAGGCAAAAGGTACGATTTCTCAACGAAGCCGCCCGGCAATTGTTATTCTCTCTGCTAACCCCGCCGAGCCCCAATGAGTTTCCGCACCGAATACCTGGCTGAGCTGCCCCACCTGACGCCCGAAACCGCGCCAGCCGCCGCCCTGCGCCTGTTCCGGCATCAGGCCGAGCACTGCCCGCCCTACGCCGCCTACCTCTCCGCCCTCGGCCGCGACATGCGGCAGGTTTCGCGGCTCGAAGACATACCGTTTCTGCCCATCGAGTTCTTCAAAACCCAGGAAGTCCGCACCGAGCCGGCCGGGTGGGAGCCGCAGGAAACGTTTCTAAGCAGCGGCACCACCCTGCAGCAGCGCAGCCGCCACCTCCTGCGCGCCCCGCACCTCTACCGCCAGAACGCTGCGCACATCTTCCGGCAGTTCTACGGCCCCCTCACCGAGTGGACGTTTCTGGCTTTGCTGCCCTCGTACCTGGAGCAGGGGCACTCGTCGCTGGTGGCCATGGTGGAGTATTTTGCCCGGGAGTCGGGGCAGGGGCAGGACGCGTTTTTCCTGCACGACCACGCCGCGCTGCTGCAGGCTCTGGCCGAGGCTAAAGCGGCCGGCCGCCGGGTGCTGCTGTTTGGCGTGAGCTACGCGCTGCTGGATCTGGCCGCCAAATATGGGGCCGCGCCGGAGTTGCAGCACATCACGGTGCTGGAAACCGGCGGCATGAAGGGCCGCCGCCGAGAGATGATTCGGGAAGAGCTGCACGCTGAGCTGCAGCAGGCTTTCGGACCGGCCGGCATCCACTCCGAGTACGGCATGACGGAAATGCTGAGCCAGGCCTATAGCTTCGGCGACGGCCGTTTCCACGCGCCCCCTCAGCTGCACATCCTGCTCCGCGACCCCGCCGACCCGTTCTCCGTCAGCGCCACCCGTCCCGACGGCGCCCTCAACGTCATCGACCTGGCCAACATCGACAGCTGCGCCTTCATCGAAACCAAGGACCTGGCCCGCATGCACCCCGATGGCTCGTTTGAAGTGCTGGGCCGGATGGATAACTCCGACGTGCGCGGCTGCAATCAGATGGCCGGCAGCTAAATTGTCATTCCGAGCAAATCGAGGAATCTGGGTGAGTTGATCTTTGGCCGGCAGCCCGATGTAGAGACGCAATATTTTGCGTCTTGTCGTTGAACGACTGGAACTGTGCCGGTTGAACAACATCAGCAACGGCGAGACGCAAAATATTGCGTCTCGCTCTACTCAGGTTCCTTACTCCATTCGGAATGACAATTCACTTCTTCACAACGGTAATCGTGCCGTCGTGCTCCAGGCGGACCACTTTGGTTGTGGACAGGTCGTCGGTGTTGGCAGTGGCGCGCACGCCGGCCCGGAGCTCCTGCTCGCTCACGCTGGCCCGGGCTAGTTCCTGCTGATGAATGGTGACGCCTTCCGCCAGGATGGAGTCGGAGCCCTTCACCAGCTTGCGCAGCAGCGGCGAAAAATACACCGCATACGCCAGGGCCCGGTGGACTGCCACCAGCGCCGCCGCCGCCGTGAACGTGACGCCCATCGGCGCATCGGCAATAATAACGCGGCTGAGCAACGCCCCAAACATAAACTTCACCACCATATCGAGGGCGCTGTTGCCACCGAAGGTGCGCCGACCTGACAGCCGCAGCAGCACCAGGGCCACCAGAAACACCAGCACGGCCCGCGCGCATGTCTGCCCGATGGTGATGGTATCGGCCGTTGCCTGTATACCCAGTAGGTTATCGAAAAACTCCTGCATGGCTTGAATCGGGCAAAATAGGAAGGCGGACAGCAACGCGGGCCAGCCACCGGAACTGTACCCGGCAACTGGCCCGCGTTGTATATACTTGGAATGAAAACCGCAGCCGCTAGCAAATGGTTAGCGGCCGCTGGTAGCTATTTGCCGGCAAATGCTTTAGCGTCGGCGGCAGATATGGTGTCGTCGCTCATAATCACGAGGCGCTCCACCACGTTGCGCAGCTCCCGGATATTGCCGCGCCAGTCGAGGCCTTTGAGGTAGTCGAGGGCGGCGGCGTCGATTTTCTTGGGCTTGTTGCCGTAGTCGGCGGCAATGTCCTTGAGGAACTTCTCAATCAGCTCCGGGACGTCGTCGCGGCGGTCGTTGAGGGCCGGCACCTGAATCAGGATGACCGAGAGGCGGTGGTAGAGGTCTTCGCGGAAGTTGCGGTCGGCAATTTCCTGCAGCAGGTTTTTGTTGGTGGCGGCCAGCACGCGCACGTTCACGCTGATTTCCTTTTCGCCGCCTACCCGCGTAATCTTGTTTTCCTGCAGCGCCCGCAGCACCTTGGCCTGGGCCGAAAGGCTCATGTCGCCGATTTCGTCCAGAAACAGCGTGCCACCGTCAGCCTGCTCGAACTTGCCGATGCGCTGCTTCACGGCCGACGTGAACGAGCCTTTCTCGTGCCCGAACAGCTCCGACTCAATCAGCTCCGACGGAATGGCGGCGCAGTTCACCTCAATCAGCGGGCCGCCGGCGCGGTTGCTGAGCTCGTGCAACTGGCGTGCTACCATCTCCTTGCCGGCGCCGTTGGGACCCGTAATCAGCACCCGGGCATCGGTAGGGGCTACCTTCTCGATGGCCTTGCGCACGGCCCCTAGCTCCGCCGAGGAGCCAATCATCTCCGAGCTTTTGGCGACTTTCTTTTTGAGCGTCTTGGTTTCGGCCACCAGCTTGGTGCGGTCCAGGGCGTTGCGCACCGTCACGAGCAGGCGGTTCAGGTCTGGTGGCTTCTGCAGGAAATCGTAGGCGCCTTTCTTGGTGGCATCCACGGCCATTTCCACGTTGCCGTGGGCCGATACCATGATAAAAGCTGCGTCGGGCGCCACAATGCGGGCCCGCTCCAGCACCTCAATGCCGTCCATTTTGGGCATTTTGATGTCGCAGAGCACCACGTCGTATTTGTCGCGGATGAGCATGTCGAGGCCGGTGGGGCCGTCCTCGGCCTGGTCGACCTGGTAGCTTTCGTACTCCAGAATTTCCTTGAGCGTGTGGCGGATGGCCTTTTCGTCGTCGATTATAAGAATGCGGGGCATAAGCAAAGGAAGTTGGGCAGCGAAAGTAACGAAAACAAGGGCGCAAACGATGCCTTTTCTATCATGCTGCGCCATCTGTCATCCTGAGCTTGCGAAGGACCTTATCACGTTTGGATTACTTCCGAACGATGTCGTTCAGACGTGACAAGGTCCTTCGCAAGCTCAGGATGACAGATGGCGCAGAATGACAAAACGCCAAAACGGCCGCCGCACCCGAAGCTGCGGCGGCCGAAAGCCGTGGTGATGAGTCTGTAAGCCGGGTTTTGTACGCTGCCCCGAAAGGCCGCGCCTCCACCATTTATCTAGGCCAGTCCTCGCGGAAAGGCTCCATCAACCTACCCGCTGGCCCCGGACGAGCCGCCCGGTACGTCCGCGCAGGACGCGTGCCAGCTTATTTGGTCTTTCAACCCCTGAGGTTTACCCAGCCGGACTGGTCACCCAGCCGCTGGTGCGCTCTTACCGCACCTTTTCACCCTTACCGGCTGCCCGAGGGCAACGTAGGCGGTATTTTCTGTGGCACTGGCTGTCCCGGGTTGCGTTACACTTCCCGGTCCTTCCCGTTAGGAAGCAGGGTGCTCTGTGTTGCCCGGACTTTCCTCGTCGCCTTGCGGCGCCGCGGTGGAGCGACTCATCACTGAGGGCAAAGGTAAGGATTTACCCTGCACGCCGCGCCTCAATCAATTCATAGCCGTCGTCAATGAGCAGGCCGCCGCCGGTGGCGCTGCGCACGGCGAGTTGGTCGCACCGCTCGTTTTCGGGGTGGCCGTTGTGGCCGCGCACCCATTTGAAGTGCACGGTGCGCTGGCGGTACACCTTTACGAAGCGCCGCCAAAGGTCTTCGTTGGCTTTTTTGCCGAAATCGGGCTTGTTGAGCCAGCCGAATACCCATTTCTTTTCCACCGAATCCACCACGTACTTGGAGTCCGTCACGACGGTGATGGGCAGCTCGGGGCGGTTGATGGCCTCCAGGCCCACGATGATGGCCAGCAACTCCATGCGGTTGTTGGTGGTGAGGCGGAAGCCCTGGGTCAGCTCTTTCTCGTGCTGGCCGAAGCGCAGAATGGCGCCGTAGCCGCCCGGCCCCGGGTTGCCGCGCGAGGAGCCGTCGGTAAACAGGTAAATCATGCGTTACTGGTTGAATGGCTGAATTAATAGATGGCTGATTGTTCTGTAGATCTTTCCTGAACGACCAACAATTAGACAATTCAGCCATTTAGCCATCTTTAGAAGTTACTTTTAAACAGCTTGATGGCAATGGCCAGCAGAATCACGCCGAACACGCGGCGCAGGATGTCTTCGCCGGCCTTGCCGAGCTTGCGCTCAATCCAGGCGGAGCTTTTGAGCACGCCGTACACAAACACCAGATTCAATACAATGCCGGCCAGCACGTTGGGCAGCTGGTAGGCAGCCCGCAAGGAAAGAAGCGTGGTCATGGTGCCGGCGCCCACGATAAGCGGAAACGCCAGCGGCACAATGGAGCCCGAGGCCGCCAGCGGATTGTGCCGGAACAGCTCGATGCCCAGAATCATCTCCATGCCAATGAGGAAGATGATGATGGCGCCCGCCAGCGCGAAGCTCTGGAAATCAACCCCGAACAAGCTCAGGATGCTCTGCCCCAGAAACAGGAACACCACCATCAGCACGCCCGCCACCAGGGTGGCTTTCTCGGAGTGAATCTGGCCTTCGCGCTGCCGAATCTGGATGATAATCGGGATGGAACCCAGAATATCAATCACGGCAAACAGCGTGAGCGTGACGGAGAAGATTTCTTTGAGACTGAACATAGAGGATGGGTGAAATGGTGGATTGGCGGATGGGGATAGACGATGCAGACACTCCACTCATCCATCAACCCACCAACCCGCCATTAGGCAAACTCGCGGGCGAAGAACTGCACCAGCTGCTCGAAGGCCGCGTCGGGGATGGCCGGGAAGTTGGCGATGCGCAGGCTGTTGCTTTTCCAAGTGCCGTAGCCGTTGCCGAGCTGCAGGCCCTGGGTGAGGGCGCGCCGCTTCACCTCGTCGATGAGGGCGGGCGGGCCCTGCAGGCCAATGACGGTGGTGGAGCGGGTTTCGGGGTTCGTGACCAGGGGCGTGAGCTGGGTGGCCTGCTCGAAGTAGTCGTAGAGCTTGGTGGCGCGCTCCTGCAGGTGCTGGTGCACGGCTTTCAGCGCCGGCCGGTCGTGCAGGACGCGGCTGAGCAGGTAGATACCCAGTACGTTGGGCGTGTAAGTGGTCTGCCAGTTCAGCATCTTCTCGTACTGCGACGTGAGCGAGTTGTAGTGGGCCCGCTCGTTCTGGTCGCGCAGCCGCGCCACGGCCCGCGGCGACAGAATCATCACCGACAAGCCTGCCGGCAGCCCGAAGCACTTCTGCACCGACGCAAACCAGATATCGGCCTTGATGAACTTGAGCTGCACGCCCGCCATCGACGAGGTGGCATCGACGGCCAGCAGCGCCTGCCCGAGGCGGTTGTAGAGGTTCAGGATGAAGCCGTCGCGCAGCTGGGTGGCGTTGCTGGTTTCGTTTTGGGTGATGCAGACCAAGTCGGTTTCGGAGTCGGGTAGGGGCAGGGCTGCCACGTCGGGCACCTCATCAATACCAAACGGGTAGCCGACGCAGGCCGGGCGCAGGGCCTTGGCGTACTCGTACCATTTCTCGCCGAAGGCCCCGCTGTAGAGGTGAAAGCTTTTGCGCGGCGTGAGACTCTGCGTCAGCACTTCCCAGCACTCCGTGGCCGAGCCCATGAAGAACACGGTGTAGTCCTGAGGCACGTTGAGCTTGTTTTTTAGCTCCTGCACGGTCTGGCGCATGAGGCCCGTGAACCGCTCGCCGCGGTGCGGGGCCGAGAGCCAGCCCTCGTCGAAAGCGTCCTGAAGATACTGGCGTACCTGGGGGTACACCTGCGAAGGGCCGGGATTGAATGTATACATAGGTGTAGTGAGGCTAGAGGAGAAGTGCAAAGGTAGTGATGAGGGGATGGGGTGATGAGGGACAGAAGTGACGAGGTGAAGGGTAACAGGTTAGAACGTCATGCAGAGGCGCAGCCGAAGCATCTCGCGTGCTGATGGTGCAGTGTTGCTCAGACGTCAGCACGCGAGATTCCTCGCGCTGCTCGGAATGACGTTCTAACCTGTCACCATTCACCTCATCACCATTCACCCCATCACCTCATCGGTCAAAAATCACACCTTAAACCCCATGCGCTTGGGGCGCTGGCTTTCGAAATACTGCACGGCCATGCGGTAGCTTTCCAGCTTGAAGCCGCTGATGCTGCCGATGCAGTGCTTGCCCAGCAGACTGCGCTGCCGGAATTCCTCGCGGGCGTGCAGGTTGCTCAGGTGCACTTCCACCACGGGCGTATTGATGGCGGCCACGGCGTCGGCGAGGGCCACGCTGGTGTGGGTGTAGCCGCCGGCATTGAGCACGATGCCGTGGTAGGTGTAGCCCACTTCGTGCAGCTTGTCGAGCAGCTCGCCCTCGTGGTTGCTCTGGAAATACTCCAGCTGTACTTCCGGAAAGGCGGCGCGCAGCTCGGGCAGGTAGTCTTCGAAGGAGCGGGTGCCGTAGATGCCCGGCTCGCGGCGGCCGAGCAGGTTGAGGTTGGGGCCGTTGAGAATGAGAAGCTGCATGTATGGGGCTTAGGGAATGGGGCCTGGGGCTTAGGCTCAGTGAGGCGGGTGCACTGGCTGATTAATTGGCGACGGCAAATTACGCTTCGTTAAACTTGCGACCACAAAACAATATTCGCGGCAATACTGCCCGGCTATGCACGTGGCCTGAGCCCCAGGCCCTATTCCCTAAGCCCTACACAGATGTCCACCTGGTCCATTACTATTCGGCAGTTTGAAGGCTATCTGCAGCTGGAGAAGTCGTTGTCGGGCAATTCAGTGGAAGCCTACGTGCGCGACGTAAGCAAGCTGCACCACTTCCTGCAAATCCGGCACCTGCCCAATTCGCCCAAGGAAGTGACGGCCGAGCTGCTGCGCGAATTTCTGGCCTACCTCGGCGAACTGGGGCTGAGTGCCACCTCGCAGGCGCGCATTCTGTCCGGCATCAAGGCCTTTTTCAGCTTCATGATTATGGAGGACCTGCTCACGCACGACCCCACCGATACGCTGGAAGCGCCCAAAACCGGCCGCAAGCTGCCCGACACGCTCAGCTACGACGAAATCGTGCAGCTGCTGGACGGCATCGACCTGAGCACGCCCGAAGGCACCCGCAACCGCGCTATGCTGGAAGTGCTGTATTCCTCGGGCCTGCGCGTGAGCGAGCTGACTGGCCTGCGCCTGTCCAACGTCTACGCCGATCAAGGCTTCGTGCGCGTGACCGGCAAAGGCAATAAGGAGCGGCTGGTGCCCATCGGGCGCGACGCGCTGAAGCACCTGGGGCTCTACCTGCAAGGCATCCGCTGCCACCTCGACATCAAGCCGGGCCACGAGGACTTCGTGTTTCTTAACAAGCGCGGCAGCAGCTTGTCGCGCGTCACGGTGTTCACGGTCATTAAAGCCGCCGCCGATAAGGCTGGGGTGCGCAAGAGCATCAGCCCGCACACGTTCCGGCATTCCTTCGCCACGCACCTCATAGAAGGCGGCGCCGACCTGCGGGCCGTGCAGGAAATGCTGGGCCATGAAAGCATCACGACCACCGAAATCTACACCCACCTCGACCGCGACTACCTGCGGCAGGTGATTACGGCCTTTCATCCGCGCAGCTGAGTGGCCTCGGTCAGGTAATGCCGCCGGAAAGCAGCCTCATATTCGGTCTGCTTTCCGACGGTTTTTTGGTGCCGATTAGTAAATAAATAATAAATACAATATATAGGGATTAAACCGGGTTACTGGCACATTGTCGAAGTAACCCGGCCCGGCAACTGTCTGCCTCCATTTTTATCCCTCCATGAAAGCTTTACGAACGTCCGCCGCCCTGTTTCTGACGGTGGTACTTTTCCAGCAGTGCGCCAAAGATTCAAGCGAAACCACGCAGCCCACTTACGAAGCCGTGAAAGCCGCTTTCGGCAGCAAGCTCGACCTCAACCAGCTGGCCGACTACGCCAACCAGCCCCGGCCGGCCTACATCACCAAAGATAACACCGGCAGCAACCGCATCAGCAACGAGAAGGCCACGGTGGGCCGGGTGCTGTTCTATGACAAGAGCCTGAGCATCGACAATACAGTATCGTGCGGGAGCTGCCACCGGCAGGAGCTGGCCTTCGGGGATGCCGAGCTGGCCAGCAAAGGCGTGAGTGGCGGCCTGACCGGCCGACACGCCATGCGCCTGGTAAATGCGCGGTTTGGCCGGGAAACCAAGTTTTTCTGGGATGAGCGGGCTAGCTCGCTGGAGGAGCAGGCCACGCAGCCCATTAAGGACCACGCCGAAATGGGCTTTAGCGGCCAGAGCGGCCGGCCCAACATGGCGGCGCTGCTGAGCAAGCTGCAGGGCATGGGCTACTACCAGGAGCTGTTTCAGTTTGCCTACGGCAGCCCCACCATCACCGAGCCGAAGCTGCAAGAGTGCCTGGCGCAGTTTATCCGCAGCATCCAGTCGTTTGATTCGCGCTATGATGCGGGCCGGGCGCTGGCCGCCAACGACCAGCAGAACTTCGCCAACTTCACGGCCCAGGAAAACGCGGGAAAGAACCTGTTTCTGGCGCCGCCCGTCTTCGACGCCACCGGCAACCGCATAGCCGGCGGCCTGGGCTGCAACGGCTGCCACAACGCCCCGGAGTTCGACATCGACCCCAACACCGGCAACAACGGCATCATTGGGGTGCTGAACGGCACAGGCATCGACGTGAACAACACCCGCGTGCCCACGCTGCGCGACATGCTCAATGGCAGCGGCAACCTGCATACTCAGCTCATGCACACCGGGGGCATCACCACGCTGCAGGCGGCCATCGGCCACTACGGCACCATCAACCTGGCGCCCGGCAACAACCGCCTGGACCCACGCCTGCGCCCCAACGGCTTCGGCCAGAAGCTGAACCTGACGGCCGCCGAGGTGAATTCGCTGTCGGCCTTTCTGAAAACGCTGACGGGCACCAACGTATACACCGACCCCAAGTGGAGCACGCCTTTCTAGGCCGTCTGGCCTTCACAAAAAGCCGTTAGCGCAGCTTGTGCTGGCAGGTGTGCAGCCACTCTTCGGCCTCGCACACCGATTCGAACAGCTGCAGGTCGGTGCCGGCGTTGCGTGTCCAGCTGGTGTCCAGGTCGCCGACGTTGGCGCTGGCGCCGGGCTGCATGACGTGGGCCACGCAGGATGGCGGGGGCGTATTGGTGCTTTCCCACACGTAGCGCAGCCACGTCAGCGAGTCAAACCAGGGATTGAGCACCCGGCTGTTGTCGTTGAGAAAGAGGGGTGCTAAAGGACTGCTGAGCAGGTCGAGGTGCGAAACAATGCTCTGGAGAGCTTGCTGTGGATTTACGAAGCCGTACCAGGTGGTGCGCAGCCAATGATTGCGCGCGTCGTATTCAACCTGGCAGAACGATTGTTTCTCGGAGGCAGATGGCGAAATGATAGTCATGGGACAATGCGGGGCAGGAGTGGATACAGTCCTAACTGAGCATTGCAATTGGTGTGGTCGGAAAGGTTCGGGCGCGGCGGGGTACTTTTGCAGCAAACCTGTTTTTCGTGCCTGCTTCAAATCCTTCTGATTCGTTTCGGCTTCCGCCGCTGGTGCTGGCGGTGCTGGGCTTGCTGCTGTTTGTACTTCCATACGGCATTTTGCGGGCTCACAGTTACGTTACCATCGACGATAATCTGGATGCGGAGCTGAATATTCCATATCTGCTTGTGCAGCAAGGGGTTGCGCTGGACTACCGCCCGCAGACTGTGGTGCCGGCCCTGATGGACGGGCTGCCCCGCAACGCCCTGCGCCCGGGCCTGAGCGCCACGGTTGGGCTGTTTGCCCTGCTGCCGCCATGGGCCGCCTATCTGGTGCAGCAGGCCCTAGTGCGGCTGCTGGGGCTGCTGGCCTTATATGCACTACTGCGGCAGGAGCTGCTGCCTGAGCGGCGGCAGCGGCGGGTGGCAGCCGGAGTGGTACTGGCCTGGGCGTTGCTGCCGCTCTACTCGATGTACGGATTGTCGGTGCTGGGGCAACCGGCGCTGCTGCTGGCGTTTCTGGCCGTGCGGCGCGGCGCGGCCCGGTGGTGGCACTGGCTGCTGATTGCCGCCTTTCCGCTCTGGACGATGTTCGTGTTTGTAGGGCCGTTTGTGCTGGCGGCGCTGGGCGCCCTCTGGCTGCATGACTGGTGGCGGCAGGGGCGGCCCCACTGGCCCTTCCTGGGCGCGCTGCTTCTATTGCTGGCTGTGTACCTAGTAGTGGAGTGGCCGCTGTTCTATTCGCTGCTGGTGGCCCGGCAGTTTGTGCCGCACCGCGTGGAGTTCGACTTGGCTCAGCTGACGCCGCTGGGTCTGAAAACGGGGTTGCGCGGCGCCGTTCAGTTTTTTCTGTTCGGGCAGTACCACGCCAGCCGGTTTCTGCGGGTGGCGGTGCTGCTGGCCGTGGCGGCCGCCGTGGCGTTGGCCCCGGCCGGGCAGCGGGCGACGCGGGCGCGGCAACTGGGCGGCTGGCTGCTGGCGCTGGCGGCGCTGGCGGTGTTCAGCGGCTTCTATCCGCAGCTGGTGTCCTGGGGGCAGCATCGGCTGCCGATTCTGGGCGTGTTCAACTTCGGGCGGCTGCATTTTCTGGCGCCGCTGCTGTGGTTCTGGCTGCTGGCGTTGGCGTTGCGCTACCTGAGTGGCCGCTGGCAGGCGGTGGTGGTAGGGCTGCAGCTGCTGATCGGGCTGGGGATGAATCCGGAGTGGCTCAATAATCTGCGCGAGTTGGCCGGCCGCCCCAATCCGCATGAGCCCAACTATATGGCCTACGTGGCTCCGGAGCTGTTTGAGCAGGTGCAGCAGGCCATCCGGCAGCAAACGGGCCTGGAACCGGCGCAGTACCGCGTGGCCAGCCTGGGTTTGCCGCCAGCCGTGGCCCAGCTCAACAACTTCTACACTCTCGACTCTTATCAGAACAACTACCCGCTGCCCTACAAGCACCGCTTCCGCCCAATAATAGCGGGGGAGCTGGCTAAAAATGACACCCTGCGCCGCTACTTCGATGCCTGGGGCAACCGCTGCTACCTGTTTTCCAGTGAGCTAGGCAAGGATTTCCGGGTGGGTGCGTTTCAGCAACGCACAGTGCAGAGTTTCGCCTTCGATGCCGCTGCTTTCCGGCAGCTGGGCGGGCGCTACGTGCTGTCGGCGGCCCGGCTGGCTACGCCTGCCCGCAGCGGATTGCGGCTGGCCGGCGAGTTCGGCCAGCCTAACGCTTATTGGCACATCTGGCTGTATGAGGTGGAGTGATGGATTGGCGGGCTGGTGGAAATAGCACCTCATTCCGAGTGGAGCGAGGAATCTCGCATGCTGATGTTGAACCACGAATACAACGTCAGCTCGCGAGATTCCTCGCTCCGCTCGGAATGACGTTCTGGATTTTCGCCTCCATCACTCCATCAACCCACCAATCCACGAATCCGCTGAATCCACCAACAATTGCCTAGATTTGGCCCTTTGGCGCGTGAGAATGGCAAAAAATACCTACAAGCAAGACGCAACCCATCCCAGCCGGGCTAATGAGCCCCGGCCAACCCGTGCCCCGCAGCCTCGCTCGGCCGCGCCCGAACCGGCCGCGCCCCGCGAAAACCGCCGGGCCTCGGCCGAGCCAAAGGCGGCCCCCAAGCCGCCGCGTAAGCCCCTGAAGCTGCCGTCGTTGAACCTGGGCGCCATGTTTGGCTTCCTGCGCGACCGGCGGTTTCAGCTGTTTCTGGGCTTCTTTTTCCTGCTGGCCTCACTCTACCTGACCTTTGCCTTCTTCTCGTTCCTGTTCACCGGCCACGCCGACCAGAGCGTGGTGGAAGGCCTCGACCATACGCCGGTGAAGGAAGCCGGGCAGCAGTCGGGCAACTGGCTGGGACTGGTGGGGGCTTTTCTGGCTCAACTGCTGATTTACAAGGGCTTCGGCGTGGCGGCCTTCGCCCTGATTCCGATTGTCTTCTTCCTGGGCTACAAGATTGTGTTCCGGCGCGCGGGCGTGTCGGTGAGCTACGTGCTGGCGCTGTGCCTGTTCATTATGGGCTGGCTGAGCGTGCTGCTGGGCTACGTGGTGCTCACTATGCAGGCCCCCGACGCCGACCCCACCCTGGGCTACCGCCTCGACTTCCTGAGCGGCGGCATCGGCTATGAAGCCGCCGTCTGGCTCGATAGCCTCATCGGCTGGGGCACGGTGCTGCTGCTGGCCTTCCTGCTGATTTCCTTCGTGGTGTTCTTCTTCAACGTTACGTCCGTGACGCTGCCGCGCTTTGGGGCAGAAGGGGAGGAGCCGGACCTGGAGCCTGCCGCCGCCGAGCAGTCGGCGCGCCCGGCTATGGCGGCCACGGCACCTTTCGAGGAAGACGAGCCGGAGCCGGATATGGGCTTCGTGGTGCGCGATACGCGCCCCGTGGTCGTGGCCCCCGCTGCTGCTTTCACCGAGGACGAGCCGGAAGATGAACCTTACACCATGCCCGACGCGCCGACCGTAACGACCGGTCCGGTGGCTTCGCCCGCGTTCAGCGTGGCGCCGGCCACCGCTGCTGTTGTTGGCGCCGGTGCCGCCACCCTGGCCACCGCGGCTGGCACGGCCGTGCCCATGAGCGTAGCGGCGGCCGGTGCCACGGTAAGCGCGGCCAGCGCCGCGGCTTCCATGGCTGCCGGAGGTGCTACTGCTGCCGCCCCCAAAGGCCCCAGCTTCTCCATCGAAGCGCCCGCCGACCCGGAGCCGCTGGCCGTGGCTCCGTCGCGGGTGCCCACGCCGCTTTCCCTCTCCGACCTCGTAGACGACGACACGCCGCTGCCCATCACAAACAACGAGCAACGAACAACCAACATCGAAGCACCGGCCCTGCAGATTACTGAGAAGCCCGGCGAGCTGGACCCCGCCGCCGGCGCCGACATGGCCCGCATTGCCGACGATGACGAGGACATGGACACCATGCCCGCCGTCAACTACGACCCCACGCTGGACCTCTCGCGCTACCAGTACCCCACGCTGGAGTTGCTCAACGACTACGGCGTGGCCAAGGCGCAGGTAACCAAGGAAGAGCTGGAGGCCAACAAGGACCGCATTGTGGAGACGCTGGGCCACTACGGCATCAACATCGCCAGCATCAAGGCCACCATCGGCCCCACGGTCACGCTCTACGAAATCGTGCCCGACGCCGGGGTGCGCATCTCCAAAATCAAAAGCCTCGAAGACGATATTGCCCTGAGCCTCGCCGCCCTCGGCATCCGGATTATCGCCCCGATTCCGGGCAAGGGTACCATCGGTATCGAGGTGCCGAATACCAAGAAGGAGATGGTAAGTATTCGGTCGGTTTTCGCCACCGAGAAGTTCGCCCACACCGAAATGGATTTGCCGATTGCCTTCGGCCGCACCATTACCAACGAGGTGTTTGTGGTGGACCTGGCCAAGATGCCCCACTTGTTGATGGCCGGGGCCACCGGCCAGGGTAAATCGGTGGGTCTGAACGTGATTCTGGCCTCGCTGCTTTACAAGCGTCACCCGGCTCAGCTCAAGTTCGTGCTCGTTGACCCCAAAAAGGTGGAACTGAGCATCTTCAACAAGATTGAGCGCCACTTCCTGGCCAAGCTGCCTGACACCGACGAGGCCATCATCACCGACACCAAGAAGGTGGTGAACACGCTCAACTCGCTGTGCATGGAAATGGACCGCCGCTACGACCTGCTCAAGGACGCCGGCTGCCGCAACCTCAAGGAGTACAACCGAAAGTTCATCGAGCGCCGCCTCAACCCCAAGAAGGGCCACCGCTTCATGCCCTTCATCGTGCTGGTGATTGACGAGCTGGCCGACCTGATGATGACCGCCGGCAAGGAGGTGGAAACCCCGATTGCCCGCCTCGCGCAGCTGGCCCGCGCCATCGGTATTCACCTGATTGTGGCCACCCAGCGCCCCAGCGTCAACGTCATTACCGGCATCATCAAGGCCAACTTCCCCTGCCGGATTTCCTTCAAGGTGACCAGCAAAATCGACTCGCGCACCATTCTCGACGCCGGTGGCGCCGACCAGCTGGTGGGCCAGGGCGACATGCTGATTTCTCAAGGCTCCGACATCATCCGGGTGCAGTGCGCGTTCATCGACACGCCCGAAGTGGACCGCCTCTGCGACTACATCGGCGAGCAGCAGGGCTACCCCGACGCCTATCTGCTGCCCGAAGTGGTGGGCGAAAGCGGCGGCGGCAGCGGCGACATGGAAGACATGGACCCCTCGCAGCGCGACGCCATGTTCGAGGAAGCGGCCCGCGTTATCGTCACGCACCAGCAGGGCAGCACCTCGCTGCTGCAGCGCCGCCTGAAGCTCGGCTACAACCGCGCCGGCCGCCTCATCGACCAGCTGGAGCACGCCGGCATCGTGGGGCCGTTTGAGGGCAGCAAGGCCCGCGAAGTATTAATTCCGGACGAGTACAGTTTGGAACAGTTGTTGAATACCCTGCCCAAGTAAGCGCCAGCAGCTGTTTCCAGCCACGCCAGGGAGGTTTTACCACTTCTTTTGGTTTAGAAGTAAACAAACTGGCCTGCTACACGTCTCTGTACTCAACCTACCGAATCACCACCTTTTTGCAATGAAAAAATACCTCGCCCTGCTTGCTCTTTCCGTGTCGCTCTCGTCGGCTGCTTCTGCGCAGCAGGACCCCAAAGCCGGCAAGATTCTCGACCAGATGAGCGCCAAGTATCAGGCCATGAAAGCTTTCCGGGCTAACTTCACCCAGACGCTGGAAAACGACGCCACAAAGGTGAAGGAAAACCTGAGCGGCGACATTCTGGTGAGCGGCCAGAAGTTCCGGCTGAAAATCAGCGGCCAGGAGGTCATCAACAACGGCCAGACAGTCTGGACATACATGAAGTCGGAAAACGAGGTGAACATCTCGGACTTCGAGGCCGACGAACAGGAAATCTCGCCTTCGCAGATCTACACGCTCTATAAGAAAGGCT
Source organism: Hymenobacter yonginensis (assembly GCF_027625995.1). Lineage (NCBI taxonomy): Bacteria > Pseudomonadati > Bacteroidota > Cytophagia > Cytophagales > Hymenobacteraceae > Hymenobacter > Hymenobacter yonginensis. The sequence continues at coordinate 1,080,091 of NZ_CP115396.1, forward strand.
ACAAGTACTCCTACGTGCAGGAAGCCAAGGAAAACGGTGAGGCCGTGGACGTGATTGAGCTGTCGCCGGAAGACCGCAGCAACCCCGTGTTCAAGGTGCGTCTGAAGGTGAGCAAGGTAGACAAGTCGGTGAAGAGCTGGCAGATGTTCAAGAAGAACGGCAACCGCTATACCTTCAAGATCAACAAGTTTACCCCGAACGTGCCCGTGGATGCCACCACGTTCAACTTCGACAAGTCGAAATACAAAGGCGTGAAGGTTATCGACCTGCGCTAATTGCTTCTGCCAAACGAAACCGGCCCGCTTCCCTACAGGAGGCGGGCCGGTTTCGTTTGGGGAGACACGCCGCCGTGCAGCGCAGGCTGCCCAAAGCGTGCGGTTTCCCAGTATCTTGCCCGTCCGTACTTTATGGGTGGCGCTATGCAAGAAGATTTCCTCCACTACGTCTGGCAGCATCAGTATTTCGATAAAACCGATTTGTGCACCACCGATGAGCAGCCGATAACCGTGCTGCGCCCCGGCATGCGCAACCCCGACGCCGGCCCCGACTTCCTGAACGCCCGCTTGCAGCTGGGCGAAGTGGAGTGGAACGGCGCGGTGGAAATCCATCTGCGCGCCTCCGACTGGCACCGCCACCAGCACCAGCACGACCCCAAATACGACCAAGTGGTGCTGCACGTGGTGTACGAAGCTGATCAGGCCGTGCAGCGCCTCGACGGCAGCGAAGTACCCGCGCTGGCGCTGGCCCCGCGCGTGGCGTCCACGCTACTGACCACCTACGAGAAGCTGCTAGCCACGGCCGAGGCTCCCGATGCGCTGCCGTGCGCGCCACTGCTGAGCACGGTGCCGGCCGTAACGCGCATGAGCATGGTGGAACGGGCATTGCTGGAGCGGGTGGAGCAGAAAGCCCAAGTGGTGGAAGAGCTGCATCAGCGGCTGGGGCAGGACTGGGAGGCCACCGCCTACCACACGCTGGCGGCGGCTTTCGGCTTTCAGAAAAACAGTGAGCCGCTGGCCCGCTTGGCCAAGGCCCTGCCGCTAAGTATCGTGCGCCGCCACCGCCACGATGCGCGGCAGCTAGAGGCCCTGCTGTTCGGGCAGGCCGGCTTCCTGGCTGAAACTGACGCCACCCGCCACGATGCCTATCTGGCCGGGCTGCGGCAGGAGTTTGCGTTTCTGCAGCACAAGTACAGCCTGCACGGCACGGCGCTGGAGGCGCATGAGTGGAACTTCCTGCGGCTGCGGCCAGCCAATTTCGCGCCGGTGCGGCTGGCCCAGCTGGCCGCCGTGCTGCACTCCCGCCCCGCGCTGTTCGACGCCCTACTCACGGCCGCCGACGTCCGTACCCTCACCCAGTTCTTCCAGGCCCCGACCACCGACTACTGGCGGCAGCACTTCCGGCCCGGCGTGCCCGGCAAGGTGCCGGCGCTGGGCAAAAGCAGCGTGCAGGTGCTGATAACCAATGTAGTGGTGCCGCTGCGGGTGGCCTATGCCCGGCACGTAGGCCAGCCGGAGCTGGTGGAAAGCGCCGTGGCGCTGCTCAGCGAGCTGCCCGCCGAGCACAACCACATTACCGACGCCTACGCAACCCAGGGCTTCGGCCACCGCAGCGCCGCCGACTCGCAGGGGCTGCTGGCGCTGCACCGCGGCTACTGCACGCCGCGTTGCTGCCTGCACTGCGCCATCGGCAGCCGGATTTTGCAACGAACCCCGGCTGTTTCGTGAAGCTGCTGCTGGCTCTTGTGCTCAATGCGGGTCTGCTGCTGCTGCTGTGGCGCTGGCTGCGGCCCCGGCTCACGGAGGCCGGGCTAGGCCGCTGGCTGCTGCCGCTGCTGGGCCTAAAGCTGCTGGCCTGGGCGGCGGCCAGCTGGCGCCCTAGCGCCGACTCCGGACACATGCAGCTTTTCGGCAACGCCCTTAGCCGGCAGCTCTGGGAAAGCCCGGTGGCTTGGCTGCACACGGCGCTCGGCAACGAGTTTCATTTCCACGACTGGCACGTCGTCTTTCACGGCTTCTCCAACACGTTCTTCATGTATAAGGTCGTGTCGATGCTGAACCTGGGGGCGGTGGGCAGCCTGTGGGTTTCGGGGTTGTATGCCAGTCTGTTCTGCTTTGTGGCGGGCTGGGAGCTGGCCCGCACCGTGCGCCGCCTGTTCCCGGACACGCCCACCGGGGCGGTGCTGGTGGGCTTTCTGCTGTGGCCCAGCGTGCTGTTTTGGACGGCGGGCCTCACCAAGGAAAGCGTGCTGGTAGGCAGCGGTGCCGCCGTGGTGGCGCTGGTGCTGCAGTGGCTGTATGGCTCGGAAAAGCTGCGCCTGTGGCAATGGCTGGCGCTGCTGGCGCTGGCGGCGCTGCACTTCGAGGCCCGGTTCTTTTTTGCGGGGCTGCTGCTGGCGGCGCTGGCCGGGCTGGCCGCCATCCGGACGGGGCAGTGGCTGGGCGGACTGCGCCGCCGCTGGGGGCAGGTACTGCTGCTGGGGCTGCTGCTGGCGGGCGGCGTGTTTGTAGTGGGGCAGGTAAGCCCGGTGTTCACCATGAACCGCTTCACTAGCCGCCTGCTCACCAACTACCGCGAGCTATATGCCAAGTCCGCCGGCCGGCCGCGCATCGAGTACCCAGATCTGCGGCCCACCGGCGAAAATGTGCTGGCGCACACGCCCGCGGCTATCGGGGCGGCGCTGGCGCGGCCCTGGCCCTGGGAAGGTGGCGGCGCGCTCTACGTGGTGGCGGGGCTTGAAAACCTGGCGCTGCTGGCGGTGCTGCTGTGGTCAGTGGTGCAGACCTTGCGGGGGAGGCCGGGCCGGCTGCCATTTGCGTTGGTGCTGGTGCTGCTGCTGTACTGTGTGTTGCTGGCCGCGCTACTGGGGCTCAGCAGCCCCAACCTGGGCACCCTGAGCCGCTACCGGGCGGCGCTGCTGCCCTATCTGGTGTGGCTGGCGCTGCAGCACGAGGGCGCCGCGCGCTGGCTGCGCCGCCTAGTAATGTAGCGGCCCTGCCGGAAAAGCCGGCGGCCTCTGCTTCGTGGCAGCGAACGAATCCGTAAATTTGCGGTTTGGAACTCTGCCGGCCTACCTAGGCCGCATTTCGCTTCGCATGGAAAATCCTGTAATCATACTTGGTGCCCAAACGGTGGGCATCACCGCTCTCGACGCTTTTCTCTCCAATGAGGTGGTGGTCTACTGCCTCCTCGACGACGATACCGCGCTGCAAAACACCGAGCTGCTCGACGTGCCCGTGATGGGCAACACCGACGACAAAGAGCTGCTGAAGCTGCTGGGCAAGAAGTGCGAGGTCTTCGTGGCTACTGAAGACACCGCCAGCCGCCGCAGCCTCACCAGCATGCTCCACGATGAATACCAGGCCGTGCCGGTCAATGCCATTCACCAGCGCGCCAGCGTGTCGCCGCACGCCTGGCTGGGCCACGGCAACCTCGTGGGAGCCAATGCCGTGGTATCCGGCACCGCCAAAGTGGGCAACGGCTGCCTGATCGGGCCCAACGCCGTGCTCGATGCCCGCGCCGACCTCGGCGACTACGCCCAGTTGGGGGCCGGCGCCATCCTCAACGCTGACGTGGTGGTAGGGGAGCAGGCATTCATCGGGGCCGGTGCCATCATCGTGGCCGGCGTCAAGATCGGCAACAAGGCCCGCGTAGGAGCCGGTTCGGTGGTAGTGGCCGACGTGCCCGCCAACCAGACAGTGTTCGGCAACCCTGCTGCCAAGGTTTAATTAGTAGTTAGTAATTGAGAATTGATGATTTGCTGGTTCAACGTGCAACGCATAACCAGTAGACTTTTACAATTCTTAATTGCTAATTCTTAATTACTAATTCGAAAAATGGACTACCACGTTCTGCTCTATTACTGCTACACGCCGATTGCCGATCCGGAACAGTTCCGCGAGGAGCACCACCGGCTGTGTTTGCGCCTGAACCTGCGGGGCCGCATCATTGTGGCGCCTGAGGGCCTTAACGGCACCGTGTCGGGCACCGTAGCTGACTGCGCCGAGTATATGCGGGAGGTGAAGGCCGACCCGCGTTTTGCGGCGCTGGAATTCAAGATCGAAGACGCGCCGGCTCACACGTTCCAGAAGCTGCACGTGCGCGTGAAGCCCGAAATCGTGCACGTCGGGCTGCCTCACATCAAGCCTTACGAGCGCACTGGCATCCACCTGTCGCCCCAAGAGTTCAAGGCTCTGAAAGACCAGGACGACGTGGTGGTGCTGGATGTGCGCTCCGATTATGAGCACGAGCTGGGCCGCTTCAAAAACGCCGTGACGCTCGACATCGAGAACTTCCGCGAGTTCCCGGACAAGGTGGCCGAACTGGAGCAGTATAAGGGCAAGAAGGTGCTGACCTACTGCACCGGCGGCATCAAGTGCGAAAAAGCCTCAGCCTTTCTGCTGGAGCAAGGTTTCGAGGACGTGTATCAGCTGCACGGCGGCATCATCAAGTACGGCCTGGAGGCCGGCGGTGAGGATTTCGACGGCAAATGCTACGTGTTCGATGGCCGCGTGGCCGTAGACGTGAACAGCGTCAACCCTACCGTTATCAGCCAGTGCCACCACTGCCACACGCCCTCCGACCGGATGGTGAACTGCGCTAATCCGACCTGCAACGCCCACGTGCCGCTCTGCGAAGCCTGCGGCCAGCAGCTGGAAGGCGCCTGCTCGGTGGCCTGCCAGGAGCACCCCGCCAAGCGCCCCTACGATGGCACCGGTACCTACCCCAAAATCAGCAACCACTACCGCCCCGAGCAGGGCCTGATTTCGTATCGGGCTCCGGTTAAGTAGCCTAGATCATCATGCCGAGCATGACGGTCTGGATTTTTACAACTTTCTCTCGCTAACTCTCCCACCCATGCCCATTCCTGATTCCGAGCTGATTTTCAATAAAGACGGCAGCATTTACCATCTCAACCTGCAGCCCGACCACATTGCCGACACCATCATTACGGTGGGCGACCCGGAGCGGGTGCCGATGGTCAGCCAGCACTTCGACTCGATTGAGACAATCATCAGCAAGCGCGAGTTTGTAACCCACGTGGGCTACTACAAGGGCAAGCGGCTGGCCGTCATCAGCACCGGCATGGGCACCGACAACATCGACATCCTGCTCAACGAGCTGGATGCGCTGGTGAATATCGACTTCGTGACCCGGGAACCGCGGCCGCTGGAGGAGCGCATTGCGCTGCGCATCGTGCGCGTGGGCACCAGCGGCGCCCTGCAGGCCGACATTCCGATTGGCTCGCACCTGGTTTCGGAGCACGCCGTGGGCCTCGACTCGCTGATGCAGTTCTACCCATTGGTGGAAACCGGGCTGGAAGTGGCCATCGGCGCTGGCGTGCAGCAGGCCCTGGGCCTCGACTACCGCCCGTACTGCGTGCGCGGCAACGACCTGCTACGCGAGCAGCTGGGCGCCGGTATGGTGGTCGGCAACACGCTCACCTGCCCCGGCTTCTACGGCCCGCAAGGCCGTGTGCTGCGCCTCGATCTGCGTATTCCCAACCTGATTGAGCAGTTCCAGAACTTCCGCCACGAAAGCGCCGAAGGCGAGTTCCGCCTCACGAACTTCGAGATGGAAACAGCCGGCTACTACGCTTTGGGCCGCCTGCTGGGCCACGAAGTGGTGTCGCTGAACGCTATTGTGGCCAACCGCGCCACCGGCGAGTTTGCCACCAACTCCGAGCAGGTTATCGGCGATCTGATCCAGAAAACCCTGGACCGACTGTAATCACGGATTTAAGCGGATTAGCCGGATTAATCGGATTTTGTGGACGGTGCTATATGCATGCACTTGGTCCATTAAGCAAAAGAGGCTTGCCAGTTGGCAAGCCTCTTTTGCTTTGAGTGAACTTCAATCGTCCACAAAATCCGACTAATCCACTTAAATCCGTGATTAGTAGAAGTCGAATCCTAGCACGGCGTGGATGGGCAGCGTAATGCCGGATTTGAGGGTCAGGTAGTCTTGGTGAGTGGCCCAGATGGTGGTGTACACGCGTTTCACGGCGCCATCGGCCGTTTGAAAGTAGATATCCAGCTTGCCTTGGTAGTTGTTGCCGAGGCTGGTGGCGCGCTCGGCATCGTGGCGGCGGTGCTTGATGGCGGCCGGATCGGACAGCACATCTTCAGCCGCAAAATGCAGGCTGGGAATCAGGTCTTTGTCGATTACTTCGGCAGTGGCTACGGGGAGGTCGGGCGACATGGTAGTAGGGGCTAAACAGGCAAAGTGAAACCAAAGAGAACCGGAAATTGCTGGTGGCTGCGTGAAGCGACCATGAACTGGCCCCGCCTTGTCGGGCCTGCCTGCCGCTACCGCCATCCTGGTCAACTCAAGTAGCTAATTTTACGCCAATTCTGCCAAAAAGGCCATAGTATCTACACCATCGGCATAGTCCGTGACGGCCGGCGACTGGGCCCGCCCGAACGGAAAGCTGCCCGCCCAATGCCCCCTGGCCGAGACGATGCACTGGGTCTGGGCGGCCACGTCGGTCAGCTGGTCAACCAGGTCTATTTCGTTGGTATAGAAGCTGTAATGCAGCACCGAAATAGGCGAAACCAGCGGCGCATTTTCGGTGAGCAGCAGGAAGCCGGTGTCCAAATGTGGCACCCGATTCACGAGCAGAATGCTTTTATTGTAGTCGTAATTATTTTGGTATTTATGATGGTCCGGCACATGGTGCCAGGGCTGTAACGAGTCCAGAAGCGGGGTGAAATCGTAGCCCTGCGGCACGTAGAGCTTGCTCACGTTGCGGCAGCCCAGGCCGTAGTACCGGAAGATGTCTTCGCCCAGCAGGCCCAGGTCGTGCGGCTCCTCGCGGCCCGTAAGCACAGCCAGGCTGGTGCGGTTGCGCCGGATTATGTGCGGCTTCTTGCCAAAATAGAAATCGAAGTAGCGGGCCGTGTTGTCGGAGCCGGTGGCAATGTAGGCGTCGGCGGCGTTGAGGCGCTCGGCCAGCACAATCTGCGCGGCGAAGCGCGGCTCCAGCCGCTGCAGCTCCGTCAGAATCCAGGTCATGAGCACGGTGTCGTCTTTGCTGAGCTTGGCCAGCAGCGTGTGGCCGCTCAACAGCACGCACAGCGCATCGTGGAAACCCACCAGCGGAATATTGCCGGCCATCACCACGCCCACTCGCCGGGGCGTGGCGGGCTCGGCCGGGTAGCGGGCGGCCCAGTGCCGGAGCGGCTCCTCTGCCAGCATCGCGGCAATGCCCTGGATGGCGGCCGTCACGTTGGGGGCGTCAAACCAAGCATTCTGGTTGCGGGCCCGGGCTGCTAGGTGGGCCAGCTCATCGGCAGAAAGGGTACGCAGGAAGTGGCCCAGGGCCACAAAAGCAGCAAGACGGTCGGGGTGGTGCATAGCGGAAGGAAACAAAGTGGCGCGTTGCGGCCTTGTTAGGCCGCCGGTCGTTGGCTGTTGGGGCTGCAAATTCGGTATTTCGCAGCCGTCAGCCGCAAAAAACTCGCACGGCTTCCAGTTAGTTTCTACTTTTGCGTGCCGCAGAAACTGCCGTTTGGTTTGTTTCTGCGTATTCTAGTTCAGACTGCTCACTTAACTGATTCGAAGGCTATGGCCATCATGATAACCGACGAGTGCATCAACTGTGGTGCCTGCGAACCGGAATGCCCCAATACGGCCATCTACGAAGGCGGTGCCGCCTGGCGCTGGTCGGATGGCACAACGCTGAAGGAAGTAACCGTTGACGGCGGCCAGACCGTGTCGGGCGTGGCCCCGCAAACCCCGATTTCCGACGAGTACTACTACATCGTATCGGACAAATGCACCGAGTGCGTGGGCTTCCACGAGGAGCCCCAGTGCGCCGCCGTGTGCCCCGTTGACTGCTGCGTAGACGACCCCGACTACCGCGAGTCGCAGGAGAAGCTGACCGCCAAAAAAGAGTGGCTGCACAGCTAATCACAGATAGTGCAGATGCCTGGATGTCACAGATTTTATTTGTGTTATGTTCCGGACTCAATCGTTTAAAAAGAAGAGGCTTGCCAGTCGGCAAGCCTCTTCTTTTTGCGAATCAACCATCAAAATATCTGCGAAATCAAAAATATCTGCACCATCTGTTAGGTGCCGCAGTTGAAATACTTGTCGTAGGCGGACTCCGGAATAAGGTTCAGACGGCTGAGTAACTTGATGGGCCAACGCAGCTGCCGGATGAGGGCGTAGTTGTTGGGGTAGTCGTGGAAGGTTTTGGGGGGGGCAGCCACAATCTGCTCAAACTCCTCGCGCGTCAGGCCCAGGCGCTTGATGCACAGGTTGATGACCTTCTCATCCTCGATGCTGTTGACGTGGCTTACCCGTTCCAGGGCCACCTCGCGGGGCATCTGGCCGGAGCGCACCAAGGCCGAGTAGTTGAACAGGCGCCGGTCGATGTTGAACTTGGTGCGGTTGAGGTAGTAGATGACGCTCTGGTAGAGGTCGTCGAAGTAATGGGCGCCGGGGTTCACCCAGTCCAGCTCTTTCTCCAGTAGTTTGTCCACGTCGGCCCGCACGTAATCGACGTGGTAGAGCAGCGTGACGGTTTTGATACGCCGAATGAAGGCGTAGTAGAACATTTCCTTGATGCCCAGATTGAAGCCCGGATCATCTGCCTTCCAGGGCCGCAGCGGCACCGTGCCGAACTGCTTGTGTACGGCTTTCAGGTATTTGCCATCGAGGTAGTTCCAGCTCAGCGGCGCAATGCCCTCCGTCCGGAACGACTGCCCGATGATGATGCGCTTAATGCCTTCCTTGGCCGCCACGCCGTATAGGGCCGTGGCAATGCCCACGTCGGTGCCTTCCTCCATATCAGGCACGGAGGCTTTCAAGAAGGCGATTTTCAGGTCCTTGGATTCGCGCCAGTCGGAGGTGATGGTGCGCATCTCCACGCCCAGCTTGCGGCAGGCCTTGGTCATGTTTTCGCCGGCCACGGGGTTGCCGAAGCCGTCGTTGAAGTGCACCGCCAGCGGCCGCAGCCCCAACTTCACGACGCAGTACCACAAGGTAAACGACGAGTCGCGGCCGCCGCTCACGCCCAGCACGCAGTCGTATTTCTGGTTTTTGCCGAGCGTTTTGATGTCGTTGGCGAGTTCCTGAACCTTCAGCCGGCCGGCTTCGCCCAAGGGAAAGTCCTTGTCCATTTGGTCATGGACAGCACAGAAGTTGCAGGTGCCTTGGCTGTCGAACCGGATACCGGGAACGGTGGTATCCATGATGCAGCGGCGGCACTGTTGGTAGAGTTGGGTCATGCGGTAATGAAACGGGGTCCGGCCGCAAGGTCGGACCCCGGGATTAAGCTGGTATTAAAAAAAGGCTATACTGCGGCTTATGCGGGTAGCGTGTCAAAGCGGAAACCTTTGCGCAGCAGCATCTCGCCGATCTGGGTGCCTTTTTCTGCCCGCACCCGGCGGGGCAGGTCGGCTACTACCAGGTCGCCGGCAAACTCGTTGAACTTGCCCTGCGCCCGGATGCCGCTGGCATCGACGGCCAGCGAGCAGCCCACGCTTTTCTTGCCCTCGTAGGGCCCGCCCACGATGTAGCCTACCGACGTAGTGCCCACCACCGTGATGTTGTAGAGCCGGGCCAAAATGGAGTACGGCTTCACCCACTTTTCGTGGTAGGGGTCGTCTTCCTCCGTAATGGAGTAATCCACCGTCCAGGACGAAGGGGAGAGGATGAACTCGGCGCCCATGCGGGCCAGGGTGTGCCCGATGCTGAGGCCGTCGAGAAAGTTGTCGGCGCAGATGTTGATGCCGATTTTGCCCAGAGGCGTATCTACCACGTTCAGGGTCTGGCCCACGGCGTAGTAGGGCATCTCCACGGTGAGCAGGTTGATTTTGTGGTATTTGCTGATGATTTCGCCCTGGGGGTTGATGAGGAGGGCGGCGTTGTAGATGCGGCCGTCGGCGCCGCGTTCAGTCAGGCCGGCGCACACGTATACCTGGTGGCGCAGCGCTTCCTGGCAGAGCCGGTCGGAGTAGATGCCGGGGATGGGCTGGGCCTCGGTGAGGGCGCTGGGGTGCGTCCAAGCGAAATCGAGGGTTTCAGGCAGAAGCACTACGTCGCAGTTTTGGCGGGCGGCCTCGGCAATCGTCTGGGCGGCCCGTTCGAGGTTGCGGTCGGGCTCACCGCCTTCTACCAGCAGCTGTCCCATTCCGACCCGGAGCGTACCGGCTGAGAAGGCAGCCGCGGCTGCCGGCGGGGCGGCTGGTGCTAAAGATGCTTTTTTGGCGGCGACAGTGCCCTTCAGAAATTTAAGCAGAGCTGCCATATTGAAATGATGCTTGGAAGGTGAAAGTCAGAACCTAATATATAATTCCTGCCTCGATTAAACCTTAACATACTTCATTTGTCGGCCGCAATTTACGCGAAATATGCGGGCTGATGAATGTAGCGGAGGCGTTAGTTTCATAATGGGAACAGCTCTCCGCAAGCCTAACCCTCGCTACGTCCGCCCATGGCCGGCCCGAAATGCCTACTTTTGTCGGTATTCCGAACCGCCATTATTCCCTCTTGACGATGTCCATCGCCAAAACCTATACCCCCGCCGACGTTGAAGCCAAATGGTACCAGCGCTGGCAGGAGCAGGGCTTCTTCAAAGCCAAAGCCAACCCCCGCAAGCAGCCCTACACCGTGGTGATTCCACCGCCCAACGTAACGGGTGTGCTGCACATGGGCCACATGCTCAACAATACCATCCAGGACGTGCTGGTGCGCCGGGCCCGCATGCAGGGCAAGGAAGCCTGCTGGGTGCCCGGCACCGACCACGCCTCCATTGCCACCGAGGCCAAGGTAGTGGCGCTGCTCAAGGAGCAGGGCATCGAGAAGAAGGACCTCACGCGGGAGCAGTTTCTGGAGCACGCCTTTGCGTGGAAGGAGAAGTACGGCGGCATCATCCTAGAGCAGCTCAAGCAACTGGGCGCTTCCTGCGACTGGGACCGGACGCGCTTCACGATGGAGCCCGAGCTGACCGAGGCCGTATTGCGCGTGTTTGTGGACCTGCACCAGAAGGGCCTCGTGTACCGCGGCATCCGGATGGTGAACTGGGACCCCCTGGGCCAAACGGCTCTGTCCGACGAGGAAGTGATTCCCAAGGACGTGATGGCCAAGATGTATCATCTGCGGTATGAAGTGGTAGGGCAGGAGGGCCAGTTCCTGACCGTGGCTACGTCGCGGCCCGAAACCATCATGGCTGACGTGGCGGTGGCGGTGAACCCCAACGACCCTCGCTATACCCACCTGCACGGCGCCAAAGTGCGGATTCCGCTGCTGGGACGCGAGATTCCGGTGATTCTGGACGAGTACGTAAGCATCGACTTCGGCACGGGCGCGCTGAAAGTGACCCCGGCCCACGATTTGAACGACTACGAGCTGGGCGTCAAGCACAACCTGCCCGTTATCGACATCCTCCACAACGACGGCACGCTCAACGAGAAGGCCGTGCTGTACGTGGGCCAGGACCGGTTTGCGGCCCGCCGCAACATCGTGAAGGATCTGGAGGAAGCCGGCCACTTGGTGAAGGTGGAGGAGTACGCCAGCATCGTGCAGACCTCGGAGCGCACCAAGGCCGTTATTGAGCCCCGCCTGAGCATGCAGTGGTTCCTGAAAATGGAGCACTTGGCCAAGCCAGCCCTGGAAGTGGTGGAAAACGACACCGTGAAGCTGCATCCGGCCAAGTTCAAGAACACCTACCGGGTGTGGATGGAGAACGTGCGCGACTGGTGCATCTCGCGGCAGCTGTGGTGGGGCCAGCAGATTCCGGCCTACTACCTGCCCGACGGCACCTACGTGGTGGCCCTCACCGCCGAGGAAGCCCTGATCCAGGCCCGCGCGCAGAGCGGTAACGCCGACCTGCAGCTCACCGACCTGCGCCAGGACGAGGACGTGCTGGATACCTGGTTTTCGTCGTGGCTGTGGCCGATTTCGGTGTTTGATGGGTTCAAGGACCCCGACAACGCCGATGTCAACTATTTCTACCCCACCAACGACCTGGTGACGGGGCCGGACATCCTATTCTTCTGGGTGGCCCGCATGATTATGGCCGGCCTGGAGTACCGCAAGGAAGTGCCCTTCCGTAACGTGTACCTCACCGGCATCGTGCGCGACGCCCAGGGCCGCAAGATGAGCAAGCAGCTCGGCAACTCGCCCGATCCGCTGGACTTGATCAAGCAGTTCGGGGCCGACGGTGTACGGACCGGCATGCTGTTTTCGGCCCCGGCCGGCAACGACTTACTCTACGACGAAAAGCTGGTGGAGCAGGGCCGCAACTTCAGCAACAAGCTCTGGAACGCCTTCCGCCTGATCAAAGGCTGGGAGGTAGACGCCGAGCTGCCCTTCCCCAACGAGAAGGCCGTGGAGTGGTTCGGTGCCAAGTTGAACGCCACCATTGTGGAGCTGGACGAGCATTTCGAGAAGTTCCGGATGAGCGACGCGCTGATGACGGTGTACAAGCTGGTGTGGGACGACTTCTGCTCGGAGTACTTGGAGATGATCAAGCCCGCCTACCAGGCCCCCATTGATCCCGAAACGCTGCGCCTGACCACTGGTTTCCTGGAAACCCTGCTCAAGCTGCTGCACCCGTTCATGCCCTTCATCACCGAGGAAATCTGGCACGAGCTGCAGGAGCGCGGCCCCAAGGAGTACGTGTGCGTGGCCGCCTGGCCCAAGGCCCAGCCCGTAGCGGGTGCCGCCGAGGTGCTGGCCCGCATGGAAAAGGCGCTGGCCATTGTGGGCGGCGTGCGTACCATCCGCAACCAGAAGGGCCTGGGCCCCAACAAGCCCCTGACCCTGGCCGCCAAAACCGACGACGCCCAGCTGCTCACGGACTACGACGGCATCATCCGTAAGCTGGCCGCCCTCACCGACGTATCGGTGGTGACGGAAGCGCCGGCGGCTTCGGTAGGCTTCGTGGCGGGTGGCGCGGAGTTCTTCGTGCCGCTGGAAGGTCAGATTGACCTCGGGGCCGAGAAGGAGCGCCTCAGCAAGGAACTGGAATACGCCCAGGGCTTCCGCGACTCGGTGCTGAAAAAGCTGGCCAACGAGAAGTTCGTGGCCAACGCCAAGCCCGATCTGGTGGAGCGCGAGCGGCAGAAGCTGGCCGACGCTGAAGCCAAAATCACTGCTTTGGAGCAGAGCCTGGCGTCGCTGTAGCCCAGGCTTCAGCCTGTGCTATCAACCATTTGCAGAAAGGCTCCGGCTACATAGCCGGAGCCTTTTTGTTTGCGCCAGCCGCAGCAGGCGCCTGAAACCAAAAAAAATCCGGTGCCCAACCAACCTTGGCGGCAGAAGCGCGTCTGTGGCTGCGTGTGCCGGTGAGGGCGGGCGACGATTTTTTGGATCCGCGCCGCCCGAGTCGGCTGCATACTTGTTGTGAAGGCGTTGCCCGGTTGGGGCGCCCTGTTTTATCTGCCAATACCCTGCGTCTGCCCCACGCCAAAAAGGCCGGGAGCATGGCGCACTGCCTGAATTCATGAAAAAATCTTTCCTCTTCCTGGTTCTCACCAGCGCCGGCCACCTGGCGTGGGCGCAAATGCCGCAGGGCGCACCGGCCGGTGGCCGTCCGCCCGGGGCTGGCCGTTCGGCCGCTGCCGGCCAGCCGGCTGGCCAGCCAGGAACTCCTGCTGCCCAGGGCACCGGCCGCGTGACGGGCACCGTTACGGATGCCGCCACCAAGCAGCCCGTGCCCTACGCCACGGTGGTGCTGCTCAACCCGGCCGGCAAGGCCGTGGACGGCTCTTCGGCCGATGACAACGGCAAGTTCTCGATTCCGCGCGTGGCGGCCGGCACCTACACCGTGCAGGTCAGCTTCATCGGCTACAAGAACGTGGAGCGTACCGGCGTGGTGATTACCGAAGACGGTAATACCGTGGCTTTGGGCGCCATCACGCTGGAATCGGCGGCGCAGAAGCTGGGCGAAGTGGTGGTGGAAGGCCAGCGCAGCCTAGTGGAGGAGAAGGTGGACCGCACCGTGTATAATGCCGAAAAGGACGAAACCACCCGCGGTGGCGACGCCACCGACGTGCTCAAGCGCGTGCCTAGCCTCTCCGTGGACCTTGATGGCAACGTGAGTCTGCGCGGCAGCCAGAACATCCGGGTGCTGATCAACAACCGCCCCAGCACTATCTCGGCCAACAGCATTGCCGACGCGCTGAAGCAGATTCCGGCCGACCAGATCAAGACCGTGGAGGTGATTACCTCGCCCTCGGCCAAATACGATGCCGAGGGTTCGGGCGGCATCATCAACATCGTGACCAAGCAGAACAACCTGCAGGGCTTCACGCTGGATTTGCGCAGCAGCATCGGCTTGCGCAGCTCCGACCTGGGTTTGAACGCCTCGTACCGGGTGGGCAAGATGGGCTTCTCGCTGGGTGGCGGCGGCCGCGGCCAGTACAACACGCCCGGCAGCTTCCGCAACGTGCAGCGCACCTACGCCCTCACCGATGCCCGCCCGCTCACCGGCATCACCACCCAGGAGGCCGACACGCGCCAGGAAAACCTGTTTGGGCGCTACTCGCTGGGCTGGGACTACGACATCAACAAGTACAACTTCCTGTCGGCTTCGGTGCAGCTGGGTGTGCGCAACGGCAACAACTACCAGGACGGCCTGCTGCGCAACACCGTACGGCCCGACCTCAGCCAACCCATCATTGACAGGCGCGACACGCGGGTGCTGGACCGCTCCAACACGCTGGACGCCACCCTCAACTACACCCGCACCTTCGAGACGCCGCAGCGCGAATTCAGCGTGCTGGGCCAATACAGCCGCAACAACCGCACAAACGACTTCAGCAACGATGTGCTGGAAGGCCTGAGCGCCGGCGACAAACTGCTCAACCAAAACGACAGCTACAACCAGGAAGTAACGCTGCAGGCCGACTACCAGACGCCGCTCAGCAAAACCCAACTGCTGGAGTTCGGGGCCAAGGACATCATGCGCAAAGTAAACAGCGACTACGAGTCGCTGCGCAACGGCCAGCGCGACGACCGGGTGGGCAACTCCAACGAGTTCACCTACAACCAGAATGTGGCCGCCGCCTACACCTCCTACACGGTGGGCTTCCTGAAGAACTACACCCTCAAGGCCGGTGCCCGCTACGAATACACCACCATCAACGCCGACTTCCGCACGGCTGAGGCGCCCAACATTCCGTCGTATGGGGTGCTGGTGCCCAGCGTGAACCTGTCGCGCAAGCTGGCCAGCGGCAACACCATTAAGGCGGCCTACAACCGCCGGATTCAGCGGCCGTCGTTGCAGTTCCTGAATCCCAACCGGCAGGCAGCCAACCCGCTCAACGTGACCAAGGGCAACCCGCTGCTGGACCCCGAGAAAACCAACAACTACGAGCTGGGCTATAGCACCTTCATCAAGCAGACTTCGCTCACGTTCTCGGCCTTCGTGCGCAACACCACCGGCTCTATTCAGCCGGTGCGTACGCCCAGCGGAGATACTATCACCACTAACTACGAAAATATCGGGCAGGAAAATGCCTACGGCGGCAGCATCTTCGCCAACGTCAACCTCAACAACAAGCTCACGCTGAACGGCGGCACCGACTTCTACTACGCCGTGCTCGACAACAATCAGAATAACAAATTCTTCGCGGCCAGAAACGAAGGTTTCGTAATCAGCGGCCGCCTGGGTGGCACCTACAACTTCACGAAAGGGTGGGGGCTGCAGGCCTTCAGCTTCTACCGCGGCCGGCAGGTGCAGTTGCAGGGCTTCCAGGGCGGTTTCGGGGTGTATAGCCTCGGGGTGAAGAAGGATTTTGCTGAGAAGAAGGGCAGCATTGGCTTCGGCGCCGACAACTTCTTCAACCCCCGAATCAAGATTCGCAACGAGCTCAGCTCCTACACGCTGGAGCAGAACAGCGTCAACGACCTGCGCCGCCTGGGCTTCCGCATGAACCTGAGCTACCGCATCGGCAAGCTGAGCATGGCCCAGCCCAAGCGCAAGCGCTCCGTCAACAACGACGACCTGAAAGACGGCGGCGACGGTGGCAACGGCGCGGGTGCTACGCCTACGCAAGGCCCCAGCGGCGGCCGGCCTTAGCGCCTTGGCTGCCAGCCAGGACTAGCCCAACGCAAGCAGTTTACACAACTAATCCCCGTTTATTCGCAGTGATGCGCACAAGCGGGGATTGGTCTTTTTACGTAGGACGGTAGCTTTGCCTGCCATCATCTGCCGCCGGCTGTTGTACTTTGGGGCCATGCTTACTGCGTTACATCCCTTCGTATGAAACACCTGTTACTCGCCGTGGCCGGCGCCCTAGCCCTCACTACGGCGGCATACGCCCAAACTTCGCCATCCATGCCCAAACCTCCCGTTGCGGCTCTCAAGCCCAAAGAACTCAAATCACCGTTCGGCACCCGCCTCGACAACTACTACTGGCTCAATGAGCGCGAGAACTCCGAGGTAATCAGCTACCTAAACGCCGAAAACGCCTACACCGAGCAGCAGATGGCCCCGGTGAAGGGGCTAGAGGAAAAGCTGTTCCAGGAAATCAAGGGCCGCATCAAGGAGCAGGACGAATCGGTGCCGTACCGCGACAATGGGTACTACTACTACACCCGCTTCGAGGCCGGGGCCGAGTACCCGATTTACTGCCGCAAAAAGGGCAGCCTGAGCGCCAAGGAGGAAATTCTGCTCAACGCCAACGAGCTGGGCAAGGGCAAAGCCTACTACCAGATTGGCGGCTTCGAGATGAGCGACGACAACCAGGTGCTGGCTTACTCCGAGGACGTGGTGAGCCGCCGCCTCTACACGCTGCGCTTCCGCAACCTGCAAACCGGCCAGCTCTACCCCGAGCAGATTCCGAACACCAGCGGCAACGCCGTGTGGGCCACCGACAATAAAACCGTCTTCTACACCCGCAAAGACCCCACCACGCTGCTGGACTACCAGCTCTACCGCCACACCCTGGGCACCGACCCCGCCAAGGACCAGCTGGTGTACGAGGAAAAGGACAACACCTTCCACATCGGGGTGCACCGTTCCAAGTCGCGGCAGTACGTGTTCCTGACCATCGGCAGCACGATGTCGTCGGAGGTGCGGTACGTGGAGGCCGCGAAGCCCACGGCAGCGCTGCAGGTGTTCCTGCCGCGCGAGGCCGACCACCTGTACGAGGTAGAGCACTTCGGTGACGACTTCTACGTGCTGTCCAACGCTGGAGCGCCCAACTTCCGCCTGCTGAAGACGCCGGTGAAGAACACCGCCAAAACGGCCTGGCAGGAGGTCATTGCCCACCGCCCCGACGTGTTTCTGGAAAACATGGAGCTGTTCAAGGACTACTTGGTGCTGGGCGAGCGGAAGGAAGGCCTGCTGCAGTTGCGCGTGATTCGGTGGAAGGACAAGCAGGAGCACTACCTCAACTTCGGGGAGCCCACCTACACAGCCGCCATCAGCATCAACCCCGAGTTTGATACGCCCGTGCTGCGCTACGGCTACTCCTCGCTCACCACGCCCAACTCTACGTTCGACTACGACATGAACGCCCGCAGCAAGAAGCTGCTGAAAGAGCAAACCGTGCTCGGGAGCTTCAAGAAGGAGGACTACGTGACCGAACGGGTGTACGCCACCGCCACCGACGGCACCAAAATCCCGATGTCCATCGTCTACAAGAAAGGCTTCAAGAAGGACGGCTCGGCCCCATTGCTGCAGTATGCCTACGGCTCCTACGGCTACTCCATGGATGCCACCTTCAGCGCCGCCCGCCTGAGTTTGCTGGATCGGGGCTTCGCCTACGTCATCTGCCACATCAGGGGCGGGCAGGAAATGGGCCGGCAGTGGTACGAGAACGGCAAGAAGCTCAAGAAGAAAAACACCTTCACCGACTTCACCGACTGCTCCAAATTCCTCATCGACCAGAAGTTCACCTCCGCCGATAAGCTGTTTGCCATGGGCGGCTCGGCCGGCGGCCTGCTGATGGGCGCGGTGGTAAACAACCACCCCGAGTACTACAAGGGCGTAGTGGCCGCCGTGCCCTTCGTGGACGTGGTGACCACCATGCTCGACGAAAGCATTCCGCTGACCACCGGCGAGTACGACGAGTGGGGCAATCCCAACCAGAAGGAGTTCTACGACTACATGCTCTCGTACTCGCCCTACGACCAAGTGAAGGCCCAGGTCTACCCGAATATGCTCGTGACCACCGGCCTGCACGACTCGCAGGTGCAGTACTTCGAGCCCGCCAAGTGGGTGGCCAAGCTGCGCACCATGAAAACCGATAACAACCTGCTGCTGCTGCACACCGATATGGCCGCCGGCCACGGCGGCGCCTCCGGCCGCTTCAAATCCATCCACGACACAGCCCGGCAGTTTGCCTTCATGCTGCTGCTGCTCGGCGTGAAGGCGTAAGCCCCAAGTACCGCGAAATTCCATTTCGCGACGAGCGGAGCGAGTATCCGGCCTCGCGCCGGTTACCCCACCGCGTTGGAACTCGCTTCGCTCGTCGCGAAATGGAATTTCGCGGTACAACTGAAAAGCCCCGCTGTGCAGCTGCACAGCGGGGCTTTTCAGTGGAATCCAGAGGGCTTAGCGCACTTTCAGGCTGTCGGGCACGGTGGCGCCGCGGGTGGCGGCCGTGAGCTGGTTCTGGAGCTGGAAGTTCACCTGCTCGCAGTCGGTGAAGCGCTGCTCGGCGCGCTTGAGGGCTTCCTCGGTCTTGCTCAGCGTCTGGTAGAGAAAACCAATGGTAGCCAGCGCAATAACCAGCGCGGCAATGGTCAATACTTTGTTCATGAAAGTAAATGGCTAGATGGCTGCATTGTTAAATGGCTGGTCGTTCCACCCACACGGTAGAACAACCAGCCATTCAGCAATGCAACCATTCAACAAATTAAATAGCCGTGTTCGGGTCGAACTGCTCGAGGTAGTCGGCCACTTTACGCACGAACATGCCGCCGAGCGAGCCGTCTACCACACGGTGGTCGTAGCTGTGGCTCAGGAACATGAAGTGGCGCACGCCAATCAAATCACCCTGCGGCGTTTCGATAACGGCGGGCTTCTTCTTGATGGCGCCCACGGCCATGATGGCCACCTGCGGCTGCATGATGATGGGCGTGCCCATCACGTTGCCGAACGAGCCCACGTTGCTCACGGTGTAAGTGCCGCCTTCCAAATCCTCGGGCTTCAGCTTGTTGGCGCGGGCGCGGTTGGCCAGGTCGTTTACCTTCTTGCTCAGGCCGTTTAGGTTCAGCTGGTCGGCGTTGTGAATCACGGGCACGATGAGGTTGCCGGAGGGCAGGGCCACGGCCACGCCTACGTTGATGTCGCGCTTCTTGATGATGTAGTCGCCGTCGATGGAGACGTTGATCATCGGGAAGTCCTGGATGGCGCGGGCAATGGCCTGGATGAAGATAGGCGTGAAGGTGAGGTTTTCGCCTTCGCGCTTCTTGTACGCATCCTTGTTCTTGTTGCGCCAGTTCACAATGTCGGTCACGTCAGCTTCCACGAAGGAAGTAACGTGGGGCGAAATCCGCTTGGAGTCCACCATGCGCTGGGCAATCATCTTGCGCATGCGGTCCATTTCCAGCAACTCTTGACCGCCGCTGATGGACGGTACGGCCTTGGTGGTAGCGGCGGCGGCTTGAGGAACGGCGGCAGCTGGCTGAGCAGCCGGAGCGGGTGCAGCAACTGGTGCAGGTGCCGGAGCAGCGGCCACTGGCGCGGCAGCCGGAGCCGGAGCAGCAGCAGCCTGGCCGAGTGGCTTCTTGCCGCTGGCTACGTAATCGAGAATGTCTTTTTTGGTAACGCGGCCTTCGCTGCCGGTGCCGGGCAGGTACTCCAGGTCGGCCATCGAAATGCCCTCTTCGCGGGCGATGCTCAGCACCAGCGGCGAGTAGAAGCGGCCGGTCTGGGGCTGGGCGGCGGCTACGGCCTGGGCCGGATTGGCCTGCGGGTCGCCGGCTTCGGGCAGGTACGGTACGGCGGGCTTTTCGGCGGCACCGTTGTCGGATGGGGCAGCGGCGGGCGTGGCAGCTGGGGCAGCAGAAGCGCCGGCGCTGGCGGCATCGGTTTCGACAATAGCAATGGGCGCGCCCACGGCTACCACTTGGCCTTCCTGCACCAGAATTTCCTGCAGCACCCCGGCGTGGATGGCCGGTACTTCGGTATCTACTTTATCGGTGGCCACTTCGAGCACCGATTCGTCCTGCTCAATAGTGTCGCCGACTTGTTTGAGCCACTTCAGGACGGTGCCTTCCATGATGGATTCGCCCATCTTGGGCATCGTCATTTCCACTCGTGCCATGCGCTTGGGGTAGGGGTTGAGGTATTGGGTGGGGAGGTTTAGGCCCCAAAGGTAGCCGAAAACCGGCAAGCCCCGCACGCCGCCGGGCCAGCCATTCTATACTTCCCCCGACTTATTCGGCGGCGGGTAGGTTTTGGCGCAGCAGGTTCAGGGCCATGGTCACGGTATACTCCACATTCAGCTGCCGGCCCCGGTTGAAGGTGAACTTGCGGCTGACCGTGCCGTGCGCATCGGCATACGCAATGCAGATGGTGCCCACCGGCTTGTCGGGCGTGCCGCCGTCTGGGCCGGCAATGCCGCTGGTGGCCAGGGCCACGTCCACGCCGAGCCGGGCGCGGGCGCCTTCGGCCATTTCGCGCACGGTTTCCTCGCTCACGGCCCCGAAGGCCGCCAGCGTGGCGGGCAGCACGCCCAACTCCCGTGTCTTGATGTCGTTGTGGTAGGCCACGATGCTGCCCCGGAAGTAGGCCGAGCTGCCGGGAATGCTCGTGATTTTGTGGGCCAGCAAGCCGCCCGTGCAGCTTTCGGCAGTGCCCAGCGTGAGGCCCCGGGCCAGCAGCAACTGGCCTACGGCTTCTTCCAGCTTAATTTCGCCTTCGGCAAACAGATGCTCGCCGAGGCGGGTGCGCAGCTCGGGCAGCAGGGCCTCCATGCGCTGACGCAGGTGGGGCTGGCCATCGTCGGAGCCGGTGAGGCGCAGGCGCACGCCGCCTAGGTAGGGCAGGTAGGCCAGCTTGAAGTTGGCGGGCAGCGCGGCTTCCCAGTCGGCAATCTGCTCGGCCAGAAACGACTCGCCCAGACCCACGGTCTGCACCACAATGTGCTCGATTGGCTTCACCTGGAAGCGCTCCTGCAGGCGCGGCAGCACGCCTTCAGTCATCAGGTACTTCATTTCGTGAGGCACGCCGGGCATGCTCACAAACACGGTGCCCTGGTCCTCGAACCACATGCCGGGCGCGGTGCCCACGGCATTGAACACCACCTCGCAGTTGGCCGGCACCAGCGCCTGCTGCCGGTTCACGTCCAGCATCGGCCGCTTGAAGCGCCGGAAAATATCTTCCACGTGGGCCAGGGTAGGCTCGTGCAGCACCAGCTCGCTACCGAAGTAGCGGGCCAGCACGTGCTTGGTGAGGTCGTCTTTGGTGGGGCCGAGGCCGCCGGTGATGAGCACCACCTGGGCGCGCTGTCGGGCCTGGTCGAGCGCGGCCACGATTTCGTCGGCGCGGTCGGAGACGCTGGAAATCTGCCGCACCCGCAGCCCAATCTTGGCGAGCTCCTGGCCCATAAAGGCGGAATTGGTGTCGATGACCTGTCCGTAGAGCAGTTCGTCGCCAATGGTCATGATTTCAACGTCTGGAAGCTGGGGCATAGGGGGCGTAGTTAGGATGAACGGGGGATTTCACGCAATTTGGCGTTCCCGACGCGTAAGACCGCCACACCGGCCGTCTGGTTTTCGTCGATTCAGGTATATGACTGTTTTCCGTACGCTCGCCGTGGCTTGCACGTTGGCACTGCTGGCGCCTGCCGCCGCGCAGGCCCAAACCACCAAGACCACCACCGCCAAGAAAACCACGACCACTAAAAAGACCACCCCGGTCAAGAAAACCACCCCCGCCAAAAAAACCACGACCACCACAACCGCCAAAGCGGCCGTGACGAAAGTGGTAGCGCCCGTAGTAGTGCCGCTGACCGCCGACGAGGCTACTGGTGGCCTCCGCGAAGCCCTGACGCAGGCCGTGGGCAAAGCCGTGGCTCAGGCTGGCGAAACCGACGGCTTCAACGCCAACGCCGACATCCGGATTCCGTTTCCGCCCGAAGCCGAGCTGGTGGCTGCCACGCTGCGCAAGCTGCGGGCCGGCGCGCTGGTTGATAACTTTGAGGTAGCCCTGAACCGTGCCGCCGAAACGGCTGCCACCCAGGCCAAGCCCATCTTCCTGAATGCCGTGCAGAACCTGAGTCTGCAGGATGCCCTCTCGCTGGCCACCAGCCGCGAAACCGACGCCGCCACCACGCTGCTCTACGAAAAAACGGCTACTGATCTGCGCACGGCCTTTCAGCCTACGGTGCAGCAGTCGTTGGAGAAAACCGGCGCCATCAAGCTCTACGCCGAAATGGTGGCCCGCTACAACAAAATCCCGCTCGTGACGCCTCTTAACCCGCAGCTGGTGCCCTACGCCACAGAGAAAACCGTGGACGGCCTGTTTGCCCTGATGGCCGCCGAGGAAGGCCGCATCCGGGCCAACCCCGCCGCCCAGGGCAGTGCGCTGCTGAAGCGCGTGTTTGGGAAGTAAGCGGCAACGGTATTTGGTCCGGTTTGTGCAAAAGGCGTAGAACGTATTCGTTTTACGCCTTTTTGCCATGAACTATCGCCGTTTTCTTGTGTTGCCGCTGCTGCTGGCCGGCCTGCAGCTAAGTGCTTCCGCTCAGATATTCACGCTCCCGAAAATCGGGAACATCAAGCTGCCGCTGCCCACCAGAGGCACGGGCACCACTACGCGCACCACTGGTAGCACCGGCGGCCTCACCAACACCGAAGCCGCCAACGGCCTGAAGGAAGCCCTGGTGCAGGGCATCAGCAAAGGCACCGATCAGGCCTCCCAAACCGACGGCTTCTACCTCAATAAGTTAATCCGGATTCCGTTTCCGCCCGACGCCCAGCGCGTGGCCAATACGCTGCGCACCATTGGGCTGGGCAGCCAGGTGGATAAGTTTGAGCTGTCGTTGAACCGCGGGGCCGAGGATGCCGCCAAAAGCGCCAAGCCCATCTTCCTGGCGGCCATCAAAAGCCTCACGTTTTCCGACGTGTGGAATATCCTGACCGGCGAGAAAAACGCGGCCACGCAGTACCTGCAGCGCACCACCAGCGCGCAGCTCAGCAACGCCTTCAAACCCATCATTCAGCAGAGCCTGAGCAAAGTTGGCGCTACCCGCTACTACACCGACCTCACCACCCGCTACAACCAGATTCCGCTGGTGAAGCCCGTCCAAACCGACCTCAACCAGTACGCCACCGACCGCGCCATCGGCGGCCTGTTCACGCTGGTAGCGCAGGAAGAAGCCAACATCCGCGAAAACCCGGTGGCCCGCACCACCGAGCTGCTGCGCCGCGTGTTCGGCCGCAAAAGCTGAGCTGTAGCATAGGCTTCAGCCTGTGCCGGGCCCGATTACGAGTGCAAACAAAAGGAGCCCGTACGTAGCGTACGGGCTCCTTTTGCATGTGGGCACAGGCTGAAGCCTATACTACCTTAATAGTCGTCGTAGTCGGAGTTGCGGCCGCTGTTGCGGGAGCTGCCGGAGCTGCCGTACTCGTCGCCGCCGTCGGAGTAGTCATCCTCGTCGAGGTCGTCTAGGCTGGTGAATTTGGTGTCGTTCTCCGAATCTTCGGAAGTGTCGGCCAGCTCAAACTCGTCTTCGCTCATGTTGGCCAGGTCCAGGGCCTCGTCGTGCGAGGAGCCGGTGTCGCGCCACATCAGGTAGTCGGCGTATTTGGCCGACAGTTGGTCTTCGGAAGTCCCGCGGGTTTTGCTGCCGCCGGTTTTGGCAAAATTATCCAGCTCGTCATCATCGCCGAGCAGGTCGTCATCGTCGAAGTCGTCGTATTGTCTCATGGCCTTGGTCAGGAGAGGGAAGAAAATGGAAAAGTAAACGAGGCTAACACGGTGGTTTCCGGGGCGAAGATACGACGCAGGCAGTTTTTGGGGGCAGTTACATCCGCTTTTTGTGACACTGCCGCGCACAACATGCGCTGGCCCGGCAAGGGTTGCCGGCATTGAGGGTGTGATTTAGCGGGCCGCCTGTGCCCCGAAATCCGTAATGAGCAGCTGCTCGGTGCAGAAGCTGTATTCCTCGGGCACGTTGGACGAAACCAGCACCGTGCGGCCCGCGAGAGTGGCCTGCACGTGCTCCAGATACCAGGCCACGCCGGCGCGGTCGAGGTTGGTGGTGGGCTCGTCGAGCAGGAGCAAGGGCGTGTCGGCGTAGAGGGCCAGGGCCAGCTTGAGGCGCTGCTTCATGCCCGAGGAAAAGTCGCGCACCAGTTTGTGGCTGGACTTTTCGAGGTACATCAGCTCGATGAGCTGCTTTGGGGTGAGGCCCGGGCGTAGCGGCTTGAAGCGGGTATGAAACTGCAGTAGCTCCAGCAGCGTCAGCTCCTCAACCAACTCCAGATACGGCGCGGCGTAGGCCAGCAGCGGCGGCAGCTCTTCTACCGGCACCGGGCGGCCTTGTTGGCTGTAGCTAAGCGTGCCGGCCGTGGGCAGCAGCTGACCCGAAAGCGTGTTAAGCAGTGTGCTTTTGCCCGCGCCGTTGGGCCCCAGCACCGCCGTGGCCGTGCCCGGCCGGAAGGTGTGCGTCAGGTTCCGGAAAATCCATTCGCGGGCGTAGCGCTTGCTGAGTGCGGTTGCTTCAATCTGCACCGTTGCCGCCGCGCGAGTAGCCCTTGATAATGCCGCGGCCCGAGTTGCGCACGAAGTTCACCACCTCGTCGCGCTCCGGTGAAGGGGCCAGCTCCAGCTCGATTTTGTCGAGGGCGTCGTTGTTGTTCATGCCGCCCAAGAACAGGAGGCGGTAGAGCTGCTGAATCTCGGAAATCTTCTGGTCGGAGTAGCCGCGGCGGCGCAGCCCGATGCTGTTGATGCCGGCGTACGTCAGTGGCTCGCGGCCGGCCTTCACGAACGGCGGCACATCCTTGCGCACCAAGGAGCCGCCCGACACCATAGCGTGCTGCCCGATTTTCACGAACTGATGCACGGCCGAGGTGCCGCCCACAATGGCGTGGTCGCCAATTTCGACGTGGCCGGCCAGTTGCACGCCGTTGGCCAGCACGCAGTTGTCGCCGATCAGGCAGTCGTGCGCCACGTGCACGTAGGCCATCAGCAGGCAGTTGCTGCCCACCACCGTCCGGAGCCGGTCCACGGTACCGCGGTTCACGGTCACGCACTCCCGGATAACAGTGTTGTCGCCGATGTGGACCGTGGTTTTCTCGCCCGCAAACTTCAGGTCCTGGGGCATGGCGGCAATCACCGCGCCCGGGAAAATCTTGCAGTTGCGGCCAATGCGGGCCCCCGCCATAATCGTGACGTTGGGCCCAATCCAGGTGCCTTCCCCGATTTCCACGTCCTTGTCAATGGTCGTGAAAGGTTCCACTACCACATTCTGTGCGATTTTGGCCTCCGGGTGGATATAGGCGAGCGGCTGGTTCATTCGTTGGTTAATTAGTAATTAAGAATTAATAATTAAGAATGCCTCAACGCTGCAGAATGCGAATGTCGTATGAGAATTATTCATTCTTAACTACTAATTACTAATTCAAGATTACACTTCCTTACGGACGATGCTGGCCGACATTTCGGCTTCCATCACCACTTTGCCATTCACGAAGGCCTGGCCTTTCATTTTGGCGATGCCCCGCTTGATAGGGGCCAGCAGCTGGCAACGGAAAATGAGGGTGTCGCCGGGCACTACTTTGCGGCGGAACCGGCAGTTTTCGATGCCCATGAAGTATGTCCAGTAGTTTTCCGGGTCGGGCACCGTGTTGAGCACCAGAATACCGCCGGTCTGGGCCATGGCCTCAATCTGGAGCACGCCGGGCATCACCGGGTTGCCGGGGAAGTGGCCCTGGAAAAACGGCTCGTTCATCGTCACGTTCTTCACGCCCGTCACGGTGGTGGCGTCGAGATGAATGATCTTGTCGAGTAGCAGGAAAGGGTAGCGGTGGGGCAGCGTGGCGGCAATCTGCGTCACGTCCATCACCGGCGGGCGGCTGGGGTCGTAGCTGGGAATCGGCGACGAATCGGCCTCCAGCATCTTTTTCTTGATCTTCTTGGCGAATGCCACGTTGGCGGCGTGGCCGGGGCGGGCCGCCAGAATCTGGCCTTTCAGCGGGCGGCCTACCAGCGCCAGGTCGCCGACCATGTCGAGCAGTTTGTGGCGGGCGGGCTCGTTTTTGTGGCGCAGGTCCACGTTGTTGAGGATACCTTCCTTCTTCACGGCGACTTTGGGCTTGCCCAGCATGGTGGCCAACTCGCTGAGCTCGTCTTCGCTCACCACCCGGTCAACCACCACAATGGCGTTGCTCAGGTCGCCGCCCCGAATCAGGTTTTGCTTGTAGAGCGCCTCCAGCTCGTGTAGGAAGCAGAACGTGCGGGAGCTGGCAATATCGGCCTTGAAGTGGCTGATATCGGTGAGGGAGGCGTGCTGCGAGCCCAGCACTGGCGAGTTGTAGTCGACCATCACCGTGAGGCGGTAGTCGTTGAGGGGCAGGGCGGCGATTTCTACGCCGCGGGCGTTGTCGAGGAAGCGGATTTCCTCGGGAATCTCGAAGTAGTTGCGCAGTGCGTTCTGCTCTTCGAGGCCGGCTTGCTCCAGCGCTTCAATAAACTCGTGGCTGCTGCCATCCATGATGGGTGGCTCGGGGCCGTCGAGCTGAATCAGCACGTTGTCGATTTGCAGGCCGACGAGGGCGGCCAGCGTGTGCTCCACGGTATTGACGCGGGCGCCGTTCTGCTCGATGGTGGTGCCGCGCGAGAGGTCTACTACGTTGTCCACGTCGGCATCCACTATGGGCTGGCCGGGCAAATCCACTCGCTGAAACTTGTAGCCGTGGCCTACCGGGGCCGGGCAAAACGTCATGGTGGCCTGTACGCCGGTGTGCAGGCCGATGCCGCTCACCGTGACGGGCGCCTTAATGGTATGTTGCTTGTCGTTCATCAGGTCGTTGTCAGTTGTCAGCGGCTGGCCGTCAGTGGAGCGGGCTGAAAAGACAACCGTCTGACAACTGACAACTGGGAACTGACAACTATTGGGGCTGCAAAGCTAGGACTTTTCCGGCGGGTTTGCGCCGCGTTCCAGCTGGCTGATGCGCCGTTCCAGGTCGGGCAGGTGCCGGAAAACGGCGTTGGCCCGCAGACTGTCGCGCAGCGCGAAGGCCGGCGAGCCTTGCAGCAACACGCCTTCTTCCTTGATGGACTTGCCCACGCCCGACTGCGCCGTCACGGTGGTGCGGTTGGCCAGCGTGAGGTGCCCGGCCAGGCCGGTTTGCCCAGCCAGCACGCAGAAGTCCCCGATTTTGGTGGAGCCCGAAATGCCCGACTGGGCCGCTACCACCGTGTGGCGCCCGATTTCCACGTTGTGGGCAATCTGGACGAGGTTGTCGATTTTGGCGCCTTCCCGGATGAGGGTGGCGCCCATGGTGGCGCAGTCGATGGTGGCGTTGGCGCCGATGCTCACGTTGTCTTCCAGCACCACGTTGCCGATCTGCGGGATGGTGCGGTAGGAGCCGTCGGGCTGCGGGGCAAAGCCAAACCCATCGGAGCCCACCACGGCCCCGGCATGGATGGTGCAGCGCGCCCCGATAACGGTTTCGGCGTAGACTTTGGCCCCGGCGTACAAAATTGTGCCATCCCCGATTTTGCACCGGTCGCCGATGAACACGTGCGGGAAAATCACCACATCGTTGCCGATGGTGCAGTTCTCGCCGATGTAGGAAAACGCGGCCCGGTAGTGGTTGTCGCCGATGGTGGAGGAGGCGGCCATATAGGCGGGTTCCTCCACGCCGCGCTTGCCGGTGCGGGTGGCCTGCTGGTAGAATTCCAGCAGCGTGGTGAAGCTGGTATAGGGGTCGTCGACGCGGATGAGGGCCGTGGAAACGGGGTGCCGCAGCTCCAGCGTGCGGCTCACAATCACGGCCGAGGCGCCCGTGGTGTAGAGGTGGTGCTCGTATTTGAGGTTGGAGAGGAAGGCCAGCGAACCGGCGCGCGCCTCTTCAATCTTGGCCAGGCGGTCTATCCGCTGGCTTGCGTCGCCCTCTACCGCGCCGCGCAACACTTCTGCTATCTGGCCTACCGTGAATTCCATAGGGGGGCAAAAGTAGATAAAAGTTGCGCTTAGTGCTTAGGGAGTAGGGCCTGGGGCCTGGGACTTGAGGCACCTGCTTGTATGCAGCAGAACAGCCTAAGCCCTAAGCCCCAATTCCTAAGCCCTGATTTACAGAATCTCCTTGGGGTAGCAGATGTAGTGCTTTTCCACGCGCTGGCCCAGAGCTTTGATGTTGGGCAGGTCGGAGGCTTCGGCCACGTTCACCACCCGGCCGCGCTTGGTGAGCACGTCGATGGTGTCCTGGCCTTCGGCGTCGTAGGCGTTGTTGCTGATGCGGCCCGCAATCATCAGTTGGGCGGCCTCGTCGGGCAGCAGGTTGAACCGCTCGGCAATCAACTCCACGATGCCCAGCTGGAACTCGGCCTCGAAGGGCGCAGTTTGGAGCGTGATTTTGAACAGCCGCCGGTCGAGTAGGCTTTGGGCTAGGAAGTTGAGCACCTTGTCGGGGTGGTCGGCCCAGAGCTTCACGGCGCTCCACACGTCGGTATCATCAAGACGAGTGAAGCGGCGCAGGATCTGGTCGTCGGCCTGGAACTCGGCCTGCGTGACGTTGCGCGACAGGAAGTAGTGTAGGTTGGGGGTGGCCGGCACGTCTACGCCGCTGCGCACTAGGTCGCGGGCCCGCTGCATGATGCGAATCACCATCTGCTCGGCCGACGTGACGGTTTTGTGCAAGTACACCTGCCAGTACATCAGGCGGCGGCTTACCAGGAAGTTCTCGATGCTGTACACCGCCTTTTCCTCCAGCACCAGCCGCTCGTCCACCACAGTCAGCATCTTGATGAGGCGGTCGGCGCCGGGGCGGCCTTCCTGCACGCCGGTATAGAACGAGTCGCGGTTGAGGTAGTCCAGCCGGTCCATGTCGAGCTGGCTGCTCACGAGCTGGTGAAAAAACGGCCGGTGATAGGTGCCCTGGAAGATGTCGATGGCCAGATCCAGCGCTCCGCCAAACTCGGCATTCAGCTTCTGCATCAGGTGCAAACTGATTTCTTCGTGGTGCACATCGTGGAAAATGCTGCGCTCCAACGCGTGCGACAATGGCCCGTGGCCGATGTCGTGCAGTAGAATGGCGGCCTGCGCGGCCTCGCCCTCGCGGGCCGTGATGGCCACGCCCTTGTCCTTGAGTGTGCGCAGCGCCAGCGACATCAGGTGCATGGCGCCCAGCGCGTGGTGGAAGCGCGTGTGCAGCGCCCCCGGGTACACAAACATCGTGAGGCCCAGCTGCTGGATGCGCCGCAGCCGCTGGAAATAGGAGTGCTCGATCAGGTCGAAAAGTAGCTCGGTAGGGATGGTAACGAAGCCGTAAACCGGGTCGTTGAAGATTTTCTTTTTGTTCATGCAAAGGCACCGGGCCAGCCCGGAGAATCGTGGAACGGTGGTTGCTACGGCAGTTTGTCGGGCTGCGGGCTACTGCCGGCCGGCGGGTCGGCGGCCAGCCACTCGGGAACCTAACTCAACAATTTTCGGCTTCTTTACGACGCCAAAGCCGCAGAATATCTGCCGGGCGCAATTTTTTTAAAACCAAAAAGCAGGGATTG
The DNA here is from genome assembly GCF_027625995.1 of Hymenobacter yonginensis. Taxonomy (NCBI): domain Bacteria; kingdom Pseudomonadati; phylum Bacteroidota; class Cytophagia; order Cytophagales; family Hymenobacteraceae; genus Hymenobacter; species Hymenobacter yonginensis. Next base: position 1,109,732 of record NZ_CP115396.1, read on the forward strand.
GGAGTAAAGCTACTTACGAAACTTCAGTTGCAACCTACGCCAGGTTTTTTGCTTCCTATGGGAGCAAAAACCAGCGCGGGAAGTCCTCACAGAAGCTCGTGTAACGACGCGCCCGGCCCTTTGCCGGGTGGTACACCCCAAGACCCCCTATGCAACAATACTCCATCCTCTGGGCTGACGACGAAATCGATCTGCTCAAGCCGCACATTCTCTTCCTCAAGGAAAAAGGCTACGACGTAACCGGTGTCAACTCCGGCGCCGACGCCATCGAGCAGGTGCAGGAGCAGAACTACGACATCGTGTTTCTCGACGAGAACATGCCGGGCCTGTCGGGCCTCGAAACCCTCACCGAAATCAAGGCCGTGAAGCCCACGCTTCCTGTCATCATGATTACCAAGAGCGAGGAAGAGCACATCATGGAGGACGCCATCGGCTCCAAGATTGCCGACTACCTGATCAAGCCCGTGAACCCCAGCCAGATTCTGCTGGCCGTGAAAAAGGTGCTCGACAACAAGCGCCTCGTGAGCGAGAAAACCAACTCCGGCTACCAGCGTGACTTCCGCCAGTTGGGCATGCAGCTCGGCGACCGGCTCAGCCCCGCCGAGTGGGCCGACGTGTACAAGAAGCTGGTGTACTGGGAGCTGGAAATCAACGAGACGGAAGGCAAAAGCATGGCCGAAGTCTTCAACATGCAGAAGGACGAGGCCAACACCTACTTCGGCCGCTTCATCACAGAGAACTACGAGGACTGGGTGAACGGCGACGACAAGGACGCCCCGCTCATGTCGCACGAGCTGTTTGCGAAGCGCGTGTTTCCGCTGCTCAAGGAAACCGGCGACACGCCCGTGTACTTCCTGCTCATCGACAACCTGCGCTACGACCAGTGGAAGGTGCTGGAGCCCATCATTGCTGAGATGTTCACCGTTGATTCGGAGGAAACCTACTACAGCATTCTGCCCACCACCACGGCGTATGCGCGCAACGCCATCTTCTCGGGCATGATGCCCGGCGAAATTCAGAAGAAATACCCCAACCTGTGGGTGTGGGACGACGACGACGAGGGCAAGAACATGCATGAGGCCGAGTTCATGGAAATCATGTTCCAGAAGGCCAACCAGAAGCACAAGTTCAGCTACCACAAGGTGACCAACCTGCAGGCCGGCAAAGACCTGCTGGGCAAAATGGCCAACCTGCACAACAACTACAAGCTGAACGCCATCGTCTACAACTTCGTGGACATGCTCTCGCACGCCCGCACCGACATGGCCATGATCCGGGAGCTGGCCGCCGACGAATCGGCGTACCGCAGCATCACTAAGTCGTGGTTTCTGCACTCGCCGCTCTATGAGATGCTGCAGCAGATTGCCGAGCGCAAGGGCAAGCTCATCATCACGACGGACCACGGCACCATCCGGGTGAAGCGCCCCTACAAGATTGTGGGCGACCGGAACACCAACACCAACCTGCGCTACAAGCACGGCAAAAACCTGGGCTTCGACGACACCAAGGACGTGTACACCGTGCGCAAGCCGGAGCGCATCTTCCTGCCCCGCGAAAACGTGAGCACCGCCTACGTCTTCACCGTCGGCGACTACTTCTTCGCCTACCCCAACAACTACAACTACTACGTGAACTACTACAAGGATACGTTCCAGCACGGCGGCATCTCGCTAGAGGAATGCATCATTCCCTACATCACGCTCACGGCGAAAGGGTAGGGATTAGAGATTTTGGATAACTTGGTAACGGCTAGTCTCTTCGGAAGCTAGCCGTTATTTTTTGTATTTGCTTGAATCTTAATTCTCTAATGAAAAGAAATGTGCTGTGCTTGCTTACTGCCCTATTGCTGTTGAGCTGCCAAGAGAACAAGCCTAAGGAAATTGTATCTGACTCAACGATAGGCCAAATAAATGCCAACGAGGTGAAGACACCTGCCCTTTTGGAGCCGAAAGGGCAGAAAAGAGAATATGTAATTCTTCCCTTTAGCGAAAAGCCCGACTATATGCTGAAAGGCGCGGCTTCGACTCAGCTTACTGCGGAGGATATTGACGAAGTGTACAGACTGGTTCAGGGAGCGGTGGACAAGTACAATACAGAGCAAGCGCATCTTGGGCACAAGCACTCGGCAGTCGACCTCAGACGGTATCGGCTTCAGCTAATTCCTGCGCTCAATGCCAAAGGAGAAAAGGCCGTGTGGGTTAACGCTTTTTGCTCGAACGCACCTACAAATTGGGAGAAGAGTTTGGTGGTAGTAAATGATGGCGGAAACTGTTTTTTCCAAGTAAGCGTCAATTTGCTTTGGAAGAAGTGGTCTGATTTCGGTGCCAATGGAGAGGCGTAACGGATTCAATGGGCATTTATATGACATTACAAGCTCTCGAATTGTCATCGTCATAGCAGTTCCTGTACCTACCTACTGCAGCTTGCCAGAGCGGCTGCTTGCAACATAGAGTTAAGACTAAAAAAGGGCGCCCAAACGGGCACCCTTTTTTAGTCACACAGCCACTTGCCGGAATGCTTGTGGTGAAACGGAAGCTGCACGTCTGCCTCTTCCCGGCCCTGCTGAATCTGGTACAAGGCTACAGACGTCTGCATCCGGTGTCGGCTCCATAAATGGCGCAGCAGCCACTTTCCAGGACGAAGGCTGTAGTAAGTTCCTTTGGTGTAGAACTGGATTCGGCCGCGCTGGCGTGCCGTCCAGGCCCAGCGTTTTTTAGGTTGTTTCATCTGACTTGTAGGTTGGTACCTACAAGTCGTGGCAAGTGGAGAGGTAGCGTTTCATGATCTGTGAGAAGCGTGTTTACCGCTTGCCTGTCTTGGTAGTGATGAGCACGGCGCCATTTATGGCCGCTGGGCCGAAGCGTTCCACGGCCTTCTTGTCCTTCAGGATGTCAATCTTCTCTATATCATTGGGATTGATACTCTGAAGTGACTTTTCTCCTTTTAAGGGTTTGCCATTAACTACATAAAGAGGCTGCTGGTGAGGCAACAGGCGGTTGGGGCCACAGTATAATTTGATAACCGTACCAGATTTCGGCTTCGGCTGCTGAATGGTATCGGCCTGCTGGGTGGCCTGCGGTTGCTGCGTTTGTGCGTGAGCCGCTGATGCAAACAGCAAAATAGTGCCCGCTACGAAAGAAAGATGGAAGTTGGCCATAGCTACAGAATACGTGAGTGATAACGCTTGCTGAATGTAACCGCCTTACCAATAAAGCAGTGCAGCGTTGTTCAGCCTAGATGCTGTTCACTGGCAGATTCCATATTACTTCCCCTCCCACACATTATCCGCCTTGTTCTTGTCCGGCACGTAGGTGCTGCCTAGCTCCACGCGCTTCACGGCTTTGGTGGTAGCCACGGGCACAGTGACGCTGGTGTTGCCGGCTTGCCAGGCGGCTACGGTGCGGTGCAGCTTCTCAGTTTTGCCGTCGGTGTAGGTCACCGTCAGATCTACTGGGACGGGCTTGGTGCCTTTGGCTTGTACCACGATGTCGTGGCCGGTGGCGGTTTTCGTAACGCTAGTAATGGCCAGGTCGGGGTAGCCGCCGTCGAAAAACCAGCGCTGCCAGAACCAGTTCAGGTTCTGGCCTGCGCCCGTGTTCATGGAGTTGAAAAAGTCGTAGGGCATGGGGTGCTTGCCGTGCCAGTTGCGAATGTAGGTGTGCAGGGCCTTCGTGAACAGCTCGTCGCCGAGTAAATCCTTCACGTAGAGGTAGCCCAGCGCGGGCTTGGGGTAGGAGTTGAGGAAGAACGCCGTGCCGGTCTGCTGGGTGCTGAGTGTGGTGATGGGCACGTCGAATTCCTGCGCCGAACCCTTGGCGTAGGGCTCGATGCCGTACTCATCCACGAAGCCCGGCTGAATAAGCGGCGAAATCAGCCACTCGCCGATGGTGGCCCAGCCCTCGTCCATCCAGCCGTACTTGGTTTCGTTGGTGCCCATGTAGAACGGAAACATGGTGTGAAACACCTCGTGGTCGGTGAGGGTGATGGCGTCGTCGCGGGTTTCGACGGGGTTGTCGTTCACCATCATCGGGTACTCCATCTGGTCGAGGCCGTCGAACACGGTTTCGTGGGCGTAGGGGAAAGGCCACTTCGGAAACGTGTAGCTCATGGCCTCAACGGTTTTGCGGTTGAACTGCGCCACTTCCTCAAAATCCTTGTGTCTGGGGTTGTACACGGCATCGACGCGGGTGCGGCGCTGGGTGGCCGGGTCTACCACGAGGCTGCTGGCCTGCCACACGTAGTGGTCGGTGGTGGCAAACACGAAGTCGACAACGTCCTTGGCCTCAAAGCGCCAGGTGTTCTGGGCGTTGGGCTGGGTGATATCCTGGCGTTTGAGGTCGGCCTCGCTGATGATGGTGGTGAGGGCGTCTTTGCGCTCGGCGTCGCGCAGGCGCTGGGCGTATTTTTTGGTGAGTGTTTGGTCGGGGTTGAGCAGGTCGCCGGTGGCCCACACCACAAAGTTGCGCGGCACCGTAATGGCCGCCCGGAACGTGCAGAAGTCGTTGTAGAACTCCTGTGAGCCGTTGTATTCGAACTGGTTCCAGCCGTCGATATCATCGTAGACGGCCACCCGCGGGAAGAAGTAGGCCACGAAAGCCGAGTTGGGCTCCACCTCGCCGGTGCGCATGTGCGAGCCTTTGTTGAGCACGTACGAATACGCCACGCGCACCTTCACGGCCCGGCCCGGCCCCAGCGCCTTGGGCAGCCGCACCGGCATGTTGGTGGCCTGCACGCGCAGCTTGCTCACGTCCTGCGCCTGCCCGTCGAAGCTCAGCGCCTCGATTTTCACGCCCTCACTCACATCCTCAGGCGCAATGCGGCCGGCGCGGGGCGCGCCCTGCTGGTAGAGGTTGGGGTAGAGCTTGAACAGCAGCTGCCGCAACGAGTCGGGGCTGGCGTTCTGGTAGGCAATGTCCACAGTGCCCGCCACGCGCCGCGTAGCCGGGTCAAAGCTGACGTTGATGTCGTACTCGGCGGAGTTCTGCCAGTATTTCGGGCCGGGCGCGCCGGTTTCGGAGCGGGTACCTTTGGCGTAGGTGGCCTGCAGATTGACGGGAACGGACAATTGCTGGGCAGCCAGGGAGAACGGCAGGAGGGAGGTAACTAGAAGAAGCGGGAGTTTCATGCGGTAAATGTAGCACCCGGACCTCACCCCAACCCCTCTCCAAAAGAGAGGGGCTCTAGCTGCTAGATCTCTAAAAATAGCAAAGCCCGCCAGATCATCTGGCGGGCTTTGCTATTTCAACGGTTTGCTTGCTCTAAAAAATTAAAAGCTAGTTCCCCCTCTCTTCTGGAGAGGGGGCTAGGAGGTAAGGTCCCATTACTTCAGCCGCACCAGTGTAGCGCCGTAGCCAAACTTCTCCTTTTTCGAGTCCTCGAAGAACTTGATGTCCTTGTTGCGGCTGAGCAGCTTGTGAATTTCCTTGCGGAGCGTGCCGCTGCCCGAGCCGTGGATGAACACGATTTCGTGCATGTTAGTGGCCAGCGCCCGGCTCAGCGTGTCCTCGAACACCTCCAGCTGCAGCTTCAGGATAGCCGTGTTGCTGAGGTCCTCGCCGCCCTCGGGGCGCAGGGCTTCCAGGTGCAGGTCCACCTCGTGCGGCGGGGCTTTGATGGCCTTGGCTGGTTCCGGGGCGGGCGCTACGGCGGCGGGCTTGGCGGGAGCGTTGCCGCTGAGCTGGGCCTGCAGGGTTTCGGCCAGCTTCTCAGGGGCTACGGGCGCGGCCGGCTTCTCGTCCAGCTGAAACAGGTAGGCTTCCCGGCCCAGCACCGGCGCTTCGCGGCGGCTGCTGTAGAAGCTGGTGGCCTTAAACTGAGTGCGCTTGGTGAGCAGCTCGTAGGCCGTATCGGAGTTGATCTGGTGCGGCAGCAGCTGCACCACGGCCGCCGGCCACTGGTCGAAGTCCTTTAGGTGCAGGTGGCCGAGGGCGCCGCTCACAGCCTTGGCGCCGAGCTTGTCGGCGCGCAGGGCGCGGTAGCGGCCCTTGTTTTCCTCGCCGTAAGTGTAGAGCACCTCCCGGTCGGTGTTGTTGATGACGTGCACCGACAGCAGCTCCGGCGACTGGTGGCTGAGGGCCAGGTACAGGCCTTTGGCGGCCGGCTGGGGCACGGTGGCTTTGGGCGGTGCCGGCTGCTCGGCTTGGGCAGGGGCGCTGCCGGCTGCGGGAGTGGTTGCCGAAGCAGCAGCCGAAACCGGGGCCGGTTTGGCGGGCTTGTGCTTGCCCGCTTTGGCCCGGTGGGGCGTCACGGGCGGCGGGCCCTGGCGGCCGAATGCCTTGTCCTCATCGGCAGCCACTACCACTACCTCGCGGCGCAGTACCGGAATCGTGAAGTCGTTGTCGATGGCTACTTCCACCAGCTCGTCGCTGAGGATGCGGGTGACGATGCCTTGCTCGCGGCCTGTGAGCAGGCGCACTCTATCTCCAATGTTCATAAATCGCTGATTTTCGCTGATTGAGGTGATTTCGCTGATATTTCTGCAGCCTCATCCGGCAATGAATACGACAAAGGTCGCCAATCGGACACGGAAACTGCACAAGCCCCCGGTTTTGCCAGCCGGCTTCTACTGCCAGCTGCCTGCAATGCCTGCTTGCGGCACCTCAACATACTCAATACAACAGCTGGCTGCCGCCCACCGTTGCCTGCAACTACAGCCAGCCGTCAAGCCCCAAAGTCAAAAAAACCAGCGGAATCACCTCAATCAGCGAAAATCAGCGATTCGGTTTAGTAATAAAGGCCGCGCATCACGAAGCCGCGGCGCTGGTTCCACTCCAGGGCCGGGGCCGGCAGGTGGAAGATGCTGGCCACGTAGAACACCCGGCGCAGCAGCTTGCTGCGGGTTGGGATGTGGCGCAGGTCAATGTCAAACGACAGGTAGTATTGGCGGTAGGCGTTCAGGCCCGCGGCGGCGTTGGCGTCCGGGTCGTTGAAGACCATCTGCTGGGCGCCGTAGCCCACGGCCGGCTGCAGCCAGCGGGGCCAGCGCGAGGAGGCCGGCAGCCAGGCGCCCACATCGGCGCACAGCCAGTAGGTTTGGCCATTGTAGTCCTTCAGGTGCTGCTCGGCCAGGCTGCGGCCCAATACGTTGGGCCGGCGGGCAGCGTAGGACGTGGTATGAAACGAGTACTTAGGCATCAGGCGTACCTCGCCCCAGGCCAGCTGCTGTCCGATCAGGCCGGCCGAGCCCAGGAAGTTGGCCGCCAGGTCGGTGGCGGAGGCGCCGTAGGCCGGGTCTCGGCCGTCGAGCAGCTCAATGGGGCTTTGCAGCAGAAATCCCACGAAGCCGCCGTACCAGAGGGCGCGGCGCTCGGGCACCCCAGCCCAGCGCAGCATATCCACCGCGCCGCGGCTTTCATGGAAGGCGCCCCAAAAGTGGCCCGCCTTGTCCATCTGCTTCCACTCAGGCAGGTCGTTGAACCAGTGAAACGAGCTTCGCTCGCCGGTGTACCAGCCCTTGCTCAGGCCGTAGAGCAGGCCCGTGTATGTGACGGCCAGCCCGCCAGCCAGCACCGGCAGACGGCGGCTCAGGCGGCTGCTGTCGGGTGGGGCCAGCGGCGGCTCTGCGGCGAGTGGGGGAGTAGCTATTAGTGGTGCTTCCTGCGCCGTAGCTCCCAGCGGCAGGGCCAGCAGCGCGGCGGCTGCCCACCTGCGGAGTTGGCGGCGGGCAGCTGCCGGCAGCACAGCGCAGAACGAGGTAGGTAGGAGCACGGCAGCGGGAGGTTAAAAAGGGCTTAAAGCTACGAGAAAAGGCGTTTACAGTTTGTGTGAGTGCTCACCTGCACACTATCTTTAATGCCACCTTGCACTGAAAAGTAGAAGAACTGCTATGTATTCAGTCAATGTGGCATTAGTTGTCCGCGTCGAGTAATCTAAAAATTCCCAAGTTCTTTGTTCATGAAAACACTTCGACTGTTGCTCAGTCTTGTGGCAATGCTGGCCGGAATGCCGGTTTTGCGGGCCCAGGTGGTTGTCACCGAGCCCGTATTCTTTCAGGATACCACACCCATCACGCTCACCTTCGATGCTACCAAAGGCAATGGAGCATTAGCCGGCTTTACCGGCCCCGTGTATATCTGGACCGGTGTCATCACCAACCGCAGCACCAGCAACACCGACTGGAAGTACGTAAAGAGCCCTTCGTTCGGGCAGGCGGATCCGGCGGCGCAGATGACGCGCAGCACCACCAACCCCAACCTCTACACCATCAGCTTCACCCCGCGCACTTTCTACGGCGTGCCTGCCACCGAGCAGATGCTGAAGCTGGCCATGATCTTCAAGAACGCCGATGGCTCGGTGGTGGGCCGCGGCGATGGCGGCGACATTCTGGTGAATATCTCGCAGAGTGCCCTCGACGCGCGCATCACGTCGCCCACCACGGCGCAGTTCGTGCCGGCTGGCACGCAGGTGCCCGTAACAGGCATCGCCTCAGCCAGCGCCCAGCTCACTTTCCGCCTCAATGGCGTGCAGGTGGCCCAGCAGACGGGCACTTCGCTCAGCACCAACATCACTGTCAGCCAGGTAGGCCGCAACGTGGTCCGCTTCACGGCGACCAACGGTAGCCTTACGGCCTCCGACTCGGTGCTGGTGGTAGTAAGCCCGCAGGTAACGGTGGCAGCCCTGCCCGCCGGCGCCAAGAAAGACGGCATCACTTACATCAACGGCGGCACGTCGGCCATTCTGAGCCTCACGGCGCCCGGCAAGAGCTTCGTGTATGTGCTCGGTGAGTTCAACAACTGGCAGCAGACCACGGCTGGTTTCATGAAGAAGACGCCCGAAACCGACGCGGCCAACGCCCGCTGGTGGGTGCAGATCGACAACCTGACCCCCGGCCAGGAGTACGCCTATCAGTATGAAGTAAACGGCATCCTGCGCGTGGCTGACCCCTACGCCGAAAAAGTGCTGGACCCCAGCAACGACCGGTTCATTCCGGCCGTGACCTACCCGAGCCTGAAGGCTTACCCAACGGGCCAAACTACTGGCATCGTGTCGGTGCTGCAAAGCAACCAGACGCCGTATCAGTGGCAGGTAAACAACTTCCAGCGCCCCAAGCGCACCGACCTAGTGGTGTATGAGCTGCACTTGCGCGACTTCATCGCCCGCCACGACTACGCGACGCTGAAGGACACCCTGACCTACCTCAAACGCCTGGGCGTAAACTGCATCGAGCTGATGCCGGTGAACGAGTTTGAAGGTAACGACTCGTGGGGCTACAATCCCTCGTTCTACTTTGCTCCCGACAAATACTACGGCACCAAGGATGCGCTTAAGGCCTTCATCGACGAAGCCCACCGCCGCGGTTTTGCCGTAGTGCTGGATATGGTGCTCAACCACAGCTGCGGCCAGAGCCCCATGGTGCAGATGTACTTCGATGGCGGCAACCCCTCGGCCGATTCGCCCTGGTTCAACCGCACAGCCACGCACCCCTTCAACGTGTGTTACGACTTCAACCACGAGTCGCCATTCACCAAGTATTTCTCCAAGCAGGTGATGGGCTTCTGGCTGCAGGAGTACCGCATCGACGGCTACCGCTTCGACCTGAGCAAAGGCTTCACCCAGCGCAACTCCGGCAACGATGTGGGGGCCTGGGGTGCGTACGACCAGTCCCGCATCAACATCTGGCAGGACTACTACAGCTACATGACGTCCATCGACCCGACGCACTACACTATCCTGGAGCACTTCGCCGACAACTCGGAGGAACGCGTGCTGGCCGATGCTGGCATGATGCTGTGGGGCAACATGCACGGGGCGTACGCCGAAGCCATCAAAGGCAACGGGGCCAGCTCCAACCTGGTGGGCACCAGCTACCAGAACCGCCAGTTCCAGCAGCCCAACCTAGTGAGCTACATGGAAAGCCACGACGAAGAGCGCCAGATTGTGGAAGCGCTTACGTCGGGCAACACTACCAATCCGGCGCACAACGTGCGCGAGTTGCCTGTGGCTCTGGCCCGCGCCGAAGCCGCCGCCGCTTTCTTCCTCACCATCCCCGGCCCGAAGATGATCTGGCAGTTTGGCGAGCTGGGCTATGATGTCGGCATCAACTTCAACGGCCGCACCGGCCAGAAGCCGATTCGCTGGAACTACCAGACCGAGCCGGCCCGCCGTCGCCTCTACAACGTATATGCCGCCCTCAACGCCCTGCGTGTGAACGAGCCCGCCTTCGAGTCGCGCACCTTCACTATCTCGGGCCGCGTGAACCTGAAAACCATCCGCATCACCGACCCGAGCATGAACGTAGTGGTGCTGGGCAACTTCGGGGTACAGGCCGACAGCATCACGCCCTCGTTCCCGAACACTGGCAAGTGGTACAACTACCTGCGCGGCGACAGTATCACGGTAACCAACGTCGACAAGCGCCTGCCGCTCGGCCCCGGCGAATACGGCGTGTACACCTCGCGCCGCGTGAAGCTGCCGGCAGCCGTAGTCCTGAGCAACAAGCCAAGCCGCCTCACCACCGCCGACCTGCGCCTGACTGCTGCTCCTAACCCGGTGGCTACCACCGCCACGGTGCAGTACACGCTCACTTCGGCGGCGCCCGTTACCGTTACGGTTACTAACCTGCTGGGTGCCAGCGCGCAGAAGCCGGTAGTGCTGGCCCGCCAGAGCAGCGGCCCGCACGAGCTGCAGCTGCCCGTAAGTGGCCTCGCCAACGGGGTGTATCTCGTGCGCCTGCAGGCTGGCGAGCAGCAGCAAACCATTCGGTTGCTGGTGCAGCACTAAGCATCGGAACAGCTAGTATCAACGTACAAAAAATCCCCGCTGGCAGCTGCCAGCGGGGATTTTTTGTTTCCGGATAATGGGTTGCGGCCGTGGCCTACGCTTTGCCTTCGTGGAAAGTCACGAGGTCGTCGATGGGGGAGCGGATGATCTTGCCCACTTCCATGTCGTGGCTTTTGGCTACCTGCACCAGTGCATCGCGGAAGTTGTAGCCCACCGAGCCGATGCAGTTGAAGGTGTAGTCCTGGTAGTTGGGGTAGTGCCGGACGATGTTTTCGAAGAAGGTTTCGAAACCCTGCAGCACAATCTCGCGGCAGTAGCTGATGTTGTTGTGGTCGTAGGTGAACTTGGCGAAGCTGGCCAGAAACCGGTTGGGCAGCGGCTGGTTGTAGAGCCGGTCCAGAATGTCTTCGCGGGTGAGCTTGAACTCCTCCTGAAAAATCTCCTGCAGGCCGTCGGGCAGCAGGCCGCGCAGGTAGTCGCGCAGCAGCCGCTTGCCAATGAACGAACCCGAGCCTTCGTCACCCAGAAAATAGCCGAGCGAGTCGACATTGTGCGTGATGCGGGTACCATCGTAGAGGCAGGAGTTGGTGCCCGTGCCGAGGATGGCCGCGAACCCCGGCTTGTGGCCGAGCAGCGCGCGCGCCGAAGCCAGCAGGTCGTGGTCGACGGTGACTTTGGCCTGCGGAAACACCTGGCGCATGGCCTGGGCCAGCACTTCAGCCTTCTTCGCCGAAGAAACACCGGCTCCATAATAAAAAACTTCCGTAACTTCTTCGCGGTGAAGGGTTTCGGGTAGGTTCTTATTCAGCGAGGCAATTACGCCGGCCGTGTCGATAAAGTCGGGGTTGTATCCTTCGGTGTTGAAGTGTACCCGGTTGCCGGCTTCGTCGAGCTGGCACCAGCTGCTCTTGGTAGAGCCGCCATCGGCAATGAGAATCATAGGCTAAAAAGAGAAACAGAACTGAAAAAAAATGCTGGCTGACGCACGTTTTACCGTGCCACAACAGATACGAATGTACGGCTCCGGTCGCAGAAATTATGCGTTTTCAGAACCACACTTCCCGGCCCGACGTAAAGCCGTTGCAGTACCCTAAAAACAGGTGTTCGGAGCAAGCGAAATTTCGCTTTTCGAAACCTATATTTTTTAGCGTTTTTTTAACAGAAAAGTGCCGCTAAATCTTTTTTTTACCCGTGCATTTGGTATTTTTACTGCATCACGGAAACAGCCGATAAGGGTTTCTCCATCGTTCTAATTCTCACTCTTTTCCCCATTTTTTTTCAACCCCATCTCATGAAAAAAATCTTTACCCTCGCAGCTGCCGGAGCACTGGCTGCCACTGCTCTCAACGCGCAGGCACAAATCACGCTTGACGGCGTAATGAACACCGCTGAAATCGGTGCTGCTAACTCGGGTCGCTACGTTTCGCTGGGTGCTTTCACCACACCTCACCCTGCTGGTTTCGGCGACTGGGGTCTGCTGCGTATGTACGGTGCCAACACCGCCAGCAAACTGTATGTTGCTCTGGCTGGTACGCCCGAAGCCAACGGCAATGGTCTGCAGATTTACATGGACTTCCCGAACAAAACGGGCGTAACGTCCGGCACGGCGCTGCCAGCCGTAACGGGTCCGGTAGCTGGTACGGCTACCACCATGTTTGAAGGTGCCGGTATCACGGGCACCAAAATGGACATGGAAGTGGACGCCGCTCTGGCTCTGAAAGGCGAGTCGCTGACTTCGTTCATTCCTCAGGCCGCCGTTTACACTTCCAACACGGCCGGCACGGCTGCTGTACTGGCTACGACCATGACGGCTACCGGCGCTCCAATCACCATCGCCGGTGCTACCGGTAACTTCGCCATGTTCAACGGTTCGCGTATGGCGTACCGCGGTACTTCGGACGGCAAAATCACCACCAACCCCGGCAACGCCAACGGTGGCGGCGCTGGTTCGTATGGCTGGGAAATCGAGCTGGACCGTACTGCTCTGGGCTTGCCTTCGGGTGCCAGCATCGTGCGCCTGTTCGCTGGCTACGTAAGCAACACCGGCTACTGGTCGTCGGACGTGATTCCTGAAATTGCTGGTAACGCCGCCGCTAACCTGGAAAACTCGCCTGACTTCACGCAGGAAACCGGCACGCAAGCTGCTACCCTGAACGTGGTAGTACTGAGCAACCGCAACGCTGCCGAGGCTGCCGTAGCCATGAGCGTGTTCCCGAACCCATCGTCGAGCAAGGCAACCGTTACCTATCAGGTACTGAACCGCGCTCAAAACGTAAACGTAACCCTGACCGACCTGACCGGCCGTACCGTACGTGTGCTGAAAAGCGGTGTACAAGCTGCCGGCTTCCAGTCGATCAGCCTGAGTACGCAGGACGTAGCTGCCGGCACCTACATGGTGAACGTGAAAGTTGGCGACCTGACGGCTACCCGCAAAGTGGTTCTGCTCTAAGCTTACCGCTTACCTAGCTTACATAAGCCCGCTGCCAAGCAGCGGGCTTTTTTTGTGCGCTCTATTTCGTCTCAGTTCTGCCGGATATAGCTTGGACACAGTGAGTTGTGCGTTAGCCAAGTCTCCGGAGCAACCGGCAGTGGCAGCAGGGCAGGAGCCCGGGCGCCAAGTGCTCCGCTCCCGATAGCAGGTTTGTGCCCAGTGCTGGTTTCGCCACAGCAGTTGTTGGCAGGGGCTCGAACTTTGTAGTTCGAGCCCCTGCGCCGCTAGAACTGGCCGAAAGGTGCGGGGGCGCGACCTACAACGCTCGCGCTACTCTACTGCTTTGGCATAAAAGTAAATACCAGGTAGTAAGACCTAGGCAGTGGGGTAATGCAGATGCTTATCAGATGCTTATCAAGCACGTAGTTGTTTGTTATTTGATATCCTGTAACTGTCTCACTGTTGAGGAATATCAAACGGCTCACAAACAGGCATAAAAAAAGCCTTCCAGTTGGAAGGCTTTTTTAGATTCAGAACGGATAGGTTAGTACCCTGGATTCTGACGCAGTGTTGGGTTTGCGGTCAGGTCGGCTACTGGAATAGGGAACAACGTGCGGAAAGAAGCTACGTCGCCACCAGCCTGAGGACCACCTTTGAAGGGCCAGGTGTAGGCAGTGCCGGTGTATTTGCCGAAACGGATCAGGTCGGTACGACGGTGTGCCTCCCAGTACAGCTCCCGCATACGCTCGGCCAGGATGAAGTCCAGGTCGATGCTGGCTACGTCCGAAGTCGGGTTAGCCGTAGTGATGGGGAAGCCATAGCCGCGACGACGCAGCTGGTTTACGTAGCTGAGAGCCGTAGCCTGGCTGCCGCCGCCGCCGCGCAGAACGGCTTCGGCGTACATCAGGTACACATCGGCCAGACGGAACAGTGGGATGTCGGTGTCAACAAACTCTTTGGTGGCGTCGGAGCCATCAGCACCGGTGGAGGTTTTGTTGGTCCACTTAGTCACGGCCCAGCCTTCGCGGAAAGTGGTGAGGCTGGCCATCTCCAGGTTCTGGCGGGTGGTGAAGAACATGGCACGCTTGTCGGCCGGAGCTGCTGCCTGAGCAGCCGTGGTCAGGCCAAAGGCCAGCGGCAGGTTTTTGCGGGCGCGCAAGCCACCCCAACCCGAGTTGACACCCAGCGTAGCTGGCTGCAGCGAGCCACCCGATGAAGCATGCACCAAGAAGGTGGTGCCGCCATAGCTGCGCGTACGCAGACCGTCGCAGACGATTGGGAAGATGATTTCCGAGTTGGCTACCCGGTCGTTATCAGCGCCGAACAGGTCGCTGTAGCGGCCGGCCAGCGAGTAGCCCGAACCAATTACTTTGTTGCAATACGTGATGACATCAGCATTGCGAGCCGTACCCGTGTATACCTGAGCATTCAGGTAGAGGTGAGCCAGCAGCGTTTGTGCAGCCGCCTGGCTGGCGCGGCCGTACTCAGCCTGAGCGCGGGGCAGCAGATCTGGTTCGATGGCCTTCAGTTCAGACTCCACATACGCGAACAAGTCGGCGCGCGAAATCTGACGGGGCTGAAACTTACCGGGAGCATCGGCCTCCGTTACGAACGGCACGTTGCCGAACATATCGAGGGCGTGGTAGTAGCCGAGGGCACGCAGGAAGCGGGCTTCGTTGCGGTAAAGTTTAGCGTTGGTCAGGTCGTTGCCGGTGATGCCGCGGCCGCTGAGCTTGTCGTCGCTCATTTCCCGGATGAACTCGTTGGCGAGTGCAATCTGGAAATAGATGCGGTTGTACATCCCGAGCACATAGTTGTTGTTCGAGGTCCAGGTGTTGTCGTTCAGGTTCTGGATTGCGCCGTCCGTCCAGGCAATAGCGGCCTCGTCGGTGGTAAGCTCCTGCAACTTGAACAACAGACGCGAGTAGGAGGTAGCCCCTTCGTCGTCGCCTTTGGTATCAGCATCACCGGTAGTCTTCTGGCCCGTGATGACCAGACCGCCGTAGATCTTGGCCAATACCTGCCGCTGAGCAGCAGGGTTGGCATACACGGTTTCCGTATCGAGGCCGTAGAAAGGCTCCCGGTCCAAGTCCTTCATGCAGGACGTAGAACCCAGGGTAAGCATAGCGGCCAACGTCAGCGCTGACAAGCCGCGGGGAGAAAATCTTTTCATGCTACAGGCAGGTTAAAAGTTGACGTTGACACCCAGCGTGAACGTGCGCGGACGTGGGTACACATTGTTGATGACACCAGGAGAACCGCCGTCGAATTTCTCCGGATCGGCCGTGTCAAACTTGGTGACGATGAACGCATTCTGAACAGCAGCCGTCACGCGAATGTTCGACGTTTCGCCTAAATCGTAGCCGAGGGAAATGTTGTCCATTCGCAGGAACGAAGCGTCCTGGATGAAGTAGTCGGACAGCAGGTAGCTGGTGCCTTCGCCGGTGAAGCCGGTTTCGAGGTAGCCAGGCGTGGTGTTACGCAGGAAGGGGTTGGTCGGCAGGAACGCGTTGAGGTTGCCGCGGCTGGATTCGATGTTGTTGTAGGCGTAGTTGCCCAGGTAAGCACGCATGGTGAACGCCAGGGTGGCGCGCTTGAACGTGGCGTTGGAACCCAGGCCCAAGATGGCTTTCGGGTTCGGCGACTTGTAGCGCACCAGGTCCTGCTCGTTGATCTGACCGTCGTTGTTCTGGTCAACAAACGCATTCAGGCCACCGTTGGCGTTGGTTGGTACAATCGGCTTGTCGTTGGCGTACTTCTGCTGATACACATAGTAGGTGTTCACTGGGAAGCCTACCGTGTTGATCGAAATCCGGTTGCCGGTACCACCGTCGATGCCGCTCACGCGCAGGCCGGTTGGGTTCGGTACGTCCGTGATTTTGTTGCGGTTGAAGGTAGCGTTGGCGTTCAAGCTCCAGTTGAAGTCGGTCGTCTGAGCAACTACTCCAATCAGGCCCAGTTCCAGACCACGGTTTTCCAGCGAGCCTACGTTGGTCAGGAAGCGGTTGGAAAGGTTGGTGCCAGCCGAAGCGTCGGTTTCGTTGAGCAGGTCTTTGGTTTTGCGCAGGTACACGTCAACGGTACCAGTCAGGCGGCCATCCACAAAGCCGTAGTCGAGGCCGGCGTTGTATGTAGTGGTTTCTTCCCACTTAATGGAACGGTCGTAAGCAACCGGACGGAGCGTGTTCACGAACACACCACCCACCGGATACTGCACCGTGTTTTCACCGGGGTTGTAGAACGCCAGCGAAGGGTAGTCGTTGCCGAATACTTCCTGCTGACCGGTGATACCGTAACCGGCGCGGAACTTCAGCTCCGACAGGAAGGTAGAGTTGGCCAGGAAGTTCTCGCCTTTCACACGCCAAGCCACAGCAGCAGCCGGGAAGTAACCTGCACGGAAGTCTTTGGCAAAGCGCGACGAGTTATCGTTACGCAGGGTAGCGGTGAACAGGTAACGGTCTTTGAAGTTGTAGTTCAGACGGCCGTAGAACGAGATGAGCGTGTTCTGCGAGCGAACAGGCAGCACAATGTTGGGGCTGGCGGGAGTGCCATCGGCGCGCAGATCGGGCACAGCCGGCGACTCGCGCAGGAAGTCCTGGTAGGAGTAGCCACCGAGCAGTTCCAGACGACCGGCGTTGCCGAGGTCTTTGGAATAGTTCAGGTAGAACTCGAGCAGCTTGTTGTCGCGCTCCTGCGAGTAGAAGTTGCCTACACCACCCCGGTTGAACTCGGAGGCGGCGATACCGGCGGGTACGAACGTGGTGCCGTTGCTGCGGGTCAGGTCGTAGCCCAGGTTCAGGTTGGCGCGCAGGTCGGGCAGGAAGAACAGTTTGTAGTCCAGCTGAATGTTGCCGATGGCACGCTTCACGGTGCTACGGTCGCGGCGCTGCGAGAGGCGAGCCAGCGGGTTGGTAGGTGCGAGGCCCACCAGCGTGATAGCGCCGGTGGTGGGGTCCTGGGTGTAGTACTCGTTGAAGCCGCCGAAAGGCGAGCCATTCAGGGTCACAGGCTGGGTGGGGTCGAACGATACGGCGCTGCCGATGATACCGTCTTCTACAAAGCGGTTATCAATCCACGAGCCCTTCACGTTGGCATCAACTTTCAGGTTGCCGCCCAGCAGTACTGGGTTTACGCCTACCGACAGCGTGTTACGCTTCAGGTTGTTGGTTTTGATGATACCATCTGCATTGAGGTGGCCCAGCGAAACCCGCAGTGGTACGGTGCCCAGGCTGCCCGTTACGGCAGCGTTGTAGTCCTGCGTGTAAGCGTCGCGCAGAATCACATCCTGCCAGTCGGTGTTGGCCGAGCCGAGGCGCGACTTCTGGTCTTCGGTGCCAACGCGGTTGATCAGGGCGCGGAACTCGTCGCCATTCAGTACTTCTACGCGGCGGGGCGAGGTGGAGAGCGAGAACAGCGAGCTAACATTTACGCCGACTTTCTCGCCGGAGATGCCCTTCTTGGTGGTAATCAGGATTACACCGTTGGAAGCGCGCGAACCATAAATGGCGGTAGCCGAAGCATCTTTCAGGACCGTGAAGGTCTCGATGTCGTTGGGGTTGATCAGGCTCAGAGCGTTCGAGGAACCACGCAGCTCGGAGTTGTCGATCGGCACACCATCGATTACGATGAGGGGGTCGTTGGAGGCGTTCAGCGAGGAGCCGCCACGGATGCGGATAACGCTGGCAGCGCCGGGAGCACCGCCGCTGGTCGAAATCTGCACGCCGGCCACCTTGCCGTTGATGAGCTGCTCAGGCGAGTTAACCTGGCCTTTCACGAAGTCGCGGGAGCTAACCGACGTCACGGAGCCCGTCACGTCCTGCTTACGCACGGTGCCGTAGCCTACTACCACAGCTTCGTTGAGCAGGGTGGTGTTTTCGTTGAGCGTGGTGCTCGGTACTGCCGTGTTCTGGCCGGCAGTCACGGTAACCGGAATGCGGCCGGTGGTGTAGCCTACAAACGAAATAACCAGCGTGCGGGGGCCAGCTGGTACGTTCTGAATGGAGTAGGTACCATCCGAGTTGGTGGAGTTGCCGAGCGTGGTGCCCTCAATGATAACCGTCACGCCAGGCAGGCCGGCGCTCTTTTCATCTACGACACGGCCACTCACGGAACCAGTCTGCGCGAAAGCACCAGTAAACCCGGCACAGACGAACAGTAGCAGAAACAAGAGTTTCGCCAGGTAGGGTTGTTTCATGGGAAAAGTATTAGGGGTTGAAATGGGTTTTTCCGGATGCCTCCGGAGTGGGAATTGACAAGGTGGCCGCAACATCTGCCGTGCTGGGTGTGCAGTGAGTAAGTACTGCCTTCCGATGCACTTTCGGAGAGGATTAGCCGCCTCATTACTGTTAAAAAACTTCGCAAGTTAAAGGCGGAAATCCCACATTTACAACGTGCCGGGCAAAGCAAAGAGGTATAATGATAATTGGACTATGGTTGAAAGTGATTGGCGACAAACCAAGCGACAAAAAGACTGTTAAGGCCAGATGTGCATCCTGTGCCTGATACGAGGTGAGTAAGCACATGCTAAAGTGCTGATTTGGCAGCCCAGGCCCACCGCAACGCTATAATAATCGGGCGACGTAGCTAACGCCTGGTTGCTATGTTGTGGTGCTGTATTGACTTTGTATTTATTGGCCCATGCTTGCCATTGGCTGGTGGTATACTAGTAGCTATTAGGTTATTGGCCTACCGTACGTGGGGGTGTCTTCGGATGATAGGGTAGTTTTGCGGTGAATGGGGTTCCATAAACAGGGGATCTGTCAAAATGATGTGCTAAGATGGTCCGATTGGCCGTTTGAGTTGCCGGTTATGTAAGTCAATAAAGAATCAATCTGGCCATCTGTATTTTTGTGTCGACCTGATTGGATTTTTGTATATATCCTAGAGTGCTCTTGAGGTGGATCTCTATGCTCAGGCTGGCCGGTTCGACGGGTTCCATCTTCGAGTATAGGTATGGCAGGCACTCGTCAACTCCCGGCTTTGGCCGAAGAAATCTGTTGGCTGTTTCCCGGAAAAATACAGGTAATAAATGTGCCCGGCCGCCTGCAGGCGGGGTATCCGGCTGGTCAAAACCGCGAAGTCGTATTATTGTCTTTTCTTCGTCGGGCTTGCCTGGTGAGCTAACACTCATTGCCGTTTACCTATATGAAACATGCTTTCCTGGCTGCCTTGCTGTGCCTCTACGGAGGAGCCCAGGCCCAGACTACCCTGCGCCTGACCAGCGTGCCGGCCGCTACGCCCGCCGGGGCCACGCTGTACCTGGCCGGTACCGTCAATAACTGGAGCCCAAGTAGTGCGGCCCATACCTTTACCCGCAACCCCGACGGCACCTACCAGCTGACGCTGCCGGCTACCGTCACGGGTACCGTCGAGTTCAAGTTCACGCGCGGCTCCTGGGCCACGGTGGAGGCCGACGCCCAGTTCAACGACATCGGCAACCGACGCTACACCATTGGCAGCGGCCCGGCTACCGTGGAGCTGCAGGTGGCCGCCTGGAAAGACCAGGGCAGCGGGGGCGGCAGTTGCCAGAGCACGGCCCTGCAGCCGAACGTGCGGGTTATCAGCACCTCGTTCCAGATGCCGCAGTTGGGCCGCACGCGCCGCGTGTGGGTGTATCTGCCCAACGACTACACTATGGCAACTGCCAAGCGCTACCCGGTTCTGTATATGCACGACGGCCAGAACGTGTTCGACGCCTGCACCAGCTTCTCGGGCGAGTGGGGCGTGGATGAAACCCTGAGCCAGCTGCAGCAGCAGGGCCTCGACGCCACCGGCTCCATTGTGGTAGCCGTGGACAACGGCGGCGCCGACCGGCTCAACGAAATGTCGCCGTGGAACAATCCGCAGTACGGCGGCGGCCAGGGCGACCAGTACGTGGATTTCATGGCTCAGACGCTCAAGCCCTACATCGACCAGAACTACCGCACCCTCACGGGTCGCGAGTACACGGGCATTGCGGGCAGCAGCATGGGCGGGCTGATTTCCACGTATGCGGCCCTGAAGTATCCGCAGGTGTACAGCAAGGTGGGCGTGTTTTCGCCGGCCTTCTGGTTTGCGCAGGCTCCGTTGTTTCAGTACCTGCGCCAGCACCCGGCCAATCCGGCCACCCGGTTCTACTTCGTGAGCGGCACCCAGGAAAGCCAGACGATGGTGCCGCTGATGCAGGCCATGCGCGATTCGCTGGCCCGCGGCGGCGTGCCGGCCGCCAACCTCAGCTTCAACCCCAAAGCCGACGGCCAGCACGCCGAGTGGTTCTGGAAGCGCGAGTTTTCGGCGGCGTACCAGTGGCTGAACGCGCCGGCAGCGCCGCTCAGCACGAAAGGCAACGCCAATCATCTGGCCTTCAGCGCCTACCCGATACCCGCCAAAAACCAGCTGCGCGTGGAGCTGCCCACGGATGTGCGGGAAGCGCGGCTGGAGGTGCTCGACGCCACCGGCCGGGTGGTGCTGAAAGACAAAGTGCGCTCCGGCGACTCGGTGAACGTGAGCGGCCTGGCCCGCGGCACGTACTTCCTGCGCGTGTCGGGCGGCCATAAATCGGGCACGCAGACTCTCGTGAAGGAGTAGGCGCGGCTTTGCCTTGCACCCGGCCCAAACGGCTGGCAACGTGTTAACAGGTTGGGGGCAGTTGGCCGCTGCTGGCAGAAAGATTTCAATGGCCTGCCCAATATTTTGCTTGCGCGCTAACGAACCTCAAGTACCTTTGTGGCGTTCAAGCCTCTGATTACTCTCTGAACCATGATTTTTTCGACGACGCAGCAAGCCTGGTGGTGGCCCTACGGAAATTCCGGACGGGACAGCCTGTGCGTGCGTTAGAATCGACTCCTTTTCTTCGCAACGACTCTACAGAAAGCCCGGCCGCCCGCCGGGCTTTTTTTATTGCCCGGCGCTGGCTACTCCTTCTTTACCACCACAACCAGCCCGCTCATGCAAACCTACCAGCTCACCACCCGCCACCTGCGCGTTCTGGCCGACACCGTAACGCCCGTGAGCCTCTATCTGCGCCTGCGCGACCGGTACGACAACTGCCTGCTGCTGGAAAGCTCCGACTACCACGGCCAGCAGAATGCGTTCAGCTACCTGGCCTTCGACCCGCTGGCCCGCTTTGAGCTGCGCGGCCGGGAGCTGACCCTCATGCTGCCCGACGATACCACCGAAACCGAGCTGCTCGACTCGCCCCGCGCAGCTCTGGCCCGCCTGCAGGCCTTTGCAGCCAGCTTCCAGACCGAGGATACCGGCCACGACTTCATCACGGGCGGGCTATTCGGGTACCTGGGCTACGAGGCGGTGCAGGCATTTGAAGACCTCACGCTCAACCCCGACAAGCAGCCCGCCGGCCAGATTCCGGACATCCTGTACGGTACCTACCGCTACGTCATTGCCATCAACCACTTCCGCAACGAGCTGTACGTGTTCGAGCACACGTTGCAGGGGCAGGAGGTGGACGAGGACGGGCTGACGAAGCTGGTGAACCTGATCCGCAACCCCTCGCTGCCCGATTTCAAGTTCCGGACGGAAGGGGAGGAGCAGACCAACCAGACCGATGAGGAGTTCCTCAAGGTGCTGGCCCAGGGCCAGCAGCACTGCCTGCGGGGCGACGTATTTCAGATTGTGTTGTCGCGCCGGTTTCAGCAGGGCTTTTCGGGCGACGAGTTCAACGTGTACCGGGCGCTGCGCTCCATCAACCCCTCGCCTTACCTGTTCTACTTCGATTACGGCTCCTTCAAGATTTTCGGGTCGTCGCCGGAGGCGCAGGTGCGCATTCAGGGCCGCGAGGCCAGCCTGTTCCCGATTGCGGGCACCTTCCGCCGCACCGGCCACGACGCCGAGGACGCCGCTCTGGCCCAGAAGCTGGCCGACGACCCCAAGGAAAACGCCGAGCACGTGATGCTGGTGGACCTGGCGCGCAACGACTTGGCCCGCCACGGCGACAACGTGCGGGTGAAAACATTCCGCGAAATCCAGTTCTACTCGCACGTGATTCACTTAGTAAGCGAGGTGAATGCCACCCTGGCCGCCGGCACCAACTCCCTGCAGGTGGTGGCCGATACCTTCCCGGCCGGCACGCTCTCGGGGGCCCCCAAGCACCGCGCCATGCAGCTCATTGATGGCCTGGAACCGACCGCCCGCGGCTACTACGGCGGCGCCATCGGCCACCTGGGCTTCAACGGCGACTTCAACCACGCCATTATGATCCGCTCCTTCCTGAGCACCGCCGGCCAGCTTTACTTCCAGGCTGGGGCCGGCGTGGTGGCCGCCTCCGACATCAACTCCGAACTCAACGAAGTGCATCACAAGCTGGCCGCCCTGCGCAAAGCACTGCAGGCCGCGGAGCAGGTGTAGCATCGGCGGCAGCCGCCCCAGGGCTGAAGCCCTGGGCTACTCCTTATAGAAGTCACTCACTAGCCCAGGGCTTCAGCCCTGGGACCATCAGGCCAACCGGCCGAATCCAATGAACATTCTCGTTCTCGACAACTACGACTCCTTCACCTACAACCTCGTGCAGGTGCTGCGGGAGCTGGGGCATACCAGCAACGTCACCGTGATTCGCAACGACAAGCTGGCCGTGGACGACGTGGCCGCCTACGACGCGGTGCTGCTGTCGCCCGGCCCCGGCGTGCCCTCGGAAGCGGGCCTGATGCCCGAAATCATCCGTCGCTACGCAAGTTCCAAGCGGATTCTGGGCGTGTGTCTGGGCCACCAGGGCCTGGCCGAGAGCTTCGGCGGGGAGCTGTACAACCTGCCCCAGGTGCTGCACGGCCTAGCCACTGACGCCCACCTCACCACCGCCGATAAGCTGTTTGAGGGCTTGCCCGATACCTTTAAAGTGGGTCGCTACCACAGCTGGAGCGTGCGCCCCGAGAGCGTGCCCGCCGAGCTGGAAGTCACTGCCCTCGACGACGCCGGCCAGGTACTGGCCTTCCGCCACCGGGAGTATGATGTGCGCGGCGTGCAGTTCCACCCCGAGTCCATCCTCACTGAGCACGGCCACCAGATGTTGCGCAACTGGCTAAGTTAGGCTGCCATATCGCTCCATCTGTCATCCTGAGCGGAGCGAAGGACCCTATCATACCAGAACGACCATCGTGGTTACGCTTCGTGCTAACGTGATAAGGTCCTTCGCTCCGCTCAGGATGACAGAAGAACATCCATCAGCGAAATTCTTTTAATCCGCATACTCTGCGATTCAATTGTGAAACAGATTCTCAATAAACTATTCGACCAGCAGCTGCTGACTCACCCCGAGGCGCTGGAAGCCATGCTGCGCATTGGGCAGGGCGAGGCCAACGCGGCGGAAATGGCGGCCTTCATGAGCGTGTACCGGATGCGGCCCATTTCGGTGCCGGAGCTGGCGGGCTTCCGCGAGGCCCTGCTGAGCCTCAGCCGTGACCCGGAGCTGGGCACCCGCGACACGGTGGACATTGTGGGCACCGGCGGCGACGGCAAGGACACGCTCAACATCAGCACGCTGGCTTGTTTTGTAGTGGCCGGGGCCGGCTACAAGGTCACCAAGCACGGCAACATCGGCGTGTCGTCGGTGTGTGGGTCGTCGGATGTGCTGCAGCAGCTGGGCGTGGAGTTTGGGGTGGGCAACGACGTGCTGCAGCGGCAGCTGGAGCGGGCCGGCATCTGCTTTTTGCACGCGCCGGCCTTCCACCCGGCCATGCGCCATGCCGGGCCGGTGCGCCGGGAGCTGGGCGTGCGCACGTTCTTCAACATTTTGGGCCCGCTGGTGAACCCCGCGCGGCCGAAGTTTCAGGTGGCTGGCACCTTCAGCCTGGAGCTGCTGCGCCTCTACCACTACCTGCTCCAGCAAACCGACACCCGCTACGCTGTGGTGCACGCCCTGGATGGCTACGATGAACTCTCGCTGACGGCCGCCGCCAAGCTGGCCACGCCCGAGGGCGAGCGGGTGGTATCGGCCGCCGACCTGGGCCTGACCCTGAACCAACCCGAGGAGCTGGCCGGTGGCCGCACCGCCGCCGAGTCGGCCGCCATCTTTGTGGATGTGCTGGAAGGTCGCGCCACCCGCGCCCAGCGCGACGTGGTAACGGCCAACGCGGCCCTGGCCATCGGCTGCCTGGAACCGGCCTTCAGCTTCGCTGACAGCTTGGCCGCCGCCCGCGAGTCGCTGGATTCCGGCCGCGCCCGCCAGGCGCTGCGGGAGCTGGTGGCAGCCATCTGACCCCAATAAACAGGTCCTGTCATCCTGAGCGGAGCGAAGGACCTTATCAAACTAGAACGACTGTTGTTGTTACGCTTCGTGCGAATGGCACAAGGTCCTTCGTCGCCGCTTGATTCGCGGAATGCTCAGGATGACACACGATTTTCGAAACAGCTATCAGCCAACAGCTAGTAGCTAACAGCTCAAAAAAATGACCATTCTCGATACCATCATTGCCCACAAGCGTCAGGAAGTTGCCACCCGCCAGAGCCTAGTGCCGGTGAAGCTGCTGGAGCAAAGCTTCTACATGCCGGCCCAGCCCCTGAGTTTGCGCCGCTACCTGCTGCGCGACGATTTGAGCGGCATCATTGCCGAGTTCAAGCGCAAATCACCCAGCAAAGGCGTGATTAACGCCCACGCGCCGGTGGAGCGCACCACGCTGGGCTACATGCAGGCCGGCGCCTCGGCGCTGTCGGTGCTGACGGATACGGAGTTTTTCGGGGGCAAGAACGAGGACCTGACTACGGCCCGGCGCTTCAATTTCTGCCCCATCCTGCGCAAGGATTTCGTGGTGGATGAGTACCAGATTATCGAAGCCAAAAGCCTCGGGGCTGATGCCGTGCTGCTGATTGCGGCCGTGCTCAGCGGCGAGGAAGTGCTGCGCTTGGGCCGCCTGGCCAAAAGCCTGGGCCTGGAAGTGCTGCTCGAAATCCACAATGACGAGGAACTCGACAAAACCCTGCACCCCGACGCCGTGAGCCTAGTGGGTGTGAACAACCGCAACCTCCACGACTTCTCCGTGAGCCTCGATACCTCCGGTGAGCTAGCCCAGCGCATTCCTGATGAGTACGTGAAGGTGACAGAAAGCGGCCTAACCACCGCCGCCGATATCGAAGCCTTGCGCGCCGTAGGCTACCGCGGCTTCCTGATGGGTGAAACCTTCATGCGCCACTCCCGACCCGAAAAAGCCTGCGCCGCGCTGGTGCAGCAGCTCCGGGCTACCGAGGCGGTGACGTTGTTATAAGGGCCAGAACGATGTAGAGACGCAATATTTTGCGTCTCGTCGTTGAACGACCAGCACCGCGCATATCAAACAACATCAGCAACGGGGAGACGCAAAATATTGCGTCTCTACACCTTCCACACATGCCAACCAACTCCTACCACATGCCTCACCTCAAAGTCTGCGGGATGGCCGATGCCGACAGCCTGCGGGCGGTGGCGGCACTGCAGCCCGATTTTCTGGGGTTCATCTTCTACCCGAAGTCGAAGCGGTACGTGGGGGGGCGGCTGCCAGCGGCGGCGGTGCGGGAGTTGCCGGCCGCCATCCGCAAGGTGGGCGTGTTCGTGGACGACGACGCGGCTGCGGTGCTGGCGCGGGTGCGGGAGTTTGATTTGCAGCTGGCCCAGCTCCACGGCCACGAAACGCCCGACACCTGCGCCGCGGTGCGGGCCGGCGGCGTGCCGGTAGTGAAGGCGTTTGCGGTGGGCGAGGGGTTCGACTTCGCGCAGCTCCAGCCCTACGTGGGCAGCGTGGACTACTTCCTCTTCGATACGGCCGGCCCCCAGCCCGGCGGCAACGGCACCGCCTTCGACTGGACGCTGCTGCAGGACTACAACCTAACGGTGCCGTACTTTCTGGCCGGCGGCATCGGGCCGGAACACGCGGCGGCGCTGCGCAACCTTCGGCTGCCCAGCCTGTTTGCCCTGGACCTGAACAGCCGCTTCGAAACCGCCCCGGGCACCAAGGATGCCGGCCGGCTGGAGGCTTTTTTTCAGGAGTTGAAAGCATAACAAGCCAGCATCATAACACAGGCAGATTGCGCTAAAGACGGATACACAAAAGCTATGAGCGAAATAAAGATTGCGCTGGACTGGACGGTAAACACCAACCACACGGGCTTCGTGGTGGCCCAGGAGCTGGGCTGGTACGCGCAGCACGGCTTGGAGGTGGAGCTGCTGACCCCGGAGGCTGACAACTACGCTCTGACTCCGGCCAAGAAGGTAGAGCTGGGCCAGGCCGACTTTGCGCTTTGCCCGCTGGAAAGCATCATCAGCTACCGCACCAAGGCCCGGCCGTTCGACGCCATAGCCGTGGCCGCCCTGCTGACGGAAGACCTGAGCAGCATCGTCACGCTCAAGCGCCCAGATATTCAGTCGCCCAAAGATTTGGCCGGCAAAATCTACGCCTCGTACCAAGCCCGCTACGAGGACCAGATAGTGGCGAAGATGCTGGAAAACGACGGTGCTACCGATCCGCTCACCATCACCTACCCCGAGAAGCTGGGCATCTGGAACACGCTGCTGCAGCAGCAGGCCGACGCCACCTGGATTTTCGATAACTGGGAAGGCGTGCAGGCCCGGCAGCAGGGCGTGGCGCTGACCAGTTTCCGTCTGGCCGATTATGGTATTCCGTACGGCTATTCGCCCGTCATCATGGCGTCGGAAAAGCGGGGGCTGGAAAACGGGGAGGCCTACCGGAAGTTTCTGCGGGTGTCCGGGCAGGGCTTCCTGCACGCCAAAGACCACCCGGAAGAGGCGGTAGCACTGCTGCAAAAGCTGGTACCAGCCGCTGACCGCAACCCCGGTTTCCTGCTCGAAAGCCAGCAGTACACGGCCGAATACTACGGCAGCGGCCCCAGCTGGGGCCACATGAGCCCCGCAAGGGTGCAGCGCTACCTGGACTGGCTGGCCGAGTATGGCCTGGAAACCCGGAAGCTACCGCTGTCGGAAGTCATGACCAACGACCTGTTATAAGAAACCTTTTTTGCGTCTGATTTCGCGGGGTAAGCCACTGCGAGACCCTGCGCCACCCACCCCGAGACTCTGCGAAAAACCATCATGAAACCAACCTACCAACAACCCACGGAGCGCGGCTACTACGGCCAGTTCGGGGGCGCGTTCATTCCCGAAATGCTCTACCCCAACGTGGAGGAGCTGCGCCAGCAATACTTGAGCATCATGGCCGAGCCGGAGTTCCAGCAGGAATACCAGCAGCTGTTGCGCGACTACGTGGGTCGGCCCACGCCGCTGTTCGAGGCCAAGCGGCTATCGGCGAAGTACAACACCCGCATCTACCTCAAGCGCGAGGACCTTTGCCACACCGGCGCCCATAAGGTAAACAACACCGTGGGGCAGATTCTGCTGGCCAAGCGCCTGGGCAAAACGCGCATTATTGCCGAAACCGGCGCCGGCCAGCACGGCGTGGCCACCGCCACCGTGTGCGCCCTGATGGGCATGGAGTGCATCGTGTACATGGGCGAAATCGACATGGAGCGGCAGAAGCCCAACGTATACCGTATGCGCCTGCTGGGGGCCGAGGTGCGGGCGGCCATGAGTGGCAGCCGCACCCTCAAGGACGCCACCAACGAGGCCATCCGCGACTGGATCAGCAACCCCGTGGATACGCACTACATCATCGGCTCGGTGGTGGGCCCGCACCCGTACCCCGATCTGGTGGCGCGCCTGCAGGCGGTTATCAGCGAGGAAATGCGCAAGCAGCTGCTGGAGAAAACCGGCTCCGAGCTGCCCCAGTACGTGGTGGCTTGTGTGGGCGGCGGCTCCAACGCGGCCGGCGCGTTCTACCACTTCCTGGAGGAGCCCTCGGTGCAGCTGGTAGCCGTGGAAGCGGCCGGACACGGCGTGCATTCAGGCCACTCGGCAGCCACGTCGGTGCTGGGTACGCCGGGCGTGATTCACGGCAGCCGCACGCTGTTGATGCAGGACGAGGACGGCCAGATTACCGAGCCCTACTCCATTTCCGCCGGCCTCGATTACCCCGGTATTGGCCCGCTGCACGCCTTCCTGGCCGATTCCAAGCGCGCCCGCTTTATCAGCATCGAAGACGAAGCAGCCCTGAAAGCCGTGGCCGAATGCAGCCGCCTCGAAGGCATCATCCCGGCTCTGGAAACCGCCCACGCCCTGGCCGCCCTCGACCAGCTCGGCGCTGGCCCCGACGATGTGGTGGTCATCAACCTCTCCGGCCGCGGCGACAAGGACCTGGAAACCTACATCAAGTACGCTGACGCTATCATGTAAGGCAATGCCATTGTCATGCTGAGCTTGTCGAAGCATCTCTACCTCTGGCTAATTTCTACTTGTAGACGAAGCGGTAGAGATGCTTCGACTGCGGCTCCGCCTTCGCTCAGCATGACAGACAATATCACGTGACATGACCAACCGAATCAAAGACGCCTTCGACAAAAAGCAGAAAAACCTGCTCAACATCTACTTCACGGCCGGCTACCCCAGCCTGCACGACACCGTACCGCTGATCAAAGCCCTGAGCGAAGCCGGGGCCGACCTCATCGAAATCGGGATGCCGTTTTCGGACCCGCTGGCCGATGGGCCGGTGATTCAGGCCAGCAGCACCGTGGCCCTGGCCAACGGCATGAACCTGCGGGTGCTGTTCGAGCAGCTGAAGGGCATCCGGGAGAGCGTGCCCGAAACGCCGATTCTGCTGATGGGCTACCTCAACCCGGTGATGCAGTTCGGGGTGGATAACTTCTGCCGCGAAGCCGCCGCCGCCGGGGCCGACGGCATCATCCTGCCCGACCTGCCCCTCGACGATTACGTGGCCGAATACCAGGACATCTTCCGCCGCCACAACCTGCGGCCGGTGTTCCTCATCACCCCGCAAACCGCCCCGGAGCGCATCCGCCGCATCGACGAGCTGACCGATTCGTTCCTGTACCTCGTGTCGGGTCCCGGCACTACGGGCGGAGCCAACACCCAGGCCGAGGGCGTGCAGGAAGCCTATTTCCAGCGCATCGAGGCCATGAACCTGCGCAACCCCCGCCTCATCGGCTTCGGTATCGGCGACAAAGCCTCGTTCCAGAACGCCTGCCAGTACGCCGAAGGTGCCATCATCGGCTCCGCGCTGATTCGCGCCCTGGAAGGCGTGGACGACGCCCCGGCTGCGGCCAAGCGGTTTGTTTCTTCGGTGCTGGCTTAAGCACTATAAAAAAGAACGTCATGCTGAGCGCAGCGGAGCGGAGTCGAAGCATCTCGCGTGCTAACGTTGTAATAGTAACCCAACGATTCGAGCGAGATGCTTCGACTACGGCTGCGCCTTCGCTCAGCATGACGTACTGATATTTTTCTCCCTCCCCAGAACATGATCATCCAACTCGACCCCCATATCACCGAAGCCGATAAGGCCGCCATTGAAGCCCGCATTCAGGAGCTGAAGTACAAGGCCACGGAGGTGAAAACCCAGCGCGCCCACTACTTGGTAGCCATCGGCAAGGCCGATGTGGACCTGCGTGCCATCGGCCAGCTGCCCGGCATCCTCGACATCCACCGCGTATCGGACGACTACAAGCTGGTGAGCCGCAAGTGGCGCGTGCGCCCCACCGTGCTCGACCTCGGCGACGGGGTGCGCATCGGGGAAGGCTCGCTCACGCTGGCCGCCGGCCCGTGCAGCATCGAGAGCGAAAAGCAGATGGAGCTAATCATGCAGCACCTCGTGGACAACGACGTGCGCATCATGCGCGGGGGCGTGTTCAAGCCCCGCTCGTCGCCGTATGCGTTCCGCGGGCTGGGCATGGAAGGCCTGAAGGATTTCCACCGCATGGCCCGGGAGCGGGGCATCAAAATCGTGACGGAGGTCATGCAGGTGTCGCAGGTAGAGGAGATGCACGACTACGTGGACGTGTTCCAGGTGGGCGCGCGCAACACCCAGAATTTTAACCTGCTCGACGCCCTGGGCGGCGTGGACAAGCCCGTGATGATCAAGCGCGGTATTTCCGGCACCATTGAGGAGCTGCTGTCGTCGGCTGAGTACGTGTTTTCTGGCGGCAACGAGAAGCTGATTCTCTGCGAGCGGGGCATCCGTACCTTTGAAACGGCCTCGCGCAACACGCTGGATTTGAACGCCGTGCCCATCCTGAAAGAGAAAACCCACCTGCCCGTCATCGTGGACCCCTCGCACGGCATCGGCATCCGCGAGTACGTGCCCACCATGGCCCTGGCCGGCGTGATGGCCGGTGCCGACGGCATCATCTACGAAGCCCACGAGAAGCCCGAAGAAGCCGCCTCCGACGGTGCCCAGACCCTGAATTTCCAGGAGTCGGAACGCCTGATTCGCAACCTGCGCAAAGTGTACGCCCTGCGCCAGGAGCTGGAGTAGAAGGTAAACTAAAAGGCTAGTTCCCCTCCTTGGAAAGGAGGGGCTAGGGGTGGTTGATGAACGCTGGAACGATGCTAGAGCTAGTTCTAAAAACTGTTCTAACGCAAGGCCAACCACCTCTAGCCCCTCCTTTCCAAGGAGGGGAACTAGCTTTTTAAACATAGTAGAAGTCCGATCTACTGTTACCTTGCCGGTATGTTCTTCGGCTTCAACCTCTACAGCGGCTTGCTGCTGCCGTTTTTCCTGCAAGGTGTAATCGTGGCGGCGGTGCTGTGGGCGCGGCGGCGGCGTGAGGATACGGCGGCCGACGGCTGGCTGGCCCTGCTGCTGCTGCTGTTTGCTGTGCGGCTGGCCCAGTGGATGCTGGGCTTTGCCGGCTGGTACGACTCGCACGACGCCCGCACGACGTTCATGTTCTATTGGCCGTTCAGCAACTGGCTGGCGGTGGGGCCCGCGCTGTATTTCTACTTCCGCAGCCTCACCAATCAGGAGTTCCGGCTGCAGCGGCAACACTGGTGGCACTTCGCGCCCGCCTTGGTGGTGCTGACGTGGCTGCTGGTGGTATTTGGCTACGATATTGGTTGGTGGCACGGGGTGCAAGGCCAGCCACTGCCGGCCCACTTCGGCACCAAAGGCCCCCTGGCCAGCTGGGCCGACTACCAGCCCATCGGGCTGCTGGCCGATACGCTGGGCTACCTCTGGGTGCTGGCCTACGCGGTGCACACCCTGCGGGCCTACCGCGCCTACGCCCGTTACCTCAACGACAACTTCTCCGACACCGAGCAGCTCCGGTTTCGGTGGCTGCGTAACGTGCTGGTAGCCGTAGTGGTGGGCACCGGCGTCACGCTGGTGTTCGGGGTGGTCAACATCTTCATCACGCCCCTCAACTACGTGCAGAGCTGGTACGACTACCTGTTCACCGGCCTGCTGATCTACTACCTCAGCATCTCGGGCCTGCTGACCGGCTACCGCCTGGCCGCCTTACGCTTCCAGCTGTCGGCTGACATAGCCGCTTCGCCAGTGGCCTCGTTACCAACGGTGGAAGCTGCCGCCGGAGCGTCCAACATTGTTGCACTGGAGACAAGCGAAAAGATAGTTGCCGCTGCGGTACCCGATCTGCCTGAAATACCTGTTTCGGCTGCTACTGCGGCTGCCAGCGTACCGTTGGTAGCTGATGCCACCGTTGAAGAGCCAACTGAAACGGCCGCCGAACCCGACGCGGAGCTGGCCCGCTGGACGGCCCGGCTGCTGGCCCACATGCAGGCGGCCCGTCCCTACCTGGAGCCCGAGCTGACGCTGGGTGATCTGGCCATCCAGCTGCGCACCAACACGTCCTGGCTTTCCCGCGTCATCAACTCCGGCTGCGGCCAGAACTTCAACGACTTCGTGAACGAGTACCGGGTGCGCGAGGCCGAGCGCCGCCTCCGCGACCCGCAGTTTCGGCACTACACCCTGCTGGCCGTGGCGCTGGAGGCAGGCTTCAACTCCAAGTCCACGTTCAACCGCGTCTTCAAAAAGCTCCGCGGCCAGACTCCCAGCGAAGCCGCCCGGCAGCTGTAGAGACGCATACTTGCGCCTCATTGTTGAACGGCCAGCCCTGCGCCAGCAGTCCGATGTAGAGACGCGACACTTCGCGTTTCCCGCCAGAACGACCGGCGTTGCATCAACCAAACAACATCAGCAACGACGAGACGCGAAGTGTCGCGTCTCTACGCCTGCCCAGTGTCAAACTATAAGTTGAGGCGTCCCAGGCTGTAAACTGGGGCGTTTGGGGTCGGCGGGGGCAGTTCCTTTGGGACATCGTTTCACTTCAACCCCCCATTGTCATGCGTACTTTCCTGCCTTCCCGCTCGGCCACTGTTGCCACTTTCGCCGCCCTGTTACTACTCGTTACGGCCTGCTGGGCGGGTATCACTTCTAACCTGCTCATTGAGCCGGGTAAGCAGTTTGTGCTGGGCGGCGGCCAGCTGGGCGGTTTCAAAGTAGAAGCTCACAACGTGGGCAAAGTACCCGTCGAGTTCAAGGAGCGGCCCCGGGGCGGCGGCATCTTCGGCAAGACGACGCTGGCTCCCGGCGAGCGGGGTACGCTGCGGTTCATGGCCGGCTCCACGGCGCTGCTGCTCAACCCCTCGGACCAGCAGGCCAAAGTAGACCTCAAAATCACCGGCGACACCCGGCTGAGCATGACCTACGAGCCCAACGGCAAGCTGTAGGCGGCACCATCACTGCTAAAAGGCTTCGTCATGAAAAAGCAAATTCTCAGGTTCGCGCTGGCCCTGGCCAGCTTGGTTCCGCTGGTGGTGGAGCGCGGGAATGCTCAGGCTGATGCTCCCCGCCTGACCATGCAGGAGCTGCAGCTCCTGACGCATCAGTGGGAGCAAGGCCAGCTCACGTATACCAATGAGGCTTCCACCCGACCCGTTGCCATTCGCAGTGGCTTGAACGGCATGAGCCCCGGCCCCAACGCCTTTGTCCTCGATTATATCTACCAGCAGCCCGAAGGCGGTATGGTAAAGGAGTTCGACAAGCTCTGGCTGGCCCGCGACGGTCGTTCCGTCCGTTGGGACAATGCGCAACTGCAACTCCGGTCCAAAACCCGCCTGCCCGATGGCCGCCTTCGGGCAGTGTTTGAGGGGTCGGGCCGGGAGATGGGCCAGCCGTGCGAGCTGCGCCGCGTACTTACGCTGGGCTCTCAGAAGCTGGAAATCAGCAAAGAAGTGCGTCGGGCCAATACGACCACCTTCGTCGCCCTAGCCCGGTACGAGTTTACACGATGAATAAAATGGCTTATTTGAGAAATATGACCCTTTAATTATAGGGAAGTTAATCATAAATGATATCAAATTTTTGCTGGTAACCCCTTTTATAAGGGTGGTTATGTGAAATAAATGCGCCTATTTGTGTAATATGCCTTGCAAAATAAACTATCCTTAAATCTTGTTTATTCCGGAAGTCTTCTATATTTGCATCATCATGCTGAACCTATCCGCGAAATGCTTTATGACCATTAATCGTCCTGTCCAGGACGAGGTCGGGCGCTTTTGCGGGTACGAAAGGTAGAACACAGCATGCTTCTCCTTCTCTGAAATCCACTTAAGAGCCCGACTCCTCCCCAGGAGCCGGGCTTTTTTTCTGCCCTGTACGCGCTATGATACAGCAACACTACGACCGGTATACCACGCAGGATCAGCTGGTTTGGAAGGTATTGTTCGACCGCCAGACGGCCCTGCTGCACAAGCGTGCCTGCTCGGCGTTTGGCCGGGGGCTGGAGGCCGTGGGCTTCCACCGCAACGCCATTCCCGACTTCCAGGAAGTAAGCCAGCGCCTGCAAAAAGCCACCGGCTGGCAGCTGGAACCGGTGCAGGGCATGCTCAATGATGCCGAGTTCTTCGGGTTGCTGGCCCAGCGCAAGTTCCCGGCTACCGTCTGGATCCGGAGCATGGCGCAGTTCGACTTCATCGAGGAGCCTGACCTGTTCCACGGCGTATTCGGCCACGTGCCCTTGCTCATGGACCAGGCCTTTGCCGACTTCCTGCACTTCCTGGGCCAGGTAGCCGCCCAGCACCTCGACGATGCCGTGGCCCTGGCCCGCCTCGAGCGGCTCTACGGCTTCACGGTGCAGTTCGGGTTGGTGGAAGAACACGGCCAGACGCGCATGTACGGGGCCGGTTTGCTCTCATCGTCGGGTGAAATCCACCACTGCATCGGCGACGTTTCGCGCCGTTTTCCCTTCGATCTGGCCACCGTACTGCACACCCCCTACAGCGAAGCGCACCTGCAGGACCAGTACTTCGTGCTCAACAGCTGGGAGCAGCTCACCGAAAGCGTAGCCGAACTGGCCGCGCTGCTGTCCTCGGGCTGGGAGCTGCAGCCGGTGGAGTAAGAAGCCGCAACGGCATTTAGTGCGGCACTGAAGTAGGATATAAGGAAAAAGCCCCTTGGACTACCTGTCCAAGGGGCTTTTCTATGTAGTTGCCAGCGTGTACGGCTGGTTAGCCGGCATCGTCCGGGTGCTCGTTGGCAGTAGAGCGGCGCAGGCGGCGTAGCGCCAGGGCCCCACCGGCCAGCAGCAGCAGCGAAGCCCCGCCATCAAGCGGAACGGCAGTAGGGGAATTGGGGTCGGGAGTGGGGCCGCCGGTACCGGGTCCCTGCGCCTGGGCAGGCATGCCCAGCAGCAATGCGGCCAGCAGCGGCGCGCTAGTCAGCAGCCGAAAACGGTGAGAAGAGAGCTTCATAGGAGAAAGAAGAAAGACGGAAGGAATAGGAGGCCGAGGGGCGCCGATGATGCCCTCCGGCCGACAGTTACTCTATTACTAGGCGTTTTGTGGCTGGCCCGAGGGTGGTGGTCAGGCGCAGCGTGTAAACGCCCTGCGCCAGCCCGCTCACCGAAAGCTCCTGGGAAGAGCTTGCTGATCCTGGTGTCCAGGAATAGCTGCGGACTGCCTGCCCCAGTGCGTTATACAGCACGGCCGTGCCTTGCTGGCTGCGCAACGCGGCCGGCAGCAGCAGGGTGGCGGTGGTGTGAGCAGGGTTGGGGTAGAGCTGAATCTGCTGGCCCACCAGCGTGGCTGCATTGGCCAATATGCGGTTGGACGTCAGAAGCAGCGAAAAGCGCGGGCCGGTGGCGTCTGCTGCCTGACGGAAGGCATATACCGGCTGCTGGACCAGGTCGAGGCTGGTGCCGGTTTCGGCGTCGCGCAGGTAGGCGTAGAGCCCGGCCGGCAGGTTGAGCAGCTGCGCCGCTTCCAGCTGGTAGAAACCCGAAACCGGCACGCGTACTTGCAGCGGCACCAGCACGTCGGCGCGGCTGAGGGCGGGCAGTCCGCTGATGCTGAGCTGCTCGGAGCCGACGGGCAGCGAGAGGCTGGCTACGTTGCCGGTAGTCAGTTTGTAGGCATCGAAGGCGGCATCGAAGGAAGTAGTTGCTCCTTGCTCAAAGTACACGGTGGCCGCATCGCGCTGGGTGCCATTCACCAAGTCAAGCTGAAGCAGCGGCCGGGTCTCCAGGGCCGAAGGGCGGTTGAAATCGGGGCTTTGGTAGCTGGTGAGGCGGGCGGCGTTGCTGAGCGAAAGGCTGCCCGGCGTGCCGGCCGTGGTGGTCCGCACAAAGAATCCCTGCCCCGCCGCAATGAAGCGGGCATCGCCCACGCCATTCACAAAGCTGCTGTAGCTGCCCGCATACGTCCCCGACGACTTGAACACGTACACCGCGTTGTCGAGCCCTGACAGCCCCGCGGTGGCTAGGGTCCAGTCGATGGGGGCGGGGTAGGGGTTGCCCAGCAGGTGCCAGCCGGAGGTAGGCTGGGTGCCGCGCGTGAGGCCGGTGCGCGCCACGGGGCCGTTCGTGAGCGTACCCACAAAATCGACGGCGGCGCTGGCTGGCAGGTTCACCGTGTAGCCCACGCCCGGCGTCATGGCCGCCGACAGGCTGGCCGGCGAAAACCAGCCTTGGTCGAAGGTGGCGGCCGTGGCATTCACCCGGCTTTCATCGTAGCCAAACACCGTGGGGAAAGGCGTAACGGCGGCCGGCACCGGGGCCGTGTTGTAGCCCGCATTCACCACGGGCGTATAGTTGGCCGTGCTCAGGTCGGCCACTGTGGTATTGCTGACGGGCGCGCTATAGTGGCGGTAACCAGCCCCGGCATTCTGGCTGGGGTTGATGTAGCGCTGCACCGTAACGGACCCACTCACGACAGCGGAACCATTGTTCACGACCATGGCAGTGCCGGAAGCATCCGAAAGCAAGGTCAGGGGCTGCGCGTTGGTAGCCAGGTTGCCATTCAGCGTCAGGAGGCGGCTCACGGCCAGTGGCCCGGTGAGCTGGGCCCCGGCCGGGCCTACCGTGAGGCCGGCCATGCTGATCGGGCTGCTGCCGCCTACGCTTTGCTGAGCGGGGCCGCTGAGCACCAGGGCCCCGGCCCCGGTGCAGCTGCCATTGTTTACCAGCGCACTGTTCAGGGTGAGTGTGCCACCGCTGGCTATTGTCAGGCTGGCGCCGCTGGCTATGGTGAAGCTATTGGCGCTGGCAGCGGCACTCAGCACCGGCATCCGGACGGCCGCCGCCGGAATCGTAACGTCGGTGCTGGCCGTGGGCAGCGTGTTGTTGGCCCAGTTGGCCGGGTCGGTGTAAACGGTGCTCACGCTGCCTGTCCACTGACCGTTGGCCGTGGCGGGCGGATTCACGATGACCGTGATAGTAAACTGCCGGCTCGCTACCGGGGTGCCATTGTCGGTAGCCACTACGCTGATGGTAGAAGCGCCGACGTTGCAGGGGGCGCCAGTCACGCTCAGGTTCAGCACCGGGTTGATGCCTGAACTCACACTGGATGTGACATTGCACAGCCCGTTGGTGTTCACGGCCAGCGTTACGGCCTGGCCGGCTTCCGGTCCCGAAAACTGCGGCGCAATGCTCACCGTTTGTCCTTGGTTGACGGTGATGGTGTTGTTGAGTGGCAGGTTGGTAGCCGACGGGGGCAGGTTGCCGTTGGCGAATACGCGGTACGAGATGCACTGCTCATCCAGCCAGTTTACCCCGCTGGGGTTCACGTTGTCGGGGTGGGAGGCATCGTTGAGGTTGAAGCGGCCCGTCTGGATGAAGTCGTTGTTGGAGCCCCGGTTGGCGCCCACGGTAGCCAACGAGCCGCCAAACCCATTCACGCCGTTGGAAGCGTCGCCAGTGGTCCATTGCATATCGCCATAGGCAAACGTCACATCATCCGTCGTGATGCCGGTCGAATTGGCCCGAATGACAATCTGGAAGGTGTTTTTTTTGTCGGTATTGCCGCTGTAGTAGCCCACCCGGTTCCAGGTAACCACCAGCCGGTCGGGGTAGAGCTTGTACCAGATGCTACCACTGCTGCTGGGGCGCGTATCAACGTCGGCCCAGAAGGCGGCTACCATGGGCGTGGTTATTGGGAAGCCACTGGCGGAAAATTGCGACACTGGAGCTCCAAACGACAGGTTACCGTTGGTATTGATATACACACCTGTATAGGGCGTGCCAAACAGCGTGAATGTGAAGCCCAGCGGAATCAGGCTGGACGAGCCATCGTCGTTGCGCGGCAGGTTGGTGTAGCCTCCTGCCGCCGGCGCCGACACAGAATCCAGCGGCTCGAAACAGGCCGGAAGCTGAGGCACTGCGCCGCTGCTGGCTGGCACTGGCCGGGTTGCGGCCAGCACCCGGCTGCTGGCCGGAATCAGGCGCTGTTTGCGCAGGTCATACTGCGGGTCGAGCTGGGAGGGGTCGATGGAGCGCGGAGCAGCGGTTTGAGCACATACCTGCTGCCCTAGCGTTCCGACCAGACACAAAGCCAGCATCCATCGGGAAAGCAATGCCAGAGAAAAAATGCGCATAAGGGCGTAAGAGTTAAGGGTGAACGATAGGCAAGGGGGCAGGGTAAATGTTGGAAAAAGATTTATTAAACATAGTATTTATTCAATTAATAATTATTGCATAACCGTGTGATAGAAATATGATGTCATGGATAAGTTCAATATTTAGAGCCATAGGCCGCATCCGAAGTAGTGATATGGCTCCCCAAAACAATTGCTGCTTCAGCTCTGCTGAACCTTTCAGTACCTATCACTGTACATACCCCGGCTCCAGCCTTGCCGCTGGTTCACCGGAAGCCTGGGGCTAAACCGCAGATTTGCCGGCTACCCTTTTCCGATTACCTTTGCCACACATGCTGCTGTTCACGTCCCGCTATTATTACGCTGCTACCTATTACGCTCCCCTCCGGAGCGGAGCGGCCGCGGCGTACGCGAGGAACTGAAACTAGCACTTCACCCTCCCCAACGTCATTTCAAGCCTGCTTCCGCTCCCTGCGGAGGTAGGCTTTTTCTTTTTCCACTTTTCTCGTTTTCGTTATGCAGTCTGTTTCTGCCGCCCCCGTTGCTTCCGATGCCCTACCGCTGCTCACCCAGGTCTATGCCGATTACACCGCCGCCGACCAGCACGTGTGGCAGCTACTCTTCGACCGCCAGATGGCTTTGCTGCCCGGCCGCGCCGCCGAGGCGTTTCTGGAAGGCGTACGCCGAGTCGGCTTCACCCGCGACGCCATTCCCGATTTTCGGGAGGTGAACCCCCGCCTGCAGGAGCTGACGGGCTGGGAGCTGGTGGTAGTGCCCGGCATCGTGGATGACGCCGTGTTCTTCCAGCTGCTGGCCGACCGTAAGTTCCCCGCTACTACCTGGCTGCGCACCCTCGAGCAGCTCGATTACCTCGAAGAGCCCGACATGTTCCACGACGTATTCGGCCACGTACCACTGCTGACGGATGCCGGCTTTGCCGATTTCCTGCAGAAGCTGGGCGCGGCGGCCGTGCACCACGGCCAGCGTTGGCCCGGTACCCTGGAGCAGTTCACGCGCCTGTACTGGTTCACGGCCGAGTTCGGCCTGATTCAGCAGCCCGACGGTCTGCGCATCTACGGGGCCGGGCTGCTGTCGTCGCACGGCGAGGTGAAGTTCAGCCTCAGCGAAGCGCCCACCCGCCTGCCCTTCACCCTCGACGGCGTGCTGGATACGCCCTTCGAGAAGGATAAATTCCAGGACCTCTACTTCGTGCTGACCGACATGCAGCAGCTCCCCGAGAGCCTGGCCCAGCTCCAGGCACGGTTGCTGGAGTAGGTTTTTAAGGATGGGGTGATGGACAAGGTTGAACGTCATTCCGAGCCTGCGAGGAATCTCGCGTGCTGACATTGCCTCGCCAGCCCAGGGTGTAAACCCTGGGCTACGGAGCGGTTATCGTCCGACGATTTAACAACATCAGCCCGCGAGATGCTTCGGCTGCGCCTCTGCATGACGTTTTACTTTATCCAATAAACCATCAGTACCGCCAGCCCAGCCGGCGGTAGATGAAATGGAGTAGCCACAGCGGGCCGATGAGCAGAAACTGCAGGTCTTTGAGGAAGCTGGGCTTCTTGCCTTCCACCTTGTGGCCCCAGAACTGCCCAACCCAGGCCAGCACGAAAATAATCAGGCACACTGCCCACAGGGGCAGGGCCGCCCCGGCATCCACCACGCGCAGTCCCAGCGCCATAGCCGCCCACACCAGCACCATCCCCACCGCCAGCCGCCCCGAGAGGCGCACATAGTACCCCACGGCCAGTACCATCACAACGGTAGCCCAGTTCAGCCAAGGGCTCAAGGCACGCACCGCCGCCGGCACCGGAACCGACCACAGCAGGCCGAGAATGGCGAACATAATCAGCGGCACGCACACCCAGTGTACCAGCTTGTTGGTAGGATTCTGGTGGCTTTCGGCGTATTCGTTCAGCAGCCGCTGAACCGGAGAAACAAGGGCGGTGGACATAGCGCAGGACGTTGGTGGGAGCCAATAAGGTAGCAGATTCCCCGCAGTCTGGAAAACCCTACATGACTGTAGAGACGCGACACTTCGCGTCTCGGCGCGTGCTGACGTTGCTCAGGGAGTACGGTGCCGGTAGTCCGGATAATACACGCCGAAACCGTGCTGGCGTTGTGCCGGTGGCGCGGTTCCGGTTGTTCTGGCGGAAGACGCGAAGTGTCGCGTCTCTACAACCGTGCAGGTTGATACAAAAAAAGGCTGCCCAAGCGGGCAACCTTTTTTACGCATTGCGGGAAAACAACCGGCTGCCGGAACGAATCCGTGCAATCGGATGAATCCGGCTAAATCCGTGATTTATTTCAGCTTCAGGTTTTTCTTCAGGTAGGCAACCGAGGCGGCGTGGGCGTCGGCAGCGAAGTCCTTGCTGTACTTGGGGTTGGAGGGGTTGGCGAAGGCGTGGTCGGCGTCGTAGGTTTTCACCGTGAGGCCTTTTTTGGCGGCAGCCATGTCCTTGCGGAACTGGTCTACCACTTCCTGATTGATCCACTTATCCTGCTTGGCGAAGACGAACAGC
This sequence comes from Hymenobacter yonginensis, assembly GCF_027625995.1. Taxonomy (NCBI): domain Bacteria; kingdom Pseudomonadati; phylum Bacteroidota; class Cytophagia; order Cytophagales; family Hymenobacteraceae; genus Hymenobacter; species Hymenobacter yonginensis. Next base: position 1,150,057 of record NZ_CP115396.1, read on the forward strand.
ACATCGGTGTTCAGCGTCTTGAGCTTGGCCACGTCCTTCTCGGGCATGCCGTAGTAAGCCACGCATGCTTTGGCTTTGGGGCCGGCCAGCAGGGCCGTCTGGATGCTCCAGCCGCCACCGAAGCACCAGCCGATGCTGCTGATCTGGGCTTTGGGGCCAGCGTAAGCAAGGGCACCTTTGATGATGGCCTGGGCACGCTCGGTTTTCACACCCTGCATCAGCTTGCCAGCCATGTCGGCGTCGGTGGCTACCTGGCCGTCGTAGAGGTCGAGGGCAATGACGTTGACGCCGGGCAGCTCCTCGGCGAAGCGGCCGGCTTCCTGCTTGATATAATCGTTCAGGCCCCACCACTCGTGAATCACGAACAGGTACTTGTCCGACTTGGTCTTGCTCTTGATTTCGAAGGCTTTGCCGGTCTGGCCGTCGGTGGTTTTGAACTCAATCATGCTGCCTTCGCCGGCGTAGGTGAAGGGCAAGGGAGCATCGTGGCCGCCGGAGAAGTCCTCATTGGAGGCCAGCATGGCGAATACTTCGGTAGCAGCCTGACCAGCGGCGGGCTTGGTGCAGCAGTTCATCGTCGATTGGGCGGAGGCCACCGATACCACGCTCAGCAGCGCGGCGCAAAGGGTCCAGAGTTTTTTCATGGAAAAGGGGAGGTGAAGATGGAGAGAGAAAAAAAGCATCCCGGAGCCATTCGTGTAAGTACACGAGTTGCTCCGGGATGCTTAAACTGTAGTCTGCCGGTTTAGTTTGGAATTGCCCAATTATTCGGCGGAATTGGCACGCGAGATGCTTCGACAAGCTCAGCATGACGTGCCTTTTAGGTTGCTAGTCACTGATTACTAGGTAGTACCGGTGCGGATGGAGGCACGTAGCTCGGTGAGCAGGGCGTAGAGGCCCACGTAGGTGCGGTTGAGGTAGATGAAGTGTTCGGAGCCGCGGGGCTCGCGCTGCTGGCGCAACTCGGGCTGCTGCATTAGGTCGTCGCCGAGGGCGTAGAGGCTTTGCATGTATGCCGGGTCGCCGAAATCGAAGGTGGGCTGGCGGAAGGGGCGGCCCACCAGTTCCAGGGAAGCGCGCATGGTGTCCACGTAGAACGCGCGGCGGCTGGCTGGGTCGTCGGGGCGAAGCACGCCGCCTTCTTCCAGCAGCGTCGCCAGGCGGGCGGGGTCGGCGAGGGTTTCGGGCGTGAGCAGGGCCGTGAACAGGCGGTGCACATCGGCTGGAATTTCCTTTACGCAGCCAAAATCCAGCACGCCCACGGTGCCGCCGTCGGTATCTGTGAGCAGGAAGTTACCGGGGTGCGGGTCGGCATGGACCTGGCGCAGCTCGTTGAGCTGGAACATGTAGAAGTCCCAAAGGGCCTGGCCGAGTTGGTTGCGCACTTCCTGGCTGGGGTTGGTGGCCAGAAACTCCTTCATGTGCTGGCCGGGCAGCCAGTCCATAGTCAGGATGCGGGCGGCCGATAGCTCGGGGTAATACTGGGCAAACTGCAAATGCGCCAGACCGGCCGAGGCGGCGGCAATCTGCTGGCCGCGGCGCAGCTCCAGGGCGTAGTCGGTTTCTTCGAGCAGGCGGGTTTCCACTTCCTGCATATAGGGGCGCACGGTGGCTTCATCGAGGCCCAGCACGCGCAGGGCAATGGGCTTCACCAGCCGGATATCGGAGCGGATGCTGTCGGCCACGCCGGGGTACTGCACCTTCACGGCCAGCGTCCGGCCGTCTTTGCTCGCCGCGTGCACCTGCCCGATGCTGGCCGCCTGCCGCGCCTCGATGTCGAACTCGTCGAACACCTCGAACGGCGACTTGCCGAACGCCTCCCGAAACGTCTTCACCACCAACGGGCCCGAGAGGGGCGGGGTCTGGTACTGGGCCTGGGCAAACTGGTCGGCGTAGGCGGTGGGCAGCAGGTTCTTTTCCATGGCCAGCATCTGGGCCACTTTCAGCACCGAGCCTTTCATTTCACTGAGCGTACCGTACAGCTCGGCCGCGTTGGCCGCGTGCAGGTCCTCGGTGGTGCTATCAGCGCCCACTGCCCGCTTGGCGTAGTGCTTCACGTAGTTGGCCCCCACGTTGAGGCCGGTTTTGGCGAAACGCGCCGCCCGGGCCACTTTGGTGGTGGGCAGGGAAGTAAGCGACTTGGGAATATCGTCCATGAGGATGTATTATAAACCGAAAACGGTCATGCTGAGCTTGCCGAAGCATCTCTACCGCACTGTTGCCTTACTACAACAACGAAGCGGCAGAGATGCTTCGGCAAGCTCAGCATGACCGTTCTGATACAACTGAAAAACCTTACCGGCGCACCAGGAACCGCACAAAATCGGCGGCGGAATCCAGAGTGTTGCGGCCTACCAGATCGAAGCTCAGCGTCACGGCTTTTTCGATGGCGGCATCGGTGCGCTCGAAGTTTACGGTGTCGTCTTTGGCGAAAAAGCCGAGCACGAACAGCTGCTGCTGCCAGAAGAAGCGCGGGTAGCCGTGCTGCACCAGCTGGCGGCTGGCCACTTCCTCGGTGCGACGGCCCTCGCGCAGCAAGTCCTCCACGAAGGCCTCAAAATCCTGCCGGAAGTCGTCGAGCACGCGGGGCGTGATGCCGGGCATTTTGGAGAGCGAGCGGCGCAGGCTTTGCAGGGCATAGCTGCGGTTGTGCTTGAGAATCTCGATCAGCGTGTAGTAGTAGCCCAGCAGCTTTTCGCGGGCACCGTACTGCTCCCACACCGGCTCGCGGGCGGCCGTGGCGCGGGCCTCGCGGCCAAAGTCGGCCCATATTTCCCGGTCGATGGCGTCGAAATTGGCGTAACTGGCGTAGAATTCCTGCTCGGGCAAACCCAGCTTCTGGGTCAGTTTGAACACCGAAATCGGCGGCTTGCCTTTGCGCAGCACGTAGTCGAGGTAGGCTTGCTTGATCCGTTCTTTGGGCGAGAAAGCCGCTTCGGGAGCGGGCGTGGGTTGCTGTTTCATAGTAGCGGTATAACCGCGTCAGCGGCTGAAAGTTGTGAGAAATCCGGCCGGAACCGGCTAGGCGTGCAGGTCGCGGGAGGCGCGATAGGCGGCCAGGGCCCGGTCGCGAGTGGCGGGGTGCTCCACCATGGGTTTGGGGTAGCGCGGCGTGCCGAACTCGGGCACCCACTGCTTCACGTAGGCGTGCTGCTTATCAAACTTGGCCAGCTGCGAATCGGGGCTGAAAATGCGGAACCAGGGCTGCGAATCGGCACCGGTGCCGGCCACCCACTGCCAGTTGCCCACGTTGGAGGCCATTTCGTAGTCGAGCAGCTTCTCGGCGAAGTAGGCCTCACCCCATTTCCAGTCGATGAGCAGGTTTTTGATGAGGAAGCTGGCCGTGGCCATCCGCACGCGGTTGTGCATGAAGCCGGTGGCGTTGAGCTGGCGCATGCCCGCGTCGATGAGCGGGTAGCCGGTGCGACCCTCGCACCACGCCCGGAACTCGTCCTCGTTGTTGCGCCACTTAATGTCGCGCAGCTTGGGGTCGTAGCTTTCGTGGGCAGTGTGCGGGAAGTGCCAGAGCAGCTGCATGAAGAAGTCGCGCCAGATCAGCTCACTCAGCCAGATTTCGGCCTTGGCCTCCAACGCCCGCTGCACCAGGTGGCGGATGCTCACGGTGCCAAAGCGCAGGTGCAGGCCCATCCGGCTGGTGGAGTCGCGGGCGGGCAGGTCGCGGGTATCGGCGTACTGCTCCAGGGTGCGGGTGGCCAGTCGCCGGCCCGGAATGTGCTCGGGGCTGCGCTCAAAGCCCATGTCGGCCAGGGTGGGGCGGGGGCCGGCCGGCACGCGGGCCAGCTTGCTGAGGTGGTCGGCGGAAGGGTGGGGGCGGTAGTCAGCCTCGGTGAGGCGGGCCAGCCAGGCGCGCTTGTAGGGGCCGTAAATCTTGTAGGGCTGGCCGGTTTTGGTCTGGACCTCGTCCTTCTCAAACACCACCTGATCCTTATAGGTATGCAGCAGTACGTCTTGCTTCTTTAAAAGCTCAGTCACGGCTGCGTCGCGGGTGGCGGCGTAGGGCTCGTAGTCGTGGTTGGTGTGCACGGCGGCCACGTCCAGCTCCTTGATCAGGTCGGCAAACACCTTTTCTGGCTTGCCGTAGCGCACCAGCATGGTGCCGCCGGCCTCCTTGGCTTCTTCCGTCAGCCGCTGCACCTCGTCAAAGATGAACATGACGCGGGCATCCTGGCGGTTTTCCAGCTTGTCGAGGATTTCGGGGTCGAAGATGAACAGCGGCACCACCGGCTGCTCGCCCTGCAGCGCGGCGGCCAGCCCGGCGTTATCCTGAAAACGCAAGTCGCGCCGGTGCCAGAATAGGGATACTTTCATAGGTAGGAGGTAGCGCGAAGCCTTTGCTTCGCGTTGTAATGAACAGGGCCAACGCTGTACGGTGGCCAAAGCCGTAGTACGAAGCCTTTGCTTCGCGCACTACCGAACAGCCCGGATGTATATGGGTGTCGTTCAGTTATGCGCGAAGCAAAGGCTTCACGCTACTTCAGCCGGCCCATGCCGCCGTCTACGGGCAGTACCTGGCCGGTGATGAAGGAGCCGTGGTCGGAGAGGAGGAAGGAGGCCATGTAGGCCAGATCCTCGGGTTCGCCGATGCGCTGCAGTGGGTGGCGCTTGGCGCTGGCTTCGGCTTTTTCGGGCGTGTTGAGCAGGGCGGCGGCCAAGGGCGTGTTGGTGAGCGACGGGGCCACGGCGTTTACCCGCACGCCGCTGGCGGCGTACTCGGCGGCCAGCGCGCGGGTGAGGCCCTCCACGGCGGCCTTGGAGGTGGCGATGCTGGCGTGGAACGCCATGCCCGTATCGGCGGCTACGGTGCTGAACAGCACCACTGAGGCTCCGCCGGCTTTCTTCAGCCGCTTCATACTGGCCTGCAGCACCTGCACCGCACCGAGCACGTTCAGCTCAAAATCACCGCGAAAATCCTCCACCGGAATCCGCTCGAAGGGCCGCAGCTTGATGTTGCCGGGGCAGTACACCACGCCGTGCAGCACCTCGGGCAGGCCATCCAGCGCCGTGCCGAAGGGCTGCGTCACGTCGAGGGGCAGGAAGGTGGTGCTGAGTTCGGCCAGCTCGGCCGACTGGTGGCGGGAGGCGGTGTAGAGACTGGCACCCAGGCCGTGCAGCAGCCGGGCCGTAGCCAGCCCGATGCCCGAAGAAGCGCCTACAATAAGGATGTTCTTGTCGGAGAATTGCATGAGAGTAGAGTCAGAGGTAGGGAAGTGGGTTCAGAACTGAACGGTTGCGGGAAAGTTTGCTGCCTGCTTACGCAACACCGCAGAAGACGGGCGGTGCCTTTGCCGCCGTTTGATAGTCCGACGGCAGCAATAGAATGAAAGGCATAAATAATTGACTGTTTTTATATAACTGTTTTTATAATAAGTATTACATTTATACGTCAATTCCGCTGATATTTTACTCTACTCCAATGAAGCCTTTGTTTACGTCCATTCTGCTGCTGTTCTGGTGTTTGCTGGCTTGCGCCGCGCCTGGAGACCCGCAGGCGCCGGTGGGCATTGTGGGAACAGTGCGCTCCGCTGACAACCAGGTGCTGGCCAAAGCATCCGTGCTGGTGATCTACGTGCCAACCGGCAAGCGCCACACCACCAGCACAGACGCGGCCGGCAATTTTGCCGTGACCGAACTGGCCGTGGGTGGCCCCTACACCGTGCAGGTCAGCCAGCCTAACTACCAGCCCGAAGTGGTGAATGACGTGTTTCTGCTGACCGGCAAAACCGCCAACGGAACCTTCGTGCTCCACCCCGCCGACAAAGCTGCGGCACCGGCCCGGCGCAAGGCGGGCAAGGAAAAGCTGGCTACCGGCGCCGACGCCAATCCGGCCCTGCTGGCCTCCGCCGGCCAGCCGGCCGCGGCCGCAGCGCCCACGCGCTACCACCTCACCTACATTCAGCAGTGCCGCATCATTCCGTCGGGGCCGGCTATGGCGTCTGCTCAGCCCATGGCAGCAGGCCCGTCGGCCGCCAACCGGCCTGCTGCAGTTCCAGCCCCGGTAGCAGCCTCCGCCGCCGCAGTTCCAGCTCGGATGGCTGCTCCTTCGCCGGCACTGGTTCCGGCTAAAGCAACAGCCCTTGCGCCTCCAGCGGCTGCTACCACAGCAGCCACCGGTGCGGTGGCCGCACCTGATGCTCCAATTCGGACGACGCGGCCAGCATTTCGGCCGGGCAGCCGCTCGCCAAAAGCCATTGAAGCCCCGGCCATTGGTGGCCACTACGATGCCGGCTCGGGCAACTATATCTACGATACCGGTGCTCCAACCACGCTGCAGCTGGCCGACGGCAAAAAGCTAAGTGGCGTAGGCATCAACTCGATTGAAACCAGGTTGCACCACTTCCTGGCCGATCCGAAGCAGCAGATAGACACCGTAGACCGCACCCACGGCTGGATGAGCTTCGACCGGGTGTACTTTGAAACCGGCAAAGCCACCCTCACCAAAGAGTCGATGCAGCAGCTCAAAAACATTGCGCTCCTGCTGCAGAGCTACCCCCAGACCCGCATCAAGCTGGGCGGCTACACCGACAGCGTAGGCGCGTACCAGATGAACCGGCAACTGAGCGAGGCGCGGGCCCGCACCGCCTGGGCCGCGCTGGTGGAGCTGGGCGTGAGCCCCTCGCGCCTGGAGGCCCGCGGCTACGGCTCCAACTATCCTGTTGCGTCCAATGCTACGCCGGCCGGCCGCGCCATGAACCGGCGCCTGAGCGTGCGGGTAATCAGCAAGTAGCCAACCTGCGGGTTTGTTGAAGGATAAATGAATTGATAGTCAAGGTGTAAAAGGCGAGCGGGAAAGTGTTAGCGAATTTTCGCTGGCGCTTTCCCGCTCTTTCTGTAGCTTGGCATCCGCATTCAGTTCTCTCTCTAAACTCCGTTTTCCAAGATGAACATCCGCAAACTGCTGGTCGCCAACCGGGGCGAAATTGCGATTCGCGTGCTGCGCGCCGCCACCGAGCTGGGCATTCAGACCGTGGCCATCTACACCTACGAAGACCGCTACTCGCTGCACCGCTACAAGGCCGACGAAGCCTACCAGGTGGGCCGCGACGACGAGCCGCTCAAGCCGTATTTGGACATCGAAGGCATCATCCGGACGGCCAAGGAAAACGGGGCCAATGCCATCCATCCCGGCTACGGCTTTCTGAGCGAGAATGCCACGCTGGCCCGGCGCTGCGGCGAGGAAGGCCTCATCTTCGTGGGCCCGCGCCCCGAGGTAATGGAAGCCCTCGGCGACAAGGTAGCGGCCAAAAAAGTGGCCGTAGCCTGCCAAGTGCCCATTATTGAAAGTAGCGAGGCCGATCTAGTAGATGCCGAAACGGCCATTGCTGAGGCTCACCGCATCGGCTACCCTGTGATGCTGAAAGCGGCCAGCGGCGGCGGCGGCCGCGGCATGCGCATCATCCGCGACGACGAGCAGATGGAGCGCGGCTTCTTCGAGGCCCGCAACGAAGCCCTCAAAGCTTTCGGCGACGACACCGTGTTTTTGGAGAAGTTTGTGGAGCAGCCCAAGCACATTGAAGTGCAGCTGGTGGCCGACAACTACGGCGGCCTCACGCACCTGTATGAGCGCGACTGCTCGGTGCAGCGCCGCTACCAGAAGGTGGTGGAGGTGGCGCCCTCGCTGAACCTGCCCGACCACATGCGCCACCTGCTCTACGAGTACGCGCTGCGCCTGGGCCGGGCCGTGAACTACAACAACGTGGGCACCGTGGAATTCCTGGTGAACCCCGAGCACGACCGGATTTACTTCATCGAGGTGAACCCGCGCATTCAGGTGGAGCACACCGTCACGGAGATGATTACGGGCATCGACCTGATTAAAACCCAGCTCCACATTGCCGACGGCCGCCGCCTCACCGACCCCGAAATCAACCTGGGCCCCGACGCGAAGCCGCTGAAAATCGGGGTGGCCATCCAGTGCCGCATCACCACCGAAGACCCCACCAACGACTTCAAGCCCGATTACGGCACCATTACGGCCTACCGCTCGGCGGGCGGCTTCGGCATCCGGCTCGACCAAGGCTCGGTGTACACCGGCGTGAAAGTGTCGCCGTTTTTTGATTCCCTGCTGGTGAAGGTGTCGACGCACGCGCCCAGCCTAGCCGATGCGGCCCAGAAGATGGCCCGCACCCTCGACGAGTTCCGGGTGCGGGGCGTGAGCACCAACATTCAGTTTCTGCAGAACATCATCGCGCACCCGGTCTTCATGGCCGGCGAGGCCAACGTCGACTTCATCAAGGACCACCCCGAGCTGTTCAAGTTCAAGACCCGGCAGGACCGCGCCACCAAGGTGCTCAGCTTCCTCGGCGACGTGATAGTGAACGGCAACCCCGACGTGCGCAACCTGCTGGACCCGCGCCGCGAGCTGCGCAAGCCCCGCCTGCCCGAAGCCGACCTGACCGCCACCCCGCCGCCCGGCACCAAGCAAAAGCTCACGGAGCTGGGTCCCGAAGGCTTCGCCCAGTGGCTACGGGCCGACAAGCAGATCCACTACACCGACACCACCCTGCGCGACGCCCACCAGAGCCTGCTGGCCACCCGTATGCGCACGTACGACATGCTGAAAGTGGCCGGCCGCTACGCTCAGCAGCATCCGCAGACATTTTCGCTAGAGTGCTGGGGCGGCGCCACGTTTGATGTAGCCCTGCGCTTCCTGCACGAAGACCCTTGGGAGCGGCTGGCCAAGCTGCGCGCCGCCGTGCCTAATATCCTGCTCCAGATGCTGATCCGTGGGGCCAACGGCGTGGGCTATAAAGCGTATCCCGACAACCTCACGGAGCGGTTCGTGCAACAGGCCGCCGAAACCGGCATCGACGTGTTCCGCATCTTCGACTCGCTGAACTGGATGCCGGGCATGGAGGCCTGCATCGGGTTTGTGCGCAACAAAACTGACCGCCTCGCCGAAGCCAGCATCTGCTACACCGGCGACATCCTGGACCCCAAGCGCAACCAGAAGTACAACCTCGACTACTATCTGCGCCTGGCCCGCCAGATTGAGGACGCCGGGGCGCACATCCTCTGTATCAAGGATATGGCCGGGCTGCTGAAGCCTTACGCCGCCACCGAGCTGATTACAGCCCTGCGTGACACCATCAGCCTGCCCATCCACCTGCACACCCATGACACCAGCAGCCTGCAGCCCGCCACCTACCTGAAAGCCGTGGAAGCCGGCGTGGATGTGATTGACGTGGCGTTGGGCAGCCTCTCGGGCCTTACCTCGCAGCCCAACTTCAACTCGGTGGTAGAAATGCTGCGCGGGCAAGAGCGGCACCGCGAGTACAATCAGGACTCCCTGAATGAGTTCAGCAACTACTGGGAAACCGTGCGGGAGCATTATTACCCGTTTGAGTCGGGCCTGAAGGCCGGCACCTCGGAGGTGTTCCAGCACGAAATTCCGGGCGGGCAGTATTCCAACCTGCGCCCGCAGGCGGCTTCCCTGGGCTTGCTGGATAAGTTTGAAACCGTGAAAACCACGTTTGCCGACGTCAACCAGCTGTTCGGCGACATCGTGAAGGTGACGCCCAGTTCGAAGGTGGTCGGCGACATGGCCCTGTTTCTGGTCAGCAACAACCTCACTACCCGCGACGTGCTGGAGAAGGGCGCCACGCTCAACTTCCCCGAATCGGTGCGGGAACTGTTCCGCGGCGACATCGGGCAGCCTGAAGGCGGCTGGCCCAAGGATGTGCAGCAGGTGATTCTCAAAGACGAAACGCCCTTCACAGACCGCCCCAACGAGCACCTGGCCCCCATTGATTTCGACGCCGAGTGGCAGAAATTCGAGGAGAAATTCGGGCAGCGCAGCAAGTTCACCGACGTGCTGTCGTGGCTGCTCTACCCGAAGGTGTTCGAGCAGTACTGGGCGCATCAGCAGGAGTTCGGCGACGTGTCGGTGGTGCCGACGCCCGTGTTCTACTACGGCCTGCAGCCCGGCGACGAAACCATCATCGAAATTGCTCGCGGCAAGAGCATCATCGTGGGCCTGCAGAGCATCGGACCCGTAAACGAGGAAGGCAACCGCACCATCTTCTTCAACCTCAACGGCCAGACCCGCAACCTGGAAATCCGGGATACTTCGGTGGAAGTGAAGAAAATCCAGAACCCCAAAGCCGACAAAGGCAACCCCCGCCAGGTGGGGGCTCCGCTCCAAGGCTTACTGTCGCGGGTGCTGGTGGAAAGCGGCCAGCAAGTGAAGCGCAACGCGCCGCTGTTTATCATCGAAGCCATGAAAATGGAAACCACCATCACCGCCCCCGACGACACCACGGTGCAAGCCGTAAACCTCACTGAGGGCAGCTTGGTAAACGCCGACGACCTCGTGCTGACGCTGGGATAGAACAAGTAATCAGGGAAACCGGTAGCTTAGGGCCATAACAAGCCGATAATTTATCTAATATGAAAACCCGAATTCTCTTTCTTATTCCGGCATTGCTGTGGACTGGCGCTGCTTTGGCTCAGAGCGAAACCGAAAAGAACGGCATGGGCGCCAAGGCCAATCTTGATGCCTTAGCCAGTGGCTCAATGGCAGTAGTTCCCAAAGCTGTTGCTGAAGGCACTGTAGGCTCGCCATACGCCGACACTCGGTGGCTTACTGCGCGGCTGTCCATGACCAACAACCGTCCGGTGGCACCAGTACCCCTGAAGTACGATGTGCTCAACAGCCGCCTGCTCATGCGGTCTGTGAACCGTCCGACCGACTCGCTGCAGCTTGATGACAACCTGGTAGCCGGTTTCGTGCTCGAAGAGCCGGCCTTGGCCGGGCAGCCGGTGCGGCAGCGGCAGTTTCGTCGCTTTGCGGAAGCACCTCAACCTGCACTGCGCGGCAAATATGTGGAAGTGCTGCACCAGGGACGCTACACGCTACTCAAGCAATACGACAAAGTGCTGCGTAAAGCGCAGCTGGAAGGTGGGTACAGTTCCACTACTCGCTCAGATGAAATTGCGGACAAGAACACGTACTACCTAGTGAGCCCTGATGGGAAGATTCAGCCAGTTAAGCTCACTATGAAAGGCTTGCAGGCAGTTGCACCGGAGTTAGCCGCTTCTCTTAAAGCAGTACCAGCCGCTCAGTCTGCCCGCACCGATGCTGACTGGGGCCGAGTGCTGGCAGGTGTAGATGTTCGGTAATACTGGTATTTTCCTGCTTTTGATATCCTTGGCCGGCTGGTGGACATGAGTTCACCAGCCGGTTGTTTTTACCGCAGATACACTGCGTGCAGCACAGCAGTTGGCGTAGTGCCGGCTTCTCCAAATAGGCGGAGCGTATCGCCGCTGATACGGTAGGTGCGGGCGTTTTCGAGGGCGCGCATAAAGCCGGTTTCGGTGGTGGTGCCTTCCGGGCTGGCGCAGGCCATGCGGGTGGAAAGCAGGGCGCCGAACCGCAGCTGCCCATCGGCCGGCAGCTCGTAGGTGCCGCGGAAACGGTTGCAGCTGCCGTTGCCTTCGGCATTGGGGGCATCCTGGCGTAGCAGCACGTAAGGCTCGGCGTTGGTGGGCGGCGGTACGGGCTGGCCGTTCAGCTGGCGCAACACCCAGCGCGTGTTGCGCAGGGCCGCATCCGGGGTTGCGGGAGTGGTCTGGCCGACGGCCGGGCTGCTGGCCGGTGGGGTGGTGGCGTCGGTGGCGGGGGATGAGGTTTGGCAGCTGGCAGCCAGCAATATGGTGGTTGCGAAGAGCAAGGTATTCCGCATGGTATTCGGGAAAATAGGGCAAAACAGATGTACAAAAAAAGAGCCACTGCTCAGATGAGTTGTACATAAACCATAACAAAAGGGTTATTTTGCGGTATGCGAAAATTCCCCTTCTTCGTTCTACTCTCCTTTTTGCTTGCTGCCCCCGCTACACTTTATGCCCAGAAAAAAACGGTAACTGTCCCTGCATCAGCTGGTGTGTCGGCCGCTACGGTGGAGCGGGTTGTGAAAGCCCTGGCTGCCGACGACATGCAGGGCCGGGCCACCGGCAAGCCCGGTGGGCAGAAAGCCGCTCAGTTTCTGGCCGCCGAGTTTCAGCGCATCGGGCTGGGTATGCTGCCCGGGCTGACCACCTACGAGCAGGTGTTTCCGGCCTACGAGTCGAAGGTGGCCGCCTTGTTTGTGACCCTCAACAACGCGCCGGTTCCCAAAGAAAAGGCGCTGCTCGTTTCGGCGCAGCCGCACCTCAACTGGACCGATTCCGATGAGCCGGCAACCAAAGTGGTGGTGGTAGGACCCGACGATAAGGTGCAGCCATACATGCGCGACATCATGCGCCCTCGCGAAAACCTAGTAGTGGTGCTGCACCCGGTGCACGACGAGGAGTTTCGCCGTCTGGCCAGCTACATCAGCAACAGAGCGCCGCGCCTCGACAAAGCCGGCAACCCGTATTCCAGCCTGGTAGTGATGCAGGCGCTGCCGGCCGGGGCCACGGTTACTTTCAAAGTGGCGGCCAATACCACCACGCGCACGGTGGAGCTGCGCAACATTGTGGGGGTGCTGCCGGGCAAGGATACGGCGCGGAGCCGGGAGCAGGTGGTGTTTTCGGCCCACTACGACCATATTGGCCTGTTGCCGGCGGTGGCCGGCGACTCCATTGCTAATGGAGCCGACGACGATGCCAGCGGCACGGCAGCTGTGGTGGCGCTGGCCGAGCACTTCAAGAAAAAGAACAACAATGCCCGTACGCTGGTCTTCGTGGCCTTCACGGCCGAGGAAATTGGCGGCTTCGGCTCCACGTATTTTTCCAAGCAGCTGAGCCCCGACAAGGTGGTGGCTATGTTCAACATCGAAATGATTGGCAAGCCGGCGAAGTTTGGCCCCAACACAGCCTTCATCACGGGCTTCGACAAGTCGAACTTTGGCTCTATGCTGCAGGAGAATGTCAAGGGCACGCTATTCCGCTTCGAACCCGACCCTTACCCCGAGCAGAACCTGTTCTACCGTTCCGACAATGCCACGCTGGCGCGCCTGGGCGTGCCAGCGCATAGCATCAGCACCGACCAGATTCCGACCGACAAGCTCTACCATTCCGTGGACGACGAAGTGCAGAGCCTCGATCTGCCTAACATGACGGCGGTTATAACGGGCATAGCTCGTGGGGCGGCCGGCATCATTGCGGGGCAGCAGACGCCTACCCGCATTGCCCCGGAGGCGCCAAAACCGGCCCCGGCGTCTGGGGCCGGCAAGTAATAGCTGACACTCACGCAGGAATTCTCAGGATAAAAAAACACCCCGCAGGCAGTCTGCGGGGTGTTTGCGTTCAGGAACAAGGGGCGGCGGCTGGCGACTAATGTGCAAGGTGTGTAAGCAGCTATACTGCTACCGCTGGCATCAGCAGAAGTCAGTAGCAGATACTCAAATCTAACAACTGACTGTAGACTGTACAATCACATGATGATGTGATATTGATAAGGCTGAGTGGCTGCAGAAGAGGGTTTTAGTGCGGTAGCCGTACGCTCAGGCCTGCGCCTACGTAGGGGCCGGCCGGCGCGTAGGTGCTGGTGCCCGGGCCACCGCCCGCCGTCACGTCGAGGCGCAGGCCGGGGGCAGGGCGCCAGTAGAGGCCGCCGGTGAGTCCGGGTTTCCAGCTGGCGGTTTTTTGCCAGGTGGTGTAGGTTTCAGCAAAGAATCCGAAATGCTCACCCAGCGGGCCGTTGAGCGCCACGGTGCCCAGGTACTGGCCCCGGCTGGTGTCGGCGGCCTTGAAGCCGCGCTGCTTGAAGCCCAGGTTGGCTTCCAGCCCGAACCGTTCGCCCAGTTGCTGCGACACCAGCAAGCGGGCCGCGGGCTCGTAGACCTTGTCGGTGAAGGTGGCGGCTCCGGTGCCGGGTAACGTCAGCTCGGCCAGCACCGACACCTGCGAGCGGGTATCCTGGTTGGAGGAAGCCAGCATTTTGGCCCCTACCGTAAGCGGCGCAAACCCGCCAGGCCGACCCACTATGGCACTGCCACCCTCGGTGGCAGGCGCCGGGGCCGGGCCCTGCGGCAGATATTGCTGCTGCACCCGCAGCTCCATCAGCCCGAAGAACCCCACGCGCAGCAGCCCCTGCGAAAAGGAGCGGGGCGCGCCCGCGGCGGATTGCAGTTGTCCTTGGGTGCCCAGCTCAAGCTGCACCTGCCCGGGGCGGAGCATGCTGGTAGTTACGGTTTGCCCGGGGCGGTCGGGGCGAATATTGCGGATGAAGGGCGTGTCGGCATTGCCGACGCTGGGGTCGATGGTTTGGGCCAGGGTGCAGGCGGGGGCAGCGAGCAAAAGCCCGCCGGCGGTCAGCAGAGTGGTCGTACGCATGCCTCCCGACACCCCGCGGCAGCGGAAAGTTCGTCGGCGAGGTACCAACTGCCTAGCTAACCGACGTTTTCGGCGGATAATGCAAGCCCGCCGTGGCAGGTTGCCATTCGGTTCGTGCCGGCGCTATATAGCCGTGTGGCGAACGAATCAGCTTCTTGAAATCTGCCTTCCCTCAGGACTGCCGTTCCAGCGCCGCCCGGTCCCAGCCGGCCAGGGTGGCGCCGGCGGCGTAGGTGCTGTCGAGGAACCCGCGCAGGGCGGCCGCGGGGTCGGGGGCGGTGCGCACGGCTTCGTAGGGTAGCAGGAATTCGCCCAGCTCCGCACTGTAGAAGGCGGCGGCCGGCTGCACCGGGGCCTCGGCGAAGCCGGCCGGGGCGGGGGCGGTGTAGGCGTAGAAGGCGGCCTCCTGCCCATTGCCGCCGGGCCAGAAACCGTGGCTGATGACCTCGTGGGAGTAGGCCTCGCGGGTAATGCCGTCGGCCCCGGGGCGGGCCGGGGCCAGGCGGCCGGAAAAGCGCGTCACGGCCAAATCAAACGAGCCCCAGAAGAAATGCACCGGGCTGCACTTGCCGATGAACCCGGCCCGGAACTGTTCCAGCACCGGCGTAATGAGGGTGAGAACCCGCCAGAACCGCTGGGCTGCTGCGGGGTCGTAGCTGGCGTGCTGCTCGTCCTCGGCAAACGGAATCGGGTTTTCGATTTCCACCGGCACCGGCCAGATGCGCACCTTGATGCCCAACTCGGCCAGCATCCGTTGGACTTCGTGGTAGAAGGCGGCCACGGAGCGGGGCTGCAAGGTCAAGCGCTGCTCGGCCCCGTCGCTGCACCTGATGATGAGCTGGTGGTCGAGGAAGTCGAAGTCCATCTGGAAGCTGCGGCCTTCGTAGGGCATGGCCGAGGTGGTGAGGCCTCGGGCCGAAACGTAGAGCGGCACGTTCCAGAAGTGGTTGACGAGCGGGGTGGTGGCCAGCCGGATTTTGCCTACCACCTGCGTGTACAGATGCAGCGTAGCAAGAGTATCGGCCCAGGCGGCCACGGGCAGGGCGGGCCAGGAGGTGGCGGAGGCGGTAGGCATAGCAGACGGGGTAGCAGGTGAAACGTGCTGATAAAGACGCAACTTAGGCCCGGCGCGTTGGGAAAAGGCCCTTGGTATTTCGGGGCCGCTTGCTTCGAGCCGGCCAGCCTCCGCAACGGGCCGCCACAAATCCGCGTCTGTACCCCCGTATCCATTCCTCTCCTATGAAAAACGTCCTACGCCTGCTGCTGCTCCTGTTGCTGCTGGGTCCCGCCGCCCACGCCGCTACCGTCGATACCGTGGCTATTGCCAGCGCCGCCATGCAGCGCACCTACAAGGCCGCCGTGGCCGTGCCGACCTCCTACGCCAAAAACAAGAAAGCCCGCTACCCGGTGCTCTACCTGCTGCACGGGGCCTACGGCCACTTCTCGGACTGGAGCAGCAAAACGCCCGACAAAACCCTTATCCACCGCCTCGCCGACCAGTACAACCTCATCATTGTGATGCCCGAGGGCGAAACGTTCAGCTTCTACCTCGATTCGCCGGTGAACCCCGGCAGTCAGTTTGAAACCTACATTACCAAGGACGTCATCGGGGCCATCGACCAACGGTACCGCACCGTGGCGCGCAAGGAAGGCCGGGTTATTTCGGGCCTCTCGATGGGCGGGCACGGGGCGCTGTACCTCTCGGGGCGGCACCCCGAGCTGTTTGCGGCGGCTGGCAGCATGAGCGGGGCCCTGGACATGAGCATCACCAACCGCAAGCTGAACCCCCAGGAAGCCCAGCAGCGCCAGAGCCTGTTCAACCCCATCCTTGGCCCCGAAACACCCGCACCCAGCCCGTACAGCGCCAACTCGGTGGTGAACATGGTGGATAAGCTCTACACCAACGGCCTGCCCCTCATCATCGACTGCGGGGTGGACGATTTCCTCATCGAAATCAACCGCGAAGTGCACCGCCGCCTCGTGTACAACCACACCCCCCACGACTACACCGAGCGGCCCGGCGCCCACACCTGGGAGTACTGGCAGAACGCACTGCCCTACCACGTGCAGTTCTTCCAGCAGGTGCTGGAAAAGGGCGGGGTAGCGGTGAAGTAAACAGACGCAATAGTTCGAGTCTTGCCGCGTGCTGATTTGGTAGGCGCAAGAGCAGTTGCTGAACGGTGTAGAGACGCAATATTTTGCGTCTCGTCGTTGAACGACTTGGGAACTGACGGATTAAACAACATCAGCAACGAAGAGACGCAAAATATTGCGTCTCTACATCGTTCTATACAAGTAAAACGCCCGGTCAATGACCGGGCGTTTTGTGTTTCAACCTAATGCGCCAGTACGGCTTGTTGCCGCTCGGGGTGCCGCTCGGGGTGCAGCTGTGGGTCGTCGCCGTAGTGGGTGTGCTCGGCGCGGTAGGCGCGCTCGAAAATCAGCGGGAAGATGAACAGGGTGAGGATGGTGCCGGTGATGAGGCCGCCGATAACCACAATGGCCAGGGGCTTGCTGGTTTCGGAGCCGATGCCGGTGCTCATGGCGGCGGGCATGAGGCCGATGGTGGCCATCAGGGCCGTCATGACGACGGGGCGGACGCGGCTGGTGACGCCCTCGTGGATGCTGCGGTCCAGGCTGAGTTTGCGCACCATGTTCTGCTTGAACACCGATATCAGAATCACCCCGTTCTGGATGCAGATACCGAACAGGGCAATGAACCCGATACCGGCCGAGATGCTGAAGTTGGTGTGGGTGATGAGCAGGGCCGCAATGCCGCCGATGATGGCAAACGGCACGTTCAGGAGCACCAGCCCGGCATCTTTCAGGTTGCCGAACAGAATGAACAGAATGAAGAAGATGAGGGCCAACGACACCGGCACTACCTGCGTGAGGCGCTGGGTGGCGCGGCGCTGGTTTTCAAAGTCGCCGGTCCATTTCATGCTGTAGCCTTTCGGCAGGCTCACCACGGCGTTTACCTTTTTCTGGGCTTCCTCGATGGTGCTGCCCATGTCGCGGCCCCGGATGCTGAACTTCACGGCGGCGAAGCGCTGGTTATCGTCGCGGTAGATGAGGGAGGGGCCGTTGACGTCGCCGATGGTGGCAATTTCGGAGAGGGGAATGGTGGTGCCGTTCTGGGTGGGCACCATGAGGGCGGCAATTTCCTCGGGCGTTTGGCGGAACTGCTCCTGGTAGCGCACCCGGATGGGGAATTTCCGCTCGCCCTCGTACATCTGCGAGGCCTGTTTGCCGCCCACGGCCATTTCCAGCACCGCGTTGGCGTCGGCTTTGCTTACGCCGTACTGGGCCATGCGCTGTTCATCCAAATCCACGTGCAGCTCGGGCTGACCAATGTTGCGCAGCACGCCCAGGTCGTCGATGCCCTTTACCTTTTTGAGGATACCGTACACCTGGCGGGCTTTTTCCTCCATCAGCTTCAGGTCGGTGCCGTAAATCTTCACCGCAATGGAGCCTTTTACGCCCGAGGCGGCTTCCTCCACGTTGTCGGTGATGGGCTGGGAGAAGTTGAAATCCACGCCGGGGAAGCGGTTGAGCTTTTCCTTCATGTGCTCAATCAGGGCTTCGCGCTTGTCCTTGTGCTTCATTTCGGCCTCCACCGCGGGGGTGTGCTTCAGCTGCACCAGAAACTCGTTGTTGTAGAAGCCGGTGGGGTCGGTGCCGTCGTTGGGGCGGCCGGTCTGGCTCACCACGTCGCCCACCTCCGGGAAACTCAGAAACACCCGGCGCATCTCGTTGCAGAGCTTGTTCGACTCATCTAGGCTGATGCTCAGGGGCAGCTGGGCCCGCACGTAGATGGAGCCTTCGTTCAGTTCGGGCAGGAACTCGGAGCCCAGGAAGTGGAACGCGCCCATGCCCAGCACCACGGCCACGGTGGCTACCAGTAAGCTGGCGGTTTTGCGGGCGTAGGTGAAGCGGAAGAACCGCTCGGCCCCGCGGTTGATGCCCCGCACGAAGAAGTTATCCTTCTCCACCACGTTCTTTTTGAGCAGCAGCGAGGTGAGCACCGGCACCAGCGTGAGCGTGAAAATCAGGGCGCCCAGCAGGGCAAAACCCAGCGTCCAGGCCAGGGGCGAGAACACCTTGCCTTCCACCTTCTCGAAGGAGAAAATGGGCAGCAACGCGGTGATGATGATGGCTTTGGAGAAGAAAATGGCCTTGCCCATGTCGCGGCCGGTTTTCTTGATAAGGCCCAGCTTGGCCAGCTTGTTGAAGCGCTCCATACCCATCTTATGGGCCTTATGGTCGAGGGCCACAAAGAGGCCTTCCACCATCACCACGGCCCCGTCGATGATAATGCCGAAGTCAATGGCGCCCATGCTGAGCAGGTTGGCACTCATGCCCTTCAGCCGCAGACAGATGAACGCAAACAGCAAGGCCAGCGGAATAATCACCGACACGATGATGGTGGTGCGCCAGTCGGCCATGAACACGAACACGATAACCGTCACCAGAATAATGCCCTCCAGCAGGTTGTGAATGACCGTTTCGGTGCTGAAGTCGATGAGCTGCTGCCGGTCGTAGAAGGTTTGAATCTTCACGTCGGAGGGCAGAATTTTCTCGTTCAGGTCGGCTACTTTGTCTTTGAGGCGGGCAATGACTTCGGAGGGATTTTCGCCCTTGCGCATCACCACAATGCCTTCCAGCACGTCGTCGTTCAGGCCCCGGCCCACCTTGCCAAACCGCGGCAGCGCCGACTCGTGCACAATGGCCACGTCCTTCACCAGGATGGGCGCCCCGTTCACGTTCTTGATGACGGTGTTGTTGATATCGTTGATGTTGTTGAGCAGGCCAATGCCGCGCACCACGTAGTTCTGTTGGCCCTCGTTTATCACGTCGCCGCCCACGTTGATGTTGCTGCGTTGGATGGCGTTGTAGAGGTCCAAAGGGGTGAGGCCCAGGTCCTGGAGCTTGCCGGGGTTCACACTGATTTCGTAGTCCTTCACCTCGCCGCCGAAGCTGTTTACGTCGGCCACGCCGGGCACGGCTTTGAGGTTGCGCTCCACCACCCAGTCCTGCAGGGTTTTCAGCTCGCGGGTGGTTTTGTCTTTGCTCCTGAGGGTGTAGCGGAAAATCTCGCCGGTGGGGCCGTAGGGCGGCTGCACGTCGGGGTCGGCCCCCTCGGGCAGGTCGGCCTGGCTGAGCAGGTTGTTCACCTGCACCCGGGCAAAGGCATCGTCCACACCATCATCGAAAATCACCTTCACCACCGACAGCCCGAACAGCGTGGTGCTGCGGATGCTGGTTTTCTTCTGCACCGGGTTCAGCGCAATTTCGATGGGGGCCGTCACGAACTTCTCAATCTCCTCGGCCGAGCGGCCGGGCCACTGCGTGATGATGGTAATTTCGGTGTTGGTAACGTCGGGGAAGGCCTCGATGGGCGTATTCCGGTAGCTCATCACCCCGGCCACAATGACCACAAAGGTCATCAGGAACACGAAGCCCCGGTTTTTGAGCGAAAAGGCAATAATGCCCTGGATGAATTTGTTCATGGCTTTTGGAGAAGCTGGAAGGCGGTAACTAGAGCTAGAAAAATGGCAGTGCTAGCCTAGCTCCCCTCCTCAGATGAGGAGGGGCTGGGGGTGGTTGATAATCGGTTGGATAGTTTTTAGCACTAGCTCTAGATGACGGGCTGACGCTCCGGTCAACCACCCCCAACCCCTCCTTTCCAAGGAGGGGAGCTAGCTTTCTAGCTCTAGTCGTTCAGCTCGTCGTACACCAGCAATTGGTTTTGGGCGATGATGTGCTCCCCATCTTTTAGGCCCGACTGCACGTAGCTCACGTCGCCCACGGTTTTGGCGATTTTCACCTCGCGGGTTTCCACGTGGTGCCGGTCCCGGAACACCATCACGAAGTTGCGGTCCTTGTCGAAGACTACGCACTTGGCGGGCACGGCCAGCATCTGCTGATTTTCGGTGTTGAGGACCTTGATCTGGGCGTACATCTCGGGCTTGAGCTGGTAGCCGGGGTTATTGAGCTTCACGCGCACCTTCATCACCTTGCTCTCGGGGTCGAGCACGTTGAACACCTTGTCGATGCGGCCCTGGAAGTGCTTGTCGGGGTAGGAGAGGGTGGTCACGTCGGCCTGGTAGCCCTCCTGCACCTTGCTGATGTCCGACTCAAACACGTTGGCCATGATCCACACGTCGTCGAGGTTGCTCACCGTGAACAGGTTGCCCACGTTGTCGGCGTTGAACTGCATGTGGTCGGTCACGTTCTTCTCCGTGATGAAGCCCGAAATGGGGGCCCGCAGCGTGTAGGTGCCGTCGGCCGATACGCCGTACACGCCCAGCTGCTTGTTGGTTTTGCCCACGTTGCTCTGGGCCTTGCGCAGCTCCTGGCGGGCCAGCGTCACGTCGCGCTCCGAGGCCAGGCCCGATTTGTACTGGTCTTCCAGCACCGAGAGGTTTTTGCGGGCAATATCCAGGTCGGTGCCGGCGGTGCTGTTCTGGTTCTGCAGGTCGGCAATTTCGCCGCTCTTGATGACGGCCAGCACCTGGCCTTTCGTCACATGGTCGCCCAGCTCCACGCTCAGCTGCTCCACCACGCCGCCCACCAGCGGGTACACCTTCACGGTTTTGTCGCCATCGGTGGCAATCTGGCCCGAGAGGTTCAGCTCGTCGCGCACGGGCTCCCGGCGCACCGTGTCAATCTTCAGCTCCCGCAGCATCTGATCCGACATCGAGAAGCCGGCTTCGGCCTTCTGCGGGGCGTCGGTTTCTTCGGATTTCGAGCAGCCCGCCAATCCCAGGGCGAGCGGGAGGGCCAGGGAAGTGGCCAGAGTGGCAAAGCGGATCATTGGGAAAGGGCGTTTGAGGGGAGAAAGAGAAGGTTGGGAAGTCGGCAGCATGATTATTCGGCGTTGAACACCGGGCGGCCCACGGCGTAGTTGAGTTGTTCAAAGGCGCGCACCCGGTTGGCGCGCAGGTTGTTGAGTTGCACCAGGTTGTTCTTGTAGCTCTCGTAGAAATCCAGGAACTCCACGACGGTGAGGTTACGCTTGGCGTAGCTCTCGTCGATGCCCTTCATCAGGCGGTCGAAGTCGGAGGTTTCCCGGTCGGTGCCCTGGTAGAGCTGGTCGTTTTGGCGGGCCAGGCGCCAGGCTTCCTGCACGTCGTTCTGCACCTGCAGCTGCTGCTGGCCCAGCTGGGCCTTGCTCACCTCAATCTGGTTCTGGGCGGTGCGGATGTTGCCCTGGTTGCGGTTGAACAGGGGCACGGCCACGCCCAGCGTGAGGGCGTTGTAGTTCTGAATGTAGTTGCCGGCCCGGTCGTACACGTAGCCCACGGCCAAGTCGGGGGTGGCCAAAGCGCGCTGCAGGCGCAGGTTCTGGGTTTGCTGCTGCACGGCGGCCTGGCGGGCCTTCAGGTCGGCGCGGTTCACCTGGGCCGAGTCGATGAGCTGTGCCTCGGTGCGGTTGGTCAGGCTCAGGGCTTTCAGGCGGTTCTGGTCGGCCTGGGGCAGGTAGTAGGCCCCGGTGGTGTCGCGCATCAGGGTGCGCAAATCGGCTTGCTGGGAGGCAATGTCGTTGAGCAGGGCCTGCCGCTCGTTGCGGAGCTGAAACAGGAAGGCTTTCAGCCGAATCACCTCTTTCAGGGCAATGTTGCCCTTGTCGTACTGGCCCTGGTACAGGCTCACAGTGCGCTGGAAGCTGGCTACTTCCTTGTCGTACACACCCACGCTCTGCTGTTTGAAATACAGGTCGTAGAAGGTGCTGCGGAGCTGGTAGCGCAGGGTGCGCAGCAAATCCTGGAAGGTGAACTGCTCCACCAAAGCATTCTGCTGGGCCACGCTGGCGGCGGCTTTGCGGCGGCCGGCTATGGCAAACAGCTGCTGCACCTGCACAATGGAGTTGCCGGTTTTGGTCACGTCCAGTACCTTGTGGGTGAACTGGTTGTAGGCGTTCTGCTCGATGGAAACCGTGGGGTTGTCCCAGAGCCGGGCTTGCAGAATCTGGGCCTCGGCCGCCGATACGTTGTAGCGCTGGGCCAGCAGATTCAGGTTGTTCTGCACGAACCGCTGTTCGGCATCGGAGAGGGAGAGCCGCACCGTGTCGCCGGCGAGGGGAGCAGCCGCGGCGGGGCGGGTAAAGCTGCCGAGCAGCAGGGCCGCCATCAGCACGAAAACAGAGCGTTGCATAACCGGATTCGGTGGTTGGTTATGCAAGAGTACGCCCCCCGTATTAGGGCTGAATTAGAGGTAGATTAGAAACGGATTAGAGCTGAAAAATTTTCTCAGAAAGGCCATTTTCGACTGATAAACGCAGGTTTCGGTAGCCGGCGCAACGGAAAAAACCGGCTGCTGCGCCAACTCCCGCTCCGAGGTCCACATGGCCCGGGCTACCCACTGCCGCGCCGCCCCGGTCGTTGGTTCGTCGGGCCTAATCATTGAGTTCCTTATAGATAAGCAGTGGGTTGCCGGTGACCACCTGCTCGCCCGGCGTCAGGCCGCTGCGCACGAAACTCACGCCGCCCACCGTGGGGCCGGTTTCCACCGCCCGGGTTTCCACCTTCCCCGATTCCTGCAGCACCAGCGCGTAGCGGTGGCCGTTGGCGAATACCAAGCTGCCGGCCGGCACGGTGGGTAGCTGCTCGGGCAGTGTGCGGGTGAGCTGCACCTGGGTGTACATGCCGGGCTTCAGCAGGTGGCCGGGGTTGGGAAGCCGCACCCGCACTTGCAGGCTCTTGCTGGTAGCGTGCAGTAGGTTGAATACCTTATCAACCTGGCCGGTAAATACCCTATTGGGGTAAGCTAGCGTCCGGATTTCGGCGGGCACGCCCACCCGCACGCCGGCAATGTCGGCCTGGAACACATCGGCCAGCACCCACACTTCATCCAGGTTGGCCAGGGTGAACAGGGCATCCACCTGCCCCGGCTCAAACTGCATACCGGCGCTGACGTGCTTGGCGGTGATGGTGCCCGCCAGCGGGGCCCGCACCACGTACCGCTCCTGCGAGGCTCCCAGCACCGCCTGTTGCTGCTGCACCCGGCTCACCTCGGCCTGGGCCGTGCGCCACGCCGCCCGGGCTTGGGCCAGCTCCCGCTCCGAGGCCATGCCATCGGCGTGCATCGACTCCGTAGCCGCCAGCTCCCGGCGGGCGGTAGCCAGGTTGACGGCGGCCACCTGGGCCTCTTGAGCCAGCCCCGCCACCCGCGTGCTATGCACCACGGCCAGTATCTGGCCCTTGCTCACCTCGTCGCCCAGTGTAACGGGCACCGACTCCACCACGCCGCCGGCCACCGGGTACACGGGGGCGGTGCGGTCGGCATTGGTAACTACCTGCCCGCTGAGCTTCAGCCGGGTTTGCACCGGGGCCAGACGCACGGTATCGGTGGTGAGGTTGGTGAGCTGGGGCGCGGCGGCGGGCGTTACGGCTTCGGCGGCTTCTTCGGAACAGCTGGCCAGGCCCAGGCCGGAGGGTAATAGCAACAGGCTGGCGAAGTGGAATAATCGGGTCATGGGGTAAGCAACACGAGTGAAGTGCAAGCTTACGCCGCCGGTATTAGGACCCGGTTAGAGCCGCATTAGAAACGGATTAGAGCGTGAGTTTTTGATGAATTTTCTTCCGAAGTCTGAGAATAGAGGCCGGAATAAGGAAGGATAGAACGTCATGCAGAGGCGCAGCCGAAGCATCTCGCGTGCTGATGGTGTTGGTTCGTAGGATGGGCAGAACGGTGTAGAGACGCAACACTTTGCGTCTCGTCGTTGAACGGTTGGGACTGCACGCCGCCGCGTAGCTTCAACAACATCGGCAATGGATGAGATGCGCAGTTTAGAAACAACATCAGCAACGACGAGACGCAAAGTGTTGCGTCTCTACATCGTTCAACCAATCAACCTTCTCGCTACAATTCCACCTCCACCACCGTGCCCTGCCCGGTTTGAGAGCTGATGTGTACCTCGCCGCCGTGCAGCTGAATAATTTTGCGGGCCAGTGGCAGCCCCACGCCGTGCCCCACCACATGACGGGCGTTATCGGCCCGGAAAAACGGCTGAAACACCTGCGGCAGGGCTTTTTCGCTGATGCCGATGCCGTAGTCCTGCACCCGGATGTAGCGCCGGCCGGCCCGGTATTCCAGCCGCACTTCCACTGGCTGGTCGGCGGGGGAGTATTTCAGGGCGTTGTCGAACAGGTTGGTGAGGGCCCGGCTCAGCAACTGGCGGTTGCCCAGGATTTCGAGGGCCTCGGCATCCTCCGGCAGCTGCCCGAACGTGAGCTGCACCCGGCGGCGCTGCTCCGGCAGCACTGCTTCCCGGGCTTCGGCCAGCAGCTCATCCAGCCGGATTTCGTCGCGGGCGCCGGTGTTGGTTTGGGTGAGGTCGAGCAGGTTGTTGATGAGTAGCTTCAGCTGCTGCAACTCGTACAGCACCGAGGCCACGCCTTCCCGGTAGGCCGCCGGCTCCCGCTCCCGGTTCAGCAGCACCTGCAGCTCGCCAATAGTGGCCGTGAGGGGCGTGCGCAGCTCGTGCGAGGCATTGCTGACGAAAGTGCGCTGCGTTTCGAATCCGTCTTCGAGCCGCTCCAGCATGCGGTTGAAGGTGCGGGCCAGGCGGGTTATTTCGTCCTGCTCGTGGCTGATACCCTCGCTCACGCGCAGGTGCAGGTCCTGGGTGGTGATGCGGTCCACCTGGTCGTTGACGGCGGCAATGGGGGCCAGGGCCTTGCCCGAAAACACCCGCCCGGCCACGTAAATCACCACCAGGCTCACCACAAAAATGCAGGCCAGAATCATGATCAGGTGTTCCAGCCGTGCCGTGCCGGAGTGGTTCTGAGCGGCGGCCACAATGATGAACTGGCCCTGGTTATCGGTGTAGAACAGCCCGATGGCCTGCCGGTTGCCGAGCGTAAAATACACCTCCTTTTCAGTCAGGATGCGCGTCAGGATGTGGTCGGGAATGGCCACGCGGGTATCCTGCTCGATGAAGCGGGGCTGCAGCTGGTCGTTGTAAATCTGCAGCACCTCGCCGGTGAGGGTGCGCAAATAGCGGCGCTGAAACTCCCGAAACGCCTCGGCCCGCAGCTCGTCCTGCTCTAGAAATACGTAGCCCGTCACCTCGGCCCGGTCGCGCAGGCGCTGGTGAAATTCCTCGTGGGTGTAATCGGCCTGCAGCAGATAAATCGTCGTCATCACCCCCAGCAGAATCACCGCCACCACCCCCACAAACAGCCACGTCAATCGGTTCCGGATGGTCATGGGGGAGTGGTGAGGTGGTGAAGTTGTGAAGTTGTGAAGGGGAGGCAAAGGCCCTAAAAGAACGTCATTCTGAGCGAAGTCGAAGAATCTCTACCGCTTCGTTGCTTCACGACTAAGATTACTATTGCGGTAGAGATTCTTCGACTTCGCCTCCGGCTTCGCTCAGAATGACGTTCCTTTTCTCACTTCTCACTCCTGGGCGCGCAGCACGTAGCCCATGCCCACCACC
Source organism: Hymenobacter yonginensis (assembly GCF_027625995.1). Classification (NCBI taxonomy): domain Bacteria; kingdom Pseudomonadati; phylum Bacteroidota; class Cytophagia; order Cytophagales; family Hymenobacteraceae; genus Hymenobacter; species Hymenobacter yonginensis. The sequence goes on from NZ_CP115396.1 coordinate 1,175,774, forward strand.
GTGTGGATGAGCTTGCGAGGGAAGGGCTTGTCGACTTTGTTGCGCAGGTAGTTCACGTACACGTCCACCACGTTGGAGCCGGCGTCGAAGGAGTCTTCCCACACGTCGGCGGCCAGTTCGGCGCGACTGAGCACGCGGCCAGGGTGGCGCAGCAGCAGCTCCAGCAGCCCGAATTCGCGGGCCGTGAGCTTGAGCGGCTGCCCGGCCCGCGTCACGGTTTTGGCCCCCGAGTCCAGCGTCAGGTCCTCGAACTGCAGCACGGCGCTTTTAGCCTGCTGGCCACGGCGGCGGGTGAGGGCCCGCACCCGGGCCACCAATTCCGGAAAATCGAAAGGCTTCACCAGGTAGTCATCGGCCCCGCCGCCGAAGCCGTGCAGCTTGTCCTGGGTGGTGCCCAGGGCCGTGAGCATGAGTACCGGCGTCTGCTGGTCCTGCGCCCGGATGGCTTCCAGCACTTCCAGTCCGCTGAAGTAGGGCAGAATCACATCCAGAATAATCAGCTCGTAGGAGTGGGAGAGGGACAACTGCCGCCCAAACCGCCCATCGTAGGCCACTTCCACCTCAAACCCTTCCTCCTCCAGCCCCCGCTTAATAAACGCCGACACCTTAGGCTCATCTTCAACCAGCAGAATTTTCATGGGAAATGGGGATGGTTGAACAGATAGGTGGGTAAAACTAAGATGCAACAGAACGTCATTCCGAGCTTGCCGAGGAATCTCGCGTGCTGACGTTGAGTTACTATTACAACATCAGCACGCGAGATTCCTCGGCAAGCTCGGAATGACGTTCTAAGTAACTTGTGCCACCTTAGTCCTCGTCCTCGTAATCCAAGCCCAGCAACTGGTTCATGGCTTGCTGGATTTCGCTGGCGGCGTGCAGCTGGCCGGCCTTGCGGGCCACGGTGAGGCCTTTGCGGTAAACTTTTTCCGCTTCTTCCGGCTTTTCCAGCTGTTGCAGCATCTTGCCGGCGTGGTAGTACGTACCCACGTAGTCCGGATGCTCGTCGAGTAGTTTCTGGTAGTACGTCATGGCCTTTTCCGGCTCCGTAACGCGGTATTCGGTGGCCAGCGCGTAGATGGTAAACGCGTCGGTAGGATCATCCTGGTAAAAGGCCAGGAGTTGTTGCAGGCGGCTCGGCGCGGTTTCCATGGGGCGGTAGTTTTGAGTATCTTCGCCCCAAATTTGGCACTTTCTCCTAGTATCTTCCATATAAGCAGCCGTAGATGAAGTTTCTCGTTTGCATCAGCAACGTGCCCGACACGACCACCAAAATCACGTTCACTCCTGATAACAAGGAGTTTAACAAAGCCGGTGTGCAGTTCGTGATTAATCCTTGGGATGAGTATGCACTCACTCGCGCCATTGAGCTGAAAGAAGCTCAGGGTGCTGGCACCGTTACCGTCCTCAACGTAGGCGAAGCCGACACCGAGCCCAACATCCGCAAGGCCTTGGCCATCGGCGCCGACGACGCCATCCGCGTAAACGCCCACCCGAAGGATGCCTTCTTCGTGGCCCAGCAAATCGCCAGCATCGCCAAAGACGGCGGCTACGACGTGATTCTGATGGGTAAGGAAAGCATCGACTACAACGGCTTCCAGGTGCACGGCATGGTGGGCGAGCTGCTCGGCATCCCGACGGTGGCCCCGGCCATGAAGCTGGATATGAGCGGCAACACCGCCACGCTGGAGCGCGAAATCGAAGGCGGCAAGGAAATCGTGGAGGTGAATACGCCTTTCGTGGCTTCCTGCCAGCAGCCGATGTGCGAGCCCCGCATCCCCAACATGCGCGGTATCATGACGGCCCGCACCAAGCCCCTGAAAGTGGTGGAGCCCACCGGCGACGCCGCCCGCACCGAGGTAGCCGCCTTCGCGCTGCCCCCCCAGAAGCAAGGCGTGAAGCTCATCCCCGCCGAAAGCGCCGGCGAGCTGATCAAACTGCTCCGCAACGAAGCCAAGGTTATCTAAAAAGTAGAATGATGAGTGTTGAATTATGTAATGATGAATTGGTCTGGCATTGCTCACGTAGTCTGGCTGCATCATTCGCAAATTCATAATTCAACATTCAGCACTCATAACTCTCTGAAAAATGTCTGTACTAGTAGTTGTTGAATGTGACGGCGGCGAGGTAAAGAAATCCTCGCTGGAAGTAGCTTCCTACGGCAGCCAGGTAGCCCAGATGCTGGGTACCACGGCCACGGCCGTCGCCGTGGGTGAAGCCACCGAAGCCAACCTGGCCAAGCTGGGCGAGCAGGGCATCACCAAGGTGCTGCACGACGCCGAGCCTCGCCTCAAGGATTTCGTGAACGGTGCCTACACCAAGCTGATTGCGGCCGCCGCCCAGAAGGAAGACGCCAAAATCATCGTGTTGGCTAACTCCAACATCGGTGCTTCGGTTGGTTCGCGTCTGTCGATTCGGCTGCAGGCCAGCATTGCCACCAACGTGGTAGAGCTGCCCAAAACCGACGGTGGTTCGTTCACGGTGAAGCGCGGTGCCTTCTCGGGCAAAGCCTTTGCTGATGTGAAGCTGGACGGCGACCGGAAAATCATTGCCGTTAAAAAGAACTCCATCGAAGCGCTGCACCAGGCTGGCAAAACCGCTCAAGTAGAGGCCTTCTCGGCCCAGCTGTCGGATGCCGACTTCGCCGATGCGCCTAAGCAGGTGGTGATGCAGGATCAGGCCGGCGGCATTCTGCTGCCCGAGGCTGACCTCGTGGTATCGGGTGGCCGGGGCATGAAAGGCCCCGAGAACTGGAACCTCATCGAGGATCTGGCGAAGGCCCTGGGCGCGGCTACGGCCTGCTCCAAGCCCGTATCGGACGTGGATTGGCGCCCTCACCACGAGCACGTGGGCCAGACCGGCATCACCGTATCGCCGAACCTGTACATTGCCTGCGGTATTTCGGGTGCCATCCAGCACCTGGCCGGCGTGAACTCGAGCAAGGTGATTGTGGTCATCAACAAAGACCCCGAAGCTCCGTTCTTCAAAGCGGCCGACTACGGCATCGTAGGCGACGTATTTGATGTGCTGCCCAAGCTCACGCAAGCGGTAAAAGAGCTGAACTAATGTGACTGAAATGTGCGAAATGCGGGAATTGTGCTGCGGCCGTTCCCGTATTTCGCACATTTTCACATTCTTCGCATTAGCAAATTCACCAAGACCCTACTTGTGAAAAAAATACCGCTCGAAATCCTGGGCCTCTCGTCCAGCCAGTCGCAGTCGGGTTCCTTTGCCCTCATCCTGGGGGAGAAGACCGGCAACCGACGCCTGCCGATCATCATCGGCATGTTTGAGGCGCAGAGCATTGCCATTCAGATAGAGAAAATTAACCCGAACCGGCCCCTCACGCACGACTTGTTCAAGTCGTTTGCCGAGCAAGTGCACGTGGCCGTCCTGGAAGTGCTGATTTCCGACCTGAAGGAAGGCGTGTTCTACTCCAAGATTGTGTGCTCCGACGGGGCCACCACCTTCGAGCTGGACTCGCGCCCTTCCGATGCCATTGCCATCGGCCTGCGCTTCGGCGTGCCCATCTTTACGGTGGAAAGCGTGCTGAGCGAAGCCGGTATCATTCTGTCGGACCTCGACGAAAACGCTGAAGACTCGGACGACGACGAGGATGATGACGACGAGGACGACACCAACGAAGGCCCGGCCAAGCCGGCTCCCACGCCCCGCGAGCCCAGCGGCCAGGTGTCCTTGGACGAGCTGACTAAGATGCTGGCCCAGGCCCTGGAGCGCGAAGACTACGAGAAAGCCGCCAAAATTCGCGACGAACTCAACAAGCGCGACAGCTAAGCCGCGGCTTGTCTGAAATTAATGAAAGGCCTTCCTGCCCGGGAAGGCCTTTTTCGTTCCTGAAATTTGGCCTGCCAAGATGCGGCTGCGCCCGGCTGCCGTACTTTGCGCCCCCAACCCAACTTTACTATGTCTGATTCTGCTTCTTTCGACCTCCGCTACCCCATCGGCCGGCCCGTGCTGCCTGAGGCGGCGCTGGACCATGGCCGCCGCACGGCTTACATCGCCCACCTGGCCACCCTGCCCGACCAGGTGCGGGCCGCCGTGGCCGGCCTCACGCCCGCCCAGCTCGACACGCCCTACCGCCCCGACGGCTGGACGGTGCGCCAGCTCATTCATCACCTGCCCGACTCGCACCTGAACGCCTACACCCGCTGCCGGCTGGCCCTCACCGAGGACAACCCCACCATCAAGCCCTACGACGAAGCCGCCTGGGCCGAGCTGGCCGATGTGGAGGCTACGCCGCCGGCCGTGTCGTTGGCGCTGCTGGAGGCGCTGCACATCCGCTGGGTGCGGCTGCTGCGCAACCTCACCGAGGCCCAGTGGCAGCGCACCTTCCACCACCCCGATTCCGGCCGCAACTTCACCTTGGACCAGGCGCTGGCGCTGTATTCCTGGCACAGCCGGCACCATCTGGCCCATATCACGGAGTTCCGCCGCCGCGAGCAATGGTAGCTATCAGGGCGCGGATGAAGGACAGCTCACCCGTTGCTTTCGTCTGAGCCTGACAACGGTAATAGCAGAGCCCTCCGGCGGTAGTTCAGTGAACTACTGCCGGAGGGCTTGCTTGTAAGGGTAATTCGGTTTGGCGCGGGGAAAGATTGTCTGATCTTCCGTCCATCCTCGCAACAACAGAAAGCTACACTTCTGAAAGCGGCTCGTTGGCCAACGCTTCCAGGCCGCCTTCCGATTCTTCGTCGACGCGCTTGGCGGCGCGCACGAGGCTGCTGCTGAAGATGAACTCGCGCAGCTCCGGCACCTTGGCGGTCAGGATTTCGTCCTTGGTGCCGTCCCAGAGCTTGAGGCCCTTGTGCATGAAGATGATATGGTCGCCGATTTCCACCACCGAGTTCATGTCGTGGGTGATGACGACGGTGGTGATGCCGTATTCGTGGGTGATTTCGTGAATCAGCTCGTCGATTTTGATGCTGGTGGCGGGGTCGAGGCCGGAGTTGGGCTCGTCGCAGAACAGGTAGGTGCAGTTGGGGGCAATGGCGCGAGCAATACCCACACGCTTCTTCATACCGCCCGAAATTTCGGAAGGCATTTTATTGCCGGCGTTTTCCAGGCCCACGCGCTTCAGGCAGAACTCCACCCGGTCGCGGCGCTCTTCCTTGCTCATTTCCGGCGTGAGCATCTTCAGCGGAAACTCGGTGTTTTCATACACCGTCATCGAGTCGAACAGGGCCGAGCCCTGAAACAGCATCCCGATTTTGCGGCGGATTTCCTGCCGAATGTCCACCTTGTTGTTGGTAAACACCGTGCCGTCGAAGGTGATGCTGCCTAGGTCGGGCTTCATCAGCCCTACGATGCACTGCAGCAGCACGCTTTTGCCGGTGCCGGAGCCACCCAGCAGCAGGTTGCACTTGCCGGTTTCGAAGGTGCAGGTGATGCCCTTCAGTACGGGGTTGCCGTTGAACGCCTTCTGGATATTATGAACCTCAATCATGGGGTGAATGGCTTAATGGCTGTAGGGTTAAAGGATTGTCAGTCAGGCTTATCAAAACAGCCAGCCATTTAACCATACAGCCATTCAACAATTTAAAGTAGAATGGCGGCCAGCGCGTAGTCGGCCAGCAGAATGGCAATGATGGAGTTGGTAACCGCGCCCGTGCTGGCGGCGCCTACTTCCAAGGCGCCGCCTTCGGTGTAGAAGCCTTTGAAAGAAGAAATAGCCGACACTAGGAAGGCAAACACCACTGACTTGATCAGGGCGAAGAGAATGTTGTAAGGCACAAAATCGGAGCGGATGCCCTCAATATATTCCTGGGCCGACATGGCGCCAGAAAGCGTGCCCGCCAGGTAGCCGCCCATGATGGAGAGGATCATGGCCAGAATCACGAGCAGCGGAAACATGAGCATGGCAGCAATGATGCGCGGCAGCACCAGATAGGAGGCCGAGTTGATGCCCATTACTTCCAGTGCCGATACCTGCTCGGTGATGCGCATGGTGCCCAGGCCGCCGGCAATGCTGCTGCCCACCTTGCCGGCCAGCACGATGCTGGTGATGGTAGGCGCCAGCTCTAGAATAGTCATCTCGCGCACCATGAAGCCGATGGTGCTCTTCGGGATGAGCGGGTTGATGAGGTTGTAGGCAATCTGCACGCACGTTACGGCCCCGATGAAGGCTGACACGATGGACACGATGAACACCGAATCGATACCGATGAGGATGCACTCGTCGATGGTACGCTGCCAGAGCACGGCAAACCGCTCCTTGCGGGAGAGCATACTCTGGATAAACAGCAGGAAAGAGCCGAAGGTCTTAACCATGAGGTAAGGAGAATGAGAGGAAAAGCAGGAACTTGCGCAGCAGCGTGTATGGGGCATTTCGGCTCGCGTACTTACGTGAAAACCGAAATAACAACCAAAGGAATGGAAAAATATGTGGTAGTAACCGGCGGAACCAAAGGAATTGGCCGGGCGGTAGTGATGCGCTTTCTGCGAGCCGGCTGGCCGGTGGTTACGTGTGCCCGCTCTGCCGAGGATCTGGCGGCCCTGCAAACCGATGTGCGGCAGCAGTTTCCGCAGGCCGTGCTGCACACGCTGCCCGCCGACCTGAGTGAAACCAACGAGTGCCGCCGCTTCACGGATTTCGTGCTGGGCCTGGGCGGCGCCGTGGAGGTGTTGGTGAACAACACCGGCTCGTTTCTGCCCGGCCGCCTGCAGGACGAGCCCGCCGACGGCTCACAGCTGCGCCAGATGCTGGCCGTAAACCTGCTCAGCGCCTACGACGTGACCCTGCCGCTGCTGCCCGGCCTGATTGCGCGCCGCCAGGGCCATATCTTCAACATATGCTCAACGGCCAGCATTGCGGCCTACGCCAACGGCGGCTCCTACGGCATCGCCAAGCACGCGCTGTACGGCTTCAGCCGCAACCTGCGCGAAGAGCTGAAGGAGCAGCAGATTCGGGTGACGGCCGTGCTGCCCGGCGCCACCCTCACCGCCAGCTGGGAAGGCGTGGATTTGCCGGCGGAGCGTTTCATCCGGTCGGAGGACGTGGCAGAAGCCATTTTCGGCGCCTATAACCTCTCGCCGCAGGCCGTGATTGAGGAGCTGCTGATCCGCCCGCAGCTGGGGGACTTGTAGGTGCTAGGCCGGCCGGGAGCGACGCACGTACGTGACGTACACGAAGTCCAGCAAAACGCCCCAATAGCTGGCCGCCAGCAGCATTTTTATGGTGGGTAGCGCCGCCCTCACTGGTGTGCCCAGGCTTAATCCGAACAGAGCCAGAGAAGCAATCAGCAGCATCTTCAGGTAATCCAGTCGGGTCTTTTGTGGTTTTTGCACAAACCAGAATCCGTAGCTGAGCAGCAGTAGCACACTACTGCTGCTCAGCACCAAGCGGGCGCCTAGCCAATGCTGAATGTAGAAAAGCAACCCCACGAACAAGCCCAGCCATGACAGCAACACCGGCAGCAAAAAACGGCCAGTACGGATAAGACGGCCGCGCCACAATACAAGCAGAAAAAGACCTGCACAGACGAGGTTTAGGGCAGTTTCCAGCGGGCCGGGCAGTCCAATCATCATGGGGTAGACGTTGCGAGTCCTAATTCAGCTTCACTACTTTGCCTTTGCCCGTCACTTGCACATTGGCGGTGGTGGGGTTGCCGGAGTAGTAGACGGTGGCGGGGCCGGCCAGCGTGCCGAGCACTTCCTCCGAACCGTTGACGTAGATGTCGTTGCCGGCGTAGATGCTCAGGTTGAGGTAGCAGGCGCGGGCCCGCATATCGGTGGCGTAGAAGCGGCCCAGCCCGCCGCCGGAGAGCAGCAGCTGGTCGGTGGTGCCACGCAGGCGGTAGTCGCCCAGCTCGTACTGGTCGAGCCAGAGGTAGCGGCTCTGCAGGTCGAGGTCGTAGTCGCCGGTGCCTTTCATGTGGTAGTAGGCGGTGTCGGCCCGGAACCGGCCCTGGGTGCGCACGGTGCCTTGGCCGGTGTGGTCCATGTTGATGAGGCGGGGCAGGTGCAGCACCACGTCGTGGGCCACGTCGTAGCTGCGGGCCCAGTTGCAGCGGCTTTCGTTGCTGATGAACAGACGCGGGCCCCGCACTTCCAGCTTGAGGTCGGCCTGCAGATGGGAGCCGGTGCGCACCTCGGCGTAGGTGGCCGTGTCCTGCACCAAAGTCACGTTTACGTTGTCGGCCACGGTGAGGTCGTGGAAGGCGGGCAGCTCGCGGCGCTCGGTGGTTTCCTGGCCTGCACTGGTCAGGCAATCGTCGCTGCCGCACGACGCTAACAGCCCCACACTCAGCCCCAAGGCCAGCGCGACACGTAAAACCCCGCGGGGGCCACTAACTTGCACTCCAAACGTACGCCCAACCATCATTCTTCAGCTATGGAACTCAGCGGCAAGGTAGCCATTATCACAGGCGTCAGCAAAGGAATCGGGCGCGCCACCGTCGAGGCGCTGCTGGCCAAAGGGGCCGAGGTAGCCGGCTGGGGCCGCACCGCCCCCGACGACTTCAAGCACCCACGCTTCCACTTCATCAAGTGCGACATCCGCAAGGAAGCCGACGTGCAGAAGGCCTACGCCACCACCACCAAGCTGCTCGGCGACAAGGTGCACGTGCTGGTCAACAACGCTGGTATCGGCAACTTCGGCCCGATTGACGGCTTCGAGGCCGCCGACTGGCACGCCATGTTCGACACCAACGTGCACGGCCTGTTCTACTGCACCAAGGCCGTGCTGCCGCAGATGAAAAAGCAGAAGGAAGGCCACATCATCAACGTGGCGTCGTTGGCGGGCACGGCCGGCACGGCCAACCTGGCCGGCTACTGCGCCACCAAGTACGCCGTGCGCGGCTTCTCCGATGCCCTGTTCAAGGAAGTGCGCCCGCAGGGCGTGCGCGTGACGTGCGTGATGCCGGGCTCGGTGGAAACCAACTTTGGCGGCATAGAGCCGGGCGCTGAGCCCAACCCGCACAAGATGCAGCCCGAGGACATTGCCGCTACCATCGTGCACACGCTGGAAGCCCCGCAGGCCACCATGATTTCCGAAATTCAGATGCGGCCCACGCAGCCGAAATAGCAGCGGCGCGAAGCTTTTGCTTCGCGTATCATGAAACGACGCGGCCGGTCGTTTATATCAGCAACGAAACGCGAAGTAAAGGCTTCGCGCAACAGCGCGCCTACACAGCACATGGTAGAAATTCAACATCTGACCAAACTCTTCGGCACCCAGGCGGCCGTGAATGATATATCCTTCACGGTGAGCAAAGGCGAGATTCTGGGGTTTCTGGGGCCGAATGGCGCGGGCAAGTCCACGACCATGAAGATGGCCACCGGCTACCTGCCACCCTCGGCCGGCACCATCGTCATCGAAGGCTACGACGTGCAGACGGCGCCGCTGGAAGTGCGCCGCCGCGTGGGCTACCTGCCCGAGCACAACCCGCTCTACCTCGATATGTACGTGCACGAGTATCTGGAATTCATTGGGTCGGTGCACGGATTGGGCGGCAGCACGCTGCGCCAGCGGGTGCGCCAGCTGGTGGATAGGGTAGGACTGGGGCGCGAGCAGAACAAGCTGATCGGGGCGCTGAGCAAAGGCTACCGCCAGCGCGTGGGCCTCGCGCAGGCCCTCATCCACGACCCCGGCGTGCTCATCCTCGACGAGCCCACCACCGGCCTCGACCCCAACCAGATCAGCGAAATCCGCACCCTGATCCGGGAGCTGGGTCAGGACAAAACCGTCATTTTCAGCACCCACATCCTGCCCGAAGTAGCCGCGCTCTGCAGCCGGGCCATCGTCATCAACCGCGGCCAGCTCGTGGCCGACTCGCCGGTGGCAGAGCTGGGCGGCAAGGCCCTGCGCGAAACCATCATCCGCGCCGAGTTTGAGCAGGCCATTGACCCCGCGCCGCTGCTGGCCCTGCCCGGCATCCGGAGCGTGGACGTAGAAACCGGCCACACCTACCGCATCCGGGCCGCCGCCGGCTCCGACCAGCGCGGCGCCATTTCGCGCCTGGCCGCTGCCCAGGGCTGGGTGCTGCTGGGGCTGCGTCAGGAAGAGCGGAACCTGGAGCAGGTGTTTCAGGAACTGACCAAGTGACGCTTGACCGTCATGCTTCGCTGCGCTCTGCATGACGTTCTTACAACCAATCATCACCTCATTACCCGCCTAGATGCTCGCCATCCTTCGCAAAGAATTCAACAGCTTCCTCAACTCGCCTATTGCCTACGTGGTGATAGGGGTGTTTCTGGTGGCTACGGGCCTGTTCGTGTGGGTCTTTCCGGATAGCTCGGTGCTCGATTCGGGCTTTGCCGACCTGCAGACGCTGTTCAACATCGCGCCCTGGGTTTTCCTGTTCCTGATTCCGGCCCTCACCATGCGCACCTTCGCCGAAGAGAAGAAGGCCGGCACCATGGAGCTGCTGCTCACCCGCCCGCTCACCGACGGCCAGATAATAGGAGGGAAGTACCTGGCCTGCCTGCTGCTGGCCTTGCTGGCGCTGCTGCCCACGCTGCTCTACTACTACTCGGTGTACCAGCTGGGCGCGCCCGCTGGCAACATCGACTCGGCCGCTACGGTGGGCTCTTACCTGGGTCTGGGGCTGCTGGCGGCGGTGTTTGCGGCCATCGGCGTATTTGCCTCGGCCATCACCCGCGACCAGATCATTGCCTTTCTGGTGGCGGTAGTCGGCTGCTTTCTGGTGTACTCCGGCTTCGATTCGGTAGCGTCGGTGTTCGATGGGGCGCCGGCCTACTACATCGGCCAGCTCGGCATTGCGGCCCACTACCGCGACATCAGCAAGGGCCTGCTCGACTCCCGCGACCTGCTGTACTTTCTCAGCCTCATTGCCGGCCTGCTGCTCGGCACGCGGCTGGTGCTGCAAAGCCGCAACTGGTAGCAGGCCGTTTGCCTCATCCCCTAGCCCCCTCTCCTGCAGAGAGGGGGAACTAGCTCTAGTAAAATATGGTGCTAACAAGCTAAAAAATAGTCCCCCCTCTCTGCAGGAGAGGGGGCTAGGGGGTGAGGCCCCCGACAGAACATGCCCGAAACACAATCCACCGCGCCCATCCAAACCCGCAAACGCCGCGACCTGACCCGCTTTCTGCTGGTCATCGGCCTGCTGCTGCTGTTCAATTTTCTGGGCCAGCAGTTCTTTTTCCGGCTCGATCTGACGGAGGAGAAGCGCTACACCATGGCGGAGGCCACCAAGGAGCTGCTGCAGAAGCTGCCGCAGCCCGTCACCGTGACGGTGTACCTCGACGGCGACTTCCCGCCGTCGTTCCGGCGCCTGCAGCAGGCCGTGCGCGAAACCCTCAACGAAATGCAGGTCTATGGCGGCCAGAACCTGCACTATGTGTTCATCGACCCCTCGGCGGCCGGCACCGAGCAGGCCCGTAACGCCTATTACGCCACGCTGCTCAAGAAAGGACTGCGCCCCACCAACCTCGGGGCCAACGAAAACGGTAAGCGGGTCGAGAAAATCATCTTCCCCTGGGCTACCGTATCGGCCGGGGGCAAGGAGCAGCAGGTGCTGTTGCTGCGCGGCAACCAGGCCGCCCCGGCCGACGTGCGCCTCAACCAGAGCATCGAAGGGCTGGAGTACGAAATGGCCAGCGCCATCCGCCGGGTGGTGCCCGGCCAGCGCAAGCGCATCGGGGTGGTGGAAGGACACGGCGAGCTAAACAACGCCGAAGCCGGCGACCTGATTGGCTCGCTCAGCCAGTTCTACGACGTGTTCCGGGTGAACCTCGCCCAGACTCGCCCCCAGGATTTGCGCACGCTCAGCGCTTTGGTGGTGGCCAAGCCCGCCGGCACGTTCTCGGAGCCCGAGAAGTTCAAGCTCGACCAGTTCGTCACGCACGGCGGCAACGCGCTGTTTTTCGTGGATGCCATGCGCGTGAACCTCGACAGCGCCAGCCGCGGCGGCATGCTCTCGTTCCCGATCCAGACCAACCTCGACGACCTGCTGTTCAAGTACGGCGTGCGCGTCAACCCCGACCTGCTGCTCGACCTCAACTCCGGCGTCATCCCGCTCGTGACCGGCATGATGGGCAACAAGCCCAAAGTGGAGCCCATGCCGTGGCAGTTCTACCCGCTCATCAACAACTTCAGCCAGCACCCCATCACCCGCAACCTCGACGCGGTGTACACCAAGTTTGTGAGCAGCATCGACACGGTGAAGGCCGTCGGGATTCGTAAGACGCCGCTGCTGTTCACCTCGCGCTACACCCGCGTGCTGCCCTCGCCGGTGCCCGTCAACCTCAACGACGCCCGCCTGGAGCCCAACCGCCAGCTCTACACCTCGCAGTTCAAGCCCGTTGGCTACCTGCTCGAAGGCCAGTTTCGCTCGCTCTACGCCAACCGCGCCGAGCCCGGCACGGCCCGCTTCCAGCCTGCCACCAGCCCCCAGGACCGCCCCGCCAAAGTGCTGGTGCTCTCCGACGGCGACTTCGTGCGCAACGACGTGGACCCCAAAACCGGCCGCCCCTTGCGCCTGGGCTTCGACCGCCTCGCCGCCACCGAATTCGCCAACCGCGAGCTAGTGCTCAACGCCGTCGACTACATGCTCGATGAAAGCAACCTGATATCGGTGCGCGGCAAGCAAATCACGCTCCGGCCCCTCGACAAGCTGCGCGTGGCCGAGGAGCGCCGCCAGTGGCAGCTGCTGAATCTGGTGGCCCCGCTGCTGCTGCTAGGCGTGTTTGGCGCCGTGCGGGCTTGGCGCCGGAAGCGGCGGTATGCACGGTTTTAAAGCATTATCTGATAATGAGGCATTGCCGTGGAGGAATTACTCACGCTTTTATTTGAAGGCCTGATCGAGAGTGTATTCAGCGTTATCGTACTCTCCGTCATTGGCTTTCTATACCTGTATCTGCGACATCGGAACCGGATGAAGGTGCGGCGTGCCCTAGTAAAGGAGTACGATAGCAGCTACGCCAATGCCGGTCAGGTAGTGGTATTGAATACAGTAGCAGCCCTCGGAATTCTATTGGTGCTGGGTTTGCTGTGCGCCCTTGTCTTGTAGAGATTTTGCGGACTGGCTAAGGGATTTTTTCCCCTGTCGCAATAGTCGGACATACGATCAGCGAACTACACGCCAACCGGTTTTTGCACTAGAAAACCCCGCCCCGGTTTCCTATCTTTGTCTCCCTTCCAAAAACACTCCCGAACCCCATCCTTTATGAAGTTCATCGTCTCGTCTTCCGCCCTGCTCAAGCAGCTTCAGAGCATCAACGGCGTGGTCACGAACAACCCTGTGGTGCCGATTCTGGAGAACTTCCTCTTTGAAATCGAAGACGGCAAGCTGACGATTACAGCCTCCGATCTGGAAACGAGCATGATGACCGAGCTGCCCGTGGAAGCGCGCGAAAGTGGCCGCATTGCCGCGCCCGCCCGCATCCTGCTCGACACCCTGAAAAACCTGCCCGACCAGCCCGTGACCTTTACCCTGGACGAGGAAACCTACAGCATCGAAATTGCCAGCTCCAACGGCCGCTACAAGCTGGCCGGCGAAAACGCTACGGACTTCCCTCGCGTGCCCGTCGTGAAAGGCTCTACGCCGGTGGAAATCCCGTCGTCGTCGCTGAGCCGCGCCATCAACAAGACCATCTTCGCCGTTAGCACCGACGAGCTGCGCCCAGCCATGACCGGCATTCTGGTGCAGCTGGCCGACAACCAGGTAACCTTCGTGGCCACCGACGGCCACCGCTTGCTGCGCTACCGCCGCTCCGACGTGGGCGCCGGCCAGACCGCCAACCTCATCATCCCGCGCAAAGCCTTCAACCTGCTGAAAGGCGCGCTGCCCTCCGAGGCTACGCCGGTGCGCGTGGAGTTCAACAACTCCAACGCCTTTTTCAGCTTCAACCAGATGCGCCTCGTGTGCCGCCTGATTGATGAGCGCTACCCCGACTACGAAAACGTCATTCCGGTCAGCAACCCCAACAAGCTCATCATCAGCCGCCAGGAGCTGCTGAACTCGGTGAAGCGCATCAGCATCTACTCCAACAAAACCACCCACCAGGTGCGCCTGCGCCTGGCCGGCTCCGAGCTGACCGTATCGGCCGAAGACCTCGACTTCTCGAACGAAGCCAACGAAAAGCTGGCCTGCCAGTACGACGGTGAGGACATGGAAATCGGCTTCAACGCCAAGTTCCTGCAAGAAATGCTCAGCAACATCGACTCCGAGGAAATCACGCTGGAGCTGAGCACGCCCAACCGCGCCGGCCTGCTCATGCCCACCCTCGCCGACGACAACGAAAGCATCCTGATGCTGGTGATGCCAGTGATGCTGAACAACTACGTTTAACTTTTGCACTACTTCAGCACGTCATGCAGAGCGGAGCGAAGCATCTCGCCAGTATAGTAATTCACTAAATGAGTTTACTGCACTGGCGAGATGCTTCGCTCCGCTCTGCATGACGTGCTTTTTCACCTTCTGAACCCATGAAGAAATCCGAAATCCGCTTCAGCATTGCCCTCGACGACCAGAAAGTTCCGGAGGCCATCAGCTGGTCGGCCACTGACGCGGGCCCCGATATTCACTTTGCCAAAGCCATCAACATTGCCATCTGGGACCGGGACCAGGACGGCACCATGAAAATTGACCTCTGGACCAAGGACATGCCCGTGGATGCTATGAAGTATTTCGTGGTCGATAACATCGGCGCCATGGCCGAAACCATCATGACGGCCACCAACGACGTGGTAATGGCCACCAAGATGCGCGACCTGTGCCGCGCCCTCACCGACCACATCGACGAAGAAAACAAAAAGCAGAAGTAAGGCTCCCAGCCCGCAAAAAAGCCCCGCTCAGCAACTGCTAAGCGGGGCTTTTTTGTGAGAATAAACTACTAGCGGGTGGTACTGGCCGGCTTGCGGGCCGGGGCAATCACGGCGCCACTGGAAGCGGGGGACGGGTTTTGCACCGAGTTTACGAAGTCGGAGTTGACATTGCCGGAACGCGAGGCGTAGTCTTTGTCATACTTGTAATACGCCGAACGGGAGCCGTAGTAGTTGCTGTACTGGTCGTTGGAAAGCACAGCCTGTAGCTCCCGGTCGCGCTCCTTGCACACGGCGCCGCACTGCTCGTCAATGAGCTTGGGGTTGCCGGCGTTGCGCTGCTCAATGGCAGCCATCTTGGCAATCTTGTCTTCGTTGATGGCGCGCAGGCGGGTGGCTTGGTAGCCGTTGAGGCGCAGCTCGCGAGCCATCTGGTCGGAGAGGCGGGCGGCGCGCACCTGCACCGGCGTCAGGCGCGGCGACGACTGGGTTTTATCTTTAGGAGCCAGGGCCGGCTTTTGCTGGGCCTGCGAGCCGAGCGTGGCGACCAGCAGCAGGGCAGCAGTAGCAAGTTGGTTTCTCATGGTAGACTTATCGTTGATCGTTCGAAAATCGGGAAAACCAGCGAAGCCAGAGGGAGAATCGGCAGCCAGTTGCTTCCTCCCTAACGAAAAACTGTGCCAAGGAGTTTATACCGAAAGCAAAAAGGCGTTTTGCTAAGCCTATATACAGCCTCAGCAAAACGCCTTACGGCCAGGGTTCTGCTACGCTAGAACCGGTTTTTCCACATCATCGACTCCACTGGCTTCACGGTCCGCTCGTTGTACTTGGCGTTGGGCTTGCGGTTGTAGAACGTCTCTACATCGCCTTGCACGCTGAAGTAAATCAGCTGGCCCACGGGCATCAGGTAGTACACGCGCACCGGCATCGACACGCTGATTTCCAGGGTCCAGGTGTTGCAGAAGCCGATGTCGCCTTTGCCGGCGGTGGCGTGGATGTCGATGCCGAGGCGGCCGACGCTGCTCTTGCCCTCCAGAAACGGCACATGGGCGTGGCTCTCGGTGTATTCCTCCGTAACGCCCAAGTACAGCACGCCGGGCTGCAGCACAAAGCCTTCCTCCGGGATTTCGAATACGTCGATTTCGTTGTGCTTGCGGGCGTCCAGCACCTTGTCGCGGTAGGTGGCTAGGTAGCGGCCCAGGTGCACGTCGTAGGAATTGGTGCCGAGGCAGCTCCGGTCGTAAGGTTCGATGACGATGTTGCCGCGCTCAATCTCGGCGAGAATCTGCTGGTCGGTCAGGATCATGTAGGGGGTGAATTAGCAATTAGGAATTAGCAAGTAAGAATTAGCGATAATGAGTTGGCGTTGACGTGAGGCGAAAAAGCCACCCATTCAGCACACTTACTCATTACTAATTCTCAATTACTAATTATACCTCTTCCTCGTCGTAGCGGTCTTTGGGCAAGGCGTTGGAGCGGGAGCGGGGTTTGGTGGGCTGCTGCTCCAACTCCTCGGCTAGGCCATCGAGGCGGGCGCGCAGGTCGGGCAGCACGCTGGTTACGAGCAGCAGCAGCAGCAGCGTGGAGGTGGCCGCCAGCAGCAGCGTCAGGTAGTCGAGCCAGTCGTGGCGCACGGGCACGTCGAGGGGGCGGGGGCCGGTGCTGACGGAAGTAGTGACCGTGGTGAGCGGCGCTTCGGGCTGCGGCGACGGGTCTTCGGTAGCGGCCGAGGTGGTGGCTGGCGCATCGACATCCGCAGGCGGCACGGCCGCACCATCAGCCGACAGCTCTTCTGGCACAGGGTCTTCGGAGGCGTTGAAACGGGCGGCGCCCTGAGAAATCACGCGCTGCAGCGCCCGGATGAGGGCTACCCGCTCGTCGCGGGGCAAGACCCGAATGAAAAACTCGAAGTTCTTGTCTACCAGTATGCTGCCCAACTGCTTTTCAAACTCGGCCAGATCGGTGCGGCCTTTGCCGAAGCGGCTTTTGTAGCGCTCCGATACGCCATTGTAGTTCTGAAACAGCGTCTGCAGGTCGGTGCGGCCGTTGAAGTCGGTGAAGTCGCGGCGGGCCTTGGCCGTGCGCATGGAAGCCGGGAACTTGCGCCGCGTAAACGACTTGTCGTACACGGTTTCCATGGTGCGGAAGTTGAGCTCGTCTACGGTGCGGTCGAAAAGCTGCTTGTTGGCGGCGGCCGGGGTGCTGTTCTGGGCCGGCAGCGCAACCGGCACGGCTAGCCACAGCAACAGGAAAAGAGGCAGCAACAAACGAAATCGGGACATGGCAGCGCAAATGGTTACCGCAAAGGTAACACGTTGCCCATACGCTTGCGCGGGTTTTTATCCACCACTGCCAGCAAAGGAAAAGCCTCCCCACAGATAGTAGGGAGGCTTTCCGGGTTTCGCATGAATACCTGAGTAGAGAGGCTGGTACTACAGGCCGTGGGCTTCGCGCATGGCTTCGCGGCAGGCCGTGAGGTAGTGGTCCACCAGCTCGTCGGTAATGGCGGTGCTCACGAACAGGGCCTCGTACTGCGCCGGCGCCAGGTAGATGCCGCGGTGCAGCATGCCCTGGAAGTAGCGGCCAAATGCCTCAGTATCGGAGGTTTTGGCGTCTTCGAGGTTGTGCACCAGCTTGTCGGTGAAGAACACGCTGAACATCGAGCCCACCTGGTTTACAGTGTAGTTCAGGCCCAGCTCCTGGCAGATCTGGCGGGTGCCGTCGGCGAGGCGGGTGGTGATGCGGTTCAGCTCGTCGTAGAGTTCGGGGTGCTGTTGCAGGTAGGTGAGCTGGGCAATGCCGGCGGCGGTGGCAATGGGGTTGCCGGAGAGCGTGCCCGCCTGGTATACCTTGCCGGCGGGGGCCACGTTGTCCATGATGTCCTGGCGGCCGCCGTAGGCGCCCACGGGCATACCGCCGCCAATGATTTTGCCCAGCGTCGTCATGTCGGGCGTGATGCCGTAGAGCTCCTGCGCGCCGCCGCGGGCCAGGCGGAAGCCGGTCATCACCTCATCAAAGATGAGCACGATGCCGTGCTGGATGCACAGCGCGCGCAGGCCCTGCAGGTAGCCTTCGGCCGGAGCCACTAGGCCCATGTTGCCTACTACGGGCTCCAGAATCAGGGCTGCAATCTGGCCGTCGTTGGCGGCAATGGCCTGTTCTACGGCGGCCAGGTCGTTGTAGGGCACCGTGAGGGTGTCCTGGGCTACGCCGGGCGTCACGCCGGGCGAGTCGGGGGTACCCAGGGTGAGGGCGCCTGAGCCGGCTGCAATTAGGAACGAGTCGCCGTGGCCGTGGTAGCAGCCTTCAAACTTGAGGATTTTGGTGCGGCCCGTGTAGCCGCGCGCCACCCGGATGGCCGACATGGTGGCCTCGGTGCCGGAGTTCACCAGCCGTACTTTCTCGATGCTGGGCACCATCTGCTTGATGAGTTCGGCCATTTCCACCTCGCGGCGGGTAGGCGCGCCAAACGACAGCGAGTTGCCGATGGCTCCCTGCACGGCATCCAGCACAATCTGCGGCGCGTGGCCCAAAATCATCGGCCCCCAGGAGTTGATGAAGTCCAGGTAGCGGTTGCCGTCCACGTCGGTGAGCCAGGCGCCCTGCGCCGACTGCATGAACACGGGGTGCCCGCCCACGGCGCGGAAGGCCCGTACCGGCGAGTTCACGCCACCTGGAATGTGGTCTTTGGCGCGCGTAAACAGCGCATCAGAAGTGGAAAGGTTGAGGGCAGGGGTGAGGGTAGCTTGCGACATAAGGGGTATGTAGCGCGAAGCTTTTGCTTCGCGTAGCGTTGAGTGACAGTTTTCAAACAGGCCAGAAGCTGGCCAAGAGTTTGTGGTTTCAGGTAACAACCTACCGGATACCTACGGGGTTCAGCACTTCCACTTCCAGCCGCTCCAGCTTGGTGATGGGCACGTACTGGTTGTCGTGGGTGCCGCCAGGGTAGCCGATGCCCTGGAACACGGCGCCGGACACCGGGCCGCTGGCTGCCAGATTCTGCTGAAAGGCCGGGCCGTACTGATGCAGCTGCGAGCCGAAGTAGTAGAGCAGCTCGAAGCCGGTGAAAGCAAACACGGAGGGCGGCAGCTTCTGGCGCTGCAGGTAGAGCTGCCGGAAGCGGCGCACGCCGGGGTTGGTGCGGTCCAGAAACTTGGAATGCACGAAGTACACGTCGCGGGCATCGAGCTGCGACAGGCCCACGCGGCTGTTATCGAGCCAGGATGCGTAAGTAATCAGCGGCACGCGGGCTTCCTGGGTTTTCATGACCCCAAACGTGTAGGGCCCCGCCTTTTTGGCGTCGGAGGCCACCACCAGGTGCCCCACGGACTTCAGGTCCAGCCCGGCAAAGCCGGTGCTGAGCGACTCGTCCACATCGGAGTTGATGCGGCGCAGCTGCAGCACGCGGCCACCGAGGGCCTCGTAAGCCTGCTTGTAGGCCAGGCCGAACGCGGCTTCATCTTTGGTGTCTTCGTAGAGAACCACGGCCGTGCGCGGGCCCCCGAGGCGGGTGAAGGCAAACTGCGCCGCCTGCCGGGCCTGGGTGGCCGTGCTGGGCTCGTAGAGGTAGTGCCACGGGTTGTCCAGCACCAAATCGGCATCCTGCGACAGGGGGTTGACGCACAGAATCTGGCGCTGCTGAGCGTAGCGGGCCAGAATCTTGGAGCCCGACTTATACACTGGCCCGATGAGCATGTCCATGCCGGCCAGCTCGGGCAACGCCAGCACCTGCTTGAGTTGCAGCGTATCGGCGCCGGTATCGTAGGCAAACAGCTGCACCGGCCGGCCCTCGCGCTGCAGCGAATCCTGGGCCAGGCGCAGGCCGGCGTACAGGTCCGTCACGAACTGGTTTTTGCGGCGCGTTTCCCAGCTCGGGTCGTTGAACTCGAAGGGCAGCAGCACCCCGATGTTGTAGGTGCTTTTGCGCTGGGCCCGGGGGCGGGGCGTGTAGCGGGTGCGGTCGAGGGCAAACTGCGTAATCAGCTGGTCGAGCTGGGGCTTGTCGGCGTCGGTGTACCAGCCGCCGTTGGCCAGCTTGCTGGCGTAGGCCTTGCCGAGCGCCGCTTCCTGCGGATAGGTCTGGAGCAGATTCTGGAAGGTGGCCTTGTCCTTAATGCGCGGCAGGTACACGGCCTTCATGTTCTCGCGCTCCGTGGTGAGGCGGTCGGGCGGCAGCTGGGCTAGCACGCGCAGGGCGTTGTCGAAGTCGCCCTGCTCAAACGACACCTGCCCCTGCAGAAAGAAGGCTTCCGGCAGGTTGGGCCACTGCGGATACTCGCTGCGCAGCAGATTCAGCATCTGCTCGGCCTCGGGCCACTTGGCGGCTTTGGCGGCGGCCACGGCGTAGAGGTAGGCCGCTTCCGGAGCCCGGTTGAACTTGTTGCCCGGAGCGGTGAGGGGCTCCAGCTCCTGCAGGGCTAGGTCGTAGCGGGCCTGGCCGATGAGGGTTTTGCCGTTTTTGTAGCGCGTGTTGAAATCCGTGGAGCCTAGGTTGGCGGGCAGGGGCGGGCCCTGCGGCCGGGGTGGGGCCGGCGTAATGGGTTTGGCAGCCGTAGGCGTAGCCGTGGTTTTGGCCGGCGTGGCGGTTTTGGCGGGCGTAGGGGTAGTCGTGGCTGGCTTGGTGGCCGGCGCCGCCGGCTTACCGGCAGCAGGAGCAGCAGGTTTGGTTGCCGCAGGCTTGGCCGGGGCTTTGGCGGGCGTAGTGGCCGGCCGGGCAGCCGCTGGGGTGGTAGTCGGGCGAGCGGGCTGCTGGGCCAGGGCCGGACCAGCCAGGGCCAGACCCGTGCTCAGGCAAGCCAACCGAAGAGCAGAAAGATACCGCATGGCAGAGAAGCCAGAAGTGAGAGGCGGGAGAGAGGAACAACAGGCGGGCCGAAACCCACGCGGCAAAGGTACGCAGGAACGCCGGGGAAGATGTGGCGCGGCCGCTACTACGCTCTCGAATGCCCCAAAACCGGGGCCCCGGCCACCCTCAATCAGCCGCCGCCGAAACACGCGTCCGCCGCTGGCAGTTTAAGGACGGCGGCGCTTACCGCTGCTGCTTCTTTAATGTAAAGTTAAGCTCCATTTAATGCAGGTTTAAGTCCCAGCCTTGCAGCCCGCCGTAATTTTGCGGCGGGTACTGCCTGTGGTCAGCCCCGGCGAAACGCACGTGTAGTGCGCAATCCGGAGCGCGCCGGTCGGGCTGGCTCATCCTGTTCTGCTTTCCACTCTCACACTTACTTCCTGACCTCCTGCTATGGCAGATTCTTCTGCTGCTGCTCTCAGCCCCAGCCAGCGCCTCTGGCGCCTGCTGACCTCTGAGAAGCGCGACATCACCTACCTATATGTGTACGCGGCCCTGGCCGGACTCATCAACCTTTCCTTGCCGCTGGGCGTGCAGTCCGTTATCGGCTTTGTGAGCAGCGGCGACGTCAGCACCTCGCTGGTGGTGCTTATCAGCTTCATCGTGTTAGGCACGCTGCTGGTAGGTGGCCTGCAGGTGATGCAGGTGTACTTAGTCGAATTCATTCAGCAGCGCCTGTTTGCGCGCATCAGCCTCGATTTTGCCGTGCGCCTGCCGCGCGTACGCACCGAAAGCCTCGACGGCGAGTACCTGCCCGAGCTGATGAACCGCCTGCTCGATGCGCCCACCCTGCAGAAGGGCCTGGCCACCATTCTGGTAGAGTTTTCGGCCGCCGCCCTGCAGATTCTGTTCGGCGTGATTCTGCTTTCGTTCTACCATCCCATCTTCATTGCCTTCGGCGTATTGCTGGTGCTGCTGCTGGCCCTGATGCTGCGTGTTACCGGTCCCAAAGGCCTGAGCAGCAGCCTGCAGGAGTCGAAGTATAAATACAAGGTGGTGGCCTGGCTGGAAGACGTGGCCCGTACCGTGCAGACCTTCCGGCACCCACCCCGCCAGGAGCTGGCCCTGGAGCGCACCGACAAGCTGGTGCAGGGCTACCTGAACGCCCGGCAAACCCACTTCAAAGTGCTGCTCACCCAGTACTGGGGCTTCGTGGCCTTTAAAACACTCATTACGGCCGGCCTGCTCATCATCGGCTGCTGGCTGCTGATTGACCGGCAGATCAACATCGGGCAGTTTGTGGCCGCTGAAATCGTCATCATCCTCACGATTTCGGCCGTGGAGAAAGTGCTGCTGAAGCTGGACGTGGTGTACGACGCCCTGACCTCGCTCGACAAGATTGGGCACGTGCTGGACCTGCCGGTGGTGAACCCGCACGCGGGCACCAACCTGCCGCTGCCTGCCGTGCGCAAGGGCCTGCGGGCCGAGCTGCGCCACCTGGGCTACCAGTATCCGCAGGGGCAGAAAGAGCCGTTGCAGGGCATCACCCTCACCATCGAGCCCGGCGAGCACCTGGGGCTGGCCGGCTACGACGGTTCGGGCAAAACCACGCTCCTGCGCATCATGGCTGGCCTGCTCACCGACTACACCGGCGTTATTGCCTACGATGGCCTGGCCCTGCAGGACTTGTCGCCGGAGTCGTTGGGACAGCACGTCGGCGACAATATCTCGCACCAGCACCTGTTCGATGGCAGCATCCTCGACAACATCACGCTGGGGCAGGCCGGCATTGGGTCCGATGATGTGGCCTGGGCGCTGGAGCTAGTGGGTTTGCGCGACAACGTGTACTCTCGGCCGCAGGGCCTCAATACGCCGCTCGGCGCCGGCACGCCGCTGGCCGACAGCACCCGCCAGAAGCTGCTGCTGGCCCGCGCCCTGGTGCGCCGCCCGCGCTTGCTGCTGCTCGACGGCTTCCTGCCCGGCGTAGAGCCGGTGGAACGGCTGAACATTCTGCGCCGCGTACTGGACCCGGACAATCACTGGACTATCGTGCTGGCCTCCAACGACCTGCGCCTGGCCGCGCTGTGCCCGCGCCTGGCCGTGTTGCGCGAAGGCCACCTGGTAGCCAACGGCTCATTTGAAGTTGTGGCAGCCCAGCCCGACGTGCAGGAGCTGATGGCCTGAGGGAAACTGGTGTAGCGGGTGCTGTGTTAAAGGGCTGGCTGTATGGCCACAGAAACTTGCCGGCAGCTGCTCGCCAGAGCACCCATTCAACAATTCAACAATTAAGCAATTCACTAAATGGCTTTTGCCGAAAATCCGCTTGCTGAAACCAACCCGCTGACTGGGCGCTTTCGCTCGTTTGCGCAGGTCCAGACGCCTCAGGCCGGCCGTACGCTGGCCCGCTGGGCGGCCGGCCTGGGGCTGCTGGTGCTGGTAGCCGGCTTTCTGCCCTGGACCCAGAACATCCGTTCCACCGGCTCGCTCACCACGCTACGCCCCCAGGACCGCCCCCAGACCGTGCCCAGCACCATTGCCGGCCGCATTGAGCGCTGGCGCGTGCGCGAAGGCCAGCGCGTGCGCAAAGGCGACACGCTGGTAGACATTGCCGAAGTCAAGGAAAAATACTTCGATCCGCAGCTGGTGCAGCGCACCGGCGAGCAGCTCAACGCCAAAATCGGGGCGCTGGGAGAGAACCGCGCCAAAGACCAGGCCCTGCTCAACCAGCAGGTGGCCCTGCGCCAGTCTCTGCGCGTGAGCCTCGACAAGGCCCGCAACAAAGTAGAGCAGAGTCGCCTGAAGGTGAACTCCGACCAGGCCGACCTGCGCGCCGCCCAGAACGATTTCACGATTGCCGAGCGCCAGCAGGAGCGCCAGGAAGCCCTGTACCGGCAGGGGCTGAAGTCCTTGACCGAGTTGGAGCAGCGCCGCCTGAAATTCCAGGAAAGCACTGCCAAGCTGCAGTCGGCCCAGAACAAGCTCGACGCCAGCCGCCAGGAGCTCATCAACTCGCAGCTGGAGTTGTCCTCGCTGAACGCCGAATACCAGGACAAGCTGGCCAAGTCGGAATCCGACCGGCGCTCCGTGACGGCCTACCAGTTCGATACCGAAGGCCAGATTGCCAAGATGCGCAACGAGCTGGCCAACCTGAGCATCCGCTCCGGCTACTACCAGATTACGGCCCCGCAGGACGGTTATGTGGTGCGGGCCCTTAAGGAAGGCCTGGGCGAAATTGTGAAGGAAGGCGAGCCGATTGTGACGGTGATGCCGATTGCGCCGGCCCTGGCGGCCGAGCTCTACGTGAAGCCCATGGACATTCCGCTGCTGAGCGTGGGCCGCAAGGTGCGGCTGCAGTTTGATGGCTGGCCGGCGCTGGTGTTCAGCGGCTGGCCCGGCACCAGCTTCGGCACATTCGGCGGCGTGGTGGCTGTCATCGACAACATCGACTCGCAGGGCCAGTACCGCGTACTCGTGACGCCCGATCCGGAGCAGGAAGCGTGGCCCCGGCCGCTGCGCGTAGGCTCCGGCGTGTATGGCTGGGCCCTGCTCGACGACGTGCCAATCTGGTATGAACTCTGGCGCCAAGTGAATGGCTTCCCACCGAACTTCGTGGGCAAGCCCGTGAAAGCCAAGGCCACGTACGGCAAACCCGACAAGGGCGGCAAAGCCGAGGCTGCCAGCGAAGAAGAAGAAGAAGCCAAATGAGCCAGCGTCTGCATCTGAATCCGGCCCCGCTGCGCCGGCAGCAGAGGTGGGCCGGTTGGGCACTGCTGCCCGCGCTGCTGCTGGCTTTGCTGAGCGCGCCCACCGTGTGGGGGCAGAGCCGCGCCGTTCGGTCGCCGGTAATCAGCGCCCCGGCGCTGGTGGCCCGCCCCATAGAGCTGCCTGATACCGGCCGCGTGTTCGGCCTTAACGACCTGCTGACCTACGTGGCCCTGCGCCACCCTGTGGCCCGGCAGGCCGGCCTGCTGCCCGAGCGCGCCCTGCAGGAGGTGCGCTACGCCCGCGGTCTCTTCGACCCCACCGCCACCAGCAAATACTACGGCAAGACGTTCAAAGGCAAAGAGTATTTCCACGACTGGGACTCGCAGCTGCGGATTCCGGTCTGGTACGGGCTGGATATAAAGGCCGGCTTCGAGCGGGGCGTGGGCACCTACGTCAACCCCGAAAATTACACTGCCCCGGCGGGCCTGAGCTACGTGGGCCTCTCGGTGCCGTTGGCCCAGGGCCTGATCATCGACGAGCGGCGGGCGGCCGTGCGCCAGGCCCAGGCCCTGCAGGGCTTGGCCGAGGCCGAACGGCGCTCGGCCCTCAACAAGCTGCTGCTGCAGGCCGCTAAAGACTACTGGGACTGGACCCTAAACTTCCGCCGCCGTGAGCTGCTGCGCCAGAACGCCGAGCTGGCCGACATCCGCTTCCGGGCGGTGCGCGAGCGGGTGCGCCTCGGCGACCTAGCCGCCATCGACTCGGTGGAGGCCCTGACGGAGCTGCAGAACCGGCTGGCTACGCTCAGTCAGGCGCAGGTGCAGTGGCAGAACGCCACCCTGCAGCTCAGCAACTACCTCTGGGATGAGCAGCAGCAGCCGCGCGAGTTGCCCGTTGGCGTGCGCCCCCAGGCCCTGCCCGGTCCCACCGACTGGCGCTCATTGCCGCCTGACACCCTGGCGGCTCTCACGGCGTTGGCCCAGCAGATTCATCCGGAGTTGCAGAAAAGCCGCGCCAAGCTGGCCCAGTTGGGCATCGAGCGGCGCCTGCTCAGCAACAAGCTGCTGCCCAAGCTCACCCTCGACTACAACTTGCTGCAGGCCGGCCAGCCGTTCAACCCCGAAAAGGCGGCCAGCCTGAGTGGCACCTACCTGCAGAACAACTACAAGCTGGGCGTGAGCTTCGCGTATCCGCTGCTGCTGCGCCAGGAGCGGGCCAAGCTGCAGCTCAACCGCCTCAAGCTGCGCGAAACCGAGCTGGACTTGCAGCAGGATAGCCGCGAAATCCAGACCGGCGTGCGCGCCGCGGCCAACGACTGGGAGGCGCTGCGGGAGCAGCTGCGTCTGCAGGAGCAGGTGGTGCAGAACGCCGGCCGTCTGCGCAACGGCGAGCAGATCCGCTTCGAAAACGGCGAAAGCTCGGTGTTCCTCATCAACACCCGCGAAGCCAGCCTGGTGAGTGCCCGCGTGAAGCTGGCCGAGCTGCAGGCTAAATACGCCCAGACCCAAGCCACGCTACGCTGGGCCGCCGGTGGTATAGATGGAGCGGATGGAATAGACCAGTAAGCGGCGCTAGCTGTGGCACGGACTTCAGTCCGCAGCCCGTCAGCAGCGACAGTACTGACTAACAAACCCCGGCGGGGTTGGGCTACGGACTGAAGTCCGTGCCACTGGCTGGTAATGAACATCGACGCGGACTGTGGCGTGGACGGAAGTCCGTGTCACAGTCCGCGTCGTTTGGCGGAACAGAGCGGCGGGCGTACGTGTTAAGGCCCCGATACCAATCTTATATCGTCATGGGTCTGCTTCCGGAACTCAAGCGCCGCCCGCGCCTGCACAACGACACCTCACGCGAATCGGCCAAGTGGGGCTGGTACATCATGGTCATCTTCGTGGTGGCGTGGTTCGTTTATTCGCTGTGGTTTGACAAGTAGCCCGGGCAATACCCGGTCGGGTTGGTCGTTTCCAAGCCCGGAAATTCCGTACTTGTAGCTATGTCGATGCCCATAACTATTGCCTTGCCGCAACTGCGGCAGCGCCTGAGCCTGCTGCTGGTGCTGGGCGCGTCGCTCACGCTGAGCGTGGTGCTCATCACGTTTCGCGTCTTCCTGACGCACCAGATAACCTTCGTCTTCCTGCTCTGGAACCTGTTTCTGGCGCTGATTCCGTTTGGGTTGAGCACCATGCTGGGGCTGTCGGCGGGGCGGCTGAAGGCGCGGGTGTTGCTGCCGGTAGGCGCCGTGTGGCTGCTGTTTTTCCCCAACGCGCCCTACATTCTCACCGACCTGTTTCACTTGGAGCCCCGCGCCGGCGTGCCGTATTGGTTCGACCTGGCCCTGCTGCTGAGCGCGGCCTGGAATGGCCTGATGCTGGCCTACGCCTCCCTCACCGATATGCAGGGGCTGGTAGCGCGTCGGCTTGGCTGGGGTGCCGGCTGGGCGTTTGCCACCGTGGCGCTGCTGCTGAGCAGCTTCGGGGTGTACCTGGGCCGCTACCTGCGGTTCAATTCCTGGGACATCGTCACCAATCCGCTCACCCTCTTCTACGACATCGTGCACCGGATTCTGCACCCGATGGCCTTTTCCGGCACCTGGGGCGTGACGTTGCTCTACGGTGTGTTTCTGCTGCTTGGCTATGCCACCGTGCGCCTGCTGGGCCCGGCCGACGAAACCCGGGAACGGGCGTAGCCACTAAAGCCGCCGGCTTAGCCGTCCAACCCGGTGCCGGATGCCGCTAGCGCGCCTGCCGGAAGCAGCGAAGCTTCGCGCCAGCCTATGGCCGCGCGCATTTCTGGCCCCGCTCCGCTACCTTGCCGTTCCATGCTGCACCTCACGCCCGACCCCGCCGATACCGCCACCATGACCTGGGAGCAGCTGCTCAGCCGCCGCCGCTACCCCGAGCAGCCCCAGCTCCACGTCGTGACCGACGCGCCGCCCGTGCGCGGCGCCTTCGTGGCCGACTACGACCGGGTGGTGTTCAGCTCGGCGTTTCGGCGGCTGCAGCGCAAAACCCAGGTGATGCCGCTGCCCGAAACCGACTTCGTGCACACCCGCCTCACGCACTCGCTGGAAACGGCCTGCGTGGGCCGCTCCCTCGGCCGCCTCGGGGGCCGGCTGCTGCTCGAAGAAACAGATGGCCTGGCCGAGTGCCTGCCCCACCTTGATTCCGACTTCGGCGACATTGTGGCGGCCGCCTGCTTGGCCCACGACATCGGCAACCCGCCCTTCGGCCACTCCGGCGAAGACGCCATTTCGGCCTACTTCCGCAGCGCTGCCGCCGAGCCGTTTGTGCGTATGCTCAACCCCGCCCAACGTGCCGATCTGCAGCAGTTTGAAGGCAACGCCGCCGGCTTTCGGGTGCTGACCCACACCTACGCGGCGCACAGCAGCGGCTCGGCTGGTTTGGGCCTTACGTATGCCACGCTGGGCGCTTTCACGAAGTATCCGCGGCCCTCGGTGGTGGAGGAAGCCAGCCGCACGCACGGCAGCAGCGAAAAGAAATACGGTTACTTCCAGACCGAAGCCTCCCGCTTTCAGGACGTAGCCCGCGAGCTGGGCCTGCTGCCCAAGGTCGCCGCCTCCGACCAGGGTGGCTTCTACCACCGCCACCCGCTGGCCTTCTTGGTGGAAGCCGCCGACGACCTCTGCTACCGCATCATCGACTTCGAGGATGGCCTGAAGCTGGGGCTGATTCC
This sequence comes from Hymenobacter yonginensis, assembly GCF_027625995.1. NCBI lineage: Bacteria > Pseudomonadati > Bacteroidota > Cytophagia > Cytophagales > Hymenobacteraceae > Hymenobacter > Hymenobacter yonginensis. Next base: position 1,203,697 of record NZ_CP115396.1, read on the forward strand.
GTGCGAAACTGGCTTGGCGCTGCTGCGCGCCATGCTCGGCGACGCGCCCGGCCGCCGTGGCTCGGTGGAGTGGCGCGACTGGCGCGAGGAGCTGGGCTACCTGCGCGCCCGCCTCATCAACCAGCTGGTGCAGCAAACCGCCCGCCTGTTCGCCGACCGCGCCCCCGACCTGCTGCGCGGCCGCGCCGACGAGCCGCTGGTGCAGCAGCTCGACTGCTGGGAGCAGCTGCAGGAAATCCACCGCCTCACCGTGGAGCATCTCTACCAGAGCCGCCCGGTGCTGGAAATCGAGGCCGCCGGCTTCGAGGTGCTGGCCGGCCTGCTCGACGCCTTCCTCTACGCCACCTTCGACCCCCAGGCTGGCCCCCGTTCGCGCAAATTGCTGCAGCTGCTGCCCGACCAGTTTCGGGCGTCGGGCCCGCAGGAAGGAGCCTCGGCCTACGAGCAGATTGTGCTGCTCACCGACCATATCGGGGGACTCACCGACCAAAATGCACTTAGCCTGTTCCGTACCATTCGCGGCATCGATTTGCCGAAGGGTTTCTGAGCAGTCGGCCGCAAGGTGTGCAGGTGGCCGGATAGGCGGCAAGCCGACTACTTCCAGCAAGAATATAGTAGCTTTGCCAGGTTCCGCGCCCCTACATCCAGCCCACCTGTTTGCTTTGAAGTTCTGGCTCTTTCTGTTTCTGCTGCTGCCTTCCAGTCTGGCATTGGGAGCTGAGTCGCCGGCGCTGCTGCAGGCGCTGACCCGGGTGCGCAACCACCCGCAGCTGGATACGGCCCGCGTGAACCGCCTCAACGAGCTGGCCTTTGTGCTGCGCTCCACCGCTCCGCGCGACTCACGGGTGCGCTTCGAGGAGGCGCTGGAGGTGGCCCGGCTGATTGGGTATCGGTCCGGCGAGGCGAAAGCGCAGCTTGGCTTGGGCTTCTACTACCGCAAGCGCAATGAATACGGTCCGGCCCAGGCGTACACCGAGCAGGCCCGCCAGACCTTTGCCCGCCTCCGCGATCAGCGCAACCAACTGGCCTGCACCTACAACCTGGCGTACATCTACTCCGGCCAGGGCAACTATCTGCAGGCGCTGACCTACGCCCAGAAGGCCCTTACGCTGGCTGAAACCCTGAACGATCCGCATTGGCTGGTGCTGATGAACGCGCAGATGGGCATTATCAGCACCGAAGTAGGCGAGTATGCCCAGGCCCGCCGGCATCTGGAAAAATGCCTGCGGATTGCAAAGCAGCACCAAAACCAGCCCGGCGTGTCGCAGGGGCTGCGTGGCCTCGGCGACCTGTACCGCACGCAGCAGCAGTGGGATACCGCCCGCCGCTACTACGAGCAAGATGCCGCCCTCACCCGCCAACTGGGCGACGAGCCCGGCTTTCTGGTGGAGGAGCTCAACGTGGCCGACATGGCCGAGCACCAGGGACGCTTCCCTGAGGCTTTTGCCTACACCTACCGCGTACTGCGCAACATCCAAAAGCTGGATGTAGTGGGCTACCTGCCCTGGGCCCAGCTGGTGTTAGCCCGCACCCACCTGCACACCCGCCGCCCGGACAGCGCATTCTACTATGGCCAGGCTAGCCTGCAGGCCAGCCTGAAAAGCGGCGTGAAGGAAAGCATCCGCGACGCCAGCCAGGTGCTGACGCAGGCCAGCGTGCAGCAGGGCCGCTTTGCCGATGCCTACCGCTACCAGCGCCTCTACAGCCTGTACCAGGACAGCCTCAGCAGCCGCGACCTTATCCGGCGGCTGGCGGCCCAGCAGTACGCTGCTCAGCTCGCCCGCCAGCGGGCCCGCATCAGCCAGCTAACCCGCAACGCGCAGCTCATCCGGCAGCAGAACCGGCAGCAGCAGTGGCTGCTGGGCGTGACGCTGGGCGGGCTGGTGCTGGTGGGCGGGCTGAGTATGGTGCTCTGGCGCAGCAACCAGCTGAAAAAACGCGCTTACGCCCGCCTGGAGCAGCAGCAGCAGGAGCTGCTGGCCACCCAGAAGCAGCTGGTGGCTGCCGAAAAGTGGGCGTTTGTGGGCGAGCTGTCGGCGGGCATTGCGCACGAGCTGCAGAACCCGCTCAGCTTCATGAAAAAGTTTGCTGAGGTGAGTGTGGAGCTGCTCGACCACGACAGCACCCGGGCCCCGGGCGCATCGCCGGGCCTGCAGCAGGAGATTCTGAGCGGCCTCAAGCAGAATCTGCAGGAAATCAGCCAGCACGGGCAGCGGGCCTCGTCCATCATCACCGACATGCTCACGCACGCCCGCACCGGCACCAGCCAGCAGGAAGCCACTGCCCTCAATGACATGGTAGCCAACGCCCTGAGGCTGGCCTACGAGGGCCTGCAGGTGCAGCGCCCCGGCTTCCGGGCCACGCTGCACACTCAGCTGGACGCGGCAGTGGGGGAGGTGCTGCTGGTGCCCACCGAGATTGAGCGGGTGTTTCTGAACCTGTTCACCAATGCTTTCCACGCGCTGGCCGAGCGGGCCCGGCAGCAGCCCGCCAACTACGAGCCCACCCTGCACGTGAGCACCAGCCGCGAGGCCGGGCAGGTGTGCATTCGGGTGCGCGACAACGGCACCGGCATGGAGCCGCATGTGCAGCAGCAGATTTTCCAGCCGTTCTTCACCACCAAGCCGCTGGGCGAAGGCACCGGCCTGGGTTTGTCTTTGGCCCACGACATCGTTACGAAGGCCCACAGCGGCACACTCACGGTGGCCACCCAGCCCGGCAAATACACCGAGTTTGTGGTTTGCCTGCCTGCCTGAGGACTTAGCGGAGCAGCCGCAGTGTTGTGTCGAGCTGTTGGGTGCGGAGCAGCGTCTGGTACTGCTGCTGAATTCGTTGCTGATTCTGGCGCTGCTGCTGCTTGCGAAACGGCTTCACCTGGTAGCGGCGGGCGCCGGCTGGCCGGCTCAGCCCCACATACACCAGGCCGCGACTGGGCTGCCGGGTGGCCTCGCCGCTCCGGATCCGGGCAATCCGCTTTTCGTTGTTACCAAACAGGGTCTGCAGAGGGCTCAGGCCCACGTACAGGTTGGCTTGGCCGTTGAGGTAGTACTCGCCGCTGATGTTGAGGTCGGTGAGGTTGCTGTTGAGGTGCAGGTCTGGAATCAAAAGCCGCCCGCCCGCCAGTACAAAACGGGGGCTTACGGGCTCGAAATACAGATGGCTGGTGCGCTCTTCCCGCATAAAACGTAGGGCCTGCATCAGAGCCTCCACGTTCAGCAGCTCCAGATTCTGCAAATCGGTTTTCAGGAAGGCATAGGTCTGCGCGATGTTGGGCAGGAAGGTGTCATCCAGGTCGGTGCGCAGGTCGGTTTCGCCGTTTAGTGTGCCCCGGATATTGTCGGCGCCCAGCACGTCAAACCCTACCGCGCCGGCCAGCCCGAAGAGCTGGCTGAGCTGAATCTGGTGCAGCCGTAGCTGGGCCCGCAATGGGTGGTGGCCCGCGGCAGCATCGGTCTGCAAAGCGCCCCGCAAGGAAATATCACCCCCAAAAGCCTGCAACGAGCACTGCTGTAGCCGTACCTGGCCAGCTTCCAGGGTGCTGCCCAGTACAAACCGGCCGCCGCGTAACGCACCGTACTTCACCTGATCGGCCGTCACGTTCACGCGGCCCGTCACGGTACCATCCAGGAAGGGCGAGGGGCGCGTGCCGGCCGGGGCCCGCAGGCGCGAGTGGGCCTCTTCGGGCGGCGTGGGCATCGAACTCAGCGCGGCCAGCAGCTGCAGCAGGTGCTGAATATCGAGGGTGGCGTAGTGCAGGTCGAGGTCGGCGCGGGCGCGGGCCAGCCGGCTGCCATCCAGCAGCGCCGTCGCACTGATACGGCCTTTGCCGCCCGTGGAAGAGCGGAAGGTGAAAGCCGGAATCAGGAAGCGGCGCCCGTTTTTGTCGATGCGCAGGCGCAGCTGCTGCAGGGCCGCGGAGCCGGGCAGCACCAGCTGGTCCACGGCCACCGTCGCCTGACCGTTGGCAGCCAGCAGCACCTCGCGCAGCGTCGGGTCTTTGGGCGCGGTGCTGGCCCGGCGGGCGGGGCGCATCACGCGGGCCAAGAGCTGCTGGTAGCTGAGGGTAGGGAAATGCACGGATAGCTGCGCAGCCACGGGCTGCAGGTTGAGCGTATCGGTGGGCCAGCTGACGGTGCCGCGTACCTGGCCACCCCACACCTGCACCCGTAGGTCGCGCAGCTGCACGTAGCGGCCGTTGTGGCGCACGGTGGCCGCCAGGCGCTCCAGCGTATCGGCCGCCACCACCAGCCGGCCGCACCGCAGCTGAATGTTGAGGCGCAAGCCGGGCGGCAGCAGGTTCAGCGCCTGCGCCGCCAGCCGCTGATTGGGCGTGCGGCCGGTATCGGTAGGAGCCATGGGCCGCCGGCGGCGCTGGCCACTGCGCGGGGCCGCCAACAGCCGCCGCATCTCGCTCAGGCGCAGCTCATCCACCTCAAAAGTGCCGGCCACGTTCGTAATGGGGTGCTGGCCGCTGAAGTAGGCCAGCAGGTAGGTGGTGGTGGCGTTGGCGCGCAGGCGCATGCCGTTGATGCGTCCGGTAAGGTTTTCCAGCGTCCAGAGGCTGTCGTGCAGCCGGATGTTTACGTTCAGGCCGTTCATGTCGGCGTGGCGGCGCGGAATGGCGAAGGAGGCGTTTTCGAGGCGCACGGTGCCGCGGGCGGCAATGGGCGGCAGCAGCGTATCGGCCCGCGCCGCCCGCCGCCCGGCCCGGTCGGGGATGGTGGGCAGTACGCCGTTCAGCTCCAGGTTGATGGCAGCTTCGCCCTGGCGGGCCTGCCAGAAATTGGGCACCACCACGGCGGCCAGGGTCTGCAGGTCGGTGCGGCCGCGCACGTGGCCGTTGAAGCGGGGCTTGGTGAAGTCCGTGACCGACAGCACGGCGTCCAGCTCGCCGGCCCGGGAGTAGAGGCGGCACTGCTCAAACGTAAGGCTGGTAGTGCGCGGCGAGTGAGCCGGGCCGTTGTCGAAGGTGCCGCGGGCGTCCCAGCGCCGGATGCGCCGCGCCGAGTCGGCCCACTGCACCTGGGCGTTGCGCATGGCGAAGTGCAGGATGGTGCGCGGCCGCGTGGTGGGCCCGCTCACGCCCCGGATGCTGTAGCGGATGAAGGCGTGGCTGGGGCTGCGGGCGTCATCCAGAAAACGCTCCAGGCCGGTGGGCAGCGCCACCCGCAGCACCTCCAGCAGCGGCTGCCGGCCGGCAAAGCGCAAATCGAGGCGGGTGCCGCGGGTTTCGTTGGGTGCTGCGCCCCGGTGGGTGCCGCGCACCAGCACCGTGTCGTTGTTGAGCGTGACGCGGGTGCTGTGGAAACGGCCTTCGCGCTGCCGGAAGTTGTAGCTGTAGCGCACCTGCGCCACTACCGGCTCGTTGGTGAACAGGTTGCCGCGCCCACTACGCAGGTACACCAGCCGGGCATCAAGCCGCCCCCGTACGTGGGCCACTCCTTCCCGCACCCGCGCCGACAGCCGCCCCTGCCGCACGTACGCCGAAAAGCCACTCTGGTGCAGCTCGTTGCGGTCCGTAACGCGCACGTTGTAAAGCAGCAGCGAGTCCAGGTTGAAATCGGGCGGGCCTTTGGGCGTGGCATTGCGCGGGCCTTTGCCGCGCAGGCCCCAGTCGCGGCCCTGCCGGTCGGTAAGCTGCCGGAACTCGCCGTTGCGCAGCGTCAGGCGGCTCACCCGAAACTCGCCGCGCCAGATGCGCGACAAATCCAGGCGGGCATCCAGCTCACCTACGTGCAGCACGGGTACGGCGCGGCGGTAGGAGGTATCCGTGAGCTGCACGCCCTGCAGGGAGGCCGACAGGTGCGGGAAGTGGCGCAGCGCCGAGATGCTCACCGAAAACGGCGCCAGTACCAGATCGGAGTTGCGCGTAAGCCGTTCCCGGATGAGCTGTTCCAGGCGGCGCTGGCCCCATTCGGTGCCGATCAGCCAGGCGCCGCCCAGCACCGCCACCACCAACCCCAGCACGGCAACGGCCAGAAATTGGCGAAAGGACGGTCGTTTCATAAGGGCAACGTGGGCAGGGAACTTGGGCAGAGAGTTGGGGCCTATTACGTAGAATCTGCCATTGTGATACGCAAGCCGGCCGCGCGGCCACATAAATCTGCGGCAAGTCCGGGAAGTCCGTTACTTGCGGGCCCTATTCTATCGGTATCCATGAAACTTCCTTCCCTGCAGCTGCTGGCGGCCGAAGCGGCCCGCGCCGTGCGGCGCTTCCCCCTGACGCTGCTGTGCAGCCTGCTGCTGGGCGCGGCCGGCATCTACTACCAGCGGCTCAGCTACACTGAGAAAAACCACGCCGATTGGCTGTTTCCGCTGCTGTCGGCGGCCGGGCTGGGCTTGACGCTTACGCTGAACGTGGCGCTGGCCGGTGAGCGGTACCGCTGGCCGGTGCGGCGGAAGGCTATGGCCGCGGCCGGGGCGGTGGGGCTGCTGGGGCTCTGGTACGTGCTGTGCCCCGTCGAGCCGACCATCGTGTGGGGACTGCGGCTGCTGCTGTTGCTGCTGGGCCTGCACCTGCTGGTGGCCGTGGTGCCCTACCTGCCGCAGCTGCGCCACCGCACCGACACGCCCGGCTTCTGGCGCTACAACGAAACCCTGTTTCTGCGGCTGCTTACGGGTGGCCTCTACTCCGGCGTGCTCTACGTGGGTTGCGCGCTGGCTTTGACGGCCATTGAACAACTGTTCGAGCTGAAGCTGGACCGCCACGTCTACGAGCACCTGTTCATGGTGCTGGCCACGGGCTTCAATATCTGGTTTTTTCTGGCTGGCGTGCCCCGCGACTGGGTTGCGCTGGAGCAAGAAGCCCCGTATCCAAAGGGCCTGAAGCTGTTCACGCAGTTTGTGCTGCTGCCGCTGGTGGTGCTCTACCTGCTGATTCTCTACGCCTATCTGGCCCGGATAGTAGTGCGCTGGGAGCTGCCCGAAGGCTGGGTGTCCATCCTGATTCTGGCGTTTTCGGTGGCCGGCATCTTCGCCCTGCTCCTGATTCATCCCATCCGCGACGCCCCCGAAAACACCTGGCTCCGTACGTTCGCGCGCTGGTTTTACCGGGCGCTGTTTCCGCTGCTGGGGCTGCTGTTCGTGGCCATTGGCACCCGCGTGGGCCAGTACGGCATCACCGAGGAGCGCTACTTCGTGCTGCTGCTGGCCGCGTGGCTGGCGGTAGTGGCGGCCTACTTCCTGTGGCGGCAGGGGCAGGGCATCATCCGGATTCCGGCCTCCCTGGCCGTGGTGGCGTTTCTGTCCGCTGGTGGGCCCTGGGGTGCCTTTGCCGTGGCCGAGCGCAGCCAGCTCAACCAGCTGCGCGAAATCAGCAAGCAGTACGCGCTGCTGAAGGATGGCAAGCTGGACGGGGCCGGGCAGCGGGTGCCCGAGATTCCCGAAGAGGCCCGCAAGCGCATCAGCTCCATATTCGACTTTTTCGCGGATCGGGAAGCGGTTAAAGAGCTGCAGCCATTCTTCGCCACAAAGCTTACCATGCCGGATTCAATCCGTAGTATGCCCCGGTGGTCACGCAGTCATCAGCTAACCGAGGAGTTGTATGACATCAGTAACTTATCCGAGTGGAATAAATACGCTGTCGATGCCCAGGAAACCTCAGATATCGTGTCTTTCCACGCCGAAAATTCCGCCGTACAGTCTTTAGGTAACGGTCGTTATTGGGTCCAAAACGTCAATTCGAGTATGGCGGAAGGTGGCGGTAGCATTCCGCTGACCCTGCTGGAAGGTAACTTCCGCCTGCGTGTTCCGGATTCCGGAGCGGCGGTAATTCTGGAGCAGGAACGTGCAACGGGGCCATGGCATCCGCAGCTTACAGCTCCTCTCAACCGGCTGGCCGACTCATTGGTGGTACGAACCAGCGCTGAGCGAAACACATCCCAGGAGCTGCCGGCCCGGTCACTGACGCTGCGCACAACCAAGGGGCGTTACACTCTGCACCTATATCTGCAACGGCTGACCTGCAACATCCAGCACAGCAACAGCTACACCTTCGAGGGTAACGCGTTGCTTGAAATATTGCCTGCTCCTTAAAACCAACCAAACAAAAAGGGCCGCCGGCGTAATGCCGGCGGCCCTTTTCACGAAAAGGCTTCGGGACTTATTCCCACTCAATGGTTGCTGGTGGCTTCGAGCTGATGTCGTACACCACGCGGTTGATGCCGCGTACCTGGTTGATGATTTTGTTGCTGATCTCGGCCAGGAACTCGTAGGGCAGGTGGGCCCAGTCGGCCGTCATGCCGTCCACGCTGGTTACGGCGCGCAGGGCTACTACCCGCTCGTAGGTGCGCTCGTCGCCCATCACGCCCACGCTCTGCACCGGCAGCAGCATCACGCCGGCCTGCCACACTTTCTCGTAGAGGCCATGCTCCTTGAGGCCGTTGATGAAGATGGCGTCGGCGCGCTGCAATAGGTCCACTTTCTCGGGCGTAATGTCGCCGAGGATGCGGATGCCCAGGCCGGGGCCGGGGAAGGGGTGGCGGTGCAGGATGTGCTCGGGCAGCTCCAGCGTGTGGCCTACTTCGCGCACTTCGTCCTTGAACAAAGCCCGCAGCGGTTCCACAATCCGCAGGTTCATCTTCTCGGGCAGGCCGCCCACGTTGTGGTGGCTCTTGATGGTCACGGCCGGGCCCTTCACCGATACCGACTCAATCACGTCGGGGTAGATGGTACCCTGGGCCAGCCAGCGGGCGCCTTCCACTTTCTGGGCTTCGCGGTCGAACACCTCAATAAAAGTGCGGCCGATGGCCTTGCGTTTCAGCTCGGGGTCGGTGAGGCCCGCCAGCGAGTCGTAGAACTCCTGCGAGGCGTCCACGCCGCGCACGTTCAAACCCAGGCCCTGGTAGGAGTGGAGCACCTGCTCGTACTCGTCCTTGCGTAGCAGCCCGTTGTTCACGAAGATGCCGTGCAAACGCGTGCCGATGGCCTTGTGCAGCAGCAAAGCCGCCACCGACGAGTCCACGCCGCCCGAAAGGCCCAGAATCACCTGGTCTTCTTTCCCGATGGTGCGCTGCAGGGTTTCCACCATGCTATCCACGAAATGCTCCGGGGTCCAGCTCTGGTCGAGGCCGCAGATGTTCACTACAAAGTTCTGGAGCAGCGTTTTGCCGTCCGTCGAGTGCGTTACTTCAGGGTGGAACTGAATCCCGTAGGTTTCCTGCCCCTGAATTTTGAAAGCCGCCACGGCCACTTCCGGCGTGCTGGCCACAATATCAAAGCCCTCCGGCAGCGTCTTAATTGTGTCGCCGTGCGACATCCACACCTGCGACTCGGTGGGCACGCCGTGCAGCAGCGGCGAGTCATGGTGCACGTGGCTGAGGCGGGCGCGGCCATACTCGCGGATGGTGGCCGGCAGCACTTCGCCGCCCTGCTGGTGGGCCAGCAGCTGCGCGCCGTAGCACACGCCCAGCACCGGCACCTGGCCCAAGTAGGCGCTCAGGTCGGGGTCAGGCGAGTCGGCGTCGCGCACGGAACACGGGGAGCCCGAAAGCACAACGCCCCGGATATCCTCAGTGAGGGCCGGGGCGTGGTTATACGGATGAATTTCGCAGTAGACATTCAGCTCCCGGATGCGCCGGGCAATGAGCTGGGTGTACTGCGACCCAAAATCGAGAATCAGGATTTGTTGAGGCATACTGCAAAGCTACTCACGGATTTTGCGGAATAGGAAACTTCCGGCACATTAAATCCATTTGCAGGCCATAGGCACCAAGGCCCGTCGGCCGGCTGCCAGTGCGTGTTGGCCGTGCGCAGGCAGCCATTCCCCGTATCTGTGGCGGCCTGAAACGGGTTTGGGTAGTAGGTTTGCGCCAACGAAGGTATTTTTCACCAACCGTGGGCTGTACCATGCCGTAGTAGAGCACAGAGGCCGTTTTTGGGCTGTGCTTTTAGGATTAATCTTTTGTATCTGCCATGTTTTTCAAAGTTTTACTTCTGGGGGTGTTGGGTGGAGGAGTAGGCGCCGGACTGGCACCGGGCGCGGCACCAGTGCACGCCGTGCCGCAGCAGACGGCCCCGCACCAGCTGGTGGGCACCGTGGCCAGCCGCAGCGGCGAACCCCTGGCCGGGGCCACCGTCATGATAGTGGCCAACCGCAACTCCTCGGTCATCACCAACTCGGCCGGCCGCTTCCTGCTGCCCAGCCCGCAGCCCACGCCCGAGCTGCACGTCAGCTTCGCCGGCTACTACGATACCACCGTGGTGATGCCGCCGGCCGGCCAGCCGCTGGTAGTGGAGCTGCGCCCGGTGGCCCGCTACAAGAAGCAGCTCAAGAAACAGCTGAAGTCGGCCGACAAGGCGTGGCGTAAGAACTAGCGCCATCAGGCCCGGCACCGGCCATCTTTCGCCAATCTCCCGAAGGGCGGCCGGTGCCCTGCTCCGCAGTAGCAAGCCGTGTGCTGCGCTGGCTGGATTTTTTTTGGCCACGCAGCATAGGCAGCAGCGCTTTGGATACGAACCACTTACTGCGTGGGTACCGAACCGGAAAGGGCTCTGGATGCAGAAATTCCAGGAAAATAGTTGCCACAGTTGGCGCAATAGCCAAATCTGTGCGTACCTTTGACCCGGCGAGTCAGAACGACCAGCTCCTGTTGAACTCCCCCAGGACCGGAAGGTAGCAAGGGTAGACGGTTGAGCGGTGCGATTTTGGCTCGCTTTTTTTTCACGGATTGCGCCGGCCCAGCCGGATTTCACGGTTGCGTGACCAATTCGCCAGTAAGCAAAGAGCGGCTCCCAGGAGCCGCTCTTTGTGTTTCCGGCCCGTGAGCCGCGGCCGGCCGCTGGCCTGTTGGGTACAAAATCCGTGCAATCCGAGAAATCCGCTTAATCCGTGATTAGCTTTGCAGCCATTGTTGTCCCCAACCTACCCGCATGAAATTCTTCATTGACACCGCCAACCTGAAAGAAATTCAGGAGGCCGTAGAACTTGGCGTCCTCGACGGCGTGACTACCAACCCTTCGCTGATGGCCAAAGAGGGCATCCGCGGCACCGATGCGGTGCTGAGCCACTACAAGCAGATCTGCGAGCTGGTGGATGGCGACGTGTCGGCCGAGGTAATTGCCACCGATTTCGAGGGCATCATCCGGGAAGGCGAGGCCCTGGCCGACCTGCACCCCAACATCGTGGTGAAGGTGCCCATGATCCGGGACGGCGTGAAAGCCATCAAGTATTTCTCGGAGAAAGGCATCAAAACCAACTGCACGCTGATTTTTTCGGCCGGGCAGGCACTGCTGGCCGCCAAAGCCGGGGCCACCTACGTGTCGCCGTTTGTGGGCCGCCTCGATGACATCGGGCACGACGGCCTGCAACTGGTGCAGCAGATCGTGGACATCTTCAGCAACTATGGCTACCCCACGCAGGTGCTGGCCGCCTCCGTGCGCCACGTGCCGCACCTGCTGCAGTGCGCCGAGCTGGGCGCCGACGTGGTAACCTGCCCGCTCAACGTCATCACGGGCCTGCTCAACCACCCGCTCACCGACAAAGGCCTGGCCACCTTCCTGGCCGACCACGCCAAGGTGAATGGCTAAATGGCTTAATTGTTAAATGGTTGGCTGTTCAGGTATCTGCACGGCCAACCGTTTAACCATTTGACAAGTAAGCCATTCAACTATGTACATCATCAAAGTAAAAGGCAAGGCCAAGATTCCGGACTATATCCAGCTGCGCGACGAGGAGTTTGTGCTCATCGCCTACTTCCGCGCCGACCGGCCCCTAAAAGACCTGCACCGCTATGGTCTGGAAGGCAAGGAGGCGCCGCTGGCGGCCGTTATTGAGGGCCTGGAGTTCGGCAAGCTGCAGAAGCTGGAAGTCTGAGCTGCCGCGCCGCGTTGTAGCGTTCCGGATGAAGTGAAGCTGTGGGGCTGACCGGGTTTGCCGGCGGCCGGCAGCGCGCTTCATCCGGAATTCTGTTTTTTCTGGAAGTCCCTCTGCCCCGTATCTTCGCCCCATGCCTACTGCCACCAACCCCGTTATCGAGCTCCACGACGCCTACATCATGCAGGATGTGAACACCGTGCTGCAAAAGGTGACATTCACGCTCGACAAAGGCGAATTTGCGTATCTGGTTGGCCGCACCGGCTCCGGCAAAAGCTCGTTGTTGAAAACCCTGTACGCCGATCTGGCCCTGGGCGGCGGCACGGGCACGGTGGTAGGGTTTCCGTTACCCAAGCTGAGTAGCGGCAGCAAAGTGCCGTTTCTGCGGCGCAAGCTGGGTATCATCTTCCAGGATTTCCAGCTGCTGTTCGACCGCACGGTGGCCGAAAACCTGCTGTTTGTGCTGAACGCCACCGGCTGGAACGGCAAAGCCCGCAAGCAGCAGCGGATTTCGGAGGTGCTCATGCAGGTAGGTTTGGCCAACTCGGCCGCCAAGATGCCGCACCAGCTGTCCGGCGGCGAGCAGCAGCGCGTGGTCATTGCCCGGGCCCTGCTCAACGAGCCGCTGTTGCTGCTCGCCGACGAGCCCACCGGCAACCTCGACCCCGATGTGGCCGACAGCATCATGCGCCTGTTTGTGGAAATCAACAACTCCGGCACGGCCGTGCTCATGGCCACCCACAACTACCAGATCATCCAGCAGTACCCCAAGCGGGTGCTCAAATGTGAAAAAGGGCAGCTGGTAGACTCCGCCACCACGCCGTTTCAGCTCAATTCCTTAAACTAGGCTGCTATCAGGCTCCGTTGCGGGGCCAGTGCTGCCAAGCAGTATTGAACGGACGGACGGTTTCTACATGCGCAAATCTGAGGTGAGCTTTCCGGGCCTTTCGGTGCTGATTCCGGTGTATAACCGTGACGTGACGCCGTTGGTAAGCGCCCTGCTGGCCCAGGCCGCCGACTGGAGCGGGCCGGTGGAAATCCACTGCCTCGACGACGCCTCCGAGCCCCGGTACCGCCGCCTCAACCAGGCGCTGGCCGATTTGCCGGGTGTCTGCTACCAGGAGCTGCCGCACAATGTGGGGCGCGCCGCCATCCGCAACCAGCTGGCCGCCGCCGCCCGCCACGAGTGGCTGCTGCTGCTCGACAACGATAGCCTGCTACCCGACGACCAGTTTCTGGCCCGCTATGCCGCGGCCCGGCTGCTGGCGCCGGTGCTGGTGGGGGGCACCACCTACGAAGCCCAGCCGCCGGCCGAGCCGGCTTTGTACCTACGCTGGCTCTACGGGCGCCGCCGCGAGGCCCGGCCGGCAGCCCTGCGCCAGCGGGCCCCGCACGGCCAACTCACCCTCAACAACATGCTGGTACAGGCCGCCGTGTTCCGCCGCTTCGGCCTCGATGAAACCCTGACCCGCTACGGCCACGAAGACACCAAGTTCGGGTGGCTGCTGCGGCAGGCCGGCACCGCCGTGCACCACCTCGACAACCCCGTGCTACACGACGGCCTGGAGCCCGCCGCCGTGTTCTTGGGCAAAACCCACGATGCCGTGCGCAACTTGGCCCGCCTCTACCACGCCGAAGGCCTGGGAGCCGATACCAAGCTGCTGAAAGCGGCCTTGCAGTTGCGCCGCTGGGGCTTGGGCGAGGCCGTGCGTGTGGCCTTTGCACTCCGGCAGCAGCAGGTGCGCCGCAACTTGCTTTCCGGCCAGCCCAGCCTGCGCCAGCTCGACGCCCTGAAGCTCTACTGGCTGCTGACGGAACTGAAGTAATAGTCAGGTTAGTCAGCTGCTGCCGGTGGAATGTTGCGACGATTTAGTGCATAAAAAAGGCCCCTTCTCACGTGAGAAGAGGCCTTTTGACCCGGGTGGGTGCGCTTAGTCGTTGTCGGTGTTTTTCACTTCCGACTTCGCTTCCTTGAAAGCGCCTTTCACGGCGCTGCCTACTTTCTTGCCGGCATTTTTTACGTCAGTGGCAGTGTTGCTAGCGGCCTGGCCCACTTTGCTGCGCTCGTCGGCGGTTTCTTCCTTCACGTCGTTGGCACCGCGGGCTACGGCATCAGCGCCCTGAGCAGCGCGGGCTTCCGACTTGTCAAACGACTTGAAGGCGGCGTACTTCAGTTTTTCCTTCTGAATCTCGGCCAGGTCTTTGGCTGGAATGTCGCCTTTCACCTTGTCGTATGCTTCGTCGAGGGCGCGCCATTCGGAGTTGATGTAACGCCAGTCTTCGATGTCGTACTTGTCTTCGTTCTGCTTCACGTTGGCCACGAATTTCTCGTACGTTGCGCGGGCATTAGCAGCGGTAATCTGGGCGGCCGGGCTCATGGGCTTATAGTACTTGCCCGGTTTCATGGTGCTCATGTCGGTAGAGGCAGCCGTACCTGCTGCGGCGGTAGCCATGCCAGCGTCGGCGCGGTTTTTCCAAGCCATTTCGCGCTTGTCGTAAGCGGCGGTATAACGGGTGCGGAGGGCCTCAATTTCTTGGCGACGGGCGTCGTCGTAGCCATCGGCGTACTTATCGACGGCCGCTACTTTGGCGTCGAAATCGGCCTTCATTTGTGCGGTTTCGCGGTCGTAGTCGGCTTCAGCCTGGGTAGCTACGGCATCGGCTTTGGCTTCAGCATCCGAAACGAAGGTGGCGAAGTCGTTGTAAGCCTGGTCGCTTTCGGCCGAAATTTCCTTCTGCTGGCTTTGGTTGCAGCTGGTCTGGGTGAAGGCGGCACCGCCCATCAGCAGCATGGCCGACAGAGCGTGGAGGGTGAGTTGTTTCTTGAACATGGCGGGAGAGAGAGTAGTAGAAATGTAGGGCCGCTGGCAGGTGGTGCATCGGCTTTGGCGGATATAACGCAGGCCTAATGCCCGGGGTTACGCTACCAGCCCGGCAGATGGCGCGGGTGGCCGGGTTTCTTTCTTAAGCGCTTATTCGTTTGCTTTGCCCCGTGCCCACTGCCTCCCAGCCCCCGCAACCTATTCAACTTCTCGATCTGCCCGCCCAGCATGCCCCCATCCGGGCCGAGCTGGAAGCCGTGCTACACTATTCGCTGGATGAATCGGCCTTCATTCAGGGGCCGGCCGTGCAGCAGTTTGCCCGGGAGCTGAGCCGCTACCTCGGCGGGCCGCACGTGGTGCCCTGCGCCAACGGCACCGACGCCCTGCAGCTGGCTTTGATGGCGCTGCGTCTGTCGCCCGGCGCCGAGGTCATCGTGCCGGCTTTCACCTACGTAGCCACGCTGGAAGCCGCCGCTGTGCTGGGGCTGGTGCCCGTGCCGGCCGACGTGCTGCCTGGCACCTTCAACCTCGATCCGCAGGCTGCCGCCGCGGCTATCACGCCTCGCACCGGAGCCATTGTGGCCGTGCATCTGTTTGGGCAGTGCGCCGACCTGCAGGCGCTGCGCAGCTTGGCCGACCAGCACGGCGTGGCGCTGATTGAAGACAACGCCCAAGCCATCGGGGCCACGTTCCAAACCAGCCGGGGCGAAACCTGGGTGGCCGGCACGGTGGGGGAGGTGGGCACCACCTCGTTTTTTCCCAGCAAAAACCTGGGCGGCTTCGGTGATGGCGGCGCGTTGTTTACCCGCGACGAAGCCCGCGCCACCTATCTGCGCCAGCTCGCCAACCACGGCCAGGACCGCAAGTACCACCACGCCCACATCGGCCTCAACTCCCGCCTCGATACGCTGCAGGCCGCGCTGCTGCGCGTGAAGCTGCCGCACCTGCCCGCCTGGACCGCCGCCCGCCAGTATGTGGCCGCCCGCTACGATGCCGCCCTGGCCGACGTGCCCGGCGTGGCGGTGCCAAACCGCGACCCACGCAGCACCCACGTCTTTCACCAATACACGCTTACTGTTGCCGAGGACGTGCCCGGCCGCCGTGACGCGCTGCAGCAGCATCTGGCGGCGCACGGCGTGCCCAGCGCCGTGTATTATCCGCTGCCCACGCACCTACAGCCGGCCTATGCCCACCTGGGCTACCGCGCCGGGCAGTTTCCGGTGGCCGAGCGGCTGTGCCGCACGGTGCTGTCGCTGCCGATTCATCCAACGCTTAGCGACGAGCAGGTAGCCTACATAGCGGCCGTGGTGCGGGCCGGCTATCATTCCGACGAAGGAGGAAGCTGAGTGGAAATCGTCTGGGTTCTACCTCAGATACTTCCTTTGTCAGAATGGCAATTGCGTACTGGCACTGTTTTTTCTTTTTGCCGTATAGACACCACTTTCCACGACTCCAGATTCTCTGATTTATGCGCCGTTCCTTCCTGACGCTGCTTCTGCCACTGGCCGGCGTAGCCGCCCTAACTACCGCCGCCATCAACAAACCCGCGCAGTTCAGCCTGTTCTCCATCCAGCAGGACATTGAGCTGGGTGCCCAGGTGGCCCGCCAGACCGACTCCACCTACCGCGCCAAAGGCCAGCTGATGGAGCGCAGCCGCAACGCCCGCGCCTATCAGCTGCTTGATGGCGTGGTGAAGCGCGTGCTCGACAACGGCAACCTGAAATACCGCACCCAATTCCCGTGGGATGTGCAAATCATCAAGGACGACCAGATCCAGAATGCCTTTGCTACCCCTGGCGGCCACATCTACGTGTACTCAGGCCTGATTAAGTTCCTGGATAATGAGAGCGAGCTGGCCGGCATCCTGGGCCACGAAATTGCCCACGCCGACCGTCGCCACAGCACCCAGATGCTGCAGAAGCAATATGGCACCAGCCTGCTGCTGGGCATCGTGCTTGGCAACCGTTCCAACAGCCAGCTGGTGCAGCTGGCGGCAGGCGTGGGCCAGCTCAAGTTCAGCCGCGACTACGAGCTGGACGCCGACAAATACTCCACCATCTACCTCAACGGCACCCGCTACTACGACTGCGACGGGGCCGCCGGCTTCTTCATTAAGGCTGAAAAGCAGGGGGGAGGCGGCACGCCCGAGTTCCTGAGCACCCACCCCAACCCCGGCTCGCGCATCACCAACATCCAGAAAAGCGCCCAGTCGCTGGGCTGCGCCAGCCGCTCGGTCAGCAACACTAATTTCACGGAGCTGAAGCGGCTGCTGTAAGGGCTGCTACCGTTTGCATCGGTATGAAAAGCCGGTTCCAGTGCCTCAGCAGGCCGGAACCGGCTTTTTGGCGTTTCTAAACAGCCCGTGGCAGTAGCGCGAGCTTTGTGGTTTGCGCCCGCGCGCCGGCAGAATTACCTGAATAGGGCAAACGGCGTGGGGGGGCGAACTACAAAGTTCGCGCTACTGGTGGCTGCGTGCCACGTGCCTGAAACGAGCGGCAGGATAGGCGCAGGAGAAACCCGCGTTTTTTCGGAGCTTGCCGAACATTCCCGTGCTCTGAACCCTGCTTGCCTTGGCTGATTCTTCTGCTGCCGTTCGTTTTGCCATTTGCGGCGTGGGCCACATCGGGCGCCGCCATGCCGCGTTGGTGGCGCGCCACCCCGGCGCCCAACTCGTGGCCCTCATCGACACAAACCCCGAAGTGCATTCAGAGCTGGCAGCCGAGTTTCCCGGCGTGCCGTTCTTCGTGTCCCTCGATGACTACCTGACCCATGGCCCCGCCGCCGACGTGCTGACCATTGCCACGCCCAACGGCCTGCACGCCCCGCAGGCGGTGCGCGGCCTGCGCGCCGGCTTGCACGTGGTGGTAGAAAAGCCGCTGGCCCTGAGCAAAGCCGACGCCGAGCAAATTGTGCACACAGCGCTGCAAACCGGCCGTTTTGTGTTTGGGGTGATGCAGAACCGCTACTCGCCGCCGGCCGCCTGGCTGAAGCAGGTGATGGACGAAGGCCGCCTGGGGCAGGTGCATCTGGTGCAGCTCAACTGCTTCTGGAACCGCGACGAGCGGTACTACACGCCCGGCAGCTGGCACGGCACCCGCGCCCTCGACGGCGGCACGCTCTTCACCCAGTTTAGCCATTTCGTGGATTTGCTGTATTGGGTGTTCGGCGACATCACGAACATCTCGGCCCGCTTCCGCGACTTCAACCACGCCGGCCTCACCGAGTTCGAGGACAGCGGCCTCGTCACGTTCGACCTGCTGCGCGGTGGCAGCGGCACCCTGCAATACAGCACCGCCGTCTGGGACCGTAACCTGGAAAGCTCCCTCACGGTGGTGGCCGAGCGCGGCAGCCTGCGCCTCGGCGGCCAGTACATGGACAAAGTAGATTACTGCCACCTGCGCGACTACACCATGCCCGAACTTGCGCCCACCAACCCCGCCAACCAGTACGGCCCCTACCAGGGCTCCGCCGCCAACCACGTCCACGTCATCGACAACGTAGTCGACACCATCCAAAAGCGCGGCGTAGCCACTACCAACGCCCTAGAAGGCCTGAAAGTGGTGGAGATGATTGAGCGGATTTACGCGTTGAAATAAGATAGGAGCAGGTATGGGTTATTTTATTGGGGGGATAAGGTTGTTTTATAAGATTTTATTAGTTGAGTGTATTGTGTTTTGTGTGAATATTTCTCTATTGTTTTCAATAAATGCGTTCGATACGTTGAATAAACTAAGAGGAAGTATTTCTCTTGAACCAACTTTATTTATTGTATTCTATGGGAGTGTTATAGTGCTTGGGCTGTGGGCGCTCAGTGAACTTGTTTTACCCCGTGAAGTGAGCTTAATAAGCGGAGGGATGGTCATAAAGAGAGGATTTATTGTCGTCAACAGAATACCGTACGATTCAATAAGTACTTTAACTTTCGGCAAGGCCAATATTGAAAAGAGTCGCGCCGGGTCGCTCAAGAACGATACTGTGGCCAAGGGTGAGAAGGTACAAATTCAGGTACATAATAAGACGGTGCAGGTATATTCCTTTCAGATAAACGGGTATGCTGTTTTCAGGCAGAAATTAATTAATCTGTCTGTCAAAGCAAAAATCGTAGGCGCCCGTAGATATTCTGACGATGTGGGCTATGGATTTCTAACCGTAGGTGGTTTGTTCCTGCTGGCAATGACTTACATTGTTGTGCTCAAGTAGATACTCATCCTGCTAAATCAATAAACCGCGGTTGAACTCCCCCGACCAACAAGCCCTCCACGACCTGCAGGCCTGGCAGCGCCGGATGCAGCAGCAGCCCACGTGGCTGAACCAGGTGGCGCGGCGCGTGCAGGCGCGGCTCAATGCCCTGCTGCCGGAAAAGGTGCACGTGGCCATCACCGCAGCCATTCAGAAGATGGTGCAGGGCGTGCTGTTTGGCTCCACGCACACCACGCAGAAGCCGGTTTCGGAGGGCACGCTGCAGGAGCGGGAGGCGCGGGTGCGGGCCCGCATCCGGGCGTACCGCAACACGGCAGCCGTGGAAGGCGGCGTGACCGGGGCCGGCGGCTTCCTGCTGGGCCTCGCCGATTTTCCGCTGCTACTCAGCATCAAGCTGAAGCTGCTGTTTGATATTGCGGCCCTCTACGGCCACGATGTGCGCAGCTTCCCGGAGCGGCTCTACCTGCTGCACATCTTCCAGTTGGCGTTCAGCAGCCAGCACACCCGCCGCGAAACCTACCGCCAGCTCGCCGCTTGGCCCGAAACGCAGCAAACCGTTACGGCCGAAACCTTCGACTGGCGCACCTTCCAGCAGGAATACCGCGACTACATCGACCTGGCCAAGCTGGCCCAGCTGGTGCCCGTCATCGGGGCGGCCGTGGGGGCCGTGGCAAACTACCGCCTGCTGGCCCAGCTTGGCGAAACGGCTATCATGTGCTACCGCCTGCGCTGGTTTGCCGAGCACGGCCGCATTACCGGTGAGGCGGATTCCGCACAGTAGGTGTCATTCCGACGAAGGAGCAATCTGGGTAAGCACATGCAGCGTCAGCACCCAGATTCCTCCTTCGTCGGAATGACACAAAAAAAACAGCCCTGACGGAAAAGTCAGGGCTGTTTTTTTAAGCGCTGGGATGCTTAGCCTTTGGCCTGCTTGGGGCCCTGGTGGGCTTTGCGCTTGGCCATGCGGTCCGACTGCATCTGGGTGTACTTGGCGTACTGGTCGGCGCTCAGGATTTGCTTGAGCTGGGCGTCGTACTGGGCTTTTTTGCCTTTCATGGCCTCATGGTGCTGGCGCTTGGTAGCAGGCGTGGTGCCGGCCTGGGCTTTGTAGGCCTGCATTTCCTTGGCGCGGCTCAGGTGCAGCTGGCGCACCTGCTCAGTCTGGGTGGCCGACAGGCCGAGCTGCTTGGTGAGGCTCTTGGCGGCGTGGTCGGCGCGTTGCTCGGGCGTTTTGGCGGCTTTGTCGCCTTTCATGCGGTGCTGGCCGTGAGGCGCTTTGGCGGGCAGCGTCTGGGCCGAAACGGCGGCGGCAGAGAACGAGAAAGCGGCGAGGATGACGAGGAACTTCTTCATGGCTATGATTGGAAAATTTATGACGGGTGAAAAAAGCCCGCTGCCGTCCGGACTGGCGGCCGGGCTTCTGCAGGGTCATTTGCAACTCCGGTGCCAGTTTTCGGTGCCAAGCCTGAAACTGGGCCTCTTGAAAAATTTAAATTTTTCGGTTAAACCTTCGTTTGCGGGCTCGGTCGCGGGCTTTTATCGGGGCTGACGCCTTGGAATCGGCCGGTTCCAGCACTGGCGGGCGAAGGCCGAGGCCCCGGCTTCAGGCTGGCGGGGTCGGGCAGCCAGGGGCGAGGAAAGAACCGCCGGCCGCAACAAAACGGGGCGGTCGGGGCTTTGTACAGTCCGGGTTGCGGGGGCAGCAATCCGGTTTTACCTTTGCCCTATCAATTCTTTCTAGCCCGAAGGATTGTTTTTATACAGAGGCGCTGAGAGACAGGCTCGATGAAGCGTCGGCAACCACCCGGAACCCTCCGGAACGGTGCCAATTCCTGACCATATAAAAACAAGTTGCCGTGGACGCTTCCAACAACCTCCTGCATTCAACCTCCGCTTTTTTGGCTCCGGCTGCCGCGTTGCGGCTGGCGGGCCGGGGCTGTTGTTGCTGTTGTTGTCGGGCGTAGCTAGCCCTTTCTCTGTTTTTGCGGGTATGCGCCCGCCGGCGCTGCACGTCGGCCGGCTGCTGCACTGAGCGGCTTCGCGCCTGCACCTCCTCTTTTTCTCGGATTGTCGCCCGATGGCCGGGCCGGGCGCAGACTTTGCGCTCCGTTTGGCGGCCTGCGGTGGCTGCTGATTCGCTCGTTGCGCGGCTTGTGGGCGGCGTAATCGGTTAGGCCGGACTTCCGTCCCTGCGTTGTTTTTTCCCGGGAGCCGGTGGCGTTGCGCTGCTGCCGGCGCCGTTTCGTTTTTCATTTTCCGTCTTTTTGCTTCTGACTATGTCATCCCTCCAAAAGCCCATTGGTATCTATTTCGAGCACCCCGAGTGGTTTAAGCCGCTGTTTGCGGAGCTGGACCGCCGCGGCCTGCCCTACGAGAAAATCGACGCCGCCCACCACCTGTTCAACCCCTCGGAAAAGGAAAGCCGCTACAGTTTGGTGGTGAACCGCATGAGCTCGTCGGCGTACCTGCGCGGGCACGGGCAGGGCATCTTCCACACGGCCGGCTACGCCACGCATCTGGAGCGTATCGGCACGCGCATCATCAACGGCTCGGCGGCCACGGCCATCGAAACCAACAAGGCCCGGCAGCTGTCGTTGTTTGAGTCGCTGGGGCTGAAATACCCGGCTTCGCGGGTTATCAACCACGCCTCGCGGGCCGTGGACGCCGCGCGTGAATTGCGCTTTCCGGTGGTGGTGAAGGTGAACATTGGCGGCAGCGGCGCCGGCATTATCCGCTTCGATACGCCCGAAGGCCTGCAGGCCGCCGTCGACAACAACCAGATTGACCTGGGCATCGACCAGACGGCGCTGGTGCAGGAGTACGTGACGCCCCGCGGCGGCCATATTCACCGCGTGGAAACGCTCAATGGCAAGTTTCTCTACGCCATGAAAGTGTACACCACCGGCGAGAGCTTCAACCTGTGCCCGGCCGAAATCTGCCAGATTCCGGAAGAGCAGTCGGCCGAGTTCTGCCTGACCGAAGCCCCGAAAAAGGGCATCCAGGTGGAAGCCTTCACGCCACCCGCCGACGTAATTGAAGCCGTGGAGCGCATCGTGGCGGCCGCCAAAATCGACGTGGGCGGCATCGAATACCTCATCGACGACCGCACCGGCGACGTGCTGTTCTACGACATCAACGCTCTGTCCAACTTTGTGGCCGACGCCGTGAACGTGGTCGGCTTCGACCCCTACGCCCGCTTCGTGGACTACCTGGAGTCGCAGTTGCCAGTGGCGGCGGTGGCGCGGGAAGAAGTAGCCACGGTGTAGAGACGCAATATTTTGCGTCTCGTCGATGAACGATCTGCATCGCGCAGATCAAGCAACATCAGCAACGGCGAGACGCAAAATATTGCGTCTCTACATCGCAGACCGTCCCAACGATTCATATTCCACTTTATAGTCGGCCCTGCTGGCGGTAAGAGCCGCAACGAAGCGGTAGAGATGCTTCGGCTTCGCTCAGCATGACGTTCTATCAATCTCAACTCAACGAACCATGAAATTTGGCTATTGGATGCCCATTTTCGGGGGCTGGCTGCGCAACGTCGAGGACGAGCAGATGCCCACCGACTGGAGCTACGTGAAGCAGCTGGCGCAGCGCAGCGAAGCCCTGGGCTACGACCTGACGCTGATTGCGGAGCTGTACCTGAACGATATCAAAGGCACCGAAGCCCCGTCGCTGGAGGCTTGGAGCACGGCCGCCGCGCTGGCCGCCGTGACCGAGCAGCTGGAAATTATGGTGGCCGTGCGCCCCACTTTCCATAACCCCGCGCTGCTGGCTAAGCAGGCCGCCAACATCGATTTGATTGCGCCCGGGCGGTTGTCGCTGAACGTGGTATCGAGCTGGTGGAAGGATGAGGCCACCAAGTATGGCCTGCACTTCGAGCAGCACGACGACCGGTACGCCCGCACCCGCGAGTGGCTGGACGTGGTGACCAACGTGTGGAAGCAGGACCATTTCAGCTACGACGGCAAGTATTACCAGGTGGCCGATAACGTGCTGCAGCCCAAGCCAGCCAAAGTCCCGTTCCTGTACGCCGGCGGCGAATCGGAAGCGGCCAAGGACTTGATTTCGACCCAGTGCGACGGTTACGTGATGCACGGCGACTCGCCGGAGCTCATCGGCGCCCGCATTGCCGACATGCGTCGTCGCCGCGAACAGAAAGGCCTGCCGCCCATGAAGTTTGGCGTGGCCGGCTATACCATCGTGCGCGACTCGGAGCAGGATGTGAAAAAGGAGCTGGACCGCATCACCAACGTGAAGGCCTCGGCCTCGGGCTACGGCAACTACCAGCAGTGGCTGGCCGGCACCCAGCTGGAGCAGCAGGTGTCGCTGCACGACTACTCGGTGTCCAACCGTGGCCTGCGCACCGGCCTGACCGGCACGCCGGCCCAGCTGCAGGACCGGATTGGCGCTTTCGAGGACGTAGGCGTGGATTTCTTCCTGTTGCAGGCTAGCCCGCAGCTGGAGGAAATGGAGCGTTTCTCCGAATCCGTTATCCAGACGCTGGTGTAGCGTCGTTACTTTCAAACGTCAATCTCTCACGTACTGGCGGGCAGCCTGCCCCTAACCAGTTGCCTATCACCCCACTACCAGCAAGGCGCCGCTACACAACGGCTGCGTGCGTCTTCACCCTCTTTCATGCTTAGAAAATCACTGGAACTGCTGCGGCAGGAGGCGGCCGAAACCGGCGCCGGAACGCTCAAACGAAGCCTGAATGGCTTCAACCTCATTACCATCGGCATCGGCGTAATTATCGGGGCGGGCCTGTTCTCGCTCACGGGCATTGCCGCCGCCAACAACGCCGGCCCGGCCGTAACGCTGTCGTTTGTGGTGGCGGCGGTGGGCTGCGCCTTCTCGGCGCTGTGCTACGCCGAGTTTGCCTCCATGGTGCCGGTGTCGGGCTCGGCCTATACTTACGCCTACGCCACCATGGGCGAGCTGTTTGCCTGGATTATCGGCTGGGACTTGGTGCTCGAATACTCGGTAGGCGCGGCCACGGTGGCCATCAGCTGGTCGCAGTACCTGCTCAAGTTCCTGAGCAAGTACGGCATCATTGTGCCGCCGCAGCTGGTGATGTCGCCGTTTGAAACGGCCACGCTGGCCGACGGCAGCACGGTGCACGGCTTTGTCAATATTCCGGCCATGCTGATTGTGCTGGCCATCACCATGATTATCATTCGGGGCACGTCGGGCTCGGCGTGGTTCAATGCGCTGGTCGTGACGCTGAAGGTGTCGGTGGTGCTGGTGTTTATCGCGCTGGGCTGGCAGTATATCGATCCGGCCAACTACCAACCATACATTCCGCAGAATACCGGGGTGTTTGGTGAGTTTGGCTGGAGCGGTATTCTGCGTGGGGCCGGGGTGGTGTTCTTCGTGTTCATCGGGTTTGATATCGTGGCCACCATGGCCCAGGAAACCAAGAATCCGCAGCGCAATATGCCCATCGGCATCATTGGCTCGCTCGTTATCTGCACCATTCTATTCGTGCTGTTCGGGCACGTGATGACCGGCTTGGCCAATTACACCGAGTTCAAGAACAGCGCCGCGCCGGTGGCTATTGCCATTGAGAAAACGCCTTACGCCTGGCTGTCGTCGGCCGTGATTCTGGCCATCATCATCGGCTATACCTCCGTAATTCTGGTGGACTTGCTAGGCCAGAGCCGGGTGTTTTTCAGCATGGCCAAAGACGGCCTGCTGCCCCCGGTTTTCGCCCGGATTCACGAACGGTTCCGCACGCCGCTGCAGTCAAACCTGCTGCTGGGGCTGTTCATTGCGCTGTTCGCTGGCTTCGTGCCGATTTCGGTGGTGGGCGAGATGACGAGCATCGGTACGCTGCTGGCCTTCGTGATGGTGTGCGTAGGCATCCTCATCATGCGCAAGCGCGAGCCCGACGCCCCGCGCGGGTTCCGCACGCCCTGGGTGCCGCTGGTGCCCATTCTCGGCATCCTGACCTGCGTGCTGATGATGGTGTCGCTGCCCTGGGAAACGTGGCTACGGCTGGCCGTATGGCTGGCTATCGGCCTGGCCATCTACTTCGGCTACGGCCGCAAGCACAGTAAGCTGGGAAATGAATTAAAAATCAAGAATTAAAAATTGAGCATTGGGCCGGTATGGCCCGCCGCAACAGCCGGGGCCGGGAGGTTCCGGCTGTTTGCGTTATGGGGTGGCTTGCGGAGAAAAAACCGGTCGGCGCCGGGTTTCTGCGTATAACGAGGCTATGTCTACTCGTCGCACGTTCCTTTCTTCGCTCGCGCTGGCTGCCACGGCGGCCGCGCTGCCTTCTTCGCTTATGGCCATGCCCCTCGCCGCCCGTCCCAAAGTGCTGTTGTTCGATGTCAACGAAACCCTACTCGACCTGCGCAAGCTGCAGAGGGCCATCAACGAGGAGTTTAAATGGGAGTTTGCCTTCAAGCAGTGGTTTTCGCTGCTGCTGCAATACTCGCTCGTAGATACCACCACGGCCGCTTACCACGATTTCGGGCAGATTGGGGCCGCCGCCCTCGATATGCTGGCGCAGTCCTTGGGCCAGTCGGCCCGCCCCGAAGCGCGCAAGAAGGAGCTGCTGGCCCTCATCACCGAGCTGCCACCGCACCCCGACGTAGTGCCCGCCCTCACGCGCCTGCAGAAAGCCGGATTCCGCATGGCCACGCTCACCAACTCATCGGGCCCGGCCGTGAAAAAGCAGATAGCCTACGCCGGCCTCGGCAGCTTCTTCGAGCAACTGCTGAGCGTGGACGTTGTGCAGCGCTACAAGCCCCACCCCGACACCTACCGCATGGCCTGCCAGAAGCTCCAGGTGGCTCCCGCCGACACGTTGCTGATTGCGGCCCACGGCTGGGATACGGCCGGAGCCGTGCGCGCCGGCCTGCAGGCGGCCTTCGTGGCACGCTCTGGCCAAGCGCTGTACCCGCTGGCCGCCGCCCCCGCCTACACCGGCCCTACTGTAGCGGATATTGCCCGGCAGTTGGGCGCGTAGGAGGTGCCGTTAAGCAGTGGAATTGGGGGTTTCTGCGGTTGGGATTAGGCCTGCTGACACGTAGCTTTGAGCCCGTATCCAGCTTATTCTATCTTCTGTGGAAACTATAGTTGCGCTTCCCGTCCCGGCCGTTCAAGCCAAATCAGTCTATCCCACCATCAAAGAAAGCTGGGGTTTTCTGGGGTGGTATTTGTTGTTTTCATTAGTGGTGGGAGTGCCGGTTCTGCTGATAGTGGAGAAGCTGCTTTCCTTGCCCACGGCCGTAGCGCTATTGCTGTTTGCGGTAGCTGGCAACGGTACGCTGCTGTGGTTTCTGCGGCGGCGGTACTCCGGCCGCTGGCCCGGTATCAACATGCACGGGCGGGTGCCCGGCTGGCTGATTGTGGCGCTGCCCGTGCTGGTGCTGGCGGCTGATATGGTGCTTTCGCTGATAGACCTGCTGCACCTGCCGGCCTTCGTGTCAGAATCCACCTACCAGAAATTGCTGCAACTGCCCGTTGCCGCGTTTTTGATTTTGTGCGTGGCGGCTCCGGTGCTGGAGGAGCTGTTGCTGCGGGGCGTGGTGCTGCAGGGGCTGCTGCGCAACTTTCCCGACCGGCCGTGGGTGGCCATCGGGCAGTCGGCTCTGGTTTTTGGGGTGATGCACTTCAATCCGCCGCAAAGCCTGGCCACATTTCTGCTGGGGGTGCTGATGGGCTGGCTGTATTACCGCACCCGCTCGCTGTGGCTGTGCATAGGCGTACATTTTCTCAACAACCTGTTCGCTTCCACGTCCATGCTGGCTAACAAAGGAGTTTCCAGGCATGAAGAGGTTACGGCTGCGTTTGGGGCGCCCTGGATATACACCGCGGTGGTGGCCCTGAGCGTTCTGGTACTGGCTGGGCTGTTGTGGCGCGTGCACCAGACCACTACGCCACCAGCCGAACCCGTTTCGAAGGAAGCGCAACCAATGGTAGAGGCACGCAGCCCAGCTGAGTAGCCTGGCAGCCAGCAGGTAATTTGGGGGAACTCCTACACCGGTCTGTGCCGGCAGGAGACATTTTCAGGTAATGAGCCGCAACTCAGGCTACTTAAGCCGCCCCTCGTTTCAGCAGCTTCTGCATCGTTTCGCGTACCTGGGGCTCGGCGTTAGTGAGCAGCAACAGGCCGCCGTACACGGCCGTCAGCAGGGTGGAGCGCAGCAGCATCGTGACGAACAGGGAGTGCACGAATGGCACCAGCCACGCCGTCAGCCCCGCCACGGCCGCCAGCAGCAGAATCAGCGGTACGCGTTTATCAAACGGCTGCAGCCCGAAGCTGTGCCACACAAACCAGGTGCGCGCAATATTGATGAGCACCATGGCTACGGAAGCTGCCACGGCAGCGCCCGTTAGGCCGAGGCGCGGAATCAGCAGCAGATTCATGAGCACCGTGGCGCCGGCCAGCGAGGCATTGAACACCAAGTCGTAGCGGTAGCGTGGCGACGTGACGACGATGAGGCCGTTGACGCCGGTGATGCCATCAAACAGCCGGCCAGCCAGTAGAATGAGTACCGAGGTGGCGCCGGCGGCGTAGGCCGGCTTCATCTGGGCAAAGATGAAGTCGAGGTTGAGGCCGATGCCCAGCGCCAGATAGCAGCCCAGCAGCGTATTGAGGCGGGTGGTGCGCTGGTAGAAATCGGCCATGCGGGCGTGGTCGTTGTCTTTCCAGTAGTCGGCCAGCAGCGGGAAGGCAATTTTGTACAGCGCCCGAAACGGCAGCACCAGCGCCGTGCTGATGAAAAACGCCACGCTGTAGATACCGGCCCCATCAAAACTGACCTTGGAGCCGACCATCAGCGAGTCGATGGTGGTGATGATGACGCCCGACACGTTGCCGAGCAGCGCGAAGGCCCCAAAGCTGAGCATTTCGCCGAGTGGCCGCACCCGTAGCGCCGCCCGCGTGGGCCGCAGGTGCAGCTCGCCGATGTAGGCCGTGTAGAGCGTGAGCAGCAGCGCAATGCTACTGCTGGCCCCGATGTACCATAGCACGTAGCCGTGGAAGTTGAGGTAGCCGCCGCCAAACAGCAGCGCCCCGGCCGTAATCAGCAGCCGCAGGATGATTTCCTGCGCAAACGACGAGAAGGCCGTGTGGTAGAGCGACTTCAGGTAAGTATCCTGCAGGTTGAGCAGCAGCGTGAACAAGGCCAGCACCAGCCCCCAGATGTAATACTCGCGCAGCAAATCGGCGTCCTTGGCGTACCAGCTCAGCACCAGCGGCTTGCCCGCCAGGTACACCGCCGCCACCAGCCCGAAACCCAGCAGCGGCACGCCTAGCAGAAACGGCAGAAACCCCCGGTGCCCGGTTTCGGGCTGCCGGAAATACGGGAAAAACCGGACGCCCATGTTGCCGAACCCAAACGCCGATACCTGCGCAAACATGGTGGCCAGTGCCACCAGTACGCTGGTCAGGCCAATCTGGCGCGGCTCCAGCACTTTGGGCAGCACCAGCACCGTATTCACAAAGCCCAGCGCCAGGCCCGCGTAAGAAATAACCGTGTTGCGCAGCCCCTGCCGCCGAACGATACCCAAGATGGTGGATTAGTGGATTGGTGAATTAGTGGATTGAGTGGGGAAGAGTGGGCTAGAATGCAGCGTCAAAACGCTCAATCCACCACCCCAGCATCCCACCAATCCACCACATCCGTGCCGTTGACGAAGGCCGTGTTGCGGCTGCGAAGGTAGTGCATCAGCTCGGCGAACTGGCGCGGGCCGGTGGCGGTATTGGCGGGGTCGAAGTGGTCGTTGTGCCAGAGCAGCGTGCAGACGCCGCCGAACCGCCCGATTTCCCGGAACATGGGCGTCAGGGCCGGCAGGATTTCGTCGGGGGCCAGCTGCAGATAGTTGGGGTGGTGCAGCGTAGCATCCATGACGTTGAGCGGGATTTCCAGGAAGTCGAACCGCTTGCCGGTTTGGAAGTCGAATGGCTGGAACGGCAGGCAGTAGGAGTTGCGGAAGCCGTAGTGCTCGGCAAAGCCCAGCGTGGAATCGTACTCAAAAGCCAGATCATCCACCAAAGCCGGCGTAATGCGTGGCTCCCATTGCAGATAGTGGAAGCGCACCCCTGGGACATTGTCGGGAGTGCAGAAGCCAATGGATGCTTCCTGCATCAGCTGGCTGGCATTACTGGAAGTGCCGATGCTGGCGTGTAAGCGAATTTCAGCTCCAGCAGCTTCCAGTGCCCGGATACGGGGCAGCACAGTTATAAGTTTATAATCCGCATTGGGTGTACTGTCGGCTGCTTTCCGGTGCTCAGGCAGAAAGAAAAACGTGCTCTTCGCCCCGAATTCCGCCACTGTGCGCTGCACCAGCTCCAGGTTGTTCCAGGCGTCGGGCTGCGTGAAATGCCGCCACAGCTGCCGCCCGAAATTCAGCAGCCGGCCACTGCGAAGAGCGACTTTAGCCGGCGCCTTCCAAGCGCCGTGCAGGCTGTCGATATCGTGCGTGACGAAGGTGGCAAAGGGCGCGCCACCCGCCCAGCGGCGCGGCGCCAGCGGCTGGTCCGTGGCGTGCTCCACGGCCGTTTTCAGCACCTCAAAGTAATAATTGACGACGGGCACGGCCACGAAGCCGTAGCGGTGCTGCACGCTGGCCGCAAACGGAAAGCGTCCGTGCCGGTCCCGCTCGTCGGAGAAGAACTCCTGCCAGCCGCTGAGCAGGTAAAACGCCACCGACACGATATCAGCATTGATGCGCGCCCGGCCGGCCGGCAACAGCTCCAGTAGCGGCGCTTTGGGGTTCGGGTCAAAGAAAAACGGCAGTTGCTGCCCGTGCCAGTCGCGCCAGTTAGGCGGGGCGGGGTAGGGGCAGGTTTCGGTAAAGAAAGTGCCGGCCGCCTCCGCAATTTCCACCTGCGGCTGCGTGGCGGCATAGCCGATGGCCATCTTTGGTACGCCGTCGTAGGCCTGCCGGAAATGGTGCAGCACGTATGCCAGCCGGCTTTCGGGCGTGGTGGCAACGGTGGGAGGTAGCAGCGGCAACGTGTGTAGCATACGCTTTAGCTTGTGCCGGATTTCTGGTGAAAAATAGAGCGGCGTACTGATTTTGGGGCGTGTTCCGCGCACAAGCTAAAGCTTATGCTACATCTTCCAGCCACTCGTCGAGCAGGCGGGCGGCGCGCTGCTGGCTACGGCCTTCGTCGGGCGTACCCAGCGTGGCGTTGTAATAAGTGGCCCGCTGGTATAAATCCAGCGGTTTGTGCTGCTGGTAGCCACGTAACAGCGCCGCCAGCTCTGGCAGGGTGGCGGCGCGTGGTACCAGGCCGTGGGCCACGTAGCCGTAGTAGTCGTCGGCCACGGCGTGGGTGCCGAAGCGGAAGTACAGGCTGGCCAGGTTCAGCAGCGTAGCTTCGAGGTGGGTACTGGTATCGGCCGCAATCAGCGCATCCTGCTGCTGCAGAAACTCGAACACGTTCTGCTGCCGCGCATCCGAAAACTGCAGCTGCGGGTTTTGCTGGCGCAGAAACGAGAAGTCGCGCGAGTCGCCGGGGTGGGGGCGGAACGTGAAGATGAGGTCCGGAAACTCGCGCAGCAAGTAGGCAATGGTTTCGGTGATGGCCTCGGTGGTATCCAGCGTGTTGCAGGCCACGCCCACGCGCCGCACGGCCGGGTGCTGGTTTTTCTGACCAAGAAACGCGTCGGCTTTGGGCATGCCTACCAGCGCCACCTGGCCGCGTACAGTGCCGCACTGCCGGTACTTGTCCAGCGCATCCTGGCCTTCCAGCAAGCTAAGGTCGAAGCCCAGGGGCGGGAAGTTGGTGCTGACGCTGGCGTGCTGCACATAGGCCGTGGGCACGCCCTCGGCGTGGCAGGCCAGCAGCAGGGCGCGGGCGTCGTCGTTGTGGTCGTTGGCAAACACCACGGACCGTGGCCGGTAGTGGCGCAGGGCCCTCCGGTACACCTCGTAGTAGCCGATGGCGTTGAAAATCAAATCAAAAAACCGCCAGGCCTGCAGGCCTTCCGTGCGGCGCATCGCCCGGTACACACCCGGCAGCTGCCCATAATACAGCAGTTTGCGCCGCAACGACAGCCGGTTCACCTGCCCATTGTAGCGCCCGATTTCCTTGCTCTGCCCGGCCACCAGCACGGCATCAGATCGGGCTTCGCGCAAAAAGTGTAGGGCGTCGTAGTTGTTCTGGCTCACCACGTACAGCCACACTTTGCCGTGTAGCTGCTCTGGATTGTGGATGGGCCGAAACACATTGCCCACCAGCCGTACGGCCGCGTAGCCCGCCACCTTCAGCAGCCGCTTCCAGGGGCTAACTGGGGAAATGGGTTCCAGCATACGGGCCGGCAGCGCTGCAAACAGCGGCGTAAACCGCAGCTGCAACATGTCGCGTAGGCGGGCAGCGGAGGTAGGCGGGACAGCAGAATCAGGCATGGCTAAGGCTACAGCGCGTCCCAGGTAAGGGCGGTGCCGGCCGCTAGTGCGTGAGAGGCCTGTCGACCAAGTACCTGCTCCCAATGACGAGGTTCCAGGCCGTCGCCGGGACGAATAATGCGCAGGTTGTCAGGCGTAAATTCTTCGCCAGCTGCAATAGGCTTTGAAACGTAAATGCTACGCTTATAAATGCGGCTTTTCTCCTCGGTTGCCTGGACGCACAGTTGTACGTGGCCCAGCGCCTGCCAGGCTCGCTCAGTTTCCGTCACAATGCTGGCCATTTCGGCTGGTTCCATAGAAAAGGCCGAGTCTACGCCCCCTTCAGCCCTGCTCAGCGTAAAATGCTTCTCGATAACACATGCCCCCAACGCCACTGCTGCCACCGATGCCCCGATACCCATGGTGTGGTCGGAGAGGCCAACTGGGCAGTTGAAGATGTCTATCAGGGTAGGAATAGTGCGCAGGTTGGTGTTCTCGGGCGAAGCTGGGTAAGTACTTGTGCACTTAAGTAGTACCAACTCCCGGCAGCCCGCCGACCGGAGTACGCGCACAGCCTCGTCTATTTCAGCCAACGTAGCTACCCCGGTGCTCATGATTACAGGCTTACCAGTGGCAGCTACCTTGCGTAGCAGCGGGTGATGCGTATTTTCGAAGGAGGCAATTTTGTAGGCAGGCGCGTCCAGCGTTTCCAGAAAGTCTACCGCTGTTTCGTCGAAAGGGGAACTGAACACGAGCAGGCCCTTCTGCCGGGCATATGCGAAAATCTCGGCGTGCCATTCCCACGGAGTGTAAGCCTCCTGATAGAGCTTGTAAAGGCTGCGCCCCTCCCACAGCGACTGGCCTTCTTCCCGAATCACAAAACCAGTATCCATGGTAATGGTATCGGCAGTGTATGTCTGAAGCTTAATGGCATCTACTCCAGCAGCGGCAGCGGCATCCACGATGCGCAGGGCACGCTCCAGCGACTGGTTGTGGTTGCCGGACATCTCGGCAATGATAAACGGTTTGTGTGCGACGCCAATAGGACGGCCGGCGATGGTAATTTCAGTCATGGAAGCAGCAAGGAAAAAGTCCTGCAAAGGTCGCAAATCTAGTGCAAGCAGCCGCAAAGCACGCCGGGCCATAGCAAGAGCGCGCAATCAGCTTTGAAACAGAGTAGTCAAAAAGTCCTCTGTCAGTTCATCCAGCGAGTCTATTTCGTGTTCGGCGGCGTGGGAGGCCGCGTGAGGCAGGTGCGCATAGTTGCCGCGCCTGATCCGAACAGTACGGAAGCCAAGCGGCCGGATTCCTACAAAGTCCTTGCTAGGGTTGTCGCCTACATATAACACTTGGGCAGGCGGCACCTGCTCGCGTCGGCAAATCTGCTCGAAGCAATAAGGAGAGGGCTTGGCCCGGTGCGCGCCATAGCGGTTGGTGATGTAGGCATGGCGCATCCGCTCAAACAGACCCAATGCTGCTACTTTGCGGGCCTGTACTCCTTTGTGGCCATCTGTAACAAGATAAAGTGGCCAATCGGCGAACCGTGTCAGGCAGCGCTCGGCATCTGGATGAAGGTGTAGTGTGGGTGTATGCTGGCGGTAAGTACGTAAGCACGCATGCACCATGCCCGCCGACAGGCAGCCGTGCGTCCGCAACACTTCGTTGAATACCTTTCCCCGGCCCTGCGTGGCTTCCGTCATCAGCATCTCGCGCACTAGCGTATTTGCATCGGTACCGGTGCGCTCAGCCAGCATGGCAGCCACGGCCTGAAACCCGCTGTGCACATAGGTAAGCTCTGGGTAAAGCGTATCGTCGAGGTCGAAGACAAGTACTGGCACAGGATTAAGTAGTTGAAAGTGGAGCTGGGCGCAATAGGTCAGCGGGGTAGCGCACTTGGCGTAGGCCGCCTACATGGGGCTTAAATGGGAATGCACTGAGGCTGTGACCGGCTGACTCCAGAAAAAACCAAAAAAATGAGTCAAGCCCCTGCGCCACTGCCACCGACGAGGCCCCGCCGAAGCGGCAGTTGCACTCAATAATATGCGGCTGCCGTCGGTCATCCAGAATAGCCTGCATAACCACATGGCCCCGTATGCCGAGCGCCTCAATAGCGGCCTGTAGCTGCGCCGCCAGCACCGCATCCTCAAATGTCGTCGTAACCTGAGACTCGCCCTGCAATACGACGTCACGGGTGCGCAGTACCAAACCATGTACACGGCCTTGCCGGGTCACGTAAGCATCAACACTAATTTCGGTACCAGCTACATAGGGCTGAAAAATGGGCTCCTGCAACGTGCCAGCGTGCGCCGCAGCCTCGGGGGGAGAAAGGCGCAGCCCTAGTGACCGGGAGCCCGCACCACGTCGTTCTTTCACCACCAGCAACTTGGCTCCTATATCCTCAAGGCGCGTAGCTGCCGGAATAACGGGCAGGCCGTGCTGCCGACCAACTTCTGCGAACCGCAGCTTATCGAGACAGGTTTCCACGCCTTGCATCGGGGCAACCAACACGGAAATGCCGTGCTCCGCTAAT
Source organism: Hymenobacter yonginensis (assembly GCF_027625995.1). Classification (NCBI taxonomy): domain Bacteria; kingdom Pseudomonadati; phylum Bacteroidota; class Cytophagia; order Cytophagales; family Hymenobacteraceae; genus Hymenobacter; species Hymenobacter yonginensis. Next base: position 1,237,412 of record NZ_CP115396.1, read on the forward strand.
TGCTCGTGGTGACGGCTCCAAAAAAGCAATTCCCCATCACGGGTGGGAATTAGGTGAGTGACCTGCCGCTCCTGACACCATGCCAGGATTGCGGGTAGGTTTTCCTCACTAATGATAGGCATGTGCCAGAAATCATCCGTGAAATATCGGCCAATACAAGCTGGATCAGAGTCGGCCCCAAGCAACTGGCCCCCATTATGAAATCGGCGGAGCGCATTTCGCACGGCCTGAATAAGCGGTACTTTGCGGGCGATGCTGGTAATGAGCACCACCGGTGCCGGGGTGCCGGCTGGCTGCGTCGGCCGAAAGCAGGAGTGGATAAGCGTATCTACGCGCCGTCCTGCCACCGATACGTGCTCGTGCAATCGGGCTTCCAGCACGAAGCCTTCGGCCTCCAATACCTGGGTTAGGTAAGGCCGGATGTCGTAGGCTTCCGTGTTGAGCTTGCACAGGCTGGTAGCCTCAAAAGCGGCCTCACGCAACAGGCGCAAATACACCGTAAAATCCTGTTGGAACTGCGCTACGTGCTGGTTGCGGGAAGTTTCGAGCAGAAAGGAAATTTCGGCCCGCCCAGCTTGCCAATCTATATGTACCAAGCCCCCGTAGCCAATCAGTCGGCCTCCTTGTAGAAAGGAGAACAGGAGTTGGCTGGGTTCCGGCTGCGCAAACAACGGCCGCACTACCTGTGTGAAATACTGTGCCTGAGCTTGCGCCGTAAGAGGCTCCCGCTGGCGCAGAATGTCAATCTGGTCGTTGCGCCATTGTCGAATGGCTTCCTGATCGGTATCACGAATTGGGAGTAGGGTGTAACCCTGGTGCTCAAATTGCTGCCGGCTTAGGGCCTGGTAGGCTGTCGGCCACTGTGAAGACGTGCCGTTCATCAGAGCACGATGTAAGAAATGAGTGGGTTGAGCGGACTGCGGCGGATGGCGTAGTTACGCAGACCCAGCACCTCATCAAATGCGAGAGTCTCACCCGGAAACTCAGGGGAGTTCAGTTCATCGAAGGCCAGAATGGCGCCTTTGGGCATTCGGGGTAGAATAGCTTCTAGACACGCCTTGGTAGGCGCATTGATATAGAAGTCAAAGTACGCGAATGCTACTACCGTTTCTGGGTGAGCCTGCAGGTAAGCGGGCACAGTTAGGGTAGCATCGCCAGCTACTAGCTCAAACTTGCGCTTGTGCGGGAGCGGGCTTTCTGCTTCGTGTAGGGCCAGTAGCTCGTTCAGATACTGCTGGTAGTTAGCCGGTACGCTGTAGTGACCGGGGTGGGCCTGCCCTCCATCTTGGGTGCTCACTGCCGGAAACCCGTTGAATGTATCGAACCCGATGATGCGGCGGTTATAATTGTAGGGCTCGTACATACCGCGCAGAGCGTGCAGCACTGCCAGGTTCTGGCCCCAGCGGACGCCAAACTCCATCACCACGCCATGTACCGGCACAATCTGCTGGTACAACTCATGCAGGAATAGTAGCCGCGAGAAGGTCTGGCGCGACAGATACAGGCCCAGATTATGTGGCAGTTCAGCATCCGGCAAGGGCGTATTGCGAAGGTGCTGTGCCAACTGCTGCACGCGGTTTTGCTGCTCAGGAGCAGCATTGGAGAGTATACGAGGTGAAGAACCGGCAGACATGAGGAGGGTCAAAGGACGCGTGCTAACCAGCTTTTTGCTCGATGTGGGCATTGAGCGCCATCAACTCTGGTTGGGCCAGTAGCAACCTAATAAGGTCGGCGCAGGGCAGGTCGGCTGCCTGGTGCTGCTCAATGAGGGCTTGAATAACGGCGTAGTCTTCTGGCGTGTCGAGCGTAATTCGGAACTGGCTGAAGTCGCCCTCGGCGTATATTTCGTCGCGGAAGATTACTCTGGGAAGCGCCGCCGGGTTGGTTTTGAGGTACGGGGTGACATGTTCCCGCTCGTAGGGCGAAGTTGCTTGCTCGTACGCCTCCTGTAGCATCTGAAACGAGAAGATTTCGAAGTCAAGGCCACGGGGGAAGCTACGCACTATGGAGTTGGACCGGTAAACTAACGGGTTTTGCTCGGCCATAAACCGTTCGGCCGCTGCTCCCACCAGTTCGCCATCTATCAGCGGGCAGTCGCTGGTGACGCGCACGACTGCATCAAGGCCAACCTGTAGGGCGGCCTCGTAGTAGCGACTCAGCACGTCGGTTTCGCTGCCACGGTAGCAGGGCAGGTTGTGCTCATGCGCATACGCTGCTAGCACGTCGTCAACAGGTTCCGTGGTAGTGGCCAGAATGATGGGCAACCGACTTTGCCGGAGGCGCCGGACATGGTGGGTGAGCAGTGGTATGCCGGCAGCCGGCAGCAGCACTTTGCCAGGCAGGCGGGTACTGCCCATCCGTACCTGCGAGATGATACCTATGTTTTTCAAGAAAGCAGCGATGAAAAGGTAGCTGAAACCAGTCTGTACGGCAACAGGTAAGAAATTGTAGAACCTATTAATCACCGAGTACTACCGCGCCACAAACTCCTGGATGCAGTCGATGACGTACTGCTGCTCGTCGTCGGTGAGGCTCGGGAACAGCGGGATGCTGAGGCAGTGGGCGTAGTAGGCTTCGGCCAGCGGGAAGTTGCCGGGCTGCCAGCCCAAGCCTTGGTAATAGGGCATGGTGTGCACCGGAATGTAGTGCACCTGCGCAAAGATCTCCCGGGTCCGCAACGCGTCGTAGAGCCCTTTGCGGTCGGGCACCTGAATCACGTAGAGGTGGTACGCGTGGCCGGAGGCGCTGGCCAGCGGCCGCACGGCGGGCATTTCCGCAAAAGCGGCATCGTAGCGGGCGGCCAGCTGTCGTCGGCGGGCCAGGCCCTCGTCTGCGCGGGTCAGCTGGCTTATTCCCAGCGCGCAAAGCATGTCGGGCATGCGGTAGTTGTAGCCCAGCTCCTGCATTTCCATGTACCAGCCGCCGTCGTTGCGCTGCATCTGGGCGGGGTCTTTGGTGATGCCGTGGGTGCGCAGCTTCAGCAACTCCCAGTACAGGTCTTCGCGGTTGGTGGTGATCATACCGCCCTCGCCGGTAGCAATGTGCTTGACGGGGTGGAAGCTGAAGATGGCCAGATCGGCAAACTGCCCGTTGCCGCAACGCTGCTCCCGGCCCTGCGAGTCCAGGAAAAAGCCGCCCGGCGCGTGGCAGGAGTCCTCAATCAGCCACAAACCGAACTCGTTGCAGAGCTGGCGGGCGGCTTCCAGGTTCACGGGCAGGCCGGCGAAGTCCACCGGAATCAGGCCGTGGAAGTGGCCCCGGGGGTGGCTTTCCAGCAGTCGGCGTACCTGCTGCAGATCTATCAGGGCCGAGGCCGGGTCAATGTCGGCGAAATGCACCTCGCCGCCGCAGTAGCGCACGCAGTTGGCCGACGCTGCGAAGGTGATGGGCGTGGTAATGACCCGTTGGCCGGGCTGCACGCCCAGCGCCAGCGCGCACAGGTGCAGCGCCGCCGTGCCGTTGCTCACGGCCACCGCGTACCGGGCCCCCACGTAGGCGGCAAACTTCTCCTCGAACTCCGCCACTTTCGGGCCCTGCGTGAGGTAGTCGGAGTGCAAGGTTTCCACCACGGCCCGCACATCGTCGTCGGTGATGTGCTGGCGGCCGTAGGCGATGGGGCGGGTAGGCATTGGGGGAACATCGGGCATAAAGGCAAAAGTACGTACTGTGCGTGGTGCTTTGCATAGTGTGATTCACTAGTTTAGCAACACACTTTAGTAGAGTCCGCTATATGTTGATTATGTGCTTGCTACGTCGTGGTAGTGTATTCATCTTATTCATGCTTCTGGTGGCCCACCCAAGAGCATGGGCGCAGCGCGAGGCCTACAACTGGCGGTTTGGGAGCGGAGCCGGGCTGCGCTTTGGCCCGGTTGGTAGTCCTCGCCCCGTCACCTTGCCAACGCTTACTCCCGCATCCGTTTTTTATGCCAACGAAGGCTGTGCTGTGCTTTCCGACGAAGAAGGCAATCTGCAATGCTACTCCGATGGGGAGCGGGTATATAACCGGCAGGAGCAATTGATGGGGGTTGTACTGCCACGCGGAAGTCGGGCCTCAAGCATGCAGGCGGCACTGCTCCTGCGGGCACCTGGCGATGCCAATCGTTGCTACCTGTTTACCATAGATCAGGCTGAAAACAGCTTGCAGGGTGGACTGCGCTACTCTGTTATTGATCTGCGGCTAAATAATGGGCTGGGTGGGCTAACCTCCACGTTAGATCAGGCGGTACCAACTCCGGCCACCACACAGCTGCTTGCTGAAAAGCTGACAGCAGTGCGCCATGCCAACGGGCGTGATTACTGGGTGCTGGTACACGGCTGGAACGATGATGCTTTCTATGCGTATTTGCTAAGCCCGGCGGGCCTGGCCAGTGCCCCAGTGATGAGCCGTGCCGGCCGGCCACATATAGACCCGAATGGTGCTACCAATTTCCAATCAGCCCTTGGCTATCTGCGGGTCTCCCCCAACGGGCTTCGCATTGCGGCCGCAATCAGTGGCCTGGGAGTCGACTGTGGTGCTTTCAACCCGGCCACCGGCCGCGTCAGCAATGTGGCCGCTCTACCTGTGATTCCCTTTTTAGGATATTCCGGTCTGGAGTTCTCTCCGGATAATTCCAAGCTTTACGTTACGGACGAATTTGGTAGCCTTCGCCAGATAGATTTGGCCACACAAATAGTTACGGAGTTTGCTACTACCAATCCTAAAGCGCTGGCGCTAGGCCCTGACCAGAAAATATATCTGGGCGTTCCACGTGATGCTTTGGGCATTATTCACGAACCCAACCTGCCCGGGCTGGCCTGTCGGTTTCAAAAGCAAGGCTTGGACGTGGCACCGGGCTTTACGCGCCTTGGCCTGCCAAATTTCCCGAACGCCTTCGCGGCATCATTGCGTATCGTGGCGCGTCGGCAGGTTTGTGTCGGTGCCCGGGTTGAGTTCCAGGCGCGGCTGAGTTCAGGCGAGGCGGTGGCGTCTGCCATCTGGACTTTCGGAAACCCGGCTGCTGGGCCTGCCAACAGTGCTGTCGGTCTTGAGGTGCAGCACACCTACCCGCAGCCTGGCACCTACCAGGTGGAGCTGTCAGCCCGCACCGCAGCAGGCATTGAGTACATGGCCACGGAAACCATTGAGGTGCAGGTGCCCCCGTCCGTGCGTATCTCCCCGCCCGACCCCATTCTCTGCACCGACCCACTCAGTGCGCGCCCGTTGGTACTATCGGTGCCGGAAGTGCCGGGGGCTACCTACCGGTGGCAGAACGGCTCTACGGCCTCTTCAATAACCGTCAATGCCGCCGGACGCTACCGCGTACAGGTAACGACTTCGGGGGGGTGTATAAGTCAGGACTCGATACTGGTGCAGGAACGGGCCTGCCAGGTAAAGATTCCTAACATTATCACTCCTAACCAGGATGGGCGGAACGAAACCTTCGTGCTCAAGGGCTTAGTGGCGTCGGAATGGCGCTGCTGCATCTTCAACCGCTGGGGACGGCTTATCTATAAGTCAGAAGCCTACCGAGACGATTGGAGTGCAGCCGGGCAGGCAGACGGCATCTACTATTACTATCTGACCAGCACACGCACCGGCCAGGTAGTAAAGGGCACTGTAGAGGTTATGCGCTGAGACAGACGCGCCGGCTACACCGCAAAATCAGCATCCACGTGCAGGCGAATTTCCTCGCGGATCTGCTCGGCGTCCAGCCAGTCGTCGTTGTTGGCCGAGTCGTAGTGGAAGCCTTCGGGCACGCGCTTGCCGTTGAAGTGCTGGATGAACTGCTCCACGTCCCACTGCGGCGTGAAGGGCAGGATGACGTAATACTTGGGCAGCTCTACTGTGCTCAGGGCATCGGTTTCGGTAATCATTTCCTCGTGCAGCTTCTCGCCGGGCCGGATGCCTACGATTTCCTGCCGGCAGTTTGGGCCGATGGCCTTGGCTACTTCCGTGATGACGTAGCTCGGGATTTTGGGCACGAAGATTTCGCCGCCCCAGCTGTTTTCCAGCGCGTACAGCACTAGGTCCACGCCCTGCTCCAGCGAGATGTGGAAGCGGGTCATGTCGGGGTGGGTGATGGGCAGCACGCCGGTGTCGCGGCGCTGCATGAAGAACGGCACCACTGAGCCGCGCGAGCCGATGACGTTGCCGTAGCGCACCACCGAGAAGCGCAGGTCGCGGGCGCCTTTCATGTTGTTGGCCGCCACAAACAGCTTGTCGGAGCAGAGCTTGGTGGCGCCGTAGAGGTTGATGGGAGCCGCGGCCTTATCGGTGCTCAGGGCCACTACTTCCTTCACACCGCAGTCGAGGGCCGCGTTAATCACGTTTTCGGCCCCGAAGATGTTGGTTTTGATGCACTCCATCGGGTTGTACTCGGCGGCGGGCACCTGCTTGAGGGCGGCGGCGTGCACAATGATGTCGATACCCTCGCAGGCCCGCTTCAGCCGTTCGCCGTCGCGCACATCCCCAATAAAGTAGCGGATGGCGGGGTACTTGGCCTGCGGAAACGTCTGCGACATCTCAAACTGCTTCAGCTCGTCGCGCGAGTACACCACCAGGCGCTTCACCTGCGGAAACTGCTCGAATACAGTTTGCACAAACTGCTTGCCGAAGGAGCCGGTGCCGCCGGTTACCAGGATGGATTTATGGTTGAGGTCGAGGGCCATTCAGGTGATTGGGGGAAGAGGTAAGTGGTGACACGTCACACGTGACAGGTTACCAAGCGGTGGGGAGAAGGGCAAAGGTAGGGGTCTGCGCGCAGCCCGGAAAGGCTCCGGCCAACTACAGCCAGCTTGTTCAGGTATTCCAATAGAACTTACTTGTTGCCTGTCACCTGTTACGGGCCACCTCATCACCACCTCGCACCAGTGCCACTAGCTGCCCGGTGAGGGCGCGGCGCGAGTAGCGGGCGTGGCCGAGCGAGGGTAAATCCAGGTTGGGGTTGATCTGCCACTGCGCCACCAGCTCCTCTAGGTGTGCCAGCATAGCCTCGTAGGCGCCATACGCAAAGGCCTGCCCGGCGCCGCACTCCCGCAGCAGCAGGTCGGCGTCGGAGCCGGCCGGGCCGATGCAGATGACGGGCTTGTTGGCCGCCAGATACTCGAACACCTTGCCCGGCAGAATGCCTAGGTTGTGCGGCACGTCCGGAATGGCCATCAGCAGCACCGTGGCCCGGCGCAGGTAGCCCACCGACTCGTCGTGCGGCACAAACGGTATCAGCTCCGTGACAGGCAGCAGCCCATTGTCGGCCAGCTGGCGCTGCACGCCGTCCGATACCTTGCCCACGAAGCGCAAGCGCAGCGGCACCGCCGGGTGGCGGCGCGCGCACTCGGCCACGGCGCTCAGCCACAGCTCGATGTGGTAGGTTTCGGAGATGGTGCCGGTGTGGGTGATAAGTAGCTGGTCGGGTGGCGGCTCCGACGGGAGCTGAAAGTCGCTTTCGTCGTAGCCGTTGGGCAACACGTGAAACTTGCCGGGCGCCAAGCCCGCCGCCTTGCCCAGGAACAGCTGGCGTGTGTCGGTGCTGGTGGTCAGCACGATGTCGGCCTGCTCCAGCACTTGGCGCTCATAGCGTGCATCGAGCCAGCGGGCCAGGGGCGTCTGGTTGAGTTCCTGGTGGTAGTAGATGTCGGTCCAGGGGTCGCGCAAATCGGCCAGCCAGCGCAAGCCGTAGCGCTGCTTCAGGGCCAGCCCGATAAGCTGGGTGGAGTGGGGTGGCGAGCTGGTGAGTACGGCGTCGAACTGCTCGCCTTGCGCTATCAGCTCGGCCACGGCCTGCAGGGCGTGGCGGTTCCAGCCGCGGCGGGCGTCCGGAATAAACAGGTTGCCGCGCACAAACTTGAAAAACCGCTGGGCCACACTAGTTTTGCTTTCGCCCACGAAGCCGCCGTACGGAATCTGCTGGCGCCCGGTGAGCTTCTTGTAGGAACCAAACGGCTCGGAAGTGCCCGTGCGAATCACGTGCACGCCGGCCGGTACCTCTGCCGCCAGCGAGTGGTCGAGCACCGGATACGCGCCTTTTTCGGGGTCGACGGTGATGACCGTGGGCTCGACGCCCAGCGCCGGCAGGTGCTTCACGAACTTGAGGCTGCGCTGCACGCCCGCCCCGCCCGACGGCGGCCAGTAGTAGGTGATGACAAGCAAACGAAGCGGGCGGGCAGCAGACACAGGCAAAAGGCTAAGCAAAGCGCGAAGGTACACAGATGCGGCCTTTCGGGGTTTTCTGGTTACTTTTGAAGGCTGAAGCCTGTATCGGCTTCGCACACTTCTCTACGGCTGCCGATTACGCCGGCCTGCACCTCCAGGATGGAACGCGCAGGGCGCTAGGCTCCCCGGTTGGAAGTGCTGAATGGCATCATGTTCCCTGAAGCAGTGAAACCCGTTCAGCAGTAGCGAAATCAAGTAAATCAGCGCAAAATCTGCGATTAAATGTTCGATAACCTCAGTACCAAGCTCGATAAAGCCTTTAAAACCCTCAAGGGCCAGGGCAGCATCACCGAAATTAACGTCGCCGCGACCGTTAAGGAAATCCGCCGCGCCCTCGTCGATGCCGACGTAAACTACAAGGTAGCCAAGGAAGTAACCGACAAGATCAAGGACGAGGCCATGGGCCGCGACGTGCTCATCAGCGTGTCGCCGGGCCAGCTCATGACCAAGATCGTCTACGATGAGCTCACCCAGCTCATGGGCGGCGAAAAGCAGGACATCGTCATCAAGGGCGAGCCGGCCGTGGTGCTGCTGTCGGGTCTGCAGGGCTCGGGCAAAACCACGTTTGCTGGTAAGCTGGCCGCTTACCTCAAAAAGCAGAACCGCACAGTGCTGCTCGTGGCTTGCGACGTGTACCGCCCCGCCGCTATCGACCAGCTGAAAGTGTTGGGCACGCAGGTCGACGTGGAGGTGTACTCAGAGCCCGAGAACAAGAACCCGGTGGAGATTTCGCGCAACGCCATTGAGTACGCGCGCAAAAACAACAAGAAGGTCGTCATCATCGACACCGCCGGCCGCCTGGCCGTGGATGAGCAGATGATGAGCGAGATTGAGGCCGTGAAGCGCGCCATCAACCCGTCGGAAACGCTGTTCGTGGTGGATTCCATGACCGGCCAGGACGCCGTGAATACTGCCAAAACCTTCAACGACCGGCTGAACTTCGACGGCGTGGTGCTCACCAAGCTCGACGGCGACTCGCGCGGTGGTGCGGCCCTGAGCATCCGGGCCGTGGTGGAAAAGCCCATCAAGTTCATCTCGACGGGTGAGAAGATGGAGGCCCTGGACATGTTCTATCCCGACCGGATGGCGCAGCGGATCCTGGGCATGGGCGACGTTATCAGCCTGGTAGAGCGTGCGCAGCAGCAGTTCGACGAGGACGAGGCCAAGCGCATCAACCAGAAGATCCGCAAAAACCAGTTCAACTTCGACGACTTCCTCTCCCAGCTGGAGCAAATCAAGAAGATGGGCAACCTGAAGGATCTGGTGGGCATGATTCCGGGCATGAGCAAGGCCATCAAGGACGTAGACATCGACGACGATGCCTTCAAGCCGATTGAGGCCATCATCCAGAGCATGACCCCCATGGAGCGCGCCCAGCCGGAGCTGCTGAACGGCTCGCGCCGCCGCCGCCTCGCCAAAGGCTCCGGCACCGATATCCAGCAGGTCAACAACCTGATGAAGCAGTTCGAGGACATGCGCAAAATGATGCGCACCATGAACAAGATGAGCCAGACCAAAGGCGGCATGCAGCAAATGGCCCGCATGATGGGCATGAAAGGCCCACTGCGCTAAACCGGCTTTGCCGGCTGCCGCGGCAGCTTTAGCCCCAACACAAAGCCCCTGTTGCAGCTGCAGCAGGGGCTTTGTGTTGGTAAACGCTACTGGGGAGCTTACCGGGCAATCAGCACTTTCTCGGTGGGGGCCAGGGGCTGGCCGTGGGCATCAACCAGCCGCAGCTGGTACAGGCCGGGCGGCAGGTGGCTGATGCCCAGGCGGGCTTGCGGCTGGTAGGGCACGCGTACTACCAACTGCCCGAGCTGGTTGAAAAGCAGCACCTGCTGGCCGGCTGCAGTGCCTGCGAACGTGATGGTAAGCTCCTGGCTGGCCGGCACGGGCTGCACCAGCACGCGGGGCTGCCGGGCCAGGGCGGGTACCGTTGCTACCATTGAGTACGTGGTGGTGTTGTCGAGGTCGGTTTGCACCAGGCGGTAGTAGGTCTGCTCGGTGGGGGGCGTGAGGTCGTCGAGGGTGTAGCTGGTGGGGGTAGTGCTGGTGCCGCGGCCGGGCCGGCTGCCCACTGCCTGGAAGGCGGTGGTTTCGGTGCGGCGCTCCACCGTGAAGCTGGCATTGCGCAGCTCGGAGGCCGTCTGCCAGCTGAGGCGCACGGTGCCATCGGGCTGGCGGCGGGCCCCGAAACGCACCAGCTCCACCGGCAGCGGCCGCGCCACCGACGACACAAAGAAGCGGACCGCCTGCGTGAGCGTAACCGTCAGCTGCCGGGCCGCGGCATCGTAGGAGTAGCGCTGCACACCAACCCCCGTGACCGTGCCGGGTACAAAGTCCAGCGCCAGCACCAGTTCGGTGGCGCGGTTGGCGTAGCCTTCGAACTGGGTGCCGCTGAGCTGCTGCCAGCTCAGGGTGGCGCGGCGGCTGGCCTGCAGCATGGGCTGGGTGCCATACTGCAGCACCCGCCCGTCCTGCACAAACAGCTGGGCGAAGTTGCCCAGCGAATCGGTGGAGTAGAAGTTCAGGCGGCCGTCGGCGGCCAGCGGCTTGGGCAGCGCCGAGGCCACCGTGCTCAGCACTGTATCGGCCTGGGCGAAGGCAGCATCGAGGAAGGCGCCGCGACTGCTGAGCGTGGCGGTACCAGCGGTGCTGGCGGCCAGCAGGCGCGGCTCGGCCGACGTGTACGGATACAGAGCCGCCAGAAACTGCGGGCTGGTGCCAGTGGCGTGCGCCAGCAGCGTGGTATGCTGCTCCGGCGTGTTGTAGGTGAGCTCATGGCTACCGGTGGCGGCCGCGTAGGTGGCGCCGCCCGTGGCCACCACCTGGGCCCGCAACTGCACGCCGTTTTTGTGCCAGATGCCGGCGCCCACCGTCAGGCTGTCGGTGAAGGTGCCGGTGGCGGGCGTGCCGCCGGCCAGGCCGTAGCCGTGCAGCTGCCAGGTGTAGGTGTGGGCCACCGGCGCGGCCAACGCATCAGCCAGGATAAAGTAGGTGCCGCGCACAAACAGCGCCTTCCGCGTGATGCCGGCCTGCTGGTAGCTGGTCTGCACCTCGCCGTAGCGCAGCCCGCTGGTCTGGAATGTGTTCTGAATGAAGGCCGCGGCATCGTTGGCGGCGCCCGTGGTGCCGATGGCCGGCCCGGCCCCATCCACCAATACCAGGTTGTGGTTGGTGGCGTTGCCGACTTCGGCACGGCGGCCGTAGCTGAGGTAGCCGGCATCGAGGGCCAGCAGCTGGCCATAGGCGTGCAGCAGGAAGCTACCGGCATCGGCCTGGCTGTGGCCGCCGGAATTGGTCTGGGCCGCGCCGTTTTTGCCGTACAGGTGCAGGTAGGTAGCCAGCGTGTCGGGGCCGCTCCGGAACACCATGTTGCCGCTGGCGGGCAGCACCGTCAGGCCCGAATCGGCGGGGGCGGCCAGCGGCTGCAGGTTGGCGGCCAAGTAGGCGGCGCGCATGTCTACGGTGATGTCGCGCAGCTGGCTGTTGAGTGTGTTGAGTTGCTGCGGCGCCAGGTTGCCAAGCGCTAGGGGGCGCACGTAGCGGCGCTGGCCGGTGAGGGCCAGCTCGGGCATGCCCATGTCCACGTAGGAGTCTTCCAGGGCCGGCAGCCGGCCATCGGGCAGCAGAATGGCCGTAATCCAGTCGTAGAGGCGGGCGTAGCGCGGGTCGTAGTAGGGGTTGGGGATGTCGCGGGTACGGGTGCCCACGGTGTAGGGCAGCGGGCCGGCCGGCAGAAAGTGGCCCATGGCCCGGAAGAAGGGCAGGCAGTTGAGAAAGGCGTACTTGAAGTAATACGGCCCCTCGGCGTAGCCCGCCACCGCCGTCGGGTCCGACTGCCGCTGCGCGTCCTGCCACAGCACGTTGTCGAGGTGGTACATACCCGCGTTGATCCAGTTCCGGGGTTGCTGCTGGGTGCTGAGGCTGGTGGCATCATTGAGCACCACGGCCGCCATGCCCAGCGCCGCCGCCGTCATCAGGGTGTGGTTGTTTTTGACGAAGGCGTAGAAGCTCACCCCGAAAAACGGCTGGTTGCTTTGTTGGTACAGGTTGCCGGCAAACGTCTGCAGGCGCGCTTTGGCCGTGGCCAACGAGGCTTCCGGCACGCCCGCGCCCCGCAGCAGGTCGTAGGCAACCAAGTAGTCAATCAGCTCCTTGGAGCGCCACTGCCACTCCGTGTAGTTGACAACCCCCTCCACCGCCGGGTTCAGCGTTTCCAGGGCCGACTGCGCCCCGCTCAGCAGCGCCGTTTGCTCGGTTTCGGTGAGGGGGGCCAGCGCTGCGCCATCGGGCCGGCGGTTCAGCAGCAGCACGAAGGCGGTGTTTTTGGCGAACGTGGCCCGTGCCCGGCGGCCGCCGGACGAGGTATTGTCGGTGGGTGGGGTGGCGCCGGTGCCCGCATACAGGCCGGCGTAGAGCGTGCGGGCGCTGGAGCTGCCAGCTAAGGTGGCCTGTACGGCCGGAATATCAGCGGCCTGCAGCAGGGTGCGCGGATACGAGGTGTTGGCGCCGGCCGGCAGCCAGGCCCCGGTTTGCGCGTGGCAGGTCAGGCCCAAAAACCAGCATACAGCCGCGAGCAGGAAAGCTAGTTGTTTCAAATGCTTATATGTGTTTAATTATATTTATAATGCAAAGTTAGAGGTCGGAAAAGTTGAACAGGAGGAAAATGAATTTTATATTTTCTGGACTTGATGTGTTAATTATGGACTATTAAATGGGTTTTGTGGCTGATGAAATATGAAAAAAAGCACCGGGTCTGCTGAGTGACAGCAGGCCCGGTGCAATGTGTTGGCGGAAATGTATAATAACAGAGCCTAGTAGTCTGTGCGGCTTTCGTGCTGCTCCCAGGCCCGGAAGCCGGCGGCGGCTTCGTCGCGGAGCAGCTCGGTCATCGGAATCTGCCGGTCGGGGAGGGGCTTCTCGATTTCGTCGTAGATGAACTGGTCGTCGAAGCCGATGGCGGCGGCATCGGCCTTGGTGTTGCCGTAGAACACCCGGCGCGGGCGCGCCCAGTAGATGGCGCCCAGGCACATGGGGCAGGGCTCGCAACTGGTGTACAGGTCGCAGCCGTCGAGCTGAAAGGTGCCCAGCGTGGCGCAGGCTTTGCGGATGGCGTCTACCTCGGCGTGGCAGGTGGGGTCGTGGGTGCTGGTGACCTGGTTGAAGCCGCGGGCAATGATCTGGCCGTCTTTCACGATGACGCAGCCAAACGGCCCGCCGTGGCCGGCCTGCATCTTTTCAACGGACAGGCGAATGGCTTCGCGCATGAACTCGGGGTTGGGAGCTTCCATAAGAGCGTAGAGTAGAGAGCAAAAAATCAGGTATCTGCTGCCGTTGGCCTGGCCAACAGCGGGCAAGCCCGCAAGGACGCAATTTTATACATAACCTGCAGGCAACGAAACGGTAGTTAGGTACGAGTTGGTAGGTTAACCATCTGGCATTCTGTTCATTCTTATTTCCTGGTCCCATGAAACAACTTCTTACCCGTTTGTTGCTGCTGTGCACCTTACTCGGGAGCAGTTCTGCCTTTGCCGACCACCTGCGGGCCCATCTGCTGCTGGGATCTTCGCTCAGTGGGGCGCAAGAAGTGCCTGCCGTGACTACCAACGCGCGCGGGGCCGTCAGCTTCACGCTCAATCCTACCCGCGACACGCTGTTTATATCCGGCTCGTTCAGTGGGCTGAGCGGACCCATCACGGCCGCCCACACCCACAACGGGTTCCGGGGCGTGTCGGGTCCGGTAGTCACCGACCTGTTCCGGTTTATCCGTGGCAACCGCATCCAGGGCTTCCTTACGGGGGCCGACATCGACCGGGGCAAGCTGGACCGCTACCTGCGGGGCGGCTACTACCTCAACGTGCATACCGCGGCCAACTCGGGTGGCGAAATCAGGGGTCAGATTGAAATTGAGAAAGACGAAGAGTTTGTGGCGTCGCTGTCGGGGGCGCAGGAAGTGCCGCCCGTAACCACCAATGGCGTAGGTATCGGCACATTCAATCTGGCGCAGAGCCAGGATAAGCTGAAGTTTCGGGTGGTGGTAGGCGGGCTGAGCGGCCCGATTACGGCCTGCCATTTCCACCAGGGTGCTACGGGCGTGGCCGGGCCGGTGGTACTGGATCTGCAGCCGTTTGTGAACGGCAACGTAATCGAAGGGGAAGTAGCGCCGACACCGGCCATCGTGACGGCCATGCTGGCCGGGCAGATCTACATCAACGTACACACGGCGGCCAACTCCGGCGGCGAAATCCGGGGCCAGCTGGTACGGGAGGCGCGCTACCTCAGCCACGATGCCCGCTTCGACGGCGCCCAGATGGTGCCTGCCGTGACTACTACGGCCCGGGCCGTGTCGTTTCTGCGCCTCAACTCCACGTTTGATACCCTGCGCATCTTTGTGGCACATACCGGCCTGAGTGGGGCGCCCACCAGCCTGGCGGTATTTCAGGCCGATGCCGGCCAGGCCAACACGGCTGCTCCGCTGACTACCGTAACGATTCCGGCGGGTACTGCCAATGCCTTTGCCGTAACGCTGACCGGCCTGAATACCGCGGCGGTCAACCTGTTTCTGACGGGAGGCGCCAACTTGGTATTCAACACGGCTGCCAACCCGAACGGCGAAATCCGGGGGCAGGTGTACCGCCTGGCGCGGGAGGGCTACACATTCTCGCTCAATGGAGCGCAGGAGCGGCCTAACCCGGTGGCCAGTGGCGGCTACGGCTCTGGCTTCGTGAGCATGGACCGCGACCAGAGCAACGTGCATTTCAGCCTGGCCTGGGGCGGGCTGAGCGGTCCGGCCACGTCGGGGCACTTCCATACGGGGCTGCGCACCCAGGCCGGCCCCGTGGTATTCGATCTGCTTAACTTCTTCAATACCACCACGCCGCCCAGTGCCGCCGAAGGCTTCTGGCAGCCTGCCGGCAACGCGGCCCCCAACGCCGCCCGGCCCTTCACGGCCCGCCGCGCCCTGCAGTTCCGCCGCGACAGTATGTATGTGAACCTGCACACGGCGGCCAACCCCGGCGGCGAAATCCGGGGCCAGGTGTTCCGAGGCGCTAAAGACCTGGCCATTGTGCTGGCTACGCAGCCCGCCACGCTGGTAGCTGAGAGCTTCGCCGCGTACCCCAACCCCGTTCGCGACGCCCTGACGGTTGCTTTCGAAGCGCGCCGTGCCAATACCGGCACCCTGCAGGTGCAGGATTTACTGGGCCGTACTGTGGCCACGCAGACCATAGCCGTTCGGGCAGGCGCCAACCGCCAGACGCTACAGTTGCCCGGGGTAGCGCCCGGGGTGTACCTGCTCACGGTAGAGTCGGAGGGGAGCCGAGTGGTAAGCCGGTTCGTGAAAGAGTAACCCGGAATTTTTTGGCTCGATAATTGATAACGGTAAAAGCATCTAAATAATATTTAGGTGTTTTGGTTGTGGGAAAGAGGACGGCTGTTGGTCGTCCTTTTTTTTGTGGGCTATCCTGCTCTTTACGAGGTGGCTATAACGCAAAAGCGCCCGGCAGCCATGTGGCTGCCGGGCGCTGCCCAAGCAAAGAAGGCAACAGGCCTAATGCACTACCCGCAGCTCGTAAGTGCCTGCCGGCTGGCCCGGAACGTCGAAAGCACCGACGCGGCTGGGGCCGTAGCCCAGGTTGACTTTCACCCATTCGTTGCGCACGGGAAGCAGCGCCAGAATCTCGTGGCGTAGTTGCTCCAGGTCTTGCTGTAAGTTCTGAAGCTGGTCGCGCACTTCCTCGGCGTGCTGCGGAAAGCTGCCAGTAGCGGAGCGTTGCTCAAATTCGTCGGCCGCTACGGCCTGCTGCTGTTGCTGCTGCGGCAGGCTGGCGCTGTCAGTGTTGGCTGCCCGCAGCGCCTTTTCGGCCGCCAGGTAAGCGTTCAGCTTGTCTTCCAGCGGCAGCAGGTTGGGGTCGAGATAGTCGAGGTTGGTGGACATGGAGGAGAGGATCAGGGTTGAGTTTTTGCAAACGTAGCCCGCCCGGGAAAGATACAGAGGCCCGCCGCCTAAGGCTGCAGGCTGTCGTAGTAAGTCAGCAGCCGCACCACATCGGCCTCCTTATTCAGATTGAGCTGCTGCTGTGAAATGTAGGCGCTGACCTGTTTCTGATGTTGTGGATCTAGGGCGTCCAGTACGCTCCGGTTGCTCAGCCGCACCGGCACCAGCGTTTGGTCGGGCCGCTTGATGTAATAAGCGGTTTTGCTGATCCACGCCGATTTCTTAACGGTAGTCATGGCACCGCTGGAGGTCTGGGTTTGGATTTGCCGCGTGAGGTGGCGCAGCAGCGCTGTGCGGCCCGCATCGTAGCGCACGTCGAGAAAGGTGGCGCGCAGCACCGGCAGCTCGGTCCTGGCCTCGGGGTAGAGCCGGAACACGTGTGTCAGGTGGGTGGCAGAATCGCGGAGCGTAAACTCGCGTACCATCGTCGTAAACAGCTCCACCGAGTCGCCCTGGGGACGGCGCCACAGCAGGCGGGCAGTGGAAAGGTCGTACTTCAGCCACTGCTGGCGCTGTACATTGCCGGTGCGCATGGCTACTGTACCCAGCGCCCAGCCCGGCAGCAGAAAGGGGCTGCCGGTAACGGGCGCACCGTCGCGCTTACGGCCCAGCTCCCGGTTGATGTAGTCGTAGTCGTTGGGCTTGCCGCCAGTATCGGCGCGTTGGGCCTGGGCCGTGCCGGCAAGCTGTACCAGCAATGCTGGCAGTAAAAAGTAGCGGTAACGCATAACAGAAAGAGTGGGGGATAAGAAATTGATAGCGAACCAGCCGGGTGCGGCCCCGGAAATATGCGAAACTTTATTGAACAGCCCACCCTGTTGTGGCCCCGCCCGATGCCGTACCTTGCAGCGCCGGAGCCTGGCCGGCTCCTTTTCTACTCCTTGTGCCTATGCCCCCCGTTGCCACTTCCGTTTCTGCCGATCCATTGGGCTACGCCCTGCTCGACTATCTGCATGGCCGCCTGGATGCCACGCTTACTGTGTTCAGCGACGTAGCCGAGGAGGAGCCCCTGCCGGCGTCTTACTTTTTCCGGAGCCTCTGGGAGATGCCGGAGCTGGAGCGGCAGGCCCTGGAGCAGTGCCAGGGGCGCGTGCTCGATCTGGGCGCCGGCGCCGGCTGCCACGCGCTGGAGCTGCAGAGCCGGGGCTTCGAGGTGAAGGCCATTGATGCCTCGGCCGGGGCGGTGCAGGTGATGCAGGCCCGCGGCGTGCGCCAGGTAGCGCACCACGACCTGCGCGACGCTGCCCTCACCCACGAAAAATACGATACCATTCTCATGCTCATGAACGGCCTGGGTCTGGTGGGCACGCTCGATGGGCTGGCCGCCTTTCTGCGCCATGCACGCCAGCTGCTGGCGCCCGGCGGCCAGATTCTGGCCACGTCTTCCGACATCAGCTACCTCTACGAGGACGAGGACGGCGCCTTAGTATTCGACCTCAACGGCCCTTACCACGGCGAAGTAACCTACACCATGCAATACGGTGCCGAGCAGGGCGCCGCCTTCCACTGGCTGTTTGCCGGTGCCAGCATTCTGCAGGACTACGCGCAGGAAGCCGGCTACGAGGTCGACTTCTTAGGCGAAGACGAGCAGCAGCAGTATCTGGTGCGCCTCACCGCGGCCAACGGCTAGCCGGCTGGCGCTCAGGCCTGCCACCGGGCCGCCTCAACCTTTCGTTGCTTCATCAAGTACGCTGCTACCATGAGCTATAGCAAAATCTACACCGTGCGTTGGGCCGATATGGACCCCAACGTGCACATGCGCCACTCCGCCTACACCGACTACGCCGCCCAGGTGCGCCTGGAGTTTCTGGCCGACCAGGGCTTCACGATGCAGCACTTCGCCGAGCTGAAAATCGGCCCCATCCTGTTTCGCGAAGACACCCGGTTTCTCAAGGAAATTCACATGAGCGAAACTATCCGCGTATCGGCCGAGCTCGGCGGCCTCAGCGCCGACGGCTCCCGCTGGCGCATCATCCACACCCTCTACAAAGCCGACGGACGCGAAGCCGCCACCGTTACGGTGGACGGCGCCTGGATGGATCTGCGCCTGCGCAAGCTCACGCTGCCTCCGCCCGAGCTGGTCGCCGCCTTCGCCGGCATCACCCGCCACGCCACCTACGCCGATATCGTGCGCGAAAAGAAAACGGAAGAGTAAAGTCGGACGCTGCGTGCAGCTACGCGTGTGGCCGGGAAGGCTTAGAGCGTATTTTAGAATTATGCGAGGCGATTTATGTACACCGTGATGTTGGCCAACAAGAGCCAGCAGCCATGACTGGCGGGGGGTATTCATAGTCCACGGCTAGTCGCCGGAAGCAGGCCAGCCAGGCAAATGTGCGCTCCACCACCCAGCGCTGGGCCACGGGCACAAATCCGCGCTGGGTGGGTGGAAGACTGGCCACCAGGTGCGACAGGCCGAGGTCACGCAGGTGGTCGGTAAAGCAGCCCCAATAGGCCGCATCGGTCAGCACCAAGTGTACCCGGGCCGCCCACTAGGGTCGGTGAGGGAGCATGCCCAGGGCCCCGCGGCTGTCGTGGCTGTGGGCCGCGTGTACGTGCGCGGTCCAGATGCGTCCATCCGAATCGGTGAGGATCTGTCGTTTACGCCCATTGACACGCTTGCCCCATCCAGGCCCCGGTGCTCGAAAAATGCGGGGTTCCAGTTTCATGCTCTGGATATTCGCACAGACCAGCGACGGTAATGCGTCCCGTCAATCGTGGAGCCGATCCAACGCAATGAATACCGTATTCAGGCACGCCATTGTCCGCCCGTGCGGCAAACATAGAGCAGCACATTGACCACCTGGCGCAAACACAACCGGCGGCGCCGTTGCATGGACAGTAGGCAGGCCACAACTCGCCACTGCGAGTCATTCAGGGCTTGATAGCCGTCAACCATAAGTAGACTGGAGGTTAGGAACTCCGCCTGCAACTTGTTGACTCGTTCTGATTTAGGAATAATCTCAACTCCCAAACACACTCTAAGAACAAGGAGTCAAGCTGGCCAGAAGCGCATTTCCAGCGAAACCCTCGTAAGATTAGCTGTCAGATTTACGGCTCCGCCGTGCAGCAGGTAAGGCGAAAACAGTAGCACTTCATCGGGGTTGGGGTTGGGGCGAATAAGCTGTATGTTTGCCGTACTACCTTTAACCCCCGGTACCCTATAAAGCGCGCCCTTATAGATAGCACCTTGCTGGGTGCGCTCCGTTTGATTCTCAGGCCACCAATGGCTGCCTGGAACTAGGCTAAGAGAAGAGTCGATGGTGCTACCGGCTACTGGCAGGTAAATGTTAATGCAGTCAGCGTAGTTGGGCAGCCACACGTCGCGGTGCAGTGGATTATTATCGGAACGGCCCGGGCGAATGATGCGCAGATGAAACAGGCGGGCCGCGTCGTAGGGGTTGCATGCTGCTACAGGGCTGCCACACAGTTGTGCTACTCGTTCTTCCAGCCATTGTACCGGCACCGGCAGACGGCTAACGGGATATTCTCTGGTGAATTGAATAACAGCCAGATGACGCGCTTGGTCGTCTCCAATCATTTCGTGGTAGCGCTCCACTGCAAAATCAGACGCAACCGGCAAGCCTGTGGCACGCAGCGCTTCGCGCACAAGTTCAGCAAGACCTTCCTTAAGCTGCTTCTGTGCTGATGGCGCCAAGAAAGGAGCCACAGTATATCCACTGGCAGCCCAGGAATTGCCGGCTGTGAGGTCGTAGCTGGTAGCGAGCAGAACCCCATTATCGGCGGGACTGCTCTGGCCCTCCACGTCATGCTCCAAAGGATGCTGGTTGATGGTAACGTTCATGTGTGCTGCACAAATGTCATTTTTCTTCACAAGATAAGTGCCTAGGCGCAATCAGAAGCCCACAGTGGCTGTACAGTAAGGGAGGCCGCAGTTCACAGGAAGAGTACGAAGAGTCATTAGATACGGTACAGGAAACAACAGCGGTCAACCTGTGACGGGCTTTTCTAAACCCGTCACAGGTTGCTACGCGCCATGAGCTAGGGCTGTGGCACCCGCCTGAGGGTCTTGGCAATCCGCTCTACTTGATGCTGATGATGAAGGACGTGGTCGAGCATAAAATCCAGGGTCTGGTAGATAGTGAGCATGCCTGAGCGGGGGTGCTTGAATATAGCTCGGTCGAGAGAGCGGCTGGGGTATTCGTTGAGGGTTTGCTCGAGCCGGCGCCGGACAGCCTGCCAGTCGGCCTGAAGCTGCGGCAGGGAGGGAACGTGCTCTGGAGTTTGCTCTGTCAGGCGGGCTGGGGCCTTGAATCGCGTAAAAGGCAGCCGCAGCATCACGCGTAGCAAAGCCGATTTTAGCATATGACTCAGGCCCGCTTTACTCAGATCTTCGGCATTGTGAAGCTTCTTCTCAATGTACTGCTCGATACCAGTTTCGGCAACTACCAAGTGCTGCACCACCTGAGCGGCCGACCACTGCCCTTGCCCCGGCGACTGGTGCGACTGACTGCCGAGGCTTTCAGCCTGTTGTAGCAGGTGGGTGGTAGCACGCTCAAGCTGTTCGAAGCGCAGGTGCAGACGATGATTCATATGGCAGGGTATACAAGGAGGGAAAGAGGTGTAGCTTTGGGCAAAAGATACGTAAAATCACTGCCGACCGGCTGCCGGTCCTGTCCGCATGCATAGCTTCTCTTCCGCACAGTCTGTTTCACGTGCTCAGGCCGCTGCATCTTCGCTGCCAGCTTTGGCCCGGAAAAATGGCCGGCGCCTGTGGCAGGCGCTGGGGCAGCCACTGCCTGTGGGCTGGCGGATGGCTGCGGCTTTACTGCTATATACGGGCTATTTTCTGTTGGGCGGGGGACTGCAGGGCGAGCGGATGCCTTATGATGCCGGCCATTACTGGGAACTGGCAGTTAACTTCCAGCATCGTCATCAGTATTTTTCTTTATTGCGCTTTCAGGACGCTACCCGCGGCTACCTCTCGGCTCTGATTCATTTCCCGGCTCTGGCTGTGCGCTTTCTTACGCAGTGCTCAATGCCCACGGCCGCTAAAGTCATGGGCATTGGGTGGGCAACCCTGCTGTTTGCCGTACTGATTCCGGCTCTCTGGCATAGCACTACGCAACAGCGCGTCAGCGGCGGGAGGTGGCTGCTGCTGCTGCTGCTGAGTTTCGCGTTCTGGCGCGACCATTTCAGCTTCACGACGGTCGATATGCCAGCCTTGGCCATGCTGCTGCTGGGGCTGTGGGCGCTCAGCCGCCGGCAGCCGGCTTGGTGGTGGGTGGCCGGCCTGAGCTTGGCAGCAGCCTCGAACACCCGTCCCATGTATGTAGCTGCAGTACCAGCCGCGCTGGCATTGGCCATGTGGTGGAGCCACCGGCACGCGGGCAGTAGTTATCGGCGCGGGCTGGCGCTGCTAATGGGCGGGTGCGTGGCGCTGGGGCCGCAGCTGCTCATCAATCAGCGGCATTTCCAAAGCAGCAGTCCGTTTGTGCTGGTGCAGGTGTCAGGGCAAGACCGTGTGCCGGTGTATCTGAAGCAACTCACTTGGGGAACCCGCGCCATGCGCTACGACACCAATCTGCAGCAACGCCTCGTGTATGCCGA